>NZ_JBIVDZ010000005.1:0-822247 GCF_044747345.1 Streptomyces sp. NPDC090088 | reverse complement strand
CCGCGAGCCGCGAGCCGCGAGCCGCGAGCCGCGAGCCGCGAGCCGCGAGCCGCGAGCCGCGAGCCGCGAGCCGCGAGCCGCGAGCCGCGAGCCGCGAGCCGCTGACCAGCGGGAGGCGCGGGTTTGTTAGAGGCGGCCGCTGTGTCGGATAGCTGGCCGCTTCGCGTGCCGGTGGGCGCTGATGCCCACCGGTGGAGCACGTTCTCCGGTGAGCGCACTCTGGTCATCGCCGCCCGTACGGTCACCTCGACCGTACGGGTTCTTGAGACGCTGCCGTCCCTCCTACGGGGCGACAGCCGGGTGACCGTCATCTTCGCCTACGACCCCACGTCCGCGTTCAACGCCGGTGTCCTCGAACTCCTTCGCGATGCCGGGTGCCGGGTCATGCCCTGGGAGCAGTTGGAGAGCAGTTCCCCTGACCTGATCCTGTCCGCCAGTGAGAACATCGAGGTGCCGGAGGGCAACTGCCCGGTATTGGTGCTGCCGCACGGCGTGGGCTTTCAGAAATTCGTGCCGGATTCACGGAGTTCGGGTGAGAGGCTGTCGGGGGCCGTGGCGGATTCTCTGCTGGAGACGGGGCGTGCGTGGCTGGCCGTCTCGCACCCGGCGCAGGAGGAACAGTTGCTCGCCGTCCACCCGAAAGCGGCCGGGCACACGCTGCTGGTCGGCGACCCGTGTTTCGACGAACTGGTCGGCAGCCAGCCGCGCCGGGTGATGTACCGCGAGGCGCTGGGCGTGGCGGAGCACCAGCGTCTGGTCATGGTCAGTTCCACCTGGGGACCAACGTCGCTTCTGGGACGCCATCCAGACCTTCCGCAGCGTCTGCTCGCACAGCTTCCCTGCGACGAGTACCGGGTCGGTGTGATCGTCCACCCCAATGTGTGGGCGGCCCACGGGGCGTGGCAGATCCGCACCCTGTACGCCGCCGCCCTGGACGCGGGACTGCTGCTGATGCCGGCCGTGCACGCGTGGCGGCCCGCGCTCGTCGCCGCGGACGTCCTCGTGGGCGATCACGGCTCGGTGACACTGTACGGGGCGTCGGCGGGCATACCGCTGCTGCTGGCCGCGTTCGGCAGCGACTCGGTACCCGGGACGGCCGTCCACGAACTGTCGGCCCTCGCGCCCCGGCTCGATCTGCGCGGGGATCTGCTGCGGCAGGTGGACGACGTCGTGCGCGGGCACACGCCCCAGCAGTACGCCGCGGTCGCGGACCAGGCTTTCGCCGAGCGCGGACACGCCCTCGCCCGGTTGCGCACCGTCCTCTACCGTCTGCTGCAACTCCCCGAACCTGCTTCCCCGCCGCCGTCTGCGCTGATGCTGACGGCTGCGGATCCTCCCGTCTCCCAGGTCACCTCCTGGCAGGTGACCACGCTCGTCGCCGGGGAGCGCGAAGAGGTAAGCGTCGTCCTGTCCCGTATCCCGGCTGCCGTCTGCGGGTTCGACGAAGCGCGCCCGGGCCCGCCGGGATCCTTCGCCCATCTGGCGTGTACGACCGACGAGCGTGACCGGCGTCTGGCCGAGAGCGCCTCAGTGCTCGTACGCAGCCGGTGCTCGGCGACCCCAGTCGAGGCGCTGCGCTGGATCCGGGACACGCTCGCCGAGCTGCCGGGAAGCCTTCTCGCAGCCTCGGCCGTGCGCCAGGGCGTGTGCCTGGTCGGGCTCCGGGACGGCCGGGTGGTCGAGGCGTCTGCCACGGGCCCGGCCGGTGACCCCGGCTTGCCAGCTGCGGTCGTCTACGCCTGTCTGCGCGCAGGGCATCCGCTCAACGGCAGCCGGGTGACGCTGCGGGTCGGCGGCGTGCGGGAGGAGGACATCGTGCTGCGTCTTCGCCCCGTACTCGCGGCCCGGTAGCGTCTGGAGCCGCCGGCCGGCTGGTCGTGCCGGATTCAGCCGCCGAGACCGTCCAGCCGCTGCCGCAGGATCTCCGCCGTGCGGCTGCCGGCTGCCTCGTGGATCTCGACGGCGCGGGTCAGGCACGCGCGCACCAGGTCCTCGCGACCGGATGTGCGCTGTGCGATGTCGGCGAGCTGCACCAGTGCCTGCGCCTCATAGTGCGTCGCCCCCGCCTCCTTAAGGGCCCGGATCGCCTCGCGCAGGTCACCGATCGCTTCCTCACTCTGACCGAGATGATCGCGAACCACGCCGATGGCTGCCTGGGCACGGGCCGCCATCCGCCGGTCCGGCTCCTGACGGGATTGAAGGTCCTGCAGCGCCCGGCTCAGGGTGGCCATCGCCTGTGTGTGATCGCCCTGGGTGTCCTGGGCGCATCCGAGGAAGAATGCGGCGATGGCTGCGCCACGCGCCTCCCCGGCGCTCTCGTTGAGTTCCAGGGAGCGCCGGTATGCCTCGACGGCGTGGGAGGGCTCGAAGAGATCCCGGTACCGGCCGAGGAATTCCTGCACGGAAGCGCGCAGCACGAGGTGGCCGGACGCCTCGGCCAGGACCACGGCCTGGTCCAGTTCGGCTGCCGCGCGGCCGTTCTCGCCGAGGTCGAGCAACGGGCGCGACAGCAGGCTGCGCAGCCGCGCCTCGGCCGCGACGTCCGCCGCCGCGGCGGCGGAGGCTGCGCCCAGCTCCAGTGACTCCTTCCACGTCCCCAGGTAGCGGCGGTACAGGAACAGGACCGTGAATGCTTCCGCCAGCTGCCAGACCAGGGTGTGCAGCTCGTGCCGGACAGCCGAGCGCAGCACGGCCAGGACGGCGGAGCGCTCGGTGTCCAGCCACTCCAGCGCGGGCGGCCCTCCGGCGGCGGCGAAGGGGTCGTCGGCGCCGTGCAGCAGGGCCGACAGGTCGGCGATGCGCAGCCGCTCGCGACGCAGGGCCCGGTCGGCGAAGGCGGTGAGCACGAGGTAGTGCGTGCCCACTCGGCCGATCAGCGCCTCTTGTTCGCTCTCCTGCTCCTCGTCTGCCGCGCGCTCCCGGGCGTGCAGGCGCACCAGATCGTGCATCCGGTAGCGGCCGTCTCCCCCTGCCTCTACCAGGCTCGCCTTCGTCAGGACACCCAGCAGGCGCTTGGCACGCGCGGTGTCGAGGTCGGCGGCGACCGCGGCCACACCGGCGTCGAAGACACCCACCGGCAGCCATCCGAGCAGGCGGTAGAGCCGGGCGGCGTCGGGCGGCAGCAGCCGGTAGGAAGGATTCAGAACAGCGGACACCGTGGACTCCTCACCCTCCAGTGCCATGCCGGCCAGCCGGCCGGCCTCGTTGTCGAGTTCGGCGGCCAGTTCGGTCATGCTCGGGCTGTCGTCGCCGACCAGACGCGCCGCTACGACCTGCAGGGCCACCGGCAGGCCGCCGCACAGTTCCACCAGGCGCCGTGCGGCCTGCGGTTCGGCTGCGACCGTCTCCTGGCCGCAGCGGTCCGTCAGCAGTGTCAGTCCGCCGTGTGCGTCCAGCGGCTTGACGGAGATCAACCGGGCTCCGTCCAGGGCCAGTTCACCGAGTCGGCCCCGTCCGGTGACCAGGACGGCGCTGCCCGGGCCCTTAGGGGTCAGGGCACGCACGTGTGCGGGCTGGTTCACGTCGTCCAGGACGAGCAGGATCCGCAGGCCGGCCGAGCGGGAGCGGAACAGATTGGTCCGCTCGGCGAGGGAACTCGGAATGCTGTCGCTTCCCGGTAGCGATCTCAGGCACATGGCGAGGGCCTCGGAGACGTCCGCACCGGCGCCGGTCGCCAGCTCGGACTGGGTCCGCAGGGCGGCGAAGTCCACATACAGCTGCCCGTCCGGAAACCGCCGTCGGGCCCGCTCCGCCCACCGCCAGGCCATGGTCGTCTTGCCGACTCCGGGCAGTCCGCCCAGCACACCGACGCGGACGGGGCCCAGGCCGCCTTCTAGCGTGCCGAGAGTCTCATCCAGCACCGCGAGTTCGGCTGTGCGGTTGCTGAACAGGACCGTGGTGACGGGCACTTGGTCGGGCAGCGGGCGCGCGTCCGGTCCGGACTGGTCGGGCCGGACATTGAAGGTGATGCCGCCATGGATGTGTGAACCCTGGAAGGCCGGACCGTAGTTAACCCCTCCGCTCACGAGGCTGACGAACCTGCGTGAGGCGTCGGGTGCCAGCTCGGACAGCAGTCCGGCCAGTTCCTGCGCCGCACCGGGGTCCTCCCGGAAGACGTCCTCCAGCCGCTGCTGCCACCGGGCCTGGAGGTCCGCCCGGGCACTCGCGTCGCCCGCTGCCTGCGCGCTGTCCAAGCCCGTGCTCGACGCCTGCAGTTCCCCTGCGGCGTCCTCGCCCGCGGCCCGCCGTGCGAAGAACCGGGCAAGGCTGCCCTTCGCCCGCTCCCACGACTCCGAGACCATCAGCCCGACCAGCGTCGTCGCTCCCGACGCCGCAAGCGCCGCCAACTCGGCTTCCACACTGCCCCCTTCGCACCGTCCATGCCCACCGGGCAGGCACCAACCGTAGAGAGATCTTGGGCGCATGGGCAATCCGACTCACTACAGCGCGGCCGCCAGCCACAGGTAAGGGTCCTGTTGTGCCACCTGGCTGACCGGCACGAAATCGCCGGAATGCTCGGCGCGCCGCGTCCCGGCGATGACGACCAGGACGCACGGATGTGGTTCTCGGTAGGCCAGAGGTTCACGGAAGACAGGCGGACGTCCTAGCCCAATGAGCAGCAGCTGCTCACCGAGGCGTGTCTGCACCGACTGCCGGCCCGGCTGTGTGACGACTTCGACGCGCTGGACAGATACCCGCCACCGCACATCGCGGCGCTCGCACGGAAGCCGGGGTGCTGAAGGTGCCGCAGCCGACACCCGCGTGACGACGGGGGCCGTGCCGTCGGCGTCACGCTGTCGTTGAACAGCACGACTCATATGCGGGGCCCCGGGGTCCGTAACTTGCTCTGCCGAAGTCACCTTGTGGGGACAGGGCGTAGGAAGGACTGGTCTCCGTCGTCGGCGAACAGCTCGACTACGAGAGAATTGGTGGCCACCAGGGCGAGGTTCAGGTTGAGGAGCCGTTTCACGGCTGAACTGCGGTCTTCCTCGCCTCCGATATTGAGGTGGATCTGAACCAGGAGCTTCCGCAGCACCGTCCTGGCCTGTGCGACGAGCCCGAGGGCTGTCTCCTCGCTCATGTTCCGTTCCCGGACCCCCACAACCAACGCGGCGAGCAAGGTGGCCGCGTTCTCCACATGCCCCGGCCCCAGCGGTCGCCCCTCCGACACGCAGTCCAGCCAGCGCCGGAGCAGGTCGAGGTCGTAGGAGATCCGGTCCAGCAGGTCCAGAATCTGGGTGACCCGCCCGTTGACATCGTTCACGCTGGCGCGGAGCCGTCGTGATCCGTGCGCCTGGTTGTCTCGCTGGAGGGCCGCTTCGACCGAGATGCCGGCGAAATCGATGACACTCCCGTCCGGGCCGATCTTCCAGCCCGGGGGCTGGCGGTCTTCGCGTTCACAGGCCGTCACCTGGGCGAACAGGACCGCGCGTCCTGCGTCGAGGTCCAGACCGTCCTCCACGGCAGTCAGTACCGCCTCGTCCGCGGACCGCAGCACGGCATCGAGTTCGGCGTCGCTGTCGAAATGGGTCATCGCTCGCCCCCGTCGTTCACGCTGAGCAGGATCGTCTTGAGCCGGGCGCGGCCGCGGCTAAGGTTCTGCCGTACGGCTTCGTGGGTCATATCGAGGGCATCGCTGATCTCGCCGGTTGCGAAGCCGTCCAAGTGCCAGGCGAGAACCGCCCGTTGCAGAGGCGGCAGAGCGGCGAGGGCGGCGTAGACACGGGCCTCTTCCTCTTTGAGTTCCACTGAGCGCAGGGGGCAGACGCCGCCCGACAGTTGCGGAACGTTGTCGGTGAGGTCCTCGCGGCGCACCGGCTGGCGAACATAGAGGCGGATGGCGACCTTGCGGAGCCAGGCGGCGGGGTGGTCGATGGTCTCCCACTTCACGAACGCTTCGGCGAAGGCGGCCTGCGCGGCCTCTGCTGCTTCGTGGCCGCTCGCGCCCTGTCGCAGCAGGTGGCGGACCAGCTTGGCCATGTGCTGCTCGTAGAACTGGGTGAACTCCACCCGGACGACGCTGCCACGCTCCTGTGGCGGTACTGGCGGAATGTACGGCTCTGGCGCAGACACCGCGGGTGTGTGGCTGACCGTGTGCCGTCCGGGGGGCTCCAGTTCGAGCTGTACGGTCTCCAGGTGGATCTCAAAGTCAGCCACGGGCGTCTCCGCCAGCCGCACCGACCTCGCTGCGCAGTTCCTCACCGGCCCTGCGCTCGGTGACCTTGCTGCCGGGCGGCAGGGCCCGGACGCGGTCACTGACGCCCTGCTGGGTGAGGCGGGCCAGCTGGACCTGGGTACGGCTGCAGATCCACTGGTAGAGCAACCGCCCGCTCAACGTCACGCCCAGTGCCGCTAACCCGATCGCTGTCTCTGGCAACCTGTCCCCCTCAATACTCCGTACGACGCCCGACGCGCCCTGTCACCAAGGAAGTGCAGCAAGGGGCGGCAGCCGTGACATCGAGGCGGTTGTGACGTGCGTCTCGCGCTGCGAGGATCAGCCTTCGCTGACTCACGGGGGTGCGTCAGCGAACAGCGTCGGGCTGCCGGAGGAAGGTGGCGGGAAGGTCCGCCTGCCGCAGGCGGACCGGAATACGGTTCGGCCAGTGCGGCGTGACCGCGTCCCGCGCGAAGGCCTCCAGACCGCTGCCGGGCCGCAGGTACACGTAGTCGGCGGCCGCCCGGACCTGGGCGGTGTTGTAGCGGTCCACGTCGTCGGCACCGATCGTGGCGTAGCCGTGGCCGGCCCCGAGGACTGCCAAGAGTTGAGGCCCCAGCGGCAGGACAAGTTCGTCGCAGTTCTCCAGCCCGAGGCCGTCGCGGGCGCCAGTGCCGGGGTGCCCCTCGCGCAGGGTGAGGGCGGGTACGTCGCCGATCAGGAACTCGCCGGATGCGGGCTGGCAGAGTTTCACGGACTCGTTCGCGAGCATGCGGCTAAAGCGCCCGAACCGTTCGACGACCGTGACGCGGAAGTACACGCCGCGGTCCATCTGGGCAGCCAGGTCGGAGATCAAGGCTTCGGCCATGAGTTGCAGTTCCTGGTCGCTGGTCGGTGACCAGCCGAAATGGGCGCGGTGCAACCAGAACAGGACGTCACGGCGGTGCCGCATCCACTGGGCTATGTGTGCGGCGTGGCGATCGCGCCATGTCTCGTCGGACCCGATCAGCGCGGGGATGCTTCGCACCATGTGCAGCACGATCGCGTCGCGCACCGTGTCGGAGTGCTGCGTCTGGTCGAAGAACGTGCCGTTGTCCGCCGCGTTGAGCGCCTCGCGCATCCGGGTTTCCGTGGCCATCCAGGCGGCCTCGCTGGAGTCGGAGGCATGGCGCACGAAGTGCCGGAACTTCCCGCAGCCGGCCGGGCCCCGCTTCGTCGGCTTGGCCTTCATGTACGCGCGGTTGAGACTGCTGACCAGGCGTTCGCCCTTGACGCCGACCGGTTCGGCGAACTGGTCAAGGAGCACCCGGGACACAACATGCTGGTCGGGCTTGAGTTGCTGCGAGTCCTGGGAGGCCTCGTGCACCAAACGGTCGTATTCGACCGGTGTGGGTGGAGGGACGTATTTGAACGAAAGCACGAGTACAGGCTGACACGCGGCACAGCCCATCTTCCGCCGGTTTTTCTACCATCGCCGTCAGCATCGGCGCCGCGCCGTCGTGCGAGGGCTCTCAGGATGCTGCGAGTCCATCGGCGGATGTGTCTCGGTCGGCGGTCATCGAGCCGGTGATCCCATTCCGTCACGTCTTCCGGGCCGCGTGTCCCCTGCCCGCCTTCCTCTCGTGATGTGTCGTTGTCGGAGGGGCTGTCCAGCAGTGCGATGGCGCGGCTGGGCTCCACGTTCGTCATGGCTCAGCTGTCGGCCTCGTCGTCCCCGTCGACGGTGCGGCGGTACTCGGGGTGGTCCTTGTCCATCTGGATGCCGAGGTGGACGGGTGCGGGGTACTGGGTGCGGTGTTCCCAGTGAAGGGCGTGGTCGCAGAGGCGGGCGGCGGCGAGCCCGTACGTGAGCAGGGCCTGGTCAGCCGGGTGATGCAGCACGGTGATCTCCGTTGCCGTGTGGCTGTACCAGGTTTCGGCTTGTTCCTCGGCGTCGCTGCTTCCCCACCGGCTGCAGGACTCGCCGGCGCGGGCGTAGCGCGCGCCTCCGGTGAACTGGTGGGGGAGGTTGCACAGGATGAACGTCTGGTCGGCCTCTTCCATCTGGAACAGGCCGGTGGCGAGTTTGCCCTCCTCGGTGACGGGCTCGTCGTACTCCTCGATGTGGCGGAGCCGTTCGACCAGGGCTGGCCTGGCCACGTCCTGGCTGCCGGAGGTGATCCGGATGACCGCTCGGGGGCGCTGGCCGGGCGGGAGTGTGAAGCCGGGCAGTGCAGGCCGTTTGTTGATGTGGCCGGCGGCGTCGGGGGCCTGGCCCAGGTTCTTGTTGGCGAGCAGGGGCCAGATGCTGCGGGCTTCGTCTCCGGAGACGTACAGGAGGTATTCCTGGGCCGGGCCGGCGTGGCTGCCCAGCTCGTAGAGTGCGCGGTCGATGTGGCGAGGCAGGAGTTCATCGCGGCGTCGGCCTTCGGGCAGCGGCCGGGCCCGGAAGCGGCAGTTGGCGGTGGCGTAGTCGAGCCAGGCGCCTGGGCCTGTGTGCTCGGCGGGGAGGTAGGCGAGGGTGCGCCAGTAGGGGCCGTGGGGGACGAGGGCGACCAGGGTCCACATCAGTTTCGGCTCGTCGGTGGCACTGCGCCGTTTGCCGCGCTGCTGGCGCAGGTGCAGCCCGACGTGGACAGGTGGTTCCTTGAGGCCGTGGGGGCCGGAGTTGAGGGCTTTGGTCAGTCGCGGGTGTACGAGGCCGGCCACGCGGGACAGGTCCGCGACGGCCATATGGCCGCGGTGGTGGCCTTGGAGTTCGTGGCCCAGGAGCTGGAGATCAGTGGTGAGCTCGCGGTCCTTCTTGCGGGGGTTGCGGCGTCCGGGCTTGTACAGGGTGAGGAATTGCGCGAGGACTTGGTGGCGGGCGAGTTCGGCGTTGACCCGGTGCTTGGCGTCCAGGGTGTCGGGGTCGGCGACGGTGGAGTCGGTCTTCTTGGAGGCGCGTCGTTGGCGTGCCCAGGCTTTGGGGTCGTACTCGGTTTCACACAGGGCGAGCAGGCGGGTGCCCTCGGGCGCGCCGAGACCGAGGAGTTGTCTGACGAGGGCGGGGCGCTGATCGTGGTGCTCGCCGTGGGCCAGCAGCTCGGGTGCCGGCTGGAACAGGACCTCGACGTGGTCGTTGAGGGAGACGGGTTTGTTCTCGCCGATGCCCTTGGTGGCGAGGTCGGGGCGGTTGAAGTGGTAGGCCAGGAGCATCTGCATGCGTGCGCGCATGGCCTGGCCCTTGTAGAGGGCGAGGATGCGCAGGTTCCGGCATCCGGATGCTGCGAGGATCTGCGGCAGGTTCTCGTCGTCCCACAGGACCGCATCGCGGCCTTCGACGGTGGTACGCCGGTTTCCGAAGGGGCGGCGGCCGGCGACCTGGACGCACTTGACCAGGGGCTGGTCGAGAGCGGTGCTGATGAACCGGGCGAGTTCTCGCTGGCTGTACATGCCCACGCCTCTGCCGAGGGGATAGCTCGTGGCGAAAGGCAGGAGGGCGCGGAGCTTGCCGGGAGGGCCGCTCAGGTCGAGAGCGCTGGGCGCGAGGAACTCGCCGTCTTTGTCGTGGGGGAAGACGTGTTCGCCGTGCAGGCGGATCCAGGCGTCCAGTGCCAGGCGGGTGGTGTGGTTGAGGTGGGTGTGGTCGCCGTATCCGCCGAGTTCGAGGTTGAGGAGGGGGCCTTTGTCGTCGCGGGGCTCGAACCAGGCGGTGCGGGCGTTGCGCAGGGTGTTGCTCAGCCGGGAGACGGAGGGTTGTACGACGGCCACGGGGCGGGGCAGGCCGGGGTGGGACTTCATCATGATGTCGAGCCGGAGCGTGGCGTATCGGGTGGCGGTCTTCCAGGCGTGTTCTTCGTCGTCGTTGCCGGCGAGGTCGTCGGGGGTTTCACCGCGGGCGGCGAGCCAGGTGTTGGTCCAGAGCAGGGTGCGGTCCCAGACCTGGAGGCTGTTGGCGAGGTCGCGGCGGAAGGTGACGGTCTTGGCGTCGATCGTCCACGTCTCACCGGAGAGTTTCTCGGCGATGGTCCAACCGGCGGCCGTCCATACCCAGCTGGGGGCGTCGATGCAGGCCGTGGTGCGGGTGATCTGGTCCCACAGCTGGACTTTTTCGGGGGCGGTCCCGGCGATGAGGTCGGCGATCTGGCTCGGGTGCTGGAAGGTGAATCTGTCGGCCGGGGTCTGCAGCAGTGCCTGTTCCCAGAGGGTGATGGCGGCATGTAGGTCGTCGCGGTCGATGGGCCGGGTGGTGGCGAGGAACTTCGGCGGGTCGGTCTTGGTGACGGGGTAGAGCGTGGCGCTGGTGTAACCGATGGCGCGCAGGACGGTCAGCAGGCCGCTGTAGGGGAGGTTGGCCGTGGAGCCGGTGATGCCGCGGTATTCCTCGCGCAGCTTCTTCCAGGCCGTGTCGATCTTCACGGTGGGCAGGCGGTAGAGCAGCACCGTGCCCAGGAGGTCTTCGTCGGTGTGGCAGGCAAGCAGGGACATCTGGCTGGTGGCCGTGGTCATCAGACGCCTTCGTGATCAAGGTCTTGGCTGCGGGGCAGGGGGACGTGGGTGAGCGGGAGGAGGTCGGGTGCGTGGGCGAAGTCGAGCCAGGCGGTCAGGGTGGTGCCGTAGATGCGGCGGAGGCTGGCCTGTTCGTCCTCGGTGAGCCGGTCGTAGTAGGAGCGCACCAGTGAGGGGAAGTCGGAGCCCAGACGGGTGTCGAGGAGGGAGTTGTCGACGAGGTAGAGCTGGACGGGGGTGCCTCCGCGGCGGGCGCGGCCGGCGAGTTGGATGAGGTCGACCAGGATTCCGGCGAGGATCTCGGTCTTCAGGTGGCGGGGGAGCCTGCTGAAGCGGGGGTCGCTGCGCAGCAGGGTGTGCAGTTGTCTTCGGGCGGCCCGGCTCTGGATGGCGAGCATGCGGGCGGGGTCGGGGCCCGGGCAGGCCGCGGCGATGGCGGTTGCGTTGACGCTGGCGTACATCGCCTCGGGTGAGTGCAGGTCGGCGACGGGGCGCAGGCCGACCCAGACGGAGGCCAGCGCGGAGTTCTCGGTGCCGGGGACGAGGATGTTCAGTCCGCGGGCGACCAGCGGCAGGGGCGCGCAGATGACTTTGACCTGGGGGTGGGTGCGGGGCAGGTCCTCGAGTTGATCGAGGGTGATGGTCACGACGCCGGGGGGCAGGTGGACGCCGGCGGGAGTGCCTGTCTTCGGGACGACAGCGGCGATCCAGGAGGCTTGCACGGCCGCCGAGGCGATGCCGGCGGCGAGGAGGACGGCTTGCTTGTAGGAGTTGGAGACCACCATGGCTCGGGCCCGGTCGGGGTCGTCGATCTCCAGTTGGCGCAGGTGTTCGGAGAGCCGGGTCTGCCACAGTCTCTCCCCCAGTTTCTGGATCTCGGCTGGTTTGTAGGCTTCGGCGATGCCTCCGATGGTGATGGGGTCCCATACGGTGTCCCGGGCGGAGACGTTGCCGGCCAGGGCGGTGACCGCGCCGGGGGTGGCGTCCGTCATGACGTAGGCGGGCTCGGTGTGCACGTGTTCGCAGGATGCGCGCGGGAAGAAGGCGGTCGCGGACAGGGCGAGGACGCTGCGCTCGATACCGGCGGCGGCCAGGGCCATGGTGCCGCCGAGCTGGACGGTTCCGGTGTGGGGGTCACCGCCGAGGGACTGGACGAGGAGTTCGCCGCCGCCCCGGTTGTCCTTGTTGACCTTGAATCCGAACAGCTGGTAGCCCAGGGGCCCGAACGGCAGGGCGCCGTTGTGTGTGGAGGAGCCGAGCGCCCGTGCCAGTTCGCGGCCTGCGGTCAGCTGGGCGCCGAGTCCGGCGATCACTGACTTCAGGTAGGTCAGGCTCTGGTGGAGGCTGCCCAGCCAGGCGCGTACGAGCAGTGCGTTGGTGAGGTTCGGGTGCCGCGTTTTGGGGATCTTGAGGCGTTTGAGCGCCTGGGAGATCTCCGTTTTAAGGACGGGTAGTTCGTCCTCGCTGCTGTCACGGCTGACGGCCCGGGCAAGGATGCGGGCCAGTTGCTGAAAGCGTGGCTCGGGGAGGGTGTTGCCGTCCGAGTCGGGGAAGATGGCACGGAACGCCTTGTGCGTGCCCGGGTCGATGCGGGCGTGTTCGTCGAGGCCGAGCAGGTCCCTGATCAGGATGCGGTCCCAGATGCCGGGCACGTGCCAGCCGGAACCGGGACGTTCTTCCTCCCCGGCGTCCTGCTCCAGCCAGAGCTCGCCGTCCAGCACGTAGTTGAGGAACTGTTCGCCCAGTCCCCTGGCCTTGAACAGGGCGTTGACCACGCGGCGGTCGGCAGCCGCCGGCAGGGTCTGCCGCTGCTGGTCCACCTGGAGCAGCAGGGAGGTCTTGCTGATGCCGCGGGTGGCCAGGGAGAAGTCGTGGGCGCCCGTCGAGCACCAGCTGTTCTGCAGGTTGTCGACCTCGTCGACGATCAGTGTGCGGCAGTGCCGGCTGAGGAACTCCATCACGGGGATCTGCCGCAGGAGATGCCGGCCGGTGTCGACGGGGACCGGGATGAGGCCGCGCAGCAGGTTGTGGTGGTTGGTGACGATGATGTCCGCCTGGACCGCCTCGCGCAGCAGCGTGTACTTCCCGCACACTCCCATCCGCGGGCAGCCGTGCGGGCCGGCCGGCTCTTGGTCGTCTGTTCCGGCCACGGGATCGGTGACCTTGGTCAGGGTGCGGCACGGCTCGCGGCCGCGGGTCACCTTGGGGCCGTCCGTCACCCATGTGGACAGCTCGCATCCGTAGGCGAGCCGGTCGTGGCGGTCCTCGCGGCCCTGTTCGGCGGCGCGCTGGGCCTGTTCCGCGATCCGGACCCCGGTGACCAGCGGCACGCAGTTCAGTTTCCGGGGGGCGGTCGCCTGGGCGAGCTGGGCGGTGACCTGGAAGACGAGTTCGTCGTCCGCTGCGATCTTCTCGGCGCCTGTGAGGCTGTCGTGGACCGTGCTGACGACGACCGCGATCGGGCCCTGGCCCCGGCCGGCCAGGAGCGGGGCGAGGACGTTCATCAGCACGCTCTTGCCCACGCCCGTGGGCGCGTTGACGATCGTGAGCTTCCCGGCCGGCAGGTCCAGGCGGGTGGCGGGGGCGCCGGAAGCGTCCTGGAGCCGGTCGAAGAAGGAGGCGAGCACGCCCGGTTTCCAGCCGTGGCGGCCGGGTCCGGCCGCCGCCTGGCGCCGGGCCATGCGCAGGATCTTCTTGCGGGTGACGGCCGTCGTGGCCGTATAGGGGGCGGTCGTCAGCTGCAGCGGCCGTACATGGGCGTCCTGTTCGGTGTCGGGGATGGTCACCACCGAGGGTTCGGGTCCCCCGAACTGCCACCGGCCGGGGCCGGCCACGGGCAGCGGCAGGCGGGTGCCGTGGTAGTGGTCTTCGGCTTCGCGCACCAGCTCCCGTGCCAGGTCCAGCGGCTTTTGGGCGTGCGCGGCCAGCAGGTAGGCCGCCTCCCGGGGCGGCACGTCGTCAGGGAGCCGGTAGAGGCCGCCGCCCGAGTTCGCGCAGGTCCGCGCGATGGCCTCGAACGTGCCGCGGCCGGCCAGGTCCTCGGGGCGCACGCGCCAGTACCGGCCGGCCAGTTCCCGTACGCGCCGCGGGACTCGGGGCCAGCGCTCCCACAGATCCGTGCGGGCGGCCGCGAACACATGGGCCTGGTCCAGTGGCACAATCATCCGGCCGTCGGCGTCACGGAAGCCGAAGTACTCCTCGGCCAGTGCCAGCGCCGTGTTGACGCACAGCGTGTGCAGTTCCCACTCCTCCGGCTTCACCGCGGCGCTCCGCAGGCGGCCTTGACGCGGTTGGCCAGACGGCTGACCGTGGTCACCTTGACGCCCCGGTCGCGTACCTGGGAGGCGAGGAAGTGCCGCTCGCTGTGCTGGTGGTCGGGCAGGACGATGGTCAGCCCGCGGCGCAG
The DNA here is from genome assembly GCF_044747345.1 of Streptomyces sp. NPDC090088. NCBI lineage: Bacteria > Bacillati > Actinomycetota > Actinomycetes > Kitasatosporales > Streptomycetaceae > Streptomyces > Streptomyces sp. NPDC090088. Next base: position 808,217 of record NZ_JBIVDZ010000005.1, on the reverse strand, counting down.
CCCCGGGCGTGCCGAGAGCGCGTTGCCGAGCGCGACGACCGACTCCCATGCCTTGGCGTCCACCCGCCAGTGGCGTTTGTTCTTGCCCGGCACGGCGACGGTGATGTGCACGTCGTACTCGTCCGGCCGCTGCTCCCCGGGCCACATCTGCATCTGGAGGAACGGCAGGCCGATCAGCGCATCGCGCAGCTGGAGTTCGAGGAGCACGGGAAGGGTTCCGTAGCGCCACACGGGCCGGCTCACGGCCAGGTGATCGGCGCTGGCCGGCAGGGGGGTGACCGGCACCGCCGCCTTGCCGGTCCCGGTCAGCTCGCCCGGGCCCGGCCCTTTGCCGGGGGTGTACCGGTAGTGGACGCCCCTGGGTGCATGGGCCTCACAGCGCACGTCGAACTGCGGCCCGGACCGCAGGACCCGCATCGGCCAGTGGCAGAGCGGGCACGGATACCACCAGCCGTCGACCTGGCACCACGGCCAGTCGGCCACGGACTCGAAGAAGTCGAACCGCATCCACAGCCGGTCCCACTGACGCCGCAGGTCCCTGACCGGGCCGGCGGGGTGCTCGCCCAGCAGGATGCGGGCACACCGGTAGTCCTGCGGCGTAAGGCGCCGCAGGAGGTCGAACATGCGCTGTTCTTCCTGTTCGGCACGCACCCGGGCCCACGGCCAGTACTGCTCGAGCGCCGCTTGCGGGACCAGGTGCTCGCTGCACAGGTCCTGGACCGCGTCTCGGGCCAGTCCCTGCGTGTCGAACAACCGCAGGGTGTCGAACCGGTCGGGTCTGCCCGTGGCCGGGGGAAGAAGCGGACCCAGCGGGCCGCGCAGGCCCTGACGGAATTCCCTCATGCCGATCTGTGCCGCCCGCTGCGGATGGTGGGCCGCTCTCAGCACCGCGAGACAGTCCATCAGCACCCTGCTGCGGCGGCCGGGTGCCAGTACCGGATCGCTCTCCGCGACGACCGCCATGCAGCACGCCGTCAGGGCCTGGTCACGCCGCTCCTGGTCCGCGGCGACTTCTCTGAGAGCCACACCGGAACACATAGTCTCGGCAGGCGGGCCATGTCACATACCGTTCGTTCGTGCGCAACGAGCCCACCCGGACAGGCCAACAGCCCGCAAAGACACCCCCGCCGTCATCCGACACCTGCCGCCCGTGGCATTGGGCCAAAGCCCCCGGGGACAGCCTCCCGGCCGCGGCCGGCGCATCCATCCAATCCGGCAAGTGGCTGTGGTTCCTGCCGGTCCGCGCCCTCGATGTGGGCTGGCACCTGATCAAGACGGCTGTGGAAGCCGGACAGCTCGGCCCCCAGGCCAAGGTCGCCACGCTCGGCAACGGCTTCGACGGCGATCCCACACGCCGACCGGTGATCATCTACACCGCCGACTGCAACGACGAGCAGGACGTACGGAGGGTCCTGCTCGCTCTGCGGTCACTCGGCGTCCACGACGCTCTGGCATACAAGACCGACGAGGCCACCACCCGCGGCGAATACGGGGACAGGACCAGCATCTACACCAGCCCCGCCGGAACCACCAAAGTCATCCGGCGTGAGCGTCAGGCCCGCCCGCCGCACGGCACCCGACAGCACCGCACAACCGGCCGGCGCAAGGCACGGGATGAGAGCACGTCCGCCCCGCGCACCCTCGCGGCCAAGACCGGCGGGCGCGGAGCACGCCCGGCCGCTTCCGGCCGGACACCGCCGGCGGCCCCGTAGCCGAGCGGCCGGTAGAACGCGCCGCGGTTCGCGGGCGCGTTGGCGGGCGGGACATGCAAGGTCGAAGGCGCGGGGGCTGCCAGGACCTCAGCCGTACCGCTGCGCGTTCAACCGGTGCCCGTGCCGCAGCCCGGTGCAGGGTCCGGGCCCTGACGGATCTTCCGTCAGGCGCGCTGCGTCCCGAACCGCACGTCCGACGCTCCTCCCCCGTCGTGCCGATGAGGCGCTGCGGGACGTGGTCTGCCCCCGTTCAGTTTCGGGGGCCGGGGGCGATGTGGAGTGCGTGCAGGGGCTGCCGGGCGGTCGCAGGCAGGACCTCGAACCATGCCTGGCCGTCGTTCAAGTAGCGGTTCGCTCTTCTCCAGTAGCGCCAGCCCAGGTCGACGAAGCATGCGATGGCTTCGTCCGTCTTGCTGTGGTCGAGGTACTGGCCGTGCACCTCGACCTGGTCCAGAGGCTGGCCGCTGTTCTCCAGGTGGGCGAGCGCGGCGGCGGCCTGGCGGCGCAGCGGGCTGTTGGGGGTCCAGCGTTCGTCGATGTGGTCCACCGCCACGGCCGAGCTGGGCTGGGCGTCGGGCAGGGGGAACGCCGACACTGTCGCGCCGCCGCTGGTGCACAGACGGTGCAGATCAATACGGACCGGGCGCGGGAGCAGGTCGGCGAGTACCTCGTAGGAGGGCAGGACATGGTCCCTGGGCGCACGGCCGGCGTCCGGGTCAGGGGTGATCGCGGCCAGCCTCTGCCAGGCGAGGTCCACCGGCTCGCCCCGCTTCCAGAGCAGGAGCAGTTCGAAGCCTTCGTCCTCAAGGGCACTGCGGTACTGGAACTGGAAGCTGAGACCGCGGCTGCGGCCGCGCAGCGCCTGCCGCATCACCGTGTAGCCGTCACGGCTGCTGAACATGGCCTCGAGGGATTCCTGCCTCCAGCGTTCGTCGGTGGTGTGCTGCACCACGACGTCCACGTCGCCCACCTCCAGGGCGCCGCGGCTGTAGGACCCGAACAGGTGGATTTCCTCTACGAGGTTCAGGGGCCACGCGCCTTGTTCCAGCCGGTCGAGCATCTCGCGCAGCACCGCGGTCGCCCGTTCACGCTTCATACACACCGCTCCTGCTCGTCACACGGCCGGCACGATGCCGGAGGCCGGGCCTGGCTCAGGGGATCCGGCTCGGGGGCGACGCTACTGCGTGCTCGTCGCCGGTGCCGGTCCAGCGTCCGAAGACCAGCCAGAGTTCGTAGTGCAGGAACCATGCCGAGGCCCACGGCAGGATCGTGTCCGCGAGGAGCATGTGTTCCTTCCACTCCCCGGGCAGGTGCAGGCACAGGTCACCGTCGGGGTAGAGGTGCGGGAGCTTGGTGGCGCCCGGGTGCAGTGTCAGCGGCGGGCCGGTGACACTCACGCGGGGCCTGCGCCGGTGGCGGTAGACGATCCGCACCGGGTAGTTCCTGCTCATGGGGGTGGGCTGCAGGGTGAGGGTGCAGCGCAGTTCGCCGCCTCGTACGGTTCCTCGGGCGCCGGGGACGGCCGCTTTGATCGCGGCCATCTGGAGGGCGAGATTAACCGCGTGCGCCGGGATGCTGGCCATAGAAGGTGTTCGGCTTCCTGCGAGGACCTGCGGCGGTCGCGGAGAGCAGTCCAGTGGCGCCCATCCGCTGGCCGGCGGGGGCCTTCATGCGGGTCGCGTAGTGTGCGAAGGAGCGCTTGACGGGTTCGGGGTCGAAGGACTTGATGAGCTGGGCGTAGACGACGTCCAGGCCCTTGGACTCCGTCAGGGCGAGGTCGTTCATGATCGCGCTGATCTCGTCGTACCAGGTGCGGAAGGCCTGGCGCCGCTCAGGGTATTCGTTCCACTTGTCGGTGAAGTTCTCCTCCTCGTGGGCGGGGTTGGGAACCCACCACTGGCCGTTGTGCTTCTCCACGAGGTGCGGGATGGCGGCGAGGACGCTGCGTACGGCGGTGAACAGGTCGTCCTCGCCGCGGTAGGCGCGGGCGGCGAGCGTGGTGAGGAGGATGGACGGCGGCCGGTTGTCGGTGTCGTCGCCGAAGAAGAACATGCAGTGCCACTTGAGGATCTGCACGAGGCGCTGCAGGGTGCTGCGGATGTGGTGTTCAGGGACCTGCTGGACGTTGGCGGCGAGCCTCTTTTCGAGGAGGGCGCGGGAGAGCTCGGAGCGTGTCCGGAACCAGTCCGCGTAGCCGAGGGGGTTGCTGTGCTGCCACTCGTGGAGCTTCTTGTCCGTCAGGAGGATGCCGGTGGTGGGGTGTTCCTCGTCGGGGATGGCGGGCAGGACGTCGAGGTGGAAGTCCGGGTATCCGAGGGTCCAGCAGCGGCGGCGGGCTTCGAGGCTGTCGGGTCCGTCGGTGTGGCCCCGGCGCTGCTTCCAGCGCCGGTAGGCCACCAGTTGGTCGCCGACTCGCTGTTTGAGGCCCTCTTTCGTGGTGCTGTCCCGGTGCAGCGGGAGCCGGCAGACGAGGTCGATGTCGAACTCGCCGGTCTCGGTCTGGGGGCGGACCACGGTGCCCAGGAGGAAGGAGCCCTGGGGGTGGATCTCCCATCCGGGGCTGCCGTTCTCGGCGAGCCAGTTCCCGACCTCTTCGTAGCGCCGGACGGCGGTGTCGTGGAGGTCCGGGGAGATGTCGAGGACTTGCACGGCGCCGTCGAGCAGCATGGACAGCATCTGTTCGGGCGTGTCGGTGTTGTCCCGCGTCTGGTGGTACGCGTTCACGTCATTCCTTACGAGCGGGGTGGAGGGGGACGAATGCCGGGGCGAGGTGATCGCAGAAGGTGCGGTGGACGGCCGGGGAGACGTCACGGCTGACGTGTCCGGCCCATCCCGAGAGGGTGGTGATGTCGACGTCGTCCAGGGCGAGGGCGCCGGTGGGGACCGTCGGGTTGAGACGGAGCACGTTGTCCTTGCCGACGAAGTGGCGTACCTGCTTGGTGGCGCTCTCGCTCTGTGCGCGCATGAGGATCTCGACCGCGTCGCCGGCCCAGGGCAGCAGGCCGCCGCGGTCGAGACGGCGGTGGCGGTGGCGGACGTCGGTCGTGGTTCCCAGGCTGAAGACCCGGATCGTGTCCAGGGGCACGGACAGCGGGCCGACCGCCTCGGTCAGTGCGACCATGGCCGGGTTGTTCGCCCAGAGGCCGCCGTCGACGAGCCTGGCTCCGTCCAGGGGCATGCCGGGCAGGTAGGTCGGCGCGGCGGAGGTGGCCAGCGCGACGTTGACGGCTTTCTCCCGCCAGTCGCGTTTGAGGCCGGGCAGATGCGGGGTCCGGAAGAGGTAGACGTCGTCGGCGGCGACGTTGTAGGAGGTGATCACCAGGCGTTTGGTGCTTTCCCCGAAGGTCCGCTCCCCGAAGACTTCGGCCAGGGCCGCGCGCAGCGGCTCCGCGTCGTACTTCGCGCGTACCAGGTGCCTGAGGCCGCGCATGCGGCTGCGGTCGCGGAAGATGCGCGGCCCGTGCTCGGTGTAGAACTCCAGGGTCTGCTGCGGGGACAGCCCGAGTCCGAGGCCCAGCGCGATGATGCCGCCGGTCGAGGTGCCCGAGATCAGATCGAAGTGGTCGGTGATGCGGACGCCGAGGTCGTCTTCGAGGCGGGCCAGGACTGCGGCGGAGAACATGCCGCGGAAGCCGCCGCCGTCGAGGGCGAGTATCTGGAAACGCTCCGTCATGCCAACCGCCCCCGAACCATGGGTTCTTCGAAGGCTCCGCCCGCGGGGGCCGGATCTCCGCCATCGAGACTAACTTAATATCACGGCATGTATTTCCGTGCGGATTTCCGCGTGTGAGTCGTAAGGTCTGTGTCGGACACCCGCCCCGGGGCGTGAGCGGCGTACGCGTTCCGCCAAGATGTGGAGATCAAGATCGGTCGGCCGGACGAGGGGAAAGATGAGCACGCAGGCGTTCGAGCGCACCCGGCTGCGGACCGCCCGCGAACTGGCCGGGCTGAGCCAGACGCAGCTCGCCCGCGAGAGCGGGCTCACTCCTGCCGCGATCAGCCAGTTCGAGAGCGGCGCGGCACGTCCCAGTCCGGACACGGCCGGTGTCCTGGCGGCCGTCCTCGGGGTGCCTGCGGGTTTCTTCCGTGAAGCGATGGTCGAAAGCCATGAGGGCTTCTTCCGGTCGCTGCGCCGGACCTCGGTGTCCGACCGCCGCCGCGCACGGGCCGTCGCCCACGTCGCCCACGACCTGGCCGTCCACGCCGCGTCCGAGCAGCAATTCTGCGCCGGCGACGTGCCGATGCTCCCGGTGAGCGGACTGCAGGCCGAGCGGGCCGAGATCGAAGAGGCCGCGGCCTGCATCCGGGCGATGTGGGAACTGCCCTCGGGACCGGTCCCCGACGTCGTGGGGCTTCTTGAGAGGCACGGGGTAGCGGTGATCCGCCTCCCCCTCGACAACACGGACGTCGACGCCTTCTCCCTGCCCTTCGCAGACCATCCGGTCATCGTCCTGGGCACCGACAAGAACGACCGTGCCCGCTCCCGCTTCGACAGCGCGCACGAACTCGCCCACCTCGTGCTGCACGGCGAGCAGATCTGGGGCGTCAAAGAGGTCGAGACACAGGCCCACCAGTTCGCGGCGGCTTTCCTCATGCCCGCCGAAGACATCCGCGACCAGTTGCCGACCACGGTCGACTGGCCGGCCCTGTTCGCGCTCAAACGGCAGTGGCAGGTGTCCCTGGCCGCTTTGCTCATGCGCGCCCGGACCCTGGGGCGGATGAGTGAGAGCACCTACCTGACCGCCATCAAGGCAGCGTCCGCACGGGGATGGCGCCGCGTCGAGCCGGTCCCTCTGGGCCGGCCGGAGCAGCCCACAAGGCTTCTCGCCTATCTCGCCTCCGCCGACAGCGCCCCGGTGCGGGACATCCTGCCGTCGAAGATCGTGCAGAGCCTCCAGGACGCGTCGGCGGCATGACCGCACCAGCTCCGCGCGCGCCAAACGCCGCGGCCCCTCCCCGCCCGGCCGCCGCGCTTGCTACGCGTGGCCTTCGTCGGTGCGCGAAGGCCGTGAGGCGCGCTCCTTGTGGCTGAGCGCTTCGCCGATCAACTCGCGGCACAGCTCGATCAGTTCGTGTGGCCGGCCGCTCACCTCTCCCAGGCGGACGGCATGTTCCACGACCGCCGTGTCCTCCAGCGAGCTGAGCCAGGTCCGGAGCGTTTCCGCCTCGGGTCCTTCAACGGAAGGAGCGAGGATCTCGACGAGAGTGGCGCGTGCGACGGCTGCCGTGATCCTGTCCCTGGCGCGCACGACAGCGGGTGCGCGGCCCGCAGCCGCAAGTGCCCCGCGCAGGTCCTCGCGCCCGACCTCGATGTCGAGCTGCGGGGGCAGCGGGCTGACCTCGTGGCTTCCGGTGACAAGAACGGGGATGGCTATGGTGCGTACCCACTCTTCGAGGAGCTGCAGTTCGTGAGCGGCGATGCTCCACACCCCGGTGTGGGGCCGCTGCAACGAGACCGTCGTGACGAAGGAGAAGTGGGCGCGGGTTCCGCGCGGGGCGCTGGCGAGTACGTCGCCTTCCCGCAGCGGCAGGCCGTCGCCCGGTTGCGGCCGCGGTTTGAGAGGAAGCGCGACCGTCAGGTCACTGCGCGGATCATCCGGGTACACGGCCCCGAGGCGGGGCTCCAGGAGTGCTGGGGCGCGGTGCTTGGCCAGGTTGGTGTAGACGGCCAGGAGCCTCAGCGGATGCTCGTCGGGGTTCCGGCGCTGGAAGGGCTGCAGGCGCTCGATGCGCTGGACGAGAGGTGTGCCCGCGTGCAGCGGGGCAGGCCGGCGTCGCCGGCCGTCTCTCAACCACTTGGCAAACGCCCCAGCATCAACAGCCGCTGGCATCTCGACGCCTCTCCCCTCCTCTTCCGTCAAGGGCCGCCCGAAACCTGCCTCGACCTCCGCGTACAGGGTGTGCTCCAACACAGCCCGCAGCTGGGTGAGGGCGTCAGCCACGAGCCGGGGAACCGCCTGCGGGAGGGGGGCAACCGCCTTGACCACAGCCTCTGCCCGGCCGCCCCTGATCACCTCGGTGAACGTGATCGGCCCCCGCTCGCTGTAGTCGTGCGTCAGCCGTAGCAAGTGGTCGATCGTGTGATCCACGTGGGCCAGCGTCGCGATCACATGTAGCTGGTGGTCCGGCAGCCAGGAGCAGTCCACATCGGAAGGGCTCATGGGCACGACCTTAAGGGCAGGCTGCGACTCCCCCGGCCGGCCGGCACCACGGGCCATGGGGTTCGGTCGCAGTAAAGGGGGGCGGCCCCGCTGATGGCAGAACGGTGTCGCAAGGCCACGGATCCCCGTCGTGCTCGGCGTGCCGGCAGGTGCCTGACAGTTGCGGCGGCTGAAGCCTGCCGGGCATTGCCTCCGCGGCGGCGGACGTCTGTCGTGTCATCGCTTGATGCGGTGCAGTGGCAGCGCCCGCAGCAGCATCCCGAGAGTGCGGTGTGCTGCGGCACGGCGATCGGGCCGGCGTGACCAGACGGTGGGAAGGATGACGCCCACGTACACGAGGGCGAAGGCGGCAACTGCCAGGACAACCAGGCCGGTCGGCAGGGGGACAGCGCTGCTGCGCAGAAGAAGGCCGGGACTCATGGTGGGCTCCTTGGTGACCGTCGATGACGTCGGCCTCCGCTGGTGGGGAGGCCGGTGACGACGTTGGCTGTCCAAGGCGGTGTCCAGCAGCCATTCAGCGGCGAATTGCACACACCGCGCAGAGCAACGCTGGTCAGGGACGTAGAGTTCGGGGGGTGTCCAGCTGTGTCGTGTGGACGTGCAAGGGAGTGGGAACCGTGGTGGGCACAAGTGGCGAGGACGCCTTCTTCGTCGGCCTGCGACGGCTCGGGCAGATCCACGAACAGCATCTTGCGCGGCGGGTCAGTCTGCGGGCCCTGTCACGGGGTGCGGGCGGCCCCGTCACGACAACGATCGGGGCGTGGCTGGACGGCAGCCGGTTTCCTCAGCAGGTCGACGCGCTGATCTCGGTGGTGGAGCAGTTACGCACGGCCGCCGCGGCCGAGGGGGTCGCACTGTCTGCGTCCGAAGCGCACCTGCTGGATCCGCTGTGGTGGCGCGACCAGCATGCTGCCGTGGCCCGCGGCCGGACGGAGACGGTGCGGGCCGGAGTGCAGCGCGCCCAGGCCCAGGCCGTACGGCAGGAACAGCAGATGGCCGATGCCGTGGGACGGCCCGTCGGCGAACTCGACCCGTTCGATCTGGAGGTGCACCACAGCATCGAGACAACGGGCTGGCCCAGGCGTTTCTCCCACGTCTTCTCCTTCGACGCCTCCCCACCTTCGGCGTCCTGGACGACGCACCGCGATCTGCCGGAGCTCACGCCCTACATCCGGCGTCCCCACGATGAGGAACTGAGTGCGCTGACACGCCGGGGAGAGGCCGGTCACAGCGGGATGGCGATGCTGGTGGGCGGTTCTTCCTGCGGCAAGACGCGTGCCTGCTGGGAGGCTGTCCAGGCACTGGGCGAGGGCTGGCGGCTGTGGCATCCCTTCGATCCCACCCGGCCTGAAGCCGCGCTGGCGGATCTTCAGAAGGTCGGTCCCCGCACCGTGGTCTGGCTCAACGAGGCACAGCATTATCTGCTGCCGTCGACGGGTTCCCTGGGAGAGCGGGTCGCTGCGGGGGTACGGGCGCTGCTGCAGGACCAGGCCCGGCGTCCGGTGCTGGTGGTGGGCACGATGTGGCCCGAGTACTGGGACACGCTGACGGCTCTGCCCTCGCCCCAGGCCCCCGATGTCCACGAGCAGGCGAGAAAGCTGCTGGCGGGTACCAACCTCTCCGTTCCTTCTGCTTTCTCCCCTCTTGATCTGAGAGCCTTGCTCAACGACCGGTCGAAGGACCCCCGCCTGCGCTACGCCGCCGAGCGGGCCGCGGACGGCCAGATCACGCAGTACCTGGCCGGAGCACCCTCTCTCCTCGACCGCTACCGCAATGCCCCCGCAGGCGCACGAGCCGTGCTGCAGGCAGCCATGGACGCACGCCGTCTCGGACACGGTCTCGCCCTTCCGTACTCTCTGCTGGCTGATGCCGCGCCCGGCTATCTCACCGACCAGGAGTGGGACCAGACAGGCGACGACTGGCTGAAGCAGGCCCTCGTGTACACCGCGAAACCCTGCCACGGCGCCCGGGGCGCACTCACCCGCATCAAACCTCGCCCGGGCCAGACTGCCCCCAGCACCCCGCACTACCGGCTGGCCGACTACCTGGAAGAGCACGGCCGCAACACACGCCATGGCCGGCCCGTACCGGACACCTTGTGGGAGGCCGCCTTCCAGCACGGCCATGCAGAGAACCTGTTCGCCTTCGCACGCTCCGCCATCGGCCAGAACAGACCCGAAGATCACCTGCGGTTCGCCGTCAAGGCAGCGGACAAGGGCGATCACGCTGCTGCTTGGGAAGCAGCGGAGACCCTCTGCCGCCAGGGCAGGCCGGCCGAGGCACTGGTCATGTATCAGCGAGCCGCAGACGACGGAGCCTTCCTGGCGGCCCGCAAGAAGGCCGCCGCGCTGCTGCTGCAGCTTGGGCGCCTCGACGAAGGCCTGCAGGAGTACCAGGCAGCAGCCAGCCAGGGACATCTTTCCTCGGTGCACCAGGCCGTCACCCTTCTGCTCGACCAAGGACAGCTCGAGGCAGCCGCCACGTGGTGCCAGGACCTCGTCGAGCAGACCGACCTCGACATCCTTGACATGGCCATCTCGCTGCTCCGGCAGGCCGGCCGCGGCGGCGCCGTCACCGCTTGGCTGTGCGAACTCGCCGATCGGGGCCGCCCAGGAGCCCTCGGGCGCGCAGCAGATCTCCTGCAGCAAGAAGGCCGGGCCGAGGAGGCCGTGGCCTGGCTCGTGCCGTTGGCCCAGGCCGGGTACCTGGGCGCCGAGCTGTGTGTGGCGGACATTCTTGAAGAGGCCGGCCGTCACGACGAAGCCCTCCACTGGTACCGGCAGGCTGCCGAATCCGGCTACCCGAGCGCCCGCAGCACACTGGCCCGCCTGTCCGCCACCACTCCCCCAACAGCCCCACCCCACCGACCGCCGGCATGAACGGCTATGGGTGCGGTTCTTCTCCAGTGAGCCGCTTTGGCCTGCGCGGTTGCTGACCGGGGTGTGGTTGCTCGATCATCATGGTGTCGGGTGTCCGGGTTTCGGGGGTGTCGGCGATGGTGGCGTGGCTGGAGGAGATCGAGCGGCGGGAAGCTGCCTCGCGGGAACGGATCGAGGACGGCAACATCGGCGTGCGGGCGAAGCTGTACACGTCCGGCCAGTACGACGACGTCAAGCAGCGTGACGCGCTGTTCACGCAACTCCAGGAGGCGGGCATCGTGGTGCGCGGCGACGTCACCACCGACCAATTCCGGGCCATCCTCGCCATCATGCAGCCCGACGCCTGACCCGAGAGAGGGCCACCACCGTGCCTAAACTCCACATCCCCGCCGACGACTTCCAACTCGGCGACCTCGTCCACCTTGCCGACGGCCGAACCGTCAAGATTCGCGTTCTTGAACGCGGCGGCAGGGGCCTCATCGTCGTCAACCCGGGCGCGGCTGACCGGCTCGAAGGCCGTGTCTGGGAGCAGGTCACCGTCACCCGCGAGGAGATGTCGTGACCGTCCGCCGTCTGTCCGGCCGCCCAGAACTGCCACCAACCCGAACACCGAGACCGGGTGCGGCTCTTTGGAGTGAGCCTGCTGGTCAGCCCAGGAGTTCGCAGTTGTGCTGGCTGGGCCGGGGGTAGAGGCGTTCGCGTTCTCTGCGGGTGTGGAAGGTCCAGTACTGCGGGAAGTCGCCGTTGCTGATGAGGGCCCGGAGGGTCAGGACAGCTTCGGCTCCGGGGACGGTCCACCTGCTGCCGGTGATATCGAGGCGGTCGGCCACCAGATGGCGTGCTGCTCCTTCGACGATGCCGCTGGCGATCGGCCATCCGGCAGCGAGGGCCTGGTCGTAGTGGAGATGGGCGGCGTTGTTCTCCAGGTAGCGGCAGGCCCGGTCGGCTGCGGCCCGCTGGTCTGCGGACAGGCCCAGCCGGTCGGCTTGGGGCGGATGCCGGTGACGGCGCCGGGGCTGTCGCCGGCCAGGATCCGGGCGGCCTGGGCCCCGACCCAGGTCTCGGCGGCCGGATCGGTGGCGGTGTGGAAACACCGCGAGGCCGCCCACGACTTCTCGATCACGTGGACGATGTCGAGAACGACATGGACGGTGACGCCGCGGCGGGCGGCCTCCGCATGGATCAACTCCAGCTGGTGCTCGGCGCCGTCGACCAGGACCACCCAGCACCGGCGGTGCTGTGGATCACGGGCTTGGGCCTCGTCGAACGCGCCAGCGATGACCTGGTCCGCGTCGTGCTCCACCGAGGCGGTGAGCCACTTCGCGCGAGCCTTGGGCCCCTTGCGCGGAGCGCGGCGGGTGGTACGGCCGCCAGGCGAGGCGATGATGTCGTGCGGCCGGCGCACGGCCGGATTGGCGTCGTGGACGACGGCGAGGGTGGCCATCGCCTCGCCCGCCTCCGCTTCCGCTTCCGCCCCTGTAACCGAGACCGTCTCGCCGCCGGACAAGATCTCGGTCATCGTCTCCCGCGTGATCTGCAACCGGGACAACACGTCCTCCCGCTCAGCGAGACGCCTGGTCAACTCCTCGATCTGGTCCCGCAGTCCGGCGATCTCCTCCCGCGCGGCAGCCTCCCGCCGATCGAGTTCCTCCAGCCACGACGCCATCGCCGCCTCCAAGACCACGTCCTGGGACACGACGATCCGCCGTCCGACCACGAACGGCAACGGCGCACAGCATCACCAACTCACTGCAGAAGAGCCGCACCCGTTCTCCTTCGGCGGCCTGGAACCGCCTCGAACCCGTCGGCACGATGCCTGCCAGTGGGATCTTGTGAGGGCGTCCCGCTCCACGCTCAAGGGACGTGACACAGCCACAGAGCGTCGCTAGAGCGCCAGACGAGGATGGGGTGGGCTCATGAGCGTTGACCTGGGAACCCGCTTGAGCGGTCGGCTGCTTTACCATTCCCCAGCCGGCTGTACGCGTGCCCGCACCGCGAAGATCTCATGGTCCTCAGCCGACCCCCTGATGGAGGAGACCTCCCGGCGCCACAGGCCCAGGACCAGTACCGAGCCCGCGCGGCGTGCCGCCTGAATCCACTGGTTGCTGGCGTCTGCTGCGTGCTTGAGGGACCCCACGGTGAGACGGGGCATGTCCTTGCCCCAGCTGCGCACTCCCCAGGGGCGCTGGGTCTGCGGGTGCTGTTGCAAGATCCACGGCGTGATGCCGGGCAGGGTGTTCCAGGTGTAGAGGGGGAAGCCGCAGCGTTCGGCGAGGTCGTCGACCGTGCCAGTGAGGTCCGGAGAGTTGATGGTGAGTGCGGGGAAGGGCCCGCCGGGGACGGGGACGAAGCCGGTGTGTGCAGCCACGTAGAAAGGCGGCCTGGGTGGGGTCAGGTCGATGATCAGGGAGTTGAGTGGCTGACTGCCGTGTCCGTTCTGGATCAGTCGTGGGATGGCCCACGCCCAGACGTTGATGAGATCGGTGACGAGGTCGTGGAGTTCGTCTTCTTCGAGATAGACGACGAAGAGATACGCCTCCTCGTGCTCGTACCGGGGGATGGTTGCGCAGAAGGCGGTGGTGGTGGGAGTGAAGCCCTCACCGAGTGAGGCGGGCAGGGATGCGGCCAGAGCAGTCGGGACGAGCGGGAACCTCCACGTCATCCGGTCCACTGCGGAGGCAAGGCAGGCCTCGCAGTCAGCGAGCCGAGCGCCAATGGCCTCAGCTGCATCGCTCATGTCGACCGTGAAAGGAACGCCGAAGGGTTTGCCGCTGACGGGGGGCAGGACGGGGGCGGGGTGGGTGTGCACGGTGCCCGAGCGAGCGGAGGTGTAGGAGGCGCCGGTGCGGCGGGCGGTACGTCGTGCTCGGTCTTTACGGGCGTGTCCTTTGGTCATGGTGATGGCCTCGAGTCTGCGCTCCGGCCCCATGATCCGGTGCGCGAGTTCGGGCGCATGCGGACGCGTTGGTCAGGCTGGTGAACAGCGGTGGTGTTACGCGCAGTTGATGCGGCGATCGCTCCGGATGCCCGGGCACCTTTGCCGTGTGGGGCCGTTCATGGGCCGACCCTGGCTTGGGCCGATGCGCTCGGCCTGTTGACAGGCTAGCGCGTGCAGTTGCCGGTCGGGGCTGATTCCGCCTTGTTGCATGCTCTGGCGGCGCGGGACCCGCCCTTGTCAGGCGGGTCGAGGTGCCGGGCGGTGTGCACGACAACGGCCGGGCACGGCAGAAACATCGCATGTGGTGGAGGAAGACAGGTGGATCGCTCTGTCGGTCGTGGGTTCGGCCTCGCTTGCTGGCATGTTGGCTCTCGTCTTCACTCCCTGCGAAGCTGTCCTGGCCTGAGCCCCCGCGTGCGGGCCCGGTGGACGGCGTCCTCGATCAGACACCCAGCGCCCGCACAGCCGGGTTAGACCCCAGCCACAGCACCGGCTCTCCTTGCCTGCCGTCTGGCGGGCCGGGAGCGCCGACGGGGGTGTCCCGGACGGCGGCGGGGAGGGACAGCGCGGCGGCCAGGGCCCTCAGACGGGCCAGGACGGCCGTCTCCTGGCCAGCGGGAAGCACGGTGTCGGTGCGCCACGCGAGAGTGAGCAGGTCGAACAGCGCCTGGTCGGCGAAGGACACCGCGTCGGACCGGCCGCCGCCGACGGCCGCGGAGGACGTGGTGGGGGCGGTGGTGAGGGCCACATCTCGTCGAGGCGGCGGCGCACCTCGAGCGCCGCCGTGACGGCGTCCGCGAGTACGCTGGCGGGGAGGGCGCCGGGGCGGCTGGCAAGGACGGCAGCCGCAGCGAGGTAGAACGCGCCGAGCTCCGGCAGGGCCAGAACGGCGGGCAGGTCGCTCGTCCAGGCGGCCAAGCCGGCTGCCACGAGACGGTGCACGACCATCGCGTAGCCGCCGTCGCCGGCATCCCCAGCTACGGCCAGCGCGGCGGCGGCCGCCGCCAGCCCCTGCTCGGCGGCCACCTCGGCCAGGTCCTCGGCATCCAGCACCGTGGTCGTCCTGACCGGCTCCAGGACGGGGCGGTCCGTGGGTCCGGCGGGCCGCCGAGCCGAAGGCGATTCACCGCGTCCAGTACCGGCCCAGCCAGCACCGGCGCAGGCAGGGCCGGCGACCACTCCCACACCCGCAGCCAGGAGACGAGCAGCTCGACGGTCCAGTCGACCCGCTCAGCGCCAGCGGGCAGGACCTCGGCCAGCAGAGCGGCCGACGGCGGAGTGCCCAGCGCCGCACGGACGTCCGCCTCCAACTGCGCAGCGCGCTCGCGCGGGCAGGCACCGAACACCAGGGCGGCGAGGCGCGCCGGCTCCGGGACGGACTCGGCGGCCACCAAATGGGGGACGAGCGCGACGGCCTTTTCCCACCACTGTGCGGCGAGCCCGGCCAGGGCCGCACCTGACGCCTAGGCGGAGTCAAGACAGCCAGGCTGCCTACGACCAGGCCGATCAGCTGACCGGGGCTACCCCGGGACCGGGCCGCCGCCCTACCGTGGACGAGGCACCTGACCCGGGAGGAGGCGCCATGGCCTCGGTCATCCGCGTCGTGACCTTGCGCTCACAACCCGACAGGGCAACAGAGTTGGCCACAAGAGTCAGGGACAACCTCGTCACGCACGAGCTGCCGCCTGGCCTCGTGACCGTGTACGTCGTCCGTGACATCGGAGATGCCGCGGTGGTCCAACTCATCAGTGTCTTCGACGGGTTGCCAGCGATGGAGGCCAACATGCCGAGCCTGGATACCGGCCTCGCTCCCCTGCACCCAATTCTCGCAGACCAGCCCCGCATCTCCTCCTACGAAGTGGTGGCGCACGGTCAGGGGAAGGCGGCGGTCCTGGAGGGGTTATGACGCCAGCGCAAGCAGCACGCCCAAGGCCACCAGCGCGACGCCGACGACCTCCATCGCCACAGCGCCTTGCAACAAGTGCGCCTTCGTGTCATTCAGGGACTTCGCCCGCTTGAGGAAGTCCGCCTGGGCCTGCGACACGAGCCACCGCGCGTCCTCACCGTCGCAGTGCCAGTCTGTCAGCATCCGGTCGACGTCCTCGGCCGCGAAGTCCCGGTACGAACGGGGTGAGTTGGAGCCCAGGGCGAGAACGGCGGCGAGCACGAACGCCACGACCGCCGCGATGAGCGACACACGGGTTCCCGACTGCAGACGCAACTCGGCGTCCTTCCCAAGCAGGAGCGCGGACAGAGCGACCAGGAGGCTCACCAGCGCGCCGGAACTCGTAATCACTGCCAGGGACCGCTGCTCCACCGACGCCTTGCGGGCGGACTGCTCGTTCAGCATCGTCACCATCAGCGGGCCGTAGACGTCACTGGCCCGCAGCGGCTGCCGGCCCGGCGTGGAGTCGTCGCTCATGTCGGGCTCAGCATGCCGCGAAGCCACCGCGGAACGGTGGCGGCAACGCTCCCTTGGGGAACTCGGCCCTCATCAATTCCTCGAGCTCCGGCACGCTCATCATGATGGCCCTCACGCGCTCCACCTTTTCCGACGGCATCAAATCGCTCCGCGCCTGTGCCGTGGCAAGCCGTAACTCGTCCACGACGGGAGGGTTGCGACCGGCATCGCGATACCGGGCCAGGGCCAGTTCCGCCGCCTCAAGAATGGCCCTGCTCCGTTCGTCCCAGCCGGAAGGCATCCTGTCGTGTCCTTGGAGCCGCGTATCGTCACCAGACGCTTGTCGCCTGTGTAGAGCACCGCAGTTCGGTGCGCAAGGGGCGCGCGCCGCGCGCGATCAGGGCGTACGGTCAAACCGTCCTGGGTCGCCTGCGCGTGAGGAGAGCCACGTGAACTCGGCTGATCGGCCGCGCGTGCGCGTCGGGGTCGTGGGACTCGGGGCACCCGGCACCGCCCTCGCGCGTCTGCTCGCCGCCGACGGCGCCAATGGGCTCCTGCTTCTCGACCCCGACCCTCTCACAGCCCTGGACGCGCGACGGCTCGGTCTGCGGGCCGCATACGTGGGGCGATCGCGCCAGGCCGCCCTAACCGACGAACTCACCGCCGTGCACGGACCAGTGGCCACTACGCTCGACGCGTCCAGGCTCGACGCATCGGCCGTGGACGAATTGGTCCGTCGCGTCGACCTCGTCGTCGTCACGACGGAGCCGGGGCCGGTTCTCGTGCATGACTGGGCCGACCGAGCTGCCAGAGGACGCGTACCGGTTGTGCACGGCACCGTACGAGGACACACGGCCCTCATCGGTCCGACGGTCCTGCCCGCGCGGGGCCCGTGCCACCGATGCCGGCGGATGCGCGCCCTCGCCTGCGGCGAACTCGGGAGCGCGTGGTCCCCGGCCCAACCCGACGACCACGCGGACGACTTCACTGCCGCGCGTCACAAGCCACCCCTCACGACGCTGGCCCCGTACGTGGCTTCCGTGCTCGGTCAGGAGGTGTCGGCCCTGTCGGCGCACGGGGACCTGGCACGGTTCGTGGGCACCGTACAGACCTACGACGGACGCAGCCTCGCACCGCGATGGCACCGCCTCTTGCGGCACCCCGACTGCCCCACGTGCGGCCCGTGGAAGCGCCGCCCCCCGCCGGACGGCCCCACCGCACCGGACTTCGACCGCATCGAGAAGAACCTCGTCAGCCCTGTCTGCGGGGTGATCAGGTCACTTGAGACGGTATCGCAGCCCGACGGTGAACCGAGCGTCCTTCACCTCGTGTGGGCCCGGCTGGCGAACGCTCCGCTGTCGCGTCCCGCGAGCAGGTTCCTGAACAGTTCGGGGCGGGGCTGGTCGCAGCAGGAGGCGCGCGACGGCGCGGTCGCCGAGGCGCTGGAGCACTATTGCGGCCTCATGTGGCGGCCCGACGTCCTGCTCACCGCCAGCCACACCGACCTGAACCACTCCGCCGTGGACCCGAGCACGCTCGCCCTCCACGAGCCGCGCACCGAGAACACGGTGCTGGACTGGACCCCCACGCGCTCGCTGCTGACCGGCGAGGAAGTCTGGGTCCCCGTGGAGACTTTGTCGCTGGGACAGGCCCAAAGCGGGCACACGCGGCAGCAAACGTCGAACGGTCTCGCCGCCGGGGCCGGACTCCAGAACGCCGTCATGCGCGCCCTCTTGGAAGTCATCGAGCGCGACGCGTTCTTCCGTTGCTGGACGGGCCGCCTGCCCACTCGGCGCCACCGCTGCACGGAATCGCCCGATCCGCTCGTACGTGCCCTGGCGCACGAGTACGCGGGGCGCGGGATCGAGCTCGACATCCACGTCGTCCCCACGGACACGGCCGCTCATGTGGCGTGCGCGGTGGCCCGTGCACAGCAGCCGCCGGTGCGGGCCGTGGGGCTCGGCGCGGCGCTTGACCTAGCCGGCGCCGTACGCCGCGCCGTCATGGAAGCGGCCCAATTGCGCACGGCACTGGCCTGGCGCCTGCACAGGTCGTCGGCAGATCTCCAGCGGGCAGCGTGGCTGGCCGAGGACCCCTCACGGGTAACGACGATCGACGACCACGGCCTCCTCTACGCCGTGCCGCAGTCGGCGAGCGCCTTCGCGTTCCTGGAGACCGTCCCGTATCTGCCCTGGCCGTCGCCGTCTTTCAGTCCAAAGGCCACGGACAGCTCACCCGCACCCGACCCGCTCCGGGAACTGGCCCTCTCGGTCGGCCGCGTCGCGCCCGATGTGCTCTACGCCGATGTCACCACGCCGGACGTCACGGATCTGGAGATAGCCGTGGCACGGGTGATCGTGCCCGGACTCGTCCCGCCCTGGTTCGGGTCCCCCCCACGATCGCGTGCAAGCAGCCGCTTCCCCCAAGGAGCCCTCTTTCGGAGCGACCCACACCCTTTCATGTGAGGTCTGAGCAGATCACCGCGTCTTTGTCCGTGATCGGTAACGGCCCGATCCGGGCGGAGTGGAGCAGTGCGTGACGCGGGTACGCGCCCCACGCACCGTCCAGCAGCACCCCGCCCCCGTACGCGGCGTGGTGGCAGCACCCGGCGTGCACGCAGTGCCCTTCGGCCGCCCAACTCGCCTCCCTCAGCAGCGCGGCCACCACCCTGTCCCCGGCGTAGCGAACAACCTGGAACAGGGGCTGCACCGGCAGCAAGTCCTTCTCCTACCCGACGCCGTGGATGACTTCGTCACCGCCGCAGATACGCCCGTCCCCGCTCTCCTGATGCGCATCCTGCAGTCAGGAACAGGGACATGACATCCGCCCGCCCAACGGAAAGACGCACAGCACACGACCAGGCGCACAACAGCAGCCCCAGCCCCCGGTAGTCCTGATTCACTTCTCTTCCGCGCACACGGAATACTGGGATCATGGTTCAGCAGCCGCGCCCTGGTGCCAGGCCGTCCGTCGCCGAGGTGCTGCGCGAGCGGTATGCGAGGCGCCTTCCCGACACCCTGGAGGCCCTCACCGGACCAGAACACGGCCTCGTCGACCTGCCGCTCCACATCGCCTGGTCAGGACTGCGCACCTACGACCTCGACCAGCCCCGCCTGCGCATGAGCCTCTACCGAACCGTGCTCGCCGAAGGACAGCGCGATGACATCACCCGCTTCCTGAACCGCGATCTGCTGCTCGCGCAATGGCCCACGATGAGGACCATGATCAGCAGGCCCGTCCGCGAGGTGTGGGAGACCGCCTTCCCCGAGCTTGAGCGCTGGGCGTCCAGCACTGCGTGAGTGATCCGGCAGCCCGCCCTCGGCAAACCATGATCACAAACGCCCCGACAGGGCACACCCCCCTGCCGCCCCGCAGGGCGGGTCACCCACGACGTTGCAATCCACTGCTACACTCCATCAGCTCTCTGACCTGCGCAAACTCCGGGAAATCCATAGGGATTCCCGAGGTATCCGCGACATTCCAGCTCTACCACGTATCAGCAGGTCACAGACCCACACACCTCTGGCCAAAGGCACACACTCCGCAGTTCCCGCTGGCCAGATCGACGCACCGACCCACCGTAAGAATCCAGATCTGCGCCGACTCCCCAGCTCAACAAGCATTCAGACACTGCGCAGAGTCGGGAACTCACACAGGTGCACGACCGCCGCGAGCTGTCCGCCGAGGCGCACCTGCTGCTGCGCGGCACGTACGAAGGCGGACAGCTCCAGCCCCGCAGGCACCTCGTCCACTGCGGCCGCGTCGCAGTAGGCGTCCGCCACATCGGCGCATGAGGCGGTTGCTGTGGTCATATACCGAGCGATCGCGTCGGCAACGCCGGCGAGGTCGCCCTGCAGGACCCGAAGCCTGCGGCCACGGCCGCATCGAACCGCAGCGCGTTCCACCCTCGGCAGCAGAGCTTCCAGGGCGGTGAAGTCCGCTGCGGTCAGGGCACGGTGTGCCGCCGCCAGCCGTCGCACCTCCAGGTCGACCTCGCCCAGCGCGTGCAGTGTCTCGGCGAGGTCAGCTCGCCGGCGATCGCGTCGGCGGTACCAGGCATACAGCAGCCATCCGATGACGGCGACGCCCAGCGTCACCGCGCCGGCGACGAGCGGGTCCGTGAGCGTGTCGCTGGCTGCTGCGGGATTCGGGGTGCTGCCGGCATGCCGCCATACGCCGGGGCTGGCGCGGTCGGGCAGGCAGCGGGGGGGGAGAACAGGGCTGGCACGTCTCGGAAGACCAGGCTCGCTCCGACTGGCAGAACAGGGAGAACTGGCATGTGCCGCTCCTGACATGAGACTGGCGACGCCCATCTGCTCGGCCCTCGAAGCCGTAATGCAGCGAGTGTCAGGCTTTCTGCTCTGCCTCATGCGTGTGTTGCTGAGCCGGTGCTGTGAGGTCTGTGCACGGCTTCGGCACGGCGAGGTCGCAGGGCCGCTCCATCAGCCTGTCCGCTGGCGGCACTTGATCTCCCCAGCCGGAAGTGGCCTATGTACTTACGACCTACCGTCATCTGTCGGTGCGAGGTCTCAAGACTTTCTTGGCGGTTTGCCGCCAGAAGAACGTGTGATGCTGCCTGGTGAAGACAGTTCAGGTGAGCCCCAGAAGAGGCCAATTGGTGATTGGGGAGCTCCGAGCGCCGGTTGGCCTGGAGCAGCGGACAGCGGCTCGCCCGGGCGTGATGGTCGCGGGCGGTATCGGCAGTATTCCGCGACTTCGACTTCTGGCAGCCGGGTTCGCGAACATCAGGTGCCGAGTGCCTGCCGCGGCCTCGGCATAGCCCCAGCAGTTTCGTCCAGAGCGCCGAGTGAGGGGTGCCGTACCGGCAGGCACCTCTGCAAGTGGATGCGGAGCGCGGCACATTGCCCCTTACAGCCGAGGCGTGCACGAACGTGCACGCCCGTTCCGATGAGGTGTTCGACCGCGTCACCCGTCTGCTTGCGTGCCGTGGCGGGTGCCCTGGACCGGCGTGGCGCGCGATCTACAGTCCGTGGTGCCGGTGCACCGCGGATGTCGTGGATCCGGACGAAGGTGAGGAGGGTGACAGTGAGGCGTTCTGGGCAGGGCCGGTGCTGGACGGTGCGGCTGGTCCCCTACGGTCGCCCGGCGGCAGGCGTGTGCGTCGTCGACTGTTCGGTGCCGGCGTGCCAGCCGCGTGCGCGGGCGGCACAACGTCACCGTGATCCTGCCCTTGCCCGCAGGGCGGCCTTGCGCCATATCCGCCTGCATGCCGCAGAGTTGGAGGTTGTCGCCGACGCCTCCTGCCGGTGCCGTGGTGCGGGGTGTGTCTGGCATTCCCGATCTGCCGTCTGCGCCGGCTCCGCCGTCCTCGTGATGGTGCCCGGACTCGCGGGCCGGGTGTGGACCGTGGCGGAGATGTGCTTGGCGTGCGCGGACGTGGTCCCGTTCGCGCAGATCCTCAAATACAGCAGTCCGCAGGTCGTGGAGAGGGCGCCGGAGGCCGTGGGGCCAGGACGCGGCTGTGCCGTGTGCGTGCAGGAGGCACCGGCACTTCTTGCGAGAGTGACTGCCCCGGAGACCGGCGAGGTGTCTGCGGCCGAGGCGGGATCGGTCCTTGCCGGTCGGCTTGAGCCGGTACTGCGGCGTTTGAGCGACACGGCCGCCGGGCGAACCGCCGAGGCCCGGCTGCTGGCGCTCCTGGCTGTACTGCACCCGCACGGTCAGCGCGGATTCCGGCTCACTGGTGGGGACTTCCTCTTCTCGGATGCAGCTGCGGCCGAGGCCGCAGTGAGCGATCTGGCGAGCAGCGGTCTGCTGCGCCGCGCCGATGCCCCGTCGCGTTCCTCTCATGGTGCCCGGGAGCCGGTGTGGGCGGTGGCCGGCACCGAGCAGAGCGGGGCTGGCATGCCAGGGACCGTACTCGAACGATTTGTGCTGCACATGTGGGTAAGCCGGCTGGTCCAGCATGAACTGCTCGACGGCCAGCCTGCCGGGGTCCGGCTCGCCGCCTTGTATCTCACCGAGTGTTCCCTGTTGCGCGGCCGTGGGCAGGCCGGACTGCGGTCACTTGCCCGACTGTGTGCTCTTGGCCCTCCTGAGGCCGGCGCCGAGACGCTCGGCTCGTTGCAGGCGGCAGGCTGGGTGGATGCATTGCATATGAACAGCGGCTGGAACCGACCCGCCACCTATCGCCTGAGCGAGACTGCACGGCTGCTCGTGCCCGGCTGCGACCCTCCTGCCGCAGAATGCTCTGTCTCCCTTGCGGAGGGTAGCGAGTTCGCCCTGGCGTCCTGGGTTCACGCCTTCGGGCGCCGGCATGGTCATCCACCGTCGCTGGACGGCTTCCTGGCCTTCCACAACCGGCAGTCCTCGTACCGGTTCTTCGGCAGTCGAGAACTGCAGATAATGGTCAGTGCTCTCCGGCAAAAGGGCTGGGTGGAAATCCACG
The DNA here is from genome assembly GCF_044747345.1 of Streptomyces sp. NPDC090088. NCBI lineage: Bacteria > Bacillati > Actinomycetota > Actinomycetes > Kitasatosporales > Streptomycetaceae > Streptomyces > Streptomyces sp. NPDC090088. The sequence goes on along the minus strand of NZ_JBIVDZ010000005.1, from coordinate 785,717 downwards.
ACGCCGCCGTGCCGACCGTGCGGCCCGGCGCACGGTATTGGCGTCATCGGGCTGCCTCCAAGGGCAACCCCTCCAAGCGGCACGCGCTTTCACCGCGGCAGGACGCCCCGCCGAGCAGACGCACGACAGACAGCAGCAGTCGGCAGAGACAGGCAGGGCTCTCGCCTCACGGACGCGGGCCCGATCTGCCGCTGACGCCACCGCGCCCTCGCACGACGGCACAACCGACCGTTTACGCATCGGCACCGACTGCGTCCGTGGTGCCTCCGGGGATCTGGTTGCTGCCTGGAGCCCGTGCGGTCCTGGATCCGGACTCGCCGTGATCACCGGTACCTCAACGCGGGGGGCGTGGGTCCGACGCTCTCGTTGCCTGCCGTCAGGGTCAGAGCTGCACTGAACGCCTGCCTGGCCTAGGTCCACGGCGGGGAGCTCGGGCAGCCGCCTTCCAACGACGTCTCCGCCGCGCGAAGTTCGAGCAGCAGGTCGCCCTGGAGGAGTTCGATTTCACCGCTTGCCCGAAGCTGCCCGCGGCTCAGATCTGTGACCTTGCCGCCCTGCGCTGTCTCCGTGCTGGCGAGTCAGTCATCCTCATTCGGTCCCGTCGGAGTAGGCGCCCAGGCCTCGGCCGCCTCGCCGTCCAGCAGGGGCCTACGTCGGTTTCGCCAAGACCAGCCGGATCCTGGCGGAGCTCGCCGGCGGCCACGCGGACCGCACCTGGGACAAGCGCATGCGCGAGTTCATCCACCCCGGCGTCTTCGCGACGCGCCAGCCGACCGCGACACAGGCCGACAACCTGTACGAACTCGTCTCCGAGCGCCAGGGACGCTCGCTGATCGTCATCAGCAACCAGAGACCGTCGAACTGGTATCCCCCGTTCCCCGACTCCGCCGACTCCGAATCCCCGCTCGACCGGCTGATCAACACTAGCCACCAGGCCATGAACGGACCCGGCTACCGGCCGAACAAGCACCCCAGGACCGTCGGCGACACAGTTACACCGGTCAGCTTCGGCCTGAATTCAGTCCGACCTGAGTATTGACCGACCTGAATTCAGGCCACACGATAGGGGTATGGACATCACCACAAGTCTTGGACCGATCCGCGACAACTTCCTCGGCGAACGGCGCCTTCTGGTCGACGCGATCGCTGGAGCCTGGCGGGAGGGAACTTCCGCCAAGGAGATCGCCCGCACCGTCGCGCCCGCCTTCGGACGCGACCAGGTCCTGCAGTTCCTCGCGGCCGTCGCCTTGCACGACTCCGCCCGAAAAGCCCTGGCCGAGGCTGGCCTGGACGGCGTCACGGAAGTCACCGTCACCGGAGTCGACGCCCCACGCGAAGCACGGCTCTGCATCTCGGCCGACCCGAGCGAGGTCACCGACTTCGACTCCCTGCCCCAGCGCATCCGGGCCGCGCTGCACGACTTCCAGATCACGCTGGCACCCACGCGCGACAGCGACGATCCAGCCGCGTCCCCGGACGACCTCATCCTCGACGGGCAGGCGGTCCGCCTCGTCAGGACCGAACCTCGCAGCTAAAACTCGAACGGCCGAGGCCCCCCACCGGACTCCGCCCGCCCTGCTTGATCAAAATGGAGATCCCGATGCAGCTCACTACGAACGCCAACAGCCAGTGGGGCGACAAAGCCCCCCCCCCCCCCGCGTCCTGCCCGGCTCTACGATCCGCTGCAGCCTGCCCCGCCGACACACGGAGACCCACCACCGGTGCGACGCGGTCACCCCCGAGGTTCGCTGGCTCGTCGAGGGCAACGCCTCCCCGGAGGTGTTCGGGATGACCGGCACCGGCTTCTGGACACCGATCGGCCTGACGTCCGAAGCCGCTGCCTGCGAATCCATCCCTGGGGCTGGGGAATAACGCGACCACAACTATGGGGAACTGCGCAACCGTTCACACCCGTGCTGCCGCCGGACTGCCATACCACCGGTTCACGACCCGGTGGACAGCAGGTACAGCCGACCGGCCGGTTCAGCGAAGTTGCCAGCCAGGAGGCCGCACTATCCGCACGGGTGCCACGTGGTCCGACCGCGTCAGCGCGGTTACTCGCCGCCGAACAAGGCCGAACCGAATCCCCGGGCCCGAAGCCCCGTAGAGAGGGAAGGCTCGTAGAGTGGCCCTCATGACCGACGTGCCCGGCAGCAGCACCATCACGATCGCGCTCGCAGCCCCGGGAGACGGGACCGCAGCAGTGGAACTGGGTGCCCTCGCTGTCGATGGCCTGACGCCCGCTCCCGGCACGGCCCCGCCAGCCCTGGCCCAGGCCATCGACACGTCCGGCGGGCAGGTCCCACTCCCCTACGGACACGGCCGCTGTCTGGTCGCACGGGTCGAGAACACCGTGGCCGGGATGGTGTACATGACGCCTCCCATCCGGTGGATCCGGGACCATCCGCCCACGCAGCGGGCCGGCCTCGTCCAGTCGCTCGTCGAGATCGAGCTGCTGGCCGTCGCCGAGCCCCACCGCGGCCGCGGCATCGGCACCGCGCTGCTCGCCGCGGCCGAGGAGACCGCCCGCAACGCTGGCAGCCATCTGGCCTTCGCCAAGGTCAAGATCGGTGCCTTCGCCACCATGCGCTGGTACCGCAAGCGCGGCTACACCATCGCCGCCCAGGCCGAACCGGTCATCTTCCGTACCCGGTCGGGGTTCGAATCCTGCGACGACGGATCGGACGGCTACCAACTCGCCGTGAAAACCCTGCAACCGGGCGCCGTGCTGCGCCGCCGCCTGGAGCGTGGCCTCTCCATGCTCCTCGCGGAACGCGATGTCTGAGCTGGCCGTCGCCGACGTGCTGCGCGAACGGTAGACGGGGCGCCTTCCCGACAGGCCGACGGTCCTCGCCGGGCCGGAGCACAACCTCGCCGCCCGGCCGCTCCGCATCGCCTGGTCAGGCCTGCGCACCTACGGCACTGTCCTCGCATCATCGGGCATCAGCCGGGTGGTGATGGTGATGTTCACCCGGCCGCTGCCGTTCGGGTTGGTGTCGGTCTGGACGTAGGAGGCATTTTCCACGGGCAGGGCGGCGTCGCGGCTGTGTCCGCCGGAACGCGCACTGAGCCACTTACGGACTGGCAGCCTGTCAGCAGGCGGGGCCCACGATCTCCTCGATGATCCGGACAGCCTGGGCGCAGGAGACGTGCTTGAGAGAGGCGGTTTGTGCCCACGTCGGGTCGGCCTCCTCTTCGGCCTGTGCAGCCGGGGGCCAGCCGTTGCCTCGTATCTGTTGTTTGATGTGTCGGCTGAATGCCCAGGCGTCCTGTGCTGCGGCAAAGCGCCAGCGTGCCAGGATCTGCCATGCGCGCCGCGTGGGGTGGAGACGGCGCCGACCTGCCTGGGTTACTCCCCATCCCAGGGCGTGAAGGCCGTCGTGAAGGACGAGATAGAGGTCTCCAGGCTCGCTGGGGCTGATGTCCTGTCGCGCACACACGGGGCAGCCGCGATGGTGGCCTGGCAGCGTCCGGGGAACGGGAGCCGAGAAGCTGTCGCAGGTGGTGCACTGCGATGCCCAGGGCGTGTCCGTTCGTCCTGGGTAGGGGTCGAGGGGATGGAGGCCGTGGGTGAGCATGCAGGCGACGGCCTGTTGTTCGTCGAGAACTCTCTGGGCGGGGAAGGCGGTGGCGTGGCAGGCCCAGCACTGGTGTCCGCGCAGGCGGACTGAAGACAGGGTGGGAGTGCCGAGGTGGCCGCAGCGCAGGCATCTGGCGAGCCAGGGTCTGAGTTCAAGGCCGGGATAAGGTGTGAGGGGAACCAGGCCGGATGCGGTCATGATGGTGGTGGCTGCGGCAGCTTCGGTGACGCGGCCCGTGCAGTGGGTGCACCGTGCCCGCCCGTTGCGGACATGGGTGAGCCGTTTGGTCTTGACCACAGCACACTGGGCGCACCGGCACTGCCAGGCCTTGCCGGCTCCGGGGTAGGGTTCCAGGGGCAGCCAGCCGTGCTGTTCCATGGTGGCCGTGGCCTTGATGCCGTCGTGCATGAGGCTGCTGGCGATCTTGCGTGAGCGGCAGGCGCCGCGGCAGGGGCCGCTGCCCTTGTTGACGACATCGTTGTAGCGCGGTGAGTTGATCTGTCCGCAGCGCAGGCAGCGGCAGCGCCAGGGTTGCTGGGTTCCGGGGAAGGCCTCAAGGGGTTGCGCGCCCCGTTGGAGCATCGCCCTGACAGCTTGGGCCTCTGTGATTCTGCGTGGTGCCATGCACTCCCCCGGCTCGCGATGGCGTGCGGCAGGAGCCTGCCGCTGTGCCTGTCCTTGCGGCTTGGCTTCATTGTGACCGCTCCGGGCTTGCTGCTGAGCAAGATCGGCCGAACTGCATCAGATCGGGGGCTCGGCACTCTTGTTTTGCGTGGGGGCTTCAGGTCGATGCCGGGCCCGGCTCCCTGCGGTCCCGGGCGGGGGGCTACCTCGGGCAACGAGTCCGCGTGGCGTGGTGGAGCCGTGTCAGAGGGCCTCCATTTTTTGCATCTGCACGTGCAGATGAATGGATTACCGTCTTCCGTTCAATGTCGCGACACCCGAAAGCGTGAAGGAATCAGACACTTGGTGACGTCGGGTGTGGGTCATCGGGCCGCTACCGCGTCCAGCCGTGATCACCTGAAACCTTATTTTGAGCGCATCATGCGCTTCAGGACCGTTCGTTGCCATGTTTGCCGAGAGATCAGACAACTTATCTCTGGAACCACAAAGACGCCTGGACGGTGCGGGAGTTGACTTCACATTTTTGCGTCACAACACATCACCGGATCTCTCGGTTAACGTGACGCAGACCCGGGCGAAGGAGTACCTTCCATTCCCGGAAAATAGTCGCGCCCTGAACAGGGGCGGGCCCCGGCGGTGTCTGATCCACACCATCCGGGGCCCTCGCGCGGACAGGTCAGAAAAGAAAGGCGCTAACCCTATGACTGCCCGGCTCTCCGGGGGGATGCAGTGCATGCCCCCGACTCGCGAAAATACCATTTCGCGCTTCCGTGTTCCACAAAAAGCCTGCCTAGACACCCTGGACGTGCGGCTGCGTCTGAGCATCGTCATCGTGGTGATCGTCATCGTGTGGCCGATGGCCACCGACAGGGTCACCGTGCTGCTCGCGGCCGCCGCTCTGGCATCCCGGTCCTCTGTCAGGTACCTGCGCCTTCGGCGTTAGGACGGCTCCCGGGGTGTCTGCGGCCCTCAGCCGGCAGACACCCCGGGAGGGGGTCGGTTTCCCAATGACGGAGAGGCGGAAAGCCAAGGTGCACACGGCAGTTCAACGCAAGGAGTGCGGCTTCTGCGGTCAGCCGTTACGCCCGCACGAGGGACGCGGACGGCGGCGTGACTACTGCGACGACGCGTGCCGCAGGAAGGCCCAGCGCGAGCGGAATGCCCAGCGGGGCTTACCCGTCGCAGTGCCCAGCGGGATCCGGATGGCCCGCGACCTGGCCGCTCTGGCCGGACGGCTCCTGGTCGCCGAGCAGATGCAGCTGCCCCTGGGGACCCGCCTGGCCCTGACCGATGGCATTTTGCGGCAGATGGACCGGTATACAGCGTCTGCGGTGCACGAGGCCCGGCAGGCGGGAGCGGGCTGGGAAGACGTCGCGGCAGCCGCCCGCCTGACCGCGGCTCAGGCTGGTGCCCGCTGGGACACGCCGGCGCTACGGGTGCTGTTCCCCTCACTGCAGGCAGCTGAGCGTCCCCGCGCGATGCAGCAGCACCTGGCGGACGCGCTGGCCTACCTGCAGATAGGTTCGGGCGTGTCGGTCGACGAGGCAGCCGAGCGGGCCGGTCTCCAGATGCCGTACGTCCTGCAGGTTCTCGAGGGCGTGTGCGTTCCGTCCTGGCCCGAGCTGTACACACTGGCCTGCGTGTTCGACGGACGCCCGGAAGATCTGCGGGTGCTGTGGGAGAGCGCCCTGGGCAGTGTGCACCCTCCCCGTCTGCCCGCACAGGGTGCGGCCGGCTACCTGGCGGCCGCACTGCGCGGCCTGCATCTGGCCGCCGGCTCCCCCACCATGCGCAGGCTCAGCAAGCAGGCGCTGTTGCCACCCGAGTGCCTGACAGAGGTGCTGGAGGGCCGCCACACCCCGCCGTGGAATACGACAGCGCGCCTGGTCCGCGCGCTGGGCGGGCGGGTCGAGGACGCCGAACCGTTATGGCAAGCGGTCCTCCAGGCGGCCGTCGGCCTGCACGGCACGGACTCGTCCCGGCAGCTGGGCTGCGAGCACTGCCGTGTCGCAGCCCAGGACGGTCCGTAGAGACCACCCGGCCGTACCCGTCGCGAGACGCCCCAGCTGCCGGTGCGCCGGAGGCGCACCGGCGCCTTTTCTCCCTCGTTCCGGTGGATTTTCTGTACCCGGGGCGCAGCTTTCCGTCGATGGCTTGGATGGGGTGAACTGCCCCTCTAGCATGGGCTGTTCAGCGGAGACGACCTTGGGGGCATTGTGACGCGGGCAAGGGGCAGGCAAGAAGAAAACGAGATTGACGTGAGCACGCCAAGCGTTGCGCGTATGTACGACTGGCTGCTGGGCGGAGTGGAAAACTACGCCGCCGACCGGCAGGAGTGCGAGAAACTTCTGGAAATCGCACCCAGCAGCAAGCTCCTTGCCCGGAACAACCGCGCCTTTCTGCAGCGGGTGGTGCGGATCCTGGCCGAGACGTACGGGATCCGTCAGTTCATCGATCACGGTTCCGGGCTGCCGACCCAGGACAACGTGCACCAGATCGCACAGCGCATCGACCCCCAGGCCCGGGTCGTGTATGTCGACAACGACCCGAGCGTGCTCGCCCACGGCCGGGCCGCTCTGGAGGAGAACGACAACACCCTTGTCCTCAACGCCGATATGCGGGAGACGGAAGCGATCTTCGGGCATCCCGAAGTGTGCGGCCTCATCGACTTCGGCCAGCCGGTTGCGGCACTCTTCGTTTCCGTGCTGCACTGCCTGCCCGACGCGGACCGTCCCGCGCAGCTCGTGCGGCGTGTGGCGCAGCGGCTGGCGCCCGGCAGTTTCCTGGTGGTCTGTCAGCTCGTCAGCAGAAACCGGGACGTGCGGGACCAGGTGACAGAGCTGATGCGTGTGGCCACCCACGGCACCTGGGGCCGGGTCCGGGAGGAAGCCGAAGTGCGGTCCTTCTTTGGAGACTGGGAGATCCTCGAGCCAGGACTGGTCAATGTCGTCGACTGGCGGCCGGACAGTGAGGTCGTGGCCCGTCCCCGCGACGAGGAATGGGTCGAGTGGGGCGGAGTCGCCCGCCTGTGACAGCTCCCGGTCTCACCGGCCGGCCGCCGCCTGGGCCTCGTAGCGGTCGCGTGCCTCTTTCAGCAGCATTCGGCTCTCCCTCATCCGCTCCGAGGCGTTCATGAGGTTGAGCAGTACCTGCCGGTACTGCTCAACCTCGGCTGCCCGGGCCAGGTACATGGCGCTGTCGATGAGTTCCACGTAGACGAGTTCCGAGGGCCCGCCGTCCCCGAACGTGAGATGGGTGATCGGATAGCTCGGGGCGGCGCTGGCGCTGCGCTCGAAGGGCACGATGCGGATGTTGATGCCCTCCTGGAGCGAGAGGTCCAGGAGGTGGGTGAGCTGCCTGCTCATCACCGCGGCGCCGCCGACCGGCCGCAGCAGGATGCCCTCGTCGAGCATCGCGATGACGTCGGGCCGGTGAGAGTCCCGGAGAATACGCTGACGGTCCAAACGCAGCCTCACCCGGCGCTGGATCTCCTCCGGGCCGGCGCCGGGCATCCCATTGGACAGCAGGGCACGGGTGTAGTCGGCGGTCTGCAGAAGGCCCGGGATGACGTGGTTCTCGTAGCAGGAGATGCGGGTTGCGCCGGCTTCCAGGCCGATCAGGCGTTTGAGCCAGTTGGGGGTGACGTCCCCGTACTGCCGCCACCAGGCGTTGTCCTTGGCCTGCTGCAGCAGGCCCTCGATCTCGTGAACACGCTCGCCCGACAGCTGATAGAAGGCCACCAGGTCATGAACGTCACGGTCCTTGGGCGGGCTCTCGCCGCGTTCCAGACGGCTGAGCTTGGATACCGAGCCGCGAATCACCGGCACGACGTCCCTCAGCGCCAGATGGCGTTCCTTTCGGGCCTGCCGCAGTGCCTCGCCCAGCAGGCGGGCCGCGATCTCGGGCCTGGGGGCCTGCCCCCCGACCTCCGTGACCGGCGCAACGGTCTCCTCCCGCGCCGCGGAACCGTCGGACATGCACAAGCCCCCCTGCGAAACCGGCCCTGGACCGGCGTCAGTTTCGCAGACTCCGACTCTGCATGTCCGACGTATGCCGTCACCTCACTCAGCCGGCCAGCTGATCGAACTCGCCGTCCTTGGCGCCCGCCACGAACGCCGCAACTTCCTCGCTTGTGTACACCAGCGCCGGGCCCTGCGGATCACGGGAGTTGCGCACGGCCGCTCCCCCGCCAGGCAGAGCCGTCACTTCAACACAGTTGCCCCCGGTGGCACCGCTGTGGGAACTCCTCACCCACACGGCGCCCTGGATCTGACTGGCCTGAATTCCGTTGCGGTATTCCACTGTTGCCACCCTCGCTCTCGCTCGATGCATGCCCACCGAGCGAGTCCCCTCTGGGCTCCCGCACACGGACCACTGCATTGCTCACAACGGGAAACGGGATCCCATATGCAATTGCATGGGGGTGGGTTGGAAGGATCGTAGCCGCCCCAACCGGTACTGCGGTGTCACCCACAAGGGGCACGATCCACGCGATCGCATCCTTGACAGAAGGATCGAACACACAGGTGGGCAGGGCGGGTTGGCAGTTCGGCTGCCACAACGCCGAGCTGCCCCGGAGGGGGGCGGGAACTAGGGGACCAACTCCGACCCGATAATCGCTTTTCTGTTCGCTCGGTGAATGGCGGCTATCTTGCCCGTTCCCAACCAAGGCGACGCATCAAGCGCGTAAGGGACTGCCAGTCCGCAAGGGCGGCAGCAGAGAAGGCGGGCATCTCGGACGGGTAGCGATCGAAGGCGTAAGCCATGCGGAAAACGCTACTGGCGACCACTGACAATCGGGCTGGCCTGCAGTTTCACCGCAAGGGAGCCAGCAGCGGAGCAGGCCGACGTACTGGAGTCCTGCATCCCACCGGCGGCTGATCGCACGCAGGACAAGTGGAAGACCGCGCTGTGCATGTTCGACAGGTTCCCCCTCCTCGTATGAGCCGAGGGTGCAGGGCGCTCTCGAGAAGGCTGGAGTAGAGGAGCGGTGTCGAGAAGTTCCTCCCACGATGGGCAGCAGTGGTGGCCTGACGCCGCTGGCCGCCGCTCCCACAGCCAGGGAGCGAAGCCGCGGCGAGGCGCCTTTCTGTCGATGAACCCTCTGCTGGCCGCCGTCGGCAAGGGGCGTCCGGGGCCAGCGCCCGTGTGTGAAGCTCGACACAGGGGCCGCCCGCTCGCGATCCCACCGACCTCCATCCAGGTAAAGACCTGCACGGACCGCTCACCTCAGGCTTCAGGATGGGCTCGCGGTGATCGACAGCGGGCAGGCATGTTGCCCCAGGCCTGTGATCGCCTTACTCTTTTTATGCGGAAGCGTCGTTTCGACGGATGGGAGCAGGGATGGCGGCTGAGCATGCCGGTCCGCCGACGGTCCGGCCCTGGCCTGTCGTGGAATGGCAGGACGTCCTGAGTGCCTACACTCCGACGGATGACCCGTCGGAGGCCCGTCTGCGCACGCTGCGCCGCAGTGCCGTCCTGTCGGACGGAGTGCAGGGACCGGTCAAAACGGCCGAGGGACGTTTCAGCGGGAAGTTGTCCCTGTTCTGCGAGCTGAACCTGGATGCTGCGGTGCTGTGGCGACGGGGGCTGACCGACTGGGCCGAGCAGTACCGCACAGCGGCCAGCAGCCTGGAGACGAGCCTGGAAGGCCTGCTGGCCGAGCACAGAGTGCAGATCGCCGAACTCATCCGCCCCACCGAGCCGCGCCGCCGCGAGGCCTGGCGCGTGTTGGCCCTGTTCAGCGAGGCGGTGGCAGCAGCGCGCACGCAGCTGCCACCGGTGCCCGACGAGGACACCGTGCCCGGCGTCCTGGAGGCCAGAACCGGCCGGTGGGTCCGCTTCGTCGCGACCATGGGCACCGGCCGGTATGACGTTCCCTGGCAGATGGTCCGCTCCGCCGGCCTTTCGGTGGGCGATCCGGCCGTGCTGTTCCGTGAGCTTCTACCCAATGGCAATGCGGTGCTGCGCCTGCAGGCCGGCCTCGATATGGGGCACGCCGAGCAGGCCGAACAACCTGCAGAGGAACTGCATCCGCTGGAGGCACGAGCCGTACGCCGCGCCCAGTCTCCCGCCGCGCGCAGGGCTCTTCTGGCCACGTTGGAAGAGGAAGAACCGCTGGTGAAGCGAGTGCTGGGGTGAGCGATGTCAGATGGCGCCCGGCCGCCCGCCAAGACCGGCAGCGCTTACAGCAGTTCACGTGCTGTCCCGGCACTGACCAACCGCACAGGTCAGATTGCTCGCAGCCCTGGGCGCATGAGGTACAGGGCTATCTACGCCAGAACGCTCTGGGTTACTGCCTGCGCAACCCACCCGCCCGCGACCAGCGGCTGCTGCTCATCGAAGACGGCCCCGAGTTGGTCGGGGCTGTGGTGCACGCGCTGACGGTCTCCGACGATCCTCACGGCGTCCGCGACCGTGCCATCGTCGCCTATGCCGTGGCACTCCCTCATCAGGGCAAACAGCTCTCCGACGGAAGACGCGCCTCGCACGCGGTACTGGACGCCGCAGTGGAGGACGCCGTTTCCCGCCACGCGCAAGGAGTCCGGATCGTACTGAATGCCCTGGTGGATCCACGCAACGCATCCTCCTGCGCATGCCTGCGCAGTTACGGCCTTCTGCCACGGGGCCGCGACCAGTCAGGCGACTACGTCCTTCACAGCAGGCGCCTCACCTAACCGGATGGACCAGTTCACCGCCCAAAGCCCGCTACCACGGCAAGCCGCTCGTCAGCTTCCGGAGCCGCCAACGCAGCGCGTGCGGTCGTGTCAGGTTCGGCGTCCGCCGCTGTCGCCTTCGCTCCCCGCCCGGTGGGCCTGCTTGCCCTGCTGGGCCAAGTACTCGCCTCCGAATTCCGCAACCACCGTGTATAGACGGTCGATGACGGCCTGTTTGGCGTCCGGAGCCATGTCTCTGAACCAGGCGTCGAGCAGACGCGCGGTCTGCACCCAGGTGGCTCCAGGTGCGTGCGCAGCCACTTCTTCCGCGATTCTCGGAATGAGCAGGACAGTCTGATCGGTGACTGTCTGCGGTGTGCGGTGAGCCCCTTCGGTGAATTCGGCACGGCATCCGGTGTACCGGCAGGCCCGGCGCTGCTCCTCGGGTACGGGAGACTGCCAGCATCCTCGATCGCCCAGGCCGTGAAGGAGCTGTCCGCCACGGTACGCGCGGCAGCCGCGGAAACCGGCGGATGCAAACGCAGAGAACTCCACCGCTGCGCGGCCCCGCACCAGGAATGGGCTAGGGCCTGTCTGACAAATTACTGCGCTTGAAGGGGGTCTTCGGGAAGGATGTGAGGTCCGGTGGGTGGCGTGACAACACGGCCTACCAGTACAAGGTCCGTGGAGGGGAGACGATGTTGGCCGGTCAAGCACTGACTTTCGCCCGCTGGGTGGACTACATGATCGATTGCGGGGAGACGAACACGCACGCCAGCGCGTGGGGGATGCCAGTCGATACTCCCGTCCCGGTCTTCGACCATGAGAGCAAGACAGTGTCTTTGGGCGGACGGTTCGAGGGCGCTTCGTTCGGTGAGTACGTTGAGCTTCTGAGGTCCTCGTCGGCGGACTGCCGCTACGCCAGCGGCTGGCAGATGAAGACTGATGCGCCCGTTCCTGTATTCACCCCCTACGCCCGGACTGTTCACCTCGGAGAGCCGTCGAGCGCGTTCTCGTTCTTCCCTGCGGATCCAACCCCAGCCTGATGAGCAGGTCGCCGGCCGGAGCGGAGGGACGTCACGCTCTGCGCGGCGATGGAAGGCCGATCGTCTGTCTCGGAGAGCATGCTGGACGGCTTGATAATCGACCTTGTGGCGGGAGGGGATGAGGTGACGGATGCGGCATGGGAGCGGATAGTCCCGCTCCTGTCGCGTGTTGATGGTCGCGGTCGGCCGTAGCGGGATCATCGGCAGGTGGTGATCGGTGTGTTGTGGCGGTTACGGACCGGGCACCCTGGCGCGACCTTCCCGAGCGTTACGGCCCGTGACAGACCGCCCATGAACGATTCGCACGCTGGGAACGGGACGGCACCTGGGCAAGGTTGCTGGAATACGTCCAAGTCCGTGACGACGCAGTGAGCGCGGCGCAATGGACGGTGTCTGTCGACTCGACCATCGACCGTGCCCACCAGCACGCTGCAAGAGCTCGCAAAAATGGGGGTACTCGCGGTGGACGAACTGGATGATCTGGTGCCTCCGGCGGCCGACCAGGCTCTGAGCAGATCCCGGGGTGGACTGCCACCAGGGTCCACCGCGCAGCGGACGGTCGCGGGCTGCCGCTGGCTGTAGTCATCACGCCAGGCAACATCAACGATTCCACAGTGTTCGACACGGTGCTGGAGGCACTGCGGGCACCCCGCGCCCGCGCAGGTCGGCCGCGGCGTAGGCCCGAGACGGTGATCGCGGACAAGGCGTGTTCCTCGCGGGCCATCCGCTCCGGTTTACGACCGCGTGGCATTCGAGCGGTCATCCCTGAACGGGCCGACCAGACCGCAGGCCGACAGCGCCGTGGATCGGCCGGCGGGCGACCGCCAGCCTTCGATTCCGGGCAGTACAAGGCCCGCAACGTGGTCGAGCACTGCTTCGGCAGACTTCAAGCAGTTCCGGGCCGTCGCCACCCGCTTTGACAAGCTGACAGCCCGCTACCGCGCCGGGCTCCGTCTCGCCTCACTGATCCTCTGACTCCACCAATGCTGATCGTTTTGTCAGACAGATACCAGCCCTCGGAAATCCGGTCAGTTGCGGGGTTCGGCAGTGTGATCGGAGGTGTGTTCCTGCTGCAGGCGGGGGAAGTCGGTGGTCAGCAGGGCGATGAGGGCCTGCAGGTCGTCCTGGGCAAGGTTCTTGCGGAGGCTTCTGGCGATTTTCTCAGGGTCTCCTATGGGGAGGGTGAGGGTCCTGTCTCTCAGGCCAGCTTCGATCATGGCCGCGTGCAGGGAAGGAATGTCTCCGGATTCCACGCGGGCGAGCAGGTCCGGGCGGTGCTCCTTGAGCTGCCGCAGGGCACGTTCTCTGCGATTGCCGGTCGGGCGGGGCAAAATGTTTACATTGTGCACGGTTTCCTGGTCGGCTTCGTCTGGGACAGGATGGGTGGATGCCGGTGCGCCGGAGGATGTGGGAGGGCCCGGCAGCCGTTGCAGCACGGTGTCCAGCAGGACGAGGGTGGTGATGTCGTCGGCGGCCAGGCGTCTGACGAGTTCTTCGGTGGCTCCGAGCCCTTTGAGCGGCGGCGTGCGGACGAACTCCAGGAAGTCGTCGTAGCGTACTTCTTCTCCGCGCAGTGTGACGAAGTGACGCCACTTGTCGTTTTCGAGGACCTGGCGAAGCAGGCCAGGGACGCTGGCGAGTCCGTTCCTTCCCCGGTCGAGGCTGGAGCTGAGCGCGTCGATGACGCTGGATCGGGCGCGTAGGTCGTCCATGGGGGCTGCGGGTTCGGAGGGGTTCATCGGGGGCCTCCGGCATCCAGGGATTTGGCCCAGTCGGCAGCGAAGGTGATGCCGTCTTTGGTCTGCGAGAGGGTGGCCCAGTCGGCATTGGCCTGGGTTTCGCGGTTGACGCGGCCGCGCACCATCTTGAAGTCGTCCTGAAAGTGGACGCGTCCGATATATTGGCAGATTTTGTGCAGCTTATCCTGGTATTCCTTGCGGATCCGGAAGAGGGCCCGCGCCTGAGCTGCGGCCTGGCTCTGCTGTGGCGGCTCATGCGGATCACGGGTCGGGCCAGGGGCCGGAATGCGGCCTCGTGCGATGAGGCGGCGGACGACAGCGACGTCGGTCTGGGCCATGCCGTCCTCATCGATGATGTATTGCGCGTAGTGGTGGTATTCCACAGCGTGGGGTTCGGAGCCCAGGAAGGTCCGTTCCAGCTCGACGTCTTCGACCGAGAAGGAAGAGAAACCGAGTTGTCCTGATTCATCCATGCATTGGGTGGCTTCTTCCGGGTGCGCTCCTCTCTGCGTTGGCGGGGGATGCGCGCCGTTGCCGTCTGTGTTCTGGGCGAGCAGTTCCAGTTGTTCCGCCTCGTATGCGGCGACTTGCTGTTCGAGTTCGGTGATCTCGTGGACGATGTCCTTGTCGATGCCTTGGGCGAGTTCACGCAGGGGATCGAGAGAGGGCATGAAGACCACGGCGGGTCCGGAGTCGGCCCGGTCGGGGATCCGGACGACGCGGGCGGTTCCCTGGGCGAAGAAGAGTTCTGTCTTGGTCCTGGTCAGCCAGACGAGGACTCGTAGCCGGGGGATGTCGACGCCTTCGGAGACCATGCGGATCGCGATGATGTAGGGCTCGTCGCTGTCGGTGAAGGCCTCGAGGGTTTCGCTCGCATCGGGTTTTTCGCTGATGACAACGGCCGGTGTGTGGCCGGTGATCTCTTTGATGAGGCGGGCGTAGGCGTGGACGTGGTCTTTGTCGTTGGCGAGGATGAGGCAGCCGGCGTTGGGCACGGTGCGGCGGATGGCTGTCAGTTCTTTGTGGACGGCGGGCAGAAGGTCGGAGAACCAGCCGCTTTCGGGATCCATGACCACGCCCATGAATTTGGAGTGGTCGCTGCGGGTGACGGCCTCGGAGATGTTCGCGCTCATCGGCACGGTGTCCCCGAAGGGGAGTTCGTTGACCTTGGCGTCGTAGAAGCGGAAGTCCAGGCTGCGGATGACCTGGTCGCGCACGCCTCGGCCGGTGCCGTAGTCGTAGTCTCGGACGATCCGGCGCACCCCGTCGGCGTCCTGGCGGTAGCGGGCGAACGGGATGCGGTCCATGTCCGACCGGGTGGGCGTGCCGGTGAGCAGCAGACGGTAGCGGGCCAGTTCGAACGCGGTCTGCACCGCGACTCCCCAGGCCTTGTTCTCGCCGGTGTGGTGGGCCTCGTCGAGGATGACCAGCGTTTGGCGGATCTGCATGGCCTGGCTGAACGCGAAGGCGTTCTTCTTGGCGGCCAGCAGTCCGTAGGTCACCGATCCGCCGACGAATTCGCGGGACTGGTTGCGCGGCTGGTCGCCCTGCATGTCCGGGTTGAGGGCGATGCCGAACTGGGTGGCCTTGTCAGCCCACTGCCGGGTCAGCGCCTCGGTTGGTGACACCACGATCACAAAATTGATCAGGCCTTGCTGGATCAGGTGTTTCGCCACCGCGAGGGCGTACTCGGTCTTGCCTCCGCCGGGGCACACCGCGGCCAGGTAGGTCTGCGGCAGGCGGCTCGTGTACTCCTCGAACGCCGCCTGCTGCCACTCGCGCGGGCTGCGGACCCAGATCTCCGACATGACCATCCCATTTCTCCGGCGTCTTCGGCACCACGGCTTCGGGCAACCGGGCCCTGGCCCGGGGCGCCCACGCTCATCAGGCAGAACGATCTGTAAGCAGATCTGTATCGGCCCAGTACGGTGACAGCTATCGGCCTGCGGTTTCCTGCCGGCATGGCACTCGCGGCGGCGCAGTCGGGGTCCGGGGCCGCCGTGCCTCAAGGACCGGACGAGGTGGACAGCGGCGGGAGAGCCACCTTGGCGTTGGCAGGGTCCCGCAGTGTGGTCATCCGGATACGTCCCAAGAGGCCATCCAGCCGCGGGCGTAGGCGATGGCCTCTTGGAGCTGGGCGATGGTCGCCCGTTCCACAGTGGTTCCGGTTACGTGCATGATCCGCCTGTACACAGTCGCGAAGTCGTCTCGGCGACGGCGCCCGATGTACAGGACGATCAGCAACAGTTCGGCTCTGTATCGGCGCAGAACGCGGTAGACAGGCTCAGGCGACTTCGGGGCGGGCCCGTGTTCGGCGCGCGGATGGTGGTCGCAGGCGGGCAGCCCCGGCCCGCCCGCCTCAGCCTGATGCCGGGGTACGGGGGCCGTCGTGTCGTCGGCGGCGCATGAGGGTCCTACCGGATCGTGTGCCGTGACGGGCTGCTCGGGCAGCTTGCCGGGGTTCGGCCGGCGACTGTGTGGACGGAGGCTGGCAGCAGCTTCCGGAGTGCTGTGCCGCAGCCCGGCAAGCCAGTGCGGCAGGGGCCGGGAAGATTTCCTCGTGGCCCGGACCATGTCACCGGTTCTGGCAGGGTGCGGGAAGTACTCGATGCCGACCACGTGACTGTGCAGGGGGGCAGTGCGGATGCCGGGGAGGCGATCGGCCAGGGTCTGCCGCAGGTCTGCGGTCGTGCGGGCGAGCAGGGGCCAGACCAGTACGCCGGCGCTGGCTTCGTCGATCTGCTGATGGGCGGGAACGAAGATCTTGCAGTGCTTGCCGGTGGGAACGAGCGTGTCGGCATTGGCGTGCTGCCAGTGCACGCATTCGGTCGTGGGGTCGAAGAGCATCAGGATGACGGGGAGCCAGTGCCGCAGCCAGTACTCGACGTGCGCGCTGTCGCAGGCAACCCACCACCCTCCCGGTGCCGCGGCGCGGACGCAGCTTCTGCCGGACTTGATCTGCACGGCGAGCAGAGAACCGGTCGCCCGTCCGGTGCGGCCAGCCGCAAGGCTGGCGCCGGTGACGACTTCAAGGTGCGCGTCGATCCCGACGTCGCTGGTCTGCTGCTCTCTGAAGAGCCAGCCCAGCCGGGTGGTCACGAGGTAGCAGGCTCTCGCAACGCCGGCCCGGTCGACGAGATGGGTGGGGTGGATCCTGGTCACCAGGTGAGTCCTCCTGGATGGGCGGGCTGCGGCCGCGCAGATGCTTCGGCACCTGCGCAGACAGGCCAGCATCTGCTCGGCGCCTTGCCAGCTGAGTGCCCGTGGTTCACCGCTGCCCCGGGCCGTCGGGGCAGGCAGCCCATTGGCGGGCCAGGGCGATGCCCTGCTTGATCTGACTGATCGTGGCGGATTCGGAGATGGCTCCGGTTTCCCGGTCGATGTCTGCGCGGACAGCGGCAAGGTCTCCGGCCCGGTGACGGCGCGCGACGGAACGTGTCGCAGTATCGAGATCGTCCCGGTATCGCCTACGGACGAACTCGGCGGCCGTGCTGGCCATCTGCTCGGCCTCGTCGAGCGTGAGCTCGATCCGGCCGCCGGGCTCGGCCCGCAGGCGCCCCCTGGCCACGAACTCGCGGACCAATGCCACCTCCGTCAGCGCCTGCCCGTCAGCGCAAAGCAGGAAGTCACTGCCGACCTCAATGCGCTCACCCATGAAGACGTCACACTCCGAGCCCAGCAAGGCAGGTTCCGGCTCACCGTCATCCAGCGCCATCCGGCCGGGCTGATCCACTCCGGCCGGCTCAGGAGAGGCAGCCGAACTCTGCGCGTGCCGTCCCCCATACGGGAGGTTCGGCTCCTCGTCTGGCCACGACGGCGTGGGGCCGAAGGCGTGCTCCCCGGAAAGTGTCCGGCGTGCGTGTGGCAAGCAGGCCTGGAGTCTGGTGCTCAGGCGCTCAAGTGTCGCCACCTGGTGGGTGATGCTCTCTTCGACGTCCCGGGCGAGGGCGTGCAGCGTATCGAGGGCCGGCAGGAAAACCACAGCGGGCTCGCAGTGCGCGGGGTCAGGGATCCGCGTGACGCGGGCGATGCTCTGAGTGAAGCGGAGGTCCGACCGGTCCGCGGTCAGCCGGAGCAGAACACGCAGGCGCGGGATGTCGAGCCCTTCGCAAGCAGCCGGTATGGCAACGAGGTACGGTGCGCGGCTCGCGGCGAACTTCTTGAAGACCGCCGATGCCTCCGGACCGTCTGCGGTGGCAACTGCCGGAAGATGTCCGGTGATGGCTGCGACGAGACGGCCGCACGCCTGGGCCGATTCGGGCCCGTCGGCAAGGATCAGGCAGCCGGCGTCGGGAACGCTGCGGCGGATGTCCGTGAGCTCCCTGTGCACGGCCGGCATCAAGGCGGCGAGCCAGCCGCTGCTGAGGTCCATGGCCCGGCTCGTGAGGTTCGGGGTGCTGTCGTGTGCTGCGGCCTCAGTGACGCCGCCGGTAGGCGCTGCCTGCCCGAAGGGAACTTCCCGGACATCGCTGTCATAGAAGCGGAAGTCCACGTTGCGGATGCTCTGTTCCCGCACGCCGCGGCCGTAGTCATAGCTGAAGTCGGGAACCATCCGCGGCACCCTGTCAGTCTCAGGGCGGTAGGCGGCGAAGGGGATGCGCCCCTCACCCTGGTCTGCAGCACCCGTAAGCAGCAGACGAAAACGCGTACCCTTGAAGGCGGTTTGCACCGCCTTGCGCCAGCGCTTGTTCTCGCCAGCGTGGTGCGCTTCGTCAAAGATGGCGAGAGTACGGCTGGGCGGCACGGCCCGGGTGCGGATGGTGGACGCCTTCTCCACACTGGCCAGCAGACCGTACGTGATGACCGTGCCGGAGGGCGCTGTCGGATGGTCTTCTGCACTCCGGTGGTTGCTCGGCAGGCCCGCGTACAGGTCGATCCCGAACTGGCCGGCCCGGTCGATCCACTGCTGGGACAACACCTTCGTGGGAACCACGACGATCACACGACTGATGAGCTTTTCCGTGATCAGGTGCTTCGCCACTGCGAGGGCGAACTCGGTCTTTCCCCCGCCCGGACAGGCGGCCACGTGGTAGGTGGCGGGAAGCCGGCTGGTGAAGTCGTCGAAGGCTTCCCTCTGCCAGTGGCGCGGTTCACGGCTCCACACATTCGAGGCGCAGATGCCGCCGCCCGTCCCTTCGGCGTCGGCGCGCGCCGGCGCTGCGGTGATCCGCCGCAGAATCCTCTCCAGGACGCGATCGGGGGTGGGCGGACCGAGAGGCTGTTCGAGCCAGCGCGTCAGTTCGTGCAGCAGGGCACCGACCGGATCCGCCAGCGGCTCCTTGTCTTCATCGCTCATCCTGTCGTCTCCCGCTCTCCCGTCCCGGATGCCCCTGTGTCCATTTGATTCGTTCCTTCAGCCTGTGCCAGCGGACTCTCTCATTACCTGGTGACAAACCGAGAATTTCGGCCCGTTCCTTCGGAGCAGCCCCCAGGGCGACGAGCAGAACGTGGCTGCGGTCCACATCGCCCAGTGAACTGATGAGATCGCCGAACCACTTCCGTCTGTCCATCTCGGCCGCCCAGTCCCGGTCACTGCACAGGCCGCCCAACGGGTGTCCTGCAGATCCGAGTTCATCAAGAAACTCACTGGCCGAAACCTCAGGGCGCTGTTTCTTCTCCCGCCAGCGGTCGATCACGCGGCTCTTCACTCGCACACACATGAAAGCGTTCAGGGAGCTGGTGCTGCGGTCGACTCCGTCCCAGGCCAGCCAGAGTTCCTTGAAAGCCTGCTGCACGATGTCGTGACGGGCGCCGGCGTCTCTCACACCAGCCCTGCCCGCCCACCCGATCCAGACGTCGTACGTCTGCCTGAAGTAGGCGGCAAACCACGACTCTCCATCATTCACGCTCCGTGTCTCCCATGTGCCTCACTTGGCTGACGTGCCATCAACGCCGCTTCTGGAGGCTGAAGAGGGCGTCAGACATCGTGTCTCTCCTGTATGCCGAGAGCGGGGCCCATTTCGTTACACGCCCTGCGTCCGTCCCAGACAGCGCGCCAGGTGCCGGTCGTTTCGCACTCGGCAGGGTTTTAGACCGGAACCGGCGCCGCTGTCACTGCCTCGTGACCGCTGCAGAGCGGATTTCCGGACGCGAGGAATCACCCTGATGAGCGATGAATTCCGGCAGCCTCGTTGACAAGGCGCAGACAGTCCGCCCTCCGCTGCGAACCCTGCCCACGCACGCGGCGATCAGGGCGAGCGGGACGGCACGCCGGTGGGATCGATAGGCGGGGGCCCGGTGTGTCAGAGGCCCTGACAAAAGGCGCTGCACGTGCCGGTAGGTCATGAGACGGGTGGCGAGGCCGAGGAAGATGGCGGCGTATAAGCCAGTCCGTCCTCCCAAGAACGAGTCCGCTGACCAAGCTGCCGAGGAACTCGGGCAGCGCCGCGGAGAGCACGTTCACCGCATTCTCGGTGCGATGGGCTCTGCCTCCACCCGCGCCACTGACCGACGGAATCCCGTGCACCCACAGGGAGGCCCTTCACCTGGGCGCGGGCGGACCTTCGTGGAACAGATACCCGGCCTCACCCCCAGGTACGGCCAGCACACCGAGCGGCTGCGCTCCGCTCTGGCCGCGGTCGGTCTTGCCCTGGCCGGACGGGCCAGCGCCCGGCTGGCCGCCGTCCTCGGTATGTCCGTCAGCCGGAGCACGATCCTGCGCCTGGTCGACGCCCTGCCTGCCTCCAACAAGGCGTGGACGGCTGCGTGCCGGGTCCGGTCAGCGAAGCGGTGGCCTGTCGGCCACCTCGATGTCCGCGACCGCCGGGAACAACAGCTCCTTCAGCTGGAGCATGGCCTCTTCCACGGCCGGGACTTTCAGCCCAACCACTCTCGTGGCGACTGTTTCACGCTCAGCCGCCAGAGCGGATCCCTCGCACTGTCTGAGCCCCTTGCCTCAGGAACAGGGCCGGCACGCTGCCGCCTCGCCGACCGGATCCGCGCTGTCAGCGGCGCGCCGTAGGGTGCTCGTATGCCCACATATGACACCGCTGCGGTCCTGGACCCCATATACGTCCGTCTCGTCTCCGAACGCGGAGACATCCCCGCGCAAGCCCGTGACGAGGCACAGCGCGCTCAGGGCCTGCTTGAGCAGTTCTACCCCTCGGGCGTCACCGGCCCGGCTCAGGGTGCACAGCCTAGTTTCTTCTCTCGCCGTGCACCGCTTGCGCCGGGGACGTCGCCGTCCTCGGACCAGTCCGGCGTATAGCAGTCGAGCTCTTGGGCCAGGAGCAGCCCTGGCGCTGGAGGAAGTTCTGACGAGGACCGGTAGTCCGTCGGACAGCGGTCTACTCGAACGGCTCCCGGCCGACGCGCTCGAGCACGCGGCCGCCGGCACCGGCTCGGATGACAGGACGTTTCCTTCTCCCCTGCCAGCCACCACACCGAGTACGAACCGGAGTGTTGGGCTCAGTCGGTGTGGCGCTGGGTCGGGTCGAGTCGGCTGAGCACGGCGCGGACCAAGTCGCGGCTGCAGGGGGCGCGGTTTCGATCTCCACCGTCGTTGCGTCCCTTTCCCATCCCGACTCACGCCCCGTGTCCATGCTGCAAGTCTCACATCACAGTCAAGCCGTGGCACCTGGGCCAGGCAGCCTCATTCTCACACTCGAAGGCACAGTCACCAATTGAGATGACGTCTAGAAGCCTGATCCACGACCGCCCCACGGCAACGAGCAGGAGACACAACCATGGTGGAAGCGTCTGCGTAGGCAGGACTGATCCCGGCCAAGGCGGAGCAGAAACCACACCGCCAGCTGGAGCTGTACCGGAAACTACAGGCGAGCGATTCCTCCCGGGCATACCGGAGTTTCGCCGCTCGGCCGGCCGATGGCGGCTTCTACCAGCAGCCCGCTCCTTGGGGCTCACGACGGCGCGCAAGAAACGCAAGAGCCCGTCCGGTGTTTCGAAGCCGCCGGCGACTGGGCGGAGTGCACTGGATAGACGTATGCGGAGGGTTCGTCCTCGTCTCGTCAGCGGGTCCGTTCAGCTGCCCCGAGCAACTCCGATATGCCCTGACCGGCCAGGGCGTCGCCGCCCATCTCTCCGACCGGTCTGCGGACCGAACGACATCGGGCACACCATGCCCTCGTCCATCACCTGTTGAACGAGGGCATGGGGCTATGCGCCATCGCCCGTCACCTGGGCTGGGGCCGGCACACCGTACAGCGGTACGCCGCGCGACCCGCTGGCAGGACATCGTCACCGGCCGCCGCACCCGGACCAACCACCTCGACCGTCACCGCTCCTACCTACAACACCGCATCGACGAAGTCGGAGGGAACACCACCATCAAGGAACTGCACGAGGACCTCGCAGCACACGGCCAGCCGGTGCCCTACACCGGCCTGCGCGACTGGGCGCGCACCCGTCTGCAATGGCCTGTCCGGCCCGACGCCCCCGATCCCCCCATGGCCGCACCGTCCGTCCGGACGGTGTCCGGCTGGCTCACCCCCCACCCGGACACCCTCGCCCAGGACGAGATCCAGCAGTTCAAGGCCGTGCTGACCGCCTGCCCAGAACTCGACCAGGCCCATCAACCCGTAGGCGATTTCGCGGAGATGCTCACAACACGCGCCGGCACTCTGCTGCCGGAGTGGATCGACAGAGCCCGTGCCGCACAACTGCCAGGCATCACGGGCTTCGCCAGCGGGCTGACCGCTGACCTCGAAGCCGTGGTCGCCGGCCTCACCCTGCCCTGGAGCTCCGGAAGCATCGAGGGCGCCGTGACCCGCATCAAGAAGATCAAGCGGCAGCTCTACGGACGCGCCGGATTCGGACTACTCCGCAAGGTGATCCTGCTCCAGTTACCCTCTGCGACAGCTCCCCCGGATCTGTGACAGATTCGAATTTTGTGACCTCCGCCCAGACCTTCGAGCCCGCCCTGGCTCAGGTTTCATGAACCGGATGATTTCACTCACCACGCCGAGGCGGCCTTTTCATTACCTCACGAATCTTAGTTCTGCAGGCATGGCTAACCTCTGTCCAGCTTTGGAACGCGATCAGCCATCCTGCGTCGTGCGCATTCCGCTGGTGATTAAACTGATTCGCAATACTCCTCAATCGGTCCACAACCTGTCCGGTCAGTTCCTCCAGTGAATCCGGACCGAACTGGGTCAAGCCCGTCCTTGCTGCATCCAACTGATTCGCCAACTCATGACAGGAACGTGCACTCCTGGCCAACACTACGGGGAGCGACTCCGAAGCCTGACCCTGTTCCCCCCGGTTGGGGAAGCAGCGAACCACGTTGCGCCAGATCCCGTCGAAACTTCCTTCAACCTGCACTAAGGCGTTTAGGAACTCGGCGCATGCAGCTTGCCTCTTTTCCCACAATCCTTGCCCGTGCTGGACTGATCCCGCCTCACGCGGCTGCCTAAAAGTGACCCAGACGGCTGCCAACGCCGCCGGAACGCCTACAATCGCTGCCAGCAAGGCAGCCCATCCCGGATCCATGGGGCCATATTGTCGCTCTTCATGCGTTTCTTCCTGAGGCCCATTCAATATCGCCTCACCGTGTGAATGTCCGTACCCCAGTGCCAGTAGTTGACGCTATGCCTACGTTTGTCGAGTCCTGACCACGAGTGCAGTCAGAGCGGGTGCCACCCCATAGGGATGTCTGGACGGAAGAGTCCACCCCAGCAGCCAGCTGGGCACTACCTCCAAGCCCGGTCCTTCAGGGCCGGGTCAAGTTGACCGTGTCTCAGACCGATCCGCCCCGCAGCACTTGTTGAGCTGCCCCGGTGAAATCCCGACCTGCACGCTCAAGATCGTCCAAGGAACTGCTGCTCATGCCCACGAGGTCGGCGAACCGACGTGCAGTACCCGCCACCTCATCCGGCCCCTCCAACAGCACGGCGCCCAGTGCACGTTGCAGTCCCGGACGGTCGCCTGGCTGCCCCTCCCCCGTACGCCGCGCAAGAAGCGCGGCCTCCACCACTTCGACATAGCGCGCATAGATCTGCCGCCGCGCTTCGTGGAGGCGGGCGGCGCGCTGCTCCTCCAGGGTCATCCGTACCGTTTCGAGCATGGCATCCGCCTGCCGGTTGCCCGCATGCCGTGCTGCCTCGGCTTGCTGCTCGCCGGCTCCGCGGGCGAACCATCCGGTGACAAGGCTCCCGAGCAGTGCCGATCCGGCCGCGAGCGCTGCAATTCCCCACTCCGTCATGCGGCTCATTCTTCATGCCCGCCGGGTTGTGGCCGGGACGAGAGTGTCGATCTCGCCGACCGCGCAGGACGGAGCGGAGGCCTCTACATGCTCGCCGGTACGATCTGTCTATGCCGTCCGAGAAATGGGACTCTCTGATCAGCGGAAACGCCAGACACGACGTCTCGTCAGCCAATAGGATTAACAGGATTGGGGCGACGGGCGACGGGCGACGGGCGACGGGCGACGGGCGACGGGCGACGGGCGACGGGCGACGGGCGACGGGCGACGGGCGACGGGCGACGGGCGCGATGTGCTGTTTGCTGCCCGGTCGGCGAGTGCGCTGTACCGGCTGCTGGACGTGCTGCCCGTCTTCGCCGGTGACGAACGCGTCAGCCGGTCCTACGCACTTGTGCCGGGTTCCGATTTCGGTATCGACGCGCTGAGCGCTGTGGAGCGTGCCGGGGCGCGCACGGTCGCCTGGGACGAGGCTTCTCGCCGCTCCTACGACCTGGTCGTGGCCGCCAGTCCGAAAGGGGACATCGGACTGCTGAGCGGGCCGCGGGTGCTGCTTCCGCATGGTGCCGGCTTCGGCAAGAGCGTGCCCGGCGAGGGCTCTGGAACCGATACGGCGTCCGGCCTGGATCCGCTCTACCTGCTGTCCGGCGGCCACACCCTGGCGTCCGTCCATGCGCTGGCCCATCCCAGCCAGGTGACCCGGCTGGCCGCCGCCAGTGAACAGGCGGCAGCACGGGCCAGGATCGTGGGGGATCCCACCCTGGAGCGAGTGCTGGCCTCCCGTTCCCTGCGGGAACGCTACCGGGCCGCGCTGGGTACCGGCCCCCGGAAACTGGTCGTCCTGACCTCCACATGGGGTCCCGAGTCGCTGCTTCGCCGACGTCCGTCCCTGGCCGTCGACCTGCTGGGGGCCCTGCCGTACGACGCGTATCAGGTGGCGCTGATCGTGCATCCCAACGAACGCACCCGCACCGATGCCTTCGACCTGTCCGAACAGCTATCGCCTGCCCTGGACGCCGGGCTGGTGCTGGCCGGGGCGTATGAAGAGTGGGCCGCGGTCCTTGTGGCAGCCGACGCCGTGATCACCGATCACGGGTCCGCCGCCGTGTACGCGGCCGCGCTGGGGTGTCCTCTGGCCAGTGTCTACGACGGCGGCAGGGAACTCATCCGCGGCACGCCGATGGCCGAGTTCCTGGAGAATGGTCCTCGCCTGCGCGAGGCGAGCGCCGACGCGCTGGAGGAGGTCCTGGCCGCGTCTGATCCCGGTGCGATACGGGCGTTGGCGCAGGCCTCGTTCGCCGAGCAGGGACATGCCCTGCAGTTGCTGCGCGAGGAGGTGTACCGGCTGCTGGATCTCGCACTGCCTGCCGCACCGGTCAATGCGCGGGTTCTGCCGCCTCCCCGCCGAGCCGAGCGCGTGCCGGCGGCGTTCGCCGTGCGCGCTGACCTCGGAAGCTCGCGTGTCACGGTGGAGCGCCTTCCCGTGCACACGAGCAGGACGGCTCACCATCTGGCCGCCGTGTACGG
This sequence comes from Streptomyces sp. NPDC090088, assembly GCF_044747345.1. Classification (NCBI taxonomy): domain Bacteria; kingdom Bacillati; phylum Actinomycetota; class Actinomycetes; order Kitasatosporales; family Streptomycetaceae; genus Streptomyces; species Streptomyces sp. NPDC090088. Next base: position 760,388 of record NZ_JBIVDZ010000005.1, on the reverse strand, counting down.
GGCGGCCGGTGAGCGGCATCTCCAGAGTGCAGCTCTGCTGTACCGGCTGGCCGCGCAGCCTGCGGCCGGCTCGCACGGCACGTTCTGGACGGCCGCCGGATGGACCGCCCGTGTCCTTGAGGACTATCCCGGCTGCCGCACCGCTGCGGTCATCGTGTCATCGTCGCTGTGCCTGCTGCGCAGACGTGCGGGGACGCTGCTGACTGTGCGGATTGCTCCCTGCCGGTCCGGCGACCGCGTCACCTACGCCGATCCGGCGGCCGTGCTCAGCGCGGTACACGCCTGGCTGGGAAGCCACACCGGGCCCACGCCACTGTCCGGGACCGTGACGTGCTCGGTGGGGGGTCTCGCCTTTCGGGCCGAGATATCCGCAGCAACCGATGCGCAGGCAGCCGTTCTGCTGTAGTCGCCTCATCCCGGGAAGTCCCTCCCGGTGCACCCGGCACGCCGGCACCAGGGCATCGGAGACAGCCAGGGGGAGAAAGTCAAGCCAGCGCTCCGTTGCGTCGGCGGATGATGGCCGCCGTCTCGCGGTGCTGGGCGGCTTGCGTTTCGTCTGCGGTGTCCTGCGCCAGCGTGGCGAGGCAGTCGTGAATGGCAGCCTGGTCCTGTTGGGCGCTGCGTTTGACGGCTCCGGTGAGGGCCTCGTCGTACAGCGCCCGGGCCTGGTCGGTGCGCCCGAGACGGTGCAGCACCTGGCCCAGGGCGAAGGCGGTACGGGCTGTCATGCGTTCCCGGCCCAGGTCGCGGGCCATGGTGTGAGCTTGCTCCAGCAGTGGTGCGGCGGGCTCCCACTGCTCGGCCCCTGCGAGTGCCTGTCCCCACCGGTAGGTCTGAAGCATGACGCCGTAGGTGTTATTGAGGGTGCGGTGTGTCTCCAGCGCGGTCTGGAAGTCGGTCGCCGCGCCGGCCCAGTCTCCTTGCGCCTGGCGGAACATACCGTGGAACTCGGTGACGGACGCGGCCAGTTTGCGGTCCGTGTCGGTGTCTGACAGTGTCTCGGCTGCCGCCAGAGCCTTCTCCAACTGCTCCTGGGCGCCTGGGACGTCGCCCCGTTCCCACAGCGGCCGTGCCAGCTGGCAGCGCATGCGGATCAGGGCAGGCACCTGTCCGGCCCGCTGGGCTGCCAGGACGGCGGTGCGGAACGTTTCGACAAGGTCGGAGCTGTACGGGTGGTCGAGGTAATGCGTCCACAGGGGCTCGCACAGCGCCCAGGCCTCTTCGTCGAGGCGCAGGGTGTAGGCGATCCGGACGCATCCGTACAGTGCGAGGCGTTCGGTCTGCAGCCAGCCCAGTGCCCGGCTCGCCGCTGTCTCGTTCGGGGCGGACGGTGCCAGGGACACGTCCGGTGAGTTCTCGATTGGTGGCACGGCAGCAGCTAGTGTCAGCCGGGTGCCGGCGGCGGCGGTGTCGGCGCGCTGGGCCTGGCGCAGATACCAGTGCACGATCCGCCGCTGCCCCTCGGCACATTCCAGGTCGTCTGCCCCGTCGCGTTCGGCGCAGCGGGCCGCGTGGGCGCGCAGCAGTTCTGGCAGGCGGATCCGCTCGCTGTGCAGATCGAGCAGACCGGCGCTTTCCAGTTCCTCCAGTGCCTCCTCTGCCTTCTCGCGGCCCATGCCGAGCAGTGCGGTGGCGCTGTCGGTGGTGAAGGAGGTTGAGGGGGCGGCGGCGAGCAGCCGGTAGAGGGTCTGGGTATGCGGGCTGAGCGTCGTGTAGGCCGCGTCCCATACCCGTTCCACCACGGCTACCCCCTTGTCGTGCAGTTCCGTGGTCAGTTCGGCCAGCAGGCGCTCCAGCGGGCGGCGGCGGTGGCGGCGCATCCACCGGCCGGCGACGTGCAGGGCTGCGGGCAGTCCGGAGCACAGGCGCACGAGGCCGGCCGCTGCCTCTGGCTCGGCGGCCAGCCGTGGGTCGTCCACGACCTGCCGCAGCAGGTCCAGGGCGTAGCCGTCGTCCAGCGGGCCCAGCGGCAGCTCGAGCACCGCCCCGTCTTCCAGGTCGTACAGCGGGCCCTGGCTCGTGATGATCACCAGGCTGCGGCCGGACGCCGGGAGCAGGGGCACCACCTCGGCGCCGTAGCGGGCGTTGTCGATGACGACCAGCAGCCGCTTGCCGTCAGTCCGCGTCCAGTACTGCTTACGGCGGGCCTGGAAGGAGCGCTCAAGCCATTCCGCACCGACGCCGAGGGAACGCAGAAGTTCCCGCAGAACGTCGTCGACCTCCACGGCCCCGTCTCGCCGCCACTCGTCCAGGTCGACGTAGAGCACCCCGTCCGGATAGCGGTCCCGCACGTGACGTGCGATCCGGAAGGCCAGTTCGGTTTTCCCCACACCTGCAAGGCCTTTGAGGACCAGGCACAGAGGACGGGAGCGGTCGTTGCCCTCCGCGAATGCGCCGAATGCGCGTGCCTGTTCTGGCTCCCGGTCGACGAAACAGGCAGCCTCCGGCGGGATCTGATACGTCATTCCGGGACCGACTCCGTTGCCTCGACTCGTACAGCCCGACCGTGCATGACAACACTCACCCAGCCAGGCACCCTGGACACCACAGCCCAACCCTACGGTCACATGCGCCAGTTGAACTGCATTTCCGGCCCCGCCCCGGGGCAGTGGTCGTCGACCCGGTTCTTTCAGCAAGCCCTCTGCGCGGCACAGCCTTCGGGTGGCCAGTAGCTGTCGTAGGCCGCTGCTAGCGTCAACGCAGGCCCAAGAAGCAAGAAGCGCGGGACAGTCACGCAGAGGGAAGGTGGCACGAAGCGAGGGAAGACCAGGGCCTCGACTGGGCTTCCTGCGCAGCTCGTCAGGGCGGCGAGCACGTTGCGGCCCATGGTGCCGAGCTGGTGGGCGATCAATTCGAGTGTGAGGCTGTGCAGAATCTCGATCCCTGCTGCGGCAGGTCCTCGCGCAGGAGCCTGGCGGGTTTGTTGGTGTGGTCAGGAGTAAAAGAGTGTTTTGTCCCGGCGAGGTTGTTTGGTGGCGTTTCGAAGGGCGAGTGGGTCCGCGACCGTTGAGGCGAGAGTGGTCCATGCGGTCCGTGTGACAGGAGGCTGCACACCCCTGCCCGTTTAGTTCGAGTTGCCCCTTCCTGATAGGCAATACCCTCGTTTGATGCTGTTTGTTCCCTGGGGATGCGTCGTGCCCGACGGAACTACCGAAACATGACGCGACAGCGCGCCCGTACCCCCCAGCGACCTGTCCGATGCCCGCTGGGAGTTGATCGGCCTCACGCTCACCGCCTGGCGGGCCGAGCGCAGAGGCAAGGGCCTGGACATCGACTGCCCACCCGAGCACGACCTGCGCCGCTTCATGGACGCCATCCTGTACGTCGACCGCACCGGGATCCCCTGGGCGGTACCTGCCGCACGATTTCGCACCCTGGGAAACGGTCTACGGCTACTTCGCCGCTCGGCAGAAGGAAGGCATCTTCGACCACCTCAACGGCCTGCTACGGCGTCTGGCCCGTGCGTCCGAAGGTCGGAATCCCGAGCCGAGCGCCTGCGTGCTGGACGCACAGAGCATCAAGACCTCCGCCAACGTGCCGGCGGCCGGCCAGGGCATCGACGCAGGCAAGGAAATCGCAGGCCGCAAGCGCCACATCGGCGTCGACATCCTCAGGCCTGTTGCTGGCCGCCTGGGTGACTGCGGCGAGCGTCTCCGACAACACCGACGGGATCCACCTGCTCTCCCAGCTCTCCGCCGCAACCCCTCGAGTGACCAAGGCGTGGGCCGATACCGGCTACCGGACGAAAGCCATCGACCACGGCGCCCGCCTGGGAATCGACGTCGAAGTCGTCCAACGTGACCCTGGCGTCAAAGGGTTCAAGGTGATCCCCCGACGTTGGGTGGTCGAACGGACCCTCGGTTGGCTGATGCACCACCGCCGTCTCGCACGCGACTACGAGACCCGCCCCCACCGATCCGAAGCCATATCCACGTCGCAATGATCGACCTCATAAGCCGACTCGCCAATGAATCCACTCCGAACTGGTGTGACACCTGAACCTCGAACCAAACAACCTCGCCGGGACAAAGCACTCTTTCAGAGGACGGTTCGGAACTTCATGTCCGTTTCGGATATAGCGAAGCACGTCAGCTGGCAAGTGAGCACGGCGGGGCAATAGCTTGACTGGAGGAGGGTGGGCGTGGGGCCTCGTGACATGGCCGGCAAAGGTGCGCCACGATGATCACTATGACCGACGGAATTACATGGCTTGCTGCTCCCCAGTCGATCGCCTTCGGTGGCTACAGTGTGGTGCTCGCTCGGGGATTGGACGCCGAAGAGCTGGTGTCTCGGCTGACCGCGACAGTGTTCGGGCCGACGCGTACGGCGCGTGGTCTGGGCCGCCTCACCAGCAAAGACCTGATCGATGTCGTGGAGGACGGGCCCTGGGACCCCTACCCCGCGATAGGTCTACGTTATGGAGAGACCGGCGAATGGGTCTTCGTCATCAAGTACGGTGGCTGGCAGGCGGAGTTCGGCTCGCAGCCAGCTGTTTCTCGGGGTGGTGCACACGTCTTCCAGCTGGAATTCGAAGAGGAGAACGGTAAGCCGGTACCGCCTCAGTTCTCTTATCTTCACGACGATCGTCTCATGTGCGCCTTCAATCTCCACCTGGACCGTTCATGGGGATACGACGGCGTGAACGGTGATCGCGAGGTGGCGGTACGCGTTGAGGAGATGCTGACTGCTGCCGGACTACCAGACGCCACCGCGCCTCGCCGCGAAGTGCACCGCACCGCATTGGAGATCATCGAACGATACTTCGGCCTTTCCCTGCCACGCAGGCAAGTCCTGGGGGCCGAACTTCCCGCTGTGGTCCTGGAGATCGCGTAGCCGACGAATCCCCCAACTGAAGCGACTGGTCACATCGAGGTAGGGACGTGGCAGGGTTGCTGGTCGCTTACTGCTTCCTGGTGAAACTGCCGACGTCGACTTCGGTGAGGACATCGAGTTTGACCAGGCGTTTCAGCTTGGCGCGGGCGCCTTCGATGTTCTTCGGCAGCAGTTCGTGACCGAGCGCTTCGCAGACGTCCTTCGCCCGTAGCGGTCCGGCCGCGTGGTTGAAGGCGGTGAGGATGCCGGGGTAGTCCGGGTGCTCGGGCAGACCTGGTGTGTGGGCCGGGAGCCGGTCGGCGAGGGCGGTGACGGTCTTGCGGGTGATCGCGAGGTGCTCCAGGTGCATCTCGGCCTGCCGCAGCCGGGTCTGCAGGTCGTCGATCTGTGCGCGGAGGTCGTCGGCCAGGGCCCGGGCGGCGTCTTCCTGGAGGCCCAGGGCGTCGAGCAGGGGCTGGATGTTCACGCTGCCACTGCCTGCGCCTCGCGCCAGGCGGGGGCGTTCGCGCCCGTGAGGCGTCGGGTCATGACGTGGGTCATCGCCCAGTAGACGCGGGAGGCGGAGGAGGAGGGGCAGTGCTCGTAGTCGCGGACCAGGCGCCGGTGCAGTATCAGGATCCCGTAGGTCTGCTCGACCCTCCACCGCTTCGGCTGCGGCACGAACCCCTTGGCATGCGGGCTGCGTTCGACGATCTCGACCTCGATGCCCAGGCCGGCGCCGTGCAGGACGACCTGGTTCTTGAAGCCCTGGTCGACCAGGGCTTTGCGGACGGTTCCGCCGGTGCGCTTGGCGACCTGGTCCAGCAGGATGGTGCCCGCGGCGTTGTCGTGGGTGTTCGCGGCGAGGACGACGACCGCGATGACCAGGCCGAGGACGTCCACGGCAAGACCCCGCTTGCGGCCGGGCACGCGCTTGGCGGGGTCGCGACCGGTCGTGGCGGCGGGGACCCCGGCGGCCACGTGGACACTCTGGGTGTCCAGGACCACCAGGGTCGGGTCCTCTAATCGTCGGGCGCGGTCGCGGACCTGGCAGCGCAGGAGTTCATGAATGACCCGGTCGGTCCTGTCGTCCCGCCAGGCGGCGAAGTAGTAGTACGTCGCGCTCTTCTGCGGCAGGTCGTGAGGGAGATAGGCCCACTGGCAACCGGTCCGCCCCTGGTAGAGGATGGCGTTCACGATCTCCCGCATGTCGTAGGCGCCCTGATGACCGCTGACTGAGCGGTGCCGGTCCTTCCACGCGGTGATCACCGGCTCGATCAACGACCACTGCTCGTCCGATAAGTCGCTCGGGTACGGCTTGCGTTCGCTCACCCGGCCACATCACCAGATCACCAACCGCGGACCGGCAGAGTCCGCCCCGCCGCCACACGATCAGGCGACAGCAGATCCACTCAAAGACTCACGAACCGCCCACTGAGACCGTTCATGATCGCGACTTTGGTGATCCTCCGTGGCTTTGGCACTGAGTTCGGCCGATCTTGGCGCATAGGGACGCGTGGTGGAGGGCATGCACCGGCTGCAGGCTGCGATCCTTTCGGCGCAACCGCGCCCACGGCGTTCGCCGAGGAGTTGGCCAAACGGGCCACTTAGCCCCCCGATACGATCACGGGCTTCCCCCTGCAACCGTCCACCGGTGAATGTCAGCTATGTACTTCTTACCGTCGACAGTCGAGATCCGATAGGACCCTTCCCCTAGGTCCTCGACCCGTGACTCCTCACTCTCGATGAGGTCCGCCGCCTTATCGACTACGAGGTCCTGGAGGAGCGCTGGAGCGTTCTCGAGCTTCACTTTCCCTCCACGTCCTTGATCTTGCTACTACATTCTCGATGTAGGGTACTGACCCCTCGACCGCACCGCTTGAAACAACAGGTCAGCACGGCGGTCACGCTGCGGCCCCGCTGAACCTCACTACTGATGCCAGCTTTCGGCTCCTAGGTCCAGGAGCGGCGTGACGCCATCGAGGTGGCCGCTTCGTCCTCAAAGAGCAACCCTTGTTCCTCAGCCTTCCGGGCCCACGTGACTAACAACTCTGCGTCACGTACGACGCTTTCGACCACAACATGTCGACCTGGTGGAACCACAGGTTCTGGAGGAGGACATCGCCCACGGCCGTTCATGATCGCGGTTGTGGTGACCCTCCGTGGCTCTGTCGCTGATTCGGGGGGGGTGTCAGCCGGTTGATCAAGGCGACAGGAGGATGCGGCGTCGTAGGAGGTCGAAGTTGGCCCGGCCGTACATCTGTCTCTTCAGCAGCTTGATCCTGGTGACGTTGCCCTCGACCGCTCCCGAGGTGAAGGTGGTGGTCAGGGCGCCGAGTACGGCTGCGCGGTCGCGGCGTATGCCGGCGGCCAGGGTGCGGAGTTCTCGCTGTCCGTCGAGGCGGACGTCGGCGAGCCAGACGTCGAGGGCCAGGTGCTTGCTGCGGCGTTCGCGCACCATCGCGGCCAGGCGCCGGGCGCATTGGGTGGTTGTGGCCAGGGCGGGGCTGCGTTCGCACAGCTCACCGAGGCACTTGGACTCGGTGTCGGTGAGGCGTTCGGGCCGGCGCATGATCCAGTCGGTGACCCGGCGGACGGTCAGGTGGGGAAGCGGAGCGTCGGCCGGGATCGTTCCGGTGCGGTAGGGCCGCACGTGGCGGCGGACGGTGTTGATGTCGCCGCGGTAGCCGAGCTGCTGGATCTCCCGGGTGAGTGCGGCGGCGTTGGTGCAGCCCTCCATCCACCGGTGATGCAGGTAGAGCCGGTAGTCGTCGATCACGCTGGGGCGGTGGGTTGCCGCGATGAGGAGCTGTTCGACGTCGGCGGCCCGGGCGAAGCGCAGGACGGTGCCGCGGCTGAGGCGGAGTTCGCGGGCGATGGCTCGCAGGCTGTCGCCGCGTTCGATGCGTTCGTGGATCTGCTGGTGGCGTTCGCGGGTGCGGGCGACCAGCGGCCGCTGCCGTCCGTGCACGTCCAGTTCGTCCAGGGTGGTGGGGCGGACATCGTCCTGGCCGGCCTGGACGCTCAGGGGTTCTCGCAGGTCGGCGCGGTGTCGTCCGACGATGCGTTCGACGGCCTCGGCGAGGTTGTGTAGCAGGTGCCAGGCATCGGCCACTTGCCGGGCCTGTGGTGCACCGGCGTGGGCGCCGTCACGGAAGGAACCGGCACGGTCTCGGCAGACAACCCTCACCTCGGGGTGTTCGCGCAGCCAGACGGCGAAGGTGTGCGCGGTTCGGTCCGCGAGGACGTCGACGGGGCGGTGGGTATGCATGTTGACGAGGATCGTCGCGTAGGTACGGCCGCGGCGCACGGCGAACTCGCCGACGCCCAGGCATGGGACAGACTCTGGCTGCGGGAGGGGCAGTGCGCGAAGGAGGCGGAGCAGGGTGTCCTTGCCGGTAGCGACGGCCAGGCGTCCGCACAGACTGGCACCGGCACGCCCGCCCAGGAACAGGGCGATGTCCGTGAGCTGGGCGGTGAGGGCATTCGTGCGGCGTGCGTGCCGACGCGTCAGGTCCGGTATCTGCTCGGCGAAGGTTCGGCGCCTGCAACTGTTGTTGCCGCACACGAGACGCCGTGCCCGCAGGTCCAGTCGCACCTGCCGACCAGCGACGGGACGGTCCGCCAGACACCGCTGGTAGTAGCAGTGCACACGCGAGGATCTCCATCCACACCCCGGACAGGCGGCCGACCCCACCGTTGACCGGACCGCAAGACGGACCTCAGCGACCCCAAGGACAACCTCTTCCACCTCGACTCCGGCCCTCTGAAAAGGAGGTCAGCGAGGCGAACCACATCCCCCACGCACAGGTGATGCCCACCTGCCCGTGATCGTCACACACCCCCAAATCAGCGACAGAGCCAGATCTTGTAGAGCGGTCACAGCCAGCGAGGACCCAGAGTGTCGGCCTGGATTCAGGTTGGACTGAATCCAGGCCATTCGGACATGCTTCAAGGCATAGATATCGGGACTGAGCTCGACAACTTCCTTGGTGAGAAGCGGGCCCTGGTCGACGCCATCAGGCAGGAGTTCCGTGATGGCACACCCGCCAAAGCCATCGCCCGGGCCGGCTCTGTCCCAGATCTTGGGGAGCGGTAGCGGAGCGTTGCCGTGAGACGTCGACGGTACGTCGTGATCACGAGCGATCTCCGCGCTGTACACCGTCGTAGCCAGCACTACCGTACATCGCCTTCCGCTAGTGTCGAAGCGGCGCAAGACATTCGCTGTACCCTCACCCCAGGAGCCCCCCATGCCGGTGATGTACAAGGCCGGGGACTGGCTGACGGTTCTCGATGGACCGGACGAAGGCGCGACTCTGCAAATCACCTCCGTCCGGATGTTCGCTGCGGACCCCGGGTACTACCTTGTTGGCGGCGCGGGACTCTACAACCCGGGAATGGTCACGCTGGCCCGCGAGCGCAGCGAAGGCAACCCGTGCGGGAATCCGTGTAACGAGCGCCAGCACGGTGAGCTGAGGACCTGCGAGCATTGCCGGGGCATGTGCCTTTGCCACCTTGTTCGCGAGTTCGTCAAAGACGTCCGCCCAGCATGACTCCAGCAGGGGCAGTCCTCACTCGCCGCGGACCGCCAGTTCCACAGAGCGTCGCAGTGGATCACTGTGCTGGGTCTCCCGGTACGCCGCAGCTTCCTCTTGGGTGTATCCCCGGTAGAAGCGGGTCATGTGGCGCGTTGGGTACGACGGCGGGAAGACGCTGCCGTGTCGGTCGTATTCGATCACGCGGCGCCGGGGCTGTACGGCGGCCGCGAGTTCCCTGGTGGCTCGGTGGGTCTGCGCTGACTGTGCGCGGTGCCAGGCGTCCGTCCAGTCTCCTTGGTCCTGGTAAGGGATGTTGCAGACCTGGAGGAAGGCCTGGAGCTGGCTGAGGCTGAGCATGGTGACGCCCTGGAGCATGCGGCTGACGGTGGTGGTTGGCAGTCGGCCGTGCTGGGCTCGGCGCTCCATTTCCCGCAGTGGCATGTACCCGGCCCGTGCATAGGCGGCCTGCAGCGCCAGGCGCAGTTCAGCGGGCGTGTTGATCAGCCGGGGTACCGGTACAACGTTTGGTCCCTTGCGGCTTTGGGCTCGGGCCTCTCGCCAGTACCTGCGGGCCTGGTCGATTGAGGCGCCGCAGGCTTGAGCGTAGGCCTCCACGACGGGCAGGCGTGGAATGGCCTGTGCGCTGGCGGCTCGCTGCAGTGTGCTGATGGAGCAGGGGTGCTGTGTGGTTTGTGTTCGGGCGGCGAGGTCGGCGTATCGCAGGCGGGCTTCGGTGCGTCGTTCCCGCAGCCAGGCGGCCAGGGTGAGCAGGGGAAAGTTGAACTGGTTGTTGGGCAGGGGCTTTTCCGGGCGTCCCACGGGTCGCCTCCTCACGCTTTGCCTGAGGCGGGGGTGATCCGCCCGGTGGGTTGGATCCTGCGGCGGGCGGTAGCCGCGCTAATGCCGAGACTGCTGAGCACGTACATGAGGGCAGCCGGATCGACAGGCTGCGAGGCAAGCCAGGAGCTGGCAAGGATGACGACGATGATCAGGATGGTCTGGTGACGGGTCGCTGGGTGTCGCTCTGGCATGGCGACACCTGCGGCATGGCGCCGTCGGCTCATGCGGATCTCCCCTTCGGGGATCGGACCGGCGGATGTGGCTGGAGCCGTCCGCCGGTCGTTGCGGACTCCTTCTTCTTCCCGCGGGGTGGTGGCAGTCACCGGGCGGGTGCAGCACATCGTGCCCTACAACGCGGCTGCGTGCGGGAGTTGTTTCATCCTTGAGCCTTCCCTGGGGCGAGCCCGCCCTGGGAGCACCTGCCGCAGGAGCGCACACCGTGCTGACCTGCTCAAAGAGCCGACTGCTCGGTGTCTCACTCCGATGGGAACGGAGATTGTTTCAGTGGTGTCCCATTCTGGGTTGTCCTTTGCCGGCCGGGGTGCAACGCTCTGCGCAGGTTCTCCTCGGCGGCTGCGGACTCCTTCCACTGGCATCGAGGCACGACGAACTCAGGTACCGGCGATGTGTGTGGCAGCACACGGTGCCCAGATGAGAGCCGGACTTCCAGCCCGGCTCTCGTCGCAGTCCAGCGGTCGCCCGTTTCTCAGTATCTGCTCGACGCCCGGTTCCACGGACCACAGATGACAGCGGTGGGCCCTTCCTGTATGGAAAACCGCGCCTGTCGGGGCCATGCCGGCAGGCCCGCACGCTCAGTCGGTGTGACGCTGGGTTGGATCGAGCCGGCTGAGTACGGCGCGGACCAGGTCGCGGCTGTAGGGGGCGTGTGGCTTCCGGATGGCCTCGGGAGACGCGGGGTTGGTGGGCGGGTGCGGAGGTTCGGCTGATGTGACGGCCGTGCCAGGGCCGTGCTGTTGTTCTTGGATCAGGTAGGTGATCTTGGCCCATTGGCGGAAGTTGCCGTGACAGGCGAGATCGTCGATCCATAGCAGGTCGTCGGCGGGAGCGCCGGCCCACAACGGGTGGTACTGAGGGATGACGGTGAGGACTTCGCCGGGGGTGAGGGGCTTGTAGCGCTGCCAGACGAGGATGCGGGAGTCGAGGGCGGGACGGTTTTTGATCTTCTGGTAGCAGCTTTCTGCGCCGACGAGGACGACGGCGAGGCGGGTGTCCTCGTCGTCCCAGAGCTCACGGATGAATTCGAAGGCGCGGGTGTCGAGCCACTGTGCTTCGTCGACGACCAGGACCCGAGAGGTCTCGGCCAGTGCCTCTTTGATCATGGCCTCGCAGCGGGTGCTGCGGGCGGGAGGCTGGCCGGGCAGGTCGAGCTTTTTGTAGAGGGTCTCAAGGAGGGCCTGGATCCTGGAGGAACTGAGTTTGACGCGCAGGGTGGTGTAGGGGGCGAGATCATCGAGGTGGCTGTTGACAGAGAAGGTCTTGCCCAGGCCAACGCCGCCGTGGACGCACATCATGGCGCCTCTGCCGTTGTGGGCGTTGAGGGTGGTGACGAGGTTGGCGTAGGTCTCTGCGCTGGCCTGGGTGAGGATGGCGCTGGCGCCTGGCAGGCCGAGGTAGTGGTAGTTGGGGCCGGTGGCCGGCTGTTTGTCGGGGGCGGTGGCAGGGTGCGTCATGGGGTGTCCTGGGGCTTGGGATCGGGCAGCGGCTGGGTCCAGCGGGAGGATGAGGGCTGGGGCCGGCTGAGGAGGTCGGGCCGGGCCTCGGAGTGCTGGTCGTGCGAGAAGCTCTTGAGTTCGCGGAGCTGCGCGGCTGCCTGGCTGGCGGTGAGGCGGTTGCGGGGCTGGGGCGGTTGAGCGACGGTGGTGGGGACGAAGCGGGGTTTGGAGTTCTTGCGGGCGCGGCGGGCTTTGGCGGCGTAGTGATCGGCTTCGCGACGGCGGGCGTTGCGCAGTTCGCGGGCGTGCTGGGGGCTCATCTCGTCGCTGCGGAAGGCGGCGCCGCGGTAGGCGAGGGTGTCGGCGTCGTAGAGCTCGACGCGGTGGAACTGGTTGGGTTCGTGGCGCAGGCGGACCATCTCGCCGGCGCTGCCGTGACCGTGCATCCAGGTGCCGACGTAGTAGGCGCTCTTCCAGCGGACGCCCTTGCTGGTGATCTTCAGGGGTGGGCCGGCGTCTTTGAGGGTGTAGGTGTGGAGGTCTTCGGCATCGAGGGTGTCGATGGGGGTGAGGTCGGTGTGCCAGGCCTGGGCGGGGGTGCGCCGGTGGAGGCGGGCGATGGCGTGGTCGTTGTTCCACCAGTCGACCCAGTCCAGCAGGAGGGTGACGAAGGTTTCGTAGTCGAGGAGTTCGTCCATTTCCCACAGGGGGCCACCGCGGCGGTCGCGGCGGCTTCGGGGGGTGTGAGAGTAGCCGGGCAGGCCTTTGAACAGCGTGTGTTTGACGGCGCCGTTGACGGCTTCGACGGTGCCTTTGAGGTGGGGGCTGTAGGGGGGCAGGACGATCAGTTCGGTGCCGAATTTCTTGAACGCCTCGTCGACGCAGGTGCTCAGGAAGTCGCGGCCGCGGTCGACGCGGACCTTGCGGGGGACGCCGCCGAAGGGCCGGTAGTGGTCGCCGCAGAGGATGGCGTCGCGGGCGGCGGCGAGGATGGCGTCCTGGCCGGGCTGGTGGGGGGTGACGGCCAGGCCGCAGATGGTGCAGGTGGCGTGGTCCACGAACCAGGTGATCCACGGTTTGCTGCGCTGCCCGTCGACGTTGACGAAGACACTGGCTTCGACGTGGTCGGTCTCCCAGACGTCGTTGCGGTTACCGTGGGGGCGCAGGGCGTGGACGTCATGGCGGCGCCGCCCGGCTTCTCCTGCTCTGAGAGCGGCGCGCTGGCCGGGGCTGAGTGCGCGGCCCACCGCACGGTGGAAGGTGGCCGGGGAGGCCGGCGGGGTGCCGAGGAGGGCGCGTCGGGCGAGTTCGCGATAGGCGGCCGTGACGTTGCCGTGCCATTGGGCCAGGGTCTCGTGCATGGCCGGGGTGAGGGTGAAGTGGTGGCGGCCCCTTGGGGTGTAGGTGCCGTTGTGGGTGTCGGCGTTGTCCATCCAGCGGCGCACGGTGCGCCAGTGGACGGTGAAAGCGCTGGCGACGGTTCGGATGTCGTGGTGGGTGAGGTTCTGTGCGTCGCGTAGGCGCAGCAGGCGGCGTACGGCGGCGGCGCGCAGCGAGGTGGTGTCGTAGGGGCCGTCGGGCGGAGGTGTGGCGGGCACGGAAAGGGAGGTTTCTTTCTGTGGGTGGTGGGTCCTGCCCGTGGGGTGGATGGTCAGGCGGGGGCGAGGGAGAGCAGACCGGCTCCGTAGGGTTTGCCGCGGCCGATGCCCGCGAGGAGGGCGTGGCGCAGCTGGTCGGGGTCGGTGATGGTGGCCGCGCCTTCGAACCGGGTCAGTGGATGCCGGAAGGGAGTGGGGCCCTTGTCGCGGTCGGGTTGGGGGCGATGGACGGGCAGCGGGGTCAGGTCGGTGTGGTGCAGGTCGAGGCCGGCGTGGGTGGCTTTGCTCTGCCACCAGGCGAGGGCGTCGGCGCCGTGCAGTCCTTCTTCCTGGTGGCGGTCTTTGGTGCCGAAAGCGCGGCCGGTGCCGGGGACTTTGCGGCGGACCAGAGCGCAGGCGGTGATGCGGTAGCGCACGCTGCGGCCAGAGGTGAGGGCACGGAGCATGGGGGTGAGGCTGCGGGTTTCGGCGGTGCCGTAGCCGGGGGGCAGGCGGGTGAGGTCGGGCAGGTGGTGGGACTGGATGAGCAGGGTGGGCGGCACGGGGCCGGTGGCGTCCTCCAGGCGGAAGAGCAGACCCGCCTGCTGGCGGGGACTTGGGCCGAGGTTCTCGGGGGCCAGGGACATGACGGTCTTGTGCATGCTCGCGGGCCAGGTCAGGTCGCGGCGGACTTCTTCGCAGCGGCGGTCGAGGCGGATACGGATGAGGGTGACGGTGTCCGTCAGGGAGATGGTCATGAGGTGGGGGCCTGGAGGTAGGTGGCCAGCGCGGGCAGAGCGGGCCGTGGCGTGTACAGGGCGGCGCGCAGGTTCTCGGTGGTGAACCAGATCCGGCGGGTGCGGTGGAAGCGGCGGGTGGGGGCGAAGTCGACGGGGACGTCGGCGATTTCGCGGTGGGAGTCGGCGGCGGGCACGTGGTCGGGCTTGTGGTCCCAGATGAACGTCACCGGCACGGTGGTGTGGCCTGGTGTGGGTGGGGCGGCGAGGCTGAGCGGGACGTGGCGGCGGAGCTGGTGGACGGGGTCGGGGTGGATGCCGCCCAGCAGGAGGGGTTCGTCGGGGATGCAGGCGCGCCGGCCCAGGTAGGGGGCGAAGGCGGGTTGTTCGAGCCGGGCCAGGAGGTGTTCCAGGAGGGAGTCGGGGGCGCTCACGGCCAGGGTGAAGACGGCGTCGGCGAGGTAGATGCGGTGGCTGATGTGGGTGGAGGCCTTCTGCGCGCGGTACTCGCCGCTGCTGGTGATCAGGCCTCCTTTGTGGGGGCGGCCGCCGCCGGCGGTGTGGTAGTCGGTGTGGCGGGTGCCGGGCCGGTCGACGCGGACGGTGATGTCCAGGTCCGTGTAGGGGATGGCTTTGGTGTGGGGGTCGGGGGTGAGGGCCTGTTCGCGGGAGCGTCCGTCGGCGGCGGCGAACAGGCCGATGAGGGCGGAGCGGGTGGGGAAGGGGAGGGTGTCGCGGTAGGCGAAGGCTGCGTGCTCTCCGAACGACATCAGGGGCGCGGCCAGGCGCAGCAGGATGCCGTTCATGCGCTGACCGGGGTGAGGGCGGGCTGGGCGGCGGCCTGGGTGAGGGCGTCGGCGAGTGCTTCGTAGGAGGGGTGGCGCTGGCCGAGGTGGTCGATGTTCTCGGGCTGGAAGGTGGCGTAGCCGTGGGCGACGCGCCGGCGATGGCCGATCAGCTGGTTGAGGGTGCCGGCATGCTGGGAGAGGGCGTGGACGGCGGGCTGGGTGTGGCCGCCGCCCGGGGCGTGCCGGACGGGTTGTTCGAAGGCGGCGGCGTAGGAGACGGGGCGGCGGTCGCGTACGGCGTAGTGGATGAGGTGCGGATAGGTGTGGGGGGCGGTGGAGGTCTTCTTCGCGCCGGGCATGACCTCGATGAACGCCTCGGTGAACAGGGTGAGCAGGTCGAGTGCCTGCTGGGTGTCGCCGCCGAGGTTGCGGGTGAGTTCAGTGAGGTTGACGGTGGCGTAGCGGTAGAACAGGCCGGTGGTGAACATGCCGGTCTCCAGGTGGGCGCTGCCTGGTGTGTCCGGCAGCGGCCAGTCCTCGACAGCGGTGAAGTAGTCGGGCTGGGCGTCGCTTTGGTGGACGGTGAAGGCGTGGGCCATCTGTACGGCTCCGTCGACGTGGGCCCCGGGCAGTTCGGCGAGCATCCGGCCGAAGAGGTTGATGGTGGCGGTGCGGCTGCGGATGAGCTGGGCCACCTCGCGGGTGGGCAGGACGGCCGGCGTCTTCGGCTTCTTTTTCCTGCTGCCGCCGGCGGACTCAGCTGCTGTCTTTTCTGCCTGTTTGGCGGCGAGGTCCTGGGCGAGTGCTTCTTCCAGCTGCGCGCGGTGCTGGTGGCAGAGGTCGATGAGGTCGGCGAAGATGTCGCGCGGTACCCACAGGAGGGCTGAGGTGATGCCTCCGGCAGTGCCTTCGGTCTTCAGGCCTTCCGTGGTGGCCGAGCGGACGATCTGGGCGCCGGCGAAGGCGGCCAAGTCGGCGGGCCAGCCCGTCTCGCGCAGGGCGGTGGCCACCTGCGGGGGAAGGTTGCGGGTGCGCACGGCGTGCTCGTCGAGGTCTTCTTCCAGGCGCAGCCGGATGGGCCGCTTCCATGCCTGGGAGGAGACCAGGGCGCGTACGACGCCGCCCAGGAGCACGGTCTTGGGTTCGTTGTCCTCACCCCGGTTCAGGAGTGAGGCGGGCACGGGGTGCAGGGCGTGCAGGTCGATGTAGCGGGCGGGGGCGTAGGCGGCCATGTCAGGCGGGGTCCTGTTCGGTGAGCGTGTGCAGGGTGGTGAAGTAGGAGGTGCGCCAGCGGGCGGCGATGTCCTTGTGGTGGTGGTCCCACCAGGCCAGGTCCTCCAGGAGGACAGCGAAGTCGAGGCGGGCTGCGTCGCGGTTGTGCAGGCGGGAGGTGAGCCGCCACATTTCCGGGTGCAGCAGGGGGGCGCCGAGTTTGGTGAGGGTCTTGAATCTGCGGGTGATGTGGGCTTCGTCCAGGCCGTGGCGGGCCACGGCGATGGCGAGGCTGGTCCCGAGGTCGGGGCGTGCTCGCCAGGCGACGGGGGTGGGCTGGTTGCCGGCCGGTTCGGATAGTCGGGGCGCGCCGGCGGTCGCGGCGGGCCGGGGGTGGGTGTACGGGCCGATGCTCGCTGCGCGGGCGGGGGTGGTGGGGAGTTCGGGCTGGTAGGGGCTGTCTTCGTGCGGGAGGTCGCGTTGCATGGCGATGAGGCTGGCGACGGTGTAGTGCGCTCGTTGTGCGCCGAACCCGAGGATGTGGCGGGTGAGGTGTTCGGGCATGCGCGGGCAGTCTTCGAGGGGGCGGCCGCGGCCGGAGACGAGGTCGGCGCGGATGCCGTTGACCTTGCACAGGTTGATGACCTGCTGGACGAAGTCGTCGTAGTGGGTGCGGCGTTGGGCGGTGGTGGGCATGGGCGGGCAGTGGCTCTTCTCGGGCAGGCGCCGTGGCGCGGTCACCAAGGGGGTCAGCGTGCGCGGCGCAGCCGGGTCACAGCATGGGCGAGGGCGGGTGCTGCGTCGAAGTAGTGGGCGACGGCGGTGGCGGTAGCGGTGTGCAGGGCGGTGATGGCGTCGCGGGCGAAGGCGGCGTCGGCGTTACGGGAGGGGTCTTCGAGCAGCTGCCAGAAGGTGCTCTCGGCACGCGGCCAGTAGTGGGTGCGGGCCTTGTGTGTCCAGGAGGGCAGCCGTCGGGCCTGTTTGGGGGGCTGCCGGCCGTCGCGGTCGGGAGAGACAGTCTTGTGCCAGGCCTCTTTGGAGACGTCGTCGAGCAGCTGGCCGATCTTCTCGGCGGCTTTGCAGCATTCGCTGAACCGTTCGGCTGCGGCGTCGTCGTGTTCCTGGGTCCAGAGCCAGATCGGCGGGGTCAGGGCGGTGTACCAGGTGCGGTTGGAGGTCTTGGCGTCCTGGTCGAAGCCGTGGACGCGGACACGCAGGTGTGAACGCAGGCCGGAGGGGAGGTCGTTGAGGGTGGTGAAGGCCTCGGGGCGCCGGGTGTAGGGCTGTTCGGAGTCTTCGTCACCGGCCAGGATCAGGGTGGCCAGGTCGCGCCACAGGGCGCGTTCGGCATCGGCGCGGCGTGCCTTGTAGCGCTCTGCGGGAGGCTTTTTGGGGTCCACGTGGTAGATGAGGTAGGGGTCGGCGGCCGGGAGTTTGGACTGGGTGGCCCAGGTGACGTAGGCGTCGGTGACGTGCCGGCCGTCGGGTGAGGAGATCAGGAGCAGGGCGTGGCAGGAGCGGCCGGTCAGCAGCCGTGCGGGAGAGGTCACCGGTGGGGGCGGGGCATCGGGGTCGGGCAGGGGCTCCTCCCACGGGCAGCGGTCCTGCGCGCCGGGCCAGGGGCGGGAGGGCTTGGGCAGGCCGGCCAGGAGGGTTTCGTAGAGGGTGCGTCCCAGCGGGTGGAAGGAGAGAGCCGCGCGCAGAGGGCCGGCCTTGGCGCCGCTTTGCCTGCCGGCGGAGGTGGTGCGGGCCGAACATTGGCCCGAGGCCCCGTAGTAGTGGTGGATAAGCAGGTGCCACAGGGCCTGGCCGCTGGGGACGGGCTGGGGGTCGGTGTCGGTGTGGGGGCTGAGCCAGGCCAGGTTGTTGCCCTCGGGACGGCCGAAGACGAGTTTGTTGACTCCGGCTCGCTCCGTGCACTGCTCGGCGAGCCGCGGGTCCTGCAGGAAGGGCCGCTCGGGATGGAACAAGTCCCAAACGTGGTGGTCGAAGTAGGCCTCGACGCGGGCGGGGTCGAACCCGTCGGGATTCTTCAGCAGGTCGCGGCGGCGCCTCGCCCACTCCCCCGCGCTCAGGTGCGGGTCGTCCAGGCCGCTGATGCGGGCGGCCATGGCCACGAGCGTCCGCAGGACGGCGGAGGCGGCCGGCGGGAGGGGCAGGGCGAGGTCCTCGATGGTGTGGGCGCGCAGCAGCACCTGTCTCCATCCGAGGTCTTCCTGGTGCCCGTCCAGGAACAGCACAGGAATCCAGGGCTCTTTGTCCGTTGGGAATTGCGGGGCTTGCACGGCGGACTCCACAGAGCAGGGATCAGCAGGGGTGGGGAGACGGAAAACACGAAGGGTGCTGCCGTGCGGCAGGTCGACGCGGCACGGTGATAGAAAACGGATACGGGGCCTCTGCGCCGTTTCCTTGATGCCTGGTCAAGGCCTGCGGCAGGGAGGGTGGTTGCCGTGCGGCCGGCACCGGGATGGGGTGCGGGCAGCGCAGCACGCAGGGAGCGCACCGAACCCTTGGATCGAACATACGTCCGGGTTGCGCTTTCCCATATTAACCATGAACGGGCAGCCCCTTGAGCCATCAATTGAGCATTTAATTACCGGCAGGTATGTCTTTTCGGATTACCGGAAGCTCTCCCTTTTCCGGGTGAGCCCGTTGAGGCCGCGACGCCTGCTGCGGCAACTCCTCAGGCAGCTGGACCCGTTCTTCCCGGATGTGCCGTGTGCTTGCCGTTTCCCGGACCGCGGGGGGACGCGCCGGCAGCAGGCGGCTTGCCGGGGGCGCCGGGCGGACAAGGCGTGAGCCGGTGCGCCGCGGCCCTGGACGTCGCCGGACTCGCGGGGCCGGCGGCCCCGGGCCGGTCGTTGCCGGCAAGGCAAGGGACTGCCCAGTAGGGCGCGGCCGCCTGTCACCGGCGCTGCCGGGCCACTCGCGACAGCCGGAAGGGGCCGGGGTGTGCGCCCGTGCCGAAGCCGGTCCGCCCGGCTTCGTGCGGCAGGGCAGATGTCAGGACGGTTCGGGCGCGGCCGGGTTCTCGTTGTGGACGAGCCCGAGTCCCGGGTCGAGGCGCAGGGTGTGGCGGCCGAAGTGCACAGGCTGGTGGGGCGTGTCGCCGTGGTGCTCGAGGAGAACGAGGTCGGCGAGCAGGGCGTGCTTCTTCCAGGCGGTGGGAGTCCGGGGTGTCTGGCGCCGGTCGGCGACCCAGGCGGCGGGCACGGGCAGGGTGTGCTGGAGGATGCTGCGGACCTGCCCGGTGGTCGGTTTCCTGTCCATGGGCAGCGGGCGGGTAGCCGCCGCATCCAGCGTCAGCTGGCCGTCGGGGGCGCGGTAGACGGGCAGCAGGCGGCGTGGCATGACGCCGAGCCGAGTGGCGGCGTCGCGGGCGTGCAGGTGATGGCGGTGCAGGTCGGACAGGGACAGGGTGTCCTGCCAGACAGGGATGAGGGGCAGGTCGCTGTGGTGCTGCTGGATGCGGCGCCGGCTCTGGTAGGCGGTGTGGCGCTGGTGCAGGTGGGGGGTGGTGCGGGCGAGTTCCTCGGCGTCGCCGTGCACGGTTTCGACCAGGTGCTGGACGTCGTCGGGCAGGGTGAGGGCGAGGATGTGCCCGGGCCGGCGCTTTATGAGGTCGGCGGTGGCGTGCTGGAGGAAGGCTGCTTCCAGGGTGCGCCAGGCGGGCGGGATGAGGGTGCGGCCCTGGTGGTCGGTGGGCTGCAGCACGCTCAGCCGCGCGGGGAGCCCGTCGAGCCAGGCGGGGCGGCGTGTGCCGGTGCCCCAGAGGTGTTCGAAACGGCGCAGGCGGCCCAGGCGTTGCAGCAGGGTGTGCAGAGCGGCGAGGTCGCTGATCATGACGTCGGCGTCGATGTCGAGGCTCATGTCGAGGAGGCTGGTGGTGACGATCACCAGCCGGGCGGGACGCTGGCCGGTGGGGCCGAGGGTGCTGCGGATGCGGCGGGTGAGCGTCTCTCGTGTGTGGCCGGGTATGCGGGCGTGCAGCAGGAGCAGTTCGCCCTCTGCCAGGCCGGGGCCGGTGAGGGTGTTCAGGTGACGGTAGGTGGTCTGGGCGTCGTCCATGGTGGCGCAGTAGACGACGGCGCAGCCGCCGCCCTCGAGGACGGGTGCGAGCTCGGCGGCGATGCGTTCCAGGCGTGTTTCGCGGGCTGGTGTGTTCTCGGGGTCGGTACAGGAGGGATGGCGTACCGGGTGCAGGCTCAGGTGTGCGTGGCGGCGGTGGCGGGCGGCGTGGGCCTCGGCCGCGGCGGGGGTGATCCGGGTGAGGGAGGCGTCGGCGGCCGCGGCGAACAGCCAGCCGGGGTAAGGGGGATGGCATTCCAGGCCGGCGGTGGTGGTGTGGGGGCGGCCGGCTCCGGCCAGGTAGTGGCGCACGAGGTCGCGGCTGATGTGCTCGGGCAGGGTGGCGGACAGCAGGACGACCGGGGTGCCCAGAGCGCCCAGCCAGTGCAGTAGCCGGCCGAGCATGTGCTGCATGAACGGGCTCATGGCGTGGACTTCGTCCACGATGACGGTGCGTCCGGACAGTGCCAGCATCCGCAGGGCACTGAACCGGACGGGGAGAACGGCCATGAGGGCCTGGTCGTGGGTGGCGGCGGTGAACTGGGCCAGCAGAGCGCGGTCCCAGCCGCGAAGCCAGCCGTCCGGGACCGTCACCTTCTCCTCCGGGCGCCCGTCGGCGGGCGCGGTGCGGTCGTCTTCGTCCCAGAACTCGTCGGTGGTCGAGGGCTCGTGGGCGGCCAGGCGGTGGTCGCTGTAGGCGGAGTTGGAATAGCTGTGGCTGTGGACCAGGGAGACCGGTGCGTGTTCGGGGCCGTGGGCGGCGACGTAGGTCTCAAGGGTGTCGTAGGCGGCGTCGGTGGTGGCGGTGGTCGGCAGCAGCCACAGGATGCCTGCCGTGCCGGAGGCGGTGTTGAGGATGCGGGCGGCTTCGAGTCCGGTGATGGTCTTGCCGCCGCCGGTGGCATCGGTGACGACCGCTATGCCCGCCCCGCTCTTCGAGGCCGCGGCATCGAGTTGGCCCATCAGGGAGGCCTGCAGGTCGTTGGGGGCGGTGAGGCCTTTGTGGGCCTGGGTGAAGGGGGTGTCAGGCAGGGTGATGCGGGCAAGGCCTGACTCGTGCACCAGGCCGGCAGCTACCGCCAGGGCCTGGCCGTAGTGCTCGCCGGCGCTGAAAGCAGGGGCACGGGCCTTGGGCAGCCAGTAGTGCCGCTGGCTGGTGAGCCGGTCCGCCATGGCACCGACTCCGGTGATCAGTACGGCCGCTGGTACCGAAATCTCCGCTGGAACGATGGTGGCACCGGTCAGATGCCGCACCAGGGCGAAGTAGCGGCGGCGCAGGTCCTGCCAGACGGGGCCGCCCAGAGCAGCGTCCACACGGGACCGTTTGGCCGCGCCGTCCAGGTCCAGTTGCAGGAACCGGCCGTGGTGCCCGCCCAGCATCTGCGCCACCCGCACCCCGGGACTGTCGGAGGTGTCGATGTCGTAGCCTGCCTCGGCCAGCAGGTGCAGAGCGCTGTGCATGGAGGCCCGCTCGTGCGGCATCCGCCGCCAGCCGCGCGTGTCCGCCCGCAGATTGTCGCTCAGCCGCGCCCAGGGATGCGCTTCCTGCTCCTGGAAAGCCGACAGTTTACCCAGATCGTGCAAACCTGAAAAAAACATCACCAGTCGACGCGCCTCGGTGAGAGTCACACCGAGCCCCTGTGCGATCAGCCGCCGCTGAGCCCGAGCAAGATAGAGGTCCCATACCGCGCCGGCGACCGCCGCCGCATCCAGCATGTGGAACAGCAGCGAATACACCGCCATCTGCCCCGGCAGCTCACCGCGGTCGAACTTCCCCCACGGTGTCAGGTCTATCCCACCGATCCGGGCGTCCTCCCGTGCTCCCACACCCGCTCCACAGTCAGCTACCGCATACGAAAAGAAGATCGGTGCTCATTATGGCGCAACTGCGATGACTCACGTCGACGCGCTGGGGATTCTCAGTAGATACCGCCCCTGATTGGCCCGGCGCTCAACGAGTTAGAGCTTTGACCAGCGGGGAAATCTGATGTCCAAGCGAGAGCCAGGCTGAACAACGAAATGAGCCGCCGCGCCTATCCGTGGAAGGGCTGTACGCGTGACGAGGTCTTCGATTACTCTTCACGCACGTGATCAGCGGCAGGCCACCAACCCCAATTCTGGGTGGTGGCCTTCATCATGTCTCGCGGGTTACTTCGGGTCGGTGGAACGCCTGGGAGCGACCAGGTTGAACGGCCTGGGAGGAAGTTGCAGATTGGGGCCGGCCTCAGGCCCTTGGTAGTTTCCGCCGCAGGAGCAGAAACTTCCCTCGTACACGTAGCAGTGGACGAAGTGGCGACCGTAGCAGTTGGGTTCC
This sequence comes from Streptomyces sp. NPDC090088, assembly GCF_044747345.1. NCBI lineage: Bacteria > Bacillati > Actinomycetota > Actinomycetes > Kitasatosporales > Streptomycetaceae > Streptomyces > Streptomyces sp. NPDC090088. The sequence continues at coordinate 737,829 of NZ_JBIVDZ010000005.1, read as the reverse complement.
GTGTTCTCCATGGCTTCCTCCTAGGCGGCCAGGCCGGTCTGGTACTGGGTCAGCTTCACCCGGGGACGGTAGTCGGCGTCGTCGGGGTCGCGCTCCAACTCGAACATGATGAGCGCGGTCTCGGTGTCGGCCGGGGCCGGCGCGGGGCGCTGGTAGACGGTGGGCCCTGCCCTCTAGACCGGCCCTCGCTCTCACGGGCCCCACTCCAGCGCTGACGTCCGCGCCAGCCCAGCTACTGCCAGAGCGACGGTAGTATTCTACCCGCACCGCCTGGGCAGCCTTCCTGGAATCATGACGGCTGCGGGCGCCTCGCTTGAGGCTGTTCCCCACACGCGTGGGGGTCTGTCCCCGCCGACCCAGTCGCCCCTCTGGGAGTAGACATCCTCCCCACACGCGTGGGGGTTGCTCCTGCACGTGGTCCTGCACTTCGAGTTAAGGCCCGCCATGGACTATGCAGCGTTCGTTTAGCACGCTGCTGTCCTTTGAACCGGCGCCGCGCTCACGTGAGCCACTGGCGCGGGGCCTTGCCACGCATGGCAGCCGTTCGAGGCGAGTTCCTGGCCGAGAACCGGTCAGCTGCCTCACGGGCGTCAGCTTTCGACGCGTGCGAAAATGTACCAGGGCTCCCAGTTGCACAGGCGCCACTCCCCTGGCCACGGCTCGGGTTTGGGGTGGGCGGTGTCGTCTTCCCTGATCCATCTCAGGGCGGCCGTTGCCGTTTTGCCGCCGGAGTACTCCAGGCGAACGGTCACTGTGCAGGCCGCGGGCATGTCGTGGCCGATGGCCAGGATGTCGTAGGAGGCGAGCGGGTAATCCTCGTAGGCCCGACGGATCTCGCTGCGTGCCGCATTGCCGTGCTTGGTGTGCAGGCTGTGGGTGATGAGATCGCTCATGGATCCGTAGTTGGTGCGCATCCAGTAGGCCAGCAGACGTTCCGTGCGCTGGCGGGCGGGGTGGCTGGTGAACTCTGCGCTGCCGGGCAGGTGTTCACGTGGTGTCCACTGCTGGTTGGCCTGGTCGATCCTGGCCTGCTCCAGGAGCGAGCCTGCGAGGCTTTTGAGTTGTCGTCCCAGTCCGGACCAGGTGAGGGGCTCGGCGGGTGCCTGCTGTTGCTCCTTTTCGCGGGCGTGGGCCCAGTCGGCGACGGCGAACAGCCGGTTCCAGGCTTTCGTGGCGACGGTGATGTTGTCGTAGTTGAGGATGCTGCCGTGCACGATGCCGTTGCGGTAGAGCTCGTAGACGGGTTCTTCCTGGGTGGTGCTTCTGCCTTTGGTGAAGGTCCGGTGGGCGTGGGCGAGACCGCGGTGGTGGCCGACGACGCTGTCCCAGGCGTGCAGTTCCTCGGGGGTGCGGGTGTGCAGGCCGCGGCGGACGGTCTCGAACTCGTTGACGAAGCCGTCCATGACGCTCAGCAGGAGGTGGACGCAGGAGTAGTAGCGGCCGGCGAAGTAGTCCTCGTGTGCCTTCTCGACCAGAGCGAGCCTGCGGTGCATCGCGGGAAGCTTCCTGAGTGGAAGGATCATGAATTGCAGTCGCTCGCTGTCGTGGTAGTGGTCGATGAGCATCGTCTCGGCCCGCTCCGCGTCCTGGGGCGCCTCGGCAAGCAGGGTCTGGACCATCGGCACCGACAGACGGTCGTGGAAGATCCAGTTTTTCTCGCTGAGCAGGTCGTAGAAAGCGTCGACCAGATCACCGAGCTCATGCATCTTCCGCTGGATGGATTTGAGCCGTGTCCTCATGGGCCAGGCGAACAGGCGCATGGCCGCCAGTTGCCGTTCCATCTCCAGGAACGACGGAAGGTCACGGGCCGATTCGTAGGACATGCGCGGATCGTACGCAGGGGCACTGACATCCTCCCTCGCGTTTTCGGTTGACGGCCTGGTACACGCTGGCAGAGACCCCACCCGGCCGGGGGGGGCTCCTTGCCGCGGGCGTGAGACGTGAGAGGTCTTGCACCCGAGTACAGGCACCACGTGGATGCCGGTCATGCGGATCCCCGACCCTCGGGTTCGGTCCGCATGCGGAGAACGGACGACGCGTCGTCCTTGCTGCGAAAGCCCGGAGGACCCTGCACGGCTGCCGGCAGCGGCCCGACCTCCAACCCGCCGTGCAGGCCAGCCCCCGGCAAGGGGCGGCGGTTCGGGCCGGCGGGACGGTCTGCACCAGCATCGGCCGGACTACAAGGACTGGTTAGCGGAGAGGAAGCCGCCGATGGTCCGTGTCAGCCGGGTGGCCTCGGACAACCCGTAGCGGAACGCAAGCAGCGCATACACCAGCACGAAGAACGCCACCATCGCCAGCGGCACCAACAACTCCGCCGAGGCCCCCAGAGGTGACAGGACAGAGGAAGAAGCGATCACGAGTACGGCCGCCCACAGACAGGCAATGCCGAACCGGCGACCGTCAAGCCGGTCGGGCTCAAGCACCACATCTTCCGCGAGGGCAGGCGCCGGCAGCACTGCGGTGAAGCGGCCGGCGGCAATGCCGCCTGCGGCCTGTGCAGCAAGTTCGCCGAGTTTCCGTGCGGAGACCTCACGGTCGCCCGCAAGGTTATGGGTGTCGGGGCCCGCCAGCCCTGTGTCCTGGTTCTCCTTTCAGCGCCCCTGGCCGCGACGCTGGGCGGTACGTGGGGTGCGGTGTGAGCGGCGGGGCTTGCGAGCCGGGCCCTCGGCGGGCTGGGCGGTGGGCGAGGAGAAGCCGCCAGGGATGCCCGGCCGTGCGGATGCTGGCAGTTGCGGCGCTGGCACTTGCCCGTCCTGCCGCTGGTTCGCCCGTGAGGGGCGGATGGCACGGGCCAGGACGCGGGCGTTGGGGATCAGCGGAGCACACACCTCACAGACCTCTTCGAGCGTCCAGACACGACCGACAACGGGATCGTGCTGCAGGACCAGCGCCACACCGCCCGCGCAGTGGACGGTCGTGTCCGGGTGGGCGGCGCACTGCGTGGAGGCGCAATGGCACCAGGCGTTGGCGTGGACGGTGGCCACCCGGGCGTGGGCGGCGGCGTGCTGGGCGGCGAACGCCCGCATGCCTGCGAGGTCCTTGGAACGCGGCGGCATCCGGCACGCCGCAGTGGTGCAGGTGACCGTGGCAGTCCGGTCGGCGTGCCCGGTCAGGCGGATCGTCCAGACCCGGCCGGGGACGCGCTCGGGGGAAGGCTCGCTGGCCGCAGTCGACACAGGCACCTGCTCCTGAAGGGATCAATGGCATCAAGCAGTCCACTATGAGCTACCAGCCACCTATGCGGCACCACCTTTGCGCCGGTGCTTCGAGACGCATTCAGCGTCGTAGGGTTGCCGAGCACCACCACGAGAGCCGCGTCCGGCCGGAGTTCCGGGCCGTGGACGCACGCGTGGCCCCGGCCAGGGGGCTGGGCCACAGGACGTGCTCGTGGTCGTGAAGGGGCGGTCGCCTACGCGGCGAAAAGCTCTATGCGGCTTCAGCCGAACGATCGTCCTCATGGGCACGAGGTGAGGCCCGGGACACTGTTCCCCTCCGCAACCACACCCTCCACAACCAGGCGCAGGGGCCAGGCATCCCCACTCGGGTTCGCCGATTCCCGGGCCTCTTGCAGCCGGCCGGCTCAGGCTGGACCCGGGCGTCAACAGCAACCGGCTGCCCCAGGCCACCATGACGGCCGCCGGGAAGCCGCGGGTGACCGCCCCGACGCTGTCGTCCTCGTCACCCAACAGGGGCAGCCCCCCAGATCCACTTTGAGGGTGCCTGGGGCTCACGGGTGACGGCGTATGCCTCTGGCTAGATCGCCACCTTGTCGACGACTTGCCGCGGCTTCAGTCTTTCAAGGTCACTAGTGACCGTATGGGGGGACCATGCCGTTTGGTAGTGCAGACCGAGCCCAACTCCAACAGATCGCCGACCAGCTCGGCCGAATCAGCGTCGACCTCGCAGCCCTCAAACAGCAAGCCACCGATCAGCAGCACACGATCGACCAGATCCGGCAGGACGCCAGCGCCGCCATCAACACCGGCCTCGCCGAAGTCAGAGCCGTCGCCCGCGAGGCCATGACACGCACCACCGACCTCGTCACCGGCCCGCTCAGCCACCTCAGCACTGAGATCGTCGGCGTCCGTGGGGTCCTCAACCAGATCGACGGGTACCTCCGCGCCGCCTCCGCCCGGCCAGGGCCAGAACCCGAGCCGACGTCCGCCCCACAAGATCAGCAGCAGCCCGCGCCGAGCCTCGAACCCCAGAACCTGCCGACGACCGGCCCAGAGCCCGCACCGCAGTCCGCCCCCGCACACGACAGCAACCCGGTCCACTCCGAGCCGGCCATCCTGCGAGCGGCCGCCGGAATCGCCCACGCCACCATCGAAGCCCACCGCGACACCTGGGCCTTTCTCATCCAAGTCGCCGGCCGCGAAGAGCACTTCCATATCCCCGGCAAAGTCGACGACAACGACGGATTCGTCAGCGTCCGCTTCTCCGGTCCCAGCCTTGTAGCCGCCATCACCAGTCTCACCCATGTCACGCACACGGCCGACAACCCCGTCACACGGGCCATCGCCGACCACATCGCAACGAAGATCACCACGGCCGTTCAGGCTGTCACCGACAACCCGCGTACCAGCGGCAACGGCAACGGCAAGCCTGTCCGTATCGTCATCGACGACCGAGCCCAAGCAGACGAAGCAGGCAACGGCGTCGGCCCGGACACCGCTGCCGACGGAACCGTCTGACTACGGAACGGCCGGGCGGAATTCCGTCCGGCCACCCTGACGGGGTTCTCGTAGGCCGCCCGTCCTGCTCGTCGCCCCGCCCGGGCCGGAGTTCGACGAGGTGGGGAGTTTCAACAAGCGCGGCGCACAGTCGACTGGGGCCGCCCTTTCATTTGGGCCCGCGGCCCACCCTCATCTCGCCCTCGTGCTGACCAGTCGGCAGCTGGCCGTCGAACGCGACGACGGCACCGTCATGACCTGCGTGGCCGTACAGGCATTCCAGCCAATGGCGACAGGCGACCATCTCCCGCCACAGCGCGGGACTGTAAATCGTTCGGTGTAACTCCCGATCATGGAAGATGCATCGATGACCAGTGAGAACGTGGCTGAGCACGAGGCCGTTGAGTCGACGGAGGCTGTGCCGGTGAAGGCCGTGGACGACCAGTTGATCGACGAGCTGGTGGGCCGCGCCCAAGCCGAGGGCCTGCAGCTGACCGGCGAGGGCGGCCTGCTGCAGCAGCTGACCAAGCGGCTGCTGGAGTCCGCTCTCGAGGGCGAGATCACCGACCACCTCGGCTATGACAAGCACGATCCGGTCGGCAAGAACGGCGGCAACTCCCGCAACGGCAAACGCGGCAAGACCGTGCTGACCGACGTGGGGCCGGTGGAGATAGCCGTGCCCCGCGACCGGGACGGCACCTTCGAGCCGAAGATCGTCAAGAAGCGGCAGAAGCGCCTGACCGGCGTCGACGAGATGGTGATCTCGCTGGCGGCGAAGGGTCTGACGACGGGCGAAGTGCAGGCCCACCTGGCGGAGGTCTATGGCGCCGAGGTGTCCCGGCAGACCATCTCCACCATCACCGACAAGGTCCTTGAGGGCATGGCCGAATGGCAGAGCCGGCCGCTGGACGCCGTCTATCCGGTGATCTTCATCGACGCCATCCACGTGAAGATCCGTGACGGTGCCGTCGCCAACCGGCCCGTCTACGTGGCGCTGGCCGTCACGGCCGAGGGCCGGCGGGAGATCCTGGGCCTGTGGGCCGGGGACGGCGGCGAGGGCGCCAAGCACTGGCTGCACATCCTCACCGAGATCAAGAACCGCGGCGTGCACGACGTCCTGATGCTCGTCTGCGACGGGCTCAAGGGCCTGCCCGAGGCGGTGGAGACCGTCTGGCCGAAGACGATCGTGCAGACCTGCGTGGTCCACCTGCTGCGGAACTCCTTCCGTTACGCCGCCCGCCAGGACTGGGACAAGATCGCCAAGCTCCTCAAGCCCGTCTACACAGCGCCAACCGAGGAGGCCGCCCTGGAGCGGTTCGCCGAGTTCGCCGACGCCTGGGGCCGGAAGTATCCGGCGATCGTGAAACTGTGGGAGAACGCCTGGGAGGAGTTCACCCCGTTCCTGCGGTTCGACACCGAGATCCGCCGCATCGTCTGCACGACGAACGCGATCGAGTCGGTGAACGCGCGGATCCGCAGGGCGGGTCAAGTCACGCGGCCACTTCCCGAACGAGCAGGCCGCACTGAAGTGCGTCTACATGGCGATCATGTCGCTTGACCCCACCGGCAAAGGCCAGGCGCGCTGGACCATGCGCTGGAAGACCGCGCTGAACGCCTTCGACATCACCTTCGACGGCCGCCTGTCGGCGGCGCGTCAGTAACCCCAACCACCCTGGATACACCGTTCATTTGACAGACCAACACTACGAAGACACAGATCACCAAAGCGGAACGGCATATTCCAATTGCGGGCCCGCATGAGGACTCGCTCGGGGAGATCCGGGCGACCGATCTGTACGGGGCGACGCCGGGCGAGACGTTTCATGCCCTTTCCCGTCATCAGTAGGCCCTCTCAAACCCCAGAAGGATCCATAAAATAGGGATTTTACTCACATCGCTGTGCGTGATCGTCCGTCCCGTAATGGACCACTTGGCGCGATTCCTCCTCACGTTTCTTACCGTACCTTTACTTTTCGCTCGCGGTGATCGCGATGCTTCAACGAGTGAAGAGACGGGCCTTTATGAACTACCGTCAGTTCCTTCCAGACAAGCAGAGACAGGGGCATAGACAGAGACGGCCGAGAGGGAAGTCCGGCTACATAGCCGGCGGTCTGGCTCTCGCCTTGTCTGTCATGTTGCTCGACGGCACAGGAGGCGCCGCCTTCGCGGCGCAGGATGTGGCACCGTCGGCCGGCCGCGCCGAGAAGCCGGCGGCCACGCAAGCGGCGGACATCCCCTCGGCGCGAGTCGCAGCCCGCCTGTCGGGGCGGCGTGTCGAGGCGCTGTCGGAGCGCACGGAGACCTCCACGACATGGGCCAACAAGGACGGTTCCCTCACGACCGAACTCTCGGCCGGTCCCATCCGCTTCCAGGAGAACGGCAAGTGGCATCCCGTCGACCTGACGTTGGTCGAACGCAGCGACGGCAGCATCGAACCGAAAGGCCACCCCAAGGGGTTGCGGCTCAACGCGGGCGCCGGCACCAGGGCGCGTTCGCTGCAGGAGACCAAGACCGCGGCTGCGCGGGATCTGGTAACGCTCTGGGAGGGCGACCAGCGCATCACGTTGCAGTGGAAGGGCGGACTGCCCGCGCCCGAACTCGACGGGACGCGTGCGACCTACACGAACGCCGTGCCCGGCGCGGACGTCGTCGTGGAGGCGACGCGTACCGGCTACGAGCAGTTCGTCAACATCAAGCAGAGACCGTCGTCCGACGGCTACACGTACACGTTGCCGCTGAAGGCGAAGGGGCTGACGGCCAAGCAGCGCAAGGACGGCAGCCTTGTCTTCACTGACAGGAAGAACCGCAGGCGGGCGGTGATGCCGGCCCCGGTGATGTGGGACGCGACGGTCGACCCGGTCTCCGGGGAGCACACCCGTCGCGCCAAGGTCGGGCTGAAGGTCGTCCAGCGCAAGGGCTCCGTCGATCTGCTGGTCACGCCCGATGCGGACTTCCTCACCGACCCGAAGACCCGGTACCCGGTGACCGTCGACCCTTCGACGTCGTCGCTGGGGAACGTCTTCGACACCTACGTCCAGCGCGGCGAGAGTGTCGACTGGTCCACCGACACCGAGCTGGACCTGGGCAACCCTGGCACGACCAACGCCGACGGCACAGCGCGCACGGCGCGTTCCTTCATCTCCTGGAACACCACACCAATCCAGGACGCGCTGGTCCTTGACGCCAAGCTGTCCCTGTGGAACTTCCACTCGGCCAACACCGACTGCAAGCTATATCCCTGGGAGGTGTGGTCCACCGACGCCGCGTCCACGTCCTCGCGCTGGGGCTCGCAGCCGGCCTGGATCGCGAAGAAGGCCACGTCCACCGAGACCACCGGCAACGCGGGATGCTCCACGCAGCCGGACGGCTGGATCAACGCCGACCTGACCACGCTGGTACAGGAGTGGGCTTCGGCGAAAGCCACCGCCAGCCACATGGGGCTGCGCGCCTCCGACGAAAACGTCGTGGAGCAGTGGAAGCGGGTCAACTCCGCCAACGCAGCCTCGAACCCGCCGAAGCTGGTGGTGAACTACAACTACCGGCCGCGCACCGGCACCGCACAGGAGGCCGGCCCGCCGTACTTCACCTACGGCGGCGACTACGTGGTGAACACGACCACCCCCACGCTGCGGGACACCTTCGTCGATGCCAACGGTGACCCGGTCAACGGCACTTTCCAGATCTTCGACTCCGCGACCGACACCCAGGTCGGCAGCTACATCGTGTCGAAGTACGTGCCGTCCGGGCAGGTCGCCTCGGTGACCGTGCCGTCCGGACTGCTCACCGACGGCAAGACGTACAAGTTCCGCACCGTTCCCTACGACGGGACGCACTACAACACCGGCTGGTCGGCGTGGAAGACCTTCACCGTCGACACCACCAAGCCCTCGGCGCCCGCGAAGGTCACCTCGGCGGACTACCCGACTGGCAAGTGGGCCAAGGGCGCGGGCCAGGCCGGTACCTTCACCGTCACCCCGCCCGCCGCGGACCACAACTGGCTGGAGTGGTCACAGGACGGCACCACCTGGAACAAGGTCGCCACCGGCGGCGGCGCCGGCGACAAGACCATCGAGGTCACTCCGCCGGACAACGGGTCCCAGTCCCTGCTGGTCCGTGCGGTGGACAAGGCCGACAACCGGTCCTCGACTGTCGAATACAGGTTCAATGTGGGCCCGGGCGGCTTCCTGCGTCCCGCCGCCAACGAGCGCACCGCCCGCCGGCTGACCCTCGAAGCCGAGAGCGACGCCGAGAAGTACAACGCGGTCTCCTTCTCGTGGCGTCGTTCGGCCGCAGACAACTGGACGCCCATCCCCGCCTCGGACGTCAGCCAGAGCGGCACACCGCTGTCAGCCTGGCCGGTCACCATGACGAACGGCAAGAGCCCGGCACTGGTGTGGAACGCTGCCGGCACCGTCAACCCCGACGGATCCGTAGAGATCAAGGCCGACTTCACCGGAACGGGCGGGGCCACCGGCAGCACGGACCCCTTCACCGTCGTAGTGGACCGCAACGCGGATGACGCTGCGAACGAGGACGTGGGTCCCGGCTCGGTCAACCTGCTCACCGGCGACTACACCATCAGCCAGGAGGACGCGTCCTTCTTCGATCTCTCCGCGTCCCGCACAGCCTCCTCACGCAGCCCCGACGCCGGAGCGAAGCAGACCGACCAGGCCCCCATCTACGGGCCGCAGTGGGTGTCGGGATTCACCGCAGAAGTGACCGAGTCCACCTACACGCACCTGGAAAAGATCTCCGACACCGCCGTCAGCGTCGTGCTCGCGGATGACAGCCCGATCCACTTCACGGCCAACGCCGCCCAGACCGGCTGGGTGCCTGAGCCGGGGGCCGAGGAGATGACCCTCAAGGGCACTGTGAGCGGCACTTTCACCCTCTCCGACAGTGAGGGCACGGTCACCGAATTCACCCGGGTCTCCCCGACATCCGACGCCTGGCAGGTCACCAGCACCCTGGTGAACGGGCTGTCCAACTCCGCAACCAAGGTCGTGTCGGAGAACGTCACCGTCGACGGCAAGACCCTGGCGCGGCCGAAGCGGATCATCGCCCCGACGTCCGCGGCCACCGCCGCAGCGTGCGACGCCGACCCGGCCACGAAGGGATGCCGCCTGCTGGAGTACGTCTACGCGTCCGCCACGACGGCGACCGCGTCGGCCTTCGGCGACGTCAGCGGGCAGGTCAAGGAGATCCGGCTGTGGTCCACCGCCCCCGGCGCGGCCGCGGCCACCTCGAAGTCGGTCCAGATGTACCAGTACGACAACTCGGGCCGACTGCGCCGCGCCTGGCTTCCCCAGATCTCCCCGTCTCTGATCACGGACTACTCCTACGACAGCGCCGGACGTGTCACCGGGCTCACCGCGCCCGGCCAGCTCCCGTGGACCTTCACCTACGGCAAGGCCGGCAACGATCCGGCCGCCGGTGACGGCATGCTGCTGAAGGCCGGACACCCCGGGCTGAAGCAGGGATCCGCCGATGTCACCGAAGGCGTGGCCAACACCAGCATCGTCTACGACGTCCCGCTCACCGGATCCTCCGCCCCCTATGCCATGGGCGTGTCCGACGTCGGAACGTGGGGACAGCAGGACGCTCCGGCCGACGCGGCCGCAGTCTTCCCCGCCGATGCCGCCCCGTCGTCGAACTCCGGCGCTGATCTCGCACCGGCAGACTACAAGCGGGCCACGATCCACTACCTCAACGCTTCGGGGCAGCGGACCAACACCGCGGCTCCCGGCGGCCGGATCGACAGCACCGACCACGACCGGTTCAGCAACATCGTGCGCTCCCTTTCAGCCGGAAACCGGGAAACAGCCCTCGGTATCAGCGCGGCGGACCGGGCAACACTGGCGGAGCTGGGTATAGCGGATCTGCCGAGCGCCGAACGCGCCGAGCTCCTGTCCACCCGGTCCGTGTACAACGGCACCGGCAGCCGGGAACTGGAGCGGTTCGGCCCGCTCGGACGGATCGATCTTGCCAAGGCCCTGAAGTCCGGCACCACCACCCTGGTGGCCGCAGGCACGTCCGTGAACGCCCGTAGCTGGACCACCAAGGCGTATGACGAGGGACGCCCCAACGGTGAGACCGCCGCAGCGAGCGACCAGGTCACCACCACGACCGAAGGCGCCCAGGTCCGCGAGCACCCAGGCGTCATGGGTGACGCGCAGGTAACCAAGGTCGAGTACGACTGGGCCAAGGGCCTGGCCACCAAGGTCATCCAGGACCCGGATGGGCTGGCCATCACCACCACCACGGAGTACGACGCCCAGGGCAGAGTGGTCAAGCAGGGCGCTCCCGGCACCTCCGGCACCGACGCCGGGACGCAGACAGCCACCTACTGGTCCGCCACCGGCACCGGAACCTGCGCGGGCCGTCCGGAATGGGCCGACCTGCTGTGCAGCAACGGACCGGCCGGAGACATCACCGGCGGCGGCAGCAATCCGGCGCAACTGCCCACGACGACCGTCGAATACGACCGGTGGGGCAACACCGCCAAGACCAGCGAGACCGTCGGCTCCACCACCCGGACCATCACCCGCAGCCACGACGCGGCGGGCCGCGAAACCACCGTGCAGATCACCGGCGGTCTCGGACAGGCCGTCCCCACCGTCACCACCGAATACGACCCGGACTCGGGCCAGAAGACCACAACCACCTCGCCGACCGGCGGAACCGTCACCCGGGCCTACGACAAGCTGGGCCGGCAGATCTCCTACACGGACGCCGACGGCGGCGTCACCACCACCGAGTACGACCTCCTCGACCGCCCGGTCAAAACCAGCAACAACATCCCAAGCAGCACCACCTACACCTACGACACCTCCATCGAGCCCCGTGGCCTGCCCACGAAGGTCACCGACTCCGCCGCCGGAGAGTTCTCCAGCACCTACGACCCGGACGGCAGCGTCGCCACGGAGAAGCTGCCCGGCGGCTACACGCTCAAGCAGACCAAGGACCCCGCCGGACAGGTCACCGAACGCGTCTACACCAAGGACAGCGACGCAACCGTCGTCTACTCCGACACCGTCACCCAGACCATCCACGGACAGAACGCCTCCCACGCCGGCTGGTCGAACCAGAAGTACGGCTACGACAACGCCGGGCGCCTGACCCGCGTCGAGGACACCGTGGCCACCGTATGCACCCTGCGCGGCTACACCCTGGACAAGCGGTCCAACCGAACCGCGGTGACCACGGCATCCGCCACACCCGGAGGGGCCTGCCCCACCAGTGAGGGCACCGCCACCACCACGGCGTACGACACGGCCGACCGGATCGCCGGCGAGGGCTACTCCTACGACGCCTTCGGCCGGACCACCGCAGCGCCCGGATCCACCCTCTCCTACTACGCCAACGACCTCGCCTACCAGCAGACCGCCGGCACCAACCGCCAGACCTGGCAGCTCGACGCCGGCCTGCGCTTCCGCTCCTGGACCATCGAGACCAACAGCTCCGGCACCTGGAGCCAGACACAGGCCAAGACAAACCATTACAGCGACGACTCCGATAACCCGACCTGGACCACCGAGGACACAGCCGCCACCACACTCACCCGCAACGTCGCCAACGCGACCGGGTCACTGACCGCGACCACGGGCAAGACCAACGGCACCGTCCTGCAGCTCACCAACATCCACGGCGACATCGCCCTGCGACTGCCGCTCGACACGTCAGTTGCGCCCACAGCGCTGGACAACGACGAGAACGGCGCCCCCCGAGCCGGCCAGAGCCCCCAACGTTACGGCTGGCTCGGCGGCAAGCAGCGGTCAAGCGAGACCCTCACCGGCCTCACGCTGATGGGAGCACGCCTCTACGATCCGACCACCGCACGGTTCCTGCAGACCGACCCGGTCTTCGGCGGCAACTGCAACGCCTACGACTACGTCTGCGGCGACCCGGTCAACGGTACCGACCTGGACGGCCGCTGCGGCGCCTTCGGCAACCCGTTCAAGAAGTGCGACAAGTGGCGCATCCTCATGTGGTCACGCGGCATGAACTCGTACTGGAGGACCATCCGCGAAGGCAGCACGACAGCCGTCAAGCAGAACGGCGTGAAGTACGGCAAGTTCGGACTCGCGCACATCAAGGACAAGCACGTCGGCTTCGGCAAGCCATCCAACTGGTACACCACTTCCGGGATGATCAGCGACCTCAAGAGCGCGCTGCTCTACGGCAAGTGGAAAGTAGACTGGGACCACGGCTACGACAACACCGCCTGGAAGATCACTTACACGTACACGACGGGCTGTGGCTGCCGGGGGAAGACGAAATGGACCGTCACGGTGTTCTACCGCAACATCGCGGCACCTGACGGAAAGCCGCTGGGCGTAACCACGGCGTACAAGAACAAGTCCTGACGCACCGTCCGGTTCCGGTGCCCCCAGCGCCGTGCTGGGGGCACCGGAACCGGATTTGCATCCCGTACAACACTGAGGATTCAGAGCCTGATGAACAGTTCCGCAGACAACGACATCCGCGCGGTGATTGACACTCTGAAGCAACGAGCCTCGGCTCGGGGAGAGACAGTGCCAGCCCTTGATTCGGTCCTCAACCTCGTCGCCAACGGCGAGGCAGAGATCGCGATCGACTACCTCGTCAACACTGCCAATGCGTTCCGGCTCCCCCTGCGGCAGGACGAGTACGCCAGACTGCTGTCAGCGGCTGCCCGACTCGACTACGCGGACGGTGTGACCGACATCGATCCCAGTTTGCTTCTCCCGGACCCGGACGACACCTGACTGTGGCCCTGGTACAACCGGGACTGACCCATCACCGGCGATCGAGGACGCACACGCGCTCATCCCCCAGTCGAAGCGGCCGTGACTGTAGACACATCGACAGCTCCTCGGACCGCTTGATTGCGACACCGATGAATCTTGGTGAACAGGCACATACTGCCGCGCCATCGTGGACACCCATCCCGATCACCAATTTGCGGTCCTCCACCCGGCGGCCCGGGACAGCCCTCCCGCCACGTTCGGCAATGACGCCTGCCAGTACGAATTCGGGATTCAGCATCTGCCCACGGCCTACACCTACGCCGAGGCGGTCTCCGACGCCGCGCAACGGCTTCCCCGACAAGCCCGACCTCCCCGCTGGAAGTCAACGCTGTGCACGTTGTCGACTTCACCGCGGACCCGCAGACCAAGACGATCACTTGGGAAAGGCTGATGCAAGTCTCTCTCGCCACAGCCCTCTGACGGCCCTGAGACACACGGATCCTTCTCGCGGCCCGCCGGGCAGCGGAAAGGACAAGATCGCGAGACGGAATGCCGGGCCAACCAAACGAGACAGTGCGGGAACACACAGGTCGTCACCGCGGAACGGGACATTCCAATTGCGGACCTACATCATGCGAACAGACAAGCTCGCCATCGCCTACCAGGCCGCACTCCACCTCGCCGCCATCCTCATCTGGACAGCCGCTTGACCGCCGAAGCACCTCGCCCGCGAGGATGGCCACATGGACGATCTTGTGAAGTTCCTCGTCGCACGTATCAATGACGACGACCACGCCTACGCCTACGTGGCCGGCACCCTGAGCGGCGAGGCTCTCCTCGACAGCCACCTCCCCATGCTCGACCTGATCGAGCAACTGGCGAACAACTACAAAGCCATGGACCCCTCGGACTCCCGCTCGGCCGGCCTGGCCTACGCGCTGCGAGTCCTTGCCCAGTCCTACGCCGAACACCCCGCCTACCAGTGGGAATGGCGCCCGTAGCCTTTCAAAGAGACAGTCTCTAGGCTCCGCCCTCCACGACTCCCTCACGCACCGGCACCTCATGACCTGACCCGACGAGCTGCGGGCCCACATATCCGCCGGCCTCCAGCCGGCGCCCTCCGTTCAGCACCGGCTGCCGACTGCGGCCCGTCGGCAGCCTCGCCGGTCGACCCGTGCCCGGCGGAGGAAACCCCACAGACAAGCGTAATTACCGTGCTCCTCGTGATCCCAAGTCCGCCTGCCGGCTGAGGAGTCCCGGCGCAACCACCACCACAAGATCCTGCAGGACTGCTGGCCAGCGGGCGACGGTCTCCATCACGCGGTCCAGGCCGTCGCCCACATGCACAACCTGGACCTCGCGTCATGAGCAGAGGCGCTTACCACCCGCTCTGACCTGCCCGTACTCAGCCTTTAGGCCCGCGTGACGGGCATCCGGCATCCCCACACGCGGGAGGGTTTGTTCCAGCCCGGCTCCGCAGGTCCTCACCGGTTCGTCCTCACGATCGACATCGTCCGCCGGAAGGGACAGGCCGGCCGACAATCGGTGGAGGAAACCGCTCCCGGGCAGTCCAACGATCGTCGGGATCACGCGACGGTCAACAGGTCCTGACCTCGTGCGCTGCGATCGTGTGTGGAAAACGAAAGTCCACGGCGCGGCCGACCTCCCGCCAGATCACTTCTGCCGTCTTGCAGGCATCGGCGGCTACATCGCCGCGTTCGTGTATGAGCCGTTCGTAGATCGGGGCGTTGCTTTGCGCCGTCGCACTCACCGTAGGGGCCCTTCCTGATGACGACACCCGCTCGGCCTCCAGGCCGCAGGCGGGGGGCCGATTCTATGGTGCCCGTTCCGCCAGCATCGTCCGGTACCGCCAGGCGGGACAGAGGTGCACCAGCACCTACGACCGCATTCCTCTTGCACTGCGTCCGTCACCTCCCCGGCGAGGTGGTGGTCATGACGGCCGGGCCCAAACGGCTGCCACCAAGCGGCGCGGAGAGCGACCAACGCGCCGAGGAAGAACAGGGCGCTGTCGGGGCCAGGCACCCCCAGGTGGTCTGCAAGTTCGGTCGCGGACGGCCCCGCCTGTGCTGGCCGAAGGAATCACCGCGTCGGCGTCGGGCAGAACCTTCCGCCGCCGTGGTGGGCAGGGTGAGCATGCACGCGCGGCTACTACGTATGCAGTCATCAGGGACGCAACGACGAGGCAGACCCGGTCGACGAGGGTTGAGCCCTGCTGCATGTCCGGGCCTTACCGCTTGATCAGCTTGTCGTGCTGGGGTTGCGGAAGGCGATCAGCCGTTGGCCAGTTCGACCGTGGCGAGGTACCACCACAAGATCCAGTCGAGGAACGCTTCGTCGTAGTCGCCTTGCTGATTGCGCCTTCGCTGAGGGCGGGGCGTAAGCAACCACCGGCTTCGTCTCGATCCGATCCCGTGCAGGGCCGAGTTATCCGGGCTGGTGGACCGTCGGCTTCAGTGATCTCAACGGGCGCAACCGGGCCCCGGGGCATGTGATCGCATGCCGTTGCGCTCGCGTGGCCCCCGGGCCGGTTCGGGACGTCGCAATGGTGTGCGCCTCGCTACACACCACCGCCGCCGTGGTCACGGCGCAACAGCGCGGCATAGTTCACAGACTCTTCTCTCAGGGCTGGTATGGCCAGGAAATGCAACCATCAATGTGACACAGATCACTAAGTGAAGGTGGCGGGTCATTGCCGGTTCGCCTCCAGGCCGGGCCATAGAGGTAGCAGCCTCAACACGTGCCACGATCAAGGAGCATCACATGGCCCTACTGTGTTACAGGGACCTCGACGACGAGGACCACACCGACGCCTCCACGCTCCACGCCTCGCTGCAGAGTTGGGTACTCGGTCTGCTGTCCGACACCCAGGACCGAGCCACTCGGCTACCCGCACGCTTCGCCCCGCATACCGATGAACGCGCGCCACGGCCCGTAGCGCTGGCGTTGCAGACGATCCTGTTCATCCGGTACGCGCAGGAACAGTTGTTGGACAGGAACGCCTTCCTTCGTTACCTGTGCCCGGACTGCCCTCGCGACGGGCAATCGCGTTGCCCGGCTCGTGACCAGTCGCGCCCTCCACGGCCGGGCGTACACAAGGCCGTATGTGCGGTGCCCGTCGAGCCTATGCCCCTGCACGGTAGAACCTGGCTGGCGCAGACCCGTCCGGCAGCTTCCCGGGTGTTCGAACGGCTGCGCCGGCTGGCCAGGCAACGACGGGAATCTACGCCCGACGGCAGTGAGCAGGCTGCCCGCGAGCTCGCCGTGCGTCATCTCTACGAGATGGCTCGTATGTGGAGGACACAGGGGCTTCCCGATGAAGCCGTGAACGTCGACGGGAAGCAAGACGGGTACTTCGTCCAGGACGTCATGGGCGCACTGATGCTGAGGGGGCACGACAGGGACAGGGATACTGACGCCAGGCACTCCCCCGTGAATTTCATCGCCGTTGTCCTTCACACGCTCACCCAACAACTGGGCGCACAGCAAGCTTTCACGACCCGCGAGGCCGTCATGGCCGCGCTCGTAGCGCGCAACGCCTGCATCGAGGGTGACACGGCAGCCGTGGACGAGTTTTCCCGGACATGGCTTGGCCTCAGCAGGCCGAAGCAATGGCGCTCGGCCGTGGAGATGGCCCTTCTCGGTGGCTGGGTCGACGCTCTCGGCCGGCACCTGAGCAACGACGCCGAGATCATGGAATTGCTCCATCGTCACACCGACCGGGAACATCGCTGCCTACAACCGCTCTGGGAACGAAAATCCAGCGGCCGCCGGGTGCGTCTGCTGGACGACCCCGTGACCCCGAGGATGTCGCTGAGAGACCTGATCACCGACCACCGACGCCCCGAGGACCAGCTGATGCTCGGGGAAGTGGAAGACCCCCGCGTCCAGGCCGTTCTCACGCACCTCGCGCCTGCGGAGAGAGCCGTAGCCATGGCCTACGCCATGCAGCGCATGACATGGGCCCAGGCCGCAGCGGAGGGCGGTGCCGGCAATCCGGACGCTTTCGGGGAACGGGTGCGCCGCAAGCTCAAACGGCTGGGAGCGCACCGCAGTACGGCGAACTCGCCCGCCCCGGCGCCGGTTGCCGACCGGTGAACCTTCTCAGCTCAGCAGCGGCAGAGTTCCTGGGAAGTCTCGCAGCAGCACTCACACTGGCCGCGGCGCACAGCATCAGGCGCCGCATCAAGCACCGGGCACGTCGCGCCCTGACCACGTCGGCCAAGCCAGGTTCAAGATCGCGTTGACACACTCGCCTCTTGAACATGCTCGACAGCAGCCCCTTCCCGGAGGAGCCGCATGAACGGGTGACGGGCCGGCCAGCCTCTGCTGAGCGCGGCACGGGCCGGGCGGCCTGGAACTCTGGTGAGCGCCAACTCCGCAAGCTGCAGCGGTGTCGCCCCCAGCTCACATCACCCGAACGCCTTGAGCCATCGACGGAACAGGATGGAGCTGCGACCAAGTCGCTCGACAAGGCGACCAGATCCCGCTGGCGAGAACTCCCTCATCGTCCGGCTGGTACAGCTCCGTGCGCGACCAGACCAAGTGAACCGCTCCGGGATCGGTGGAGGTGATGTGCCCCGACTTGTGTGGAGCCGCGTCGCTGGGTTTCACGCTACAGGCGGTTGCTGTAGCTCGTGCTGGCTTGGGGTGAGCATTCCCAGGGCGGAGTGCCTGCGTTGCCGGTTATGGAAGATCTCAAGGTACTCGAACAGCGCGGTGGAAAGCTCCATCCGAGTTCGCCAGCGTCGGTCTGCACTCGGCCCCAGAAGGACTCCATCAGACCCGGGGCGCATCAGAGCCTCCATCAGACTCGGAGCGGTTCAGTCGGGCAGAGCCCCACAGAACTGGAGCGCCATCTGGATACACGGCGAGGCCGGCGCTCTCGGGGAGAGTGCCGGCCTGGAGCGGTCTCACGCGGCAACGTGATCGCGCTGGGATTCCTGATCTGCTGGTTGGAGCCCGCAACTTTCAGGAGTGGCCGAAGCCGTCGTGCCTATCGAATCGTGCCTGCTGTCACTGAACAGGCTCTGAACACGATTGGGATGGCGTGACATCTAAATGCCGTGCGAGCGGCACGAGGTCCTGCCGCCGGTGGCAAACGTGCTGGTCTGCCAGGGCGCCTACAAGCAGCAGCGCCTGGACAGACCTGCATGAAAGTCTTGGACGCTGACGCATCATCGATTCTGAGGATATCCCCTGATCGGTAGGGCGGGTGGGAGGATGCAAGCCCTGGACGGCGTCGGCAAACGCTGTTTCGGTAGTTCGGCACTGGAGCCCGCAACGTCCCCCGCTGTGTGCGGGGGCTCTTGATTCAGGAGAAGACCATGCCTCGAACTCTCTTTTCAGCGCAGTGTGCAGTGCACGGCTCGTCGTGCGGGCACCGGTCTCCATCCACCGACGCCGTGGTGATCGTGGTGATCGTCGTTTTGGCCTGCGTCCTGTCCGTGCACGGTCTGGAGCTTTCGTCTGTCCTGGCCGTGCTGGGAGGTGCTGGTCTGGTGGCGGCGAGCACGCTGACTGCTGTTCACGGAGGAGGCAGGCGACTGCACGGCGCTGTGGTGCAGGCTGCGGCCGCTATTGCCGCTCGCTGACGGCCAAACAGCCATGGGGCGCAAGGAGAAGCCGATTGTCTCGTCGAACCGGGCGCTGGTGAGGCTTGCCAGATGGCTGCGTGATCAGCGGTCGAACAGTGGTTTCACGTATGCCGAGTTGGCGGTACGTTCAGGCCTTCACTCCACCACGCTGCAGCGGGCGGCGTCTGGCCAGTCGGTTCCCAGTGAGCACAGTGTGCGCGCTTATGCGGTTGCCTGCAGCGCGTCGGTGGACACCGCGATGGACCTGTGGCGCCAGGCACGCCGGGGCAGGCTGCGCAGTGCCGGGCCGGCCTCACCAAGCCCACAGGACATCGACGGCGTCGAGATGCTCCGTGCGGGGCTGCGAGAGCTGTACGAACTGGCCGGACGCCCCTCGGTGCGGGTGATGGAAGAGCGCGCGGGTACGGGGCGGCTTCCTCACAGCACGGCCCATCGCATCCTGCTGGGGCGGACGGTACCGCGTGACGCGCACCAGCTGACCGGTTTCCTCACCGCGTGCCTGGTCACACCCTCCGACCATCCGGCGTGGGTCACGGCCTGGCAGCGCAGCTGCGGGAAACAGCCTGCCGCAGCCCCCTCTACGCCTCCTCTGCAAAGGCGCGCACCGCAGACACGCACGGCGACGCCAGCACCGGCGCATCCTTCGGTTCCCGCTGCAGGTCCCTACGCCGCGGTACTGGGACCGGTACGGCTGTGGCAGGACGGAAGACCGCTGCCGGCCGGATCCCCCCAACAACGGGCCATGCTTGCCGCCTTGGTGCTGAGAGAAGGACGGACCGCGACAGCAACAGAACTCATCGA
The DNA here is from genome assembly GCF_044747345.1 of Streptomyces sp. NPDC090088. Classification (NCBI taxonomy): domain Bacteria; kingdom Bacillati; phylum Actinomycetota; class Actinomycetes; order Kitasatosporales; family Streptomycetaceae; genus Streptomyces; species Streptomyces sp. NPDC090088. The sequence continues at coordinate 718,008 of NZ_JBIVDZ010000005.1, read as the reverse complement.
CGCACTGTGGGGCGACGAACCACCGTCGCAGGCGCTGGCCGCTGTGCGGACGTATGCCTCCCGGCTGCGCAAGGTGATGGAACCCGGAGCACTCGTCAGCGAGTCCGGCGGCTACGCCCTGCGTCTGCCCGATCAAGCATGCGACGTGGCCGTGGCAAGAGACCTGGCCCGCCAGGCTGAGCAGATGCGCATACAAGGGGATCTGGAGCATGCGCGGATGCTGCTGCGGCACGCCCTGGGGCTGTGGGAAGGCGAGTCCTTGGCCGGAATTTCCGGGCCCTTCGCGGAGTCTCAGTACGTCCGTCTGGAGGAATGGCGGCTGCAGTTACTGGAAAGCCGCCTCGACCTAGACCTTGCGTGCGGTCTGCATGCCGACATCGTGGCCGAGTTGGCCGAGCTGGCGTCTGCTCATCCGCTGCGTGAGCGTCTGCGTGAGCTGCTGATGCTCGCCCTGTACCGCGCGGGGAGGCAGTCCGATGCCCTTGCGGTGTACGCGGCCATCCGCCGGCTGCTCGCCGAGGAGCTGGGCGTCGAACCCCGGGAGGGGCTGCTCCGCCTCCAGCAGCAGATCCTGCGGGCAGACCCAGAGCTGGCCTTCGACACGGTGTCCTTCCCCGGCCAGGCGCAGGTTCCTTCCTTCATCCGCCCAGCCCAGCTGCCGCCCGCTGTCTCCGACTTCGCGGGACGGTCTAAGGAGCTTGCCGAACTGAAGGGTGTGCTGAGCGCTGCCGCGGCCGGTGAAAGCCTGCCGGTCGCGGCTGTCTGCGGTACCGGCGGAGTGGGAAAGACCGCCCTGGCCGTCCAGGCCGCTCATGCGGTTGCGCGATTGTTCCCGGACGGCCATCTCTACCTGGACCTTCACCAGACGACGCCGGAGGCTGCACTCGCCGCGGCACTGCATGCTCTGGGGATGGCGGAGACGGCCATTCCGGCAGGCCTCAAAGAACGCTCCGCGCTGTACCGCTCGGCTCTGTACGGCCGTCGTGTCCTGGTGGTGTTGGACCACGCGAGGGACACGGCACAGGTCCAGTGGCTGCTGCCCTCAGCACGGGGGTGCGCCGTTCTGGTCACCTCCCGCAGGCGGATGATCGACCTGGCCGGTGCACACCTGGTGGAGCTTGACGTCATGTCCCCCGCCGAGGCGCTGCAGCTCTTCACCCGGCTCACGCGTAGCCGCACGCTGCCCCGTGAACAGGGGTCGGCTCGCTACGTGGTAGCCGCATGCGGTTTCCTACCGCTCGCTGTCCGTGCCGCTGCCTATCGCCTGGTGACACACCGGACCTGGACGGTCTCAGACCTGGCGGACAGGCTCGCAAACGAGGAGACTCGCCTGGACGAACTGCGGACAGGAAGCTTTGCAGTCAAGCCTGTCATCGAAGATAGCTACCAGCGGCTCAGCGGCGGCGAAGCAGACGCCTTCCGGACACTGACCTCATCCACTGACGCATTCCTGTCCCTCCAGGAAACCGCGCGTCTCCTCAGCTGTGACATCGCGGATGCAGAACGCCTTTCGGAGAAGCTGGTCGACGCCGGGCTGCTCACATCCCTCGGCAACGGGGCCTATCAAGTACCCCTGCTGGCCTGGCTCTACGCGAGAGCCCTCCCTCGCCCCTGACGCCCATCGCGGGGGCGCATTCGGATGGTGCCGCGCATCAACGGGCTGTCCGGCTGCACCTGTTCGGACCGCCACGCGAGCGCATCGTGGTGCCGACCTCGGTGAGCAGGCGGTGGACGAAGCCGTAGGACCGGCCGCAGCCATGGGCAAGGGTCCGGCTCGAGGCTCTTTTGTCGTACGCCTTCTTCAGCTCGGCGCCGATCTTCTGCCGGGCCCGGCCCCTTGATGTGAACGCGGACTCCCAGCATGTCGGCCTCCTCCAGGCTCGTGAACGGCTACCGGTCGCCGCCGGGCAGCTCACTGGCGGGCTGCGGCGTCGATGTCGTCGGCGTCGACGAGCGACGTCCTCAGTTCCTGCACCCCGCAGGGGCGTTCGTCATGGGCAAGGCGGTTGCGGCGTCCAGCAGGACGCGGGCATGGCGTCGCACGGCCGGCTCCCGCCGTGACCCGGGCGCCTGGGTGACCAGCAACGCGGCCAGGAACAGGGCGTCGGCACGGTCGGGGTGGTCGGCAGCGCGTTCGGCAACAAGGTCGGCGTCGGTCACGGCTGGAGAGTACTCGGCACTCACCCGCATCACCTCCAGCCCCACCGTCTCCTCCGCTGCCGGCGCTCCAGCGGGTCCGTGACGAACTGGCGGCCGCCGAAGCCGAGCTTGAGGACGCGGGCGTGACCGGACACCGTGCCCCCTCGGCCGCTGGCAGTCCCTGCCAGCGGGACCGTCCAGGCCCGAATCGTCCACGTCAACGACTACCAAGCAACAGACCTGCCTGCGTACCCCGCATGTAAACTGAGTAAAAAACAGCCCGCTCATCTTCAATCCCGCAGGGCACAAAGGGCCTTCCCCACACGCGTGGGGGTCTGTCCCCGCCGCGTGGTTCCTGCGCCAGGCCTTGAGGAACGCGGTCGCGGCAGTCAGCCCTGTGTAGGCACATTGTCGTCGGCGTCCCGGAAAAAGCGCATTGCCATGCGCTCGACGCCCCGGAGGGCACCGATCGTGCGCAGCCATTCCTCGACGGCGTGGCGTGACAGTGGCGTACGCAGTCCCAGCATCGCCGTGCTGATGTATGCAGTGTGCGCTTCCAGCCCCTGAAACAGCGAGTGGACTTGGTCGCGGGCCAGAGTGCGTGCCTGCAGACCGGTGTGCAGGCACTGGAGAACGGTCGCTGCGGTCTGTGTCCTGGTGTGGACGTCGGACGGCAGGTCCGCACTGGCGCGCACCCTGTCTACCATCAGCCTGATGTCGCGCAGCCGGGTGAGGATCTCCTGCAGGCGGGCGGACGGGGACGGGGCGGCGGACTCGGGGGTGCCGTCGGCGGCCGTGCGGCCGAGGGGCGCGGCGAGCTTGAAGGGCCCCAGGCCGTGGAAGAGTTCGCGGCGCAGCGGCACCAGTGCGTTGCTGCCGGTGCCGGTGTCGAGGGCCTCGGTCACCGCGCTCGTCAGCTGCGTGCGATGGTGGGCGAGCAGTTGGTCCAGAAGGTGTTCGGGATCGCTTCCGCCGCCGTCCTCGCGGAACGCGCGGTCGGGGTGGGTGTTCATGTGCATCCCCCTTTGTGGAGGTCGAGGACGGTGGTCACAGGCTGAGGAGAGTGATCAGCCGTTTGCGGGCGCGGCTGATGTTCTGTCGTACGGCGGCGGGGGTCATGGACAGGGCTTCGGCGATCTCTGTGTAGGTGAAGCCGTCGATGTCCCAGGCCATGACGGTGCGCATGGTGGGCGGCAGCCGGCGCAGGGCGTCCAGAACGGTCTGCTGGAACTCGGAGATGACCACGGTGTCCAGGGGGCAGGTGCCGCCCGGGCGGTCCGGGACGGGGTCGGTGGGGGCGGCGCGGGTGCGGTTCTGGCGCCAGTAGCAGCGTTGGGCGCTGACTCGTAGCCAGGTCCGTGGGTGGTCCAGGGTGCGCCACAGGTCCGGCAGGAGTTTGGCTATGGCCTCGTGGGCGGCGTCGGCCGCTTCGTAGGCGGTGGCGCCCTGGTGCATCAGGAACACCGTGACCGCGCTCATCTCCTGGGCGTAGAAGGCGTTGAAGTCATCGCGCAGGACCGGGGTGTGCGGCGCGGGCCGGGCGTGTTCGGTCGTGGTGGGGACCGGTGGGGGCTGGTGTTCGAGGGCCATGTCGGGCATCACCTCGTCGGGTGGCCAGCGGCCGCGCCGCCGATCACGATGTCGACGTTGTGATGCGCGGTCTTCTCGATGAGCCGGCTGCCCGCCGGCAGCGCCCGGGTCCGCTCCGACAGTCCGTGCTGGTCGAGTTCTGATTGCCGGATCTGCGCGTGGAGCCTGATCCAGCGGTGACCAAGACGCAGGAGGTATCCGCCTGCGGCGAGTCCCGCCGCAGCCGTTGCTGCCATGGGATCCATAGCCATTCCCTGTGTCCAGGGCGGCGTCCGTCACGCCGCGCTTCGTCTCTATAAGCACGCAGCAGGCCTGGTTGTGACAGAGGGCAGGCCGTGGGGGCGGCCCTCGTCAGTCGAATATGCGGGTCAGGCGCCGGAGTTTCCAGAGGAACAGCTCTCCCCGTCCTCGGTGGACGAGTCGTCCGGAGGTTCGCAGGGCGTACAGTTTCAGGCTGAATTCCTGGGTCGGGCATGCTTCGTAGGCCATGGTGATCAGGCGCTGTGCGGCGCCTTGCGTCGCTGCTGCTTCCAGAGCCGTGACCCAGGCGAGCTGACGGTCGACCGGGTAGTCCCGCACGGCGCGTGCCAGCAGTTGGTCGGCGACCTGGATGGACTGTCCTTTGCTGGGCAGGTCCAGGTGCGCCAGGTTCTCGATCACCTTGGCTGCCTCGGCGGGGGTTCGTTCCAGGGCCCCGCCGGACAGAACGGCGTCGAAGTGGGCGGGGAGGCCGGCCGTGTGCAGGGCGAGGGCGAGGTTGGTGATCTCGGATGCCGTGCTGGTTCGGGTCCGCTTGTGCAGGGCGTGCGGACTGAGGTAGTGGGGTCGGTCGAACTGGAGCTGGCGTAGTGCGGCGCCCGCGTGTCCCGTGGGTCGTTCCTGGACCGTGCAGAGGTAGACGGTCTGGGCGTGTTCGGTGAGGTTGCAGTCAAGAAGGGCGACCAGCATGTCGGCGACGTCCGTGGCGCTGGCGCGCATGGCTGCCTCGGTGAGCAGCGAGCGGGCGTCCATGGTGGGGTGGATCTGGTCCAGGTTGTCCAGGAGATCTCGCACGTAGGCAGCCGCGGAGGAGCGCAGCACGGTAATCAGGGCGTTGGTTGCGTCTTGGAGACGGTCGGCGACATGGAGATCGACGATCAGGCGGGCGTTCTCTGTGACGGGGCGGGAGGACAGTGCGCGCGAGAGGATCGTTGAGGCCTCGTCATACAGGTTTGCGGTGCGCAGGGCGGAGGCGAGGGCGGCTAGGTGTCCGGTGGGGCGTTGCTGTGTCAGCCGGAACACGGCGAGGGCGGCTTCGATCAGGTCGGCCCGGTAGAGTGCTGCGATCAGTTCGGCCACATCTGTGGCCGGGCGTTCCATGGCCATGGCGTGCTGCAGGGTCTCGGCGAGGTTCTCGGCGCCGCAGTGATGCAGGTGGATGACGAGTGCCGTCAGTTCGGCGCAGGGGCGTTCGCCGACCGGAGTCCTGATGGCCTGCGGCAGGATGTCGTTCAGGCCGGAACCGGCCAGCAGGGTGTAGACGGTGACGATCTCTTCGGTGGTGCGATGAGTGGCGGTGGCGCCGAGCAGGACCTGTGCAGCGTCGTCGCGGCCGCGCCGGTGCAGCAGGTCTGCGAGCGAGGCGAGATCGCCTGGGGTGTGGATCTCGACTGAGGCCTGGAGCAGGGCCCCCACGGGTTCTTCGAGACCGGCGTGCAGGAGTTCGGCTGCCAGGTCTGCCGTGTCCTGGACGGGCCGCATGGCCACCAGGGCGGGAAGCGCTGCCTCGGCGTGTTTGTGCAGTCCGGCGCTGTAGAGGGCGCTCAGAAGCGCCTGCACTTCCTGCACGGGCCGGCATCGGCTGGCAGAGGTGACGAGTTCACTGGCGAAGGCCTGCCGCGGGCTGGTCGCCAGGCCGCCGACGAGTTGCACGAGTTCAGGCACGGGCGTGGTGCGGTCGGCTGCTTCGAGGACGTCCATCAGGGAGGCCCCCGAGATGCCTTCCTCCAGGAGTTCCTCGGCGGCCAGGAGTTGCTGCTCCAGGTGCCGGCGGTGTTCTTCGGCGGCCTTGAGCGCGGCCCGGGTGTCCTCAAGTGCCTGCCGGAGCCAGGCTGCTTCCTGTTCCACGGAGCTGAAGGCCCCGTACAGGCCCATGGACACTCCTTGCCATAGGGCTACCGCGTTTGCCTGGGCGCGGTATTTGCCGTTGAGTTCGTGCAGTTCTCCTTCTGCTCTGGTGCGGCGGGTCCTCTCCTGCGCGTGCTGGTGCTCGCTGTCCTTGAGTGCCTTGGCCAGCGCGCGTTCCTGGGCGCGCAGCCGGCCGACTTCCTCGTCCGCCTCACGCAGGCGGTCTTCCAGGGGGTCGAGCCCGGAGGCCAGCTGACGGGACCGCCGGTCCGCCTCGTGCAGCACACGAAGACAGCTGACCGCTTCAGGGGTGGGTCCGACGCCGCAGTGCTCGGCCACGTCGGTCAGCAGGTCCTCCACGAACCTCCAGGGCACGGGCCGCTTGCCGTTGAGATAGCGGCTCAGGGTGGCAGGAGACACATGCCGGCGGACGGCATAGACACGGACACTGACGTCGAGCCGGTGGAAGCAGGTTCGCAGATCGCTCACGAAGTCCCGTACGGCAGCGGGCAGGTCCGTGTCCAGCTCGGCGAGCTCGGCGGTCCGTGGTCGGTTACTCATGGCGGGTGTCCCTGGTGGCGGTCTGGAGCAGCAAGGTGCCGGTGCAGCAACTATGGCGTGCGGCAGGGGTGTTGGGCGCAGGCTGGTGTTTCCAGCAGGGTTTGGCAACACCCCTGGTAACACGGTGCGGTGTTGCCGTTCCAGAAGGTCACTGTTGCCCTCTGGCTGGTACCGCCCAGGGCTCGGCAGCATCCAGGACAGCAGGACTCACATCCCATGACGGCCCTGCATACGGTATTCACGCACAAACAGCGGGAGAGACCCATTTCTGCGCACCAGCATGCCCCGAAGCCGACAACCGCCCGCCGCACAGCCCCTCCCCCGGCCTCCGACAGCCCCCTGGACGGCCGGGACCGGGTGACGCTCGAGTTCACCGCACCCAGCGTGGGCGGCAGCGGCGTGCTCGCCGCAGCCCTAGCAGGCGGACACATCCCGCCGGAGACTGCACTGGTCTGGCCACTGGTGGCGCTGAGCATCGCCGGTATGGCCTACGACCTCGGCCGCGAGGCCCTGCAGCGCAACCGGCGTTGATCTGCCGCGCCCCGGGGCAGGCGGCAACTGCCCCACCTGGGCGCGGTATGCGGGGAACAAGGCACCGCCGGTGCGTTGTTCGTTCCCCGCTGCTCACAGTCGTACAGCTTCGTGGATCAGACCAGCACGACCAGCTCATGTAAAGTGAGTAAAAAACGCGCTACCGACTTCCAAACCCACAGATGGGCAAGAGTCTTCCCCACACGCGTGGGGGTCTGTCCCGCTCCAGGTTCTTCGGCGTGCGCATCCACGTGTCTTCCCCACACGCGTGGGGGTCGCCCGAGCGTGATCCGTCCGGCATGCGTTTGGTGCTGTGTTCTTTGCACTCGTGCGCTTCCTTCACAGCGTCAAGAACTCGTCGTTGGTCATGCCGGCCGCCAGATCTTCGGGAATCTGTTGGGCAACAAGCCACCCTCATATCCGGTGCGCATGTAGGCGCCAGAGCCCGGTGATCTCGTCGTCAAAGTCCGATTCCTCACTCAGGGAATCCGCCATCAGGGGTTGATGCGGCCCGTCGGCGGCTGCGACGGGTCTGTGTCCACCGGGCCGAGTACGGTCCCCGGCGCCACGCGGATCAGCCGCGTACGTCCGCCGGGCTCCGACTCGTAGAAGTCGATCCCGGGCTGAAGGGACGACAGCAAGACTACCGTGGCTTCGTTCCTCACACGCTCCAACTCCACGGCCTGGCGCGCCTGCACGCGCGTTGTCAGGAAGTGCCACATGCCGCCCGAACGGCGGACAGCGGCGCGAGCCACAGATGCGATGCCGACCATACTGCCCTCACCTCTCGACCAAACTGACACCTCCTTAAGCCCCCCTGCTGTGCGAAAGGTCGGGTCTCCACCCAGGTTTGGGGCGAGCCAGTCTTTGACGGCTGGCACGGGGCCTGGCGAACCCGGCTTTGCTGGGCAATGCGTACTCGCGGATGCCCTGGTGGGACGTGTCCGGCTGTCCTGCGGCGTGCTGTGAAGTCAGCGCGGCGGGGTGACGGCTGGATCTACGGCGGCTGACGCGCCAGGTTACGGCGCTGACGACGGCAGCCGAGCCCAAGGCACCAAGCAGTTCCAGGAGGGCATCGCCGACGATGTTCATGGAGGGTCTCCTCGCTCTCGGCGCAGGGCCGTTGTGGCTGAAGGTTTGTGACAGCGGATTCGAGGATCTCCCTGCGGACGGGCCTGGCATGTCGGTTGGATGTTGTTCGGCCGACAACACGGGGTTGTCTGCAAAAACCGCTTTTGCCAAGGAGGCCTCGGTGTGACTGGGGGGAAGCGGCCGGGACGCCCCTGGAGCCCGCCGAAGGGGTCCTGCCAGGAGATCAATGACCTCGTCGCGCTCATCCGTGACTGGTTGGACGGTGCCGGCATCACCGTGCGAGGGCTGCACGCGGCGCTCACACCGGATCACTTCGCGGACAAGGGTGTACCCGATGAGCGCAGGCTGCGAGAACGCCTTGCCGGGGTCGGTCTGACGTGGGACACCGTCGAGGCTGTCGCGGACATCTGCTTTGCCTGTGAGTCGCACGCGGTGGTGAGCCGACGTCTGGAAAGGGCGCAGGACTTGTGGAGGGCCTCAAAGGAGCGTCCTACGGTCATCGGTGCCGACGGTGAGCCGGCCGTGCCTGCGCGCGATCTGCTGCTGGCTCAGGAGCGTGCTATCGGCGCGCTCGAAGAACTCAACCGGGTCCGCAAGGCCTACGAGGCGAGCGAGCGAGCACGCAACCAGTCGCTGCAGATGGCGACCGTGCTGTTCGCGCTGCTCGGGCAGGCCCAGGCACAGGTGCAGGAGTTGACGCGCCGTCTTGAGTCGTTGCAGGCATCTCCCGATGCCCTGAGCCGGGAGATCGACTCCGCGCACCTGCGGCTGCTGCGTGCCTCGACGCAGGAAGACGGTCTGCGCACGCAGCTGGTGCGTGCGCAGACCGAACGTGAACGGGCACAGGCTCTGGCCGACCTGGCGGCCCGCCGCATCCAGGAGCTGGAATGCGGGCTGCGTGGCCTGGGTGACCGGGGCGATGACGCCGTGGACAGCGGGTCGGGGACGGTCATGCTTCCGCAGCAGGTGTTCACCGCAGACGCGGACACAGACGACAGGCTCGACCAGGTGGATGCCACGCTTCAAAAGGCGCGAGAGGCCCTTGACCGCGAGCATGAGACGGTCCAAGGCATCGCGCATGATCTTGTTGCCGGGTACGGCACTCAGGCTGGTGCCGAAGCCGTGCAGGTACGCGCAGGCGGACCGGGGGATCTCCAGGCAGTGCCCGAGGACAGGTTGTTCAAAACAACTCCGAACAAAACCGGATCTGCCGCGAGCGACATCGTTGTTCGCCGCCAGGCCGATCGGATGCAGTTCGTCGGGTCGGCCACTCGCCGGATTGCGCGGGGAATGTATCCGGACGAGATCGTGCTCGCCCTGCGCCGGGCGGCGGTACCCGTGTTCACAGACGCGGTCCTGGTGTACCTGCTAGATCCGCTGTATATCGGCGATCGGCCTGTGCCCGGGCAGGGCGACCTGCGGCTCCAGTTCGCCGAACAGCCGCCCGAGGAACAGGCGGACTCGATCATTTCCGGACTGGGCATCGAGGCCCGTGCCGATTTTGCCGAGCCGTCGAGGACATCCGCTGTCCGCCCCGGTGGTCCTCTCTCACTGGTCTTGCAGGGAGTGCGGCCGGTCTTCGGTGACGTTGCGCACCGCAAGGCCCTGTCCGAGCTGCTCGGCGACGGATTCTCCTGGCCGCGCGACGGGCAGTCCATTCTGGCGCCGTTGCGGGGGCGGCAGCGAGTTGTCGGCATCGCCGTCTTTTTGCGGCAGCACGAACGGGTCGCATTCGAGCCGGACGATCTCCAGGTGGCCGCCCAGCTGACCACCCAGACTGCTCTGGGGATCGACAAGGCACTGCTCTATGGCCACGACGCATACAAGGAGGGCGAGTTACAGCGCAGGATGCTGCCCTCGGCGCTGCCCAACCTGCCGGGGGTGCAATTGGCGTGCCGCTACCTTCCCGCGTACGAGTCCTGGCGTGCCGGTGGTGACTGGTATGACGTGATCGCGTTACCCGATGGCAGAGTCGCCCTGATGGTCGGTGACGTCATGGGGTACTCCATCACGTCTGCGGCAATCATGGGCCAACTGCGTACCACCGCGCAGACTCTGGCCGGTCTTGGTATGTCCGCGACGATGGTCCTGCGCAACCTCGACCAGCAGGCCCAGCGCCTGGGCTCCGACCGCCTGGCCACCTTCCTGTACGCCGAATACAACCCGGTCGCACACCACATCACCGTCGCCAGCGCAGGCCATCTGCCTGCCATCCTGTTGCATCCGGACGGCCAGGCACAGGTAGTGCAGGTGCCGCCCGGTGCTCCTATCGGCGTCGGCGACCCCCACCTGGAGACGGCGACCGTGGCAGCACCCGCCGGCTCGACGCTCCTGCTCTACACCAACGGCCTGCTCACGCGCGTGGACAGCTCATATACCTTTGATGTCTCCGTTGAGATCGAGCGACTCCGGGAGCGGGTGGCTGGCACAGCGCACCTGAGCGAGCCGGTGGGCCAGCCGCCGCTGGAGGAACTCTGTGACCTGCTCCTGGGGATGAACAGTCCAGGCAGTCCCAGGGACGACATCGCACTGCTCGCGGCCCGCTTGGAAGGTCTGTCCGAGGCTCGTGCCGAATCCCACAGCGCTCGCCTGCGGGATGAAGACCTCCCTTCGGGCTTGCGGTGACCTGACCTGCCCCACCTCTGGGGTTCCAGTTCTGGTGGCTAACTGACAGCCCTTCACGGAAGGCTGGCAGTCATGCCTCGTCCCTATCCTCCGGAGTTCCGGGCTCGCGCCATCGCGCTGATCCGCGCCGGCAAGCAGGCCAGACAGACAGCGGTGGAGCTCGGCATCCATCCCGTCACGTTGTCGAAGTGGTTGCGGCAGGACGACATCGACAACGGGCGGCGACCGGGAACCCCGTCGAGCGAGTCCGCTGAGCTGCGGGCCGCTCGCCGGCGGATCCGTGAGCTGGAAACCGAGCTGGCGATCGTCCGGCAGACGGCGAAGTTCCTCGGCGAGGACAAGCCCCGCCCAAAAGGCTCTACCCGGTGATCGACCGACTCGTCGGTGCCGGGGCACCGGTCGACAGGTGCTGCCGGATCCTTGGCGTCGCCCGGCAGAACTACTACAAGCACAAGCGCACACCGACCACTCCACGGCAGCTGCGGCGGGACTGGCTGACCGGGCTGATCCGAGAGGTCCACGTCGCTTCCCGCGGCACCTACGGCTACCGCCGCATCCACGCCGAACTCACCCTGGGCATGGGCATCCGGGTCTGCTCCAGGACCGTGTCGGTACTGATGACGCAGGCCGGGATCCACGGACTGCCCGGACCGGTGCGCATCAAGCGGCTGCGTGGCATCGTCACCGCCGAGGACCTGGTCAATCGCAAGTTCCATCGGCTGCGTCCCGACGAGCTGTGGGTCACCGACATCACCCAGCACCGCACCAGGGAAGGGTGGGTGTACTGCGCGGCGGTCCTGGACGCGTTCAGCCGCAGGATCGTGGGCTGGTCCATCGACTCACGGCAGGACTCCACTCTCGTGGTCAACGCGCTGGACATGGCCATCCGCAACCGCCGCCCCGAGCCGGGCGGGATCGTTCACGCCGATCACGGCACCCAGTTCACCTCCTGGGTCTTCGGGGAGCGGATCCGCTCCGCCGGCCTCCTGCCGTCGTTCGGCACCGTCGGGGACGGCCTGGACAACGCGATGATGGAGTCGTTCTGGTCCTCGATGCAGATCGAGCTGCTCAACCGCAAACGCTGGAAGACCCGGGTCGAACTGGCCAACGCGATCTTCGAGTTCATCGAGATCTTCTACAACCGCCAGAGACGACACTCGGCACTGGGCTACCGCACCCCCATCGAGTACGAACTACTCTCCAAGAACGACACCATCCCAGCTGCCGGTTAGCCACCGAGCCTGGAGCCCAAACGGTGGGGCAGGTCAAGATGTCACCCGATCGTGCAGCAGACCCCAGCCCCCTGACACCGAACCGGCTCACAGGTGCGCCAGTGGCGCGCCGTCCTTCTGCTTCTGTTTCCGCGCCCGGCACCACGCCTCAACCGGTCTAGCCGCCTCGTGTAAAGTCAGCAAAGGCCCGTCTGCCACCCTTCAAACCCACAGGTGAGGAAGGGTAAGCCCCACACGCGTGGGGGTCTGTCCTCGGCGGCGTGCAGCAGGAACCTGACGTCAAGGTAAGCCCCACACGTGTGGGGGTCTGTCCGCGAGGACCGTCCGGTCGTGCAACGTGGCGCGGTATGCCCCACACGTGTGGGGGTCTGTCCATGTTGATCCGCGAGTTGCCGAGGTCGTCCAGGTAAGCCCCACCCGCGTGGGCATCTGCCTGTGATGCTCGACCGTGCTGATCGTGCTTTCCCCACGCACGTGGGGGTGTTTCCACGAACCTACGTCATCCGCGGCACCAGCCGCGCATACGTCGCATCGGCCCAGGCTTGCGGCAGGGGGCTGCTGGCGCGCGCCGGGCGGCAGACAGAGTATGGCCGCCGGAGACAGCTCACGCACGCAGCGGCTGGCTACCAGCACGCGAGGTCCGCACCCGTCCTCGGCCTCTGGCCAAGCCACCGCCATAATCAACGAGGCCGCAACAGCACGACAGGAGCCCGGTTTGACCAGCACGCCCGACGTCCCCGACGCTTCCATCGATGCTGTCCCGACCCGCTACGGCGACACCACGTTCCGCTCCCGGCTCGAAGCCGACTGGGCCGCCACCCTCGACGGCAACGGCATCAAGTGGGAGTACGAACCCGCGACCATCACCCTGGACTCGGGCGCCCTCTACCTCCCCGACTTCTGGCTGCCCGAAATCGGCACCTGGATCGAGGTCAAAGGCCCCGGCATACCGCGCACCGAAAAGACAGAAGAACTGGCCCGCACCCGCGCTTGCCGGTGTCAGACCTCCTGCACCTGCCGGTGGCCGGGAGGCGAGTTCGTCCTCCTCGGCAGGCCGTCCCTGCCCTGTGACCGGACCGAGCCCGGCCACCGTCCCCGCAGCGGCTACGCGAACTGGGAAACCCCCTTCGGACCAACCGCGTACTTCGTGACATGCCGCGGGTGCACGCGGGCACAGTGGATCACTCTCCGGCGCCCGTGGCGCTGCCGCGCCTGTCGGGCGCTGCTGGAGAAAGAACAGGCCCACCGGCCTGTTGACCGGTTCGTCCGCTTCGTCGAGACCAGCATCGGCCGAGGTCTCTTCGCGATGCCCGACCTGGGCGGACCCTTCACCGACGCGGAACTCGGCCTTGACGACGGTCCGGATGATGACGTGCTGTGATCAGTACGCTCCTGCGGGACGGCGGCCAGGCCAGTTTGGGCTGGATCCTGTACGGGCAGCCCGTTGTCCTTGTCCTAAGCGCCTGCCCTACCTGCGCGCGACGGCACCCCGGTGCGTTCGTTGTACCGGCGGGCCTCCGCGATCAACTCGCCTCCCATCTGTATCAGTTCACGTGGCCGGCCGCTGACACCGTACGCAAGTGCAGGACGTGCTGGACGGCCTGCGCGTCCTCCAGCGAGTCGAGCCATGCCCGGATCATGTCCGCCTCGGGCCGTTCCGGGAAGGAAGCCAAGAGGTCGACGAATCCGGCACGGCCGGCGGCAGCCGCGGTCCTGCCCCAGCTACGGACGGCTGCGGGCGTGCGGCCCGCCGCCGCTAAGACGGCGATACGGGATCTCGAGGGTGGTCACGACCGTGTCGACGATGGACGCGAAGCCCAGCAGGTCCACGCCCGTAGGATTGTCGTCCCTCGCCAGCGCACTCCCCCATAGCGCGATCCCGGTTTCGTCTGACGCGATGGCCCGACCGAGCCTCAGGACGGCTTGACGGGCAGGCGCCAACCGCCGCGAACCGCCGCAGCCGGACCAGACGGAGGAGAGTCTCGGGAATCAGCTGCACCACGGCGGCCGATCGCACCTGAGCCGACCGTCCGCTCCATTTTGCCGCCTGCTGCGGCCGGGCCGGATTCCGGCTGTCCATGCCCCGATGTCAGTGCCGTGCCCCACCATGGTGGCAACTGCACGACCGGCCGGCAGGCCCGGTCCTCGCTGGAGTAGGAAGGCGATCTGAGGTGCACAACAATCTGGTCTACCTCACCGACGGCCGCGGCAAGATCGACGCCAGTGTGCTCAGTGACGCCCAGTGGGACCAACTCGTCGCCGACAACCGCGATTCCGCCCGGCGCCGGCTCGTGAAGTATGCCTGGTGTTGGGACGAGGACCGCGTCACCCACTGGATGAGGACTTACTCCCTCGGCAGCGGAACGCGGGTTGTCGCCCACCAGCCCGGTGAGGTCGCCGACCATCCTTACCGGGCTCTGGAGAGCGACGAGCACAAGGCGTACTGCGACCGTGTCGAACGCGTGGGGGTGACCGAGGGGTTCAAGGCCCGGCGTGAGGCGCGTGCCAGGGACGGTCTGACGCGCTCCGATGTGCTTCTCGTCGGATCCCGGGAGGTCTCCTACGAGATGCAGCACTCCCCGTTCAAGCCGGGCTACGGGGCCAGAGAGCGAACCCGGCGGACACTCGCCGCCCAGCGGGATGCCGTCGCGTGGCATACCGACAGCTCGATCATCGCGGAGCGGGCCCGCGTGGCCATGCTCCGTTCCAACCAGGCGCGCCTGCCTCAGATCGAGAACCCGCGCTATGCCATCCGCATCCTCGGTGGGTACCGGAAGGTCGTGACCTGGGGCTGCACTGTCCGCGAGGGACACCGCTGCCCCCGCCGCCGCTCCGCAGGCTGCGGTGCGGTTCATATCAGGACAGAACCCACGGGTATCACTCTGGACGACTTCATACGCCAAGCCCCCGCGGGGCTGATCATGCCGGTCCAGCCACTGGACCGGCTCGGTTTCTGGACCACAGTTCAGGAATTTAGGATCTGGATGGACCACGCCGCTGAGACCGGCCGACCCGCAGGCCGCCGAGGGGCGACGCCGCTCGCAGCCGGAGGCAGAGGGGCACTCCCGTGGGACGGCGGCCGCAGACCACGCTCCGGCCGACCCGCAACGCACCGGCTGTCTCCCAGGTGAGGCAGGCATCCCGGACAAGCTCATCGCACTGCAGCGAGCCGTGCGGCAGGAATAGGCGCAACTCGCCGGTCTCGAAGGCGATGCGCACGCCGCGCAGTGGAAAGGTGGCGTACGGCAGCCAGCGAGTTCCAGGCGGCCGTCAGCGAGTACGCGGCGCGCACGGGCGCGTCACGATACGAGGCGGAACAAGCGGCGAAGCGGGCCGCGCGCCACCCCGATCCCGGCAGCTGACCTGCCCACCAGTCTGGGAAACCGTCCTCACCTGCTCCGCGGGACAGCCGCCCGGACACCGGCCCGCATCCACCCCATCTCCCGTCCCCCCGCCGGACGGCCCGCGCCACAACCCGCCGAGACACAACGAGCACGAACAGTGCCGGCGCCTCACCCCAGACAGCACCACCCCACAGCTGACTCACGCTCAACAGCACTCGCCCCCACTACCCGTGATACCGGGTACCGGGACGGGCACACGTCACCGGCACGGGTGAATACCCAGCCCCACCGGAATCCCCACACACGAGCCGGACAGTACTGGCTTTCGATTCGATCCGCGCATGCGGAGATGCACCGTCCTTTTTCCGGTCCATCCGCACTTTCTCCGGCTCGGGCCGTGCACGCGAAGCTGTACAGCCGCTGGCACGGCATGGCCCTCACCCAACCGCAGCTCGATGGCTTTCTCGCCGATCACCAAACCAAGGCAGCACCAACGTAAGGATCGTGCCCGCTGGCGAAGGCCAGTAGCACCTGGCAGGGAAGGCAAAGGGCTCGGCGCAAGGTCTCCGGGATCCACATCCGGATCGCTGATCGTCACCGTGACGGTCTGCGCAGCTCACCACTCGACTCGTGTGCGAAGATCAAATCCCTCGTGATCGAGGACCTGACCGTTCACAACCGCCTGAGGAACGGCAGGCTCATCCGCGCCATCTCGGATGCCGTGTGGTCGCGGTTCCGGAGCCTGCTGGAGTGCAAGGCCCACTGACACGGCAGCGAAGAATCTCCTGAGCGCCGGGCTGGCCCTGTCCGGGGAGCTGGGGCAAGACCTCAACAAAGTTCTCCGGGCGGGCAGTCGGCAACGAAGCAGACAACCCACGGTGCGAGCCGTAGAAATCCCCCTCGCTTACAAGGACAGGAAGTCAAGGACTTGAGCGTGTGCCCTGCCGACACCCCTCGCGGTCTGGTCAGCTGACCGGCCTCCATGCAGAACTTACATCGCGAATGAGCGGTCTCCGTCCGACAGCCGGTGCGGCGTTCGGGCACGCTGGGACACATGAAGGGACAAGGTCACGTTCCGATCGGAGACAACATGGCAGGAAGACGGTTAGCGACGAAAGCACAGTTACAGCCGGGTACGCGGAAGGCAGCTCCCGCAACCGGGAAAGGGACTGGGCTGGGCCAGGTCGTAGCCCGCACGGCGGTGTGCGCTGCCACTGCCAGCGTCGTATCCGCGCTGGTGAACGCGTTGATCGGCCTCCTGACATGAGCCAACCTGACAGTCGACGGCTTGCTGCGGTGAGTGACGGCACCGCCGACGACCTAGTTGCCGACGCCCGGTCGTTGGGTTTTTCCCACGTGACACGACGGATGATCGTGGACTGGACGCAGCACGGCCTGCTCGCGGCGCCCCGGTTCCAGAAATCCTCACGAGTCGGCAGCGACCGGCGTCTCTACCCGGGAGACCAGCGGCGGTTGTTCTGCGTACTTCTGCACGCGGTCGAGGGGAGTGGCGCCGGACGCACCCCCAAGCTGAAACATCTTGCCTTGGCAGTCATCGTGCTGTGGGCGCGCGGCATGCCCAGCATTCCGACGGAGCAGGTTCAGCGTGCTTGGAGAACGGCCGCGGACAGTACGAGCAGGCTGCCTGCCTACCAGGCACGGGAGATAGCACAAGTCATGGTTGATGCCGCCGCACATCCCTCGGCTCCGGCCACGGCACGACGCGCGGCCGTCTTGGTCCTGACGAACTGTCTGCGCAACGGGATCTCCGACGCTGAGGCAATGTGTTCCGTCTTGACTTCGGTTACTTCGCCCTGGCCGGCTCCGCCGGGGCAACGTATAGAACGTTCGCTGGGCCTTGCCCCTACGGGCCTGCCGCTGGGAGTGACGGAGGTCGTGGCAGACATCCAGGCGAGCGGGCGGGTACTGGACCTGCTTCGGGCGGAACGCGTGGAGGCCGCCGATCTGGATGCTGCACGTCGGGGCTACCAAGCACTCGTGCAGCCGGTGGTTCCTGGAGTACGGCCTTTAGTGATCGGCCAGACTCTCTCTACCTCCGCTGGACCATGGGTTTTCTCCTGGGACGACAAGGCTCCAGCCCTCATCGTTCTCGAGCTGGCCAGAGTTCTCGGTCTCGGATCGCGCTCAGGGATGCTGTTCACCAGCGGCATCTACCGCCATCCGCCGCACCGCCCCGGCCACGCCGAGTAGCCGAGGGGAATCTCACTCCTCGGCTCCTGCGGAACTGCGCGGAACAATCTCGCATCACACGGCTCCTGTCGTTGCACGGGAGGAGATCACGCAGTCCCCCCGCCGCGACCGGCCGGCGTGTCCTTCTCGCCGGTCTCGGCACCCAGATCGTGTGACGTGTTCTGTGTGCCTGGAGGAATCCGCCGCCCCGCCCACGGCTCACGGGCCGCGACCGGATATCACGTTGCCCGCTGCAGAACGTGACTGCGGTGGTCAGCCCTGCGTGGGCACGTTGTCGTCGGCATCCCGGAGCAAGTGCACAATCATGCGCTCGACACCCCGCAGTGAACCGGCAGTTCGCAGCCATTCCTCGATGGTGTGGCGTGGCAGCACAGTGCGCAGTGTCAGCATCGCCGTGCCGATGTGCGCGGTGTTCATCTTCAGTTCCCGAAACAGCTCGTGGACCTGGTCGTGAGCCAGGGTGCGTGCCTGCAGGCCGGTGTGCAGGCTTTGGAGAACGGCAGTCACGGCCTGGCCCTGGTATGGACGTCGGGCGGCACGTCCGTGCCGGCGCACGCCCTTTCCACCATCAGCCTGATGTCGCGCAACCGAGTGAGGACTTCCTGCAGGCGGGCGGACGGCGACGGGGCAGCCGACTCGGTGATGCTGCCGGCGGCCGTGGGGCCGAGGGGTACGGCAAGCCTGAAGGGCCCCAGGCCGTGGAAGAGTTCGCGGCGCAGCGGCGTCAGCACGTTGCTGCCGGTCTCGGTGTCTAGGGCCTCGGCCACCACACTCGTCAGCCGGGTGCGGTGGTGGGCCAGCAGCTAGTCCAGGAGCTGTCCGGGGGCGGTCTTCGTTGAACAACTTCAGACGGTCCCTGGACGGCCCAGCACGACACCGCTGTCCCAACCCACCGGGAGCAGCCGCCTGATCCAGCCACAAGACGGAATCTGCGGCGCCTGCCGCTGCCCCCGCCAGGGCGCCCAGGTGGCCCGTATCGGCGAGATCACCAGCGATGGCAGGAGGCCCCGCTGTACGCCTGCCGGGAGTGCGTACAGGAGCTGCTCACCATGCACGAGCGCGGCATGGAGCGAATGGACGGGCGCCCCCGGATACTCCAGATCCCCAAGGCCCCTCGCAGAGCAATGGCCAACTGATCAGATGGCTCCCCCAAGTTGCCCGTGAGGAAGAAAGCCCCGGCCGTCTCGCAGCGGCCGGGACTTTCCCACGCTCCTGCGTCAATGGTGCACAGTGAGGCGAAGCAGGAGCATTACCCGAGATGCGCTCCTGCGCTCCGTGTGCTCCGGTCCACGCTCCCGGTCACGCACCTCCGGGCCTACATTCTCCATACGAACGGAGGCGGGGACCCACGTTCAGGTCAGGGGCGAATCGACACGCGAAGCCGCAGAGGAGGCGGCTGTGTTGCCGTAGGGCGAAAGTCGTCCGAGTCCGACAGCTAACCCGCTAGGCACCGCGATCATCCAGAGCCGAGTCCGTCAGCACCGTGTCATCACGCGTGTGGATGCGATTTGGAGATGTGCATGTTCGCGCTGAGCGGGCTCATGTTCCGGGCCCTTACCGCACTGACGGCGATCCTCTGCGCTGTCGGCCTCGTTTGCATGATCATCCTGATGAGTCCGACCTGGTTGCTGTGGCCACTGCTGTCAAAGCACCAGCGGTCTGATCTCCAACGGCTCGTGACCGCGTGGACAAAGTGGGTCGGCACGTTGATCACGGCACGTTCGACGCCCAACTAGCCCTCAGATAGACGCCCTCCAAGAAATCTGCCGCGCGGCGCCGAGATGGGGTGGCCGGTGACGAGTCTGGAGGGGCCTCAGTCTCGCTGACCGGGCGTTGCGGCGCGCAGCATAGGGGGATTGAGCAGCCGTGCTTGTCCTCGGCGGTAGAGGGCGGCTGGACGGCCGGTGGGGGGCAGCCATTGATCTCCTGTCGGCTGCACGAATCCTGCGGTGTTGAGGATTTTGCGGCGGAAGTTGCTGGGGTCCAGTTGTTGGCCCCAGATGACTTGGTACACCGTGCGCAGGTCTCTGAGCGTGAATGTCTCTCCGCAGAAGGCGGTGGCCTCAGCGGTGTACTCGATCTTTCTGCGGACTTCTTCCAGGGCCTGCGTCAGGATGGCGTGATGGTCGAACGCCAGGGTGAGCGTGCCGTCCTCCAGGTGCGCCGCGGGGGCCCAGAATGCGCGTGCGGCGTCGGTTCCGCCGACAGGGGCCGGCAGGTCGGGACCGAGTGCGAGGTAGGCGACCGTCACCACTCTGCCCCGCGGGTCGCGTCCTGGGTCCGCGTAGGCGCCGAGCTGTTCCAGGTGCAGCCGGCTGCCGTCGATGCCGGCCTCTTCCGCCAGTTCGCGCAGGGCTCCCTGGCGCAGGGTCTCGTCCTTTTGCACGTAGCCTCCGGGCATCGCGGGCATGCCCAGGAAGGGGTCCAGGCCGCGCTCGACCAGGAGCACCATCAGCTTGTCGTCCCTGAGGGTGAAGATCGCAAGGTCTACGGTCAGCCAGGAGGGTCCGACCTCGTCTGAGTCTTTCAGCCAGTCGTCCATCCGCACCCCTAAAGGTCTCATTGACTTAAACTCCGCCGGCACTTATGGTCACAGCAACCATAACTGTCGGAGCCGGGGGTAGGACATGACCACGTCCGACGCGCCACCAGCACAGGAGACAACGCCCCAACCCACGGCCGCCACCCGTCATCTGTGTGCCGGCGTGTACGTGGACGAGCGTTTCCGTGACCTCGTGATCGACGAAGTCTGCACCGCGCCGCACCGCCGGGTCGCCCCGTCCTACGGCTTCGACATCGTCCCGGTCATGCAGCACGCATGGCGTGCCGCTGCACTCAGGGCCCTCCCCCGTACCGCGGTCCTTGCCGCGGTAGCCGGTCCCCTGCTCACCGGAAGCGTTCCCGCGGCCGTCCTCATCGCCGGCGGTTTCGCTCTGCTGTTGCTGCTGCGTCTGGCCGTAGGGCTGCGAGGCGTCGACAGCCAGTCGGTGGCGTCCGGCAGGTCCCGACGTCGCACCCCGGATCCCTTACGGGCTCACCGCTTTCTCCTCAGGTTCCTCCTCCCGCGTGTCACCACGCCCACAGCGCGCGTGGTCAAACGCGTCATCACGGCCGCGCTGTGGCTGGCCCTGGCCATCCTGGCCATCGGTCTCCTCTATCCCGGGCAGGCACTGGCGGCGCTCCTGCTGGCCGCGGTGCTCACCCTCGTCTATCTGGCCGTGGGAGCCACACGCCAGCTGATCCTCAACCGCATACTGCGCACCCCTGCCCTGCGCCCCGCCCGCCTGTCCGGCCGCCAGCGGGCAGCCGACCGCCAGCAGCACCACATGTGTGCCGTGTACCGCCGTTCCCGGCACAGCGACGACGAGGACGACGACCTGACCATGTTCACGCTCTTCGGTGACGAATCGCCGTTCATCGGAGCGGGCGAACTCGTCTACCAGTGGAACCCGCCGATGAGCATCCAGCTCCTGCGGGCCGACTCCGACGAGGCGCCGCTGCACGAGCGTGAGCACGCGCTGCCACCCTTCAAGGCACACGAACTCGTGGAGTATTTACGCGAAGCGGTGCTGCCGCTGAACGCCGACACCCACGACGTCCGGCTGCCGGCCGAGATCCGGGACCGCGTCTACGTCGCCGAAACCGATGTCGCCGTCGACCGGTCGCTGCTTCCGCATCACTTCACCCGGAGCGAACTGCGCTCCATCATCAACACGCCGGAATCGAAGCAGCACCACTTCCTCGAGATCATCACACCCGCCGACGGGTCCGAATTCGTCGCGACCGTCATGCTCCACGTCAGCCTGCAGGGACGCACCCTGAGCCTGTCCACGGCAGCATGCGTGCTCGCCCACACACCGCGCTCTTTCCAGCGAGGTGAAGAGTTCGGCCACCACGGCGCCGCAGCCGTCCTGTGGGCGGCCTTCAACGAACTGCGCGCGCTGCCCACCGACATCCAGCACTCGTGGCGTCTGTTGCGGTACCTCTACACGCTGGCCAAGGCCGCCGTTCTGCCCCGCGACCTCACCACGACCCCGATCCGCAACATCCTCATCGGCAGCCGCGTGAGCATACGGGAAGAATCGTCCCAGAGGTGGACCAAGGTCCAACTGGAGAAGAGCGACATCCTGGGACGTCTGAAAACCATAGAGCAGCGGCTTCTGAGCGCCGCCAGCGACTTCCTCCAGGCCAGGGACGTCGACACGTCCGGGTTCAACGACCGCGCACTGAAGATCATCAACAGTGGGATCTTCAACTTCGGTGACAACAACAGCTTCACCAACAATGCCGTGGGAGACGCAGCTCAGGTCAACGTCTCCGCGAACCAGCCCGCACCGGCCGAGAACGGAGCAGCCACATGACCAGCAACAAAGGCATCATCAGCCGCGGCAACAACAACACCTTCAGCACCATCGCCATCGGGGAGAAGGCTCAAGCCTCCGCGACCACCCCTCAGCCTTCGGCCGAGCCCGCCGCCGAGGCAGGCATCCCGTGGGACCTCGGGATCGTCACCATCCTCAGCGAGGAACTCCGCTCCGTCATCGACGAGTTAAAACTCCACCGCCACAAGGCACCCAGCGGCCTCTACTTCTACCAGGGCGAACACATCGCCTCCGACGCTACGCTGCGCATCGTGGCCACCCAGGCGCAGAGCCAGGGCCAGCGGTCCACCATGGCCGCCCTGGAAAACCTCCGCCGCCATTACAACCCCCGGCTGTGGGCCCTCGTCGGTATCGCCGGAGGCATCCATGACGACCACGCCCGAATCGGCAACGTCATCGTCTCCACCGACGTCGTCTACTACGAGAACCGCAAGATCAATCCTCGGGGAGACACCCGTCGCCGCGGGGAACACCGGCAGGCACCGGCGCACATCGTCCACGCCGTGAATGCCTACTTCACCGACCACGGGACACCGGCACGCATCAACGGCCAAATGACCGCCCACGCCGACGACCAGTACGAGATCTACCCCGGAGTCATCGGGTCCGGCGAAGCCGTCATCACCGACCGGGCCAGCGAGATCCGCACCTACCTCACCACCTACCACGAAAAGGTCCTCGCCGTAGACATGGAAGCCGGCGGCCTCAGCCAGTACTGGCAGGAGAACTCGGTTAACGGCACGGCCAATCCCGGCTGGATCGTCATCCGCGGCGTATCCGACAGCGCAGACGAACACAAGGGCCACAGCCACCACGAACTCGCGAGCCGGAACGCCGCCCACGTCCTCAGCCTCCTGCTCCCCTACCTCTGCTGACCCGGTCCCGGGCGCCGGCACGGCCACAAGAGAAATCGAGATGCTGCTCGTCAACGCCCACACCCGCATGAAAACGGCTGCCACGCCGTATGACAGCACGCACACCCAGCAGTTTCGGTGCTGCCCATCTCCCACCCTAAAGACTGGGCAGCAACCTCTGACGGGCCCGGCCGGTCAACCGAAGAGAGCGGCCGGTACCCCCCCCCGTTGGCTTGGCCTACAACATCGCAAGGCACCCAGGAGGCAAGGGATCGTGTCAGCCGGCTCCACCCGTACGCAGAGCGCCGGCGGGTGCCAATGGGATCCTTCCCGATTCAGCAACCGGGTCCGCGACCGCTTCCGGCGTGCTCAACTCGCAAAGCAGCGAAGACAGATCAGCCGCCACCTAAGAATCCTCGACTCACTGGAGCTGACGGACACGGCCCAAGAAGGGCACCTGCGAAGAGATGTCCGGGGAGCTGCCGCCCGAAGGGCAACAGCAGTCTGCAAAGCGAACCGCGTCACCATCTGGCTTGTCGCTGTACCGATGATGACCATCGTCGTCAGCGTGCTGTTCGCGCGGTCGACGCGGTCGACGTTCCCTTCCGACGGCTCAACCAGCTCACTCATCACCCACTACCTGGCCGGAGCCGCAATAGCCAGCGGGGTCATCGTGACACCGCCCGCCGTGCTGGCCCTGACGACATACGTCCTCGCTCCCTCGCTTCGTCACCTGTTCGAGAGGCTGCTTCTCTACCCGCTCTTCGGAGCAGCCGCGCTGGTCTTCCTCTTCCTGGCTGTCACCACATGGAAGCCCGGTCCCGGCACTCCCACCTCAAACATGGACACCGCCGCTTCGCTCGTGAACGCTGCCGCAGCCAGCGCTCTGGCCACGTCCGGGATCATCGTTACCACCACCGGCATTCTGGCGAGCAACTTCTGGCTTACGTTGTACTTTGACGCCCGACGGTGCCACCCCTATGACCACATCGTGCTCTTCCTCCTCGGCACGGCGGCGCATATCCGCCGTGAGCGCCACCGTTGGCACGACGACAACCAGGTCACCATTTGGCGGGCATCGCTCGAAGTCGTCGCGGTCCAAGTTGAGCGCGACGCACCGCTTTCGGGGCGCACCGGCCTGGCGGAGGGCAGCGCGTACATGGAACTGCGCCAGGAAGCCCGGCGCATCGCTGCCGTCATACGCAGCCACAAACGGGATCTGGCCGAAGCGTACTCCGCCCACGACGTGGACGCTGTCGTCGCATCGCTCGTAGTGGGCCTCCGGGCGTTCTGCGTCGGAGACCGAACAGCACTCCTGGCCCATGCGCCTGCCGAAGTGGCCCCTCGGGTCGGCAGGTTCGCCAGGACCGCGCTCCGCCTCATCCCCGCAACGGTGCTCATCGTGGCTGGCATCCTCCTGCCGCTGGTCCCGTCCATCGCACACAGCGAACTGGCATCCAACCTCCGCTGGTACCTGATCGTCATGGGGACGATCACATTCATCACCACCCGCGAGGACCTGGCCACCAAGATCGGCGAAGCAGTCGCCAAGGTGCTCCTGAAATGAGGCCAGGGCGCTGCTCGCCAACAGGCGACCACGACCATGACCACGTCAGGGCCTCTTGATCAACTATGCTCTGCCTTCTGCCGTCGCAGGATGCCGGCGGGCCTTTCTCCATGTCCGCCTCACCGGACACCCGGTCCTTGCCCTCGGCCTTCGCGTAGGTGGCTCCGTTGCAAGGCGAGCAGGACGCCGGTGTGAGCCGCCTGTCCCGGAAGGAAGACGACGCCGCGACCGGCAGACCAGGCGTCTCACGTCTGGCGCGAGAACCGTGAGGTCGGTCCCGGTCGGCATCGCTGCCGTCCGGTCGACTGACAGACCGACGGCGGAAGTGGAACAGGTAGTGGCGCATGGCCGGCCCGGAGCGAAAGACCCGGATGCTCCTTGAGGAGCACCCGCGGCTGGTCGTCGCCCGCCAGACGTGCGTCCTGCCAGGCCCTCCGGGCGGCCTTCGCGCCGGCTCACGTCTCGGCGTTCGGGTCGGTGGCGGTTCTGGGCGGCCTTCGCGGACAGACAGCGGACGGTCACGGCATCTCCTCGCGGGTGACGGTGACCTGCTCCCAGACACGGCCTTCGAGCCGGTCAGCCGCGCCCGGGTTGACGACGATGAGGCCCCTGTCGCCGCGTTCAATGACGCGGATCTTGACGGTTCGGCCGTCGGCAAGGTGGACGAGGTCGCCGAGTTGGAAGTCGTCGGCAGGGATGTGGAGTTTAGGCACAGTGGTGGCACTCTCTCGGGTCAGGCGTCAGGCTGCATGATGGCGAGGATGGCCCGGCATTGGTCGGCGGTGACGTCGCCGCGCACCGCGATGCCGCCTCCTGGAGCTGCGTGAACAGCGCGTCACGCTGCTTCACGTCGTCGTGCTGGTCGGGCGTGTACAGCTTCGCCCGCACGCCGATGTTGCCGTCCTCGATCCGTTCCCGCGCGGCAGCTTCCCGCCGCTCGATCTCCTCCAACCACGACACCATCGCCGACACCCCCGAAACCTGGACACCCGACACCATGACGATTGAGCAACCACACCCCGGTCAGCAACCACGCGGGCCAAAGCGGCTCGCTGGAGAAGAGCCGCATCTATCTCGAACAGGCCCGCCAGTTTACGGCTCACGCCAGCCTGCTGCGCATCCCAGAGCGCGTACTGGCCAGCTTGGACGCCGCACAGCGCCGCCGGCACGAACCGTAAGAGAAGCCTGCCCGGTCCACGGCCGACCGAACGCCAGAGCTCAGCCTGGGAACACGCCTCGTGTAATGTGAGCGAAGCTGAGCCCTTTCATGTTCGAATGTGCTGCCCTTCTAGGCCGTGTATCGAAAGTGGATCTTGGGTCGCGAATGATCACGGTTCATGGGGCGGGGAGATCTCACGGAAGAGCAGTGGGCGGTGCTGGAGCCGTTGTTGCCGAAGGGGACGAAGGCGGGGCGACCGCCTGTCTGGCCTCGGCGGCGGCTGATCGACGGCATACGGTTTCGGGTCCGTACCGGTGTTCCATGGCGGGACGTGCCCGTCGAGTACGGGCCGTGGAGCCGGGTCTACGACCTGTTCCGCCGGTGGCAGCGGGACGGCACCTGGCACCGCATCCTGACCCAGCTCCAGTCCCTGGCCGACGCGAGAGGTGCGATCACGTGGGACCTGAACGTTGACTCCACGGTCTGCCGCGCTCACCAGCATGCGGCCGGAGCTCGCAAGCAGAGTGATCTGCAGAAGGAACCGCCGGGCGGGGTGTTCACCGAGCCTCGTGATCACGGGCTGGGACGTTCGCGCGGCGGGTTCACCACCAAGCTGCACCTGGCCGTCGAGCAGGGGCAGAAACCCATGTCGATCGTGGTGACGGCAGGGCAGCGTGGGGACTCTCCGCAGTTCGAACCGGTGCTGGAGAAGGTCCGCGTGCCTCGTCGCGGGCCGGGCCGGCCACGCGTTCGTCCCGACCGGGTGCGGGCGGACAAAGCGTACGCCTCCCGCTATAACCGCGCTTACCTGCGCCGCCGCGGGATCCGCTGCACCATCCCGGACAAGGCCGACCAGGCCCGCAACCGCCGAAAGCTCGGCTCCGGTGGCGGCCGACCGCCACGCTTCGACCCGGCCGACTACCGCGAACGCCACGCGGTCGAGTGCGGGATCAACCGCCTCAAGAGACACCGCGCAGTCGCCACACGCTACGACAAGCTCGCCGTCCGCTACGAGGCGACCGTTCTCGTCGCAGCCATCAACGAGTGGCTTTGACCCTCGGTCCTCACGCGGTGGGATCCACGTTCCACGTCTCCGGCAGATCGTTGCCGCAGAAGACGCAGACGAAGTCGTCCTCGCGCACGATGTTGCGTTCCTGGCAGCTCAGGCACCGTCGGAACACCACCTCGTGGGTGAAGCCGGAGGGCCGCTCAAGACCTATGTCGTCCAGTGCACGGGCGACTTCCGACCAAGAGGTGACGTCTGGGCAATACCCGGTGGACTGGTTGCTGACCTCGCTCACGGCCCACCGGTCTGCCTCGCGCACGAAGCTGATCTCGCCGGCACTCAGAACCATGTCTCCACCGGCACAGGCCACGTGCTCGCTTCGCCGCGGCGCCAGCCGGAGCACACCGTCCACGCCGACTACGAAGGTGAACGGTTCGGTCAGCTCCGCCACCGATCGCTTAGCGATCCAGGCGTCGAACACAGCCGCCGAGCTGATCGGGCACCCGCCGCTGTCAGGCCGGACCGCAGCCTTCAACTCGACCGGCCCGACATATCGATAACTCCGCCCCCGCCCACTCACGTCCGCCAACCTAGAGCACTTCCGACACACGCCCTAGCTTGATCTTTAACCTGTGCGCCGTGGGCGAGGGGTGGTTGACGCCTTCTTCTGCCGCTTTGCCGTGTCCGTTTTGCGGACTGTGTGGACGTCGTGGCGCGGAGTGGGGCGAGCGTTCTTGCGGCCTGGCGGCCGTCCCGGTCCTGGGCTGGTGGGTTTCGGTGCGCCGGCCGGGCATGCGGCCTTGGGGCGCAGGTGACGAAAGTCGCGGCGGACGCGGGCGGGGGTGAGCTGGTGCGGTTCGCTGGGCCGTTCCCAGGGGCGACGCAGATCGGCTGCCAGCGGCCGGGCGAGCCGGAGTTGGGCGTAGACGGCGAGGACCAGCCAGGTCCATCGGTCGGCCGCCTCGGGAGTCCGGATCTTCGGGCAGGTCCAGCCCAGGGTCTGCTTGAAGAACCGGAAGGTGTGTTCGATGTCGAATCGCCGCAGGAACGCCTGCCAGAGCCGGTCCACATCCGCGGCGGTGGCGCTGGTGCCCGACCACCACAGCCAGACCGGCTTCGGTGTGGCTCCGCTGGGAAGCCGCTCGACCCGCAGATGGATCACGGTGCCCTCGATGACAGGGAGGGCACCCAACTGGGCGGTCCATGCGGAGCGGTGGGTCAGCCGCGGGTGGAGCCGATCCCATGCCTGGACGGTGGCCTTCCCATAGAGACGGGTCTCGGTCACCGTCTCGGCATGGGGTGTGTCCCAGGTGGCCGGGTCGCCGAAGACGAACTCGCCGCCGTGCCGCGGCGGGCGGCCCATGGTGTGCGGCTCGCGCCGCGGAGCGGCCCGGCGCAGAACGCGGTCCGAGCGCATCCGCCCGAGCACCTGCACCGGCAGGTCCTTGAGGAGGAAGGCCAGGCGAGGGACGTCGTAGCCGGCGTCGACCACGATGAGGACGTCCGGGTCGCCCTGACGCCATTGTCCGGCCTCGATGAGCCGCTCGATGAGCTCGCGCATCTGCCGCGCGGTCACCGTGGCACCGTCGTCGCCCGGAGCCAGCCGCAGCGCGTCCAGCGGTGCGGTCCACGAAGTGCGGCCCGTCTCCAGCGCGCAGATCACCGAGTACGGCCAGCCCGGAACGGGAATGTGCTGGTCTTTGCCACGACCGTAGGTGTGACACAAGATCCGCTCAGGCGAGGTATGCGCGTCCGGCCGCAGCCAGCAGGTGATGTCGGCGGCCAGCACAAGCCGGCCGTCGGCCGCCCGGGGCAAAGGAACCCCGGCCACGGCCCGCCGCAACCGGGACACGTCCACCCGGCCCGAAGCCAGAGCGGAGTACAGGCTGCCGTGCCCACGGCGATGCTCGCCCACCAGCGACAACTCGACCAGCGACCTGACCGGGCCATCTGCACACAACACCGCATCCGCCAACTCGAACAGAGCATCCGCACGCGAGGTCAGACACGAGTAGAACTCGCCCCGGAAGCGTGACAGTTCGGAGAACGGCTCCGCCGGAGCAGCGTTGTGCAACAGACTCATCCCACGGCCTTCGTGTTGAACATGTGTGTCCTTGGTCGGAGCACATGATCAACCGAAGGCCGCCTGCACGTACGGGAGTTACCATCACGAGTGATCAAGTTCGAGGCCGCATTCGACCCACGACCTTAAAGATCAAGCTAGGGGTCTTCCCCACACGCGTGGAGGTCTGTACGCCGCCTTCTCCTCCCGCTTGGGAAGGCCGCGGTCTTCCCCGGCATCCGCTGCGGCCGTTGTCGTCAAGGCATCCATACCCCCGGCTCCCTGTGTCCGCGGCGGCGTCCGTCACGCCGCGCTCCTCCTCTATAAGCAAGCAGAGCGCTTCGCTGTGGCACCGGACCGCGTGCCGGTGGTCCATCAAGGCCGGTTCCCCGCTGTCGGTGTCCAGCGCGCGGAAGAACTGCTCGGGGTCTGCCCCAACGCCCCTCACCTGTGAGGGCGGATGGCGCAAAAGTACGCCATGCTCATGCCGCACAGCGTCGCGGGGAGTGCTCTGGCCAGGGCCGATCACATCGTCGGCACACGCGTGTTGGGTGCCGCTGCCGACACATGGCGGCACTAGCCAAGGAGTTGGTTCTGCAGCACGACGGTCAGCGTCACGGTTGCGCCGAATGCCACGCAGCCCGCGACGATCGCCTGCGTGATTGCGGCGCCGCCGAGCGCGGCGAGGATCCCGGCGGCTTCGCCGACCACCACGCCGAGCAGCAGAGCGACGATGACGAGCAGGATCTTCACGGTCGTCGAGTTGTTCGCGCTCATCGTTCCTCCAGATGTGCGGGGACGTCCGATGTGTCCCGTCCACTGGCTAGGTTGTCGCCCTTCGGGGGAGAATCGCGGAACGTGCTCAGCCTTGCTCAACGGTGTTCAGCTCTGCTCTGGCTCCCGCCTGCCATGGAGGTCTGTGAGCCCCCAAGGGTCTTGTGAGGAGGTGTGCCCAGCGGATGCAACTGCCGCCGTTGCCCGACGGATCGCTGGGTGAGCTGCATCGCCGTTTGCGCGAGCTGTATCGGGATGCCGGATACCCCGGTGCGCCACGGATGGCCAATACGACGGAGTTCAGCCACAGCACGATGCGCCGGCTGATGACGAACGCGGCGGCCGCCCCGAAGTGGCCGGTGCTCAGGGCCGCGGTCAAACGCTTGTGTGCCCTCGCGCGGTGGCCGCTTGAGCCGACCCTCAATGAGTTCCATGCCCTGTTCACGAGGGTCAACGGTCCGCTCATCGGGAGTGGCGGCGTGTCGACTCCGCCGATCGTCAATGATCATGGCGTGTCCGAGCGGCCGGCTGGGGGCAGCGCGCTTGTGGTCCCTAGCGGCACGGGCACTTCGGCGCGAGCGCTTGTGATCGGTGTGAACACTGGCCAGGGCGGTTTCGTGGATACGCACGTCAGCGAGCTCGGCGATGTGCTTCTCGAGCTCAACGATCGCCAGCCTGAGCGCGTCCGTGTCGTGACCGACCTTCCGGCCGCGGACGTCGAGCGGGCGGTGAAAGTGCTGGCGACCATCAGCGACTTGCCCGATGAGCAGGTTGTTCATCTCATCGGCCCCGGCACTCAAGGAGGTTCGTCACGGGCGGTGTACTTCGCGGCCCGGCCGTCGGCGGACGGGCTACATCTCGGCGCGTTCCTTGACCGCCTCGAGGACGCCGAGGGGCCGGCCACTTTGGTGTTGCTCGACATTGCCGTGTCCGCAAACGCTGTCGCCAACACGCCGCAGCGGTGGAGTCTGCGTCCCCGGAGGGACAGTCGTGTAGCCGTGCTGGGTGTCGTTGTCCCCGACCAGTCGCAGCTGTTCGGGCGCTTTTCCGAAGCCGTGGCGGCCGTGTTGCGGCGGCTGCACGAGGGCGCACTCCCGATCCACCCGAGCGAGCCGTTCGTGCCGCTGCCCTATTTACGTGACGCGATCCGCCGGGAGCTGACGCTCAGCCGCGGGAAGACACCTTTTCCCGAGCACTTCTTCGTCGACGATGTGCCCCCAGACCAGCCGGGGAAGTCCTGCTTCGTTGTGAACCGCCGGTACCAGCCCGATGCCA
This sequence comes from Streptomyces sp. NPDC090088, assembly GCF_044747345.1. NCBI lineage: Bacteria > Bacillati > Actinomycetota > Actinomycetes > Kitasatosporales > Streptomycetaceae > Streptomyces > Streptomyces sp. NPDC090088. Next base: position 687,498 of record NZ_JBIVDZ010000005.1, on the reverse strand, counting down.
CCGCACGCTATGAGCTGGCACGAGATGACCAGGCGCGTGTCTTCCTCGACGAGTTGGCCGGCGAGATACCCTCGCTTGACCCTGGACACTACTTCTCGCGCGCGGTAGGTCGACCCGCTGCCGCCCCCGACGCACCGATCCTGTTCAGCGGGCGGACAGCGGAGCTGAGTACCCACCAGGCCTGGCTCGACGAGCCGACGCCAGCGCTCTCGCTGCGTGTCGTGACCGGCCAACCTGGTGTCGGGAAGTCCGCGCTGCTCGGGATGATCGTATGTGCGGCCCATCCGAGCCTGACTGCGCTTGCCGGCTTCACCTCGTCGACACGGCAGCGCCTCGGGGATTTCGCGGCCGTCCATGCCCGTGGGCTGGTCGTGCAGGAGGTCGTCCATAGCATCGCCGTACAACTTGGCTTGGGCCGCGACGTTCAGGCCGCGCGCGATTTGCTCACTGCTCTGGCCTCCAGACCGGCCGACTCCGCGATTCCGTCGATCGTGATCGACGCCCTCGACGAGGCGACCGCTCCACGTGAACACCTTGACAGGCTCCTGCTTCCCCTCACCGCCCTGGAACGCACAGCAGATCCCGGACGTCCGGCGTGCCGGCTTCTCGTCGGCACTCGGCCTTGGGCCGAGTTCGGGCCCCTCATCGACCGCGCCCGCGATGCTGGAGGGCTCTGCAACCTCGATGCGGTGCCACGGGCGCGTCAGCGCGCCGAGCTACGCGACTACCTCCGACTCCGGCTTGGGACACCGTTTTTCGGCGAAGCCGGCTTTGCTGAAGTTGACGCGGATCTTCTGGCCGAGCGGATCGCGTACGACCTCACCGATCCGCAGCGCAATCGTGCTGCGGGCGGTGGTCCCTTCCTCGTCGCGGTGCTGCACGCCCACCGGCTCATGAGCGCCGCAGCACGGTCCGGTACGGATCCCATGACGCTCCGGGTGCCTGCTCACCTGGGCGAGGTGTTGGAGCTGGAGCTGGCCGAACGCTCACCCGACCGCCTTCTGCGGCCGATGCTGGTCGCGCTCGCCCAGGCTCAGGGCACCGGTATCCCCGAACGCCTGCTCCGCGACACGACCGCCAGCATCGCAAACAGTTTTCAGCAGACATGCGCGCCACGCGTTCGCCGGATCCCGAGACCAAGCGAAGGACGCATCGCCGATCTGCTCGCGTCGGTGTCGTTCTATCTGCGACACAGCCCCGGCCCTGACGGCACGACGTACCACCGCTTCTTCCACCAGGCGCTGAGCGACTATATGACCAGACACCCCGGCGGGCCGTCGGAGGAATGGCGATGACAGTCCCCTCGGATGAGCGGCAGCTCGTGGCCGCGGCGATGCTCGATGGGCTGCTGGACTCGATCCGCAGTGCGCGGTCCGCCCGCCCGCGATGGGATGCCGCGGAGCCCTATCTGCTGCGCCATGCCATGACCCATGCTGTCGCGGCCGGCCAGGTCGACGTGTTGCTCACCGACCTCGAGTTCCTGGTGCACGCCGACCCCGAGACCGTGCTTCCCGCCCTCGACCTGGCCGCAAGCCCACAGGCGCGCACCCTGGCCGCGGTCTACCGCGTCTCAGCCGGTAAGCACTCCCGCGTCACCGCCCAGGTCCGCCGCCATCTGCTCAGTCTCGACGCCGCCCGGCTGGGCTTGCTCAGGGAGTCCCGCCGCCTGCTCGCACCACAACGGGTGCCTCTGGCGCTGTGGTCTCCGAGCTGGTCCACCGCCTCGCAGGCGGACCCGGCGCTGGTACGGACGACCGAAGAGACTGCGTGGGTGGAGGCGGTGGCGATCGCGGCCATCGACACGCGTCCTGTCATCGCCGTCGCGGTCGCCGACGAGATACTCCTGCGCGACATGGCCACCGGCGAGCCGATCGGCCTGCCGCTGCGCGGCCACACCGACACCATTCGCGCGCTCCACGCAGCCAACGTTGACGGACGTCCCACCCTGTGCTCAGCCGGTGACGACGGGACGGCTCGGCTCTGGGACCTGCGTTCGGCAGAACCCGTTCCGTTCGCTCCGTCCCTTGCTGACGGCCCCGAGCCGCGGCCTGGGGTGACCGCTGTGGCGCTCACCGACATCGACGGCCGCGCGACGCTACTCGCCGGAGGAGAGGACGGCATCCTGCGGTTGTGGGACCTCGCGACCGGCCGCGTCCGCGAGTGCACCGGCCATGGCCGACGGATCAGCGACATCGCCGTCGGCATCGCCGACGGCGTACCGATCGCCGCTACAGCCAGCTGGGACGACACCGTCCGGATCTGGCAGTTGCACGACGCTACTACCTTGGCGGTGCTGTCAGGTCACTCCACGTGGGTCAACGCCGTGACGATCGCCGCGACACCTGAACGCACCACCGTGATCAGTGCCGGCAACGACGACACCGTACGCCTCTGGGACGCCGCGACAGGCGCAGCGATCCTCGTCATCGGCAGCCCGATCAGCACCATCCGTTCCGTCTCGGCCATTTCGACCGACCGCGGTCTCGCACTGGCCGGTGCCGGTGTCAGCGGTGCACTTTGCTGGTGGGACCTCTCCCCCTCTGAGATCCGCCCCCGGGTCATGACCGGCCACACCGAATCTGTGTCCGCCGTGCGGATCGGCCACTTCCTCGGGACTCCCCTCATCGTTACCGGTGGAGCCGATAGATCCGTCCGTACCTGGGATCCCACCATCTCGTCAGGCCGCGCCACATCGATCGCGTCCGGGCAACGGCACGACACCGACATCACGGCTGTCGCCCTCACAACCATCGACAGCGAGGAACTCGTCGCCAGCGGCGACGAGCACGGAACGCTCTGCCTGTGGCGGCTCTCCGACGGCACGCCCATCGCCAGCTTCAGCGCCCATGACCTCGGTGCTGCCCCGCCTGCCGAGTTCGGCGCCGAAGGGCCCGACATCTTCGCGCTCACTTCGGTTGACCTCCGGGGCGTCCCGACGATGCTTATCGGCCGAGCCGACGGGTCCCTGACCATCCTCGATCTCGCCACCTCTCGGGTGGCGCACATCATCAACGCACATACGGGACCGGTCAGCGCGCTCACTACCTGCACAGTCGACGAGCGTGTACTCCTGTTCAGCGCAGGAGACGACGCGATCATCCGCGTCCACGATCTTGAGACTGGTGAACCGACAGCCACGCTGGAGGGGCACACCGACTTCATCAATGCCCTTGTCAACCTCGGCGAAGACATGATCGCCAGCGGCAGCAACGACGGCACCATCCGTGTCTGGCGCGCCTCGGACGGCGCTCCGCTCGGGCCACCACTGCACACCGATGAATACACCATCAACTGCCTCGCCGTGCTCAACGGCCTGGACCCCGACCATGCCGGGCCTTTTGTCGCAGGGGCAGGAGACGACGGTCGGATTCAGATCTGGGACGTGCCCACAGGTCGCCTCGTTCGGACCCTGCGCGCTTCACGGGAGCCGATTAACTCCATCACCACCGTGACGGCCGTAGACGGTCCTGTCCTGGTCAGCGGCGGTGACGACAGTAAGCTTCAGACCTGGGACCCCGCAGAAGCCAGCCTGCTCGACGTCAAACCACTGCCCGCCCGAATCAGGGCTCTGCACTCTCGCGACGGCCTGCTCGTGGCCTGTTTCGGATGGGAAGTCGCAACCCTGCGATATTAGGGTATGCCGCCATAGTGGATCTTAAATTGGGATAATCATCGCCGGGTTCGAGGGGATCCAGCAAACCAGCAGCGGGGCTCGACCCGGCGGTCAGGCAGTTCCAGCCGCTCCGCCAGAAGCCACCGCTGCCTGGAAGCCGACCTCACCGGCACAGCCAGCCCGGGTAGAGTCAGTGAAGTACGACCCACCGATCTTCAAACACGCTGGTCTTCAAGGGCCTTCCCCACACGCGTAGGGGTCGTTCCTCCAGCGCACTACGGCTGTACTGGCGGTCGGCGTCTTCCCCGCACGCGTGGGGGTCTGTCCTCGAACAGGATTTCGCCAGTGCTGTCGTGGATGTCTTCCCCACGGGCGTGGGGGTCTGTCCTGAGTCGTCTCCGGGTGCAGTTCGAGGAAGCGGTCTTCCCCACACGTGCGAGGGGGTCGCTCAGCAACAGGCGGATCATGCAGACGCTTGCTGGCGAGCCCCGATCGCGCCGGCGCACCCGGCGCTCGGCGCCCCGACCCAAGCTGGGGCGACTGAGCTGTCTGGGGCGTGTGTCACGAAGGTGAGCTGTGGGATGTGGCATTGCTGACGCCTGCCCCCGATCCGGTGCCGGTGTCGGTTCGGCTGCGATAAAACAGGGAGCCGACAGCGCAGGGGGGCGAGCGTGAGCACGGCACAGTTGGTTGTGGTCGTAGTGGTGGGCTTGGGTCTGGGGGTGCTGTGGAGGCGCTACAGGTATCCCGGCGGTTGGGCCTTCGCATTCAGCTGGAAGTACGAAGGCGACCGCAACGCCTTGGCGAATGCGCGCAGTAAGGCACGTACGGTGTCCCGCAAAGCGGCTGAGGCCGAGTCCGCCGCGCAGGCCGAACTCACCTCGGCGCAGGCCGCCTACGAGCGAGGACTACGTCAACTGGAGCAGCAGATAGCGCGACTGCGTAATCCCGGTGCCGGTGAGCGATTGGGCAACCTGGGAGAACTCGTCCTGTTCCAGCACGTCCTAGTGGTGACGTCCGGATCGGCAACGTACTCGATCGAACTGGCTGGCCTTGATGCCCGCTTCGACACGGGCAGGACGAACCACTCGATCTACCTCACCGACGTCACCGGGCGGGTGCACCGTGCAAAGTACCCTCATATTCTTCCCGCAGCGGATGACCAGCAGCGATTCGATGAGGAATCGGTGCGCGACTTCACTGTGGCCATCCAGAACACCGTCGCCGACGAGAACAGCTTCCGCGCCCGGATCCCCCACCAGCTCACGCAGGCTGAGCAACAGTTGGAAGAAGCCCGGACCGACACCCGTGCACAGGAGGCAGCACGCAAAAAGCTCGCTGCCGTACGGCAGCGCAACCGCCAAGACCCGAACCGCAAAATTGCCGACTCCGAACTGGAAGACGCTCTCCAGGACTGGAAAACCCTCACAGGCCACCTTCCACCCGAGTAGGTTCAGGGAGCATGAGGCGTCAGCCCCTAAGACACCACGCTTTCGATGTCAGTAGGAAGTACCGGCCTGCAGCGCTGTCGTCATGTATCTGGCCCGTGTGAGAGCCACGTACAGCTTGCGGTGATCTTCGTTGTTCGGGTTGAGCCCTTGGCGGAGGGATCCTCGTTCGGCGGAAGTGAGGCGTACGCCGACATGGTCCCACTCACGGCCTTTGGCCTGGTGAGCGGTGAGTCCGGGGACGAGACGGCGGCCGGGTGCCTGCAGCCGGGCGCGGAGGAGTTTCAGGCGAGTGATGTGCGTGGCGTGGCGTCTGGGCAGTTGACGGCCTGTTTCTTCCTTGATGGTGGCGGTAAGTCCGGTGAGGATCGCGTCGAGCTCTTTGGTGCCGGAGAGGTCGTCCAGAAGGGCGCTGAGGCGTGGTTGCAGGCGCTGCAGTGTCTGGTGGTCGATGCCGAGTGTGGTCAGGGCGTCGTTGTGGAACGTTGCGTGGTCGCCGAAGGTTCGTTGGGTCAGTTCGCTGAGCAGGAGTGTGCAGGCTGCTTCCTGGGGCTGGCCGGTGCTTGAGTTGTAGGCCAGGGGCAGTATCTGGGGGCCGGCGTCCCACAGATGGCTCCATTGCAGGGCGAGCAGGACGTCGGTGTCTGCTGCGTGTCCTTGGGAGAGGGCGACGCCGTTGCCTTGTCTCAGCTGGTCTGCCAGGAGTTGTTGTCCGGTGCTCTTCCAGCGGAATGAGGTGCGCAAGTCACGCTGGATGAAGCCGGCTTGCGTGATGAGGGCGGGAACTTGGTCGGGTTGCGCGCCGCGGAAGCCGTACAGGGCTTGCCAGGGGTCACCAACGACGGTGACGTCCAGTTTGGCAGAGGCGGCGAGCCGGACCAGAGTGAGGTCCAGGGCGTTGGCGTCGAAGATCTCGTCGACGATGAGTGCGCGTGCGGTGCTGGTCAGGTAGGAGCGCAGGACGTCGTGGATGTTCGGGTCGGTGAGGGCGGTTCCCAGCAGGTGGCGGGCGTCCTGGTGGGTGCACAGACCTTCGGCCAGCGCCTGGTTTACAGCAGCGGTGGTGGGGCGGCCCTCATGGCGGGGCCGGGTCGTGGTGCGGGTGACGACCTGGTGGCCGTCGAGGGTCACGACGGGTTCACGCCGGGTCCAGGAGGTGTCCAGGCACACCCGCCAGTGGTCGATGACGGTGAGCTCGCGGCGCCCTCCGGGCCACTGCACATGCCCGGTATGGAGCAGGTGGGTCAGCAGTTCGCAGACGAGGGTATCGAGGGTGACGATGCGGTGAGGCCAGGCCAGGGCGACGGGGCCCCACTGGCTGAGTACGCGGTCACGGAGTTCGGCGGTCGCGGAGCGGGTGAAGCTGACGGCGATGACGGCACGCTGGTCGTCGGCGCTGCGGAAGCGCTGGATACCGAAGCGCTGGGCGGCCACGGTGGTCTTGCCGGAGCCGGGGGCGGCTTCAATGTAGAGACGGCGCAGAGGTGTACCGGCGGCGATGATCTGTTCGCGGGTGAGGCCTTCCGTGGTGTCGGTGGCGTTCACGGCCGCTGCCATGGGGCCGGTCGGTCGGCCACCGGCTGGGCGGGCCGGGCACCGGCGGTCACAGGCGCGCTGGCCGGAACGGGGGTGGCGGGCTGGGCTGTGGCGGTGGCTTCATGCGCAGGTGTCGCGGGCGGGGCGTCTTCGTGCGGCTCGCCGGTCTCGGCCTTGTCGTGGGTGGTGTCCGGCTCCTGGTCGGCCGTGGGTTCCTCTGGGGTGGTCTGCGGCTGCGGGTAGAGGAAGTCGAACAGGCGCCTCAGATGGTTGGGAACGCGAACGTCCTGTTCTTCCTCGATGGCGTCTGCGATGCGTACGGCGAGGGCGTCGGCGAAAGCCGCCTTGTCCTTGGCGTGCGGTCCGGCCGGGGTGGCCGGCGTCTCGCCCTTGGCTTTGCGGGCGCTCTTGAACAGGTCGTGCACGGCTTCAGGGGTGACCGGGTCGGGGAGCGGATCGGCGTCGATGTCGGCCAGCGCGGCCGCGACGAGGTGCTCGTTGCCTTCCGTGATGGACGGCTCCAGCGTGGGGTGGCTGATGAAGGCCCGCACGACAGCGGGGTCGTGCTGGTCCAGCCAGGCCGGCGGGGCGTAGACCTCGTCGAACGGTTTGTCACTGTCGCGCAGCACCGCCAGCCGGGTGCAGACCTCATGCCCTTGGGTGGCCAGGAACCGGGATGTCCACGCTCCGACCTTCGTCCCGACGTACATGATACTCAACGCCTCGATGAAGGACCGCTTGGCGGGGTCGCCGGCGGCCCAGGCACGGCCGAAGTCGCGCAGGATGGCCGCTTCGGTGACGCCTTCGACAACGACCAGGTACTCGGCGAACAGGGCGGCGGAGCGGCTGGCGTCCATGTGGAGACGGGCCATGCGAAGGGTGCGCCGACGGTCGGCCATCGGGATGGTGGCAATCTGCCGGCACACGCGGCGGCCCTCTGCCGTGCGCCGCAGTACGACGAGGTCTTCGGGATTGCAGGAGGTGATGATGTCGGTGGCGTGGCTGGACAGCACGATCTGCAGCTCGGGGCGTTCGCGGACGGTCCTGCGCAGATAGCGCACGAGGGCGTGCTGCAGCTGGGGGTGGAGGTGGGCTTCGGGTTCCTCGATGACGACCGTGGCGTGGAAGGGGGTGCTGGGGAAGAAGGAGTCCGCTTCGGACTCGGCCTCGGCGACGGCCTGTGCCCGGTGTTCGCGTGCCAGCCGTTCCTCCTCCGCTTCCGTCAGATCGTCATGCTCGGGGCCGGCTTCTGCCGGCGAGGTCGGCGTGGGCGGTGTGCCACGCCGGGTGGAGTCGGGTATCGCGGCCAAGGTCACGGCCATGTGCAGCAGGTTGACGTAGCCCAGGCCGGAGACTTCCAGAGGGCGGGCGGCACTGCGGCCTTCGATGACGGCCAGCATCAGCTCCAGGACACGGGCGAGGTAGGTGTCGTCGATGACCTGGCCGCGGACGTAGGGCCACTGCTGCTGCACGCCGGAGGTGAGCGCGGCGAGGTGGCTGCTGATGCGTTCCTCGACCGTCTCGATGAGGCTGTCCTTGGCCAGGTCCTCCAGCAGACGGGACGCCTTCACACGCAAAGACACCAGATTACGGCTGCCGTCCAGCCGTTCCTGCTGAGCGCGCAGCAACTCGATCAGGATGCGGGTCTCGCGACGGGCCAGCTCGTCCAAGGGGTGACGCCAGGCCGGCAGGTAGATGAACTTGAACGGCTCCGTGCCCAGTCCCGGGTTTTGGATCCGAGTGCGTTCAACCCGGGCACGGACCGTGCCGAGGTTGCGCTGCAGGCCCGCGAACCACCGCTGGACGGAACCGTCAGCACCGCTTCGGCCAGGATGATGCAGGGACTGACCAAGGGGGCCTTCACGATCAGCTGCCCCCTCAAGGTTGTACTGCACCTCGATGCCGGGCGTTCCGCCGCTGCGCAATGCGGCGGCACTCATTCGCGGCAGCAGCGGGAAGCGGCTGGTGTGGGCCAGGTAGAGAGCGTCGGTGACAGTGGTCTTGCCTGCCCCGTTCGCTCCGATGAGGACACTGAAGCGACCGGGTATCTCGCAGTCGATCTCCCCCTCGGCGCTGGCTCTCAGACCGGACACCTTCACACGGCTCAGATACAACGAAACCCCCTCCAGCGACAGCACACTCGCCCCCATCATCGCTGCCCGAACAGCCACAGCCTGACCGCACCCCGGTCGACCGAAGCCTCCGACTCCTGGCGGGGGCAGCGAGGTACCCCGACCGCCTCAGTTCCTGACCGGCGCACTCGCACCTGCCACCCGGCGGTCAGACAATTCCAGCCGCCCCGCCAGAAACAACCGCTGTCAGGAAGCCGGCCCCACCAGCTCAGGTAAAGTGAGTAAAATACGGCTCGCCGATCTTCAAATACGCAGTTCGTCAAGGGTCTTCCCCACACACGTGGGGGTCTGTCCTGGTCGGCGAAGGCGAGCTTTTCGCCCTGAAGGTCTTCCCCACACACGTGGGGGTCTGTCCCGCACACCCGGACCCCAGCGCTCCTGCACCGGGTCTTCCCCACACGCGTGGGGGTCTGTCCTTCCTGAGGCAGGCGGCTATCCCGATTCAGGCGCCTTCCTCACACATGTGGGGAAGGCGCCAAGGTGACCGCCGAGGACGGCCAGCGCCAGGCGCGGCTTCTCCTCCATTCAGCAGTATCTGCGCCCGCCAGTGAGCGCGCGTAGCGGCTGACGGGAGCGAGGACGTATCACACTGGCTCTTCCTGCCCATAGTGGTCGGGGGTGCTGCCTTCAGCGGCGAGTCCCGTATTACCGCCTTCATCGGGGTCGTTCCGAGGCGGCGGACTACTCGTGGTCGGCGGGGCTGTCATCTCTGTCCCGGACCTCTTCGAGTCCGCGGAGGGCTTCGGTCACGGACGACTCGGCTTCACTGAGGGCGTATGCCAAGGCTTTCAGTGCGGTCTCTCTCCGTTCGTCGGAGAGCAGGTTGAGTTCTCTCTCGATCTCGTCGAGGTCCCGGCGGATGCCTTGGATAGAGGAATCCACGCTTGTCTCCGCCGGCAGGGCGGTGGCCACCGCCTTCAGCACACCGAAGGCCAGGCGGCCGCCTGCGGCCGCCTTCATCGCGATCGGGCCGACGGCGGTCACCGTCTTTTTCAGTTTGTCCCGCACGGTTCAGTCCTTTTTCGCCGACGGCGGACGCCGTCTTCTCGTTGTGGTCGCGCAGCATACGTACAGCGTGTCGACGCGGGCGAGCATTCTGCTCTCCTCCGTGCTCTTGGTGGTGCGTGGCGTGGTGGAGTTGGTTGTTCTTCACCTGTTTCCAAGGCGTAGTCGGGTTCGTGCCGGGAGCCCGAGTGTGGGTGAGGAAGCGGCGTATGCCTTCAATCCGCAGGCGTCGGCGAACCAGCAGTGATCGTCTCGATTCCGGCGGTACCGGGGCACCGGGGGAGGCGCCTCCTGCACCGCTACGACGAGGTCGTCGGCCGCGGTGCAGGGGGCTTCCAGCCGGATGAGGAGGGCGAGCACGCAGGCCATTGGCCCGCTCGCTCATCGCGACGCGATCCCGGCTCCCTTCCTCCGCGCGTATCCGGCAACTCGGCAAGAAGGCATGCCGGTCTGGGGATACTCGTGCACGTGCCACCCGTTCCCGGCGGGTGCACCACAACACCCTTCTTCCGCAGAGGAGTTGGACTATGCCGGAATTCCGGATCGGGACGCGTCGGTACCCCACGAAGCAGGCCGCCGGAGACGCCGTACGCGCAGTGCTCTACGGCTGCAAAGTGGGGAGCACGGTGGACCGGCTGGAGGACCGTCTCCTGCTCCTGGACCTCCTTGACCTGCACCCGGAAGCTGCGGAGAAGGCAGGCCCCGGTGTGGAGAAGTTCGTCATCGCCCCGCCGCTGCGCGGCAGTTATCCCGGCTTCGCGGTCGTCTGTACGGACGGCACCAGCATCGGCTTCTCCTACCTGGCGTGTCTTAAGCCGCCCACCTACCGCCAGCAGGTGTCCAGTGCGATGCGTGCCGAGGTCGAGGAGGACGTGAACGCCTTCTTCGCCTCCCGGGTGGCGGCAAGCGCCCTCGTGTCGGACGAGTCAGGCGCAGAGCTCGACTTCGGTGATGTCCACGTCAGTTACTTCCGCGGCCCGTCCTTCGCCGAGATCGCCGTCGGCTTCGCCGCGAGTGCCGGCGGCTGGGACACGATCGGGCTGGCCTCCTCCACGGACCAGGGCCTGAGCACGTTCACCGACCGCGACCTCGCCGAACAGTGGCGCAGCCACCACGCGGAACACGCTGTACTCGGCCTGTTGTCGTCGCAGGAGAACCTGCGCCGGCCGCGTCGGTGACATCACGTCGTGGACGGCCGACAGCGACCAGGCCGCAGGCTGGTCTTTCCCACGCGTGGGGGTGTCCGCCGACGGGGTTCGTCCTCAGAACCCGATCGCGTTGGTCTGTCTGACCGTCGGGTCGGGGTGCCTGGCTGCGTCGCGCGGCCGGGCCCGCTGCCTGGGGGCTGGCGCTTGGTGGAGGCTGGCAGTTGGGTGCTCCGCCGGCGTGGGCCCGTGACGCGTGTGATCGCGTCACGGGATCAGTCCGCGCGTCCGGCCGTGTCCTGCTTTTACGCGGCGGCGTCTTGGGCGATGGTCTCCAGTGCGTTGATCTCCTCGTCGGAGATCGACGGGCGGAGGCGGCCGACCAGTTTCCATTGCTTGGTCAGGTTGCCGTAGCGTCCGGCGACCATCGGGACGCCGACGCCGAGCCGTGCGGCGATAATGATCATCTCTCGGTGGGTGGTGGCCTGGGCGATCGAGTCGCTGCTGTCTCCGGGAAACAGGGTCTGGGCCGCGAAGTCGTTGGCTTCGGCTTCGGCCTGGTCGCCGGCGTCCCCGCCCTCCAAGTCGAGGAAGCTGGTACGGCGGGGGTGGCGCACGATGTGCCCGATCTCGTGCAGCAGGTTGAACCAGAAGGTGTCGTGGCGTCGATGGCGTTCGGTGACGCCGATGGCCGGACGGTCGCCGTTGATCCACCAGGTGGCCGCGCACACGCGTGTGCCCGGCACCTCGCGCACGAAGGTGAGGGCGACTCCGGCTTCGGCCAGGGCGGCGCGCGCCGCAATGAATCCGTCGGGCACGTTCATGGTGGTCATCGTCGGGATCGACTTGGCGACGGTGCGCAGTTTTCTGGCGTTGAAGGGCTGGACGGAGACGTCGAGGGCGGACCGCTCGACCAGGCGCAACCACAGGGCGGTGTTGGGCTCGCTGACGGTGAACGCGTGGCTGCGGCGGAAGGACACTGACGGTCGCAGCCATGTCTGGGTGAAGGCATCGGGTGTGGCGACCTGGAAGAGTTTGAGGATCTTCTCGGCGCGGGTGATGGTGGTGTCTGCGGCGTCGATGATCTTGTGGAGGCGCAGGGTGCCGGTGTCGAACTGGCTGGCCCAGGTGCCGTATTCGCCGAGTGCTGCTTCGGCGCGGCGGCGGCTTTCGAAGGCCTGGTATTGCGTGTCAAGGTCGTTCCAGAAGGAGGCCTGGACGTTGAGGGCGCGTTCGAGGAGGATCGAGACGTCCGAGCTGATGCCGATTGTCTGCTTGATGATCTGATTGACGTGTTTCGCTGACAGTCCTGTGCGCTGGGCGAGTTCGACCTGTTTCATGCCGCGTTGGTCGAGGATGCCGCCGAGGATCTCGCCGGGGTGGACTCCCCAGTTGGGCTGGAACTCTTTCGTGTCGGTGTTCATGACCGCACCTGCAGGCCTGAGCGTCCGTCGGCGCGGACGTCGTGCACTTCGAGGCGGGTGATCTCGGCGAGGTGCGAGTGCGGGGCCTCCACCTTGGTGCCGTCGGGGCGGCAGCCGGTGGCGGTGAGGGCGGCGCGGCGGTGGCTGAGTTCGACTCCGGGCATCGCCGTCGGTGCGGCCAGGACGACCAGTCCGATGGCGAGGGCGTCGGCGAGTGTGGGCATCGCCGATCGCAGGGTTTGCAGCAGCACCATGACCTCTCGGGCGGTGTCGGGCCAGACCTTGAGGAGCAAGGTCTGCGAGGCGAGCAGTTCGCTGAGGTCGGCGTCCGGGATTGTCACAAACACCGTACCAACGTATCTCGTCGGCGGTGGGTCGCCAAACACACGACCGCCCGCCGTTTGGGGATTTTTCTTTACCGACTTCGCGACTTTATGGACTATGATCGCTCCGTGCCGCGGCTTGGATCATGTCCCCTGTCGCGATTTCTGATGGAAAGGTGCATGTCATGCGGGTTCACACCTACAGGAGCGGTCGAGACGGGGCAGAGACCGGGGAGGTCGCTGCGGAGGCCCGGCTGGCCGACGTAGTGGTGGTCGAGGCCGACGAGAAGGTCTACCGCGTCGGTGACGAGGCGGAGATCGACGTGGAGCTGACGGTGGTCGAGCTGTTCGGCGACCAGCCGGGACATGTCGTCGTGCACAAGTGCCGCCGGATCGAGGTCACGGTCGCCTACGGCGGCGCGGAGAGGACCGTTCAGGCGCATCCGGCCACACGGGTGCGGAAGGTGCGCGAGGAGGCGGTCAAGGCCTTCGGCATCCCCTCCTCGGACACCGCCGATCTGGTGCTGCGGCTGCCGTCGACCACCACGGACCTGCGGCTGACCGACCCGGTCGGCGCGATCGTCCCGGCCGGCTCGTGCGCGGTGGCGCTCGACCTGGTCCACGCCGGCAGGTCGCAGGGATGACCACCGCCGCGGAGCCGGGCGTCGACCCGTGCAAGGCACGACTGCTGCGCGATCTTCAGGATGCGGCGGCCGACGCCGGGGTCGACGCCGGGCTCTGGCGCATCGTCAGCATCACCTGGCCGACGATGACCGTCGCGATCGCCGTCGGTGGCGGCGCCGAGTGCGGAATGCGTCTCGACGTCCAGGACTATCCGGCCTCCGCGCCGGCCGGCCAGCCGTGGGACCTGACGGCCGACGCGCTCCTGCCCGTCGACCAGTGGCCCGTCACCGGCCACAGCCCCGAGGTCTTCCGCCCGGACTGGTCGCCCGACAACGGCAACGCCCCCTACCTGCCCTGCGACCGGATCGGCCTGGCCACCCACGGCCAGTGGGCGTCCGAGCACCCGGAGCGGGCCTGGAACCCCGGCAGGACCATCGTCTTCTACCTGGAGGAGATGCACCGCATGCTGTCCGGAGCCCGTCTGCCGTCGGGCGGCACATCATGACGGACGCACGCCTGGTCTTCGACGCCGCCCTGTTCAGGGGCATGATCCGCGAACTCGCCCGCCGCGGGGAGGGCCGACGCGAGTCGGGGGCGTTCCTGCTGACCGACCGCGACCGCCCGGCGGGCCGCCTTCCCCAGCCGGTGACCGCCATCGCCTACTACGACGACCTCGACCCGGGCTGCCTCACCGGAGCGATCACCTTCGGCGCCGACGGGTATACGGCGCTGGCCGCGCGGTGCCGGCGCGACCGGCTGCGCGTCGTCGGCGACATCCACACCCACCCCTTCGACCGGGTGGCACAGAGCCGCACCGACGCCGCGAACCCGATGATCGCCCTGGACGGGATGTGGCGCTCATCGCCCCCCGCTTCGCCTCCGGTGTCACCGACGCCCAGGAACTGGGTGTGCACGTCCGGGAGAACGGCGCCTGGTCCCCGGCCTTCGGGGCACGGTCCGCGGCCCTCGTCCGCATCCGCGAGCACAGCCGCCCCCGGCGGGCGCTGCGGCTGCTCACCCACCGCCTGGCCGCAGGATGCAAGCGACTCCGGAGGAACACGTGAACGTCCCGGACAAAGACACGGTCCACCGCACCGCACTGCTGGGCGCCCGCGACGGGAGTCACCCGACCCTGGAGGCCGCGCTCGACGCCCACGCCGCCACCGGCATCGCGGTCGTCGCCGGGACCCAGCCCGGCCGGCAGGCGGCGTACCAGGCCGCGCTGTGCACCGCGACCGCCACCGCCGCACGGGCCTTCGGCAGCACCCGGGTGGTGGCGGACGGCGACGGCGTACTGACCGCCGGACCCTACCGCGGGCGCACCGTCGCCGACGCCCTGGCCGCCGAGGGCGCCACCCTGGCAGCGGATCTGCAGGACATTCCGGCCCACTGGCCGGTGGTACTGCTCGGCGCACCGGACGCGGCGCTCCAGCAGGGTCTCTCCCCGCACCGCGTCGTACTGCAAGTGGCCTGGAAGGGGTGGACCGCCTCCGTCCGCCCCGTCACAGGGCCGGCAGCCGCGACGGACAGCGTGAACGAGAACACGGAGAGCGTGGAGAACGGCGAGGACGTGCTGGCCGCCCTCTGCGCGGCAGCCCTCGGCGTCCACGAGGCGTTCGGAGCCGTACAGGCCCGTCCGGGCAGCGACGCCGGCTACCGGCCCATCAGCCTCGACCTGTGGTCTCCCACCGGGGAAGGCACCACCGGGCCGTCCCTTACCCACGCGCCGGCCTCATGGTGGCTGGTCGGACTCGGCCACCTCGGACAGGCCAACGCCTGGGTCCTGTCCTGGCTGCCCTACCCCGACCCCACCCGTGTCCGTGTCGTGCTGCAGGACGTGGACACAGCTGTCGAAGCCAACCACAGCACCGGCATGCTGACCCCCCGCCGGCCCGCCCAGGTCCGCAAGACCCGCCTGGTCGCCGCCCGCCTCGACGCACTCGGCTTCGACACCCACATCATCGAGCAGCGCCTCCACCACACCACCCGCGTCCCCCCAAAGGACACTCATGTCGCGCTCCTCGGCGTCGACAACCTGGCGACCCGCCGGATGATCAGCGCAGCCGGCTGGAACCTCGCCATCGACGCAGGACTCGGCGCGGGCCCGGCCGACTTCAACGCCATCCAGCTCCGCCGCTTTCCCGCGGCCCGCCCGAGCGACCAGGTCACCGCCTGGGCCGACCCCCCGGCCGACGCCCCCGAACTGCCCCGCAACAGCGCATTCGACGACCTGTCCCGGCGCGACGCGTGCGGCGCGGTCCAACTCGCCGGAACCGCGGTCGGCGCCGCCTTCGTCGGTGTCATCGCCGCCTGCCTCACCCTCGCGGAAGCAACACGCCCGCTCCTGGGAGGCACCGGCCTGGACGTGCTGAGCCTGCACCTGGGCTCCGCCGACCTCGAAGCAGCACCGGCCAGCCGCCCGTCCTTTCCCATAGCCATCCAGCTCACCACACGCTGAAAGACCAAGACCCCGCGCATCCATACGGCCCAGCACGAAACCCAGTCCTCCAACAGCAGCCAGACCGACGGGCCGGAACAAGCAAGCAACACCCGCGAGTGCGTCGATCCGATGAGGACCCGGTATCCTCACCAGCACCGCAGTCTCAGGTAAAGTCACCGAAATACGGCCTGCTGATCTTCAGATACGCAGGTCATCAAGGGTCTTCCCCACACGCGTGGGGGTGTGTCCGTGGTTGGGCACCAAACGCCCTTCAGAACGATGTCTTCCCCACACGCGTGGGGGTGTGTCCCTGCCGGACATCGCGGCCGGACGGAGCTACGTGTCTTCCCCACACGCGTGGGGGTTTCCTGTCTCGTCCGATACGGGACGCCTGCCCTCAAGCACGCCCATCCTGACCCCACCCTCACACGAGCCACTCAGCACCCTTACTCTGCCGACACTCCCGATGCCACCACCGCGCCTGCCGTGAACGGCGCGGTGCGCCTGCCGCACGCCGCCTCTCTCGGCCACCATTCACGGCCCCTAACCAGCAAGGTCGAAGCGTAAAGCAGCAGATCAGACGGTCATCCCTAAGGCCTTCTCATTTCAACGCGCTGGGAATTCTCACTCGATGTCACCAATATTTCTCACTCGATGTCACCACTACTGCACTCCGAACAGCAGAGATGCATGACATCCAGATGAGAACTACTGGTGACATCAAAATGAGAAGCCGCACCGCCGCTACAACCCCCGCGGCCGGTTCCTGCGCGCCTGGGGCGCGCTGGAGGACCCCGCCAACGCCGGGCGAGTCATCATCGACACGATGATGAACCTCGACCTGCTCGTCTTCGCCGGCGAGCAGACCGGCCAGGACCGCTACCTCGACATCGCCGTCGCGCACGCCGACACCACCCGGCGCCTGTTCCCGCGGCCCGACGGATCCACCCCCCACGTCTTCGACCTCGACCCCGCAACCGGCACCCCCCTCGGCCCCGGCACCGTCCAGGGCTACAGCCCCGCCTCCTGCTGGTCACGCGGCCAGGCCTGGGGCATCTACGGATTCACCACCCTCTACCGCCGCACCGCCCACACCCGCTTCCTGGACACCGCCGCCCGCCTCGCCGACTACGCCCTCAGCGCCCTCACCCCCGACCACATCCCCGTCTGGGACTACCGCGCACCCCAGCAGCCCCACGACATCAAAGACGCCTCCGCCGGAGCCGTCATGGCCTGCGCACTGACCGACCTCGCCACCGCCACCGGCCGCACCCACTACCGCACCACAGCCCTGAAGATCCTCACCGCACTCGCCCGCACCTGCCTCACCCGCACCTCCACCCGCGCGGACGCCGTCCTCGCCCGCTGCACCCGCAACCGGCCCGCCGAAGACGGCATCGAGGTCTCCCTCCCCTACGCCGACTACTACCTCCTCGAAGGCATCCTGCGCATCCTCAACCCCCACCACCTCGACCACGCCATCGACCTCACCCAACCCTGACACCCCAACACCCCGTCATACCCGCCCCCACAACCGGGACCGGGCACCAGGCACCAGGCACCGGACAAGGGACGCGGCCGGAACCGAGACCAGGCAGCGGATGCCGGGCAGCGGGCAGGCGCCCGCCGGACAGCCGGCAGGCCGGCCAAAGGGGGCGGCGGCGCGCCACCGGCCGGACACCGGACCCGGGGCCGCACGGACGAACGACACCCAGGGCACAAGGTGTTCAGCGCAGGAAGGAGCACGGCCCAGAGCAGGGGGGTGGTTCAGCAGAGCCGGGGGTGGTTCAGGTGCCGAGCGGGCCGCTGATGCCGGGACGAAGCCGACCAGCAGCGCAGCTTCTTCGACCCGGCACCGTCCGGCCGCGCGGGCGCGGCCGCCCTCGACACCGACCACAGGGGCCGGCCGGGAACAGGCAGCCCAGACCTCCCCAGCCACCGCACTCACCCGCGCCCGGGAAGTCAGGCGGTGAGGCGGCCCACGGCTTCGAGGAGAGCGTCGACGTCGTGCTCGGTGGTGGAGAAGGAGGTGGCGAAGCGGCAGACGCCGGGCTCCCAGCGGTCGTGGTAGAAGGCGAACCCGTCGGCCAGGAGCTGGTCGATGACCGGCTGAGGGAGGCGGCAGAAGAGGATGTCGGCCTCGACGGCGTGCAGCAGGCCGGCACCGGGCAGAGCCTTGAGTCCGCTGTCCAGGCGGGCGGCCATCGTGTTGGCGTGGGCAGCGTTGCGCAGCCACAGGCCGTCGGCGAGGCAGGCGTCCAGCCGGGCGCACTGCAAGCGCGTCTTGGACGCGAACCGGCCGGCCGCTAGTACCCGGCAAGGCGCAAGGAGATGTTTCACATCTTTTCGTCGCCGTCGGTCGTTGGTGCGGTGTCCGTGCCGGATTTCGATCCCGGAGCCCCTGTGCCCGCTCCCGTCCCTCCATCTCCGCCCGCCGACCTGCCGGCCGCGCGAGTGCACGACCCCTACCCCTACTTCGCGTGGCTGCGTCGGCATGCGCCCGCGTACCCGGATCGCAGACCCGGGCGCCCCACCGTGTGGCAGATCTCTCGCTACGACGACGTCCGCGCGCTGCTGACCGACGGGCGGCTGAGCAAGGACCCCGGCCGGGTGCCGGGCTATGTCCCGGGGCCGGCCGGGCTGAACCGGCATCTCGTCCATGCCGACCCCCCGGACCACACCCGTCTGCGCGCCCTGGTGAACGCCGCGTTCGTACCGCGCCGTATCGCCAGGCTGGAGCCCTTCGTCGCGGACACCGCGACCCGGCTGCTGGACCGGATCGGACAGCACACCCACGTGGATGTGATCGCGGCCTTCGCGGCGCCGCTGACCTTCCGGATGATCTGCGCGATCCTCGGCGTCCCGGCGGAGCTGGACAACGCGGCGACCCGGGAGACCGTGATGGCCACCATCGCCCCCGCCGCGGGTCTGGACCCCGCCCGGGTGGAAGGCGATCTGCACGAGCTGCTGGACGTGCTGATCGCCGGCAAGCGTGCGGACGGCGAGCGCAGCGAGGTGGACCTGCTGGGCGCCCTGGTACGGGCCAGCGACGAGAGCGGGGCGATGAGCGAGGAGGAACTGCGCTCCACCGCCTACCTCCTGCTGCTCGTGGGACATGACACGACCATGAACCTCATCGGCAACGGCACGCTCGCCCTGCTGTGCCACCCCGGTGAGGCCGCCCGGCTGACCGGAGCCCAGACCGGCGGTGCGCTGGTCACCACCGCGGTCGAAGAGCTGCTGCGCTACGACTCGCCGGTACGGGACGCGACGTTCCGGTGCGCCGCCGAACCGATCACCCTGCACGGGCAGCTGATCGGCGAGGGAGACATCGTCAGTCTCCTGATCGGCTCCGCGAACCGGGACGAGGCCCGCTTCCCGGACGCCGACCGGCTCGCCCTGAGCCGCACGCCCAACGACCACCTCGCCTTCGGCTACGGACCCCACTTCTGTATCGGCGCCGCCCTGGCCCGCCTCGAAGGCGCCGTCGCCTTCCCCCTGCTGCTCGAACGGCTGGGCCCGGTGGCACTGGCCAAGCCCGCCGACGAACTCCCCTGGCGGCCGGCCCGGGTGATGCGCGGACTGGCCGCGCTGCCCGTCGTACGGACCTGACCACCCCCGCCCACCCCACCTGGCCCCGACCTGGAGCACACCCGATGGACAGCGAACACCCCGTGCTGGTGACCGAGCCGCGCCCCGGCGTCCTGCTCATCACCCTCAACCGGCCCCACGTCCGCAACGCGATCGACCGGCCGCTGGCCGAGGCGATGGACGCGGCCCTCACCCGACTGGAGACCGATCCCGCGCTGAGCGTCGGCATCCTGGCCGGCGCGGACGGCCACTTCTGCTCGGGCATGGACCTCAAGACCTTCCCGGCCGACGGCGTCCCGGTCATCGCCGACCGGGGACTCGCGGGACTGACCCGGGCATGCCTTGTCAAGCCCCTCATCGCCGCGGTCGAGGGCGCAGCCGTCGCCGGCGGCTTCGAACTCGCCCTCGCCTGCGACCTCATCACCGCAGCCGACACCGCCTTCTTCGCCCTGCCCGAAGTCGCCCGCGGACTCATCGCCGCCGAAGGCGGAGCCATCCGCCTCCCCAGCCGCCTGCCCTACCACCTGGCCATGGAGATGCTCCTGACCGGCACGCCGCTGCCCGCCCCCCAGGCGGCCCGCCACGGACTCGTCAACCGGCTCACCCGCGAAGGCGAAGCCCTCCAGGCAGCCCTCACCCTGGCCGACCGGCTTCTGGCCCCGCCCCGCGACGCCGTCCTCGTCACCAAACAAATCGTCCGCGACACCCGCGGCCTCGACGACGCAGCCGCCTACACCGTCCAGGATCCCCTCAGCAGCCCCGTCTTCGCGACCGCCGCCGCAGCCGAAGGCGCCCACGCCTTCACCGAGAAACGCCCACCGGCATGGCAGCACTGAGACAGCAGACACCGCCAACCCCGCCGCAGCGGAGTCCGCGCAGCAGGGCTCAGGGCCTTCAGGGGGGCCGTCGCCCGCTCGCCGACCACGCGGATCCTGGCTCAGCCGGCCGCCTCCGCATCACGATCCGAAGGCGGCTCCCCCCACGGAAACACGCAGGTCAGTCGAACACGGCGCAGTTGACCGCGTCCATCAGGGCCGCGCCGGTCTGGTGCGCCTGCCTGGTGAGAAGAGTGGACGTGGCGAAGAAGAAGGCGGCCGTGCGACGGCCGGTGGAGTCGGTGACGTTGTAGGTCGCATAGCCCGGGACGACGCCGACGTGGTCCCAGACCGTGCCGCAGGAGGTCTGCGCCGTCTCGATACCCAACCCGTAGCCGAGCCCGTCCGGGTCCCCCGGCCCGTCCTCCGGCACAGTCGTGCGCATCTGGGCCAGCTGAGCGGCGGGCAGCAGGCGCCCCGACATCAGCGCGCCGTAGAAACGGGACCAGTCACCGGCGGTGGACACGACCGCGGCATCCGCTCCGTCGGCCGTGACGTAGTCGCCGGTGACGTCCACATGGCCGTCGTGCTGCGGCCCGGCATAGTTCCTGAACTCCTCCGGGACGTCCGCCGGCATATGGGCGGCATCGGGTTCGTAGCCGTGCGCGTGCCGGCCGTGCCAGGCGGAGCCGGTGGCGTAGAACGTGTGCCGGAGCCCCAGAGGTCCCGCGATCCGCTCCCGCACCAGCGCCGCAAGACTCTTACCGGTGGCCTTCTCCAGGACGGCGCCGATCGCGATGTAGTTGGTGTTGCTGTACGACCACTCGGTACCGGGCTCGAACAGTGCCGGGTGCCCGCTCACCAGGCCGAGGATCTCCGTCGACGTCCACACATGGGAGTCCCGTCCGGTGAGGGCCGGCGCGAGAGCGGGGTCGTCGGTGTAGTCGAACAACCCACTGGTGTGGTTGAGCAGCATCCGCAGGGTGATCGCCCCGCCGTTGCGCACCTGGCCGGGCAGCCACTTGCCGACCGGGTCGGTGAGGGCGAGTCTGTGCTCGGCGACCAGCTGCAGGACAAGGGTGGCCATCACCGTCTTGGTGCTGGACGCTTCCCGCACCTCGTCGTCCGCCCTGAGCCGGTGATCCTTCTTCGTCCAGGCCGCCTGCTCGGAGATCTCGACGGGCCTGCCGTGACCGCCGTCCACCCGCACGATCACCCCAGGCACTCCTTCCTCCACCAACTTCCGCGCCAGCTCCCGCAGGTGAGCACGTGTCTGCGCAGTGCCGTCCTGCCGGACCGCCGCACTCTCATGGACCGTGTCCGCACTCGCCGGGGTCACAGCAAGGGGCACGACGAGGGCCGCGACTACCGCAACCGCTGCCACCGCACGAACACCCGCACGTTGCGGACGACGTCGAAAACGCACATTCACACCCAATTCATGCTCCTTCGAGAATCCGGGAAGGCCGCCGGGCACGACCGGGATACGCGGAGGAGAACACGGCACTCCGCCCGGCGCGTTAACGCCCGCCTTCGGGGCGAAGCCAGCTCCGGCGGGCCTGCCCAGCCCCGAGACCCAGGTACTCAACCGCGATTCCCCGGGCGCAGTCCGTGAAACGAGCGGATCCGGCACATCGAGCCCCTGCCAAACCCCGGATGGCGAGGGCGGGCCATGGCAGCCGGGCGGCAGCCGGCGGACATCACAGCGTGTGCCGACGGAGATGACTGCCGTGTCCGAACCCGGCGCCATCCACGTACCCCAGTACGACCCGCGCCGACCCCGGCAGGCCGCTCCCGCCGGCGACGCCATCCGCGCAGCGGCACCCGGGCTGTCCGCCAAGATCGACCACATCGGCTCGACCCCTGTCCCAGGACCGGCGGCCAAGCCCGCCATCGACCCGACGGCCGCCGTCCACAACCTCACACACGCCGCACCCCACCAGAGGGCACTCGCCGGCCTCGGCCTCCACCCCTACAACCACGCAACGACCGACCGGCTGCCGTACGTCCGCACAGACAACGGCGTCCGCAGCCATACCCCGCACGTGGCGACCCCGGAGAGCCGGCCAACCCGCAACCAGAGAACCTTCCGGGACCACCCGCACACCCACCCCGAGAACCCCACCCCCTACGCGCAGCCCAAGCGGGCGACCGCCGCAGCTGGAACGGCACCGGGCGAGTACGCGCGAGCCAAAACAGCACCGACACAGAAACCCACCGACCGCGCCCGCACACAACTCGGCCCGCCATCACTGCCCGCAGGGGAGAAACAGTGAAGCGCGTCATCCGCCGGCTGGGGCGGGAACTCGAGGAAGGCGCAGCTCAAAGCACGCTCCGAGAGTGCGAGGAGCAAGGGTGAGAGTGCCTCGGTGACGGTGAGCCAGATCGCGGGCGATGGCAAGGCCCAGACCGGTGCCACCCTGATCGCGGGAACGGGCGTCATCGAGCCGGACGAAACGTTCGAAGATCCGCTCGGCATCCTCGGCAGGCACACCCGGCCCGTCATCGTGCACCGTGAGGACGATCCAAGCGCCCTGACCGCGGACCGTGATCTCGATGCGGTGGGCAGCATGGCGGACGGCGTTGTCGACGAGATTACGCAGCAGCCGTTCGTACTCACCAAGGCTCCCGTATACGTACGCGGAGGCGACACCGCCACAGGTGAGAGTCAACCGTCTTTCAGCGAGCAAGTGCTGCTCAACCAACCCAGAGACCACCGCAGTCAAGTCGACGAGTTCGGCGTCGGCCGCGGGACTGCGGGTGTCGAGGCGGGCCAGGAGCAGCAGGTCTTCGGCGAGGGCCTGGAGGCGGCGGGTCTGGCGTGCGGCGGTAGTAGCCGCGGCGGGCCAGTCGGTGCGTTCCGGGTAGGCGAGCGCGACTTCCAGGCTGGCCAGCAGGGTGGTGAGGGGGCTGCGCAGTTCGTGGGCGGCGTCCGCGACGAAGCGGCGTTGCCGGGCGGCCGCGTCGTCGAGGCGTTGGAGGGTGGTGTTGAGGGTGGTGGCCAGGGCGGTGATCTCGTGTCCCGTGGCGGGGACGGTGACGCGTTCGCGGGGGTCGTGCGCGGTGACCGAGGCGGTGAGGACGCGGATGGCCTCGACCGGCCGCAGCGCGACGCGGACGGCGAAGTAGGTGGCGGCGGCGATCAGTACGAGGCCGACGAGCCCGGCGCGCAGCAGCAGCAGGTCGGTGGTCCTGGTGATCTCCTCAGCTGTGTCCGGGAGTACCACCACATAGGCCCGCAGTGTGGCATCGGCGGTGACGCCCAGAGCGGCGGCTTTTTCGCTGCTCAGCGCACCGACCCAGACATCGGCGTACAAGACCGGGTAGGTCCCGCCGGCCGGGTCGAATGGGTTCCCGGGGTTGTCGTCGCGGTGCGCCGGTATGCGCAGGGGACGGGTCGTATAGGACCACTCCCCATCGGCATCCGGTGGGGCTGAGAGCGCGGAGGGAGCGGGCAGTACATGGCGGGTGCCGGGATCCAAGGCTTCCATGCCCCCGCCGGAGGCGACAGCGGTGCGTCGGCCGGTGGCGACGACCTCGTACGGCACGGCGCTTCTGCGGCCGGGAACCACCCCCTCGTTCAGCTGATCAACGAGGGCAAGGAGATGTTTCTGGGCCTGCTCTTCGGCGATCTGCGTGCTCTGGCGGTAGACGTCGTGGTGTACCCACCAGCCGATGCCGAGCAGGATGACGGCGGCGGTCGAGGCGGCGGCCAGCGCCGTGCGGGCTCGTACCGAACGCGGCCACCAGCGGCGTCGCGGCTCAGTCGCGGTCACGGTCGTCCACCAGCCGGTAGCCGCAACCCCGTACGGTCTGCAGGGACTTCCGGTCGAACGCGGCGTCCACCTTCTTGCGCAGTGCGCTGACGCGCGCCTCCACCAGGTTGGGATCCCATGCCTCGTCGGGCCACGCGTGATACAGCAGGTCCGCTTTGGAGACCGCCTGGCCCGCCCGGCGGGCCAGCAGCTCAAGAACGGCGAACTCCCGGGGCGTGAGGTCCACCCGACTCCCGGCCCGGCGGCAGACCCGGCCGGCGACGTCCAGCGAGAGGTCGCCCACGGCAAGGACGGGCGGGGCAACCGTCGCGGCTCGCCTGACCAGGGCCCGCAGCCGTGCGACGAGCACCATGTAGGAGAAGGGTTTGGCCAGGTAGTCGTCGGCCCCCGTGTCCAGGGCCTCGGCCTGGTCGAAGTCCCCGTCCTTGGCGGTGAGCACCAGGATGGGGGTCGCGTTGCCCTCCCGGCGCAACTGGGCGCAGACCTTGTAGCCGTTGAGTCCGGGCAGCATCAAGTCCAGTACGACCAGGGCGTATTCGCCGGTCCGGGCCATCCACAGCCCCTGCCTGCCGTCATGGGCGAGGTCGACGCTGTAGCCCTCGGCACTCAGGCCGGTGTGCAGGGTCCGGGCGAGGTCCACCTCGTCTTCGACCACCAGGATGCGCATGCGGTGCAGCCTCGCACAGCGCCGGCCCGCCTTCCTGATCGGCCGGTCAGGTTGGGTCAGCAACCGGTCAACGAGGTCCGGGCACGGTGGCGGGGTTTCTTCGCCGCTGTCGAAAGGCCCTGTCGCCGATGTCCGTTGCCGAACGTGGTCCCGCCGTGGCCAGGACGGTTTCCCCTCCCGTATCCGCCCGCCGGCCATCACCGAGCCCGGCCCGAGCCGTTGTCGTCACCGCGCCCTTCTCGCTGACCATCGCTCTGGGGCTCTGGGGCATCCGCAGGCAGAACACCCTGTGGGGGGACGAGTCCGTCACCTACCAGCTCGCACACCGCGATCTCGCACAGATATGGCACACCGCCCAGCACGTCGATCTGGTCCACGCCCTCTACTACGCCCTGATGCACGAGATCTTCGGCCTCTTCGGCGCAGGGCTGCTGACGTTGCGACTGCCGTCCGTGCTGGCGATGTCCCTGGCGGCGAGCGGAGTCGGACTGCTGGGACTACGCCTGGCGGGACCCCGTGCCGGACTGCTGGCCGGGCTGGTGTTCGCACTCCTCCCCCAGGTCCAGAAGTACACGCAGGAAGGCCGCTCGTACGCCATGGTCTGCGCCCTGGTCACCTGGGCCACCTACGCACTCGTGACCGCCGTCCCGCATCGCACCCGATGGCGGTGGGCGGTCTACGGCGCCACCATGCTGCTGGCCTGCCTGCTCCATGAATTCGCTGTCCTCGCCCTGGTCGCACACGGCGTCACCCTGGCCCTCTCCCGTGTTCCACGACCGGTCCTGACCGCATGGACCGCGACGGCCGCAGGCGTCGTGGCCGGCCTGCTGCCGCTGGCAATCCGCAGTGCCGGGCAGTCGGAGCAGGTGTCCTGGATCAGCGGACCGGTGCGGCTTCGCTATTTCCTGGTCGTCGCGGTCGTGGGCGTACTGTGCGCCCGAACGCCCCTGGCGACGAGGGGACCCGTGCGGCTCTCCGCGCTGGCTGTGCCGATTCTCGTGCTGCCGGGCCTTCTGCTGCTGACCGCCTCACTGGCCAAGCCCCTCTTCGTCGACCGGTATGTGCTCTACGGCAATACCGGAATCGCCCTGCTGCTGGGCGCCTGGCTGGACCACTCCCACCGGCTGCGGCGGTCCTCCCGCACCGCATGGATCGCGGCCGCTGCCGTACTGGCCGCACTCCTCCCGCCGAGCCTCGCGCTGCGCACGCCCCAGAGCCGGAGCAACGACGTCACCGCCATCGGCGCCACCGTACGCGAGGAAGGCCGCCCCGGCGACGGACTGCTCTACCTCCCCGGCCGGCAACGAATCCTGACCGCGGCCAACTCCCAGGACACCCGTCTACTGACGGATCTCGCCCTGGCGCAGGACCCCGTTGCGTCGAACACACTCGCAGGCGTCGAGCTTCCCGCCCAGGTCATTGCGGCACGCATGCTGGAGTTCGACCGGATCGTCGTGGTCCGCGCGGCGGGTGCACACTCGTCGACCGACCCGCAGGAAGAAGCGAAAACAAGCACCCTGCGGCGCCACTTCCACGAGTACGAAACAACCCATGTCAACGGGGCGCGAGTCACCATCTATCTCCGGGACCACCACCCGTCCCCGAACGCCGGTCCCGGTTCCGACAACCCCGGAGCACACCATGGGGCGATGAAGTGACAACCCGCAAGCCTTGATCCTTCACTTGCCACTCGCTGCCGCCATGGGAGGCCGCATCTGTTCTGCGCTGCCGCCCAACTCATCACGACAACACCCCAACGGCACCTGCAACACACCCACCACCGGCCACAGACAGAAAAGACCACCAGCACGAACAGCCGGCCCGGCACCAACCCGGACCCAGACCGACAACAGCCCGAAGAAGTGCACAAGGAGCCCTGTTGGGCGTAGGCCACAACATCCGCAGTACCGCCGTATCCCAGACCGGCTTCCCGTCCCCTACCACGACCAGTTCGTCGGCCAGGCCGGCCACGATCTCACTGACCGTCATGTGCGCACAGGAGCCGGAGACGGTCAGGTCAGGCCCGTCCCGTGCACGCCGCCGGACACCTGCCGCAGGAGAGCGTCATACATCGGATGATGCTCAGCCGGAAGGCCCTGGCTGTGCTCGGCGGCCGGTACGACGGCCTTGATGCGGCCGTTGTGGGCGAGGACCTCCTCGGCGAGCCAGGAAGGGCGCGGATCCTTTGAAGTGACGACCGGGATCAAGCGGTGAGGCTGTAGTCCTGCTGGTCAGGGCTGGGGTAGAGGCGCTGGTGTTCGCGGGCCGTGTGGAAGATCCAGTAGTCCTCGAAGTCGCCGTTCGTGATGAGCGCGCGGAGTTGGAGGACGGCTTCGGCTCCATCGAGTCCCCAGCGGGCGCCGGTGATGTCGAGGCGGTCGGCGATCAGGTGGCGGCAGGCGCCTTCGACGGCGCCGGTGGCGATCGGCCAGCCGACCGCGAGGGCGGTGTCGTAGTTGAGCTGGCCGAGGTGGCCAGTGAGGTAGCGGTGGCAGGTGGTGACGGCGTCGCGGCGGGCGGTGGGAAGCTGTTCGGCCGCGGCCGGCCTGTCCGGCGAGGATCGCGGTGAGTTTGTCCGGGGCCCAGGTTTCTGCCCCTCGGCTGCCGGGCGGGGGGGAAGGCGTGCGCGGCCGTCCACACGTATTCCGCGACGTGCACGAAGTCGAGCAGGATGTTCAGGCGGATGCTGCGGCGGGCTGCTTCGTCCTGGACGAGGTCGAGTTGGTGGCGGGCGCCGTCGACGAGCACGATCCAGTCCCGCAGGCGGTGCGGGTCGCGGGACGCGGCCTGGTCGAAGGCGTCGGCGACGACCTGTTCCGGGGGACGGATCACCGAGGCGGTGCACCATTTCCGCTCCGCCTTCGGGCCCGGCCGCGGCGACCGCGTCCCGCTGCGCCCGCCGGGCGGGTGGATGATGTCGTGCGGCCGGCGAGGGGCGGGAGCGATGTCGAAGACGCAGGCCACCGTCGCCATGCGCTTGCGGTTGGGTTTCTCGCCCGGGGCCAGCCGCCCGCGCCGTCCGGCCACCGCGCTCTTGGCCGCGGCCCGGCGGGTGGCCTCGCGCAGGGCCTCGGGGCGCATCACCACCCCCTTTCCGTCGATCTGGATGACCAGGGGCATCTCGCGGGTGCACGGGGTGGGGATCTTCGCTGTGTAGTAGGCAGCGATGTCGATGGCGGAGGCGACCACGAGTTCTGTGAGGCGGCGCTTGCCCAGCACTTTTCCGCATCGCCGCTCGATCGCGGCGGCGGCCTGGTCGAAGGAGCCTCGCACCGCTTCCACGGCCGCGAGCCGGGCGAGTCCGCGGGAGTGCCGGCCGGCGGGCAGTGACAACGCTTCGTCCGCCGGGTGCACGTTGGCGACGCCCCGGCCGCGGTAGGCGATCCGGCTCACGCTCACCGGCCCGAACACACAAGCCAGCAGGCGACGATGGCCCTTCTCCCGCCAGGGCCTGGCCCGCCCCTCCGGACCGGTGATCACCGGCCGGCCCGCATTCGCCCGTACTGCGTCCTCCTCCTTCCTGGCACGCAGATCGAGGTGGTCCTGCATCAACTGCCGCAGCAGGTCGCGTCCCAGCTGTTCGAGCCGCACTTCCGGTTCGTCATGAGGCAAGTCGGCGGCCGGGCCGTCGGCCAGTGTCCAGACGAGGCGTTCGAAGGCATCACGTGAGGCGGAGTACGGATCAGGTTCGGGTAAGGCGTCGTACTGTTCCACCGGGCTCTTCTTTCAGCGGATCCGATGTGGTTGGCACCCTCGCATCTACGGAGAAGAGCCCCTTGGTCACCAGGAGTTGGCCCGGTCGGCACCCGGCCCGCGACAGGCGAGGCCGAACCGTCCCGGCGCATCCTCGTCCAGCCGGCCCCGCTCCACCAGTCGCTTCAGTTTCCCCCGGGTCCCCTCGATCTTCCCGGTCGTGGCCTCCAGCCCGATCCGCGGCACGATCTGCTTGGCCTGCAACGGGCCCGGCGCGTCCGCAATGACCTCCACGATGTCCCGGTACATGTCCGGCAACACCGCCGCCACCAGTCCCTCCCGCCAGGGCGGCACCATCATCACCCCGACACCGTGAGGCGCCGATGTCTTCTCAGGCCCTGGCACCTGCCCCGCCGGCACATCCGGCCCGGCATCACTCTCCGCGGCCGACAGCTCAGCCA
This sequence comes from Streptomyces sp. NPDC090088, assembly GCF_044747345.1. Classification (NCBI taxonomy): domain Bacteria; kingdom Bacillati; phylum Actinomycetota; class Actinomycetes; order Kitasatosporales; family Streptomycetaceae; genus Streptomyces; species Streptomyces sp. NPDC090088. Next base: position 658,805 of record NZ_JBIVDZ010000005.1, on the reverse strand, counting down.
GCACCTCCGTGGCCGTCTCCCGCGTGATCTCCAGCCGCGACAGAACCTCTCGCGCCTTCTCCAGCCGCAGGGCCAGCTCCACAGCCTCGGCCTCAAGTTCCTCGACTCGCTGCCGAGCCGCAGCCTCCCGGGCCTGAAGCTCTTCCGGCAAAGACACCACGGCGCCCGACCTCCACCCGTCACGGTAGGACTACGACGGCACCGCCTACACGCCAATCAGCTTCTTCCCAGCTCAGCCACCCCTCGCAAGGATCCGCACCCATCGCATGGAGCCTGTCTGTGTCGCGGTGGTGTCTGCTGCTACGTCCGCACCGCATACAGGTTGCCGTCAACGTTGCCGATGTAGACGACGCCGTCGGCCACGGTCGGGGACGAGGACACGGCGCTGCCGGTGAGGAAGGACCAGCGTTTCTTGCCGGTTGCCGCGTCCACCGCATACAGCCTGCTGTCCCGGCTGCCGACGTAGACCACGCCACCGACCACAGTGGGAGACGAGTACACGACATTGTTGGTGAGGAAGGACCAGCGTTTCTTGCCCGTTGCCGCGTCCACCGCGTACAGCGAGTTGTCCCAGCTGCCGACGTAGACCACGCCGTCGACCACGGTCGGGGACGACGACACGACATCGCTCGTGGGGAACGCCCAGCGTTTCTTGCCGGTTGCCGCCTCCACCGCATACAGGTGGAAGTCGTCGCTGCCGACGTAGATCACGCCGTCGACCACCGTCGGGGACGAGGACACGGCGCCGTCGGTGGGGAACGCCCAGCGTTCTTCGCCGGTTGCCTCCACCGCATACAGGTTCTGGTCAGCGCTCCCGAAGTAGACCACGCCGTCGACCACGGTCGGGGACGAGGCCACCAAGCCGCCGGTGGGGAAGTTCCAGCGTCTCGCGCCCGTTGTGGCGTCCACCGCGTACAGGCTCTCGTCCCAGCTGCCGACGTAGACCTTGCCGTTGGCCACGGCAGGGGAGGAGAACACGACGTTGTCGGTGCGGAAGTTCCAGCGTTTCCTGCCGGTTGTGGCGTCCACCGCGTACAGGCTGCCGTCCCAGCTGCCGACGTAGACGACACCGCCGACCACGGTCGGGGACGAGGACACGCCCTTGTCGGTGGGGAAGTTCCAGCGTTTCTTGCCGGTTGCCGCCTCCACCGCGTACAGGTTGTGGTCGGCGCTGCCGACGTAGACCACGCCTCCGACCACGGCCGGGGACGAGGACACGGCGTCGCCGGTGCGGAATTTCCAGAGTGGTGAGCCGCTGGGTGTGCGTGGTTCCGTAGATCCGGTACCGGAGTCCGTGGTGTTGCCGGTGAGTAATTTCCAGGCGGTGAGGCCGGCTCCCGCGGTGAGGGCGGTGCCTGTCAGGCCGAGCAGGGCGCGGCGCCGGGATATCGCGTGCTGGGCTCTGGGTGGATGTCCGTGCGGCAGCGGGACCAGGTTCAGCGTCCCTGTCGCCGGGGTGGATCCGCTGGGTGCGGGCCGGCGCGGGGTCGGGGGGACGGGGCGGTGCTGTTCCCCGGTCAGGGGCAGTGCCTGATGCGGCTCGAGGACGGGCGGCGGTGGGGTCGGCGGTGCTGATCCGGGGGGTTCGGCAGGTGGGGGAGGCAGTGCTGCTGCGGGCGGTGGGGTGCCGGTGGCGGGGTCTGCTGCCGAAGGCGGTGTCGGGGGCGGGGTGCGGGGCAGGGCGGTGGCGGTGTGTGTCTGGACCAGTCGGGCGATCTGCTCGGGCATCCAGCCGGGCTTGGTCGGCAACGTGGCCGCGGCCGACTCTTCGCTCCCGTCGGCGCCGTCCGCGGGAGTGAGCCGGTCGAGGAGGTGGGCGATGGTGGGGCGTTGGTCGGGATCCTTGGCCAGGCAGGCGGCCACCACCTCGCGGAGTTCGGGTGGCAGGGGGGCGAGGTTGGGGGGTTCGTGGACGGCGCGGTAGTGCAGGACGTGGGGCGTGCCGATGCCGAACGGGCCGACTCCGGTGGCGGTGTAGGCCAGCACTGAGCCGAGGGTGAAGACGTCGCTGGCGGGTCCGACCGGGCGGTCGGTGAGCTGCTCGGGGGACATGAAGCCGGGCGTGCCGATGGTCATACCGGTGTGGGTCAGCGCGCTGGCGTCGACGGCCACCGAGATGCCGAAGTCGATCACTCTCGGGCCGTCGACGGCCAGGAGGATGTTGGACGGTTTGAGGTCGCGGTGGACGACGCCCGCGGCGTGGATCGCCTCCAGCGCCTCGGTCAGCCCCGCCCCCAGCGCGAGGACGGACCGGGTGGGCCAAGGCCCGTGCCCGGCGATCGCCTGGCCCAGTGAGAGGCCGGGGACGTAGACGGTGGCCAGCCAGGCCGGGGAGCCGCCAGGGTCGGCGTCGACCACACCGGCAGTGAAGGCTCCGTTCACCCTGCGGGCGGCGGCCACCTCGCGGGCGAAACGGCGCCGGAAGTCGCCGTCCCCGGCCAACTCGGGACGCACTACCTTCACCGCGACCGGACGTCCTCCCGGCGAGCGCGCCAGGTACACCCGGCCCATGCCGCCCGCGCCGAGCCGTGCCACGATGCGGTAACGCCCCACCAGCCGCGGGTCTTCCGGCTCCAGGGCCTCGAACACTGCCACTCATCCCACGCTCCCTGCCCTGCGGCCCCCGGGGTCGCTGTCGTAGAGACACATCATTCCCGACAGCCTCTCAGCGAGTCATCGACGGGTTGACAGAGGTTGCGGATCTGGAGGTCGCAGATCACTTCCCCCGGCCAGGTGGCCCGGGCTTCGCGCGGCGGTCTTCACGCCTACCGTCCGGTCCCGTGCTGGGCGGATGGGGCAGGCGTGCGTACGGTCGCCGCATGGGCAGGGGAGGCGTTCCCCGGCTGCGGCCGGTCGTGATCGCGGATACGCATGATGCGGGGCTGCGATTGCGCCGTGGGTGTGGTGGTCCGCTGATGCCGTCGGTGAATTCGTCGGCGGTGTTCTGTTCGTCGGCCTGGCGCCCCAGGCACTGGCACAGGCTGCGGCGCATGAGGAAGAGGACCGAGGCTGTCCACCGCGTTGCCGAACCGAGGCGTCGACAGCCGCCCTCGCAGCCGTCTCAAGAACAGCGCCCCGCCACTGCCGTCGGAACAACGACCACGGATGCCCAACCAGACGATCAGAAGCGGCCCTTGACCAATGAGTACAAGGCCTTCGGACTACGCCGGGTGCCGTCACTCCCGCCGATGAAGTTCGTGCTGCCGTCCGCGCGGCACTGCGGACGTACGTGTTCCCGGTGCAGGTACCGTCCATGTGGACCTCAACAGGCCTGCCGCCCAGCGCCACCTCGTCGAGCGGATCCGCCCACCGGATCCCTTTGCCGCGGATCGACCAATAGGCACTCCTGACCAGGAGAACCCGGCGGTCCGTCACCCCGACGACGGCACGCCGGAGACCGGCACCCAGGTAGCCGGACAGGGACACCTGCAGCGTCTCCTCATCCAGAGAGGGATGCAGCGCCCGCTTCAGCACGGGCTCACTCATGGCTCTCCTTCGTCAGCCGTTCCTCAGCTGCCTGCGGTACGAGGTGATCGCGGTCAGTGCGAAGACCAGGGGCACCGCTCCCAGGGCCACGAGCGGGTGCACCATCGACGTCACCACCAGCACCGTCAACGGGATGAACGCCAGCATCATGGCGCCCACGCCTGCCCACAGGGCTTTGCGGCGCGCCTGGCCCTGGCCGATGAGGACTGCGGCTTCCAGGTCCGGCGACCAGTCCGCACCGCGCAGTTCCTGCCACGCCGTCATCAGCATCGCGAGTTCCCACTCGACATCGACGTGCAGATCGTCGACGAACGGCAGCTGCACCCTGCGGCCGTCCCGGCCGTAGACGTACACGACCACGCCGGGCGAAGGGCTCTCCGCATGTGTTGCCTCCGCCTGGATGTCCTGGACGTCCTCCCAGGCCAGCCGTCGGCGCCTGATCATGCCGCGCACATGGATCGCCTTGATGTCCGCCGCGGTGGAACAGCGCAGGAGGGCGTAGCAGAACCACCCTCCGAGCGTCACCCACACGACGGCGATGGGCAGGACGACCGAGGCGGACACGTCGTCGGCCAGCATCCCCCCGGGGAGGCTCACCGTGGCCCCGAACATCACCAAGAGGAACACGAGCATCCGGGACCGTCTCATCCGATACTCGCGCGGCAGCAACTCGTCGCCCACTTCCCACCCCTTGCTCGGACGCACCTTGGTCCCAGCCATCGCCAGGCATCATGGTGGCGCCCCAACTCCCCTGTGTCGAGCGCTCCTTGAGACTCACACCCGCTCGACTTCGTGCACGTTGCCGAGTACTACTGGACGGCCGCGCACGCCTTCCACCCGGTTGGCAGCCGCGAGGCCGAGACCTGGGCCGCGGACAAACTCACCGCGATCCTCGCCGGCCACGCCGGCCGAGCCGCCGCCGAGATGGCCGCCCAGGCCGCAGCCGAACAGCTTCCCACCACACGTCGCACGGCCGTTACTACGTGCCATCGCTACCTGAGGGATTACAAGCGCGAAGAGTGCCAGTGCGCTCTAGCCGGCAAGTCGCCGTGGATGTTCGTGCGGCGCCAGCGCAGCAACGGCCAGGTGGCGTGGGTCGCGGCGCATCTGCCGCTCACCCACGCGGCGACACCGCAGGAGAGCGACAAGCACAAGGCGATGAAGGAACGGATCGCGCGCACGGCAGAACGGCACGGACTGAGCGTGGAGACCGAAGCCCGATCGGAGAACGGGCGGGTTATCACCGATGTACTGGTAACGGGCGCCGGAGCCCAAGGCCGACCACCGCCGGCAGCAAGAGGCCGTACAGCTTCACGAGTGGGTGGACTGCCAGCTTGCCAAAGCACCTCCCTGGTCGGAGAAGAAGCGGGAGCAGATGCTTGAGCTCCTGGGGTCTCCGCTGCCTCCATGGGAGTTCCAGCGGTGGCGGCTGCGCTTGTACTGCGGACACATCATCGAAGCTGCCCGAAGCCGGAAGAGCCTTCGATCCGACGGAGGAGTCTGCGACAAGGAGATTTGCCCACAGTGCGGTCTGGATCCGTCTGTGGTCGTAGCCCTCGAGCCCCTGGGTCCCCTCGCAGATCGCCCACCGAAGACAAGTTCGCAAAGGCCCGAGCGCTCCGCACAAGAACCGCCCGCTAATCGGCGCAGCAAAGCCGAACTGGCAGCTGAAAACGCTGCGCTGCGTGCGGAACTGCAGGCCCTACGCGATCAGGCATAAGACCGTCTGCGGCAGCTCGATCGGCGGTCGAGACGGTCCAAGCCAAGCGACAGCCCGAGAGGGCGGTATGCGATTTTATAGGTGATTTGTCGTCACTTGAAAGTGTGGGATTGTGGCATCCCGGCCGGTCGGCGAGGTCGGGCGTGCTGAGCTGCACGCCGTGAGCGAGCGCGAGCCGTACAAGACCGACCGCACGGCGTAGCAGCGGAGGAGGCTGCCCGGATCGGGCGGCCACCTCCGTGTGTCCGCGGCGTCGGTCAGACCGGAGCGGACGACGGGTCCGTCGCGTGCGCCGTGTTCTGGGCCGGCTGTTTCCTGGGCAGTGCCACCGTCAGCATCAGGGCCACGAGCGTCACCCCGATGCTCACCAGGAACGTCCTGACGGTGGCGGTCTCGTATCCGTGGTCCGGCAGCAGGGAGAAGAACACCGTGCCGAACAGTGCGATGCCCGCGGCCTGGCCGACCTGGGCGGTGGTGTTGACCAGACCGGAGGCCGCACCGGCCTGCTGCGGCTGGATCTGCGCGAATGCCGTGCCGAACAGCGCGTTGAGCACGCCGCCGATGCCGAAGCTGAAGAGGATGATCGGGCCGAGCATCTGCCAGACGTTCAGATCCTTGCCCGCGGCGTGGATCACCAGGGCGATGGAGGCCAGGCTTGCCGACAGCACCGCGACCATGGCCATGATGAAGGGGCGTCCGATCTTGGCGGCCAGGTTCATGGACAGGGCGTTGCCGATGACGATGCCGATGATGCCCGGGGCGAAGGACAGTGCGGCCTGGACCGGCGAGAACCCGAGCCCGAGCTGCAGGTACAGGGTCAGCATGAAGAACACGCCGATCGCCATCTGGGTGGTGAGCATCACGAGCAGGCTGGACGCCAGGCTGCGCATCCGGACCATGGGCGGCGGGACCATCGGCTCGCCGCCCCGCTCGTCCTGGCGATGCTGGTGCAGGGCGAACAGACCGGCCAGCGGCACGGCCGCGACCATCATCAGGATCGACCACAGCGGCCAGCCCTGCTCACGGCCCTGCACCAGCGGATAGAACACCGCTAACCCGGTGACGGTCAGCAGTGCCAGACCGCCGATGTCCAGCCGGTGGCGCAGGAAGCCGGGCCGGGTCGGCATGGTCGCCAGGGCGCCGATCAGGCCCGTCGCCCCGATCGGGATGTTGACAAGGAAGATGGCGCGCCAGCCCGATCCGAACAGGTCGGCCTCAGTCAGTACGCCGCCCAGGAGCGGCCCGAGGAGCCCGCCGAGCGGGAAGGCCGCGGCGTACAGGCCCATGGCCTTGGGCCGCTCGGCTTCGTCGAACTCGGTGTGGATGAACGACAGGACCTGCGGCACCATCAGGCCGGAGCCGATGCCCTGCACCACCCGGGAGGCGATCAGCAGGCCCGGCTCGGGGGCCAGCCCGGCGGACAGCGAGGCCAGCGTGAAGACGCTCATGCCGGCCAGGAACATTTTCTTGACGCCGTACTGGTCGCCCAGCCGGCCGCCGACGATCAGGGTGAGGGCGAATCCGAGGGCGTAGCCGGCGGAGATCCACTGCATCGCAGCCTCTCCGGCGCCGAGGTGGCGGTGGATGTCAGGCAGTGCCACGGCCACGATCTGGTTGTCGATCATGTCGACCAGGACGGCCAGGACACATACCGCCAGCCCCCACCACCGCAGCGGGTGCTTTTCCATCACTTACTCCTTGGCTCGAACGTGGTATCCGGCAGCCCACAATCAATGATCAAAAGGACTGTGTCAACTAGTTGTTTGATTAAGCTGCCTCTGCGCTTGATTCGGCCACTTGTGTGTATGGTTTGGGGATGACCGTGTCGAAGCCCCGCCGCTCCCCGAAGCCGTCGGAGCGGCAGCGCGATCCGGAGCGCACGCGCAAGCTGATTCTCGACGCGGCGGTGGCGGAGTTCGCCGCGCACGGCTACGCGGGTGCCCGCATCGCGGCGATCGCCAAGCGGGCGGGCGTCAACCAGCAGCTGATCTCCTACTATTTCGACGGCAAGGAGGGCCTGTTCCAGGCCATGTCGGACAGTTGGGGCGAGCGGTCGAGCAAGCTCGTCGAACCCGGCACCCCGCTGCCCGAGCAGCTGCGCCGCTATGCGCTGGAGGCGCTGGAAAACCGGGACGGCATGCGGCTGCTGGCCTGGGGCGGCCTGGAGTACACCGGCCCGGAGGCGGACCCGGACCACGTGCCCCGCACCGGGCGCCTCGCCCAATCCGTGGCCGACGTCCGTGAACGGCAGGCGGCCGGGGCCCTGCCGCAGGAGATGGACGCTGCCTGCCTGACCGTCATGCTGATGGCGGCGGCGATGGCCCCCGTCACTCTTCCGCATGTCATCGCGGGCGTCTGCGGGGACGACCCGTACTCCCCGGAATTCATCGAACGCTTCGCCGACCAACTCTCCCTACTGGTGCGTCGGCTCGGACTCGATACCGATTAAGGCGCCGGCTACGTGGCACCATCCGCGCCGGACCGCCACCGGGACGAACGCCCGCGCGACGCCCCAGCAGCCCAACAGGTTCACCTTTGAGAGAGCGGTGCGTGAGCTGACGCGTGTTTCGCCGGCGACGGCGTCGCCAGAGCTGCTACGGCCGCGGGTGGGTGAACAAGCCCTGCTCGGTCTCGATCAGGATTCCGCGCTTGGTCAGCCGTTTGAGTTTCAGGCGGGTGTTGTTGATGTTGTTGGGCGTGATCTTCAGGTCCATCGCCTCGCACACTTGCCATGCTCGCAGCGGGGCGTCGGCTGCGGCGAACACCGCCGTAGTCTGCTGATAGGCCGGATGATCCGGTAGCTTCGCGGCCGGCGGCGCGGGCGACTGCGGATCGGGCAGCTCCAGCAGCGTTTTGCGGGTGACCCGGATTTCCTCGGCGGCCCGGCCGAGGTCATCCAGCAGTGCGGCCAGCTGCGCGATCTGCTCCCTCGTCGCCTCAGCCTGCGCGGTGACCTCCCGTTCCCGCTCCTCCAGCCGTACCAGCACCGCCCCGAGGGTCAGCTCCCCGCCACGCATGCGCTGCGCCGGGCCGCAGCGGTGGCCCCGGCCAGCCGGCGCAGTATCACCGCGGTCATCGCTCAGTACACCCGCGACTCCGAACTGCGCGGCAGGTGCTCGTAGTCACGCACCAGCCTGCGGTGCAGCATCAAGATCCCGTAGGCGCGCTCCACGATCCACCGTTTGGGGATCGGCACGAAACCGCTCTGGGCCGGGTTGCGCTCGACGATCTCCACCTCGATGTCCACCGTCTGGCCGTGCGCGACGACGGCGTTCTTGAAACCCTGGTCGACCAGGGCCTTCTGAACGGTGTCGGTGTCGGCGGCGACCTTGTCCAGCAGCGCGATACCGGCGGCGTTGTCGTGCACGGACGCGGCGGGCACCACCACCGCGATCACCAGACCCAACACGTCAACAGCCAGGCCGCGCTTGCGGCCCGGTACTTTTTTGCCGCATCACACCCCGTCGACTGTGCAGGCACCCCGGCCGCCGCGTGCACGCTCTGGGTGTCGAGCACCACCAGACTCGGATCCGCCTTCCGCCGCGCCTGCTCCCGCACCTGCCAGCGCAGCACGTCGTGGATCGCCTGGTCGGTGCCGTCGTCGCGCCACTTGGTGAAGTAATACATCACCGCGCCACGCGGCGGCAGGTCGTGCGGAAGCAGGCCCCACTGGCATCCCGTGCGGCCCTGGTAGAGAAGTGCGTTGACGATCTCCCGCGCACCTGCCCTGATGGCCACTGACCGAGCGATGCGCGGCCTTCCACGCGACGATCACCGGCTCGACCAGAGCCCACTGCCCGTCGGACAGGTCGGTCTTGTACGGCTTGCGCTCGCTCACGGTGCTCAGCTCAGCACGCCCGAGCCCGCCGACCGGCTGGAATGCCACAGTCCCCCACGTTCAGGTGACGACAAATCACCTATCAACTCGCATACCACCCTCTGAGGCCTACAGGCGCCGTCTCATACCCGCAGTGAAGGCGGCAGGCGATTATCGATCAAGGCCGAGATGGCGCGGGGACAGATGACGCCACCGTTGGCGTCCTACTGGCTGCCGCCTCGGACAGAATGACATCGGGACCACAAAATCTACGTGCCAGGCCGCGACTTGAACCGCCAGACGGCGTGCTCCAGGCCGCCAGGTTCGTGCCCGAGAACAGCGGCGCTCTCTTCGTACGCGGCTTGCAGTTCCTCATACCCAAGGCCCGCGACACCGGCATCCACGGCGAAGGCACGCAAGTGGACATCCACTGCCACCTGCGACCGACCGACGAGATTGCCGATGTAGTCGACGCTCTTCGGCCCCACGCCCTTCACCGTGCGCAGGGCGGCACGACTGCCCGAGAGACCGAGCCACTCATGGAGATCGTCCCGGGTATCGACACCCCGGGCCACCAGCAACGCGGTGACGGCGTGAGCCGCCGCAACCCTGCTCGGGGCGTTGAAGGCCATGGCGACGGCCAGGTCTTCCGTGGTGATCCGTGCCTGGAAGCCGCGGACCGTGACAGCGTCAGGCCACGCCGACTGAAGCCGGAGAAGCCGCGGCCGGACGGTCGATCGGTAGCGGCGTCGGGCATGGAAGCTGGCGTCGCAGATGACGGCGCCCATGTGCGTCCAGCCACGGGGCGGGTGAAACGGACCGTGACCCAGGACAGATTGCACATGGGCCGCGAGCAGCTGCGCAGGGCTCCGAGAGGGCATGAGCCAATGATCGCGCTCCGGCCGGACGCGCGTGAAGAGAGCGTCGCGCACCCAGCCTCAATTGCCGACGATCCGGCCTGTCTGCGCCCATCGGCCGTCCGGCGTGACCCCGAAGCTGAGCCGCCACGGCCTGTGCCCCTCGGCTTCGCAGTCGGCCCACAACCGGGTCGTCGCGTCCTGGTACTGCCGCCGCCAGCGTTCCTCACCATCAGTGCCTTCGTACCAGGTCGGCTTCACGGACGGGTCAAGGGCCAGCCTGGTGCGATCGCCCGCCTCCAACGGGAACGGTCCAGCGCTCCGGCCGAGTTGGTCGGCACCGTCTATACCAGGCCGGAATCGGTAGGGGCCCCAGACGATCCCCGCGATCGCCTCCGGCGTCGGACCGCCGGCAAGGCTCCGCACCCGGGAACGGTCGAAGTCGTCACGAACGGTCAGTCGCACGCTGAGACGGCCCAGCTGGGCCGGACCGTCGAAGCGGACGTAGAGCAGCCCGTCCGACCGCTCCAGCTTCAGCCGGAGCTGCGGAGTCAGCGCGTCGTGCCAACGGTCCCGCTCGATCCGAGCAACGGACGCAGCGGTCTCGTTAGCCTCACGTGAGGCCTTCAAGCGCCGAACGCCGCGAGTCCGCTGAACGCAGCCGAAAGAGCCGCGATGGAAGTGTCTCCAATGTCCAAGCGGGACTCTAGCCCAGACGCAGCAGCCTGTGGTCGGTTCACGTTCGGCCAACGGAATCCGCAGTAGCCGCTCACTCGTGAGCCCGACTTCACCTTCGCAGTAGGTTTCACACTTCCGCGATATGATTTCGGCGGTTTGCAGACTGGCGGCTGTCGTATCACCCGGGAGTTGGCGTGGCCCTGCCCGTTCATCCCGTCCTGCCGGGCGACGGCGATCGGCCGACCGGTGGTTCCTCTTTGCGTCTTCAGGTCTTGGGCCCGTTGCGGGTGTGGCATGAGGGTGTCGAACTGGATACCGGTCCCCGGCAACAGGCCTATCTACTGGCCTTGCTCCTGGCCCGGGTGGGCAGGCCGATCAGCACGAGCGAAATGATCGACCTGATCTGGGACCACGACGTCCCCAACAGCGCGCTCAACATCATCCACAAATACGTCGGCGCATTGCGGCGACTGCTCGAACCCGCGATCCCCGCCCGTGGAACCGGTACCTACCTGCTCCGCCGCGGCAACGCCTACCTGTTCACCGCCACCCCCGGCGCCCTGGACCTTCTCACTTTCCGAGAGCTCGTTGTGTCCGCCAAAGAGGCCATGGCAGGGCAACGCCAGGAGACGGCGCTGAATCGCTATGTCGAAGCGCTCGGTCTCTGGCGGGGCCGTGCGGGCGAAGGGTTCACCCACAGGTCGATCGCGCTGCCGACCTTCGCCGCTCTCGACGACGAGTTCCACGCCGCCTGCACCGAAGCGGCCGAGCTGGCGGTGTCGCTGCGCCGACCGGCATCGGTGCTGTCGGCGCTGCGGCTGGCCGCATCGACGGCACCGTTCCACGAACCCGTCCACGCCAGCCTCGTCACCGCCCTGGGGGCCGCGGGACTCCGGGCCGAGGCACTGTCGGCGTATGACACGGTCCGTGCCCGTCTCGCCGACGAACTCGGCATCGATCCTGGCCCGGAGATACAGGCCGCGCACCTGCAAGTGCTGACGCAGCCCCCGGTCTCACCGCCCGTGGCGAGTCCGGCCGGCGCTTCGGCGCGGACGGAAGCCGGCCTCGTCGGCAGGGTCGAGGAACTCGCCGTACTGCGGGAAACCGTGGAGAAGGCTTTCACCGGCCGCGCGGCGCTGGGCATCGTCCAAGGCGAGCCGGGCGTGGGCAAGACCCGGCTGCTGCGGGAGGTCGCCGACGAAGCAAGCCGACGTGGCGCACTGGTCGTCTGGGGTTCATGCCTGGAAGGCGACGGAACACCGTCGATGTGGCCCTGGGAACAGACGCTCCGCGCGATTCTCGACAGCCTGTCCGCGCCGTTGCGGGAGAAGTGGCTCGCCAGCGAGCTCGGCGGCCTCCTTCAATCTCCAGACGACTACGCCGCCGGGTCTGCGATTCCCGACAGCCGTGCGCAGTTCCGCCTGTTCGAGCAGGTCGTCACTGTCGTCGGGCAGGCCTCGGCGCAACGGCCCGTGCTGCTGATCGTCGATGACCTGCAGTGGGCCGACGCCGCCTCACTCCAGCTGTTCGGCCACCTGACGACCCGGCCGCCCACCGGCACGGTGATCATCGGAGCGCTACGCGATCGCGCACCCGCACCCGGCTCCAGCCTTTCGCAGGTCCTGGCCGCGGCCGGTCGGCTGCCCGGCCACCGCAGGATCCGGCTCGGCCCGCTCGGCCTGACCGACGTGACCGAGCTCATCCGCCGCGAAACCGGCCACGAGCCCGGTGTCGAAGCCGCCCGCGGTATCCACGCTCGCACCGCCGGCAATCCGTTCTTCGTCCAGGAGCTGTCCCGGCTGCTCAGCGACGGCGGCTCGCTCAGCGACGGCGGCTCGCTCGGCGACGGCGGCACAGCCGTGCGGGCCGGGGTGCCGGTCACCGTGCAAGACGTCGTCCGCGATCGGATGGCCGGTCTCGACGACAGCACGCACGGCCTGCTGCGCACCGCCGCGGTCATCGGCCGCGACGTGGACCTCGACCTGCTCGCCCGCGCGATCGGCGTCGAGATCGCGGACTGCCTCGAACGCCTCGAACCGCTGCAAGAACTAGGTCTGCTAGAGACCAAGCCGGAAGACCCGTTCTCATGGCGCTTCGCGCACGACCTCGTCCGCGAGTCGGTCACCGAGACGACCGCGCCGCACCAGGCCGTCCAGTTGCATCTGCGCGTCGCCGACGCCCTCGAACCCATCCACGGAGACGACGAGTCCGTCGCCGAACGCCTCGCCTACCATCTGTGGGCCGCAGGCCCCCTGGCTGACCCGGGTCGCACCGCGAAGGCACTGGCGCGCGCCGGTCGCCGCGCGGCGGCGAAGCTCGCGTTCGCGGCGGCCTACCGTAACCTGGAATCGGCCGTCCAGATCGCCCGGACGGCGGGGCTGCTGGAGCTCGAACTGTCCGTCCTGGCGCTGCTCAACCTCCTCGCCGTCGAGCCTCCGGGAATGGGCGGCTCAACGTTCGATCTGCTGGAACGGGGCGCATATCTCGCCCGCAGACTCGGCCGCGAAACGGCCGAGGCCGAGTTTCTCTTCTTTCGGATGACCGGGGCCTACGTCTCCACCGAGAACGACCGTGGAATGTGGGCTCGCCGGCTGCATGAGCAAGGCGAGGCGTCCGCGGATCCGATCATCAAGGCGTACGGCCGGCAGGCCTGGGGCTTGCACCAATGGGACATCGGCGACATTGGCGCGGCGTTTCAATGTTTCAGCTGGCTGGGCCGTACCACTGCGGACGACGTCGCCTCGCTGCTCGCGAACTCCGCCAACCCGCACCCGGGACCGGCTCAGGAAAGTCTGTACCACCTTGCCGGCCAGGTCGGAGGTGTCCCGGTTCGACGCCGCGACGACCGCGGACGTTGGCGGATCCCGGATGAGTGGATCGGCTATCTGGGGGTCATCACCTCGCTGCATGGCGATGTCGAGACTGGGCGGTCCCTGCTCGGCACGGTGTACCAGGCCGAGGGAGACCTCTTTGAGATGTCGGGCTGGACCCGCTACCAGACCATGGCCGCCTCGATGGCCGGTGACGCCGCCTGGGCGATGCAAGCGACCGAACGGTGGGTCAAGGCCAGCGCCGACCTTCCCGGCGTCGCCCAAGAAGCCTATATACGGCTGGACTGGTACTGGGCCCGTGCCCTCTCCGGCGATGACCCGGCCAGCGCCGCGGCCAAGGCCGAACATCTCCTGGCCGCGACCCTGGCCGACCCGCCGAGATGGGGCCTCGCCTACTGGTACGGACTGATCGCCGAGATGTGGCTGGCAGCCGAGAGACCCGACAAGGCCGCGACCGCCCTCGAGCAAGCCGACCAGGCCATCGAAGCCCACGGCCAACGCTATGCCGAAGGACTTCTCCTGTTGCTGCGCGCACGCCTGCTGCACGCCCGCGGTGAACCCGTCGATGTCGTGCGAGCCGCCGGCGACGAAGCCCGCACCCGATCCCGCGAACGCGGGGCCCACCTCTTCGCTCGCCGCGCCGAGAGGTTCCTGGCCGACCTCGACCACAATCCATCAGGAAACTGATCGGCACGGCGACTTGCGCCGACTTCCACTACGGGATTGCCGCAGGTCCGTACCGTGCTGACCGGCTGGGGCTACCAGTACGGGCAGGACCACGACAAGGGCGTGCCCTCCGTCATGAGCCAGCTCTTCCTCCTCAACCGCAGCCCCCACAGCAGCGACCTCACCACCCTCCTTCTTCGACCGCGTCCGGCGCGAGGACCTCCTGACCGACGGGGGCACGAAGGTCCTGTTCGCAGTGCAGCGGGCTGTTGCCGCGCCCGGCTACTGCGAGGCGCCCGCCCTGCGCTCGTCGGGGGCTGAACCGGCGGCCCACACCGGGGTCCCACCGGTATGGGGTGAGTGGGTGGAACGGTGGACGGCCACGACGACCATGACGCACCGTCCCCGTCTCCACTGCCGCGCCGCGCTCTTGAAAGCCGGCCGGTGGGTCGCGGATCAGCAGCCGGAAGCCGCTGATCCAGCCGCGTGGACACGGCAGGCGTGCGCGGCCTGGATCGCAGCCGTCGGCCGCATGAAGATCGGCGACTACGTCGTGCGCACCAGCAGCTTCCAGGAGCGTCTCGGCCTGCCGCTGCAAGCCGAATCGAAGGCCGGGCTCGTGCGTGCCGTCCGAGTCTTCTTTCGGGACATCCAGGACTGGGAGTTGCTGCCCCGCCGGTTCGATCCCCAGCGCGCTCTCGCCCTGCCGTGCAGCATCAACGCACTCATGGGCCCACGGCCGCGCGTGATCGCCGACGATGTCTGGGCGAAACTGCTGTGGGCCGGGCTCAACCTGGAGGCCCACGACCTCCCACGCGGCAAAGCCGGTCCCATCTACCCCGTGGAGTTGGTCCGCGCCGTCACACTGACCTGGCTCTTCTCCGGCCAGCGCAGCAACGAGATCGCGCGCCTGCGCCTGGGATGCGTCCGGTGGCAGCACGACGGGGATCCCGTCGCCGCGAACTCCACGCAGATCCTCGCCAGGGACGCCGTCTGTCTCCTGGGCGTGCCCGCTCACAAGACGGGCACGGCCTTCGCGAAGCCGGTCGACCCGCTGCTCGGGCAGGCCATCAACGCCTGGCAGGCACTCCGCCCCAGTCAGCCCAAACGCACCGACAAACGCACCGGAGAACAGGTCGACTTCCTCTTCTCCTACCGCGCACGCACCATATCCAGCGGCTACATCAACAGCCGCATCACCCCCATGCTCTGCCGCAAAGCAGGCGTGCCGGCCGTCGATGCCCGGGGCAGCATCACCAGCCACCGCGCCCGCTCCACCATCGCCAGCCAGCTGTACAACGCGAAAGAGCCCATGACCCTGTTCGAGGTGCAAGCGTGGCTCGGACACCGCTCCCCGGAATCCACCCAGCACTGAGCGAAGATCAACCCCAACACGCTGACCAAGGCGTACGAGGACGCCGGTTACTTCGCCCGCAACGTACGCACCATCGAGGGTCCTCGTCGACCGCGACGCCGTCGCCTCCGGTTCAGCCGCGGCCGGGGAACCGTGGCAGCACTACGACCTGGGGCACGGCTACTGCACGTACACGTTCTTCGAGCAGTGCCCGCACCGCATGGCCTGCGCCCGCTGCGGCTTCTACACACCCAAGGACTCCAGCAAGGCCCAGCTTCTGGAGGCGAAGGACAACCTCCAGCGCATGCGGGCCGCGATCCCGCTCACCGACGAAGAACAAGCCGCCGTCGACGATGGCCAAGCCGCCCTGGACCGGCTACTGGAGCGCCTCGCGAGCGTCCCCACACCATCCGGCTCCACCCCACGCCCGCTGCTGCCGATCATCGAGGTCCGAGGCGGCGCCACCGAAGACGGGTGAGAGGTTCTCTCTGAGCGACGCATGAGAGCAGTTCCAGCCTGCCGTGCAGCGTCTCGCTGACAGCAGGCTTCGCCGGTCGCCGGAGCTGAGCCTTCTGTGATCAAATGAGCGCTCAGCAACGGGGAGGATGCTGGCGTGAGCGGCGAGTGCCTTGCGTGCGATCTCGTGGAAGGCAGGGCCCCGCTGCCGGGCGGGAACCTGTTGCGGACGCAGCTCTGGGTTGTCGAGCACTGCGTCGGCCCCCTGGGCCTTGGTGCCGTTGTGGTCAAGCCGGTCCGGCATGTAGTGCATGTGGCGGACCTGGCAGCGCAAGAATCCATGGAGCTCGGACCTCTGCTGCAGAAGGTGAGCGCTGCAGTCACTGAGGTGATGGCCCCTGAGCAGGTGTATGTATGCCTCTGGTCCCATGCTGGCGGCGTTCCCGGACATATCCACTTCGTCGTGCAACCCGTCGGCACACAAGACATGGCACGGTTTGACGCCTTTGGCCCTGCACTGCAGGTGGCCATGAGGGAGGCGCAGCGCTTCCCGCCGGCGGCGGAGGTGAGGCGGGTCTGTCGCCGACTGCGGAAAGCCCTGAGTTCCAGTTCAGCCGGCGCTTGACGGTCCGCGCACGGTTGCCACGCGCGGTCACAGGGCTGGCGCACCCGTGGTCATGTCTGTGTCGCTGTCAGTTCGTCGGCGTGTTCGCCGGTGACCAGGAAGATCACACGGCTGGCGACGGACACGGCGTGGTCGGCGAACCGTTCGTAGTAGCGGCCGAGCAGAGTGACATCGACCGCGGTCTCGACTCCGTGGTGCCAGCGGTCGTCCATCAGGTGCTGGAATATCCCGCGGTGCAGTTCGTCGATCCGATCGTCGTCCTGCTCCATCTGGACCGCCGCCTCCAGGTCATGGGTGACGAGGACGTCCGCGGCCTGCGCCATCAGACGCTGGGCGAGCTGGCTCATCTCCAGGATGGTGCGGCGCAGATCCTGCGGCACGGCATGCCCGGGGTAGCGCAGCCGGGCCAACTTGGCCACATGCTGGGCCAGGACCGAGCAGCGCTCCAGGTCCGCGCTCATGCGCAGCGAGGTGACCACCAGCCGCAGATCGGTGGCGACCGGCTGCTGGCGGGCCAGGACCGCGATCGCCCGGTCCTCCAGATCGCGCTGCAGATCATCGACCTTGGAATGAGCAGAGATAACGCTTTCCGCGAGCTGGAGATCGGCGTCCAGCAGTGCGCTGGTGGCCCGGCCCAGGGCCGACCCGATCCGGTTCGCCATGTCCACCAGGCCCTCGCTGATCGAGGACAGCTCCTCGTGGTACGCCTCGCGCATACGAACCCCACTCCCCTTTGTCTGCCCCCGGTCCGCTTCATTGCCAGAATCCCACACCCCGCGCGAGCAGCGACATCAGCGTCACGCCGGACGCCAGAGGGTCCTGCTCCGGGCGGCGCGCCGGTGGCCGGGAGTAGGTCGTGGCCGGCCAGTGCGCGCGTAGGCTCGAAATGCGGAGGTCACAGCTAGTGATGTGGCCCAGACCTTCGCCGATGAGCCCGGCTGGCTACGCGCGGGCCGGGCTCACCTGGGGCGCGAGCGCGGCTGCGTCACGCGGCCAGAGCCAGGATGCCCGGGTTTTGCCAGATGGCGGGATCCTCGGCACTGCCCTGGCCGCGCTGGCCGCGGACTGGGCTGCGGGCCCCGCCACCGCGCTCGCCCGGGCCCGTGACGGCAACCCGGTCGACGAGGACTTCGTCGCGCTCCTGGAGACCACCGGTCAGCACCTTGGCGGCCTCGCCACCGCGGAGCGCCAGCATGCCCCCGCCCTGCTGGACGCCTGCCTGTCCACCGTGACCGATCTCCTCACGCACGGCCACTACACCCCGGCCGTCGGACTGCGCCTGCACACACTGGCCGCCTCCCTGGCCCAGACGGTCGCCTGGCACCGCTTCGACCAGGGCCGCCACACCCACGCCAGCCAGTACTGGATCGCCGGCCTGCACAGCGCCCGCGCCGCCGGAGACCACGACATGGGCGCCGGCCTCCTGGGCGACCTCGCCTACCAAGCCGCCTGGCGTCAGGACCACACCACCGCGGTCCACATCCTCAACCACGCCCTGACCCGGGCCGACAACCCGGCCGCCCGCTGCCTGCTCCAGCTGCGCCTCGCCCGCGCCCTCGCCGCCCAGGGCGACCGAAACGAACGCCGCATGGTCCTGCGCGCACTCGCCGCGGCCGAGCAACACCTCAGCGACGCCGGGACCGACCGGCCGGCCTGGTGTGCCTGGATGTCCGAGGCCGACCTCGCCATGGACTCCGGCCAGGCCCTCCTGGACCTCGGCGACACCGGCCGCGCCCACCAGCTCATCACCGAGGGGGCGAACGCCGGCTGCCAACAGCCCGCGACGAGAGCCGAGGGGTCTTCCTCGCCTACCGCGCCGCCGGCTACCTCGACCTCAAGGAACCCGAGGCCGCCGCGGCCGCCGCCAGCCAGTCCCTGGTCCTGGCCCGCCGAATCGGAGCACCTCGCTGCATCAGCCTCATCGACGGCCTTCTCCCCGCTTCCAGCCGTACAGCCGAACCCAGGGCGTCTCCGAGCTCCTCCAACTCTCCATCGTGTAGCCGAAGACAGCCACTCAGCGGAGCTGGCGCCGTACAGAGCGATCCTGAGGACGGTGGCCAGCGACACTTCCCGGCAAGGCGATGCGGCCCGGCCACCAGGCGGCGCACCAGCGGACGCTGCTGCTCCGATACCACACCAGTTATTACCGGAGAAATGCTTCATCTCGGACGTGAAGATCGCGATCTACAGCCGGAGTACCAGGCGTAGGCGCGGACCAGGCTGCCTGGCAAGGCGGTCGCCGGCGGTCTCGGAAAGCCCGACGCCGCGGGGCCGATCGCCACGCGTTCTGCTCGTCGGCTCCTGTGTTTGCGGGTCATTCTGCGAGGGTCAGCGGGAGCAGGAAATAGCAACCCTTATGGTCGTCATCGCGCACAATCGGGTGAACGGCGAAGCCGAGCCGGAGCTTGAGCCGGTGATTCCCCGCGTTCGCACCGGAACTGTGCGACCTGATCTGGTGGCAACCTTCCGTGGCGGCCGCGCCGATGACCGCTCGCTGCAGGGCCGTACCCACACCCCTTCGGCGCCACCCCTCCTGCACGCCGAAGGCAAGGATCTTCGCCTCCGTCGCGACCTGCCCGTCGATGGTGACCGGTGGGCAGCCTGTGTCGGGGCCGATGGGCTGCACCACATAACGGCAGAATCCAATGGGCCGACCGTCCTGCGTGACCGCGGCGAACAGGTGTGAACTCAGATGGAAGTCGGCGGAGAACCGCACCCAGTCGGTCTGCCCGAGTTCGTCGACCAATGCCCGCACCGGGTCATTTTCAAGAGCGCCGACGGGGACTTCCCTGATCTCGATCTCCACCCTCTTGCCTCCCGCCTGCACCCGGCCAATGCTGTATTGACGGCGTCCCCCGGCCGGCAGGTTCGCACCGACCGGAAAGAAGACTGCTTCCCCCGCTGCGGCCCGCGCGGCTGTTCGACGCGCTGGTCGTGCCGAGAGAAGCAGGCCCATCACCCCACCGACGAAGGTACAGAGCCCCGTAACCATGCGCGTAGTAAAACAGGCGGAAACTTGTTCACCAAGATCTCGTAGCACGATCTTGTCGAACGTGCCCTGCTCTGCTGTCACGAACGCGGTGTTGTGCTCGGCGGCGGACCGTGAGCAGCCGACTGTGATCGCGGATCAGCGCCCACAGATCCTCGTCCGGATCCACGGCCGATTCCCCACGTCTCACGAACGGCGGAATCGACCCGCTGGCCACGCCCAACCAGCACACCCTCAACAAGATCGTGTTATGAGCTCTCAGGACTGGCGTCCTGAGCCAGAGCTGGTCCTCCACACACTTGTACCGCTGCGCCATCAGTTCCTCAAGGCGCTGCCGGTCGCCGGCACGCCGTGCGGCCAGCAGCTGCTGGCTATACCAGGCGATGACGGTGCCCACGATCTCGTGTGCTTCCTCAGCCCCGACCGCGCCGTCGCCGGCCCGGCCGGGAGCCGGCTCCGGCGGGAGTTGTGGGTCGGGGGACGATGCGGAGTCGTGCACGAAAGGACCACCTCGGGATGCCGGAAACCATCACGGAAAGGGCCATTGCCGGTGGTGGGCCGAACCTGGACTGTGGCTGGTCACGGCAGGCGGCATAGATCGGGACCGCAGGTGATCACTTCTGGGGGGGGGGATCTCATGGCTGACCTTCGTGCGCTGTTCAGCTCCAATGACCCCGCGGGCGTGGGCAGCAGCGAGGCGTTCGCCAACCGCTAGCACCAGTGGAACCTGGTCGCCACCGCGATCGGGCAGCACTTGCGGCACGTTGCCGGCCCGGGCTTCGACGTGGAGGACCTCAAGGCGCCGCGCAACAACGTGATCGTGTTCCACGGAGTGGGCGGCATCGGCAAGTCGACCCTGCTGCGCAAAGTCGAGGCGGCGTTCACCACGGCCGAGCAGCGGCCTGGCCAATAGGGTGCCCTCGCCTGGGGAGGAGTGGTGTGCACGGGGGTATCTTTCCGGCATGGATCCACTCACATTCGACTACGAGGACCTGCATGTGCGCGTGGACCGGGGGGTGTTCGAACTGTTCCCGCTGAGGGGCAGCGGCATGCCGCACACACTCAGGGTCCCGCTGCACCGGCTCGGGGTGCTGGTGCACTACAAGAAGCCGAACAAACCGGGCGAGCTGATCTTCGGTGTCGTACAAGACCCGAACGCCGCCCTCTACGGCACCGACTTGGCGGCCTTCGGGTACACGTCCACGGAGGCGGTCCGGGTGCCGCACGCCGACGAGCCGTTGTTCCGCGCGTACTTCACCGAAGTGGCCGCGCTCGCCGGCCGACGGGTTGTGTGACGTGGAGCCGGTGGCCTTCAAGCACAGCAAGGCGCATCTGCGGGTCGATCACGAGATCTTCGAAGTGTTCCGCCGCAACCGCACCACCAGGTCCTACCGAGCCCCGCTGTGCCAGCTCAAGGTGCGCACCGACGCCCGCGGGGGCGGCGTGACCCGGCTGCACTGCAGCAACATCGCCCAGCTCGACGAACCGATCCACGCACCCAAGACCCGCCCCGGACGCCTGCTCGTCACCATCGAGATCCCGGCCTCCGAGGAGCCCCTCCACCGTGCCTACTTCACCAGACTCGACCAGCTGTCGGAGTTCGTGGCCGCCTCGTAAAACCTGATCGGTGGCAGCGACGGCTGGACCGCCATTCTGCGCGAACGGGCGGTGCCCACGGACCTGGGATCGCCGTAGGGTGCCGAAGCGCGGCGGCGAGGCGCCTGCCCGCCTCGGGAGTGGCTGCCCGCCTCGGGAGCGGCTGCCCGCCCGGTCCAGCAGGAGGCGTCCCGCACACGATCCACGTCGGGCGCTGGCAGGGTCTTCGTCGCTACCGCTACGCCGCACCTGACAGTGCCGTCTCACTCCGGCCTGGTCAGCGCAGGAGAAGCCGGCGGTCCGGGAGAAGGCCACGACGCCGCATCGTCGCGGAAGACCCGCGAAAGACCGGGTTCAACGCCGGCGGAACTCCCGCATGGGAGAAGATGTGCCCCCGCACCGTGCGAAGTCATCGGAGAGCCACCGCAGCATGACGAAGAGCGCTCCCCACACCTCGTCCCTCGTCCTCGCCGAGGACGGCCTCATCGACCACCTCCGCCAGCACGCCGCACTCTCCGAGGCCGCCCACCGCACGCCCGAAGACTGGACGTACCGGAGCCAGTTCCATCTCCTGCTCTGGCCGTGAGTCGCCGGTTCACACCCACCCCCAGCCCCGACGATCTGGTCAAAATGCCCCACCAGTTCTGCTACAGCAACGCCGCCCGTTACGCCTTGGCCCACCGCGACGAAGGTGTGGTGTACGCCGAGGGATTCGCCCTCACCCATGCCGGACTCGACGTCTACCTGCCTCACGCCTGGATCGTGCGCCCTGACGGGACGGTTCTGGACCCGACCTGGGGCGATGCGCCCGGCCGGGCCTACGTCGGCATTCCGGTCGCCGACTCCCGGCTGTGGCCCGTCGACAGCGGAGGGCTGCTCCAGGACTTCGACCGGACCTTGCTGCTGCTGCGCAACGGCTTCCCACGACATGCGCTCGCCGATCTGGGCCGTCCGTTGACCGCGGAAGGGCACCCATAGGCAACAACCACAGGAGCGTTCTCATACGTCACGGCAAATGCCGATGCCCCAGGCGTGGGCCGCGAACCTGCGCGCGAGGACCGGCTCGGACCTGCCTGGGCCACCATCAGGCTCGGAGAGCCGCCGCCCGGCCACCCGCCACGATGTGGGCCGCGTCCTCGCCGCCGGCAAGCCATACAGCCGCCCCGCCCGCCACAAGGTCGGCACCGAGCCGCGAAGGCTCGGCACTCGCTCGGCCGGCTGGTCCGCGGGATCGAGTCCCACACGCAGCACGTTCACGAGCCGCCCGTCGCTCAGCCTCACGTCGAAGCCGTCTGCTGGATCGGTATGCACAGCCTCGATGACCCCACGGGTTCCGGCTACGAACTCCGGATCCTCACACGCAAGCTCGACGGCAGTACCGACATGAAAGTCGCCGGCCCCTGGAGGAGTCACCGCACTCGTCATGGGGCCGATTCTTCACCACGAACAGCACCCTGACCGTTGGATGGCAAGCTCGCGGCCGGCAGGACCGGCGTGCGGCCGTCATCGTAGGGCGTCTGTGCCGGCCGGCGAGAGTGCCTCGTCCGACGCGGCTGGGCTGAGGGGCTGGCGCAGGTCCAGGTAGCAACTCGCCTGCGTCACGGGTCGTGTGCCGCGCGAGGGAGGTCGCCCAGCGGTCGGCGAGCAGCTGCTGGAAGGCGAGCGCGGTTGCGTCGTCGGCGGCTGCGACGTCGACGACGACCAGGCCTGGTTCGCTCACGTGTGCTTCGTTGATCCGGTCCATGTACGGCTCTACGCCCAGGCGCCCAAGGTGGGTTCCCGGCAGGTAGTTTGTTCACCCGACCGAGTGCTCCGGGCGTGCCCGCTGTCCGGCTTCCCGGATCCGCAGATCAGCGGTGGCGCAGTTCTTCGGACCAGTTCCGCAGCGGCCCTTCGAGAGTGAGGTTGTCCCCACGGCTCACTGTCTGGAGCAGCTGGGCGCACACGGTCGCTTCCGCGGCGAGGCCCGCCGGACTGCCGAGGACGGGGAAGGCCGTACGGACGCGGGCGGCGGTGTCGGGCTGGAGCAGCGTGTAGGCGTAGAGGGTGGCGGCATCGAAGCCTTCCGGTGCCATGCCCCAGCCTACTGCTCGCGGTGCTGGTCACCGTGACCGGCGTCCAGGACTCCACCGCTGGCCGCACCCTGCTCGAGCAGGCCGCCGCCGAGCACCCCACCCTGCGCAAGGTCTGGGTCGACGGCGGCTGCCGCAAGCACTTCGTCGAGCACGCCGCGACCCTCGGCATCGACCTCGAAATCGTTCAACGCACCCCCAGGGCTGGGGGATTCACCCCGATCCCGAAACGCTGGGCGGTGGAGCGGACCTACAGCTGGCTGATGCTGCACTGCTGTCCGGCCCGCGACTACGAAATCCACCCACACCGCTCCGAAGCCATGATCCACCTCGCCATGACCGACCTCATGCCCCGTCGCCTCACCGGCGAGAACACCGTCTCCTGGCGCGACCCGACACCAGCACACCAAAGCTGCATCATGGGATGAAACAACAGAACGAAACGACCTCTGAGGGGGCACTCCACCACCGCTCTGGTACCGGGCGCCTGACCGAGGCTCGTCGGTCAGGCGCCGGGCTGTCCGGACCGGGGGTCACTACCCGAGGACGGACTCCACCCAGCTGATGAAGTTCGTCGTGGAGTCGCCGGTGCGCTCGGCCTGGGTGTGGCCCTGGGCCCACACGGTGGCGAAGTCGACGTCGCTGACGCCGTCGTAGTTCTGCAGGGCCAACGCGACGTTCATCTCGGTCGTGGTGGCGGTGTCGCCCTGCATGATGCCGGTGCGGATGCGCCAGTGGGGCGCCACCTGCGACTGCTGGTAGCCGTCGAAGGCGGAGGAGAGGAAGTACAGCGGGTTGTACGCGGCGACCCGCCAGGCCATGTCCTCGCCGACGCTGTCCGTCTGGGCGAAGTCGCTGTCGTACGCCGAGGAACCGTACTCGGAGTCCCAGTCGGAGTATGTGGCGTACGTCGACTCGTTGGCCGCGACGACGTCGCGGGTGAGCGGCGCGAAGTGCGCCGGGGAGTCGAGACCCATCCCGAAGACGTTGTTCTCGGTCTGCCCGCGGGAATACCCGTCGAACGCGCCGACCGGCTTGCTCGCGGTCTTCTGGCTGTTGACGAAGCCTTCCAGACTGGTCACCGTGGCGGTGCCGGTCGTGGAGTCGTAGGTGATCCAGGTGCTGTCGGTGTTGAGGTAGTCGATGTAGTCCTCGGCCGTCTCGTACGTGGTCGAGGAGGGGGTGTACGGGAAGGTGGTGTCGGACAGGAAGTTGTTCAGCGAGGTGGTGATCACCCCGAGCAGGTAGTCGTAGTAGCTGCCGGCCAAGTAGGTGCCGCTGTCGGACTCGGTCAGCTCCAGGGTGTTGCCGTCTTCGTCGAGCAGACCCAGACCGTTGAGGTACGTGGGCCAGGCCTTCGCGAGGTCCGCCGAGTAGGCGCTGGTCCAGGTGCCGGACGCGCGTGTGCTGGTCGAGGCGAACTGGCCCATGTTCCACTCGTAGGACAGGTTGGCCTCGTGCAGGCTGGTGATCGGGCACCAGGCCATGACGCCGGCGACCGCGTCGCTGAGGGTGTTGCCGTCGGCGTCCTGCATGGCCGCGCCGATCGAGGTGAGGTAGGGCTCGAACAGGGAGCTGTCGCCGGACGCGCCCGCCACGGTGTCCTGGGCGCCGCCGCCGCTGTGGCCGAACAGGACGACGGAGTCCGTGCTGCCGGGCAGGAGGCTCGCGTTGTACCGCAGGAAGCGGACCGCCGCCTTGAGGTCGGTCACGCCCCAGGGAGCAGCGTCGGAGCGGGAACTGGTCGAGCTGTCCCGACCGCGCAGGCCCGGCCATACGTAGACGAGACCGGCCTCCAGGTAGTCCGACACGCTGCTGTACTTGTAGGACGTGGCCGGCGACTGCGCGGCGTAGCCGGCGGTGTTGACGGGAATGACGATCGGCGCCGTGCTTCCCGTGTACGAGCCGACGGTGCCGCTCGCGTTGACCGTCGCGGTGTACGTGGTCCCGTCGCTGTTCGCGGTGGCCGTCAGATAGGCACCCGGCACGTAGATCGACAGGTTCTCGTAGTCCGTCGCGGCCGGGTCGGTGACGTACATCGTCCCGATCTGGTAGTACACGTCGTTGGTCGAGTCGTACGACCAGGCGGTGGAGTCGAACTCCAGCGAGTACGTCGAGTCCGTGCTCGACGAACTGCTCGACGATGAGGTGCCGGCGAAAGCCGTGCCTGCCGCGCCCTCGGCGATTCCGAGCGCGGCTACGGCTGCGGCGCCCCGGAGAACGGTTCGGCGGTTGATGTTCACCTCTAGACCTCCCTGTGTAGTGGGTTGCGTGGCGACAGCCCTACCTGTGCGCCGCCGGGGCGACATTGTGGGTAGGTCGGGCTGTGCGGCTCGTTCGCGTCCCAGACGGTAGGGAAGGAGTCCGTGGATTGACCCAGGATTACCTACGGAATTGTTGACAATGTTGCTGATGATTTTGCCGGAAGGGTCACTGTGCGAGAGGGAGTCGCGTGGAGCTCCCGGCGGAGTGTCAGATGATGCTCGACGGGCCGATCCGGGGAGCCGCCCAGGGGTTGCTGCGCCCCGTGGACGACGCCGGTTCCCGCAGGGAGGCGCCCCGGGCGGCGCGCTCGCCCAGCCGGAGAGTGGTCCGGAGGACGACCGGGAGAGGGGGAGGTTCCCGCTCGGGCCGGTACCCGTGATCGTGAGGGCTCGTCCGGCTACCGCACCGTCGCCTACCGGTGGTTCGTAAATCCGGTGGTTGTGTGGGTTGACGGTGGGTCGGGTTGGTCGTAGGCCGTTGGTAGGAGTCAACTGCCTTGCTGGGGGCTGATGATGACCGTTCGTCGTCCGTGTCCGCCTGCCCCGGGGCCGTTGGAGGAGTACGCGGCAGGGTTCGACGACCTCTTCTTCGGCTTGGCCAGCGGCGAGGGTTTCGCGAGCACCTGACGGGGCTGCCGGCGCCGCGGGAGCGGAACAAGACGATCACCTGCCTGGCGGGGGGCGGAGCCGGTGGCGGGTGCGGGGATGCCGGGGGTGCAGCGGCCGCAGTTCTTCCTGTCGGAGTCACCCATGGAGGTCGAGCAGGTCAACGACCGGCGGCTTGAGCTGCTGCGTGCGGGTTCGGCGACGGCTCCGCACGGCGGTGGGGTGATCGTGATCGATGATTCCGGTGACCGCAAGGACGGGACGGCGACTGCGCATGTGGCCGGCAGTGGCTGGGCCGGCCGGGCAAGACGGACAACGGTTCTGGTCCAGTGCAGCAAGGTCGATGTGGTGGGCGTCGAGCCAGTCCAGGAGGTGCAGCGCCTGGCGGACACGGCGGCGGACGTGCTGGGCCGCGGAGGCGGTGTGGAGGCGTCCTGCGGCTTGGCGGCGGGCTCGTCGGAGCAGCACCCAGGTGGTGAACGGGCGTATGAGGCGGCCGTGGTGCGCAGGCTGGTCGGCGAGCAGGCCGTCGAGCCAGACGGGGATGCGTTCGAGGTCGTCGTTGCGGGGCGGCAGGATGCCGGTGGCGATCCGGACGACGGCCGTGGGCAGGGCTGAGGAGCGGAGCAGGGGCAGGTCGTGCTCGACCGCCTTGTATCCCAACTCCGGAGTGGCGCCCCGCACGTAGAAGACACGGTCCTCGGGCACCGAGAAACCGTCCACGGCGAATGCGCGGCGCACCCCGTCGAGGCGGATGCGGTGTGCGGGCAGGTCGGCGCAGGCCGCGACCCTCTCATGGCCAGTTCCCGCAGGTGACGGCCCGCCAAATCGCCGGCTTCCTCGTAGTCGATGGTGACCGCGAACAGAGACTCGGGCGGGTCGATCTCCCAGGCGCACAGGGCGAGGGGTAGGCCCTTCTCCTCCAGCATCCGCGCGTGCTCGCCGAGTTCGAAGTCGCCGGCCACGAGAAGGGCGTCCACCCTGACCGTCGGCGACGAGATCGACACCCTCGCGTTCACCGCGGACGGCGCCGCCCTGTACGCCGTCGGCCCGGACGTGCTGCTCCAGCGCCACCCCATCGCCCCGGACGACGTCGTCCGGGTCCTGTGCGAGCGGTTCGGCGGCGGGCTCACCCGGGCGCAGTAGCAGACGGACGTCCCCGGCGCATCGCACCGACAGGTATGCCCCACGACACACTGAGTGACGGGAAAGGCGGGCGAGTGACGGAACTCCATTGTTCGCAGTGACCCCGGTGGATGAAGAAGTACGTGCAGCAGCCTGGCGAACCTCCGCTCCTCGTGCCAGGCCGACCACAACGAGCTCAACATCAGCCACCAGTTCCCGGTCCCCTCCAGAGGCGTCCTCGGCATCCGACTCAGCACCCAGGACCACACCTCGGCGGCGGCCGGACTGATCTCGCGCATCTACTGGTACGACGGAGAGACGGGCGTGTCCCGCGACGCGCTCGCGTTCGTGCGGGACGGCTCCCGGACCGCCTTCGTCATCGCCCTGAAGACGCAGCTCAAGGGCCGGGACGGCACGGGCACAGACACGGAGACACTGGACGAGGCATTCGCCGATTCCTCGGCGCTCCCCGACATCAGCGACGACATGGTCTTCACCGCCGACGGCGGACTGCGTGTGACCTTCAACCCGGGCGCGATCGCCGGCACGGCCGCGGGCTCCTACGTCGTGCCCCTTCCCAAGGAGACGGCCGCCCCCCGGCTGTCCGCCTTCGGCAAGCGCGCCCGGCAGCAGGCCGTCAGCCCGTCCGGCACTGTCGACCTCCGGTCGGCCGTCACGCCCACGCCCTCGGCGCCGACGCACACTGCCTCCGGCGACGGCCTTGCCACCGCCTGCACCGCGACCCTGCTGACGTATCTCGCGCAGTACAACCCGCGGGCCACCTTCTTCACCGTCGGCCAGAACGTCGCCGCCCACCCCGAGCTGGTGCGCGCCGAAGCCCACACCGGCAACGAGGTGGGCAACCATTCCTGGAACCACCCGATCTCACCCGTATCAGGCCCGAGCAGGTCGCCTACCAGCTGAACCGCACCAGCGCCGCCATCAAGGCCGCCACCGGCAAGGCCCCCACCCTCTTCCGGCCGCCCTACGTCGCCATCAACAGCGCCGTCCACGGCGGCGCCACCGTCTCCCCGGTGCTGTGGACCCTGAACACCGAGGACTGGAAGTACCTCGACGCCACGAAGGTCGCCCGGACCGTCATCAACAAGGTCAAGCGCAACGACGTGGTTCTCCTGCACGACATCCACCCCACGTCGGTCGCCGCCGTTCCGGAGATCCTGCGCACCCTCTCCGTCCGGAGCTAGCAGTTCGTGACCGTCAGCCACCTGCGGGCGACGATGTGACCGTGCCCCGACGACCGTCCCGCCCTGGCCTGTAGGCCTGCCTCCGGGGCTGGCTCCTTCGCCCCCGGCATGACTGCTACGGCGCATCGTCCTCCGACAGCAGCCGCACCAGCAGATCCCGGCTTGCCTCTGTCATCAGCGGCCGTACGCCGAGGTCGTCGAGCATGTCAGCCGCGGCCCGCAGCTCCGCGGTGCGGCGCACGGCGTGCCGCTTGCTGCCGTCGACGAGCCGGTCCAAGGTCGCCGCGTCCGCACGTGTCAGCTCGTCGGCGATGTGCTGCCGCAGCCACTCCTCGCAGCCGGCCGCCCGCGCCGCTTCGAGTGCTTCCACCACGGCCGCCGCCAGCCCCTTGTAGAAGACGCTGCGCAGCAGCTTGCGCTCGGCGGCCAGGCCCGCCGGGCCGCCGAGTACGTCCACCTGCGCGCCGAGGGGCTGGAGCAGTTCGGCGAAGCGGCGGGCCGCCGGCCCGGAGGCGAGCATCGGAGTGCGCAGCCCCCGGCCCGGGACGGTCGCCATCAGGGACACATCGACGAAGCCGGCGACGCCCGCTCTCGCCGCGACTTCGCACAGCTCCCGTTTCGCCGCGGGAGAGGCGGTGTTGAGGTCGGCCCACAGGCTGCCGGGAGCCGCGCCGGCGAGGCCGGCGCGCAGGGCGTCCAGGGCGTCCGATGCGCTGTTCACACTGAGGACGAGGTCGCTGCCGGTGGCCGCCTCTGCCTCGCTGCCGGTGCCGACGACACCGTGCGGCGCCGGGACCCTCGGGTCGTAGCCACGTACGCGTGCTCCGGCGGCCGCCAGGTCATCCGCGATCGCGCCGCCCGCTTCGCCCAGTCCGAGCACGGCGACTCGCAGGCCTTCGGTGCCGGTCCGGCCCACAGGTGTCCCAGGTGCCACAGGTGCCTCCAAGTTGCTGCTCATCGTCCGTGGCCAGGCGCCGTCACCGCAGGCCAGAATTGGCGACAATATCGTTGCCAGTCTGGCCGCTCATCGCGGGAAGGGGAACCACGTGTCGGCAGTGCCCAATATCCCGTCCGGGTCCGGCCCGGTCGTCGAGATCATCCGCGCCGCGATCGTGCGCGGGGAGTACGTGCCGGACCAGCGGCTCGTGGAGGTCGATCTGGCGGAGCGGTTCGCGGTCAGCCGTAGCGCCGTGCGCTCGGCACTGCTCCAGTTGGGCAACGAGGGGCTGGTGGAGCGCATCCCGAACCGGGGCGCCCGGGTGCGCGCGGTGTCGCTGGCCGAGGCGATCGAGATCACCGAGGTCCGGATGGTCGTGGAGGGTCTGTGCGCGGCGAAGGCCGCCGAGCGGGTGACCGACACGGAGATCGCCGAACTGCGTGAGATCCGGGCGGGCATGCTCGGGGCGGTGGACGCCGGGGAGGTCATGACCTATTCCGAGCTGAACAACCGGCTGCACCGCCGACTCATGGAACTGAGCGGCCAGGGCACGGCCGGGGGCGTGCTGGAGCGGCTGCGCGGCCAGTCGGTACGCCACCAGTTCCGGCTCGCCCTCCAGCCGGGTCGGCCGTCCGTCTCGCTCCCCGAGCACCTCGCGATCATCGATGCCGTCTGCGACCGTGACCCGGTCGCGGCGGAGCGGGCCGCGCGGGGACACCTCAGCAGTGTCGTCCACGCCCTCCAGGTCATCACCAACGCCCGGTCGCCCCAGGCGAGTTAGCACGTCGAGGGCACGCGGCCGACAGTCCGTACCGCTTTCTGCGCAACCCATTGACGCTCCCCCGACTAATTGTCAACAATCTGGGTCACCAAATTGGCAACAGGGAGGCGGCGTGACCGACCGACCAGCCACCCATCCGACACCCTCGGATGAGGCCCGTGAGCTCGTCGCGGGGGCTTACGACATCCATCTGCACATCGCACCCGACCTCATGAAGCGCCGCGTGGACGACCTGACCCTTGCGGCTCGTTTCACCGAGGTCGGCTTATCCGGCTACGTGCTCAAGTCGCACTACGTGCCGACGACGGAACGGGCCGAGGTGGTCCGCGGGGCCGTCCCCGGTTTCGGAGCGCTCGGGGCCATCACCCTGAACGGCTCGGTGGGCGGTATGAACCCGATCGCCGTGGAGATCGCCGGTCGCGGCGGGGCCCAGTTCGTCTGGCTGCCCACGGTGGACAGCGCCAATGAACGGGCCTGCGCGGCGAGCAACCCCGAGGGCGCCACCCCGCCCATGTGGATGCAGTTGCAGAACGAACTGCGCGAGGCCGGCATGACGGCCGACCCGGTGGACGTGGTCGGGCCGGACGGCAAGGTACTGGACATCACCCGCCAGGTGCTCCGAGTGATCGCGGCCCACGACATGACCCTCGCCACCGGCCACCTCGGCACCGCCGAGATCACCGCCGTCGTGGACGCGGCGGTCGACGAGGGCGTACGCCGGATCGTGGTCACCCACCCGGAGTTCACCTCACAGCGGGTTGGCGTGGCACGGCAGCGCGAACTCGCCGCCCGGGGCGCCCTGCTGGAGCGCTGCTTCACCACCCCGTACACCGGCAAGGTCTCCTGGGAGCTGTGGCTGGAGAACATCAGGGCTGTCGGCCCGGAGCACTCCGTGCTCTCCAGCGACCTCGGCCAGCCCTTCAACCCGCCGGTGGAGGACGGACTGCCGCTGCTCGCCGAACGGCTGCTCGCCGCGGGTTTCACCGAGCACGAGGTGCGGGTCATGGCTGTGGACAACAGCCGTTGGCTCGCCGGAGTGGCGCGGGACCGATGACCGCCGTCCTGGAACTCCGCGGGCTGACCAAGCAGTTCGTGAAGGACGACACCGGGATCGTGGCGTTGCGGGACCTGAGCCTCGGCATCGAGGAAGGGTGCTTCGTCACGGTCCTCGGGCGCAGCGGCTGCGGCAAGTCGACCATGCTCAACATGATGTCCGGACTGATGCCCCCGACCTCGGGCAAGGTGACCTATCGGGACATGCGGGTGTCCGGACCGCGCCACGAGGTCGGCTACCTGACCCAGTCCGACACCCTCATGCCCTGGCGCGACGTCCGCCGCAACGTCGAGATGCCCATGGAGATCAAAGGGGTCGACGCAAAGAAGCGCCAGGAACGAGCGGCCGATCTCATCGCGCGAGTCGGACTCACGGGGTTCGAACGGCACTATCCGCGCGAACTGTCCGGCGGCATGCGGCGCCGGGCAAGCCTCGCCCGGATGCTCGCCGGCGAGCCGGACGTGCTGCTCCTCGACGAGCCGTTCGGCGCACTCGACGCACAGCTCCGGTCCGTCCTCCAGGCCGAGTTGCTGCGACTCTGGCAGGGCAGCGGCCAGACCGTCGTCTTCGTGACCCACGACATCGAGGAGGCATTGCTGCTCGGCGACCGGATCGTGGTGCTCGGCCGCGTCGGCCAGATCGTGCTCGACAAGCGGATCGACCTGCCCAGACCGCGCGACGCCGACGAACTGCGGGTGGACCCGCACTTCGTCGGCCTGCACAAGGAGATGTCGGCGGCGCTGCGGGAGGCGCGGTGAACACGGTGGGCGAGAAAACACCAACGGAAACCCAAACGGAGACGGAGACGGCGATCGGCCAGTCGGTCACCGTCCCCCTGAACCACGGCTGGTGGGAACGCCACGGCGGCACGGTCGTCATCTGGGGCGGCCGGCTGGCCGTCACCGTCGTGCTGCTGGTGGCCTGGCAGCTGTGCGCCGGCCGCGTCTTCGACATCACCTTCACCAGCAGGCCGCTCGACGTCGTACGGCGGCTGGTGGACTGGCAGCGCCAGGGCCTGCTGTGGTCCAACACCTGGGTCACCCTCAAGGAGGTCATCCTCGGCTTCCTGCTCGGCGCCGGGGCGGGTGCGGTGACCGGGTTCGTCCTCGCCTCGCTGCCGACCTTCTACCGCATGGTCGACCCGTTCATCGTGGCGTTGTACTCGCTGCCCAAGGTCGCCCTCGCCCCCCTGTTCATCGTCTGGTTCGGCATCGGCATGGAGATGAAGGTGCTGCTCGCCGCCGTCACCGTGTTCTTCCTGGTCTTCCTCAACACCGCCGTGGGCGTGCGCGAGGTCGACCGGGGACTGGTCGACGCGGTACGGCTGATGGGCGGCCGCCGCCGGGACATCGTCCTCAAGGTCGTCCTGCCCGGGGCCATGACCGGGCTGCTCACCGGCCTCAAGGTCGCCGTCCCCTACTCGCTGATCGGCGCCGTGATCGGTGAACTCGTCGCCTCCAACCGCGGGTTGGGCTACCTGATCAGTGACGCGGCGGCCAACTTCGACACCGCCGGCGTCTTCGCGACACTCGTCGTCCTCTCGGTCATCGCCACGGTCCTGAACCTGCTCGTCGGCCTGATCGACCGCAGGGCCAACCGCTGGAAGCCACTGGAAGGCCGGAAATGACAGTGCCGGAGACAAAGGGGTCGCACATGAACCGTCGGCAACTCGTCAAGGGGCTGCTCGCCACCGGAGCCGTCACCCTCACCGGCACGGGCTGTGCCGAGTCCGGTGCCTCCACCGGGACCGGGAAGATCTCGGTAGGGCAGGTCAGCCAGTCGATCGCCTTCTTCCCGATGTACATCGCCACCAAGAAGGGCTACTTCAAGGACGAGGGCGTCGCCTTCGGGGACCCGCCGATCCTCGGCACCGGCGCCAAGGTGGCCGCCGCGCTGAAGTCCGGCAGCATCGAACTCGGCGGCTCGGTCATGACCGACGTCCTCAAACTCTCCGCGATCCAGGACGACATCCGCCTGGTCGCCGACCTGGTGGACCGGTACTACATCGACATCATCACCGGGATGAACTTCAAGGGCGCGGCGGCCGACGCCACGCTCGACGAGCGGATCAAGTCGCTGCGCGGCCAGAAGATCGGCATCACCGGACCGGGCAGTGGCACCGAGGCGCTCGTCATCTACCTCTTCGACAAGGTCGGCATGAACTCCAAGAAGGACGCCCAGCTCGTCAACCTCGGCAGCGAGCCCAGTGCGGCGCTCGGCGCCCTCAAGGGCGGCCAGGTCGACGCCCTGTCCTTCGCCCAGCCGCTCGCCCAGCAGGCGGAGGGAACCGGCGTCGGCACCCTGTACATCTCACCGTCCCGAGGCGACATCCCCGGGCTGGTGAACGTGTCCCACGGCGTCATCTTCACCACCCAGGGCATCCTCAAGGACAAGGCCAAGGAGATCGCGGCCTTCCAGAGAGCGCTCGTCCGGGCGAAGAAGGACATCCACGGCAACGACACCACCGTCGTCAGGAAACTGCTCGCCGAGTACCGCAGCGGGCTCCCGGACGCCACCCTCGACGCGCTGATCCCACTCCTGAAGAGCGAGATCCCGACGACGAACGCCTTCAAGCGCTCCTCCTTCGACGCCGCGGTCGCCTTCCACAAGTCCGCCGGCCTGATCACCGAGGATCCCGACTACGACCAACTCGTACCGGCCAACCTGCGACAGACGTGACCCCTGCCGGCGAACAGACGGACGTCCTGGTCATCGGCGGCGGGAACGCGGCGCTCGTGAGCGCGCTGACCGCCGCCGACACCGGAGCCCGGGTGCTGCTCCTGGAACGCGCCCCCGCGGCCTTCCGCGGCGGCAACAGCCGCCACACCCGCAACATCCGCTGCGCCCATGACACCGGCGACGACTTCACCACCGGCCCCTACCCCTACGACGAACTCCGCCACGACCTGTACTCGGTCGGCACGGGACCGGGTGACGAGCGCCTCGCCGACCTGACGATCCGTCAATCCATGGACGCTCCAGCCTGGATGACCGCCCACGGCGCCCACTGGCAGCCCGCCCTGTCCGGCACCCTCAACCTCGCCCGCACGAACCGCTTCTTCCTCGGCGGTGGCAAGGCACTGCTCAACTCCTATTACCGCACCGCCGAGCGTTCCGGGGTACGCATCGCCTACGACCGCACGGTCACGCACCTGGAGTTCGACGGCCCTACCTGCACGGAGGCGCGCACCGCCGACGGACGCCGGATCCGGGCGGCGGCCGTCATCTGCGCGAGCGGCGGCTTCGAGGCCGACCTGGGCTGGCTGGGCCGCTACTGGGGCGACGCGGTCCAGGGCTTCCACGTGCGCGGACCGTCGTACAACGACGGCACCGTGCTGCGTGAGTTGCTCGACGCGGGCGCCCGGCGCGCGGGCGAGGAACGCGGGTTCCACGCCGTCGCGGTGGACGCGCGCAGCCCGCGGTACGACGGCGGCATCGCCACCCGCATCGACTCCATCCCGTTCGGCATCGTCGTCAACCGTGAGGGCCACCGCTTCTACGACGAGGGCGAGGACATCTGGCCCAAGCGGTACGCCATCTGGGGCAGGAACATCGCCCTGCAACCCGGGCAGATCGCCTACGCACTGTGGGACACGAAGGTCCAAGGGGCCTTTCTGCCTCCGATGTACGGGTCGTACACGGCGAAGACGGTCGAGGAACTCGCCGGGCTGCTGGGGCTGGACCAGCGCGCTGTCACCGAGACCGTGGACGCCTACAACGCGGCCGTCGACCGTGGCGGTGCCGCGCGCCGGCCCTTCACGATGGCCCGCCCCGACGGCCGGGCGACCGCCGGACTCGACCCGCCGAAGAGCAACTGGGCCCAGCGGCTGGACACTCCGCCGTACCGCGCCGTGCCGATGCGTCCCGGCATCACCTTCACCTACCTCGGCGTCGCGGTCACCGACCGGGCGCGGGTGCGCCGTGCGGAGGGCGACACCTTCCGCAACGTCTTCGCCGCCGGCGAGATCATGTCGGGGAACATCCTCTCCACCGGGTACCTCGCCGGCTTCGGCATGACCATCGGCACCGTCTGGGGCCGTATCGCCGGAAGGGAGGCCGCCCGGCATGCCCTCGGATGACCTCTTCGCCGAGGCCCGGCGCCAGCTCACCATCTGCAACTCCTGCCGCTACTGCGCCGGTTACTGCCCGGTCTGGCCCGCGCTGGAGCTGCAAACGGACTTGGAGCGTGCGGACCTCACCCACCTCGCCAACCTCTGCCACGACTGCGGCGACTGCCTCAGCGCGTGCATGTACGCCCCGCCGCACGAGTTCGCGGTGGACCCGCCGAAGGCCTTCACGGCGGTCAGGGAGGACACCTACCGCCGCTACACCTGGCCGCACCGCGCGCCGGGTCGCGCCGGGACGGGCATCGCGTTCGCCGCGGTCTTCCTCGTACTCGCCCTGCTCTCGCTCCTGTTCACTCGCCGTCCGCTCGTCGTGGCACGGTCGGCGGGAGACCCGTACGAGATCCTTCCGCACACGCAGGTGCTCCTCGCGGTCGGTGCGCCGAGCGTGTGGGCCCTCGCAGTGCTCGGCCGGGCGGCTCTGGGCTACTGGCGCGACATCCACGGCCCGGTCACCGACCTGTTCCGGCCACGCGGCTGGGCCGCCACGCTCACCCAGGCGGCCCGGCTGCGGCACATGACCGGCGGCGGCGCGGGCTGCGAGGTGCCCGGCCGACGCGGATTCCACCTGGTCCTGCTGTACGGCTTCGGGCTCTGTGTGCTGTCGACGACTGCTGCGGCGTACCTGCAGAACGTGCTCGGCACGCAGCCGCCGTTCGGTTACCTGTCGATCCCGGTGATCAGCGGCAGCGCCGGCGGGATCGCGGTGATCGTAGGCGGAACGGGACTGTGGCTCCGCGGCGGTGGCACGGGGTTCCTGTGGGCGCTGCTCGTGCTCGCCGCGTCCGGGATGCTCACGCTGCTGCTCAGGGAGACCGTCGCCTTCGGGCCGCTGCTCCTGCTGCACGTGGCCGCGGTGGCCGTCGCCTTCGCGATCTCCCCGTACACCAAGTTCACGCACTGGATCTTCCGGCTGCTGTCCATGCACCACGACAACCTGGAGCGACGGAAGGGCTGACATGGGGAACACCGCCGCGGTCGTCGCGGAGTACGTCCGTGCCACGGGGGTGCGGTTCGTATTCGCCTATCCGGGCGACCCGATCATCGAACTGATGGAGGCGCTGCGGGCCGCCGGCGTCGAGGTCGTGCCCGGCAGTCGGGAGGGCACGGCCGTGTTCATGGCGGAGGCGCAGGCGATGGTGACCGGTCGTCCGGGCGTCTGCCTGTCGACGCTGGGGCCGGGGTCGACCTCGATCGTGAACGGGGTGGCGGCCGCCACCTGGGACCGGGTTCCGCTGCTGGCGATCTCCGGGCAGATCGATGCCGGCCGCGAGGACCTGGTCACCCACCAGGTCGTGGACCACAAGCTGCTGTTCTCGCCCGTGGCCAAGTGGGCCGGTCGCATCGACCCCCGGTCGGTCGACGCCGTGCTGCGCAAGGCGCTGCGGCTGGCCGTCGCGGAGCGCCCTGGCGCGGTCCACCTCACCGGTTCCGCCGAGACGTTCGCCGCTCCCGCACCCGACACCGAGGTCGCGCCGCCGCCGCTCGACGGCGCCGCCGGAGGCGTCCGCGTCCACCTGGCACCCGGAGCCCCGGACCCAGCGGCGCTGCTGCGGGCGGCCCGGCGCCCGTTACTGCTGGCCGGGGCCGCCGCGACCCGGTGCGGAGCCTCCGGCAGCCTGATCCGGCTGGCGGAGGCGGTCTGCGCCCCGGTGGTGGTCGCGCCGATGGCCAAAGGGGTGTTCCCGGAGGACCACCCGCTCTTCGCCGGTGTCCTCGACATGGCCTGCAACCAGGTGCTCTGGGACTTCCTGGCGGGCAGCGACCTCGTCGTCGCCGCCGGGTTCGACCCCGTCGAGCTCATCAAGCCGTGGTCCCTGCGGACACCCGTCCTGCACGTCGACACCACGCCCAACACCGACCAGGTCTACCCCAGCGACTGCGAACTGGTCGGGGACGTCTCGACCGGACTGGACTGGCTCGCCGACGGCTGGCGGGGCGAGCCCCGCTGGAGCGAGGCCGATGTCGCCGCGCACCGCGCCCGGCTCCGCACGGCCTACTACGCGGGCCGGGTGGTCGGCCGTCTCAACCCCACCGACGTCATCGACACCGTCCGGGCCGGCGCTCCTCCCGGCACCGTCGTCACCTGCGATGTCGGCTCGCACAAACTCCTCGTCGGCCAGGGCTGGCAGACGCGCGAGCCGCGCGGCGTGCTCATGAGCAACGGCCTGTCCTCCATGGGCTTCGGGCTCCCCGGTGCGATCGGCGCCGGGCTGACGCTGGGGGAGGTCCCGGTTGTCGCGCTCATCGGCGACGGCGGTTTCGCCATGGCCGCCACCGACCTACGGCTGGCGGTCTCCCGCCGACTGCCGCTGGCAGTCGTGGTGTTCTGCGACGGCAGTCTCAACCGTATCGAGCTCAAGCAGCGTGCCCTCGGCTACCGGAGCACGGCGACCCGGCTGGACGAGGTCGACCAGGTCGCGCTCGCGGGCTCCATGGGCTGCGACGGCGTGCGCGTGACCTCGGTGGCCGAGCTGGAGAAGGCCACGGCCGGACTGGCGTCCCGCACCGGGCCGCTGCTCATCGAGGCGCGCATCGAACCCGCCCAGTACGAGGCCCAGTTCTGAACCCGTTCCGCATCCGACCAGTACGAGGCCCAGTTCCAGAGAGCGGAGCCGCAATGACCGTCGTAGCACAGCTGGCGGAGTTCGCCGTGGCCCAGCGGGCGGTACCACTCGCCGAGGACGTACGGCACGCGGCCGTGCGCGCGGTGGTGGACTGGGTCTCGGCCACAGTCCCGGGCGCGGAGACGCCCGCCGCCCGAGGCCTGACCGAAGCCCTCGCGCCGGCCCCCGGTCCGGCCCGGCTCATCCCCTCCGGGCGGACCGCCGACGTACGCACCGCCGCGCTGCTCAACGGAACCGCCGCCCACGCGGCCGAACTCGACGACATCTACCGCGACGCCTTCTACCACCCCGGCGCCCCGACCATCGCCGCCGCGTTCGCGGTCGGCGACCGACTGGACTGCTCCGGCGAGGAGTTCCTGCGTGCCGTGACCATCGGATACGAGATCGGTGCACGGATCGCCCTCGCCGTCGGAGCCGCCCACTACCGGAACTGGCACACCACCGGAACGGTCGGCACCTTCGGCGCCGCTGCCGCCGCGGCGGAGCTGCTCGGCCTGGGGCCCGAGCGGTTCGCGGGCGCCCTCGCGCTCGCCGCGACCATGGCCGCCGGACTGCAGGGGACCTTCCGCTCGCCCTCGACCGGCAAACCGCTGCACGCGGGGCACGCCGCCGAGGCCGGCGTGACGGCCGCGCTCGCCGCCGGCAAGGGGCTCGGCGGCGCCCTGGACGTGCTGGAGGGACCGGCGGGGTTCGGGGCCGCCACCGCCGGGATCACCGGCCTCACTGTCTCCGGTCTGGGCGAACCGTTCGCCGTCACGGCGACCACGGCGAAGTACCACGCCTGCTGCGGCCACACCTTCGCCGCGATCGATGCCGCGCTCCTGCTGCGTGCCGAAGGGGTACGACCTGAGGACGTCACGTCCGTGAAGATCGAGACCTACGAGACCGCCACCCGGGTCGCCGGCCGCACCGACCCCCGGGAACCTGACGAGGCGAGGTTCAGCCTGGCGTACACCGTGGCCGCCGCCCTCACGCTGGGCAGCGTGAGGCTGCGCGCCTTCTCCCCCGAGGCACTGCGGGACCCGGTGATCCGGACGATCGTGGCCCGCACCACGACCCGGGTGGACCCGGAGCTGGACGCGCTGGCCCCCGGCCGCCGGGCCGCGCGGGTCCGGGTCACCGACCGGCGGGGCACCGTACGCGAACGGCTACGGCTGACCCGCAAGGGCGACCCGGACGACCCGCTGGACGACGCGGAGTTGAGGGAGAAGTACGACGAGCTGGTACCCGGGTTCCTCGGCCGCGAACGCGCCGACGCGATCGCGGACACGTTGTGGAAACTGCCCGCTCTCCCGCGGCTGAGCGCTCTGGAATGGAGCTGAGCACATGCTGGACCAAGGCACCGGACTCCTCGTGGACGGGGCATGGGTGAAGGGCCACGACAGGCTCCCCGTGGCCGACAAGTACACCGGCGACGTCATCGCCGAACCCCACGTCCCCGGGCCGGACCAGGTCGACGCGGCGATCGCCTCGGCGGCCCGGAGCGTGGGCCGGCTCCCCTGTGCCCGGCGGGCGCTGGTCCTGCGCCGTGCCGCCCGGCTGCTGGACGAGTGGCGTGACCCGATCCTCGCCCAGTACGTGGCCGAGACCGGCTTCACCCCGGCGGACGCCGCCACCGAACTGGACCGCACCCTGCTGGTCTTCGAGCTCTGCGCCCAGGAGTCCCTCCGGCTGACCGGCGAGATGGTCCCCGTCCAGGCCGCCCCGGGCCACGAGGACTCGCTCTGCCTCACCCTGCGCACACCGGTCGGCGTGGTCGCCGCCGTCACTCCCTTCAACGCCCCGCTCAGCACCGTCGCCCACAAGCTCGCACCCGCGCTCGCCGCGGGGAACGCGGTGGTGCTCAAACCCGCGGAGCAGACCCCGCTGGGCGCGATCACCCTGGTGTGGGCGCTCGTCGAGGCCGGACTGCCCGACGGCCTGGTCCAGTTGCTCCCCGGCTCCGGTGGGACGGTCGGGGAGCAGGTGGTACGGCACCCCGCCGTCCGCTACATCACCTTCACCGGGTCGACCGCCGTCGGCCGGCACATCCGGGCCGTCAGCGGCCTCGCCCGCACCCACCTCGAACTGGGCGCGAACTCACCGACCTTGGTCTGGCGCGACGCCGACCTCGACCACGCCCTGCCTCTGATCGTCCGCGCCGGATACCGCAAGGCCGGCCAGGTGTGCACGTCCGTGCAGCGCCTGCTCGTGCACGAGGCGATCGCCGAGGAGGTGACCGGACGGCTCGCGGACCTCGTCGCATCCGTCCCGTACGGCGACCCCCGGGCACCCGGGAACCAGGTCGGACCGCTGATCGGCGCGGCGGCGGCCGCGCGGGCGGAACAGCTCGTCGCGGACGCCGTCGGTCACGGGAGCCGGCTGCTCACCGGGGGGAGCCGGTCGGGCTCGGTGATCGCCCCCGCCCTGCTGTCCGGGGTGTCGGAACGGGCCCGGCTCGCCTCCGAGGAGGCGTTCGCGCCGTTGGTCGCCATCGCCGCGGTGGGCGGCCTCGACGAGGGGGTGTGCCTGGCCGACGCCACCCGCTACGGCCTCCAGGCCGGCGTGTTCTGCCAGGATCTGGACGTCGCCCTCGCCTTCGCCCGGCGCGTGGCGACGGGCGGGGTGGTCGTCAACGACACGTCCAGCTGCCATCCCGACCCGATGCCGTACGGCGGAGTCAAGGACAGCGGCCAGGGCGTGGAGGGTCCCGCGTACGCGGTGCGTGACATGACCGACTCGCGGACCGTCCTGATCAGGCACCGGCCGCCCCGCGGTGCCTGATCCGCGGCCGGAACCGTCAGCTCTTGCCGGAGGTGGTCACCCACTGGCCGTCGACCCAGTTGCCGACCTTCTCGTAGCCGGAGCGGAACGAGCCGAGGTAGTCGACCGTCAGATCCCGTTCGGCGGTGGAGACCTGTGACGTGTAGCTGTCCGGGTCGTCCGCCGAGCCGCCCGTGGTATTGACCGCGCTGTTCGGGAACGGGTAGGCGGGCCGGGCGGCGGTGACATCGCCGCTGCTGTCGAGGCCCTGGCTGAGCAGGCTGTCAGGGGCCTGGTCCGCGGTGACCCAGTCGATGACCGCGGTGAGCGCGTCGATGCTGTCCGGGCCCTGGCCGCCGCCGCAGTGGGCCACGCTGGGGAGCAGGAGCAGCCGCGCGAAGTCCGTGGTGGCGGACTCGCCGCCCGTGACATCGCCGCCAAATGCACCACCCGCAACGGAAGCCGACTGCTGCCGTACATCAACACCCGCAACACCGCACGGGACATGGACATCATCCGCGGCATCCTGGGCGAGAGGAAGCTCTCCTACATCGGCTGGTCCTACGGCACCTATCTCGGCGCCGTCTACACCCAGCTCTTCCCTCACCACAGCGACCGCACGGTCCTCGACAGCGCTGTGGACCCGGCCAACGACAACGCCGTCGGCCTCAACTGGGCCATCACCTGCGCCGACAACACCGTCTCCTGGCCCCGCGACCCCGCCCGCTACCAACGGGACGCCCGCCACGAGAAGGCCCGCCACCCCCTCTACGGCGACTTCGCCGCCAACATCACCCCCTGCGCGTTCTGGCCCCGCGGCGCCGAACCCGCCACCCGCGTCGACAACACGGCCGCCGCCCTCGTCATACAGAACCAGTGGGACCCCCAGACCCCCCTCTCCAGCGGCCGTGCCCTGCACCGCGCCCTGCACGGATCGC
The DNA here is from genome assembly GCF_044747345.1 of Streptomyces sp. NPDC090088. NCBI lineage: Bacteria > Bacillati > Actinomycetota > Actinomycetes > Kitasatosporales > Streptomycetaceae > Streptomyces > Streptomyces sp. NPDC090088. The sequence goes on along the minus strand of NZ_JBIVDZ010000005.1, from coordinate 617,255 downwards.
GTCTGGTGTACATCCACGGCGGCCGCGGCCACACCGTCTACGCCCTCCCCGGCGCCCCCGCCTGCGTCACCCGCACAGTCGACGCCTACCTCACCGACGGACACCTGCCGAAGGCGGACCTCACCTGCAACTCCTGAGATCGGGCGCGGCCGAGCCTGCTGCACCGCCGGATCGAACACAACGGCGTACCGGATGCCGCCCGCCACCTCGCCGTCACCCTGATCGCCCGCACCCCACCGAAGTCCGGCATCCTCACCGGCACAATTCACCGTCTTCCCGAACGGAGCGACAACCGCCCCCGGGGCACAGGGCTCACGTAGGGACCAGGATCCAGTACCGTCGATCCGTTGCCATGGCGCATCGGGGCAGACGAGGTGCGCGTCGACGGCGAGCCGCAACACATACGCCGCCGGACCGGTTCGGGAGACGAGCCCGGCTGACCGCCGTACCGTGGCCGGCCGCGTGGCGGCCCGAACGGCTCACACCGAAGGTGCGCACACGCTGATCTCATCTCGACGGGACTGCTGTTGGCGAGGAACCGGCCGACCCGGGAGGCTCGCAGAGCGCCGGAGAACACCTGCGGCACTCTGCGAGCAGACCCTCTTCGAACCACGCTTGTCGGCTCAGCGCGCCCTGATGACGTGGAGGATCGTGGCCGCGTCTTTGTTGAACGTCTCGATCTCGTCATCGGTGAACGCGCGGATCTCGTCGAAGCCGAGCCCGACCACGGCGAGCACCCGTGTGCCGTCGTCCGGATCGAAGACAGGAAGTGTGAGAGAACCCCTCGCCCCGGCGGCACGGCCCGCCTTGACGGCGACGCCCGTGGGGTCGTTCTGGAAGTCGTCGATGGCGACGGCCTCCCGGCGCCGCAGGGCGGTTCCGGCCATCCCCTTGCCGAAAGGGATGACGGAGGTGCCGTTCTGCACTGCGGGCGGCAGGTTGTGCGCCGCCACGAGGGCGATCTCGCCGTCTCTCACGAGTCCGGCGAGGTGAACGGAGCCGAGGAAGCCGCCCTGCCGCTCCACGAAGGCGGCGAGCCAGGCGGCGATGTCGGGACGGGCGTTTCGTATCACGGTCTCATTGAGGGGGGTGGACATCTGTGCTCCTTGATGACGGAAAGAGTGGCAGAACGCAGGGGGCGGCCGTCGGGGGTCAGATGCCTGCCAGTCGCAGGAGCAGTGCCTTCACTTCGGTGGCCGCGTAGGCGTCCTGCTTCAACTCCGGCGCGGAGCAGAGGAGTACGGGGGCGTGGTCGGGGTCATCGGGCAGGCGGCCATGGCTGCCGCTCACGCGGGAGGGGTCCAGTGGGACCGTGCGGATGCGGTAGCGGAAACCGGCCTTCTTGCGCACCACCGAGCCGACGGCGCGGAGCTTCACCGCCGGGACCGTGTCGTCGTAGAGCAGCTCGGCCGGGTCGTAGCCGGGTTTGCGGTGGATCTCGACCTGACGGGCGAAGTCGGGGGCGCGGGCGTCGTCGAGCCAGTAGTACGTGAACCAGGCGTCGGGGTCGGCGATCACGACGAGTTCACCCGAACGCTCGTGGTCGAGTCCGTGGGCCGTCTTGCCGTCCGCGTCCAGGACCTGTGCCACGCCGTCGAGTTCACCGAGGAGCTTGGCGACCCCGGCGATGTCGTCCGGGTCCGTCACGTACACGTGGGCGATCTGATGGTCGGCGACGGCGAAGGCGCGGGAGGTCCAGGGGTCGAGGTACTCCATGCCGTCCTGGGTGTGCACCTCCAGCAGTCCGGCCCGGCGCAGGGCGCGGTTGATGTCGACGGGACGGGACGCGGGGGCGATGCCGTACTCGCTCAATGCCACGACGGTGGCGCCGGCCCGATGGAAGTGGTCGATCAACGGGCGGAGGGCGTCGTCGAGTTGACGTGCGGCGCGGATGGTCTCGGGAGAGGTGGGGCCGGTGCGCTGAGGCTCGTAGTCGAGGTGGGGGACGTAGACGAGGGTGAGGTCGGGCTGTTTCTCGTCGAAGATCTGGCGGGCGGCGCCGAGGATCCACCGGGTGGAGGGCAGGCCGGCGTTCGGTCCCCAGTAGGTGAACAGCGGGAACGGGCCCAGCCGGTCGGTGAGTTCGTCGTGCAGGGGCGGCGGCCAGGTGTAGCAGTCGGGTTCCTTGGCACCGTCGGAGTAGTAGACCGGGCGCGGGGTGACGGTCCAGTCGACGTCGGCGCCCATGGCGTACCACCAGCAGACGTTGGCGACCGTGTAACCGGGGGCGGTCTTTCGTGCCGTCGCCCAGATCTTCTCACCGCCGACCAGGGCGTTGTGCTGACGCCACAGCAGTACGTCGCCCAGCTCCCGGAAATACCAGCCGTTGCCCACCACTCCGTGCACGCGAGGGAGTTCACCGGTGAGGAGGGTCGACTGGACCGTGCAGGTCACGGCGGGCAGCACGGTGTCGAGGCGGGCCCGGGAGCCGCGTTCGCCGAGGGCGGCGACGGCGGGCATGTGTCGCAGCAGATTCGGGGTGAGGCCCACGATGTCGAGGACGACGAGGCGTTTCAAGACGGCTGCTCCTTGAGGCCGAGTCCGGTCAATCGGTTGCCGGCCCAGGCGAGTTCGGCGGCGATGCCGCCGGGGAGGTCGGTGGGGGGTTCGGGGAGGACGGACCAGGTGTAGGTCTCGACCTCGATGTGGTCGCAGTGGGCGGCGGGTCCGCCGAGGAGTCCGGCGAGTACGTCGGTGAGGTGGGCGGCCGTCGTCCGCAGCGGTGGCTCGGGGTCCGCATGCAAGGGAGCATGGAAGTGGGTCCGCCAGGGGCCGGGGGCCGCGGGGAGCCCGCCGTCCAGGGCCTCGCCGAGGTCGTCCGTGCCGAGCACGTCCCCCAGGTGAGCGGTCCGGGTCTGGTGCAGGAAACGGGGTTCGGCGAGTCTGCGCAGCGCGGCCTGGGCCGCGCCGTCTGTGGGGTCGGCCGCCTCGACGGCGCAGGAGGCCTGGAGCTTCACCACGGGGATACCCGCCTCGGACAGCCGGTTCAGGGCGGCGGCCGGGTCCTCGAACTGGACTGCGAGGTGGCAGGCGTCCAGGCAGACTCCGAGCCGTTCGGGGTCGAGGCCGCCCAGTTCCCGTACCGCCTGGGTGGTGGTCTCGACGACGCAGCCGGGCTCCGGTTCGAAGCCGACGCGGATACGGCGGCCGGTGCCGCGCTCGATGGCGGCCAGCCCGTCGGCCAGTCGGTCCAGGGCACTCCGGGCGGCCCCGGCCCGCTCCGCCGGCCAGGGCTCCCGCCAGGCCAGCGGCAACGTCGAGACGCTCCCCCGCTCGGCGTCGTCGGGCAGCAAGGCGGCGAGCAGCCGGGCGCAGTCCAGGGTGTACTCCAGCCGGGCCTCGTCCGCCCAGTCGGGGAGATAGACGTCCTTCTTGACGACGTCGCGGTGGAAACCGGCGTAGGGAAAGGCGTTGAGGGTGACGGTCTCCAGGCCACGGGCGGCGAGTTCGCTCTTCAGCCGCGACAATTCGCCTGCGTCCGCGACCAGTGCGGACACGACGTCACGCGCGAGCCACAGGCCCAGGCCCAGCCGGCCCACGCCCAGCCGTTCGCGCACAGGCTCGGCGTACTGGGCGAGCTGGGCCACGACGCCCTCCAGGTCCTCCGCCTGGTGGACGTTGCTGCAGTAGCCGAGGTGGACGACGGTGCCGTCCTGGTGCCGGAAGCGCATGGGCGGCTCACTCTCCCCCGCGGCGGATGGAGTTGCCCTGGAAGGCCGAGGCCTCGTCCGGCTTGGGCTCGTCGAGGTCGAGGCGGCCGCTCTGTCCGTAGAAGGCGACCGGGTTGCGCCACATGACCCGGTCCACCGTGTCCTCGTCAAAGCCGGCGGCGAGCATCGCGTCAGCTGTTCTGCGGGTCTTGAGCGGGTCCGAACGCCCCCAGTCAGCTGCCGAGTTGACCAGCACCCGCTCGGTGCCGTGCTCCTTGAGGATCTCGACCATGCGGTCCTCGCTCATCTTGGTCCTCGGGTAGATCGAGAACCCGGCCCAGCAGCCGCTGTCGAGGGCCAGCCGCACAGTGAGCTCGTTGAGGTGGTCGAGCAGGACGAGTTCGGGGGCGATACCCGACTCCCGTACCACGTCGAGGGTGCGGCGGGTGCCGGCCGCCTTGTCGCGGTGCGGGGTGTGAACCAGGGCCGGCAGCCCGTGGTCGACGGCGAGTTGGAGCTGCCGGGCCAGCGCTTCGTCCTCTTCGGGAGTCATCGAGTCGTAGCCGATCTCGCCGACCGCGACGACGCGGTCCTTGGCGAGATAGCGGTCGAGCTCGTCCAGCACGGGGGTGCACCGCGGGTCGTTGGCCTCCTTGGGGTTGAGCGCGATCGTGCAGAAGTGCTGGATGCCGAACTGGGCGGCGCGGTAGGGCTCCCAGCCGAGCAACGCGTCGAAGTAGTCGTAGAAGCTCTCGGGCGAGGTGCGGGGCTGGCCCAGCCAGAAGGCCGGCTCGACCACGGCGCGCACTCCGGCGGCGTGCATGGCCTCGTAGTCGTCGGTGGTGCGGGACGTCATGTGGATGTGGGGGTCGAAGATGCGCACGGTCAGGACTCTTCCTCAAGTGGTACGACCGCCCCGAGTGCGGTCAGGGCGCGGGTGGCGGCCTCGGGGCGAGTGGGTGCAAGGGTGCGGGCCCGGACGGCCAGGGTGTCCGCGATGTCGTGGTGGGGACGGACCAGGGGCCAGATGTCCTGCGGCACGTCCCGGCCGGCGGCGATGCGTTCGTGGGCGAAGTCGGCCAGCATGCGGGCCAGTTCCTCGTCGGCGCGCAGGTCGACTCCGGTCACGCGGGAGAGCGGGATGTCGAGGAAGACGCACTTGAGGACGGCCTGGCGGAATTCACCGACCGGGAGGTGGGCCGCGGTGTACGGGCCGAGGGCGGCTTCGACGACGCTGGTGTCGTTGCCGCGCAGGGCCTCGCGCACCAGGGTGAGGGCGAGGTCGCGGAACGGGTCCTGATCAGCGGCGGGGAGCAGCTGCAACGAGCGCAGGATCGCGCGCTGTTCGGCCGGATCCCCGTGCCGGTACAGGCCCGCCACCTCGTCGGCGAGGGCTTGGCCGCGCAGCGGAAGCGCGGTGAGCAGGGCGGCGCGCACCGCCTCGTCCGTCGTCCAGTGTTCGTCGAGGGAAGCTTGTCCGCAGCATCTTCGGGCCGCGGGGAACAGGGCCCGGATCGCAGTGGGCCGGTCGGCGATCCGAGCGGCCGAGGCGTCCAGCCAGATGCGGGCGGTCGGGCTCAGGAGGGGGCGGGGGTCGGGGGGTGTCGCCGGCGGGAGGAGAGGGGTGGGGGGCATGGCGGACCGAGCCTCCGGTGGGGCGGGAGGAGTAGGACAGGAAGGGGGTTACGCCACTGCGGCGCGGAGGAATTCGATGGAACGCCGGGCGACTTCGGGGGCGTCCAGGGCACCGCCCTGGATCTCCACGGAGACCAGCCCGCGGTGCCCGAGGGCGCGCAGTTCCGCGAGCACCGGCGGGAAGTCGACTTCGCCGGCGCCGAATTCGAGGTGCTGGTGGATACCGCGCCGCATGTCCTCGATCTGTACGTTCAGCAGCCGCGGCGCCGCCAGCCGGACGCACTCCAGCACGGGACGCTCCTCCACGCAGTGGGCGTGCCCGATGTCCAGGGTGATGCCGAACAGCTCGTGACCGCCCAGGAGTCCAGCCAGACGCAGACAGCGCTCGACGGTGTCGACGAGCATGTACGGCTCCGGTTCGAAGGCGAGCGCCACACCGTACCGCTCCGCCGTCTCGAGCACCGTCGCCAGTCCGTACGCCAGCAGTTTGAAGGCGTCCGCCTCCGACAGCCCGTCCGGCGCCGGGCCGCTGCACAGGTGCACGGTGGGGGACCCTAGGTCGGCAGCGATCCGAACGGCCCGGCGGAGCAGATCGGTTCTCCGTCCGTCCGTCTGCGACATCAGCGTCGGGAGGTGCTTGCGCCGGGGATCAAGGAGATAGGGCGCGCCGGTCTCCACCGTGACGTCCAGGCCGTACCGGTTGAGGGACCGGGCCAGGGCGGTGAGACGCCGGGACAGGTCTTCGGCGTACGGGTCGAGGTGGACGTGGTCGAGAGTGAGGGCGACGCCGTCGTAACCGAGGTCGGCGAGGATGCCGAGGGTCGCGTCGAGCCGGTGGTGGGTGAAGCCGTTGGTGCCGTAGCCGAACTTCAGGGGCGTGGGGGGTGGTTCCATACTGGTGGTACCTCACACAGCGTTCAGGTGGGGGATATGCGCCGGGCGAGCCGTCGCGCGAGGGGGTGGCCGACGCCGAGGACCGCGGCGGCGACCGGTGCCCCGGCTCGTGCGGTCAGCGCCGCCTGCAGCGGGATGAGAGCGAGAATTCCGGAGCCGACGGCCTTCCGCAGGTTCTCCCCGGAGGGCTTGCGGACGGCTTTGAGCTGGGCGCTCCCGTAGGCGCCGAGGTAGGCGAGGGCGGCGCCGACAGTGACGAGGGGGGTGGTCCCGACAGGGTTGGCGATGGGCTCGGAGGGAGTGAAGCCGGGTGTCGACCGGGGTGAGCCCCGGACGGTGAGTGCGGGCCCTGGGCGCACGGCGCCTGGGGCGAGGAGCGGGGGTGCGGAGCGCCGGACTTCCCGGACTGCCGCGCGTACCGCCGGAGCGGCGGCCGCGACTGCCGTGGCGGTGGAGGCGGCGAGGGTCACGGCCGGCAGTCGGGCGGGGGCGCCGTGGATCTCGTGACGGCTCAGGGCCATGAGCGTGTATGTGTGGGCTCCGACCAGTGTCGCCGGCCCCGCGCCCTTGCGCAGGGCCGTGCCGGCCCATTGGCCTGGGGCGGTCGCCAGCGCGCCTGTCAGGACATTCAGGGTGCGCGCTCCCGCCATGGCCGCCGGTCCCGCCGGTGTGCCCTTGAGACCGAGGTCGTAGGCCCAGATCAGTCCCGCCAGAGGTACCGTCCCCACAAGGCCGCGGCGCCCTCCGGTGACGGCGGCCAGTCCCAGACCGGCAGCCGTCAGACCGCCGGCGACGGCAAGCGCCGTACGGCGGGGCACCCGGCCCGACGGCACCGGCCGCTCGGGGCGCTCCACGGCATCGACGGTGGCGTCGGCGTAGTCGTTGAGGGCCATGCCGGCCCAGTAGAGGCACACGGACGAGCCCATGGCGCCGAGTGTCCGAATGCTCAGGGGATCTCCCGCAGCCGCCGCCCCAGCGAGCACATCACCGGGAACACTGAGCGCGGCTGGCGCCCGGACGAGAAGCGCGAGGTCGGAGAAGCGTCTCCGCTCTTTCATGAACCGCACCCTAATCCCAAAACTTGAAACTTCATGCGCATCACCCACACCGACGGAAGTGACAAAGGAAACACATGAGATACTTCCCGAATCCTCAACTCTAGGGTCAGAATGACGAGTTGAGGCGATTCGGGCGCCGTCGTCGCACCTGCCGCAGTCACCTCCACACCTCTTTCCGCCTCGACGACAGCACCGGCGGGGCGGCCGACACCGGCCTCGCTCTGCACGAGCAACGCCACAGGGAACGCGCCAGCGCTGCCACTACGCCTATCGCTCACACTCCGCAGCACCAGCACCTCCACGCAACGACCGGCCTCCTGTTGCGTCGCACCACGCGCGGCAGCACCCCTCTCACGGATGCCGTCCCCCCAGGCCTGTCCACCGATCAGCGAGCGGCGCTGTCGCCCTCTCCCGGCATCCCCGTGTACGAGCTGAGCGACCTCATGAAACCGAGGGCAATCTGGTGAGGCAGCCCTCCGCGCCGTCGCCACACTCCGGTGAAGTGGCGCCTGTGTAGGCGCCACCCGGAGTGGTGCTCGCAAATGGCTGCCGCGCACACGGCCGCGTCGCCCGCGTGATGGGGTCCGATGACCTGCAGGCCGACTCCCGTGAACCCGCAGGGCAAGGTGAGGGAAGGATGGCCGGCGCGGCCCAACGTCTCGGTGAAGCGATGGAAGCCGTAGACGGATCGCTTCACCGGCTGCCCGTCGACCGTCAACGGACCGCTCCCGCCGTCGACGAGCGGGATGAGACCGTCGCGTTGCACGCACAGTCCCCCAAACGCCGATCACCGGATTCTCCAAGAGGTCCTAACAAAGGCGCTGCATGTGCCGGTAGGTGATGAGGCAGGTGGCGAGGCCGAGGAATGCCTCGTGGATGTCGTCGCGTCGTTCCCAGCGGATGTGCAGGCGGCGGAAGGCGTGCGGCCAGGCGGTCGTTCTCTCGACGACGTACCGGAAGATGCCCAGCCCGGTGCCGTGGGGCGGGCCTCGTTCGGCGATGAGCGGGCGGATGCCCCGGGCCCACAGCAGGTGCCGGTACTTGTCGTGGTCGTAGCCGCGGTCGGCCAGCAGGGCGTCCAGGGGCCGCCCGGGACGGCCCACGGTCCCGGCGACGGACGGGATCTTGTCGACCAGAGGCAGCAACTGCGTGACGTCGTTACGGTTCCCGCCGGTCAGCGACACCGCGAGCGGGATGCCCTGGGCGTCGATGATGACATGGTGCTTGCTGCCCGGCCGTGCGCGGTCGACCGGGCTGGGACCGCTTTGAGGCCCCTGCGGGCCGCCCGCATGTGGGAGGAGTCGATCACCGCCCGCGACAAGTCCGGCTTCTTCGCCGCACGCAGCTTCTTCAGCAGCACCAGATGCAGATCGTCCCACACGCCGGCCTCGTTCCAGGCGGCCAGCCGCCGCCAGCAGGTCATGCCCGAGCCGAACCCCGGCTCCTGCGGCAGGTACTCCCACTGGATACCCGCGTGCAGCACGAACAGGATCCCGCACAACGCCTGCCGGTCCGGCACCCGAGGGCTGCCCTCGACCAGCTTCGGCCCCGGCACAGGCAGCAACGGCTCGATCAGCGACCACAGTTCATCCGACACGATCCACGGCCGGGACTGACGATTCCCCAGGACCAGACCAACGACCGCCCAAACCGAAAGTCACCTGATCAACAGCTTCTGTTAGGACCTCTTAGACCAGATCCCCCGTCCCGGACCGCGTAGCCGTCGATCGGGCAGCGGCACACCCGTCCGCCTCCGGCCCGGTCCGGGCGGCGCCCCCACCTCGAGGCCTCGACTCGTCCCGGTCGGCAGCGCGCTTCCCCCCTCGCATCGAACGCTCGATTCAATCGTCAGGACACTTGATTCGAGCGTAGAAAACCGGCATGGTGCTCGCATCGGTCTTCATGGCCACTGTTCCGGCAGCGAAGAGGTGCTTCATGGATGAGATCGACCGCGCCATCCTGCGGGAGTTGCAGGTGGACGGCCGGATCCCCTACGCCGACCTGGGACCCAAGGTGGGTCTGTCGCCGTCGGCCGCACGGCTCCGGCTACAGCGCCTGATCGACGCCAAGGCGGTGCAGGTGGTGGGGGTGACCGATCCGATGACCATGGGCCACCAGACGATGGCCCTGCTCGGCCTGCACATCGACGGCGATCCCCGAGCCGTGGCCGACGCGCTCTCACAGCACGACGAGGTCGTGTACGCGGTCCTGACCGCCGGGACCTTCGACCTGTTCGTCGAGGTCGTCTGCGCGCGGCCCCACGACCTGCTGGACTTCGTCAACGATGTCGTACGCGCCGTCGAGGGCGTCACGGCCGTGGAGAACTTCCCGTACTTCGCGATCCACACCCACCGTTTCCTGTGGCACGTCGACTGAGGCGGCCGTCCTCCCCGAACCGCCCCGCTCCCGCCCGCGCACCACGCCGAGGACCCCGTCAATGCCGCACACCGAGCACCGCACGATCGACTTCTTCGCCGAGGGCGCACTCCCCGCGCCTCGGACCACACCGGCCGAGGCGGAGCACATAGCCGCTCAGAACCTCGGAATCGCAGCGCATGCAAACTCCCTGGGCAGCCAGCAGGACGCCAACTTCGCGCTGCGGGACGGGGCTGGGTCGGTCCTGGCGGTTCTGAAGATCGCCAACCCCGCCTTCGGCCCCGTGGAGGTCGAGGCCCAGGACGCCGCCGCCGACCTGGTCGCTTCGGCGTACCCCGAGCTGCGGGTCGCCACCGTCCTGCGCCACCCCGACGGCACCCCCCGCCGCACGACGGTGGACACCGACAACGGGCTGGCCGTCGCGCGGCTGCTGCGGCACCTGCCCGGCGACGCGCTCTCCGGACCGCGGCACCTGTCCCCCGGCACGGTGGCGGCGATGGGCACGATCGCCGCCAAGATGAGCACCGCCCTGCGCGACTTCCGGCACCCGGGCCTCGACCGTGTGCTCCAGTGGGACCCGCGGCACTCCGACCGCGTCGTCGCACACCTCGCCCGACACATCGACGAGCCCGACCGGCGGACGGCCGTCCAGGACGCCACCGCCGAGGCCTGGGCCCGGGTCCAAGAGGTCGCCGCCGCGCTGCCGCAGCAGGCCGTGCATCTGGACCTCACCGACGACAACCTGATCCGCCGCCCCGGCAGCCGCCCGCCGATGCCCGACGGGGTCATCGACTTCGGTGACCTGACGACGAGTTGGGCGGTCGGCGAACTCGCCGTGTCCCTCTCCTCGATGCTCCACCACGACGGCGTCGAACCACATCACGTGCTGCCCGCCGTCCGGGCCTTCCACGCGGTGCGACCGCTGTCCGCCCCGGAGGCCGAGGCACTCTGGCCACTCGTGGTGCTGCGCGCCGCCGTCCTCGTCGTGAGCGGGCGGCAGCAGGCCGCCGTCGACACGGACAACGCCTACGCCACGGGCGCGCTCGACCGTGAGTGGCATGTCTTCGAACAGGCCGTCCGCCTGCCGCTGCCGGTGATGACCCGGCTCATCATGGACGCGATCGATCTCGCCGGCGTGCCTGTCGCGGCCGACGTCCCGGAACTCCCCCTGCTGCGCGGCATCGCCGCCGACGGCATCGCCGTACTCGACCTGTCCACCGACTCCGATTCCATGGACGGCGGGGCCTGGCTCGACTCCGGTGCCGAGGATGCGTACGCGGCGGCCGCGCTCACGAACGGCGCGGTCGCGACGGCCACCCGGTACGCGCAGGCGCGGCTGAGCGGGGCCCCTGCCTTGTCCGCGCGCTCCGGTGCGACGGTTCCCACCGGCATCGACCTGCGGCTCGGCCGCGCAACCGTGCTCCAGGCCCCTGGTGCCGGGGAGGTCCTCACCGCGAGGGCCGGGACCTTGGAGATCACCCACGGCGCGTTCGTGCTGACGGTGTCCTTCCCCGCCACCGCTCCCGCGGTCGCGGCCGGTGCGACGGTGAGGGCGGGCGACGACCTGGTCCACCTCCCCGCCGGGAGCCGCGCCCGCCTCACACTGCGCGGGTCCGACAGCCCGGAAGTCCCGCCTCTGGTGCGTCCCGAGTACGCCGCCGGCTGGCTGCCGCTCACCGCCGACCCCGCCCCGCTGCTGGGTCTGCCCGCGACCGACCGCACGGAGCGCGCCGACCTGCTGGAGCGGCGCGGCGCCGTGTTCGCGACGGTGCAGGAGCACTACTACGCCGCCCCGCCCCGGATCGAACGGGGCTGGCGCCACTTCCTGCTGTCCACCGAGGGCCGCTCCTACCTGGACATCGTCAACAACGTCACCCCGCTGGGCCACGCCCACCCCCGCGTCGAACAGGCGGTGGCCCGGCAGTTGCGGCGACTGAACACCAACTCGCGGTTCCACTACGCCTCGGTCGTGGAGTTCACCGAACGCCTCACGGCTCTGCTGCCCGAGCCGCTCGACACCGTATTCCTGGTCAACTCTGGCTCCGAAGCGGTCGACCTGGGCCTGCGGCTGGCCATCGGCGCCTCCGGCCGACCCGACGTGGTCGCCGTGCGGGAGGCCTACCACGGCTGGACCTACGCCTCCGACGCAGTCTCCACCTCCCTCCAGGACAACCCGAACGCCCTGGCCACCCGCCCCCGTTGGGTCCACACCGTGGACTCGCCCAACTCCTACCGGGGCCGCCACCGCGGGACGGACGCGGCACGCTACGCGCCGGAGGCCGCGGCGGTGATCGACGGACTGGCCGCCGCCGGGCACCCCGCCGGGGCGTTCGTCAGCGAGACCTTCTACGGCAACGCGGGCGGGGTCGCCCTGCCCGACGGCTACCTCGCCGAGGTGTACGCGGCGGTCCGCCGGCACGGCGGCCTGACCGTCGCCGACGAGGTCCAGGTCGGCTACGGCCGACTCGGCCACTGGTTCTGGGGCTTCGAGCAGCAGCAGGTCGTCCCCGACATCGTCTGTGTGGCCAAGGCCATGGGCAACGGGCACCCGCTCGGCGCCGTGATCACCTCCCGGCAGGTCGCCGACCGGTACCGCGAGCAGGGCTACTTCTTCTCCTCCACCGGAGGCAGCCCAGTCTCCAGCGTCGTCGGCCTCACCGTCCTGGACACCCTGCGCGACGAGGACCTCCAGGGCAACGCGGTCCGGGTCGGCGGCCATCTCAAGAACCGGCTCCGGGTCCTGGCGAACCGCCACCCCGTCATCGGCACGGTCCACGGCTCGGGCCTCTATCTCGGCCTCGAACTCGTCCGCGACCGGACCACCCTGGAGCCGGCCACCGAGGAGACCGCCGAACTCTGCGACCGCATGCTCGACCTCGGCGTCGTCGTCCAGCCCACCGGTGACCACCTCAACATCCTGAAGATCAAGCCCCCGCTGTGCATCGACACCACGGCCGCAGACTTCTTCGCGGACACACTCGACCTGGCCCTGACCCAACTCGGCCACGCCGGCTGACCTCAAGCTCACTGGAGAAAAGCGAAGATGATGGACACGATCGTCGTCGGGGCGGGAATGGCCGGCCTCACCGCGGCGCGGCTGCTGCACGCCGCGGGACAGCGGGTGGTGGTGCTCGAAGCACGGGACCGCGTCGGCGGGCGGCTGTGGACGGACCGCACGGCGGGGTTCTCCGTCGACCGCGGCGCCTCATGGATCCACGGCCTCACCGGCAACCCGCTCACGGATCTCGTCACCGCGCTCGGGATGGAGACGCGGGAGTTCACGGTGGGGAGCTTCCAGGCCGGCGGACGGCCGATCGCCGACTACGACGAAGCGGGGCACCTGCTGGACCACGACGCGACACGGCGATGGACCGGCGACGTCGACACGGCGGACGCGCTCTTCCAACAAACCATCGCGGTGTCCGGCTCCGAGGAGAGTTACGCCGCCGCGGCCGAGCGCACCCTTACCGCGACCGGATGGGAACCCGAACGCGCCGAACGGCTCCGCGTGTTCTATCGGCACCGCACGGAGGAACAGTGTGGCGCGGAGGCCGAGCAGGTCGCCGCGCACGCCCTCGACGAGGACACCATCGACGGTGACGAAGTCATCTTCCCAGGCGGCTACGAGATGGTTGCCCACGCTCTCGCGGAAGGCCTCGACGTGCGTCTGGGAATGACCGTGACCGCAGTCACCAGGTCGGCCACCGGTGTACGGGTCGGCACGGAGACCGAGTCCTTCGACGCCGCCCAGGTGGTCGTCACCGTGCCGTTGGGCGTGCTCAAGGCAGGGGCGATCGAGTTCACTCCCGCTCTGCCCGACGCCGTCGCGGGACCGATCGCCCGACTCGGCATGGGCGTGTTCAACAAGGTCTTCCTGCAGTTCCCGGAGCGGTTCTGGCAGCACGATGTCTACGCGATCCGGCAGCACGGCCGGCCCGGCGTCCCCTGGCATTCCTGGTACGACGTCTCCGTGGTGAGCGGCGAGCCGATGCTGCTGACCTTCGCCGGCGGCGCCTGGGGCCGGGAGATTGAGCAAATGTCCGACGAAGAGGTGGTCTCGTCGGTGCTCCGCTCCCTGCGCACGATCTACGGCGACTCCCTCCCCGACCCGGTGGCGCATTGGATCACGCGCTGGGGCATCGACCCGCTGGCCCTCGGCTCGTACTCCTACGTTGCCGTCGGCTCCTCGCACGCCGACCACGACGCGATGGCGGGCCCCGTCGACGGCGTGCTCCACTTCGCGGGAGAGGCGACGTGTGGCCACGAGCCGGCCACCGTCCACGGCGCGCTCCACTCGGGACATCGCGTGGCCGAACGCATCCTCGGTGCACCGGTCTCCCTGGCCGGACTCGCCATGGGAGTGCCCTTTTCGAGGTGACGCGTCCAGGCGCAGCTCCGCAGCGACCGGAATCGCCCGGCGGGAATTGACGTGCAGGTACGCCGTGCGGAAGACGGTACGACCGCTGTTGGCGAGGCGTCCGAGGACCTCGTCGAACAGCAGCGGGAGGGCGCTGCCGTGGCGGGATCTCGCCGACGGGTACTTCGTCGGGCCCACCGTGTTCGCGGACGTGGACCCGCGCGCGGAACTCGCCCAGCGGGAGTGTTCGCCCCGCTGCCGGCCATCACCCCGTTCGGCACCGACGACGAGGCCGCCATGATCGGTCGGCGCGAGCGTCAACGTGACGTCGGCGTCCAGGAGACCCAGGAGCGCGGGATCGTTGCTGTCCACGACGGCCAGAACCGGGACGTGGAGCGTGCAGGCCAGTGTCGCCAGGACCTGGGAGGCAGACGGCAGGCGGTCCCCGGACAGCGGGCAACCGGGCGCTGTGTGCGCTCCGGAGGCGGTCCACGACCCCGAGAGCCGGGCCGTCGGCATACGGGGCGGTCTCGGCGATCGCCCCGGCAGTCAGGTCGCTGCCGTCGTCGATCATCAGGGGAGCCTGCCGCAGCCGCTGGGCGACCTCCTGCTCGTGCGGAGTCAGCGGGCCCTGCTTCAGACACAGGTACTCCCCGCAGGTCTCGGCGGGCAGAATCCGGCGGAAGATGTCGTCAGCGCTGGGCCTGGATGCGTCCGGCCAGGATGTCCAGTGCGGACAGCCCGATGGGCGGGCCGCTCGCCGGGGCGGAGTCCAGGGCGGTGCCGATCGCGTCGCCGAGCGTGGCGGGCCGACGGGGCAGGCTGTCGCGGGGCGAAGGGCTCACTGCGTCTCCTGCGGTCACCGCGCCGGCGGCCGTGGTCGGATCGGATGACGGAGCACGGTGAATCGGGCCGTCGGGCAGCAGGACCGCGACCGGTGCGGAGCCGTGCAGGAGCACCTGCGGCTCCCCCAGAGCCGCCCGGCTGGCAAGCTCGCCGAAGTCCCGCTGAGCGGCACTGAGGGTACAAGGGGCGAAGTCCTCGGAATTCCGGGCGGCGGGAAACCGGTCCAGCGGTATCAGCACCACGCTCACCACGGCGCCCTGTCACGCTTCTGGATCCGCATGGTCTGCCCGCTCGCGACCAAGGCATACAGATAGAACGGAACCATATGATCGCGGAGTAGTCACAGGACCTATCGGACACCGCCTGGTTGGCTGCCTGGTTCCTCGCCTCCGAGATCACTGCCTTGCTGCTGCGGCTGCGCAGGCCGACCGGGTCACCGCGGGAGGAGTCCTGACGGCGGCGACCGGGTCCGGCCCGGTGCGGGGCCGACGACTCGGCGACCCGGGACCGAGTGAGGGGGCAGGAGCCGCGTGTCCGGTCAGCGACGGATGAGGCCGAGGTGAGTGGCGGTGGCTACGGCGGCGGTGCGTGAGTCGACGTCGAGTTTGGTGTAAATGCGGACGAGGTGCGACTTGATGGTTCCCTCGGTGAGGTGGAGGCGATGGGCGATGGCCTGGTTGGACAGGCCGTCGGCCACCAGGGTGAGGACCTCGGTCTCGCGTCGGGTCAGGGCGGTGCCGGGTCTGCGCAGTCGGTTCATGAGCCGTTCGGCGACCGAGGGGGCGAGGGCGGTACGCCCGGCGGCGGCGGCGCGTACGGCGGCAGCCAGGTCCTCCGGCGGGGCGTCTTTGAGGAGGTAGCCGGTAGCGCCGGCCTCGATCGCGGGCAGGGTGTCGGCGTCGGAGTCGTACGTGGTGACGACCAGCACGCGGGGGGCGCCGGGGCGGGCGGTGATCCGGGCGGTGGCTTCGGCGCCGCCCATTCCCTTGCCGAACTGCAGGTCCATGAGGACGACATCGATGCCGCCCTCGGCGGCGCGGACGATGGCCTCCTCCGCGGTGGCGGCCTCGGCCACGACGACCAGGCCGGGTTCGGTTTCCAACACGGCGCGCAGTCCCGCCCGCACCACGGGATGGTCGTCGGCCAGGAGGAGACGGATGGGGACCTCGGTCACGGGCGGGCCTCAGGCTCGGTGCGCGGAGTGCGGGGGAGCCGGGCGACCAGGGCGGTGCCGTGGCCGGGGGCGGACTCGACGGTGAGGTTGCCGCCGAGGGAGTGCATTCGGGCGCGCATGGCGGCCAGGCCGAAGCCGCCGCTGTCGGGGCCGTGCGAGTGGTCGGCGGCGAAGCCGTGCCCGTCGTCGACGACGCCGAGGGCTATGTGGTCGCCGAGGTCGCCGAGGGTGACCTCGACGGTGGTGGCGTCGGCGTGGCGGACCGTGTTGGAGAGGGCGGACTGAGCGATGCGCAGCAGGGCGACCTCGTGCGCCGTCGGCAGCGGTGCCGGGTCACCGGCCTGGTGGAAGCGCGCGGTGAGGGGATGACGGGCGCTGATGGTGATGCACAGACGCTCCAGCGCGCCGGCCAGGGTGGTGCCTTCCAGCGCGGGTGGGGTGAGGGCGGCCACGAAACGACGGGCTTCGGCGAGGTTGTCCATGGCGGCCTGGCGAGCCGCCTCCACATGGCGAGCAGCCGTGTCGGCCTGACCTGGCAGGGCACGTTCGGCGGCCCGCAGCAGCAGCTGGATGCTGGACAGTCCCTGGGCGAGCGTGTCGTGGATCTCGCGGGCCAGACGTTCCCGTTCGGCGAGCACCCCCGCGGTGTGCTGGGCGGCGGCCAGGTCGGCGCGGGTGGCGGTGAGTTCCTCGATCAGGCGTCGGCGCTGTTCGCTCTCCCTGTACAGGGCCTGGTACCCCCACACCACCGCGACCGCGACGGAGGCGCCGAGGGTGGGGCCGATCGCCATGGCCGGGCTGAAGGAACGCTGGTGGGCGGCGAACCCGGCGACAGCCGCGACTGTGGTCGCGGCCACGGCGGCCACCCCGGCGCGGCGGGGCAGCAGATGAAGCTGCAGGAAGTACAGCGGGAAGGCCACCCAGACCGCGTCGGCGGACAAGGAAAGCAGGATGAGCCAGCAGGCGCCGACGATGCCGAGCCAGCCCGCCGCGGACTGCCGGGACCGGCGGACGCGCGGCAGGAGCGGCCCGGCCGTGGACGCCCCGGCGCAGGCCGCGGCCACGGCGACGGTCACAGCAGCGTGAGCCTGGCCTTCCGCCAGGGCCCGGCCGGCGGCGAGGGCGAGGAGGCCGAGGATCAGGAGGTGCAGGCACCAGGCCAGGGCACGGGTGGTCGGGGTCAGCGGATGCGCAGCGGTGTTCACAGTGCTTCCCAGGTTACGGAAGGCGGGAGTCCCGCCGCCTGCATCGAAAGTTGGAACCCGAGTGCCGTCCTTCGGCCAGCGAAGTGCCGTCCTGCGTCAGTCGCGCACACGGCAAGTCAGCGGCGACGGTGGCGTCGTACCGGTTCCGCCGTTGGAAAGGGCAGGGCAAGAGTGTGTTCGTCGCCTGGAGAGACCTCAGGTTCGCCAAAGGGCGCTTCGCCCTGATGGGAACCGTCATCGTCCTGATCACCCTGCTGGTGGGGCTGCTGTCCGGACTGACGGCCGGACTGGGACAGCAGAACGTCTCCGCCATCACGGC
This sequence comes from Streptomyces sp. NPDC090088, assembly GCF_044747345.1. Lineage (NCBI taxonomy): Bacteria > Bacillati > Actinomycetota > Actinomycetes > Kitasatosporales > Streptomycetaceae > Streptomyces > Streptomyces sp. NPDC090088. Next base: position 599,741 of record NZ_JBIVDZ010000005.1, on the reverse strand, counting down.
ACTGCCCGCCGACAGGATCGCCTTCCAGGCTCCCGGCGGCGGAGGGAAGCTGTCGTACTCCGACTCCATCGTCACCGATCGACAGTGGCGGCAGTGGTCCAAGGCACCCGGTGTGGAGAGCGCCGAACCGCTGGGGATCATCACGACCAGGGCCGCTGCCTCCGGCAGGAGCACCGGGGTCTCCGCCTTCGGCGTCCGCCCCGGCTCCCGTATCGCCCCCGACGGCGGCAGGATCGGCAACGGAGCGGTGGTGCTGTCCACCGGGGTGGCCGACGACCTCGGTGTACAGACAGGCGACTTCCTCATCCTGGCCGGGCAGCGGCTGAAGGCGGTCGCCGTCAAGGGCGATGCCTACTTCAGCCACACCCCGGTCGTCTGGACCAGCCTGGCCACCTGGCGGAAGATCGCGCCGCCCACCGGCGCAGGTGACGACCCGACCGCCACCGTCATCGCGCTGAAGACCACCTCCGCAGCAGAGGTGGCGGACACGGACAAGCAGGCCGGCACCAAGACCGTCACCATCGACGCGTCGCTGTCCGCCATCGGCTCCTACACCTCGGAGAACGGCTCCCTGCAACTGATGCGCGGCCTCCTGTTCGCCATCTCCGCGCTCGTCATCGGCGCCTTCTTCACTGTGTGGACCATCCAGCGCAGCGGTGACGTCGCCGTCCTCAAGGCGCTCGGCGCCTCCACCGCCGGCCTTCTCAAGGACGCCCTCGGTCAGGCGATGGTCCTGCTCACCGGCGGCACCCTCCTCGGCACGGGCAGCGCCGCCGCCCTGGGAGCCCTCGCATCCGGCTCGGCCGTGCCCTTCCTCCTCACCCCCGCCGCTGTCCTGCTCCCGGCCGTCGTGATGATCCTCCTCGGCGCCCTCGGGGCCGGCCTGTCCATCCGACGCATCACCTCCGTCGACCCGCTGACCGCCCTGGGGAGCGCCCGATGAGCCTCGGCCTGACCGACATCACCCTCACCTACCCTGACGGCCCCACCCGTCTCACCGCCCTCGACCAGGTCACGCTGGAGGTCCCCAAAGGCAGCCTGACCGTGGTCGTCGGCCCCTCCGGCTCCGGCAAGTCCAGCCTCCTGGCCGTAGCCGCCACCCTCGTCACCCCCGACGTCGGCAGCGTCACCGTCGACGGCACCTCCACCACCGGGATGACCCGCCGTGAACTGGCCGAGCTGCGCCGCCACAGCATCGGCATCGTCTTCCAGCAGCCCAACCTCCTCCCCTCGCTCACCGCCGCCGAACAGCTCCAGGTCATGGCCCGGATCGACGGCCGCAGTCCGGCCGAGGCCCGCACCCGCGCCCTCGAACTCCTCGACTCCGTCGGCCTGGCCGACCAGGCCCGGCGCCGCCCTCAGCAGCTCTCCGGCGGCCAGCGCCAACGCGTCAACATCGCCCGCGCGCTGATGAACGACCCCACCGTCCTCCTGGTCGACGAACCCACCAGCGCGCTGGACCACGAACGCGGCGCCGCCGTCATCGACCTGATCACCCGCCTCACCCACCAGCAGGCCACCGCCACCGTCCTGGTCACCCACGACCGCACCCACCTCACCGCCGCCGACCGGATCGCCGAAGTCCACGACGGAAAGCTCACACTCCTCGCGGCCGCCCACTGACCTTGGGAGCGGGACACCGCCCTGCGCCAACTGTGCTTACCCGCACTCTCCGGTGCCACGATCCCGGCGGCGCGCATCGGCATCGGCAGGCGGGGAACATGTGCGGTACCGGCGACGGCCGAAGACATCCTCGACCTCCTGCGCGACGCACCGGGAGGGCCGCAGCGTGAGGACTCCCGCCACGGCGATCGCGGAGAGTCCGTCCGGGCCCGGTCCGTCGCACGTCCTGGGCGCCGAAACGGACTCGGCTGTCCCGAAGGCGCGGCGAGGCATGTGAACGACTGCCTCGGCTCTGCCGGAAGGTGGCGAGTCACCGTCGACGTCGCCTGCGCCGGTCCTGGGCGGCGCAGGCGTGGTGGCTCTCGCCGGTTCAGCAGCCGGAGTCGGCGATGACGAAGTACCCCGAGGAGGTCTCCTTCAGCGTGTGGGTGACGGCGACGTTGTACAGGCCCATGTTCTGGGCGGAGCCGTCGGCGTAGGTGTAGCCGCCGCTCTGGTAGGCGCGCCCGGCCCGCACCTGGTTGTAGTTGTTGTCGGTGTAGCACGTGGCCCCGAAGCCGGTCGTCGTCGCCGTGACGGACGCGGATGTCGCGCCGACGGCGCCGGAGGAGTCGACCGCGGCGACGGTGTAGGTGTAGGTGGTCGCGGCGGTCAGGCCGGTGTCGGAGTAGGTGGTGCCCGTCGTGGAGCCGGCCTTTGTTCCGTTTCGGTAGACGTTGTACGAGGCGGCGTCGCTGACGGAGTTCCAGGACAGCGTGGCGCCGGTGTCGGTGGTGCCGGTCACCGTGAGGCCGGACGGGGCGGACGGGGAACCGGTTCCGGTCCCGCTGCCGTCCAGGCCCCAGAACTTCGCGGTGTAGTAGCTGGAGCAGATGTAGTCGAGGTAATAGGTGCCGGTGGTTCCGCACTGGTCCGTGCCGGAACCGGGGCTCACGGCGAGGCCGTGCGTCATGCCGGAGACCGAGAACAGGGCGACGGCGGGCGCACCGGTGCTGTCGTCGTAGATGCTCTCGGTGGTGCCTCCGGACAGGCTCTGGGTGCTGGAGGCCGTCTGGCCGATGCCCCACACGTCGGTCCACTGGTCGCGCAGCTCGGTGCCGTTGACCGGAGCGACGGTGGTGTCGGAGGACCCCTGCCAGATGGCGACCCGCGGCCATGGGCCCGAGTAGCCCGCGTAGGAGTTGCGGACCTTGTCGCCCCACTGTGCCGCCGTGAGGCCTTGGTTGCTGTACTGGCAGCCGGAGGCGTCGGTCTGCGTGGTGGCGCACTGCGCGGGGAGCCCGGAGTCGACGGAGCCGCCGGCGAACACGTCGGGGTAGTCGGCAAGCAGGTCCGCGGCCATGCCGCCGCCGGCGGACAGGCCGGTGACGTAGATGCGGCTGGTGTCCGAGCCGTACTGTGCCACGGCGGTGTCGACCATCTGCTTGATCGAGGCCGCCTCGCCCTTGCCCCGGGTGTCCTTGGTCGAGTCGAACCAGCTGAAGCAGGACAGGCTGTTGTTGGCGGAGCTGGTCTGCGGGTAGACGACGGCGAAACCCCACTCGTCCGCGAACTTCTGCCAGCCGGAGTGGGAGTGGTAGTCGCTCGCCGACTGGGTGCAGCCGTGCAGCGCCACGACCAGCGGTGCGCCGGACGAGAGGCCGGACGGGGCGTATTCGTACATCGTCAGGTTGCCGGGGTTCGAGCCGAAGCCGGTGACCTGCTGGAGGGTGCCGGCGGCCGCCGCGCTCGTCGCGAGGGGGCTGACGGTGGTCAGGCCCGCGGCGACGGCGCCCAGTACGAGGGCCAGTGCGGTGCGCCGGAAGAATCTACGCAAGGTGGAGTGGGGCATGGCGCGACTCCAATGAGGGAGAGGGAGGGAGAGGGCAAGCCTGCGCGGCGTCCCGGCCGCACACGGCCCGATGTGGTGGTGGCTCGCTGAATGCGGACCGTACGACCGGCCGCCCCACCCACGACATGGGAGAGACAGCCAGGACCAGGGCACCCGGCGTGGTTCGTGCACACATGGTGTCGGCGGTGACGCTGTGCCATGTGACAGGCCGCGCGATCCTGCACATCTGCGCATATCAGGTATTCCGGGCAGGTAGGCCCCACCAGGGCGCCGGACGGACCGCCGGCACATGGTGGTGGAACCCATCTGATGGCTCCAAAGTATGTAGGCCACCCATGTGCCTCTCCTCACGGTTCCTCCTTACCGTGTTCGGCCATGGACAGCACCAAGAGCTCCGGCGAGGGCTCGCCCCAGCGTTCCAGGCCCGGTGACACGACCGCGCCCGGTCTGGCCGCGACTCGATTTCTCACCGGCCGCAAGGCTCTCGTCACCGGTGCGGCCAGCGGGATCGGCCGGGCCTGCGCCGAGGGCTTCGCCGCCGCCGGCGCCGACGTCTACGTGGTGGACCGAACCGCCGGTGCGGCCAAGGAGGTGGCCGAGGCGATCGGCGGGATCGCCGTCGTGGCCGACCTGTCCGACGCCGGCTCCGTGGACGCGTTGCCGGACGACGCCGACATCGTGGTCAACAACGCGGGCCTGCAACACATCGCGCCCGTACACGAATTTCCCCCGGAGCGCTTCGCGCTGATCCAGCGAGTCATGGTGGAGGCGCCGTTCCGCATCCTGCGCCGCACCCTGCCCCATATGTACGCGCAGGCGTGGGGCAGGGTCGTCAACATCTCCTCGGTGCACGGCCTGCGGGCAAGTGCCTACAAATCAGCGTACGTTGCCGCGAAGCACGCGCTGGAAGGCCTGAGCAAGGTGGTCGCCCTGGAAGGCGCCGCGCACGGTGTGACCAGCAACTGCATCAACCCCGGCTATGTCCGCACGCCCCTGGTCGAGGAACAGATCACCACTCAGGCACTCGCCCATGGCATCCCGGCCGCGGACGTGATGGACCAGGTGTTCCTGGAACGCACCGCGATCAAGCGCCTGATCGAGCCGGCCGAGGTCGCGGAGGCGGCGCTGTGGCTGTGCACCGAACGCAGCGGCTACATCGCCGGCACCTCGATTCCGCTGGACGGCGGCTGGACGGCCCGCTGACCGAACGCCGGGCGGCCTCGGTCATCGCACGGCCGGTGCGGTCCCGGCCGGCCGGGACCGCACCGGCCGCCTCCCCTGAACCACCGCACCGAACCCCGGACCCCGTCCCTTCGTCCCCCACCGCCGGACGGGTCCGGCGGTCTCCGCTCCCCTCCCACTCCGAAACGGTGACAATCATGTCCAGCGCTCACAACGCCGTGAACGACCCGAATACCTCAGGAAAGCCGCGCCGTCTACGCAAGATCGTGGCCGCCAGCCTGATCGGCACGACCATCGAGTGGTACGACTACTTCCTCTACGGTTCGGCCGCCGCCCTGGTCTTCGGCCGGGTGTTCTTCCCCGAGTCGGACCCGCTGACCGGCACCCTGCTGTCCTTCCTCACCTACGCCATCGGCTTCGCCGCCCGCCCGATCGGCGCCGTGGTGTTCGGCCACTACGGCGATCGCCTCGGGCGCAAGAAGCTCCTGGTGATCAGCCTGCTGATGATGGGCCTGTCCACCGCCCTGATCGGCTGTGTCCCCGGCTACGACACGATCGGCGTCGCGGCCCCTGTGCTGCTCACCACCCTGCGTCTGATCCAGGGCTTCGCCCTCGGCGGCGAGTGGGGCGGGGCGGTGCTGCTGGTGTCCGAACACGGTGACGCGAGGCGACGCGGCTTCTGGGCGTCCTGGCCGCAGGGCGGAGCACCGGCCGGAAACCTGATCGCCGTCGGAGTGCTGTCCCTGATGACCACCGTGCTCAGCGACGACGCGTTCGACTCCTGGGGCTGGCGGGTGCCGTTCCTGCTCTCCGCCGTGCTGGTCATGATCGGTCTGTGGATCCGGCTGTCCGTCGACGAGTCCCCACTGTTCAAGGAGGCACTGGCCAAGGCGGAGCGGCGCAAGGCGGAGCAGCGTGCCGAGCAGCTGCCGTTCGTCGCGGTCGTGCGCCACCACTGGCGGGACATCCTGGTCGCGATGGGCGCGCGGATGGCCGAGAACATCTCGTACTACGTGATCACCGCTTTCGTCCTCACCTACTGCGTCGAGCACCTCGGGATCGACAAGCAGACGGCGCTGAACGCGGTGCTGATCGGCTCGGCGGTGCAGTTCTGCCTGATCCCGCTGTTCGGCGCACTCTCCGACCGGGTCGGGCGCAAGCCGGTGTATCTGGTGGGCGCGGTCGGCGTGGGCCTGTGGTCGTGGGCCTTCTTCGCTCTGCTGGACACCAAGTCGTTCCCCGCGCTGGTGCTGGCCGTCACCGTCGGCCTGATCTTCCACAGCGCCATGTACGCGCCCCAGGCGGCGTTCTTCTCCGAACTGTTCGCCACCCGGATGCGCTACACCGGCGCCTCCATCGGTGCCCAGCTCTCCTCGGTGGCGGCCGGTGCACCGGCCCCGCTGATCGCCACCGCGCTGCTCAGCTCCTACGGCAGCTCCACCCCGATCTCGGTGTACGTCGGTCTGGCCGCCCTGATCACCGTGATCGCCGTCGTCGCCGCCCGTGAGACGCGCGGCAGGGACCTTTCCGCCATCGAGCCCGACGGCTCCGCGGCACGGCCAGCCCCGGAGCAGCAGAGGACCGCGTCCGCCTGACGGTCCGCTACCGTCGGCAGGTCGAAGGGGCGGAGTCTTCCCGAGCGGGAAGGCCCCGGCCCTCCCCTGCCGTCGTCTCCTCTGCCTTGCGCAGTTTCCCCTGCCCACCGACTTCGCAACGGTTGCCCGCCCATGTCGCACAAGCCCATCCCCGTCACCCGTCACCTGCGCAGACTGCTCGAACTCCTCGCCGCGGGGGCCCCTGCCGAGGACCTCGGTGCCGTCGCCGTCGACGCCAGGCGCGGTGGTGCCGCCGGCCAGGACCTCGCGGAGGTCGAGCAGGCCACCGAAGCGGCGCTGCGCGTCCAGACCGCGCTCAGGCAGCACCGGCGCCGGGAGGCGGAGCTGACCGCGCTCTTCGACACCGCCGGCGACCTGGCGGCCCTGCGCGACCTCGACGCCGTGCTGCGCTCCATCGTCCGGCGGGCCAGGATGCTTCTGGGCACCGACACGGCCTACCTCACGCTGCCCGACGAGGAGGCCGGGGACACCTACATGCGGGTCACCGACGGTTCGGTGTCGGAGCTGTTCCAGAACCTGCGCCTGCAGCTGGGTGAGGGCCTCGGTGGTCTGGTCGCGCAGACCGCACGCCCCTACGCCTCCCCGGACTACCGCACCGACGACCGCTTCCGGCACACCGGCAGCATCGACGCCGGTGTGCTGGACGAGGGCCTGGTCGCGATCCTCGGCGTGCCGCTGTTGCTGGGGCCGGGAAGCGGCGGCCAGGTCATCGGGGCGCTGTTCGCCGCGGACCGCACACCCCGTACCTTCGCCCCGGACGAGGTGGCTCTGCTGTGCTCGCTGGCCGATCACGCCGCGATCGCCATCGACACCGCCAAGGCCATGGCCGACGCACGGACCGCGCTCGCCGAACTGGCCGAGGCCAACGCCGTGATCCAGGAGCACTCCGCCGCCATGCAGCGGGCCGAGGAATCGCACGACCGGCTCACCGACCTGGTGTTGCGCGGGGGCGACGTCCCGGACGTGGCCGCTGCGGTGGCCGCTCTGCTGAAGGGGGACGTCGCGGTCCACGACGGCTCCGGGTGGCCGCTCGCCACGGTCGGCGAGCACGGCGGAGCGGCCGTCAGGGCCTCGGAGGACAGCGGCGGGGCAGCGGAGGCGGCGGCGCTTGTCTCGGCGGCGCAGAACTCACGCGCGGCCGCCCACGCGGTGTTCCGTGACGGGCGCTGGGTCTGCGCGGTGCTGGCCGGGCAGGAATTGCTGGGCTGTCTGGTCCTGTACGGGCGGCCGGATCTCGACGGCCCCGACCGGCGACTGTTCGAGCGGAGCAGCGTCGTGACCTCGTTGCTGCTCCTGCTGAGGCGTTCGGTCGCGGAGACCGAGAACCGCGTACGCGGCGACCTGATCACCGATCTGCTCACCACGCCCGACCGCGACCCGGCCGGGCTGGTGGCCCGCGGCCGCCGCCTCGGCTTCGACCTCGACCGGCCCCACACCCTGCTCGTCGCCCGGACCGCGGACACGGCCCGGGGGCGGCTCGCCGACGCCGCCGTGCAGTACCTGTTCGGGTGCGGAGGCGTCACCGCGGAACACGGGGGTGCCGTGGTGGTGCTGCTCCCGTACGACGGTACGCGGCCGGGGGAGGCGGCCCGCGGTGCGGCCGGGCAGCTCGGCCAGCTGGCCGGCGCACCGGTCACGGTGGCGGGCGCCGGGCCGGCCGCCGGGCCGCGGGCCATCGCCGACGCGCACGCGGAGGCCTTGCGCTGCCTGCGTGCCCTGCAGGTGCTCGGCCGCACCGGGCACGGCGCGAGCGTCGCCGAACTCGGCTTTCTCGGCGTGCTGTTGGGTGACAACCACGATGCGGACGGTTTCGTCACCACCACGCTGGGGCCGCTGCTGGAATACGACGCCCAGCGCGGCACCCAACTGGTCCGCACGCTGCGCGCCTACTTCGACTGCGGCGGGAGCCTGACCCGGGCGAAGGAGGAGCTGCACGTGCATGTGAACACCGTCGTGCAGCGCCTGGACCGCATCCAGGCCCTGCTCGGCGACGACTGGAACACTCCAGGGAAGGCCCTGGAACTCCAGCTCGCCCTGCGTCTGCACCTGCTGTCGACCGTCTGACATCCGAGCGGGCCGGTAGGAGAACGGCCCGCGTTCACCGTGCCGGTCCGGCGCCCGGCGCGTCGGCTCCCGGAAGGCCGGCCGCGGCCAGCAGGTGCGATGCCACCACCCGGGCGCCCTCGTCGCCGATGAGGATCGTGTAGTGGTTGGTGCCGGCCACGAGCCGCGTGCGCACCAGGCGGGGGTCGAGGCCGGCGGAGGCGAGCCGCCGTTCGTCGTAGAGACCCTGCGGCTCGTCCATCAGGCCGCGTTCCGCCCACAGCAGCACGGCCTGGAGGGGCAGCCGGTGCACCGCGCCCGAGACCTCCGCACCGAGTTGGTCCACGCCGTCGGTGCGGACCGCCTCCAGACTGCAGGAGGAGCGCAGTCCGGGCTCCTCCCCCACGAGATCACGCTGGATGTAGGCGTCCACCCAGGGCGTCCAGGAGCCGGCGAAGGCAGGATGCTGCCGCCAGAACGCGCGGTAGGCGTCCCGGTCCGGGAAGGTCATCGTCAGCCGCCGCATGGCCGGGCCGATCACCGAGGTGATCAGCGCGTCGGGATCCAGGCCGGCCGGCACGGGGAAGCCCACGCCTCCGTCCACCAGCAGCAGGGCTGTCGGCAGGTGCGGGTGGCGCACCGCGGTCAGGGCCGCGGTGAAGGCCCCCATGGAGTGGCCGGTCAGCACCACCTTCCCCGGACTCAGCGTGTCCACGACGGCGGCCATGTCGTCGGCGTGGGCGGCGATGCCGTACGGGCCGGGCAGCCGCCCGCTGCGGCCCCGGCCGCGCAGGTCCGGTGCCACCAGGGTGACCCGTCCGGCCAGGTGGTGGGCGACGCGTGCCCAGCTCAGGCCGTTGGCGGTGATGCCGTGCAGCGCGAGCACGACGGGCGCGTCCGGGTCGTCGGCGGGCCAGCGCGACACGGCCAGTCTCCCGCCGGGCACCGGCACCTGAAGCTCCTCGTGCCCCGGTGCGCCCGCGTCCTGACGGGCCGGGGCGCTGTCGCGCGGAGTCCGGCTCATGACGGGAGGACCTCCTCGCGGGCGACGGCGGCGCGGGACGTACGGGCGGCGCGCAGCCGGGCCGGCAGCCGCGCCACGCCTCCGGGAAGCAGGTATATCACCGCGACGAACAGAGCGCCGAGCAGGAACAGCGGCTGCGAGAGCGGCACCCGTACCGCAGTGGGCAGAGAAGCGACCGCACCCGAGCCGGCCAGGTCTCCGAGGCGTTGGTCGGCCCAGGTGTAGAGGATGCCGCCGACCATGGGACCCCATCGGGTGCCCGAACCGCCCAGCACCACCATCACCAGCAGGGACAGGGTGAAGTCGGAGGTGGTCGCCTGCGGGGTGGCACCGCCGGTCAGCAGCAGGTACACGACGCCGCCGAGCGCGGCCAGGGTGCTGGCCAGGACGAAGGCGGCCAGTTTGAAACCGTACGGGCGCAGGCCGAGCACCTCCACCCGGCGTTCGTTCTCCTTGATGCCCTCCCAGACCCGGCCGATGGGCGAGCGGACCGTCCACCGCACGACGACCAGCACCACGACGAGGTAGGCCAGGGCGATCCAGTACAGGTTGGCGGTGTGCTCGATGCCCACCAGCGAGGCGGGCAGCCCGCCGACGGGAGCGGCCCTGCCTTCCTCACCGCCGGTGACGCCTCCGGGGTCACGCTGCACGAGGATCGACGCGGCCTGTGCGAAGGCCAGGGTCACCATGGAGAACCCGATGCCGCTGACCCTCAGGCTGACGGCGCCCAGCAGCGCGGACAGCAGCACCCCCGCGAGCAGGCCCAGCAGCGCGGACACGGCGAACGGCAGGCCCGCTTCGAGCAGCACGATGTCGGTGACGTAGGTGCCCGCTGCGAAGTAGAGCGCGTGCCCGAAGGACAGCAGTCCGGTACGGCCGAGCAGCAGGTCGTAGCCGGTGGCCAAGGCGCCGAACACCAGGCAGAGGGCGAGCAGTTGGAGGTTGCCCGGGCTGCCGATCGGGCCGTCCAGCAAGCCCGGCAGGGGGAGCGCGCTGTACGGCGCGGTGAGGAGCACGACCAGCAGCAGGGCGGGCCACCAGCGGGCGGCCCGCCGCAGCCGCTCGGAGCGGGTGGCGGTGGTGCGGTCCGCCGCGCGGGCTCGGCCGCGGGGCTGGGTGGCGGTGGTCATGCGAGCCTCCCGGTGAGCCCCTGCGGCCGGACGAGCAGCAGGGCGGCGAGCAGGACGACGACGGCGAGGTCGCCGAGTCCGGCGGTGGTGTAGTAGTTGGCGAACTGCTGGACGAGGCCCACGGCCACCGAGGCCAGCGCGGCGCCGGTGAGTGAACCCATACCGCCCGCCACGACGACCACGAAGGCGAAGATGAGCAGCGAGGTGCCCTGTTCGGGGTCCACGGAGCCGAAGTAGAGGCCGCCGACGGCCCCGCCGAGGGCGGCTGCCGCGCCGCCGAGGGCGAAGACCAGTGTGAAGGCCCTGCGCACGTCGATGCCGAGAGCGGTGACCATCGCCCGGTCCTCGACCCCTGCACGGACGACCAGCCCGTGCCGGGTGCGGCCGAGGAACAGCTTGAGCGCGGTCAGCACCGCCAGGGCCGCACCGATCAGCACCGGGCGGTTGAGCGGCACTTCGGCGCCCAGCAGCCCGAAGGTGCCGGACAGGGCCTTCGGCCCGGGGAAGGGCCGGGCGTCGGACCCCCAGATGGCGGACAGCAGGGCCGGCACGGCCAGCCCCACGCCCACCGTGGCGAGGATCTGCTCACGGGGGCGGCTGTAGAGCGGGCGGATCACGGCGAGTTCGATCAGTACGGCGGCGACGGTGCCCACCGCGGTGCCGAAGACGACGGAGAGTACGAAGCCGGCACCGCCGGGGCCGGCACCGGGCAGATGGCCGGAGGCGGCCCACCAGGTGCCGTAGGCGCCCACGGACAGCAGGGCACCATGGGCGAAGTTGAGCACGTCCATCAGCCCGAAGATCAGCGACAGTCCGGAGGCGACCAGGAAGTAGAGGGCGCCCAGGCCGAGTCCGGTGAAAGTGAGCAGTACGACGGTGGACATCAGGCGTCGGTCTCCGGAGGCCGGGCGGCGGGGTGCGCCGCGGTCTGAACGGGCGGACGAGCGGGCGCCGTCACGGTGCCGCCGTGGCCGGCACTGCCGACGCCGAGCAGCCGGCGGGCCGCCTCGGCGTCGGCGAGCAGGTCGGCGGCGGGGCCCTGGTGCGCGGTGCGGCCGTCGGCGAGGACGACGCAGTGGCGGGCGAGGCGGCGCACCACGGCGAGGTTCTGTTCCACGAGCAGCACCGGCACCGCCTCGGCGGCGCGCTCCAGCAACCGGGCGACCTCGGTGACCACCTTGGGCGCGAGGCCCTTGGTGGGTTCGTCGGCGATGATCAGCCTGTTGCCGTTGAGCAGGGTCCGGGCGATGGCGACCATCTGCTGCTGGCCGCCGGACAGGGTGCCGGCGGCCTGCCCGGCGCGTCGTCTCAGCTCCGGGAACAGCTCGTAGACCATGTCGTAGGCCGGTTCACCGGCCCCGGGCCGCTCGGCGAGGCGCAGGTTCTCGGCCACGCTGAGGGCGGCGAAGACGCCACGGTCCTCGGGGGCGTAGCCGATACCCCGGCGCACCAGGACGTGGGTGTCCAGGCGCACAGTCTCCTCCCCGGCCAGCAGCACGCTGCCGGTGCGCGGAACCAGGCCGAGGACGCCGCGTACGGTGGTCGTCTTGCCGGCTCCGTTGCGGCCCAGCAGGGCGGTGGTGCCCGAGGCGGCCACCTCCAGGTCGACGCCGTGCAGGATGTGTCTGCCCCCGATCACGACCCGCAGATCGCGCACGGTCAGCAGGGGCGCCAAGGCGGACGTCACAGCTCCTCCCCCAGGTAGGCCTGTTGCACGGTGGCGTCCGCCATCACGGCCTGCGGAGTGTCCAGCGCCAGCAGCGTGCCGTGATGCATGACGGCCAGCCGGTCGGCCAGGTCCAGCAGCACGTCCATGTGGTGCTCGACCATGAGCACGGTGCGCCCCTCCTCCTTGTGCAACGACCGGATGAGCTCGGTCAGCGCGGGCACCTCTTCGGCGCTCACGCCCGCCATCGGCTCGTCCAGCAGCATCAGCCGGGGCTCGCCGACCAGCAGCACGGCGAGTTCGAGCTTGCGTTTCTCGCCGTGCGACAGGGCGTCGGCGCAGGTGTCGGCACGGTGCGCGAGATGCGTGCGCGCCAGCACCCGCTCGACCGGTTCCGGGTAGGTGTCGGCACGGCGCCAGACCCGGTACGAACCGCCGTCGGCGGCCTGGGTGGCGAGCGCCAGATGGTCGGCGACCGTCATGCCCGGCCACAGGCTGGACGTCTGGAAGGTGCGCCCGAGGCCGCGCCGGGCCCGGGCGTGGGCGGCTTCCGTGGTGATGTCGCGGCCGTCCAGTTCGATCGTGCCCCGGGAGACCGGACTGAGCCCGCTGACCAGGTTGAACAAGGAGGTCTTGCCCGCGCCGTTGGGGCCGATGAAGGCGAGGAACTCGCCTTCGCGGACGTCGAAGGAGACGGAGTCGACGATGGTCGCGCCACCGACCGTCCAGCCGATGTCGCGCAGCCGGAGCACCGGAGCCGGAAGAGGACGGGCTTCCCGGTCGTCCGGAGCCCCTGCGGCGCCCGGTGACGTCGTGTTCGACGAGGACATCCGCTCAGCCCGCCGTTCCCGCAGTCGGCGGCGCGACCACTGTCATCGGGATGCTGTCGATCAGCTGGGGCCGGGCGGCGCTGCCGCTGCCCTTGAGACGGGCCGTGAACATCGGCTGCAGCAGGGCGTGGTCCTTCGCGCGGATCTGCTCCTTGCCCTTGGGCCCGTCGAAGCTCCAGCCCTCCAGTGCATCGGCCATGGCCTTGGTATCGGTGGCGCTGCCGGACTCGATCGCGTGCACGATCATCTGGGCGGCGGTGAAGCCGTCCGGGCTGAACAGGTCAGGGGTGCCGCCCGCCTTGGTGATGCCGTCGAGCATGGCCTTTTCCACGGTGTTGTCGCCGCCGGCGCCCGGGAAGTAGTGGGCGAGGAAGGAGACCTTTGCACCCGCGGCGCCGAACACCGGGTACGAGGCGGTGCCCGCGAGTCCGGTGACCACCTTGCTCGCGTCCAGCACCCCCTGCTGGTTCAGGGCGGTCCACAGGGCGGGGGCGGTGGCCCCCGCCCAGGCGACGAACACCAGGTCCGGCTTGCCGGCCCGGGTCTGGCGGGCGAAGGGCGTGAGGTCGGTGGCGCTCGGCGGGGCCAGCACGGAGCCGACCTTCGCGCCCTTCTTGCCGAGGACCGCCTTGACCGCGGCCACGTTGGCCTGTCCGAACGCGGAGTTCTGCGCGAGCACGGTGACCTTCTTGCCCTCGGCGTCGCCGAGCAGGGTTCCGGCGGCGAGGATGTCCTGGTACGACTGCCGGCCCGAGCGGAAGGTGTAGGCGTTGACACCGGTGACCGCGTCGGTGGCGGCGGGACCGCTGACGTACAGCACCTCGTTCTGCGCGGCCAGCGGCGCCATCTGCAGCGCCACACCGGAGTCGGTGGTACCGGCGAGGATCTTGTAGCCCTTGCCGACGAGGGTCTTGGCCGCGGCGACGGCCTTCGCCGGGTCGCCCGCGTCGTCCTCCTCGGTGACCTCGATCGGGTGGCCGCCGGCCTTGTTCGTCCCGTGGGTGGCGTAGGCGAGGCCCGCCTTGAAGCCCTCCTCGTACTGCTTGCCGTAGGCCGAGAGCAGTCCGCTGCGGGAGTAGACCAGCCCCACCCGCACGGGAGCGGTCTTGCCGCCGGAGCCCGACGCGGTGCCGGCCGTGCCGGCCGAGGAGCAGCCCGCGACGAGGGCTCCGACCGTGAACAGGGTGAGCGCGCGAGCAGATCTGCTTCTGAGGGTGTCCGTGAGGCTGCAACGCATGTTGGTCGGCTCCTGACAGTGTGGCGCCCGCCCGCCGCCTCGTGCCGCCGGCCTCGTCATCGACGGCGACCGGGTTCGTGACGACGGGAGCGCGGTGCGTAGTGGCCGGAACCCTAGGAGCGCCGCACGCCGGGCGGCATGTTGCCGACCACCGCTCTTCGAGGTCCCGTCATAGCCCCGGCACACATGGCCCGAGACTTCCGGTCAGGCGAGGGTGAGGAACACCCGGTGCTGATCGCGACGTCGTGGGCAGACCGGGCCGGTACACGGAACGGACCTCGGTGTGGGAGAGGAAACGGCATGGACAAAGTGATGGCCGCGGCCGCGCAGGCAGTGGCGGACATCCCCGGCGATGCGACACTCGCGGTCGGCGGGTTCGGCCTGTGCGGCATCCCGTCGACGCTGATCGCCGCGCTGGCCGAGACGAGCGTGTCCGGCCTGCGGGTCGTGTCCAACAACTGCGGTGTGGACGACTGGGGGCTGGGTCTGCTGCTGCGGGCCGGCCGGATCGCCCGGATGACCTCTTCCTACGTGGGCGAGAACAAGGAGTTCGCCCGCCGGTATCTGGCCGGAGAGTTGGAGGTGGAGCTGACACCGCAGGGAACTCTCGCCGAGCGGCTGCGGGCCGGCGGTACCGGCATCCCCGCGTTCTACACCCCGGCGGGAGTGGGCACCCAGGTCGAGGAGGGCGGCCTGCCCTGGCGCCACACCTCCGACGGTGGTGTCGCGCTGGCCTCCCCGCCCAAGGAGACACGGGAGTTCGGTGGCCGCCGCTATCTGCTGGAGGAGGCGATCACCGCCGACTTCGCCCTGGTGCGGGCCGCGGTCGCCGACCGGCACGGCAACTGCGTCTTCCACGCGGCGGCGCGCAACTTCAACCCGCTGTGCGCGATGGCGGGGCGGGTGACCGTCGTGGAGGCCGAACGCATCGTCGAGGCCGGTGAACTGCCGCCGGACACCGTCCACCTGCCGGGCGTGTACGTGGACCGTGTGGTCGCCGTCGACGCGTCGCTGGACAAACGCATCGAACGCCGCACCGTACGTCCGGCGCGGACCGGCACCGGCACCGGCACCGGCACCGAAACAGCCGTCTCGCGCACCGACTCCGAGGAGAAATGACCATGCCGCTCGACCGCGACCAGCTGGCCGCCCGCGCCGCCCGGGAACTGCGCGACGGCCAGTACGTCAACCTGGGCATCGGGCTGCCCACCCTGATCCCCAACCACCTGCCGGACGGCGTGCATGTGGTGCTGCACTCGGAGAACGGCATTCTGGGTGTGGGCCCCTACCCGTACGACGGCGAGGAGCACCCTGATCTGATCAACGCCGGGAAGGAGACGGTGACCACCGTCGCCGGCACCGCCTACTTCGATTCGGACCTCTCCTTCGGCATGATCCGGGCCGGCCGGATCGACGTCTCCGTGCTCGGCGCCATGCAGGTGTCGGCCCAGGGGGACCTGGCCAACTGGATGATCCCGGGCAAGATGGTCAAGGGCATGGGCGGCGCGATGGACCTGGTCCACGGCGCCCGCCGGCTGCTGGTCGTGATGGAGCACGTCGCCAGGGACGGCAGCCCGAAGATCGTCGAGGAGCTGGGTCTTCCCGCCACGGGGCGCCGTGTGGTGGACCGGATCATCACCGACCTGGCCGTCATCGATGTCACCCCGGAAGGGCTGCGGCTGGTCGAAACCGCCCCCGGTGTCACCGTCGGAGAGGTCGTGGCCGCGACCGGCGCCCGGCTCGTCGTCGAGGAGGACCTGTCACCGCTCGTGTCCGGCTGATTCTTCGTGGGGGCTGTGGCGCGCCGGCCGACACCCCATGGACGGCCAGGTGGCCTGCGGGCGACGCACAAGCCTCCGCCGCCGCGCGGGCCCGAAGTCCTGGCCGGAGTGCGCGGCCATGTCCTGCGGCTCCGCTTCCAGGAGACCCGCGAGCCCCGGTCCGGGTGTCAGGGACCGAGCCGGGACTCGCGGGAGTATCGCTGGGTTCAGACGTCGATCGCGACGTTGATCCTGCGGTCGGCGACCGAACGGCCGACCTGGATATTGTACGAACCCTTGATGAATGTCCAAGATCCTGCGGTTTCGTCCCACACCTCGAATGCCCGGCGGGGAATCTCGATGACGGCTTCGGCGGTCTCGCCCGGCCCTGCCTCCACAGCGGCGAAACCGGCGAGCCACCGCACCGGGCGGTCGTTCTCGCGCTCCGCCGGGGACAGGTAGACCTGCACGACTTCCCGGCCCGGCCGGGAACCGCTGTTGTGCACGCGCACCTTGGCGACGTTGCGGTACATCTCGACGGACTTGTAGGTCCAGTCGGTGTACCCGAGACCGTGACCGAACGGGTACGAAGGGACGCGGGCGGCCTTGCCCCAGGCGCGGTAGCCGATGAACACGCCTTCGCTGTAGGGCAGTTCGCCGTTCTCGGGGGCGACCTGGGTGACCGGCGCGTCGGCGAGGGAGCCCCAGGTGGTCGGGAGGCGACCGCCGGGCTCGTGAGTGCCGGTGAGGACATCGGCGAGGGCGGCGCCGCCTTCCTGGCCCGGGAACCAGCTCAGGAGCACGGCGGCGACCTCGTCGCGCCAGGGCAGGTCCACCGGGGAACCGGAGTTCACCACGACGACGGTGTGCGGGTTGACGGCGGCGACGGCGCGGACCAGGTCGTCCTGGCGGCCGGGCAGCCGCAGGTCGGCGCGGTCGAAGCCTTCCGACTCGACGCGGTCGGTGGTGGCGACCACGACGACGGCCGTGTCGGCGGCGCGGGCCGCCGCGACCGCCTCCGCGATCAGTGCGTCGGGGTCACGCTGTGGCTCCTGGTGCGCGAGGCTGATCGTGATGTCTTCCCGGAGGTAGTCGCCGAGCGCGATGAGGTGGGTGAGGCTGACCTCGACGGGCTCCTGGGCGGTGAGCTCCACCTGGGCGCGGGGGGCGGGGGCAGCGAAGAAGCCCTCGAAGGGGTCGTCCTCGTCGGGTGCCTGGACTCCGTCGTAGTGGGTGTATCCGTCGACGGAGAGACTGAAGGCGCCCTTGCCCTTGATACCGAAGGTGTGTGGGCCGGTGTTGCGCGGCGTGAATGTTCCGGTCAGTTCGACCGTGTGGAGGGTGTCGAACGAGACGCCGTCGGGGAGGTCCGCGAACGACCAGTGGATCTGGCCGTTGGGGATGCCGGTGGTGGCAAGGACGGTGCCGGCGGCGTCGCGGCAGACGGCCCGGAGGGTGAATCCCTTGTCGGCGGTGGTCAGTTCGGTGTTCGGGTCGGCTCCGACCGCGTAGCTCAGGGTGCCTTCGGGGAGTGCTTCGGTGAGGCCGTCGAGAGGGGCGACGGTCCGATCCGGGAAGACGGTGGCGGAGCCGCCTCCGAGGACGCGGGCGTCGCGGGCGGCGGCACCGATCAGCGCCACCGTGCCGCCCGGCTTCACGGGAAGGGTGTCGTCGTTCTTGACGAGGACGAAGGAGCGCCGGGCGATCTCCCGTGCCAGTTCGACGCCGTCGACGGTCTCGGGCAGCTCCGTGACGGCCGGCTCGGCACCCTCCAGGGCGCCGACGCGGACGGCCAGCCGCAGGACGTTGCGTACGGCCTCGTCGACGGTGGCCTCGGCGATCGTGCCGTCCCTGACCGCCTGGGAGAGGGCTTCGCCGTAGACGGTGCGTGGTCCGGGCATGGCCACGTCGAGGCCGCCGTTGATGGCGTCGACGGTCGAGCGGGCCGCCGTCCAGTCGGAGACGTTGAAGCCGTCGAAGCCCCATTCCCCGCGCAGGACCTCGTTGACCAGGTAGTGGTGCTCGCTCATCGTCGTGCCGTTGACCGAGTTGTAGGCGGTCATGATGCCCCACGGGTGGGCGTTCTCGACGATCGCCTCGAAGGGGGCGAGGTACAGCTCGCGCAGGGCGCGGGCGGAGATGAGGTTGTCGACCGTGAAACGGTCGGTCTCGGCGTCGTTGGCCACGAAGTGCTTGACGGTGGTGCCGACTCCGCCGGACTGCACACCGTTCACATAGCCGGAGCCGATCGCTCCGGTGAGGTAGGGGTCCTCGCTGTAACACTCGAAGTGCCGCCCGCCGAGCGGGGAGCGGTGCAGGTTGACCGTGGGGGCGAGCAGGACGTGGACGCCCTTGCGGCGGGCCTCCTGCGCGAGCAGCACGCCGGCACGGTGGGCCAGTCCGGGGTCCCAGGTGGCGGCGAGGGCGGTCGGCGAAGGCAGTGCGATGGAGGGGCTGTCCGCGCTCCAGCGCACCCCCCGCACCCCGATCGGGCCGTCCGACATGACCAGGGACCTCAGCCCGATCTCGGGAACGGGCGGCAGCGACCACCGGTCCTGCCCGGCCAGGAGCCGGGCCTTCGTGTCCAGGTCGAGCCGGGCGAGAGCCGTCTCGACAGCCGCTTCCGTGGCGCTGGGTGCGTGTGTCACTGCGACTTCTCCTCGGGGAAAGTCGTTGGCCGTGTTCATCGAGTGGTCATTCCGTACAGAGCAGTGAAGGTGGGTATGGCGGGGTGGCCCGTGCGCGAGTGGAATGGGGGCGGCGGGGTGCGTGAGGCCGGTCCGCCGGCGGGTTCATCCCTTGACGGCGCCGGAGAGCATGCCGCGGATGAACTGCCTCTGGAAGAAGAGGTAGAGGACCACCACGGGCAGGCAGATCAGGACCGCCGCCGCCGCGAGCAGGTTGATGTGGACCAGATAGCGGCCGGAGAACGCGCCGAGTCCGAGGGTGATGGGCTGGTGGGACGGGTCGGAGACGAGGATCAGGGAGAGGAAGTAGTCGTTCCAGGTCCACATGAAGCTGAGGAGGACGAAGGTGAGGATCGCGGGCCGGGCGATCGGCAGGTAGACGCGCCACAGCATGGTCCAGCTGTTGGCACCGTCCATCTGGGCCGACTCACCGATGCTGGGCGGCACCGCACGGAAAGCGGCGCGCATCCAGAAGGCGCCGAAGCTCACGCCCAGGCCCACATGGGCGAGGATGATGCCCTGGTAGGTGTCGGTCAGTCCCCCGGACTGGAAGTCGTAGTAGAGCGGGACGATGATCGCTTCCATCGGGATCATGATCCCGAACAGCAGGACCGGGAAGAGGACTTTCTCCCCCACCACGCCCAGCACCCCGAAGGCATAGCCGCTGAGGATCGCCAACACGGTCGAAGCGGCCACCGCCGTGCCCGTGATGATCAGGCTCGACCTCAGGTACTGGCCGAAACCTCCCTGTCGCCACGCCTCGGTGAAGTTCGACCACTGCAGATGGCCGAGGTCGAGTGTTCCCGCGGTGTCGGGGCTCACCGCGACACCGAGGATCCACACCACCGGGAAGAGGACGCCGACGGCGAGCAGGGTCAGGAAGGTGTAGTTGAACACCTTCTCCCGCTTCGAGATCATCAGTCGTCTCCTTCCGTCAGCTTGACCACGACAAGCGACACGGTCAGCGAGACCAGTGCCAGGACGACGCCGATGGCGCAGGCGGCCCCGACGTCGGGGTTGGTGAAGGCCCGCTGGTAGAGGACCACGGTGGGGGTGATGGTGGACGTCCCCGGGCCCCCCTTGGTGGTGAGCCAGACGATGTCGAAGACCCGGATGGCGCCCAGCAGGGTGAGCGTCAGCACCACCGCGAGCTGTCCGCGCAGGCCCGGCAGGGTGACGGTGAAGAACTCCCGAACCGGGCCGGCCCCGTCCATGCGCGCGGCGTCGTACAGCTCACCGGGGATGTTCTGGGTCCCGGCGACGAACAGCACCATGCACAGTCCGTACGCCGCCCAGGTGCCGGCCAGACCGAGTGCGGGCAGCGCCCAGGTGAAGTCACCCAGCCAGCCGCGGGTCAGCCCGCCGAGGCCGAACGCGGTGAGGACGGAGTTGAGCGGACCGTCCGGTGCGTAGATCCGCGTCCACACCACGGCACTCACGGCCGGAGTGAGCACCTGGGGGAGGAAGATGACCGAGCGGTAGACGGCGGCGCCGCGCACGTCCTTGCGTGCCGTCACCGCGGCGCTCGCCATGCCGAGGACGATCGGCAGGAGGGAGAAGAACACGATGAAGAACAGCGTGTGCACGACCGCCTGGCGCAGCGTGGCGTCGGTGAGGAAGCCGGTGTAGTTGCCGAACCCGGCCCAGGTGGCGGAGGTGACCCCGTCCCAGTGGTAGAAGGACAGCTGCAGTCCCTGTCCGGCGGGCAGCAGCACGACGAAGGTGTAGACCAGCAGTGCGGGGGCGAGGTAGACGAGTCCCAGCAGGCGCCGACGGCTCCGGGAGGAGGAGAACCGGGCGCGCCGCGCTGTGCGGGGAGCGCGGCCGGCCTCGGCGGCGCCTGCGACGGCGGCCTGCGGGGCGGGCCCTTCCCTGAGTGTGGCCATGCCTACTTCCCCAGGGTCTTCACATAGGCCGCAGCGTCGCGGTCGGCCGCGGTGACCACCGCTTTCTCCGTGGACTTGCCGGCCAGCATGCTCTGCATGGTGGTGTTGATGGTGTTGTAGAGCGTCGGTGTGGCCCAGTCCAGGTAGGGCACGGCGGTGCCGTCCGCCGAGATGCCCTGGGCGATGGCCACGTCGTCCGCGAGCAGCGGGTCCTCACCGGTCGCCTTGACGTCCGGGTGCAGCAGCGGCATCGTCCCGTTCTCCACAGCCAGTTCGGCCGCCTGCTCACCGGCCGCGAAATCGAGGAAGGCGGCGGCCGCGTCAGCGTGCCGGGACTTCGAGGAGATGGAGAAGTTGGCCGCCGCGGAGGCGGTCGCCACCGCCTTGCCGCCATCCGCGCGGGGCAGGACGAACGAGCCGAAGCCCTTGGACTGCCCCGTCTTCAGCGGCAGGGAGCCGGAGTAGTCGAAGTGGAAGAGTCCCTTGCCGTTGACGAAGGACTGGGCGGCGGCCGCGGAGGCGACGCCGGCGTAGTCCTCGGTCAGATAGCCCTTGTCGGACCACTTCTTGTACGTGGCCACCGCCTCGGGGAAGCCGGTCCGGGTGATGCCCACGTCGTTCTGCGAGTAGACGAAGTCGGAGATCTTGCGCTGACTTCCGTAGGCGTCCATCAGCGAGTAGAGCGTCTGGGTGACGCCGTTCTGATCGGAGTTGCCGACGGTGACGGGGGTGATGCCGGCCGACTTGGCCTTGGCCAGATCGGCCTCGAACTCGGCGAGGGTGGTCGGGACCTTCGCTCCGATCTTCTTCAGGAGCGAGCGGTTGTAGTAGACCTCGATCAGGGATGCCCGGGCGACCGGGGTGCCGAACAGCGAGCCGGTGCCCATCTGCTTGCCGTCGGTGCTGAACTCCTCCTGGCTCAGGATCGACTGCGGGAAGGACTTGTTCCACCCGTAGGCCTTGGCGTAGTTGTCCAGGTTGAGCAGGAGTCCACCACGGACCAGCGTTCCCATGGACTGCCAGCCGTTGTTGGGCGGGACGATGTCCGGCGGGTTGGCGGACTTCAGCTTGAGCGGCAGGGCGGCCATCGCGTCGCCCCAGGCCATCGAGGTCCGCTTGATCGTGATGTTGGGGTACTTCTTCTCGAAGGTCTTGACGACGGACGTCATCCACGTGTTGTCCGTACCACCGGAGAACGTGTCCAGGACGTTCAGCGTGACCTTGCCCATGGCAGCCGGATCAGTGGCGACCGCGCCCTTGCCCGCGCTGTTGGCGGTGCCGGCCCCGGTGGTGCCCGGCACGCAACTGGCGAGCAGGCCGACTGCCGTGAAAGAAACGAACGCGCCGGTGATCCGTCGGGTTCTACTGCGCGAGACCACGGTGTCTCCTGTCCTCGATAAGTGCCCGGGAGCCCGGGTGAACCGAGCCTAAGTCAGGGCATACCACTTAGTCCAGATTGGTGAAGCTGGTTTGTTCACTCCATTTGTCAGACCAGTTTTGATAGCGTTGGAGGCATGACGAGCGTGGAAGACACCAAGGCGGGGGCCGCCGTCGACCAGACCTACCGTCGGCTCAGTGATGCACTGCGCCGCGGGCTCTACCAGGCCGGAAGCCGGCTGCCTGGGGAGCGCGATCTCGCCGTCGCCCTCGGGGTCAGCCGGTCCACGCTGCGCCTGGCCCTGAGCCGCCTGGCCGAGGAGAACAAGCTGGAGCGGTCCTCGCAGCGCGGCTGGTTCGTCCGCCGCAGCGTCGTGGGCGAACCCCCGAGCACACTCCAGAGTTTCACGGAGATGGCGCGTGCTCGCGGGCTGCGACCGGAGTCCAAGGTTCTCCACCAGCGCGCCCGGTCCGCCACCTTCGAGGAGGCCGAGCAACTGGCCGTCGCTCCTGCCTCCCGCGTCCTCGACCTTCGGCGGCTGCGCAGCCTGGACGGCGTGCCCGTCTGCGTGGACACCAGCGTGGTGGCGCTGACACTCGCACCCGGACTGGCGGAAACCGACCTCACCGATCGCTCGCTGTACGAGACCCTGGAGCAGGCCTGTGGGCTGCGCATCGCCCGCAGCTCCTACACGGTCCGTGCGGCGGCGGCCGATCAGACCACCGCCGCGCTGCTGGACATCCCGTCCGGGGATCCGGTGCTGATCGGCGAGGAGCTGACCTACACCGACGACGGTTCCCCGGTGCTGGTCGGCCGGATGGTGTACCGCAGCGACGCCTACCGCTTCCAGGCCGACCTGTTCCGGCCGATCCCCAGGGGCTGACGGCACCGGCGGGCGCCGGCCGGTGCCTCAGGTGGCCAGGAACTCCTGGGGCGGCATGCTCCGCCTGACGCGGTCCAGCACGGCGTCGGCCGTCTCCGGCTCAGGCAGCGGCACGCCCGCCTCACCGAGCGCGTCCAGGAGCGCTCCCGCCACCGGCGGCAGCGAGCTACGCAGCAGCACCGCCCCCGGTACGTGGGCCGGCAGCTCCGCGAGCAGTGCCTCGGCGACCGGGGAGTCCGGCGCCATCAGCACCGAGCCGGACAGCACGATGCTCACGGGCCGGTCGGCCCGCATGAGACCGGTGCGCCGCGCGGCCACTCCGGCGTACCGGGCGAAGTGGGCACCCTGGGCCCGGACGATGTCCGCTGCCACCGGATCGCCCGCCGCGGCCACCGCTGTGACCACCCGTGCGCAGCTGTTGCGTTCCTGCCCGGAGGCATGATCGTGGCGTCGCGTCAGCCAGTGGTTGAGCGCTGTCACGGTGGGTTTCTCGTAGTGCGCGAGCAGGGCCTCGGTCAGGGCGGTCCCCGGGCCGAGCCCCAGTTCGGCCAGGACGACCGCCCGGAATGCCTCGTTCGCCAGACCGACCGCGCCCATGGGGTACTGGCCCCACCAGCCCATGTCCCACAGCTCGCCACCGGGCCCGCGGGCGGCGATCGCCGACGCCGTGCCCCCGGTCACCGAGATGCCGACCCCCGAGGGGTCACCGCACCGGATCGCGGCATAGCCGTCGTTGAGAATGGTCCGCGCGCTCAGCCCGCCGGCGCAGTGCCGTGTCAGGGCCTCGTCCCAGTAGTCCCGGTCCTCGGGCCAGTCGACGCCGGCCAGCCGGAAGGCCGCTCCGGAGACGTCGCCGATCTCCGCCCCGGCCTGGTCCAGCGCCGTACGCACGGCTGCCAGCACCTCGGCCACGGCGTCCTCGGGGGTCGGGGTGCCGTAGATGTCACCGCAGCCCGAACGCCCGGCGCCCACCACCTCACCGGAGGCGGTGGACACCAGGGCGGCGGTCTTGCTGTTGCCCGCGTCCACGCCCAGGAAGAGCGTGGACGCGGGGCCTGCCGTCTGTGTCCGGGTCACGGCAGCAGACGCTCCGGCAGCCAGGCACGCTGGGCGTGGGCCATCTCGGCGTACAGTGCCTCGGCCACGGACAGCGACGGCACGAGCGGGTTGGCCGTCATGGCACGGACCGCGTCGGCCACGTCACCCTCCCAGCCGGCCTTGGCGGTGAGGATCTGGTACTCCGCCAGCTGCTGGGTGATGCCCAGCACGGAGTGCGGCAGCGGCTTCTGCTTCTCGGGGTGGAAGCCCTTGCCGTCCACCGTGCCCCACAGCTCGACGACGGTCGAGTCCTCGAAGCCGGGCAGCCAGCCGCCGGTGTTGGTGATGTTGAAAGGCTGTCGGATCGGAGCGTCGTTGTAGTAGGCGCTGATCGCGTCGATGGCCAGCTCCAGCTCGTGGATACCACCACGGGAGCACTCCTGCCGCAGCTGCGGGGCATCGGAGTCCGCCTGCTCGCGGTAGTGCTGCCAGTAGCCGGGCAGCGCGTCCATGATGATCTCGGAACGGGTCTTCTCGGCCAACTGCCGCTCGCGCAGGATCTCGTCACGGAAGTAGTAGTAGTTGAAGTAGTCCGAAGGAATGGACTCCATGGCCACCGCCAGGTGCAGCGCCCGCAGACCGTTGATGTCGTCGGTCGGCTTGTCCCTCAGCGCCTCGTAGCGCTCGCGCAGGATCGGGAACGCGTCCCGCCCGTCGTAGGTCACTTCGTTGGACCAGCAGTTGTGGTTGATGCCGACCAGGTTGGCCTTGAGCTTCGCCGGGTCGAGCCCGGCGGCCTTGGCGACCACCGGCGGGAAGACGATCGGGCCCTCGCAGAAGGAGACGATCGGGATGTCGGTGTAGTCGGACACCGCCTGGGAGACGATGTTGACCGGGTTGGTGTAGTTGAAGATCCGTGCGCCTGGGGCGACGTCGGCGAGATCTGCGCAGAGGCTCTTGATGATCTGGATCGAACGCAGCGCCATCATCATGCCGCCCGGCCCCTGCGTCTCCTGGCCGATGACGCCGTACTTGAGTGGGATCCGCTCGTCCAGCGCGCGGGCCTCGAAACCGCCCGGACGGAAGCTGCTGAGCACGGCGTCGACATCGCGCAGGGCCTCGCGCTGGTTGGTCGACGTGGTGATGGTGATGTCGAGACCCTGGTTGCGGGCCATCTTCCGGGTGAGCTTCTGGACCACGTCGAGCCGGTCCTGCTCCAGGTCGATCAGGACGAACTCGGAGCCGTCGAACTCCTTGCCGTGGTGCATGAACGAGGCCATGGTCCCCGCCGCACGTGAGGAGCCACCGCCGAGGTAGGCGATCTTTACGCGAGCCATCGATCCTCCAGGATCTGTCGTTGAGGCAACTTCGGGTGGTGAGGTGAGGCGCGACGTCAGAGCGAGGCGAACGACGCGGCTGCGGCGACCGCCGCCTGGTCCAGGTAGAGCTGTGGATGTGCGCAGTCGGCGAAGACGGTCGCCGGCCAGTCGGCCTCGTACCTCTTGGCCTGAGTGAGTCGCCGGACCGCCTGGCCCTTGTCACGACCGTGCGCCACCATCACCACACGCCTGGACTGCGAACGGATGGTGCCGAGGCCGACGGTGACCCCGTAGCGGGGAACGTCCTCCAGCCCGCCGAACGTCGGGAAGGTGGACAGGTTGTCGATCCGGGTCTGCTCCCCCAGCGGGACCACCCGGGTCCGGGAGTCCGCCGCGCCGCCCACGGGGTTGAAGGCGATGTGCCCGTCCCCCGCCCCGGAGGCGAGCAGGAAGAGATCGATGCCGCCGGCTTCCGCGATCCTGCGGTCGTACGCCTCCGGATCGCTCGGGTCCGGGGCCCACAGCCGCTCCTGGGTGACCCCCCGCCCCGGCTCGGCGGCCCTGTTCAGTGGTTCCACTATCTCCTCGCGCCCGAACCGGAGGCAGCTGTGGGGCAGCCTGGGATCGATCACCCGGTACTGCCAGCCGTATGCGTCCGAAGCCGCGACCTCGACGTACTCGTCCATCATCACGATGACGACATGCCCGAGATCCATACGCCGCGCCGCGGCTTCCTCCGCCAACGCGCGGTACGTACTGGCGGCGCTGCGACCTCCAGGGCAGCCGAGCAGGTACATCCGCCCCGCTCGCGCGGCCTGCTCGATCTCGTCCGCGATCTCCGCGGCAAGCCTGCGCCCCAGCGACTCCGGATCCGGGAAGACGATCGGCGAAACCCGCACAGGATGAACTCCTCATCAGCCGGCCAAGGAATTGGGCGAACCAGTTACGCCAAAGATATTAACCTGGTCTGACTGGTATGAGCAATGGCCCAAGTGATGACATCCACGCCTTGCCCGAACGAGCTCGACGGAAGCCGAGCAGGACAGCAGCCTCGGCACCACGATGCGTCCGCCACTCCTGGATGCCGTTCCGGCCCGGTTCAGACACGAAGCCGGATTCGGACCGGGGGTCCGGGCCGCCCGGGCGGAGAAACAGAGTGAGCGCCTGGGGGCGCGCGGCGCCTTCCTCGCGGGCCAATGCGTCTGTGCCTTCTGGGCCGACCACGGCAGCCCGCGTCGTGACGATCGTGAGGTCGGGCCAGGGGCGAACTGCCGGAAACCGCCGGCGAGAGCCACTGCGGCGCGAACCGGTCGGCAACGGCGACTGCGACCTGCCCGTCGACGGCTCCGGCTGATCGGGAGGTAGCCCTGGGCATGGCTCGAACCACGGCACGGTACGGCGGTTGAACGCGACACGGCAGGGGCTGGAACAGCGTCCCTCTTGTCGAAGCACTCCGGCGCGGCGTATGTCTCAGACGTCTTCCCAGCCCCTGCCTGGACCGGCCCAACGACCAACCCACATGCCTATTGGGCGTACGACTCCGCCGCACACCTTGCCTGGCTCCGCCCCCGAGGACTCATCCCGCGCATCGCGCGCCCGGGCATCGAGTCCGGCGAGCGGCTCGGCCGACACCGCTGGAAGATCGAGAGGTCAATCGCCTGGCTGTTCGGCTACCGCCGTCTCACTGTCCGCTATGAACGCAAGGGCAGCAACTTCCTCGCCTTCCTGGGCCTCGCCGCAGCTCTCATCTGCTACAAGAAACTCGCGAAACTCACCACGTGAGGCAACTTCTAAGCTGCCCACCAACCGGCCGGCGAAGGGACACCAGCCGTGGCTCAGCGGACAACCGACGACCAGTCCAAAGCCCTGCCGCCCGCACTTGAGTCCATGACTCTGCTGATCGCCGCCGTCATCGTCCACGACAGGACCACCGACCGGGTCGTCCTCCTCCAGCGCAGCCAGAACGCCAAGTTCGCCCAGGGCATGTGGGACCTCCCCGTCGGCAAGAGCGAACCCGGCGAGTCCATCACGGAGACTTCGGCACGCGAGCTGTACGAGGAAACCGGCCTGACCGTGAAACCCGAGTCCCTCCAGGTCGCCCACATCATCCACGGAGCCTGGGGCGTCGAAGCACCCAACGGCGAACCCGAAAACCGCGAGCCCCGAAACGCGCCCAGGTCCGCTGGGTCGACACAAATGCCATCCCCGACGACTTCGTCGCCACCACCGCGAGTGCTCTGCGGCGCTCCCTCTCGAGCGGCCCACAAGTGTCCCTCGACGGCTGGCAGTAACAGCCATACGCCCTGGCAATCGATGGCGGACGTGGATCCGCACCCCGCGCGGCCTGCCGAACGGTGGGAAGGACGCGAGCGGTCGTGCGGACAGAGCACAGAGGGGCGGGGCAACATCCACGTAGTGAGCGCCGTCATCAACAGCGGCGGCAACGGCCTCCCAACATCTCGGCCCGGAGATGCGGGACCTCGGTTTTTGCCGTGCTCGGCGACGACCAAGCCAATGGGCGGTCAGCGGACTCAGCGGTCAATCGCCGGCACCCGGTCCAGGCCGGTCTCGCGCATGATGCGGTCCACGGTGACGTCCAAGGCGCTGCCCGGGCCGATAACGGTCTCGATACCGCCGGGCAGCAGGTCCCGTTCGCGGAACCACTCACGCAGGTGCTCGTCGGTGACTTGCCCCCGGTACTCCGCGGGCTTCGTCCCGTGTCGCACAAGTGTCTCCTGCAGCGGCACATCGAGGTAGTAGCAGCAAGTGGTGCCCCGGTGGTCGCGGACGAGGCCCTCGAGCATCGCGCCATACCGGTCGGCGTACAGGATCCCCTCGACGACCGTGTGGAACCCGGCGGACAGCGCGTAGCGGGCTGTCATGTCGATCAGGCCGATGTTGGCTGCCCCGGGCCGGTCCCGCTCGCGCAGCACGATTCGTCGCAGGTTGTCCTGGCCGACGAGGGCCAGGTTACGGCCGAACCGCTCGCGCAGACCAGCCGCGACAGACGACTTGCCCGAAGCGCTGTTGCCGCGCAGTACGACCAGCCTGGTCTCCTCCGCTCCCACAATCACCCTGGGTACGTTACCCACGAGCTCCGGCGTTCCCCAACCGAATCCGACCGACCATGGCAAGGCCGGATCGAAAAATCACCTCATCGTCCCGGGCCCTTGCCTCGGGTGAAGCCGCGGCTAGGCTCCCCAGTGGCGCATCACGTTCCCTGCTGCCTCCGCGCTCCGAGCGCCACTCCCGTCCGAGCCGGTCACGCCTCTTGCGACATGACGGGGTTGTTAGAGGCGGACGACGATCAAGGCGATGTCGTCGTGCCCACCGCTGCTGACGCCGAGGCGGGACAGCAGGGCATCGGCCAGGTGGTCCGGGCTGAGCCGAGGGTTGCCGCAAAGGGTGTCGGTGAGCCGATGCAGGCCGACGTCGATGTCTTCTCCGCGGCGTTCGATGAGCCCGTCGGTGTAGAGGACGAGGGTGTCACCGGATGCGTAGGGCACAGCGGCCTGGGGGCGCGGGACATGGTCCGGACGGGCGCCCAGAGGCGGGTCGGTGGCCTGGTCGAGCAGGACGAAGGTGCCGTCAGGGCGGACAAGGACCGGTGGAGGGTGGCCGGCGCTGCTGTAGGTGATGTGCCGGCCGTGGGTATCGACGACGGCTTTGACGGCAGTGGTCGTGCATGCGCCTTCCACCGACCGGGCGTACAGGCCCAGCGCTTCCATGGCGCTGGCGGGTTCATGCAGGGCGCGGACCGCGGCGGACAGGGCGCTGCGGAGCATGCCCATGGCGGCGGCGGCCTCCAGGCCGTGGCCGACGACGTCGCCCACCGCGACGGCGAAGCGGTCATCTGGCAGGTCCACGACGTCGTACCAGTCGCCGCACACGTTGAGGCCCTTGGCCGCGGGCAGGTAGCGCACCGCGATGTTCGGGTGCCGGGCCAGGTCCGGCGACTGCATCATCGCCTCCTGGAGGGTGACGGCGATCTTCCGTTCCCGGGCATGGGCCTTGCGCAGCTGCTCGATCACCAGCTGGAGTTCCCGCGACCGCGCATACAGCTCGGCCTCCATGGCCTCATGTTCGGTCAGCGCCTGACCAGGCCGGGCGCGGGTGTTGTGGGAAAGCACGAATTCGGTGACGTCTTCCACCCGGTGGATGATCCACGCGACCTGTTCATCCGGCCCGAGCACGGGGGTGTTGATCGGGGACCACCAGCGTTCCTCGAACGCTCCGGGACGGTCGGGCACAGGGATGTCGTACTTCTGCACCGCCATGGTGTCCGGCTGCTTTGACAGCAGGACCCGGTGCAGGGAGGCGCTGAGGTTCTGCACCCCGTCGGCGTTGGGGTCCGCCGGGTTGTCGGGGAACGCGTCGAAGAGATACTGCCCGATGAGGTCGTCGCGCGTGCGGCCGGTCGCCCGGCAGTAGGCCGCGTTGACGTCGAGGATCACGAGATCAGGGCCGAGCACCAGGTAGGGACTGGGGGTGGCGGCGAACAGCGCGTGATAGTCGATTGCTGGTGTGGTCACAGGCGCTCACCCCGTTCCCTTCCGGACCTCCTCCCGGTTCCACTATGCGCCCGCACCACGCCAGCGGGCCTGACACGAGAACGTCGGATTGCCACTTTCGCCCCTCACTGTCCCCCACCTGTCACTCGGCCGCCCTACGCCGGAACCACCCCGCACCGGCGACAGGACGCACCGAACGGCCCTCAGCCCGGCACCGCGTATCGGCCGTCGACGCCCCGCGGCAGCATCGCCTGCCACCGCGCCCGCTCCACCATCGCCAGCCAGCTCTACAGCGCGAAAGAACCTGTGACCCTGTCCGAGCTCCAGGCGATCCGCCAGTTCCTGGGCGAGACGTTGCTCGGCCGCCGCAGACAGGCCCCGCTCCAGCGCTCCCTCTGTCCGAACACGGGCACGGACACGTGCGGAAGCAGGCCGCCGGCCGGGGTGAGGACCGGCTCGTCGTCGGCGAACGCCTGGGCAGGCATGCCTGCGCCGGGCCGGGAGGCGGCAGGGAGGGTCATCGGTCGTACTCCCCAGACGGCCTGCCATTGCTGCGGGGCCAGCCGGTTACGCATCATCTCGATGTGCTCCGCCAGCAGGACCAGGCGCGGCAGGTGGGCGGGGAAGACCACCGCGTTGCGGCACAGCATGCACATCGCCGGCGCCACATGGCAGACCTGCCCTGTGGGGCTGTGCGGAGAGCCGAAGGGATCACGGCAGTTGACCGGCCCCATGTCCAACTGTTCCTCCCGCATCGCCTCTGCCACGTCGGGCTCCAGGCCGAGTGCTGCCGCCACCTCCGGTTCGGCCAGGTCAGCGACTGTCTCTTCGTCCGCGAAGACCGGACGGGTCAGCGAGGCAAACACCTTGTGCTGCACGCCGGTCAGCGCACGGCCGGCCAGCAGGCACAGCAGCATCGATGCCAACCGACCTCGTGGCAATCACGGGAGTGGTCGTCACGCGAACAGCCCGTCCCGGGGACCGCGCGAACCTGTGCCGTCCTCAAGCCGAGCTGTCGCGGTTCAGACCCAGGTTTCGGCTCAGCTGCGCGCGAAGTCGAGGAGGTCCTTGTTGAACGTCTCGGCGAATTTGGGGACCATCGCCAGTCCGTGCGGGGCGCCCTCGTACACCTTGTAGATGCAGCCCTTGACCAGCTTGGAGGACTTGGCGCCTGCGGACACGATGGGGACGATCTGATCGTCGTCACCGTGCACGATCAGCGTAGGCACGTCGACCTTCTTGAGGTCCTCGGTGGTGTCCGTCTCCGAGAACGCCTTGACGCAGTCGTAGGCACCCTTGATGCCGACCGTCATGCTCCAGAGCCAGAATTCGTCGCGGGTGCCCTGCGAGACCGTCGAGCCGTCGCGGTTGGCCCCGTAGAACGCAGCGCTGAGGTCCTCGTAGAACTGCGAACGGTCCGTCGCGACGCCCTCACGGATCTCGTCGAAGACTTTGAGGGGCAGGCCCTCGGGGTTCGCGTCCGTCTTGAGCATCAGCGGGGGGATCGCGCCGAGCAGGACCAGCTTGGCCACTCGTCCGGTGCCGTGCCGACCGGTGTAGCGGGTGACCTCACCGCCGCCGGTGGAGTGGCCGACCAGGATTACGTCGTGGAGATCCTCGGCCTCGATGACCGCTGCCAGGTCGTCGGCGTACGTGTCGAGGTCGTTGCCCTCCCACGGCTGCCCGGAGCGTCCGCCACCGCGCCGGTCGTGGGCGATGACGCGGAAGCCGTTGTCCGCCATCAGTTTCATCTGGGGATCCCACGCATCCGCGGTCAGCGGCCAGCCGTGGGAGAACACGACGGGCTGGCCCGAGCCCCAGTCCTTGTAGAAGATCTGTGTGCCGTCCTTGGCGGTGGCGAAAGGCATCTGCTTGTTCCTCTCGAAACGGGTTCGCAGCCCCACATGAATGGAGCTCGATACCGTGACCGCAACTAGCAACCTTGTCCGTAATGTGCACTTCGTTGAACCCTAGCCGAGGAGTATTGCTTCAGCGCGCTGAGCAGCCGCGGTTCACTGATGTTCCGGAGCTGGTGCCCTGTGTGCCGCACCATTCGGTCAGTGCTTGGCGGGCCGCGGTGATGCGATGTTCGGGTGACTCGTCCGAGATGGCCCATGCGATGTAGGCGTCCGGTCTGACCAGAACACTTTTTTTGGTGGCGCCCTTCGGGGATACGATCTCGACCTCGCCGACCCACTCTGTGATGAGTGAGGGGAGGTGCTCGGTGTCGGGCGGGGTGACAAGGATGAACCGCCGCCGGCGGAGGGCTTCGTAGAGCCTGCGGCCGTCGGTGAGGGGGATGTCGGGTGCCCGCTTGCCGACGAGGGGGTGTGCGCCGGCCGGGGCGGCGTAGGAAATGTCGATTCCCGAGATTGCTGTGGCCAGTCGGCGGGACACTGGTGGGATTTGCAGCACTGTTCGCGCCGAGAGGTCACGGAGGCCGCACAGTGCCCGCGGTGTGGTGAGGACGCCGCGGAGCAGTGCGCCGCTCATCCGCAGGACCCGGTGTCCTACCGGGTGCCGTTCGTTCTGGTAGCTGTCGAGCAGAGCGTCTGGTGCGCGGCCGCGCTGAACGGCCGCGAGTTTCCAGCTCAGGTTTGCGGAGTCCTGGATGCTGGTGTTGAGGCCCATGCCGCCGGCGGGAGAGTGGACGTGGGCGGCGTCGCCGACGAGGAATACTCGGCCGACTCGGTAGCGGGGGGACTGGCGTTCGTCGCTGTGGAATCGGGAGAGCCAGCGAGGGTCGTGCATGCCGAAGTCGCTGCCGAGCGCCTGGCGGGCGACGTCTTTGATTTCTTCCAGATCGACCGATGCGTTGTCGGGCATGGGGTGGTGGCGATTCCATGCCATGACCCTGAACCAGCCGTCGCCGAACGGGACGACGATGGCGAAGGCGTCTCCGATTGCTGCCACGGTGGGCGGCTTCTTGGGCGGGTCGGCCATGCGGACGTCTGCGAGCATCATGGAGCGAACGGCGGAGCGGCCGGGGAACGGGAGGCCGAGGGACTGGCGCACGCAACTGTTTCGTCCGTCCGCGCCGACGACGAAGTCCGCGCGCAGGCTGTGTGCGGTGCCGGCTGGTGTCTTCACTGTGACGTCGACACCGGTGGGGTCTTGCTGGACGCCGGTCGCTTCGTGGGCCCGCATGATGTTCACGCCGTGTGCCAGGGCGCGGGCCAGGAGCAGTCGCTCGGTGTTGTACTGGGGCGTCACGAGTACGTGGGGGTAACGGGTCGGCAGGTGCGAGAGATCGATCCGCAGGAATTGCAGGATCGGGTTGCGCAGGCCGGTCAGCAGTAGTTCGTCGGCAAGGCCGCGGGCGTCCAGTTGCTCCATCGTTCGGGCGTGGACGGCGAATGCGCGGGTCAGCTGGGATTCCCGTTCCCGCCGTTCCACGATGGTGCAGCGCACTCCGGCCTCGGCCAGGTCACCTGCGAGCAGCAACCCCGCTGGACCAGCACCGACGACCAGCACCTCAACGTCGGATCCCATGGTCTGCCCTCCGCGTGCCACAGAACGAGCAGTACGACGGGTGATCGGCAGACTGCCGCCCGCCGCCAGCGGTGACGTTCAGGGCGAGTGGGTGACCCGTGCCCGGGTCTTCACTCGGGTGGCGTAACCCGTGGCTTCTCCTGACCGTGCAGGCACCCGCAGCATCGTATGGACCACCGTACGAGACAGGCCGCGGCCCCGCCTGTCAGGCACCGGCCCGACGGTGCTCCCGAACCGCGTCCCGGACAACCGCGTGCCGAGGGGCTGACCCTGGCTCGGCGGCCAGGGCGACCGCGCGCCGTATCCACAGTGAACGTCCGGTCCTGTGCCGCCTGGATGGACGGAGCGCGATCGGCTCGTCGTGTCAGCCGATCGGGCTTGCGCCCTGCTGGAAGACGTTGATGAGATTTCCGTCGTTGTCACGGATCGCGGTCGAGATGCTGCCGTCGCCGAGGTCCATCTGCTCCCAGACGGTCGTCACGCCCAGGTCACGAAAGGTGCGGGTCACGCTGGCGAGGTCCTCGACACGGAAGACCAGGGCCTTGTTGCCGATCGGGCGGATGTGGGCGGGGGGCTCTGCCGTCAGTTCAGGGATCCGCACACCGTCTGCGGGCTGAAGGAGTTCGAGCCGGAAACCGGGGCCCTTCAGGAAGGCGACGTCCGCTCCGATGGCGTCGAAGCGGGACTTCGCCAGCAGGGTGAGGCCGAACACCCGGTTCCACCACTGGATCGACGCGTCGAGGTCACTGACGGAAATCGTCACGTTGTGGAGGCTGTAGGTGAAGGGCGGCTGGGCAGCGGTGGTCATGGTGATCACTTTTCGTTGGGCGTGTGCAGGCGTTTGCGGTGGGGCACGCGAGACCCTCGGGCAGTCCCGCCCGACTTCTCTCTGCCGTGCAGCGGAACAGTCTGTGCCCGTCTGTCGCCGACCCGGCGTCTACTTGCAGTGGCAAATCCACGGGTCGTAGCTCAAACGTAGACCTTATGGACCGTACAGTCAAGAACTTATGTCCTCTTCAGGCGCAATGCGAAGTCAATGGATCAATGCACCAGTTGAGGGCTCGCCGCCGGCACGCGGGAGAGAGGCGCGAACGACGTCCTGCGCGGACTTGGGGAGCTGGAGGCCTCGCCCCCAGGGCCCGTTCCAGCGCGGTTGACGGCCTGCCCCCTTTCGCCATGCCCTCGAGCAGGCTCTGCGGCCGTGCGGCTGCGCCATCGACTGCGCCTCAACGCGGGCCGAACGACGCTTCGGCAGCCGGCGGCGCCGGACCATTGCCTACGGGCGCCCGGGCTACTGGTGGGGGCGTTCGGAGGGCAGATGGGCTGGGCTCGTACGCCGACCCAAGCAGGCACACCCGGATCCCTGCCTGTCGGCACATCACCTGCGAAAGGTGCCGGCCCGCAGGATGGTCAATGCCGGGCCAACTGCTTGAGGGCGGCCTGGCTTATCTGCAGCAGAGCTGAGCCGTCCATATCGGTCTTGGCGAGAAACTCGATGCCCTGCATGACAGCAAGGAGCAGTCGCCCGAGCTCCTGGGCGTCCGCGCTCGGTTCGACCGTCCCCTCGTCCTGGGCTTCCTTCACAGAGGCGATCAGAAGATCTTCGACCGCTTGATAGCTGGTTCGGGCCCGGGAGACGACGTCCGGATCATTGCTGTGCAGCTCGGACGTGCTGTTGACCAGAAGACAGCCGCGCCGCTGCGGGTCCTCCGTGAAACCCTTGGCCACCTCCTCGACCAGCAAGGTCAGCCGCTCGAAGGCCGTACCGGGCCCGGCGAGGACCGCCTGGACGCCGTTCAGCTGTTCGTCGCGGTAGCCGTCCAGCACGTGCAAGAACAGCTGCCGTTTGTCACCGAAGGCCCCGTACAGGCTCCCCTTGCCCAGTCCCGTGGCGTCCGTCAGGTGCTGCAGCGACGTCGCCGCGTAGCCCCGATTCCAGAACTGCTCGCGCACAGACTCCAGTACCTGGTTCTCGTTGAAATTCCGCGGTCGCCCCATATCCAACAGCGTACGCCATTCTTGACCTATCAGTCCAGATTGCGGGGTGCCGTCCCGGCCGGACGCGGCACCGAGGCAGGCCCGGGCGGCCTCTCCGCCATCGCGGCACAGGGCGCCAGGCCGCACGATGGCAGGGGTACGTGATGCACGACTCTCGGGCGGGAGCCTTTCCCGGCGCCCTCGCGGGCAGGCCGGTGTCGGCCGACACGTCAGACACTCCGAGGTGTGCATGCGGTCACGTTTTTGTCCGTGCGGTCCATAACGCGGTTCTTTACCGTACAGTCCATAACTGGGCCCAGAGCCGTCGGGTTCGGGCTGTAATGCCGCAGTGACACTTGGTGCACGACTTCTGGCGTTCGCACCGGACAGGGGTAAACGATCATGGGACAGCTTGACGGGAAGACGGCAGTCGTCACCGGAGGCAACAGCGGCATCGGACTGGCCGCCGCCAAGCGATTTGCACGTGAAGGCGCACACGTGTTCATCACCGGCCGCCGGCAGGAGGCCCTCGACGCCGCGCTGGCCGAGATCGGTGGCGAAGCCACCGCCGTCCGGGGCGACGTCGCGAACCTCGCGGACATCGACCGCCTCTACGCGGCTGTCGCCGACCGAGGCCGGACCATCGACGTACTGTTCGCCAACGCGGGCGGCGGTGAGTTCGCCGCTCTTGAGCAGGTCACCGAGGAGCACTTCGACGCCACCTTCAACATCAACGTGCGCGGCATGCTCTTCACCGTCCAGAAGGCCATTCCACTGCTCAACGACGGCGCCTCGGTGATCCTGACCGGATCGACTGCCGCCACCTCAGGCGGCGCCGCCTTCGGCGTGTACGCCGCGTCCAAGGCCGCGGTCCGTTCCTTCTCCCGCACCTGGGCCAACGAACTCAGCGGCCGCGCGATCCGAGTGAACACCCTGGTGCCCGGCCCGATCGTCACCCCGGGCATCACCGGCCTGGCCGCGGACGCCGAGCAGGCCGCAAAGATGAGGGACGTCTTCGCCAGCCAGATTCCGCTGGGCCGGATGGGGCACGCTGACGAGGCCGCATCTGCCGCACTGTTCCTCGCCAGCAGTGAAAGCAGCTTCGTCACCGGATCCGAGCTGTTCGTAGATGGCGGACTCAACCAGATCTGATCGCTGTACGGCTTCGGCGCAAGCAACATGAGTGGGGCCCGGTCGTTGGCGGCCGGACCCCACTCCTATGGTGCCGGCGAGTCAGATCACCACCGCTACCTCGTTCGCGGCCGTCGCCCACGCCCGTGCAGAGCGTGACGAACCCGAGCAGCCACAGCATCAGGACAGTAGGCGCCACCCGCCAAAGGGACTTGACGGTGAAACCCGCACCGAACGGTCGCGTACGAAAGCAGAACGAGCAGCAGGGAAGCCATGGTTGTCGACTTCGTGCGCCGTCACCTGCCCTGCTGCGGCTCCTTCAGCCCGTAGCCCGCTGAACCGGACCAGAGGATGTCGAGCTGCTCAGCCGGATCTGCACGGCAGCCGGCGACGGCGGGTTCGGGTCCGACGCCGGCCTGCCCTCCGCGACCGTGGCGGCCAGCGCGCAGCACGGCATCCGACGGGAGGGCCTTGCTACTTCAGCACAAGGTCAGTGAGGACCAGCACGCGCTAGTAGGTGTAATCCCGGGTTGGCCCTACTCCTGGGGCGTCGCCCGGGAATCGGGCCGGACCTCGTGGGGCGCCCCGCTGGACGCCGTCCGGCTGCGGCCGGGCGACGACCTCGCCGCGGTCACTGCCTCGCAGCCGCGGGACCTGGTCGAGCGCCTGATCGCCGCACGGCAGTGGCACCCGGGCGACCCCGCGGTGTGGATCGTGACTGACGCCGGCTACGAGTCGTCCGGGGCTGCAGCGCACCGGAGCCTTTCGTATCCCCTCGTAGTGCCGGACCGAGCCTCCAGGGTGTCGGTGTCCGCCTGGCGGGTGTGGTCGGATCAGGGCCGGTGGGGTCCGCGTTGGGGAAGTGTTCGGCTGTAGACGACGCTGGTGGTCGTGCTGCCGAGACCGGCCAGCTCGTCCACCAGCGTCTCCAGGTGCTCCATCGAGGTAGCGGCCACCTTAAGTGTGTAGCAGTCGTCGCCGGTGGTGCGCAGGCACTCCAGGATCTCGCGGCGTTCGGCGAGGAGGTGGTGCAGCGGCTGGTGGCGGTTGCCCGGGTACTTCAGACGGACGACGGCGAGCACGGGGTAGCCGACCTTGGCCAGGTCCACGGTGGCGTGATAGCCGGTGATGACACCGAGCGACTCCAGATTCCGGACTCGCTCGGTGGTGGCCGACGGGCTGAGGTTGACCCGGCGCCCCAGCTCGCTGAGGGAGATCCGGGCCTCCTGCTGGAGCTGCTCGATGATTGCCCAGTCGATGTCGTCGAGGTTCACGGCCATGGGCTGATATTACCGGGAGATTCCTGGTTGACAGAGGGAATCGCCGGGAGGAGTCGGTTCCCAACGCGTGATCACCGGAATAACCTCGGGTCATGCAACTTGGCGTCAACGTACCCAACTTCGGGCCTGGGACCGACCCCGGCGTCCTGCGCGCGTGGGCGCGGGTCGTGTCCGGGCTCGGGTTCGACCTGTTGATGGTGTCGGACCATGTGGCCGTCACCCCGGATGTGGCGGAGCGGTATCCGGAGCCGTTCTACGACCCGTTCACCACGCTGTCCTGGCTGGCCGGAATCAGCGATGGCGGGCTGCGGCTCGGCACGACCGTGCTGGTGCTGCCGTACCGGCACCCGCTGCTGGTGGCGCGGATGGCGAGCAATCTCCACCAGCTCAGTGGCGGGCGTTTCGTACTCGGGGTGGGGGTCGGCTGGGCGCGACAGGAGTTCGACGCGCTCGGGGTGCCGTACCGCGCGCGGGGACGGCTGACCGACGAGTACCTGGGTGTGATGCGGGAGGCCTGGCGGGCCGAAGACAGCGCCGCTCCTGCGGTGTGGGTCGGCGGGCACAGCGCGGCGGCGATCCGGCGGGCGGCCGCGTTCGG
Source organism: Streptomyces sp. NPDC090088 (assembly GCF_044747345.1). Taxonomy (NCBI): domain Bacteria; kingdom Bacillati; phylum Actinomycetota; class Actinomycetes; order Kitasatosporales; family Streptomycetaceae; genus Streptomyces; species Streptomyces sp. NPDC090088. The sequence goes on along the minus strand of NZ_JBIVDZ010000005.1, from coordinate 561,619 downwards.
CGATGCCTGGCATCCGCTGCGGCTTCCGATGACCCGGATGCGGTCGGTCCTCGCGGACAACGCGTTGCCCGGCTTCGCGCCACGGATCGCGCTGCGGCAGACCGACGCTCCCGTCCAGGAGGCCGAACGGCCCGCCGGCGTCGGGGATCTGGAGCAGATCATGGGTGATCTGGGGGAACTCCGCGAACTCGGCGCCGAGACGGTGGTGCTCGACCCGTACCACGGGGACCCGGCCCAGACCCATCATCCCGAGACCGCGTGGCGGGCGCTCGCGGCGGTGACCGAACAGTGGAGGACAGAGTCGTGATCACACCTGCTGACGAGGCGCTGCTGCGGCGCGCCATCGGAATCGCGGCGCGCGCGGTGGAGCTGGGCGACGCGCCGTACGGTTCGCTGCTGGCCGGGCCGGACGGGGCGATCCTCGCCGAGGCCCACAACACGGTCCAGCGAGACGACGACATCACGGCCCATCCGGAGTTGAAGCTGGCCCGGTGGGCGGCCCGTGAGCTGGACGCGGACACAGCGGCCCGCACCACCATGTACACCAGCTGCCAGCCGTGCGGCATGTGCGGGGGCGGCATCGTCCGCTCCGGCATCGGCCGGGTCGTCTACGCACTCTCCACCGAACAGCTCATCGAACTCAACCCCTCGGGTGACTGGCCGACGGTCCCGCAGGACGGCCCGGCCCTGTTCGACGAGGCACGCGCCCCCATCGATGCCCACTACCGTCCCAGCTGACGGCATCCGGCATTCTGAGCAACATGCTCGTGACGGTCACGGCCGCCACATACACCTACTGCCCGTTGCCGACGGAAACAGCTCCGACCGCAGTCCTGTCGGGGGCGTGCAATCGCGTGCCCTTGTCTGTCGGGATCGTTCGCCGGGTGGGGAGTCCAGTCCTGGCTAAGCTGCGCGTAACGGAATGATGTTCGGCTGTAAGGGGGCAGGGCGGATGCTGATCGAGGTTGCGGGGGTGCGCGTACCTGCGGGGCGGGCGGCAGAGGCGGCGCGGCTGGTCTGTGAGGAATACGCTGACGACGCGCTGTACCACCACTCAGTGCGGTCATATTTCTTCGGTGCGGCCTGGGCGGAGGAGCGTGGCCTGGACTTCGACCGTGAGCTGTTCTTCGTCTCGGCGTTGCTGCACGACTTGGGTCTCGTTCCGCCCTTCGACAGTCACACGCTCTCGTTCGAAGAGGCTGGTGGCCACCTGGCCCGGGTCTTCACGGCCGGTCTCGGCTGGCCGACTGAGCGACGCGACCGGGCGGCGGAGCTGATCGTGCTCCATATGCGGGACGATGTTGCGCCGGAAAGGGATGTGGAGAGTCGGCTGTTGCAGGTGGGGACCAGCGCGGATGTGTCCGGAGCGGGTCTGGAAGCCTTCGACCCGTCTTTCATGGACGCCCTCGTCGGGGCGTACCCCCGGCTGGGTTTTGCCAAGTCCTTCGTGCGCCTGTTTCAGGACCAGGCGGAGCGTAAGCCGGGGTGCGCGGCGGCGGAGTTGGTAGCGCGAGAGTGGGCGGAGCGGACTGTGTCCAATCCGCTCGATCAGGGCTGAGGCCCGAGGGTTCAACGGGTTGTCATGCGGCTTCGGTGGGGGGCGTCCGCCCCAGCAGATGCCGTTCTCGCTGCGGATTCACGCGCGCTCTTTGCGCTGGGCGGCGAGGGTGTCGGGGTCGCGGGCGTTGGCAAGGGTGAACTGCCGAAGTAGCCCGAAGCGGGCCTCGATGGGGTTGGCCCAGGAGGCGTTGGTCGGGGTGAACGCCGTCCGGGCGGTCGGCGCGGATCGGCTTCAGGGCGGCCCGGGAGTTCGCGGCGCCTTTGTGACGGCGGTTGAAGCACTCCACGAGCTGCTCTCGCATCGGCCCGTGTCCACCAGCCGGAAGAACTTGTAGAAGGTGCGTGGATCTCGCGCTCGGCGTCCGCACGGCGGTGTCAGAGCACGGTCACGGGGTGGCGCACCACCGCGTCGAACAGGTAGCCCTGCGTGTTGAACACGGCGGTGTCCGGCTGAGTGCGGCCCGCCGTGTCCGTGGCGCGGGCCAGCAGGTCCGTCGGGCCGGGCCCGCCAGGCGTCCACGGAACTGACCAGCGCGTCCAGGTGGCGGAACGCGGCCGGTCATGGAGTCGAGCCCGCCGCCAGTTAGTCCCACCGTCGGTGCTGACGTCGACCCGTTCGACGGCCCCAGCGCCCGACCAGGACCTGCCGTGCAACACCTGCCTCTCCCCCGCCGGGAACGTCGCGCCGCTCGCCAGCTCGAAGGCGCTCTTGATCGTCTGCCGGCTGAGCGGCGCACTGCCTTCCTCCGGGTAGGCGGGGCCGAACAGCCGGTAGAAGGTGGTGTTCCACGGCGAGTACAGCGGCTGCGCCGACACCTCGATGTCGCCGAGCCATTTGATCGACGCGATCCCCACCCACGAGGGCACGAGCACCCGCACCGGGTAGCCGTGGTCGTACGGCAGCGGCTCGCCGTTCATCTCGTACGCCAGCAGCACGTCGTCCAGCGCCTTGGCCAGCGGCAGCGGCCGGCGCACCCGGCCGAGGCTCTCGCCGCCGCTGACGTACTCGGCGTCCAGGCCACGGGGCTGCACGTCCACGGCGTACGGGGACAGCCCGGCCCTGTGCAGCACGTCGGCCAGGCGCACGCCTCGCCAGCGCGCGACGCCGACCGCGCCAAGCGTCCACGCGGTGCCGGTGACCGTCTCGCCCTGCTGCGTCGTGTAGTAACTGCGGCCGTTTCCGGCGCACTCGACGAACGCGGTCCGGGTGACGGCGGGCAGAGCGCGCAGATCGTCGTACCCGAACTCCACCGGCTTGTCCTCGGCCGGCGTGCCGCGCAGCCCGTCTCCCCACAGTCTCAGCCGCCAGTCGGCGGTGTCCAGGACGGGGGTCGCGGTGTGGTTGCGGACGAAGAACAGTGCGTTGGGGGTGTGATGACCGGTTCCGCGCAGCGCCTCCCAGCGGGTCTCGGCGTTGGTGCCGCGTTGGATGAACCACTCGGGCGGCAACGGCTTGACGATCGAGGAGCCGGCGCGAGCAGGATTCCTCGCGGAGAGCGCGGTGCCGGCGGCGGTTGCGGCCAGCAGGGTCAGCAGCCGACGCCGCGTGACCCCGTCCGCTCTGGCCTCGCCGTCGAGCCACTGGCGCAGCCTGCGGCGATCGTAGGCGATCTCTTGGTGGGCGGCGGAGCCGGCGGCAGACATGGCAGTCCCGTCATGCGTAGGTGGGGAGAAGGGAACTCGGGCAGAGCGCGGCAGCCGACGCGCAAGGGAGCGTCCTCGGCAGGCCTACGAAGACCAGCAGCGCATGCGCGACGCGGCCGTCGAAGAAGAGAACCGGGAGAAGGCCGATCAGCGGGGGAACCGACACAGCGCCGCGGCCACGCGGACGAGGTCCACGGCGCGGCGACGGGTCAAAGGCTCCGGCAGCGGCATGACGCGATGGAAGCACTTAGTTCGACGCGTGTCAACGAGCCAGTATTTACAGGGTAGTTGGGGCGCCCGGGATCCGGTCGGTCCCGGGCGCCTGTCGGGCGCCGTCGACGCCCGGGCAGGCCCCCGGCGCGGTCAGACACGGACAGGTGCGGCGTCGCGGGCCGGCAGCTCGAGTCCGAGGTTCTCGCGCAGCGTGGTGCCGGTGTAGTCGGCGGCGACGATCTTTCGTCTGCGCAGCTCGTGCAGGAGGCCGTTGACGAGGAAGTCGTGCTGGCGCGGGTCCGCGAGACCGCCGAGCGAGATCACGTCCAGGACGCCTGCACGGAAGCGTTCCTCGACGGCGTCGGCGAGTTGCTCGGGTGTTCCCGCGGCGGCCCAGTGCCCGGTGTCCTGCGCCGCGATGATGAGCTCCCGCAGCGTGTAGCCCTGCCGCGCGTATCCGGTGAAGATGTCGACCCGCCCGCGACGGCGGTTCACCGAGGTCACGTCGGGCAGCAGGCTCTCCGGCAGCGTCGCGTCGAGCGGGAGCTCCGACAGGTCGACTCCGCCGCCGAGCATGTCGGCCAGCTGGGCACGGCCGCGTTCGAAGTCGATCGACTCCCGCTTCTCGCGTACGAGCCGCCTCGCCTCCTCCTCCGTGGCGCCGTAGGTGGCGTGGAACGAGCTGAAGATCAGCGGCAGCCCGTCGGCCCGACCCAGGCGCTGGGCCTGGCCGCGGATCTTCCGGGTGAAGTCCAGCGCGTGGTCGAGGGTGGGCAGCGAGGTGAACACGATCTCCGCGTAGCGGGCGCCCAGCGCCGTTCCCGCCTCGGACTGCCCGGCCTGGATCTGCACCGGGCGCCGCTGCGGCAGCGGCGGGATGTTCAGCGGACCGGTCACGGTGAAGAACCGGCCGGAGTGGTGGATCGGGTGCACCCGGTCGCGCTGCAGCACCGCCTTCCCGTCCGCACCGACCGTCAGCGCGCCGGGTTCCCAGCTGTCCCACAGCGCGTTGACCACGTCCAGTGTCTCCGCGGCGCGCGCGTAGCGCTCCTCCGGGCTGGGCAGTTCGCCGGCGCCGAAGTTCTCCTCACCGATCGAGGAGGTCACCAGGTTCCAGGCGGCCCGCCCGTTGCTGACGTGATCGAGGGTGCCGAAGAGACGGGCCAGGTTGAACGGGTGGTGGAAGGTGCTCGACACCGTCGCGATCAGGCCGATCCGCGAGGTCACCTGGCTCAGCGCTGAGACGAAGACCAACGGCTCCTGCGAGCCGATCGCGCCCTGGGCGTCGAACCTGAGCAGATCGGCAGTGAACAGCGCGTCGAACCTTGCCGCCTCGGCGAGCTTCGCCACCCGCACGGCGGTGTCCAGAGTGGATCGGGTCGGGTCGATCGCCAGGTCGTACGTCTCCGACGTGCCACCGGCTCCGGTCACGGTCTTCAGTGTTCTGGGCTGCTTTGCGCTCACTACTCGACCCTTCTCATCGATGCCGGTGGCATCGGGGGTGGCGGCTTCTCCAGGGATGGGCGGACGCCCCGGCATGCGAGATCAAATCCGGCCGGGCATCACGGGTGCGCACGGTGTTGCCGGCAGGCGGCCGGGACGTACGGTCAGCGACAGAGCGCGGTGTGGGTCCGGCACAGGTCGACGTGCCGGCGCTTCGTCCGGACCAGCGGCACAACCGCGACCGGTCCGACGTGCGATGCCCTCACCCTGACTCCCATCGAACCCGGCCCAGGTACCCGACAGTGCGCGGATCACGGCCGTGGCCGGCGCGGCGTCGACAGGCCGGATCGCTCGGCACGACAATGGATCAACCGCCACATGATGTGCCTCTGGAGCACGGGAGGCAAGGCCGCCTGCCGAAGGCCGAGGACGGTGACACCCCCCTGGATACCTCCGCCGGTCAGTTCAGGGACGCGAGAAAGGGCCTCCCCAGGGGCGCACGCAGCGTGGGGTGTTCAGGTGTTTCCGTCGGCGTTCACAGTTCGCGTTCCAGGAGTGCGGCAACCTGCCGACAGCGGCTGACGAGTACGAGGTGCACCCCGTCGAACGCGCCGCTGTCGCGGAGGGCCAGGATCTGTTCGCACGCTGCGGCCACGCCGGCGTCGCGGTCGCGTTCCACGTCGACGACCAGACTCTCGGTGATGTCGATGTCGGGGATCTTGGCTGCTAGGTTGCGGGCCATGCCGGCGCCGGCCAGCACCATCACTCCCGCGTAGACAGGTTCGTGACGTGCTGGCCTGGCGGGTCGGCTGGTGGGTGATCAGCAGGTGGCCTGGCGGGCGAGTACCAGTTCGGTGCCCGGCTTGCGACGGGTCGCCCGCCGGGCGGATCGGTCGGAGACCGATCCGGCGATGGCCTGGTGGGTCTCGGCGTAGGTTTCGCGGCGGCCGGTGAACCGCTGCAGGGGCCGCCACTGCTTGTATTCGGCGTTGGTGTGCTCCACGCAGATCCGCCGGGAGGACTGGCGGCGCCGTTGCTCACGCCAGGCATGGCGCTCGCCCACCGGCGCGTCGCCCTTGGGTTTCTTCGGCGGGGCGCTGACCTGAGCGGGGAACTCGTTGGCCAGGCCCCGGTAGCCCTCGTCGACCTCCGCCTTGACCTTCGGGTGCCAGCGGAACTGTTCAGCGATGCCCTCGGTACGAACGGCCGTCTGGTCGTGCAGCCGGCCGGGCCGGACCACCCCGCTGAACAGGGTGCGGCCCTGCGCGTCACTGAAGGTGGTGGTCTTGACCGTGTTCTGCTTCTTCGTACCGGAGACGAACGCCTTGCGGCCGGGGCGACCCGCTCGCGTGCGGCGGACCTGCACCTCGGTCCCGTCGATCCGCAGGTCCACGCCTTCTGCCTCGGCATAGGCGAATACGTCCTCCAGTGTGCGCAGCCGCAGCCCGGGCCGGTCAGGGACGGCGAAGCCGCGGGCCGCCACCAGCGGGCGGACCTCTCGGACCGCTGTGGATACGGTGGAGCGGTACACGCCGTACAGCTGTGCCAGAGCGGCGTGCGGCAGCCCCAGCCGCAGGTGCACCAGCGTGACCAGGAGCCGGTCGACGAAGACCAGGCGTTGCTTGGGCCCGGCACGGCGGGGCGGGGACCGCATTCTTCGAGCAACTCGCCGAAATGTGCGCGGGAGACCCCGGACAGGGCAGGGTGGGAACAGGCCGCACGGACCCAGGCTTGCGTCACAACTTGCCCAACCCGTGCGGACCTTCGCCTGTAACGGCCAAGGCGCCTGCCATGATCGTCACCATGGGGATACATATCGCACCGGCCGGGGTTGCCGACTTCCACCAGGTCCTGACTGATCACCCCCGTTACTGGGGCGAACGCGACCTTAGGTCGCTGCACCTTCTGGCACTGGTGCAGGAGTTCGGTTCCACCTGCTTGGTTGCCCGAGCCGAGGACGGAATCCGTGGGTACATCTTCGGGTTCGTCACCCCAGACGGTACGGGGTACGTGCATCTGATCGCCACGCGGGACGACGCCCGTGGCACCGGTCTCGGGCGTCGTCTGTATACGGCGTTCGCTGAAGCAGCGGAACGTCACGGTGCGCGGCAGTTGAAGGCGATCACGTCAATCGAGAACACCGGCTCAATCGCCTTCCATCGCAGCCTCGGCTTCGACACGAAGATCGTCGACGACTACAACGGCCCCGCCCGGGCTATGGCCGTCTTCCACCGAGATCTGCCGCTCGACGTCTCGCGGCCCTGACCAACCAGCCGTCAGTGGTAATCGCTCCCCGGTCCGTAAGCCTTGCCCTTGACCCCTGGGGCAAGGCTTAGCGTCCGGCCATGAACGCGACTCATCGTCTTGTACGCCTGGTCCGCCGCCCTGATGGATTGCCGACCCCGGACGACTTCATCCTGGTACAGGCACCCATCCCCCGGCTTGAGGCCGGCCAGGTACTCGTCCGCAACACCCATTTCCTCGTCTTCCCGGGACTGCGCACCCTCATCGGGGGCGAGACACGCGATGTTCCGCTGCCACCGCTGCGCCCCGGCGACACCCTGTTCGGCCCCGCGATCGGCGAGGTGGTCGATGGAACACTGGGGAAAGGGCAACTGGTGCTGCACCTTCAGGGCTGGCGGGAGTACGCGACGCCCGCCGCTGCTGAGTACCGGCTGCTGGCCGGCACCCTGCCCGACCCGGTGGCCCATCTCGCCCAGGGCTCTGCCGCGTACGGCGCGCTGACCCGGCTGGCCGAGGTCCAGGAGGGTGACACCGTGTTCGTGACCGGCGCCGCGGGTGCTGTGGGCACCATGGCGGGTCAGATCGCCCGGCTGCTGGGTGCTGGCCGGGTGGTCGGGAGCACCGGTTCACCGGACAAGGCTCGGCGACTGGAGCGGGACCTCGGCTACGACGCCACCGTGTTGCGCGGAGCGGCCCCCCTCGGCAGGCAGCTCGCCGAGGCGGCGCCAGGCGGTATCGACGTCGTCCTGGACACCGTGGGTGGCGAACAGTTGACGGCCGCCGTACACGCGGCGAACCGGGGTGCCCGGTTCGCCCTGGTGGGCGCGTTGGACGGTCAGCTGTCTCCGGACCGGGCGGGCGGGAGCGCGCCGACTGTGCTCGACACCTTCCGTTTGCTGAACCGTGGCATCACGATCGCCGGCTACAGCGGTGTGGACCACCCGGATGTCGAGGCGGAGTGGGAGGCGCGCCTCGGAGACTGGCTGCGGGCGGGCGACATCCATTTCCCGTACACCCCGGTCCGCGGAATGGAGCGCGCCCCGGGGGCGTTGCCCGCACTGATCGCCGGCCGCTCCTTCGGAGCGTCCATAGTGGAGTTGTAGGACAGGACGGAGCGGGTATGCGGATCGGCGAGGCAGCGGCGGCAGCTGGGACCACGCCACGTGCTCTGCGACTGTACGAGGCCCGCGGCCTGCTTCGACCTCCGCCACGCACCTCGTCCGGTCAACGTGAGTACGACTCCGCCGCGGTGGCCCGCGTCCGCGTCATTCGCAGCCTTCTGGCTCTGGGCCTCACCCTGGAAGACCTCCGCCGCCGCGCCCACCGCCTGGACGTCCTCGTCCAGGACCAGCCGTCGGCGTGCTGTGCCGGCCGCCCCGGCGAGTTCAGTGACGTCGTGGCCGATCGCCTGGCGGCCCTGGACACGGAGATCGCACGCCTGACACGCCTACGGCAGGGTCTCGCCGCCGCCGCGGGAGAGGCTCGGTGCGCCCCGGGCTCACCGGCCCCCGACGAGGACAGGCGTTCCAACCCGAGCGGTTGAAACTCAAGTTCAGTGCCCACTCTTGAGATCTACACGCCAAAGCAATTAGGGCATCGAGTCCAAGCGTCCAGTCGTCTCAGGCGTCTGCGGCAGAAGGAGTGAGGTGATGAGTCCTGCGATGACGAGTGCGGCGCCGGTAAGGGTGATGCCTGTAAATCCGGCAAGGTGAAGGACGAGTCCGCCTGCGGCTGAACCGCCTGCGATGCCGATGTTGAAAACGGAGATGTTGGCTGCCGCGGCGATGTCGGTGACGGGATGAGCCTGCAAGGAGACGTTGACCTGCGCGGCGGTGCTGAAGGCGTTGAAGGCTGCTGCCCAGATCAAGGCGACGAGCCAGGTCAGGAATGGGCCGGTCATGACCAGCGGGAGAACGATCAGGCTGGTGGCCAGCAGGACCAAGGAGGCCAGCAGAGCGTGCCGGGCGTGTCGGTCGGCGGCTGTGCCGCCGACGATGGTGCCGACTGCGCCTGAAACACCGCTGGTCAGGAGGAGAATGCTCGCCGCGGTAGTGCCCAGGCCGGTCTGTTGGCTCAGGAGGGCGACGAAGTAGGTGGACGCCGTGTAATGCCCCGCGGCGACAGCGGAGTTGATGGCAAAGGCGAGCAGCAGCCGGGCTCTGGCCAACACCTTGAGCTGAATCAAGAGGCTGGAGAGGGGCGCCTGTGTGGGTTCCGGCACCAGGTGGAAGGCTGCCATCAGGACGCCTATGGTCAGGGCGGCCAACACGCCGTAGACGGCGCGCCACCCGAACACGCCTCCGAGCAGCATGCTCGCGGGAACCCCGACGACGGTGGAAACGGTGATCCCTCCGAAGACAATGGCGACAGCCCGTCCTCGCCGCTCAGGACCGGTCAGCGTCGTCGCCAGTGTCAGGGCCGTCACGGCATACATCGCCGCAGCGGTGCCGGTGAGCACCCTGGCCACCCACAACGCCGGGAAGCGGGTGGCGAGAGCGGTGACGCCGTTCCCGACAGCAAGCGCAACCAAGGCCCCCACCAGGACCTGCCGACGAGACAGATGACTCGTCAGCGCGGTGAGCACGGGCCCCAACAGCGCGACGGCCACGGCGTACGCGGAGACGAGGGTGCCTGCGGCGCCAGTGGAAACCGTAAGGTCGGCGCTGATGGCGGGCAGTAATCCCGCAACGGCGAGTTCGCTCGTGCCCAGGACGAGAGCGCCCAATGCCAGCACAACCAGAGCCGGCACGGCAGCTGACTGGTGAGTACCAACGGCGGGTGAACACGTTCGCATGACACCTCTTGAGGGGGAGACAGATACAGGTTGTGCAGCGCTGACGACCGGCCGGGACATGCGAAGGCGGCCGGTGAGAGCTGTGCAGGAGCGCCGACGAGGATTGCGGCGGGAAAAGAGGGTCCGCGGAGGCGGTCACCCGGAAAACAGCAGGAAGGGCCCGGCCCTTCGCTGTTGTCGCGGAAGGCGGTGCCGGACTTCACGATAGAGCAGTGGTGCCGGTCGCGGTGAGCGTGCTCACGAGCCTGGCCCGCTGCTTTGGCGACTGCTCAGTTTCGTTGAAGGCCCTGCTGCTCCGTGATCAAATGAGGAATGACCTCGTTCCGGACTGGTTCACGTGTGCGCCTCCGCGGTATCGAGCCGGATGACTGGACCGCGCTCATGGGCTTTGCGATTGACGAGGAAGGCCTGGGAGACAAGCGAACCAGTCGGCATCATGGCCTGTCATGACGCCGACCCGAACATGGGATGGTTCGAATGCGGCGTGACCATGGGGGTTGATCATCGGCGCAAGGGCTACGCAGCGGAAGCGGTCGGAATGCTGCTGCGGTTCATGTTCGCGGAACGGCGATATCACAGGTGCGAAGCTCGGATACTCGCCCATAACGCGGCATCGCTGGCGCTTCATCGGCGGCTTGGGTTTGTCGAAGAAGGCCGACTCCGTGATCGTGTGGGCCTCCTCGCTGAGGACTTCGCTCAGTCGCACGCGACCGACTGACAGCGATCCAGTGTCGGGCTGACTGGGTGGCGGTCAAAACTGAGCATGGCGGAGCTCGCTGCGGGGCCTGACGGAGACGGGCTGGCGCATGTACTTCCGCCGGGGCACTTTCACTCAGTGAACGACGATCCGGGAACCGTTGTGTTTCTTCAGGCTGCCTGTGCGAGGTAGTGCGGGGTGACGACACGTCGTACGGCGAGACGCGGCGTGCGGCGTCGGAGGGGTGTTCGTGGTCGCGGCAGTGCCGGCGGGCCCTCACGATCCACGACCACGATCACTCCACGATCCAGCGGCGCGGAAGGACCTGGCCCTGGTCACCCGTTCCTTGGCAGCGTCGCGGTGGGTCACGTCGGCGGCGGTCTTGGCTTCGCCCCAGCCCCGGCTGTCCTTGCCGACGGTCGGGACGCCTTGACGGTCCGCGAGTCAACGATCGCCGAGGCCGCGCGGACGTGCTGTTCGCGATGCTCCGCGACGGCACCTTCTACGAACCCCGAACCCCACAGCGTCGACGCCGACTGCGCCGTGCTGATCCGCACGCAACGAAGAAGACGTCTCAAAAATAGGGGGGATGAACCATAAGAAATCATTCAGATCAGGACAGCGACGTATCAACATGTGAGATGTGGTTCCACTTGTATTGTTCCTGTGAAGGTCGCTGCTACTGTTCCCGCCGTGATCCAGACATCCACACCGGCGCTGACACGGCGTCGCGCCATCGACCTGATGCGGGTGCTCAGCGCGAGCTGTTGCCCGGGTCTCGCCGTGGCCTGCTGCTGAGTCTGACGAACACTCACACGCGCGCTCACTCCTCCCGGCCGTGACCCCCACGTGCGCGGGCATGCCTAGGCACTCGCTTCCTCCGGACGCCCGGCTTCGGCCTTTCGCGCCTCCGGTCATCGCACCTCGCGGTCATCCGCCTTCCCCTGCTCACGCCCCATGCCGCCGCGCGCTTTCCCCTGCGCGGACGCACCCCACGCGTGGGCCGCCTACCGAGGAGTCCAACCATGCGCATGAGACGCGCCTCCGTCGTGGCTACGGCCGTCGTCGTCACCACTCTCGCCTCCGGTATCACCCTGACCTCCGGTGCCGCGTACGCGGACCCCGGCGCCGGCATCACCGCCCACCAGTTGGTCGGCGTCGGCTCGGACGTCACCCAGGACGTCCTGGACGCGCTGGCCGGCGAGACCGTCAACGGCACCAGCTACGCCTCGTCCGCCGTCACGGCGGACGGCTACACGCTCGCGTCCTACGATGCGACCGAGCCGGGCACCGGCTCCACGACCTCCCAGATCCAGACCCGGACGGGCGGCCCGAAGTTCCTGCGCCCCAACGGCGCCAACGCCGCCCGTGTCGCCCTGAGCGACTCGGTCGCGGGCGGCAACTACGCCGTCTCCGGCAGCGCGAACGACGGCACGGTCGACATCAAGGACCAGATCGACTTCGCCCGCAACACCAGCACGCCCGCGGTCGCCGGCACCGCCCTGACCGCCGTCCCGTACGCCCGCGACGCGGTGGGCTACGCGGCCAAGGGCAGCGCGCTCGCGCAGCTGACGAAGCAGCAGCTCCACGACATCTACACCGGGGCGCTGACCGAGATAAACGGGGTGACGATCCACCCGTTCATCCCCAACTCGGGATCCGGCACCCGCAGCTTCTTCCAGAAGGCCATCGGGGTCACCGACGCCCAGCTGGGCAGCAACGTCGACACACTGGACTACAACGGCAAGGCGGTGCAGCAGAACCGCCTCGACGACGTGATCAAGAACGACGGCGACCTCGTCCCGCTCTCCGTCGCCAGCTTCGTCGCCCAGCACAACGGAACCGCCCAGGACCGCAGTTCGACCGCCGTAGCGGGTGGCGCGTTCGTCGGCGCGCTGGACGAGGAGAACAGCGGAACCTACACCCAGCCGGTGATCGACAACGCCGACGGCAGCCTGTCCTCCAACCCCGACTTCTTCGCCGACACCACCTTCGGCCGTGACGTCTCCAACGTGGTCGCCACCCGAGCCATCGACCCGACCAGCGTCTTCTTCAACCAGGCCCTCTACGACGTCTTCGTGACCGACGGCGACCACAAGGCGGCACTCGCCTCCACCGCGGCGCAGTCCGTGATCGAGAAGTTCAGCTTCCTGAACGTCAGTTACAACGGCGTCGCCGACCCGACCAACAAGCACGTCAAGCGCGGCGGCCTGGAGGACCCCAACCTCTCCACGGCCGTCCCGGCGGCCCCGTCCGTGACCGCGACGCCGGGGGGCGGCACGCTGAAACTGTCGTGGGCCCCGGCCGCGGGTGCCGACGTGAGCGACTACCGCGTCACCGTCCAGGACGGCAACGGCGCGGCCGTCGGCGGCTACGCCTACAAGGACGTGCCCGCCGCCACCACCGGCACGAACCTGACCGGCCTGGCCGCAGGCACGTACACGGTCACCGTCTACGCCGCCGACATCAACGGCAACAGCGACGCCACCACGAAGACCGTGACCGTCCGCACGGCGACGACCGTGACCGCCACGGCCGCGACGGCGAAGCCCGCGTACGGCACCACCGAGTCGATCGCGGTGACCGTCGGCCACACCGACGCCACCGTCCCGACCGGCACCGCCGGCGCCTACTACGGCAGCACCAAGGTGGGGTCCGCCACCCTGAACTCCTCCGGCAAGGCCACCGTCAAGGTCGCCACCACCAAGCTCGGCGCGGTCGGCGCCAAGACCCTCAGCATCCGCTACGGCGGCGACGCCACCCACGCCGGCTCCTCCCACAACGTCTCCTTCACCGTCGTCAAGACCACCCCGACCCTGACCGTCACCGCACCGACCCGGATCAGCCACACCAAGCACGCCGTGATCACCGTCAAGGTGAGCGCCACCGGCGTCACCCCGACCGGCAAGGTCAAGATCTACAACGGCTCGACACTCGTCGGCAGCGGCACCCTCTCCGGCGGCAAGGTCACCGTCACCGTCGCCAAGCTCCCCAAGGGCAAGCGCACCCTCAGCGTCCGCTACTTGGGCAGTGGCTACGTGAACGCCAAGTCCAAGACCATCAGCATCACCAGCTACTGACGCATCGCCAGTTCCGTTCAGAGGCTCTCCCGGTCCGGAGCCGGCGCCACGCCGGCTCCGGACCCGTGGGCAAGGTGACGCCGTAGCGCCGTTCGGCCGTGCTCAGCGCCGTATCACCGTGATCAGAGAGGAGTGAAGGGACCGTGGGTATCCCGTTCACCGCGCCGGGCGAGGACGCGCCACGGCGGCCGGACTCCGCACCGGGCGCCGGTGACCGCCTCTTCCGGGGCGTGCTGCGCGCCTCCGGGCTGGCCGTCCTCGCCGTCATGGCGGCCGTCGGCCTGTTCCTGCTGCTGCGCGCTCTCCAGGCGCTGCGCACCTCCGGGTTCTCCTTCCTGACCACCGAGCGGTGGGAGCCCGACGCGCACAACTTCGGCATCGCCGCCGTACTCACCGGCACCGTGCTGATCGCCGCCGTGGCGGTCGTGGTGTCGGTGCCGCTGGCGCTCGGGACCGCGCTCTACATCTCCGAGATCGCCCCCGCGCGGCTGCGCCGCACCCTGATCGCGCTCGTCGACCTGATGGCCGCGGTGCCGTCGGTGGTCTACGGGCTGTGGGGCCTGTTCTTCCTGCAGGGCAAGGTGATCGGCCTGTCCCGCTGGCTCTCCACGTGGTTCGGCTGGATCCCGTTCCTGCACGTGGACGGGGTGAACCAGAACGACCCGCTGGCGTCCGCCAGTGTGTACACCGCCTCGACCTTCGTCGCGGGCATCGTGGTCGCGCTGATGGTGGCGCCGATCCAGTGCTCGGTGATGTGCGAGGTGTTCGGCCGCGCGCCCGCGGGCGAGCGGGAGGGCGCCTACGCGCTCGGCTCGACCCGGGCCGGCATGATCCGCACCGTGGTCCTGCCGTACGGGACCGGCGGCATCATCGGCGCCACCATGCTCGGGCTGGGCCGCGCCCTGGGCGAGACCATCGCGGTGTACCTGGTCATCTCGCCCGTCTTCGAGATCCAGCCGCACATCCTGCAGACCGGTGCGAACTCGGTCTCCTCCCTGATCGCCCTGCACTACGGCGACTCCTCCGAGTTCGGCGTCTCCGCCCTGATGGCGGCCGGGCTTGCCCTGTTCCTGATGACCCTGGTGGTCAACTTCACCGCATCGTCGATCGTGGCCCGCTCCCGGTCCGGCGCGCAGAGCGAGGCATGAGCCCATGACGACCACTGTCGACCAGTCCGCGGAGCCCGTGGCTCCGGCGGCCGACCCCACCACCCTCGTATCCCGCCCCGCGCCTTCGACCGCGGTGGAGCAGCCCCGACGCGTGGGCGGAAGCCGCCGGGAGGACACCCTCGCCCTGGGCGGCTCGGCCGCGACGGGCCTCAGCCTCGCCTTCCTCCTCTTCGGCCGGCTGGCACCGCTCTCGGGGCCGCTGGGCTTCGCCGTCGTCGCCTATCTGATCTTCCTGCTGGTCCACTCGGTGCTGGTGTGGATGGACGCCTCGGGCGACGGGGTGCCGCCCTGGCCCGTCGTACGCGACCGGCTGCTGACCGTCGTCCTGACGTCCGCCGCCGTCCTGCTGTTCAGCGCACTGGTGCTGGTCGTCGGCTTCACCGCGCTTCGGGGCTGGCACGCGCTGCCGCACGGCAGCTTCTACACGCAGGACATGCAGGCGGCCGGGCCGCTGGACCCGGTCACCGTCGGCGGGGTCAAGCACGCGGTCGCCGGCACCCTGATCCAGATCGGCATCGCGCTGGCCGTGACCATTCCGCTCGGCATCGCCTGCGCCCTCTACCTCGGCCAGGTACCCGGCAGGCTCTCCCGGTTCGTGCGGACCATCGTCGAGGCGATGACCGCGCTGCCCTCGATCGTGGCCGGTCTGTTCGTCTACGCGAGCTGGATCCTGATGCTGGGTTTCGAGAAGTCGGGCCTGGCCGCGGGGCTGGCGCTGAGCGTGATGATGCTCCCGATCGTCATCCGCGCCGCCGACGTGGTGCTGCGCCTGGTGCCGGGCACCCTGACCGAGGCCGCCGAGGCGCTGGGCGCGCCGCGCTGGCGGACCGTGTGGCACGTGGTGCTGCCGTCCGCCCGCTCCGGCCTCGCCACCGCCGTCATCCTGGGCACCGCGCGCGGCATCGGCGAGACCTCCCCGGTGCTGCTCACGGCCGGGGCGACGGCCGCGCTCAACGTCGACCCCACCCATGGCCCGATGATGTCCCTGCCGCTCGCGGTGTTCACCTTCGTCAGGTCGCCCCAGCCCGCCATGATCACGCGCGCCTTCGGCACCGCGCTGGTGCTCCTGGCACTCGTGCTGCTCCTCTTCACCCTCGCCCGCACGATAGGCGGCCGCGGCCCGGGCCACCTGAGCCCCCGCCAGACCCGCCGCGCGGACCGCCGCTCGCAGCGCGACCTGCAACGCCTCACGGCCGCCGCCGGCACCGAGGGGCCCGACGCCGATGTCCCCACTCCCGACCCCACTCCCGACCCCGCTCCCGACCTCGCTCCCGACTCCGCTCCCGCAGAGGTGGACTGATGCTCCGTCGAATACGTTCCGCGCTGCGGTCCGCCGCCGCCGCGGTCCTGGTACCGGCCGCGGTCCTGGTACCGGCCACGGCGCTGCTGCTCGGCGCCGCCGCGCCCGCGGCCGCCGCGAGCTACACACCCATCAGCGGAGCCGGCTCCAGCTGGGCCTTCAACGCCGTCGACCAGTGGCGCCGGGACGTCAAGCAGTACGGGATGCAGGTCTCGTACAATCCGCAGGGCTCCTCCTACGGCCGCCAGCAGTTCCTGGCCGGCACGACGGACTTCGCGGTCTCGGACATCCCCTTCCAGACCCATCCGACGGACGGCTCCGCTCCCGAGCGGCCGGTGGCGGGATCGTACGCGTACATGCCGATCGTGGCGGGCGGCACCGCGTTCATGTACCACCTGACCATCAACGGACGGCAGGTGACCAACCTGCGGCTCGGCCAGGACACCCTCGCGAAGATCTTCACGGCGAGCGTGCGGTACTGGGACGACCCCGCGATCAAGGCCGACAACCCGGGCCTGCAACTGCCGCACCGGACCGTCGTACCCGTCGTCCGCTCGGACGGCTCCGGTTCCTCGGCGCAGTTCACGCTCTGGCTGTCGAAGCGGCAGAGCGGGCTGTGGAAGGCGTACTGCGCCAGGGTCGGCCGCAGCAACGCCTGCGGGGAGACCTCGTACTACCCGACCGTCACCGGCATGATCGCCCAGTCCGGCGACCTCGGCGTGGCCGGCTACGTCTCCCAGGGCTACGGCGAGGGCTCCATCGGGTACGTCAACTACTCCTACGCCCTCAACGCCCACTACCCGGTCGCCAAGCTGCTGAACAGGGCCGGTTACTACACCGAGCCCACCGCGCCGAACGTCGCGGTGTCGCTGCTGAAGGCGAAGATCAACACGAACAAGAGCTCCGCGGACTACCTCACCCAGAACCTGGACGCCGTCTACACCGACAGCGATCCTCGCTCCTACGTGCTCTCCAGCTACGCCTACATGATCCTGCCGCTGAAGGTGCAGGGCACCTTCACGCAGGCCAAGGGCACGACGCTCGGGGCGTACTCGTACTACTTCATGTGCCAGGGCCAGCAGCAGGCGCCCCAACTGGGCTACTCGCCGCTGCCGATCAACCTGGTACAGGCCGGGTTCGACCAGATCCGCAAGATTCCCGGCGTCGTCCCCAAGAACATCAACATCAAGGGCTGCCACAACCCGACCTTCAGCACGGACGGCAGCAACAAGCTGGCCACCACCGCGCCCATGCCCGCGGCCTGCGACAAGCAGGGCGCGACCCGGCAGTGCGCCACCGGCTCCGGCGGTGCCAAGTCGTCGTCCGCGGGCGGCGGTTCCACAGGGACGACCGGCACGTCCGGCGGCACGGGTACGGGCACGGCGGGCTCCGGCGCCGGGGGAACGGGCGCGGGGAGCACGGGAGGTACCACGGGGGGAACGGGTACCGGCGGCGCAGCGGCCACCACCACGGTCGACCCCGACACCGGTCAGGTCGTCGCCTCCACCGCCACGGGCGGCAGCGGCGGCTCCACCACGCTGCTCGGATCGCCGGTCGCCGTGGCCGCCGACGACGGCTGGAGCGGCAGGCAGACCCTGATGGTCCTGGCCGCCGTCACCCTGCTCGTCGTCGTGCTCGTCCCCGCCGTGACCGCGCACCTGCTCTCCGGCCGGGGCGGCAGAGCCAAGGGAGGAGAGCAGAAGTGAGGACACGTCAGATCGTGCGCTCGCTCGTGGGTGCCGCCGCGGGCGCCCTCGCGGGGGCGCTGCTCGCCCTGACCGTGGCGCCCGCCGCCGCAGCCGGTCCGTCCGCCGCCCCGGCGGCCACCGGCTCCGCCGTGACCGTCTCCGGGCGCGGCGAGTTCGCGGACATGAGGTTCACCGTGAGCCAGACCAAGGGGCTGGCCGACCGCGCCGTCACCGTCTCCTGGACCGGGGGCACGCCCACCACGTTCGCGGGCACCGACTTCAAGACCGACTTCGTCCAGATCATGCAGTGCTGGGGCGACGACGACGGCGCGGTCCCGGCCAACCCCGGCCCCTCGCGCACCCAGTGCGAGTACGGCGCCTCCCCCACCACCGACCGCTCCAACTGGCCCGGCAACGGCTACGACGACACCCGCGCCGTCGTCTACCGCGCCAAGCCCGGCAACTACGGGCAGGACGACACCTACGGCTCCACCATGCCCTACGGCCTGGGCGAGGTGCCGTTCAAGGCTGTCGACGGCACCGTCATCACCAGCGGCACGCAGAACAACAAGCTGTTCAACCACTCCACCACCAACGAGATCGACTTCGCCCGCACCGGGGCGGACGGCACCGGCTCGGAGATCTTCGAGACCCAGACCGTGAGCGAGGCGCCCCAACTGGGCTGCGGCTCCCCCATCACGCACGCCGACGGCACAGTCAGCGGCCGCTCCTGCTGGCTGGTGATCGTCCCGCAGGGCCACCTCGACCTCGACGGCGCGCCCTACGAGGACCAGACCCAGGTCAACGCGGGCTCCCCGGTGTCCTCGACCAACTGGAAGAACCGCGTCGCCGTCCCGCTCGACTTCAACCCGGTCGGCGCCTCCTGCACGATCGGTGCCAAGGAGCAGGACACCACCGGCAGCGAGCTGGTCGCCGAGGCGATGACCAGCTGGCAGGCCAGACTCTGCGGCACCGGCACCGTCTACGGCTTCACCCAGCTCGGCGACTCCGACACCCGGTCCCGGATCACCTCCGGCGCGGACACCCTCGGCTTCGTCAGCCGACCGCTCGGCTCGGACGACGGCACCACCGGGCCACCGGGCACGGTGACGTACGCCCCCGTCGCCCTCTCCGGCGTGGTCGTCGGCTTCAACATCGAACGCCAGCCGGGCTCCACGGCCACCAGCGAGCAGAAGGCCCTGGCCGGAACCAGGTTCACGAGCATGAAGCTGAACCCGCGGCTGATCGCCAAACTGCTCACCGAGTCCTACCGCAACTCCCCCTGGGGCGCGGTCAGGACCGTCTACAAGAACGGCACCGACACCCCCACCGCCGCGACCGGCTACGGCTGGGCCCTGCACAACCCGGCCGGCCTGCTCTCCGACCCCGAGTTCCTGGCGCTCAACCCGGAGTACGCCGACCAGTCCATCGCCGAGAACCCGAGCACCGACACCGACCTGGAGGTCGCGCTCGGCCACACCGACGCGGCCCGGCAACTGTGGAACTACGTGCTCGCGGACAAGGACGCCCGGCGGTTCCTGGCGGGCGTCCCGGACGAGAACGGCATGCAGGTCAACCCGTACTACAGCACCAACGCCGACCTGAACCCCACCGGTTCCGCCTTCGACGCCGCCCGGGACGACTACCCCAAGGCCGACCCGTGGAGCACCATCCCGCCGGGGTCCGCCGAGGCCACCGTCAAGCAGGGCATGACGGACTTCCGTCCCTACGTGGACGACATGCTTCTCGCCGCCGTGCACGCCCGCCGCGGCGACCAGCTGTGGAAGTCCAGCTGGGACGCGAACGCCAACCCGCCGGTGTGGAAGTCCCCCGGCCCGCAGAACGTCGGCCAGCGCTTCCAGCTGGTGGTCACCGACGCCGCCTCGGCAGCACGTTACGGTCTGGGGACCGCCGGTCTGCTCAACTCCGCCGGCCACTACGTCACACCGACCTCGTCCGCGCTGACCGCCGCCGCCCGCTCGGCCACGGGCCGCCCGGCCGTCGTACCGGTCACCGCGTCCCGCCCGGCCGCGTACCCGCTCGCCATGCTGGTCAACGCCGTGGTCCGGCCCGGAGTACTGAAGCCGGCGCAACGGACCAGCTATGCCGCACTGCTGCGCTACGCGGCGCAGGCGGGCCAGCGGACCGGCATCGAGCTCGGTGACCTGCCGCTCGGATACGCGCCGCTGAACGGCACGATGCGCGCCCGCACCCTCGCGGCGGCGAAACAGCTCGCGACCTACAAGGGCGGTGCCGCGGACGGTGGCCCGACCACGTCCGGGACCGGCGGCGGCAACGAGGGCGGAGCGGGTACGACCGCAGGCGGCGCCGGCACGGGGTCCGGCTCCGGAACCGGCGCCGGGGCAGGCACCACGGCGCCGTCCGCGGCCGGTTCCCCCGGCCCGCACGGCAGCACCGCCCCCAACCTGATCAGCACCGCCGCCGGTCTGACCCCGGCCGACCCGGCGGTCCCGCTCCGCCTCGCCCTTCCCATCGGCGCGGGACTCGGCGCGCTCACCGGGCTGATCGCGCCGTTCGCGGCCGGCTGGCGGCCCCGGGGCGTGGCCGCCGTACTGTCCGGGGCACCGTCCTTCGTCCGCCGTACGACTCGCCGACTGGGCGGGAGGTTCCGCAGGTGACCGCGACGACCGACACACGGGCCATACCTCCGGCGGACGCCGGCACGCCCCACCCGGAGGCAGCACCCGACGCAGCCGTCGACCAGGGCCGCACGGACGCCCCGCCCGGCAGGCGCCGCCCGGCGACGCCGTATGTCCTCGGCGGCGCGCTTCTCACGGTGAGCGTGCTGCTGCTCGGCATCTGCGCACAACTGGTCCTGCTCAGCCCGCTGGAGCACCGCGCGTCCCAGTCGGCCGGCTTCGACAAGCTGCGCGGGGAGCTGGCCGCCGGGACCGTGGCCGTGTCGCAGACCGACCAGAAGGGCCGGCTGCTCACCCCCGGAACACCGCTGATGCTCCTGGAGATCCCCGAGCTGCACGTCCGCGAGGTGGTCTTCGAAGGCACCGACTCCGACGTACTGGCCAAAGGCCCCGGCCACCGCCGGGACACCCTGCTGCCCGGCCAGGCCGGCACCGCCGTGATCATGGGCCGGGCCGCGGCCTACGGCGGGCCGTTCGGGAAGCTGGCCGGACTGGCACCCGGCGACACCTTCCGCATCACGACGGGTCAGGGCCGTTTCACCTTCCGGGTCCTGGACCTGCGGCACGCGGGCGACCGCGCCCCGGCCGCGCCCGCCGTGGGCAAGGGCCGCGTCGTCCTGATGACCGCGACCGGCACGCCCTATCTCCCGTCCGGCGTGCTGCGACTCGATGCCGACCTGGTGGGCAAGGCGGCCGACACCCCGGCCCTGAGGATCGCCCCGGATTCCCTCCCGGCGAGTGAACTCCCCCTCCGCGGCGCCCCCGCCGTCTGGTGGGAGCTCCTGCTCTGGCTCCAGGCGCTGGGCGCCACCTCCGCCGCCGCGGTCTGGGCCTGGTTCCGCTGGGGCCGACGCCAAGCCTGGATCGTGTCGGTCGGACCGCTCGGCGCCATCGGCCTGGAGATCGCGCAACAGATCACCCGACTTCTGCCCAACCTGCTCTGACCGCCCAGGACCGAGGTTCTCGAACATGACCGACACCACCGCCACCACAGAAGAGACGGACCGGACGGCCGAGCCGGGAGCGACCGGAGCGGCCGCCGAGACCCAGCCCCTGACCGTCGTCGCCGACGCGGAAACGGCGCACGCGACGGATACCACGGCCACAGGCGCCGGACCGGCCGCACTGGAGGCCCGTCAGGTGTCCGCCTGGTTCGGCAGCCACAAGGTGCTCGACCGGGTCTCGCTGACCATGCCGGCCGGCCGGGTCACGGCCCTGATCGGCCCCTCCGGGTGCGGCAAGTCCACCTTCCTGCGCACCCTCAACCGCATGCACGAGATGGTGAACGGCTCGGCGTTCGCGGGCGAGGTGCTGCTGGACGGCACCGACATCTACGGCCCGGGGCGCAGGCTCACCACGGCCCGCAGGGACATCGGCATGGTGTTCCAGAAACCCAACCCCTTCCCGGCGATGTCCATCTACGACAACGTGCTGTCGGGACTCAGGCTGACGGGCGTCAAGGCCGACCGTTCCACCAAGGACGCACTGGTCGAGGAGTGCCTGACCCGCGCGGGCCTGTGGAAGGAGGTCCGGGACCGTCTGCGCCGGCCGGGCGGCGCGCTCTCGGGCGGCCAGCAGCAGCGTCTCTGCATCGCCCGCGCGCTGGCGGTCCGTCCGCGCGTGCTGCTGATGGACGAGCCCTGCTCAGCCCTGGACCCGACGTCCACGCGGCGCGTGGAGGAGACGATCCACAGCCTCTCCCAGGAGGTCACCGTCGTCATCGTGACCCACAACATGCAGCAGGCCGCACGTGTCTCCGACCGGTGTGCGTTCTTCCTGGCAGAACAGGGCGTCCCCGGCGGCATCGTCGAACACGGGCCGACCACCGCAATGTTCCACGCCCCCCAGGACCAGCGCACCGCCGACTACGTCAACGGACGCTTCGGCTAGAGGTCTTCGACGGTGTGGCACACGTCCGGGGCGGACAGGCAAGCCGGCTCGCTGCCACTGACCTGCGTGGAGCCGGTACCGATGACCGCGAGGTGGCCCAGGGGCGAGCGCACGTCGCGTTCGGACGGTCGGCAGACCCTGGGCTCGGCCGGGTGACGGACGATTCCGGCCTTCGACGCGAAGGGCCGACCGTGACACGGAAGTACCGGCAGTATCCGCAGGTTCCCGGCAGGAGCAGTCAGCGAGATCCTCTCGCCGGTGATCACTTCCAACAGGTTCTGCTGCCAGACGCTCCATAGGTGATCGAGTTCAGCCAGAGCGGGCCGACAGGAGGACATCCCGTCTCAGGTCGGCCTCCGGTGCGCAAGCATCGGGGGCCTCATCTGTAGTTGACATGACTGCCGGTCAACTGTCATCGGTACCGGCGATCAGCCGATGTGAGTGGCGATGTTCTGCGCACACACCGGAGGCTCCGTATGCGTCGTGCAAACATCCAGGTCATGGGCGCTAGACGACTTCTCGTACCCGAGGGAAGTGACAGGCCGCCCCGTCCCCGTGGAGCACCGGCACCTCCTGGTCGCACCGTTTCCGCTCCTCCTCCCCCAACTGCGCGTGCAGCGGGCAGCGCGCCCGGAACCGGCAGCCGTCGTAGCGTCGCGTCGCGCTGGGCGGATCCCCGGCGAGCAGGATGCGCGAGCGCTGCCGCTCGCGTTCGCGTACCGGATCGGGCAGGGGTACGGCGGAGAGGAGTGCCTGGGTGTAAGGATGCCGGGGGCGCTCGAACACCTCGTCGACGGGGCCGGCCTCGACCGTACGCCCGAGGTAGACCACACTCACGCGGTCGGCGATGTTCCGTACGACGGACAGGTCGTGGGAGACGAAGAGATAGGCAAGGCCCAGCTCCGCCTTGAGGCGTTGCAGCAGCTTGAGGACTCCGGCCTGGACGGAGACGTCGAGTGCCGACACCGGTTCGTCGAGGACGAGCAGTTCGGGTTCGACGGACAGCGCGCGGGCGATGCCGATGCGCTGGCGCTGGCCGCCGGAGAACTCGTGCGGGTAGCGTTCCGCGTGGGCCGGGTCCAGGCCGACCTGGGCGAGGAGTTCGGGCACGCGACGGCCGATCGTCGCCCGGTCGGCGCCCTGGGTGCGCAGCGGCTCGGCCACGATGTCCCCCACGGGCATGCGCGGGTCGAGGGAGGCCATCGGGTCCTGGAAGACGATCTGGACGCGGCGGCGCAGGGGCTTCACCTCCGCCTTGCCGAGCCTCGCGAGGTCCCTGCCGAACAGCTCGACCGATCCGCCTTCCGGCCGGGCCAGTTCGAGCAGTTCGAAGAGGGTCGTCGACTTCCCGGACCCCGATTCGCCGACGAGGGCGAGCGTCTCGCCGCGGCGGATGTCGAGGTCCACGCCGTCGACGGCGTACACGGAGCCGATACGGCGCTTGAAGACGGTCCCCTTGAGGAGCGGGAAGGTCCTGGTGAGTCCGCGCACCTTCAACACCGTTTCACCGGTGGATGGTTGAGGGGTGCGCGGGGTGTCCATCCGAGGCACTGCTGCCAACAGCCGCTTCGTGTACGGCTCCTGGGGCCGCTCGAAGACGTCGACGGCCGTACCCGCTTCGACGACCCGCCCCTCGTGCATCACGGCCACCCGGTCGGCCATCCCGGCGATGACACCGAGGTCGTGGCTGACCAGGAGCACCGCCGCTCCGGTCTCGCGCTGCGCGGTGCGCAGGACGTCGAGTACCTGTGCCTGGATGGTGACGTCGAGGGCGGTGGTCGGTTCGTCGGCGAGGATGATGTCGGGGTCGTTGGCCATCGCCATGGCGATCATCGCGCGCTGGCGCATGCCGCCGGAGAACTCGTGCGGGAACGCCCGTGCGCGCAGGGCGGGTTCGGGGATCCCGACGAGGTCGAGCAGTTCGACCGATCGTTTCAGGGCCTGTTCGCGGGAGACGTCCTGGTGGGCGCGCACCGCCTCGGCGATCTGGTCGCCGATCCGGTAGACGGGCGTGAACGCGGACAGCGGGTCCTGGAACACCATGGAGATCCGGCTGCCGCGGATCCGCGTGAGCCGGCGCTCCGGGGCGCCGACGAGTTCCTGCCCATCGAGCCGTACGGATCCGCGTACCACCGCATTGCCCGGGAGCAGACCCAGCACGGCGAGCGCGGTCGCGGACTTGCCGGAACCCGACTCGCCGACAAGACCGAGGACTTCACCGCGTTCGAGAGTGAGGCCGACCCCCCGCACGGCGGGTCGCCCGTCGAAGTCGACGTCAAGATCGGTCACTTGCAGTATCGGGCTCACCGGGAGGTCCCTTTCGAGGTGGGGTCGAGCGCGTCCCGCAGCCCGTCGCCCACCAGGTTCACGGCCAGGACGAAGACGACCAGCAGCCCGGCCGCGAAGAAGAACATCCAGGGGTATGTCACCGCCGCGCCTGTCCCGTCGGCGATCAGCGTGCCGAGCGACACGTCGGGCGGCTGTACGCCGAAGCCGAAGTACGACAGCGCGGTCTCGCTCATGACGGCGCCGCCGACCTGGATGGTCGCGTCGATGATGAGGAAGGAGGCGACGTTGGGCAGCACGTGCCGCCAGATGATCCGGAACGGTCCGACGCCCATGTACCGTGCGGCGCGCACGAATTCGCGCTCTTTGAGGGAGAGCGTCATGGACCGCACGACTCTGGCGGTGATCATCCAGGCGAAGAGCCCGAGCAGCCCGACCAGGGCGAACCAGCCGCTGGGGTTCAGCCTGGGCGAGACGATCGCGATGATCAGGAAGGAGGGCAAGACCAGCAGCAGGTCCACGAAGAACATCAGCAGCCGGTCGGTCCAGCCGCCGAAGTACCCGGCGCAGGCGCCGACGAGGGAGGCGAGCCCGGTGGCCAGCACGGCGACGAGCAGTCCGATGACGAGGGACTTCTGCAGTCCTCGGACGGTCTGCGCGAACACGTCCTGACCGATGCGGTTGGTCCCCCACCAGTGGTCGGCGCTGGGAGCGGCCCGCAGCGCGGTGTAGTCGATGTGGCTGTAGGACCACTGGGTCGCGTACGGCCCGACGAAGGCCAGCAGGAACAGCAGCACCAGGGCGACGGCTCCGGCGAGGGCGGTGCGGTTGCGCAGGAAACGGCGCAGGACGACGGTGGCGCGGCCGGCGGGCGGGGCCGCAACGGGTGCCTCATCGGCGATGGCGGTCGTGGTCATGACGCCTGCCTGATGCGCGGGTCGAGCGCGGCGTGCAGGACGTCGGCGAGGAAACCGGAGAGCAGCACGGTGACAGCGGCGAACAGGTTCACAGCGACAACCGAGTTCACGTCGTTCTTGCCGATCGACGCGACGAACCACTCCCCCATACCGTGCCAGCCGAAGATCGTCTCCGTGAAGATGGCGCCGGTGAAGAGCGTGAGGAAGCCGTACGAGAAGTAGGTCGACATGGGGATGAGGGCCGTACGCAGTCCGTGTTTGAGGAAGACCGTCCGCCGGGCGAGGCCCTTGGCCCGCGCGGTGCGCAGATAGTCGGAGCCGAGGACGTCGAGCATCGTGTTGCGCTGGTAGCGGCTGTAGCTCGCGACGGCGAAGAGGGCGACGGAGAGGGTGGGCAGGAGCAGGTGCACACTCCGGTCCCTGAGGACGGCCCAGAAGCCGCCGGTCAGGCCCGGGCTCTTCTCCCCCGTGAACTGGATCAGATCCGTGCCGGTGCTCCGGTTGAACCAGATCGCGCCTGTCTTGAGGAGAATCGCCAGCAGGAACACGGGAGTTGAGAGCAGTGCGAAGGAGGCGAGGGTGACGGCCCGGTCGCTGAACCGGTACTGCCGTACGGCCGTCCAGGCCCCGACGAGCACACCCGCGACGGTCCCGAACACGGTCCCGGCGAGCAGCAGCCGCAGGCTGACGCCGAGGCGGCGGCCGAACTCGGCGTTGACGGCGGTGCCGTCGATGGTCTCGCCGAGGTCGCCGCGTACGGCGTGTCCGAGCCAGCGCAGGAAGCGGTTCAGGAGCGGGGTGCGGTCGTTGACGCCGATCTGGTCGAGATGGTGGTTCACCGAGGCCGCGGGGATGGGCGGCTGCCGGCCGGCGTAGTACTCGCGGGGGTGGAGCGCGAGCGAGGCCAGCAGGTAGGAGAGGCAGACGGCGGCCAGGAGCAACAGGGCGTAGTAGCCGAGTCGTTTGGCCAGGTAGGCAGGCACAGAGGAAATGGTCCAGGCCTCTTGTTGCCACATCATGAAGAGAACATGTCAGATGTCCAGGGGGTCTCCCCCGAGGGTCGTAGGCCGCTCTACGTTCGGTGCGTCCCACCGATGACCACCGGCCTCACGAAGGACACCGACATGCGACAGACCTCCGCCGCAGCATGGATCGCCGCCACCGCGGCCACCGCGTTGCTGGTGACCGGCTGCGGCTCCTCCGACGACGGCAAACCCGCCGCACAGAAGAGCGCGGCCCCGGCCGGCAGCCAGGAGATCAACGCACGTCCGCTGAGCGACGTCCAGCAGGGCGGCACCCTCAAGCTGGCGATCTCGCAGTGGATCGCGGACTACAACCGCTACACGGCCAACGGCAACCAAGGTGATGCGGCGGACATCAACGAGCTGGTGGAGCCCAGGCTGTTCTGGGCGGACGCCCAAGGCGAGTCCCACCCCGACAGGGACTTCCTGCTCTCCGCCTCGGTGACCTCGACCAGCCCGCAAACGGTGGTCTACAAGCTGAACCCGAAGGCCAAGTGGTCCGACGGAAAGTCCATCGGCTGGCGGGACTTCGAAGCTCTCTGGAAGGCGGACAACGGCACGGACAAGGCGTACGAGGCCGCCGACACCTCCGGCTACGAACAGATCGGCAAGGTCGAACAGGGCGCCGACGCGCACCAGGTCAAGGTCACCTTCTCCACGCCCTACGCCGACTGGAAGCATCTGTTCAACCCGCTGCTGCCGGCCGCCGGGATCGACACCCCGGACAAGTTCAACAGCGGCTGGACACAGAAGATCCCGATCACCTCGAACGCCTTCAAGATCTCCTCGTACGACAAGACCGCCCAGACCATCACTGCGGTGCCGGACCCCAACTGGTGGGGAACGAAACCCAAGCTGGACTCGATCGTCTTCCGTGCCCTGGACTACTCCGCCTGGACGGACGCCTACCTCAACAAGGAGATCGACTACGCGAGCGCGCTCCTGCCGGAGGACTACAAGCGGCTGTACAAGGCGGCGGGCACCGACATCCGCGTCGGCGCCCGGTGGGACGAAGTGCACATCGAGTTCAACGGCGCGCACGGCCCACTCAAGGACGTCCGCGTCCGCCAGGCTCTCCAGCACGCCATCGACCGCAAGTCCATCGCCACCGCCTTCGGCAAGGACCTCCCCGTCCAGCTGAAGCCGTACGGCAGTCACTTCTTCATGCCCAACCAGTCCGGCTACCAGGACAACTCCGGCACGTACGGCACGTACGACCTGAAGAAGGCGGGTGAACTGCTGGACTCGGCGGGCTGGAAGCTCCAGGGCGGCAAGCGGGTCAAGGACGGCAGACAGCTCACCCTCGGCTACACGCTCAGCGCGGGCTCCACCTCCGCACAGGTGGACCAGTCGGAACTGGTGCAGGCGCAGTTGGCACAGGCCGGGATCAAGCTGAACATCGTGAAGGTGCCGTCGAACGACTACTTCTCCAAGTACGTCACGATCGGCAACTTCGATCTGACGAGCTTCCGTTGGGTAGACCAGACCTTCCGTTCCCAGGCGTACCCGATCTATCGCCGGCCGTCCGGCAAGAACCTCTACCAGAACTACGGATCGGTCGGCTCCCCGGAGATCGACGCCCTGTTGAAGAAGGCCACCGAGACCACGGACACCACCGAGGCGAACAAGCTCTACAACGAAGCCGACACCAAGATCTGGGCATTGGGCCACTCCATCCCGGTCTACCAGCGCCCCCAGGTCCTCGCGGTCCGCTCGAACCTCGCCAACTACGGCGCGAGCGGCCTGGCGGACGTCGACTACACGAAGGTCGGCTGGCTGAAGCGGTGACTCGCCGGAGGGCGCGTCGACCGGCTCCGTGCCGGTGGGGCGGAGACCTCGGACAGGTCTCCGCCGTACCGGTTCAGGAGGCTCGTCGTTGTAGAAGGCGAACGACGGGCGGACGGTGGCCTCCAGCCCGTACCGGCGCAGGACCGGCCGCGCGTAGCGGTGGCCCGAACGCACCGCGATGCTCTCCTCGTTGAGCGCGGCGCCCATCTCCGCCGGGCACGCCGCGCATACCTCCGGTGGCGTGCTCGACCAGCGTGTGCTCGTAGGCGGCGATGTTGCCGGTGCCGGCCTCGAAGCGGCCCGTAGGCGGCTGGTAGCTGGACCTCTCGAAGGTGACGTCGGTGATCAGGTTGCCGCCGCCCTCCCACGGAGGCATGTGCTCAAGGGCCTCCCGTTTGGCGTAGAACACCCCGATCCCGGTCGGTCCGAACAGCTTGTGCCCGGAGAAGACCAGGAAGTCCGTGTCCAGCGCCCTGACGTCGATCGGCGGGTGCGGTACCGACTGCGCGGCATCGACCAGAACGCGGGCCCCGGCCCGGTCCCGATCTCGACGACCTGCTCGACCGGCACGCCGGTGCCAGCGCGTTGGACATCTGGGTGACCACGACGAGCTTGCTCCGCTCCGACAGGAGCGCGGTGTACTTGTCGAGCAGGAGCTGCCCGTCGTCGACCGGGATCACCTTGATCACCGCACCGTTCTGCCACGTCGGCATCTGCCCGGGCACGATGTTGGCGTGGCCCTCCAGACGGGAGAGCACGATCTCGTCGCCCGCGCGGATGTTCGCGGGACCCCATGCCCTGGCGACCAGAGACGGCCGGTCAGCGGTGGGCGGGGGCCTCGGCCGGGGCGAAGGCGCCTCCGGGGACGGCGGCGAGGAGTTGCCGGGTGTACGGGTGCGCCGGGCGGGCGAAGATGCCGCGGACGTCACCGGACTCGACGACCTGTCCGTCCCGCATCACCAGGACCCGGTCGCTGACGTGGTGGACCACCCCCAGGTCGTGGGAGATGAACAGCAGGGCCACTCCGGTCTCGGCACGCAGGTCGTCCAGCAGGTCGAGGATCTGGGCCTGGACCGAGACGTCCAGCGCGGAGACGGGTTCGTCGCAGACGAGGACGTCGGGGGCGGGCGCCAGGGCGCGGGCGATGGCGACGCGCTGGCGCTGGCCGCCGGAGAGGTCGCGGGTGCGGCGCGTCAGCACCGAGGCGGGAAGGCCCACTTGGTCGAGGAGTGCGGTCACCCGGGCCCGGCGCCTCCGTCCGCGGCGTACGCCGGTGAGGGCGACCGCCTCCCCGATCACCCGCTCCACGTCGTAGCGGGGGTCGAAGGAGCCGAGCGGGTCCTGCTGGACGGCCTGGACCCGGCGGCGCAGCGGGCGGCGCGCTCGCTCGGGGACGTCGCTCCAGGGGAAGCCGTCGAAGGTGACGGTGCCCTCGTCGGGTTCGGTGAGGCCCAGCAGGATGCGGGCGACCGTGGTCTTGCCGGAGCCGGACTCCCCGACGATGCCCAGGGTCTCGCCCGGGTGCAGGGTCAGGGAGACGTCGCGGACGGCGTGGTAGGCCGTGCCGTCGGGGGCGCGGTAGCGCTTGGTGAGGTGTTCGGCCACGATCAGCGGCGCGCCGGGGTCGCGGTCGGACGGTGCTGCGGAGCGGGGCGCCGGCGGCGGGCCGGGGGCGGTGTCCGATGGCGCCCCGGAGAGGGGGGCCGGTGTCGGCGCCGGGTCCTCGGGGGCCGGGGCGGGCCGGGGAACCAGGATCGTGTCGGCGGCGCCCGGCCGGGGTGTCCCGGTGAATGGGTGGTGGCACACACTGCCCTCCGCGTCGCGTTCGGGGAGCGCGGTGCGGCAGTCGTCATCGGCCCAGGGGCAGCGTGCGGCGTAGGCGCAGCCCTCCGGTCCCGCCGGGGTGCCGGAGGGCAGGGCGGTCGAGAGCCGGGTGCCCTTGGCGTGGGTGGCCGGGACGGCGTCCAGCAGAGCCCTGGTGTAGGGGTGCCGGGGGGCTTTCAGCACCCTGTCGGCGGGCCCCTGTTCGACGATCCGGCCGGCGTACATGACGGCCACCCGGTCGGCTATGCCGGCGACCACCGAGAGGTCGTGGCTGATCAGGAGCAGGGCGGTGCCGTCACCGCGCAGTTTCCGCAGCAGGGCGAGGACCTGGGCCTGCACGGTGACGTCGAGGGCGGTGGTCGGTTCGTCGGCGATCAGCAGGTCGGGGCCCGCGGCGACGGCGGAGGCGATGAGGGCGCGCTGGCGGAGGCCGCCGGAGAGTTCGTGCGGATACTGGCGGGCGCGACGGGCGGGGTCGGGGACGCCGACGTCGTCCAGCAACGACAGGACGCGGGGCCGGAGTTCGGCTCGGGAGAGCAGCCGGTGGGTACGTAGTGGTTCGGCGATCTCGGCGCCGACGCGGCGCAGTGGGTCCAGGGAGACCAGGGCGTCCTGGAGGACGAGGCCGATGCGGCGGCCCCGGACCGACCGCCAGCCGGACTCCCGGAGGGTGCGCAGGTCGGTGCCGTCGAAGTCGAAGCGGCGGGCGGTGACCGAGGCGCCGTGTCCGGCGAGGCCGGCCAGGGAACGGGCGGTGACGCTCTTGCCGGATCCCGATTCGCCGACCAGGGCGAGGCATTCGCCGCGGCCGAGGGAGAGGGAGACGTCCCGGACTGCGTGCAGGGGGCCGAAGGACACGTCGAGTCCGTCGACGTCGATGAGGCTCATCCGTCGGTCCTCCGGGTGAAGCGGGCCTGCGCGCGGCGGCCCATGACGTTGACGGCGAGGGCGGTGACGGTGACGGCCGCGCCGGGGAAGACCCCGACCCACCAGGCGGTGGCGAGGAAGTTCCGGCCTTCGGAGAGCATGGTTCCCCATTCGGGCGAGGGCGGCTGCGGGCCCAGGCCGAGGAAGCTGAGTCCGGAGGCGGCGATCAGTGAGGAGCCGAAGCCGACAGTCGCGAGGACCAGCATCGGTCCCAGCGCGTTGGGCACGATGTGCCGCAGGACGAGCAGCGGGCGGCGCAGGCCGAGCACGGTGGCCGACTCGACGTATCCGGAGCGCCGGACGACCAGGGTCTCGGCGCGCACGATGCGGGCGTACCCGGGCGAGAACGCGACGGCGATGGCGATCGTGACGTTGACCGAGCCGGGGCCGAGGACGGTCACGGCGAGCAGGGCGAGCAGGATCGGCGGCAGGGCGAGGAGGATGTCGGCGAACCGCATCAGTGTCTGGTCGGCCCACCGGCCGCCGAGCGCGGCGGCGAGGCCGAGGACGGCTCCGCCGAGGATGGCGAGCAGGGTGGATCCGGCGCCCAGCAGCACGGAGGTGCGGGTGCCGTAGAGGACGCGGGTGAAGATGTCACGGCCGAGCTGATCGGTGCCGAACCAGTGGCCGGGGCCGGGGGCGGCCAGCGCGTGCGCGGGGTCGATCCGGATGGGCGAGGCCGAGGTGAACAGAGCGGGGAAGGCCGCGACGAGGGTGATGAGGAGCAGGGCCGCGGCGGCCGGCAGCGTGGCCGGGCGCAGGCCGCGGAGCCACGGCCTGCCGCGCGGGGCGCGGGCGCGGCGGGGCGCGTCGAGAGCGGTGGTGACAGCTGGGGTCGTGGTCGAGGGCATGGTCAACGGGTCCTGAGCCGGGGGTCGATGACGAGGTAGAGCAGGTCGATCACCAGGGACAGCAGTACGAACACGAACGCGGACAGCAGGACGAGTCCGATGACCAGGGGGATGTCCTTGTTGGTCGCGGCCTGGAGGGTGAGGGCGCCGATGCCGGGTCGGCCGAAGACCGTTTCGACGAGGACCGCGCCGCCGAGCAGTGACCCGGTGAGCCAGCCGGTGAGGGTGACCAGGGGTACGGCGGCGTGTCGCAGTGCGTGCCGCAGACGTACGGCGGTGACGCTCAGGCCCCTGGAGCGGGCGGTGACCGCGAACGGCTGGCCGAGGGCGGTCTCCAGGCCCTCGCGCAGCACCTGGGCCAGGACTCCGGCCAGGGACAGCGCGAGGGTGACGGCGGGGAGCACCAGGGACGCGAAGTCCTGGGCTCCCGCCACGGGGAAGAGCCGCAGCCGGAAGGAGAACGCCGTCAGCAGCAGGATGCCGGTCCAGTACGCGGGGGTGGACACGGCGAGCAGTTCGGCGAAGGAAGCCACGGCGCGCAGCGCCCGGTTGCGGCCGGCCGTCGCCACCGCGAGGGTGACGGCGGCGGTGACGGCCAGCAGCAGGGCGAACAGGGCGAGTTGCACCGTGGGCCACAGCTGCTCGGAGATGAGCCCCGAGACCGGCCGTTGGAGCTGGTAGGACTCGCCGAGGTCGCCACCGAGCAGGTTCCCCAGGTAGTGCAGGTACTGCTCGATCACCGGTCGGTCGAGTCCGTAGGTGCGGGTGATCTCCGCCCGCACCTCGGGGGTGGCCACGGTGCCGGGGCCGAGCATCACCGACACCGGGTCGCCGGGGATGAGCTGCAGTGTGAGGAACGCCAGGGTCGCGGCGCCCAGCATCACCGCCAGTGCGGCTGCCAGGCGCCCCGCGACCGCTCGGAGCAGGCCGGTCGGGCTCACTTGGCGATCCACGCGTCGTAGAAGTTGGCCCAGGTGTTCGGGTCGGTCTTCAGTCCGTGCACCTTGGCGGAGACGCCGAGGGTGGCGGTCCGCACGTACAGCGGGATCTCGGTGGCGAGGTCGATGACCTTCTTCTGGGTCTCGGCGTACAGCTTCGCGCGGGTGGTGGCGTCCAGGGTGGCCTGCGCCTGCTCGGTCCACTTGTCGATGTCGGCGTCCTTGTAGAAGGTCGCGTTCTGGCCGCCCTTGAGAGGTGAACTGGCGCTGTTGAAGTACAGGCGCAGCACGTCCGCGTCGTTGCGGGCCCAGCTGTAGTCGGCGATGCCCTCCTTGCCGCCGTACACCTTCTGGATGTAGGTGCCGATGTCGAGACGCGGTCGCTTGATCTCGACGCCGATCTTCTTCAGGTCGGCCTGGATGGCCTGCCCGAGGGTGTCGCGCTGTTCGCGGATGTACTCCTGCGGCATCAGCGGCCACTCGATGCTGAGGCGCTTGCCGTCCTTGGTGCGGTAGCCCTCGGAGTCCCGGCCGGTCCAGCCGGCCTTGTCCAGGTAGGCGTTGGCCTTGTCGGGGTCGTAACCCCAGCTGTTCTCGGTGGACTTGTCGTAGAACTGGGTGCTGGGGCTGATCGGGCTCCAGGCCCGCTTGTACACGCCGAAATAGACGCTCTTGACGGCGGTGTCGATGTCGATGCCGCTCTGGATGGCGCGGCGGACGTTGATGTCGTCGAGCGGTTTCTGGGTGGTGTTGAGGACCAGGGCGTAGTTGGCGCCGGGCGCGTCGGTGGTGATGGCCTGCAGCGACTGGTTCGCCTTGAGGGTCTTCACGTCGGCGGGCGGGATCGGGTCGGCGGCCTGCACCTGGCCGCTGGTGAGCGCGCCGACGCGGGTGGCGTCCTGGCTGAGGAAGCGGATGGTGAGCGTCTGGAGGTAGGCCGCTCCCTGGTGCGCGGCGGTGTCGGGGGCCCACTTGTAGTCGGGGTTGCGAGTGAGGGTGACGCTCTGGCCCTTGGTGTAGCTGGTGAACTTGAAGGGGCCGGTGCCGACGTCCGCCGCCCCGCCGGCGCTCAGCTTGCCGCCGTACTTCTTGATCGCGGCCGGGGAGTAGAAGCCCAGGTAGGGAGTACTGGCTGCCTGGAGGAAGGAGGCGACCGGCGAGGAGAAGGTCACCTTGACGGTGTGGTCGTCGACGACCGTCGTGCCCTTGTAGGGGCCGAGAAGGCTGGCGGCGTACTGCGACTTGGTGGCCGGGGCGACGATCCGGTCGAAGTTGGCCTTGACGGCCTCGGCGTTGAACGGGGTGCCGTCGTGGAAGGTGACGTCGTCGCGCAGGTGGAAGGTGAACGTCTTCAAGTCGCCGGAGACGGTCCACTTCTTGGCGAGCCAGGGGTGGAACGTGCCCTTGGCGTCCTGGTAGACGAGCGAGTCGAAGACGTTGCGCTGGATGTTGCCGGTGATGTCCTGCGGGCTGGCGTGGATGTCGAACGACACCGGTTCCGTGTCCACGGCGTAGGTCAGCGAGCCGCCACTGACCGGCTTGGCGGTGGCCGCCGCGTTCTGTCCGGCGCCGGTGCCGGCCGAAGAGGAGCAGGCGGCGAGGAACAGCGAGCCGACTGCGGTCAGGACGAGCGCTCTGGAGCGGTCGAAGGGCATGAGAGAGACTCCGGTGGGTCGCGGACGGACGCGCGGCGGGCATCGGCCGGCGCAGACGCCGGCCGATGCCAAGGACGGGGATGACCTGCGGGAACGTGGGGGATTGGTGATGAACGTAGTCGGGCCGTCCGTCCGGCAGGCCCCTAGCGAACCCCTACCCGACCCGTACGGGGTAGCGGGGCACCGAGCGCCGGTGCGCGATCCGCCAGCCCTTGGGGGTACGGACGAGGATGTCGAGGTAGTCGCCGTTGTGGACGTTGCCGTCGGGCAGCACCGCGAGGTAGCGGCTGCGGGCGCGGACGGTGCCCTCCGGGTCGGCCGGTTCGACGGAGAAGACGGTGTCGAGGGTGTGGTGGTCGGGCGACCGGTCACCGAGAGCGGTATTGAACTCCCTTATGGCCGCGAGGCCTTGGATCTCACGGCCGGGGCCGGCCAGGACGATCACCGCGTCCTCGGTGAACACCTCCTCCAGCGCCTCGGTGTCGCCGTTGTCGAAGACATGGGCGAAGTGGGCGAGCAGCCGTCGCAGTTCCTCCAGGTCGGTGGGGGTGAGGGTGGAGAGCAGGGACAAGACGGGCTCCTTCGGAGAACGCGGGGGACGTCAGAGGCGGGAGTCGGAGAGCTGCTGGATGATGCCGAGCCGGTCGGGCAGCACGGTGTAGCGGACCACCTGGCCGTCACGGATGGTCAGGGTGCTGATGCTGTGGCCGGTGAACGCTCTGCCGGAGGCGGGGACGCCGAACAGGGTTCCTGCCTGGATGCCCTGGATCCGCCAGAACACGATCACCCGGTCGGCCTCGGCGACCAGGTCGGTCACGGTGATCTTGAGATCCTTGACGTTGTCCCAAACCGACTGGGCGTGCAGGCGGAAGTCGTCGCGGGTACCGGTGCCGCCGGGGCCGACCCGGGTCTCGTCGGCGGCGTCGACGGCGACGATCTCCTCCAGGACGTCCAGTCGACGGCCGTCGACGAACTCCTCGAAGTAGCGGCGGGCGACGGTCTTGTTGCGCTCGATGTCGGACTGCTCGTTGCTGCTCATGGCGATGCGGGTCCTGTTCTGTGCGGGTGAGGGATCGGGGATGCGGGATCAGAGAGGTACGGACCTAGCGCGGCGGCGGGAGGATGCCTCCGTTGGCGCTCAGTCCGCCGTCGACCGGGACGGTCACCCCGGTGACGTACGAGGCGGCGGGCGAGGTGAGGAACCAGATGACCTCGGCCTGCTCGCGGGGGTCGGCCCAGCGGTGGACGGGGATCCGGCCGGTGATCAGCTCGGAGAAGCGCGGGTCGGCGATCTGGGCGGCGGTCAGCGCGGTGGCGGTGCCGCCCGGGGCGATGGCGTTGATCCGGATGTTCTCGGCGGCGTAGTCGATGGCGGTGCCGCGTACCAGGTTGATGACGGCGGCCTTGGTGGCGTTGTAGCCCCAGGTGCCGGGGTCACCGCGCAGGCCGGAGACGGAGGAGGTGGCGACGATCGCGCCGCCGCCCCCTGCCCGTAGGGCCGGCACGGCCGCCCGGATGCCGAGGGCGACCGAGCGGACGTTGACGGCCCAGAGACGGTCGAAGCGCTCGATCGCGCCGGGTGACTCCAGCGGGCCGGCGCCGCCGATGCCCGCGTTCAGGACGGCCGCGTCGAGTCGGCCGAACAGGTCCGTGGCGAGGCGGACGGCGGCGGTGTTGGTGTCCTCCTCGGACACGTCGCCGACCAGGGTGGCCACGCCGTCCAGCGTGTCCAGTTCGGCCAGGCCCTCCTTGTCCACGTCCACGGCGACCACGTGGTGGCCGCGCTCGGCGAACAGGCGGGCGGTGGCCGCGCCGATGCCGGACGCGGCGCCGGTGACCAGCGCGACCGGAGCGACCGGAGCGGCCGGAGCCTCGGGGGTGGTGTCGGACGTCATCGTCGGTGTCCCTTCGGTGAGGTGTTCTCGGGGTGCTCCAGTTCGCCGAGCCAGTCCCGCACCGCCCCGGCGGTGGTGGGGGTGTGCTCTTCGAGCAGGGTGAAGTGGTCGCCCGGCACGTCCCGGGGCTCGTGCGGGACGGGCCAGTAGGCGCGCCAGTCGTGGCGGCCGGTCGGGTCGATCACGGTGTGCCGCAGCGGGGTGTCGGCGCGCAGGGCGAGGGTGGGGGCGGTGAGGGCCTGCGGCTGCCAGGCGGCGAAGAGGTTGTTGTAGCCGCCCATGGCGGTCAGGCTGGCGTCGCTCCAGACCATGTCGTAGGCCTCGATGCGGTCGACCATGCCGGTGAGCATGGCGGTCATCCACCACTCCCCCATGCCTTCGCGGACGGCGCTGTCGATGGGATAGGCGTCGACCAGCACCAGCCCGTCCGGACCTCGCCCCTCGGACTCCAGTCGGGCGGCGACCGCGTTGGCCAGGCAGCCGCCCATGGAGCGGCCGAGGATCACGTACGGCCGGTCCTCGCCGACGGTGCGGCGGACCGTCTCGGCGTGCAGGGTCAGGAAGGCATCGAGGCTGTCGGGCAGCGGGTCGTCCGGGGCCCAGCCGGGCGACGGCAGCACGAACAGGTCGCGCTCTCCCTGGAACTCGTGGCCGAAGCGGGCGTATTCGTGCGGGCCGGAGATGGCGCTGAGCGCCGGGAAGCACACCACGGCGGTTCTGCCGTCTCCGTTGGCCAACTGGATTGGCGCCGCCCGGTGTTCGTCGCGCTGCTCGGCGGTGAACCGGGTGCGCAGCGCGGAGGCCACGCCGATCAGGGCGGAGGCGTCGGTGAACTTCGTCTCGGCGGCGAGCCTGCGGTAGAGGGTGGACAGCGGGTCGTCGGCGCCGGTCCGTCGGGCGTCCGGGGCGGCAGTCGCGGCGGGCCGTGCCTCCACCGTGCCGAGCAGGCCGTCGAGGTGTGCGGCGAGGTCGGCGGGCGTGGGGTGGTCGAAGGTGACAGTGGCGGGCAGGCGCAGTCCGGAGACGGAGGTGAGGCGGTTGCGCAGTTCCACGGCGGCCAGTGAGTCCAGGCCGAGGTCGTTGAACGGCGCGTCTGCGGCGACGGATTCGGGGCGCGCGGCGAGCACCGCGGCGGCCTCCTCGCGTACCAGCGTCAGGAGGATCTCGTGCCGCTCCTGTGGGCTCCGTCCGGCGAGCCGGGTGGTCAGGTCCGGTCCCCCGGCGGTGCGGTTCGCGGTGCGGCGGGAGGGGCGCACCAGGCCACGCAGCAAGGCGGGGACCGACTGGGCGTCCTTCACCACCGCCAGGTTCAGGGGAGCCGGTACCAGATGGGGGTGGGGCGATCCGGCCGAGCGGTCGAAGAGGTCGGTGCCCCGGTCGGTGGACAGGAGCCGCAGGCCCGCGCGCCGGGCCCGGCCGAGGTCGGCCCCGGTGAGATGCCCGGTGATGCCGCTCGGCTGCTCCCACTGGCCCCAGGCGAGGGAGTGGGCGGTGCGGCCCAGGGTGCGGCGGTGCGCGGCGAGGGCGTCCAGGAAGGTGTTGGCGGCGGCGTAGGAGCCCTGGCCGGGGCCGCCGAACAGGGCGGCGACCGACGAGTAGAGCACGAAGGCGTCCAGCGGCAGGTGGGCGGTCAGCTCGTGCAGATACCAGGCGCCGTCCGCCTTGGGCCGCAGCACCGTGTCGAGGCGGCCGGGGGTGAGGTCCCCGACGAGTCCGTCGTCGACCAGTCCGGCGGTGTGCACGACGGCGGTCAGCGGGTGTGCGGGATCGATGCCGGCGATCGCCGCCCTGAGTTGCTCGCGGTCGCCAGCGTCGGCGGCGATCACGCTCACCTGGGCGCCTTCTGCTGTGAGATGGTCCGCCAGCTCACCGGCGCCGGAAGCTCCGGGGCCGCCGCGGGAGAGCAGGAGCAGGTGGCGTATGCCGTGCCGGGTCACCAGATGGCGAGCCAGCGCGGCGCCGAGGGCGCCGGCCCCGCCGGTGATCAGGACGGTGCCCTCACGATTCCAGCGCGAGGGGTGCGCGGTCGAGGCGGCCTCGGCCGGGGAGTCCTCGGCGACGCGGTCGAGGCGGGGGACGTACGCGGTCCCCTCGCGCAGGGCGAACTGCGGCTCCCCGGCGGCCCGGGCGGCGGCGACGGCCGAGGGCAGGGCGCCGGTACTGGCCGGGTCATCGTCGGTGTCGACCAGGAGGATCCGGTCGGGCCGCTCGGCCTGGGCGGAGCGCAGCAGTCCCCAGACCGCCGCGGCGGGCAGGGCGGGCCGGTCGTCGTCCCGCACGGTTCGGGCACCGCGCACCACGGCCACCAGCTGATCGGGGCCAGGCGTGTCGTCGCGCAGTGTGTCCAGCGCCTCGGCGAGGGCCTCCCGCACCCGGCGCGGCACATCGACCGGGCCACCGGACGGGTCGGCGGCACGCCCACCCGGGTCGCCGGCCGGCCCGTCAACGGCACCGCCACTCGGGCCACCGGCGAGCACGTCAGCCGCACCGTCACCCAGGCCACCGGCTGTCTCCGTCTCGCC
Source organism: Streptomyces sp. NPDC090088 (assembly GCF_044747345.1). Taxonomy (NCBI): domain Bacteria; kingdom Bacillati; phylum Actinomycetota; class Actinomycetes; order Kitasatosporales; family Streptomycetaceae; genus Streptomyces; species Streptomyces sp. NPDC090088. Next base: position 522,612 of record NZ_JBIVDZ010000005.1, on the reverse strand, counting down.
GAGGCGGACGGTCTCGGGAACGGCCACCGGACCGGCGGGCAGAGGCAGTTCGCGCCACGTCTCCCGGAACAGGGTGTCCGGGTCGGCGCTGCGGGCGACAGCCAGTTGGTCGGACGAGACCAGGCGGGCGTGCAGACCGGCCACCGCGGCGACAGGCGCGCCGGAGGAGTCGGCGAGATCGACGGCGAGGCTGTCGGGGCCGGTCCGGGTGAGGCGGACGCGCAGCGCGGTGGCGCCGTCGGCGAAGAGCCGGACCCCGGAGTAGGCGAACGGCAGCCTGCTGAAGCCCTCGGGCACGGTGGTCAGGTCGTGGTGCGCGGTGATGTGCACCGCGGAGTCGAGCAGGGCCGGGTGCAGACCGAAGCGGGCGGCGTCGGCGTGCTGCGGTTCGGGGAGTTCGACCTCGGCGTAGAAGCTCTCGCCGTCCCGCCAGGCGGCGCGCAGTCCGCGGAACGCCGGGCCGTACTCCAGCCCGGAGGCGGTGAGTTCCGCGTATACGTCGTCCACCGCGAGAGGGGTCGCGCCGGGCGGGGGCCAGGCGGTGAGCGCCACGCCGTCGGACGGGTCGCCGGGGGACGCGGCGACCAGGGTGCCGGTGGCGTTGCGGATCCATTCGCCGTCGGGGGTCCGGGAGCGGATGACGGCTTCGCGAGCGCCGTCCGGGCCGGTCCCGCCGACCTCGACCTGGATCCGCACCGCGCCGTGGGCGGGCAGCACCAGCGGTCCCTCGACGACGAGTTCGGCCACCACCTCGGTGCCGGTCTCCTCGCCGGCCCGGCGGGCCAGCTCCAGCAGCGCGGTGCCGGGGACGATGACGGTGCCCTGGACGGCGTGCCCTGCCAGCCAGGGGTGGGTGCGCAGCGAGAGGCTGCCGGTGAGCAGCACGCCGTCGCTGTCGGGCAGCGGCACGGCGGCCGCGAGCAGCGGATGGGCGACCGGTTCCAGGCCGAGTCCGGCGGGGCGGCCGCCGGTGCCGGGCTCCAGCCAGTAGCGGCGGTGCTGGAAGGCGTAGGTGGGCAGTTCGGTGCGGCGGGGGTGGTGGCCGGTGAAGAAGGCGGTCCAGTCGACGGGCCGGCCCCGGCCGTGCAGCCGGCCGAGCGCGGCCACCGCGGTGCCCGGTTCGGCGCGGTCGCGACGCAGCGCCGGGAGCGCGATGGCGTCCGGGAGGGTGGCGCGGACCAGTGCGGTGAGGGTGCCGTCGGGGCCGAGTTCGAGGTAGGTGCCGGTGCCGGCGGCGTCCAGGGCGCGGACCACGTCGGTGAAGCGGACGGCCCGGCGGACGTGCCGCACCCAGTACTCGGGGTCGGTGATCTCCTCGGCGGTGGCGATCCGGCCGGTGACGTCGGAGACCACGGGGATGCGCGGCGAGTGGTAGGTGAGGCCCTCCGCGACGCGGGCGAACTCGCCGAGCATGCCGTCCATGTGCGGGGAGTGGAAGGCGTGGCTCACGGTGAGGCGGCGGGTGCGGCGGCCGCGCTCGGTGAACCGGGCGGCGACGGCGAGGACGGCCTCCTCGTCGCCCGAGATCACCGTCGAGGACGGCGAGTTGACGGCTGCGACGTCCACCCGGCCTTCCAGACCCTCCAGTTCGGGCAGGATCTCCTCCTCGGTGGCCTCTACGGCCACCATGGCGCCGCCGCCCGGGAGTTCCTGCATCAGCCGGGCACGGGCGGCGACCAGGGCAGCGGCGTCGGGCAGGTCGAGCACCCCGGCGACGTGGGCGGCGGCGAGTTCGCCGATCGAGTGTCCGGCCAGATGATCGGGACGTACGCCCCACGACTCGTAGAGCCGGAAGAGGGCGACTTCCAGAGCGAACAGGGCAGGCTGGGTGTACCGGGTCTCGTCCAGGCCGTCGCCGGAGGCGGTCACCTCGGCGAGGGGTCGGTCCAGGTGCGGGGCGAGCGCGCCGGCAACGGCGTCGTAGGCGGCGGCGAAGGCGGGATAGGTGTCGTACAACTCCGTCCCCATCCCCTTGCGTTGGCTGCCCTGTCCCGTGAACAGCACGGCCAGCGAGCCGCCGTTCGCGGTGACGGTGTCGAGGGAGCCGCCCTCGGCGAGGTCGCGAAGAGCGGCGAGGAGTTCGGGCTCGTCCCCGGCGACCAGGACCGCGCGCTCCCCCAGAGGCGCGCGGGTGGTGAGCAGGGAGTAGGCGGTGTCGGCGGGGCGGGCCGGGTTGCGGGCCAGGTGGTCGCCGAGTCGCCCGGCCTGGGCGCGCAGGGCGTCGGGGGTGTGGGCGGTGAGGACGAACGGCAGCGGCTGGGAGGGCGGTTCGGGAGTCAGCGTCTGCTTCCCGGCACCTGCCGTGTCGGCGTCGGCCCACTCCGGGGCGGCGGAGGTGCGACCGGGGGTGACGGGGGCCTGCTCCGGTTCGGCGGCCGGGGCCTGCTCGATGATGACGTGGGCGTTGGTGCCGCTGGCGCCGAAGGCGGAGACGCCGGCCCGGCGGGGGCGGTCGTCCGGGGTGGCGGGCCAGGGTCGGGCCTCGGTCAGCAGCTCCACGTGGCCCGCGTTCCAGTCGACGTACGGGGTCGGCTCGTCGGCGTGCAGGGTGCGCGGCAGGACGCCGTACCGGATCGCCTGGACGATCTTGATGACGCCGGCCACCCCGGCCGCGGCCTGGGTGTGCCCGATGTTGGACTTCAGCGAGCCCAGATACAACGGCCGTCCGGCCTGGCGCTGTTGACCGTAGGTGGCGAGGATCGCCTGGGCCTCGATGGGGTCGCCGAGCGAGGTGCCGGTGCCGTGCGCCTCGACCACGTCGACGTCGGCGGAGCGCAGCCCGGCCGCGCCCAGGGCCTGGCGGATGACCCGCTGCTGGGAGGGGCCGTTGGGCGCGGTGAGGCCGTTGGAGGCGCCGTCCTGGTTGACGGCGGAACCCCGCAGCACGGCGAGCACCGGGTGGCCGAGCCGGCGGGCGTCGGAGAGCCGCTCCACCAGGAGCAGGCCGACGCCCTCCGCCCAGCCGGTGCCGTCGGCGCCCGCGCCGAACGCCTTGCACCGGCCGTCGGCGGACAGGCCGCGCTGGCGGGCGAACTCGACGAAGCCCTGCGGTGTGGACATCACGCTCACCCCGCCGGCCAGCGCCAGGTCGGACTCGCCGGAGCGCAGCGACTGGGCGGCCAGGTGCAGGGCGACCAGCGACGAGGAGCAGGCGGTGTCCACGGTGACCGCCGGACCCTCGAAGCCGAAGGTGTAGGAGATCCGGCCGGAGGCGACGCTGTCCAGGCCGCCGATGCCGAGGTAGCCCTCCAGTTCGGCGGGCGCGTCGTGGAGCCGGGGTGTGTAGTCGCCGCCTGCGATGCCCGCGAAGACCGCGGTCCGACTGCCCTTGAGGGCGCGGGGGTCGATCCCGGCGCGTTCGAAGGCCTCCCAGGCGGACTCCAGGAGGAGCCGGTGCTGGGGGTCGGTGGCCAGTGCCTCGCGCGGGGAGACGCCGAAGAACTCGGCGTCGAAGTCGCCGACGGTGTCGAGGAATCCGCCGTGGCGGGTGTAGGAGGTTCCGGTGCGTTCCGGGTCGGGATCGTAGACGGCGTCGATGTCCCAGCCCCGGTCGTCGGGGAACTCGGTGATCGCGTCGACACCGTCGTCGACGAGCTCCCAGAGGTCGTCCGGGGAGGCGACGCCGCCGGGCAGCCTGCAGGCCATGCCGATGACGGCGATCGGCTCGCGCAGGCTCTCCTCGACCTCCCGCAGCCGATTGTTGGCCTGCCTGGCGTCGGTGAGCGCGCGCTTCAGATAGTCGCGGAGCTGCTGCTCGGTGGCCATCGGGGTCGTACCTCTTCCCGTTCGGAGGGATCGTGGTTCTGAGTGGAAGGGGGCGCCGGGGTGGGCGCCCCGCCCCGCGTTCAGTGGGAGCCGGCGTTGCCGTCGACCAGTCGGAACAGTTCCTCGTCGCTGGCGCTGTCGAGGTCGAGGTCCGCCAGGTCCGGGGCGGGCCCGGGACCGGTGCCGTCGCCCGCCGGACGGCGGTCGAAGCGGCCGATCAGGTCGAGCAGCCGGGACAGCACGTCGCCGGTGTCGTCGCCGGTGGTCAGCGCCTCCTCCAAGGCGGAGAGCGAGGCCTCGACGGTGGGTGCCGACGTGGTGTCGTCCACGGGGAGCCGGGCGGCCAGGTAGGCGGCGATCCCGGCCGGGGTCGGGTAGTCGAAGACCAGGGTCGCGGGGATGTCGAGGCCGATCGCCGCGCCGATCCGGTTGCGCAGTTCGACCGCGGTGAGCGAGCTGAACCCGAGGTCCCGGAAGGCCCGGTCGGCCGCGACACCCTGGGCCCCGTCGGTGTGGCCGAGCACGACGGCCGCCTCGGCGCGGATCAGTGCGGTGAGGGTCCCGACCCGTTCCTCCGGGCCGAGGCCCGCCAGCCGCCGGAGCCAGGCCGGGCCCTGGCCGTCGTCGGACGGCTGTCCGCCCGGCGCGGCGGTGAGGCTCGCGGTGGCGACGGTGGTGTTGGTGACCTCCGCGTCGAGCCAGTAGCGCTGCCGCTGAAAGGCGTACGTCGGCAGCGGCACCCGGCGGGGCGCGGCCGGAGCGAGGAACGCCGCCCAGTCGACGGGCACCCCGCGCACGTACAGTTCGGCGGCCGAGGTGAGGAAACGCCCGAGGCCGCCCTCGTCACGGCGGAGGGTGCCGGTGGAGACGGTGTGGCGGGCGGCGCCGGCCGACTCCAGGGTTTCCTGGAGCGGGACGGCGAGCACCGGGTGCGGGCTGATCTCGACGTACGCGGTGTGCCCGGAGGCGGCGAGGGCGCGGGTGGCCTCCTCGAAGCGGACCGTCTGCCGCAGGTTGGCGACCCAGTACGCGGCGTCCAGTCCCGCGGTGTCCTGCCAGTCGCCGGTCACGGTGGACAGCAGCGGGACCGTGCCGGTGCGCGGGCGCACCGGGGCGAGCAGGTCGAGGAGTTCGTCCCGCACGGCGTCGACGTGGGCGCAGTGGGAGGCGTAGTCGACGCGGATCAGCCGGGCCCGTACGTCCTCGGCCTGGTAGGCGGCGACCAGTTCGGCGAGGGCGTCGGCGTCGCCGGAGACCACCACCGAGCCGGGGCCGTTGACCACGGCGACCGACAGCCGGCCGGCCCAGCCGCTGTCCAGACGGGCGGCGACGTCGGCGGCGGGCAGCGGCACGGAGGCCATGCCACCGCGTCCGGAGAGGGCGATGATGGCGCGGCTGCGCAGGGCCACGACGCGGGCGCCGTCGTCCAGGGTGAGCCCCCCGGCCACGGTGGCGGCGGCGATCTCGCCCTGGCTGTGGCCGACCACGGCGTCCGGGCGGACCCCCAGGGAGGTCCACAGCTCGGCGAGGGAGACCATCACCGCCCACAGCACCGGCTGGACCACGTCGACCCGGTCGAGGCCCGGGGCGCCCTCGACGCCGTGCAGGACGTCGAGCAGCGACCAGTCGGTGTACGGGGCGAGGGCCTCGGCGCACTCCTCGATCCTCCGGGTGAACACCGGTGCCGTGTTCAGGAGTTCGACGGCCATACCGGCCCACTGGGCGCCCTGGCCGGGGAAGACGAACACGGTCCGCCCGTCGGTGTCGGCCCGGCCGCGCACCAGGCCGGGGGCGGATTCCCCGTTGGCGAGCGCGGTGAACGCCGGACGCGGGTCGGGGCCGAGGACGACGGCGCGTTCCTCCAGCGCCGCGCGGGTGACGGCGAGCGAGTGGGCGAGGTCGGCCCGCTCATCGTCCGTGCCGTCGAGGCGGTTGGCGAGCCGGGCGGCCTGGCCGCTCAGGGCCGCCGGGGTCCGGGCGGAGAGCACCCAGGGCAGTGCGGCGGGCGCGTCGCCGCACGCGGGCGGCGTGGGGGCGGCGGGCGGTGCTTCGAGGATGACGTGGGCGTTGGTGCCGCTGACGCCGAAGGAGGACACGGCGGCCCGGCGCGGGCGGTCCAGTGCGGGCCACTCACGGTTCTCGGTGAGGAGTTCCACGGCACCCGAGGACCAGTCGACGTGCGGGGACGGCTCGTCCACATGCAGAGTCTTCGGCAGCACACCGTGCCGGATCGCCTGGATCATCTTGATGACGCCGGCGGCACCGGCCGCGGCCTGGGTGTGCCCGATGTTGGACTTCAACGAGCCCAGCCACAGCGGCCGTTCGACGTTCTCCCGCTGCCCGTAGGTGGCCAGCAGGGCCTCGGCCTCGATGGGGTCGCCGAGGGTGGTGCCGGTGCCATGGCCCTCGACCACGTCCACGTCCTCCGGGCCGAGTCCGCTCGCGGCGAGCGCCTGACGGATGACCCGCTGCTGGGACGGACCGCTCGGCGCGGTCAGCCCGTTGGAGGCACCGTCCTGGTTCACGGCCGAACCACGCACCACCGCCAGCACCTCATGCCCCAGACGCCGGGCGTCCGACAGCCGCTCCACCAGGAGCAGGCCGACGCCCTCCGCCCAGCCGGTGCCGTCCGCCCCCGCCGCGTACGCCTTGCAGCGTCCGTCGGCGGAGAGGGCGCGCTGGCGGCTGAACTCCACGAACGTGGTGGGGGTCGACATCACGGCGACGCCGCCCGCCAGGGCCAGGTCGCACTCCCCCGCCCGCAGCGACTGCGCGGCCAGGTGCAGGGCGACCAACGAGGAGGAGCAGGCGGTGTCCACGGTGACCGCAGGGCCCTCGAAACCGAAGGTGTAGGAGATCCGGCCGGAGGCGACACTGCCGGCGGTTCCGTTGCTCAGCCAGCCCTCCAGCTCGGCGGGCACCTCACGGACCCGGGGCGCGTAGTCGTGGTACATCACACCGGCGAAGACACCGGTACGGCTGCCGCGCAGGGCCTGCGGGTCGACGCCGGCGCTCTCCAGCGTCTCCCAGGCGGTCTCCAGGAGCAGCCGCTGCTGCGGGTCGGTGGCCAGCGCCTCGCGCGGGGAGATCCCGAAGAACGCGGCGTCGAAGTCGGCGGCCCGCTCCAGGAATCCGCCGTGCCGGGTGTAGGAGGTGCCGGGCCGGTCGGGGTCCTCGGAGTAGAGGGCTTCCAGGTCCCAGCCCCGGTCGTCGGGGAACGCGCCGACCGCGTCGACGCCGTCGCGCACCAGCGCCCACAGGTCGTCCGGGCCCGCGACCCCGCCGGGCAGCCGGCAGGCCATGCCGACGATGACGACCGGGTCGTCCTCGCGAGCGCCCGCCGACGCGGTGATGGCAGGCAGCGGCTGGGGGTCGGGGGCTCCGAGGAGGCGTTCGCCCAGATGAGCGGCGACGTCGGCGGGGGTCGGGTGGTCGAAGACCAGCGCGGCGGACAGGGTGAGGCCGGTGGCCGTGCCGAGGCGGTTGCGCAGTTCGACCGCGGTCAGGGAGTCGACGCCGAGCCCGGTGAACGCCTTGCGGGCGCCGACCGAGGCGGGGGTCGTGGCCAGCACGGTCGCGGTCTCGGTGCGGACCATGTCGAGCAGGGCGGCCTCGCGGGCGGCGGTGTCCGGCAGGGCGGCGAGCCGGTCCGCGAGCCCGGCGGCCTCGCCGGTGGCCGGCGCGGCGGCGGCGTTGCGGCGGACCGGCCGTGCCTGCCTCGGGAGGAGTCCGCGCAGCAGCGGCGACACGGGCGCCCCGGAGGCGGCCACGGCGGCGAGGTCGAACGGGGACGGCACCAGCAGGGCCTCGCCGGTGGCCTCGGCCGTGTCGAACAGGGCGGTGCCCTCGGTGTCGGTCAGTGGCCGCACGCCGAGCCGGGCCAGTCGGGCGAGGTCGGCGGCGGTGAGGTGGCCGGTGATGCCGCTGGGCTGCTCCCACTGGCCCCAGGCCAGCGACTGGGCGGCGAGCCCCTGGGCGCGGCGCCGGGCGGCGAGCGCGTCGAGGAAGGTGTTGGCCGCGGCGTAGGAGCCCTGACCGGGCGAACCGAGGACTCCGGCCACGGAGGAGTAGAGGACGAACGCGTCCAGCGGCAGGTGGGCGGTCAGCTCGTGCAGGTGCCAGGCGCCGTCGGCCTTGGGCCGCAGCACCGTGTCGAGGCGGTCGGGGTCGAGCGCGGTGGTCACGCCGTCGTCGACGACACCGGCCGTGTGTACGACCGCGGTCAGCGGGCGGTCGTCCGGGATCGCGGCGAGCACGGCCGCGAGGGCGTCCCGGTCGGCGGTGTCCACCGCGGCGACGGTGACCTCGGCGCCCGACTCGGCCAGTTCGGCGCGGAGTTCGGCGGCGCCGGGGGCGTCCTCGCCGCGCCGGGAGGTGAGCAGCAGGTGCCGTACCCCCCGCTCGGTGACCAGGTGGCGGGCGATCAGGGCGCCCAGGGTGCCGGTGCCGCCGGTGACCAGGACGGTGCCGTCCGGGTTCCAGTCGGCCGCCGGGGCGACGGCGCCGGGCGCCACGGCCAGGCGCGGTACGTGGACGGCGCCGCCGCGAAGGGCGATCTGCGGTTCTCCGCCGGCGACGGCGGAGGCGAGGGCGGCCTCGGACTCCGGGGTGCCGTCGAGGTCGGCGAGGACGATCCGGTCGGGGTTCTCGGTCTGGGCGGAGCGCAGCAGCCCCCACACGGCGGCGGCGACCGGGTCGGGGGCGGGGTCGCCGGGTCCGGTGGCGACGGCGCCGTGGGTGACGGCGACGAGCCGGGCGGTGGTGGGGTGGGGGCCGGTGAGCCACTCCTGGACGGTGGTCAGGGCGCGGGCCAGGGCGGCGCGGAGCCGGTCGGGGGTGCCGGACAGGTCGTCGCCCTCGGCACCGGGCAGGTCGTCCGCGATGCCGCCGCCGAGCCGGACCTCGGTCCAGTCGGTGATGTCGGAGACCTTGGCGCCCGCACCACCGTCCCTGGCCACCGGCCAGGTGAGGGTGTGGAGGCCCTCGGGTGCGGGCGGCCCGGCGGGCGCCTTGGCGGGCCGGGTGACGAGGGTGCCGACCGTCACCACCGGGGCTCCGGACGGGTCGGTGGCCTGGAGGGAGAAGGTGTCGGCGGCCTGGGCGGTGAGCCGGACCCGCAGGGCGGTGGCGCCGGTGGCGTGCAGGGTGACGTCGCGATAGAGGAACGGCAGCCGGGTGGGCTCGCCGGAGCCGCCGGACGCGTTGCGCAGGCCGGGCAGTTGGAGTGCCGCGTCGAGCAGGGCGGGGTGGATGTCGAAGCCGCCGACCTCGCCGTGCCGCTCCTCCGGGAGGGTCACCTCGGCGTAGTAGGTTTCGCCGTCCCGCCAGACCGCCCGTATGCCTCGGAAGGCGGGTCCGTAGTCCAGACCGGTCGCGCCGAGCGCGGTGTACACGTCGTCTACGGCTACCGTCTCGGCGCCGGTCGGCGGCCACTGGTCGAGGCGGAACTCGGCCGGTCCGGCGTGGGCGGCGAGGACTCCGGTGGCGTTGCGGACCCAGTCGGCGCCGGACGCCTGCGAGCGGATGGTGACCGGCCGGTCCCCGGCGGCGTCGGGCGCGGCGACGGACACCTGGACCCGTACGCCGCCCCGCGCGGGCAGCACGAGCGGAGTCTCGACGGCGAGTTCACCCAGCCGGGCCGCGCCGACCGCGTCGCCCGCCCGTGCGGCCAGTTCGACCAGGGCGGCGCCGGGCAGCACCGGCGTGCCGAGCACCACGTGGTCGGCGAGCCACGGGTGAGTGCGGGTGGAGAGGGTGCCGGTCAGCAGCAGGGCGTCGGCGTCCGGCAGGGGTACGGCCGCCGCGAGAACCGGATGGTCGACGGCGCCGAGCCCGAGCGCGTCCGGGTCGGAGGCCGCACCTGGCTCCAGCCAGAACCGGCGCCGTTGGAAGGCGTAGGTGGGCAGGTCCACCCGGCGGGCGCCGGAGCCGGCGAAGTACGCGCTCCAGTCGGTCTCGTGACCGCGGACGTGGGCGTGGGCGAGCGCGGTGAGCGCGGTCGTGGTCTCGGACCGGTCGCGGCGCAGCGCCGGAACGGCGACCACGTTGGTGCCCTCGCCGTAGGTCTGGCGGACGAGTCCGCTCAGGGTGCCGTCGGGACCGAGTTCGAGGTGGGTGCGGACCCCGGCGGCCTCCAGGGCGCGGACCGCGTCGGCCCAGCGCACCGCGTCGCGGACGTGCCGGACCCAGAACTCGGGCGTGGCCAGGTCGCCTTCGGCGGCGATCCGGCCGGTCAGCGCGGACACCACCGGGATCTCCGGCCGCGCGTAGGTGAGTTCGGAGACGACCGCGCGGAAGTCGTCGAGGACGGCGTCCAGGTGCGCGGAGTGGAAGGCGTGGCTGACGGTGAGGTGCCGGATGCGCCGGCCCCGGGCGGCGAACGCCTCGGCGACGGCGTGGACGGCCTCGGTGTCGCCGGAGACGACCACCGAGCGCGGCCCGTTGACGGCGGCCACGTCCACCCCGGCGGGCAGTTCGGCCCGGATCTCCTCCTCGGTGGCCTGGACGGCCGCCATGGCGCCGCCGGACGGCAGCGCGCCGATCAACCGGGCCCGGGCGGCGACCAGAGCGGCGGCGTCGGGCAGGTCGAGCACCCCGGCGACGTGGGCCGCGGTGATCTCGCCCACGGAGTGCCCGGCGACGAAGTCGGGGCGCACGCCCCAGGAGGTGTAGAGGCGGAAGAGGGCGACCTCCACGGCGAACAGCGCGGGCTGGGTGTACACCGTGTCGTCCAGGCCGTCTCCGGAGGCGATGACCTCGGTGATCGGACGGTCGAGGAGCGGGTCGAGGACGGCGGCGACCTCGTCGAAGGCGGCGGCGAAGACGGGGTGAACGGAGTACAGCTCGGCGCCCATTCCCGCGCGTTGACTGCCCTGGCCTGTGAAGAGGAAGGCCAGGCCGCCCGGTTGGCCGGCGGTGCCGGTGATCACCGAGGGGGACGGGGAGCCGTCGGCGAGCGCGCGCAGGCCGTCGGGGCCGCCGACGACGACGGCGCGTTCCTCCAGGGCGGCCCGGGTGGTGGCGAGGGAGTGGGCGAGGTCCAGCGGGGCGTCGGCGGAGGCGTCGACGTGGTCGGCGAGACGGTCTGCCTGGGCGCGGAGGGCTTCGGGGGTGCGGGCGGACACCGGCCAGGCCAGCGGGAGTCCGACGGTGGGCTCACCGGCGGCGGCTGCGGCGGGCTCACCCGTGGCAGGTTCCCCGGTGGCGGTCCGGCCGCCTGCGGTTCCGCCGGTGGTGGCTGCGGCACCGGCAGGTTCCCCGGTGGCTGCCCGGTTGTCCGCGGGCTCACCGGCCGGTGGTGCTTCGAGGATGACGTGGGCGTTGGTGCCGCTGACGCCGAAGGAGGAGACGGCGGCGCGGCGCGGGCGGTCGAGTGCGGGCCAGTCGCGGTTCTCGGTGAGGAGTTCCACGGCACCCGAGGACCAGTCGACGTGCGGGGACGGCTCGTCCACGTGCAGGGTCTTCGGCAGCACGCCGCGACGGATCGCCTCGACCATCTTGATCACACCGGCGGCGCCGGCCGCGGCCTGGGTGTGCCCGATGTTCGACTTCACCGAACCGAGCAGCAACGGCCGTCCGCCGGGGCGATCCTTGCCGTAGGTCTCGATCAGGGCGTGCGCCTCGATGGGGTCGCCGAGGGTGGTGCCGGTGCCGTGGCCTTCCACGGCGTCCACGTCTGCCGGAGCGAGTCCGCTCGCGGCGAGCGCCTGACGGATCACGCGCTGCTGGGACGGACCGCTCGGCGCGGTCAGCCCGTTGGAGGCACCGTCCTGGTTCACGGCCGAACCACGCACCACCGCCAGCACCTCATGCCCCAGACGCCGGGCGTCCGACAGCCGCTCCACCAACAGCAGCCCGACACCCTCCGCCCAGCCCGTGCCGTCCGCCCCCGCCGCGTACGCCTTGCAGCGTCCGTCGGTGGACATCGCCCGCTGGCGGCTGAACTCCACGAAGACGGTCGGGGTCGACATCAGCAGCACCCCGCCGGCCAGCGCCAGGTCGGACTCGCCGGAGCGCAGCGACTGGGCGGCCAGGTGCAGGGCGACCAGCGACGAGGAGCAGGCGGTGTCCACGGTGACCGCCGGACCCTCGAAACCGAACGTGTAGGAGACCCGGCCGGAGGCGACACTGCCCGCGTTGCCGATGCCGAGGTAGCCCTCCAGCTCGGCGGGCACGTCCTGGGTACCGGACGCGTAGTCACGCCCGGAGATGCCGGCGAAGACGCCGGTCCGGCTGCCGCGCAGTGCGCGTGGGTCGATACCGGCTCGTTCGAGCAGCTCCCAGGTCGTCTCCAGGAGCAGCCGTTGCTGCGGGTCGATCGCCGGGGCCTCGCGGGGCGAGATGCCGAAGAACTCGGGGTCGAAGTCGGCGATGGAGTCGAGGAATCCGCCGTGCCGGGAGTAGGAGGTGCCGGGCCGGTCGGGATCGGGGCTGTAGAGGCGGTCGAGGTCCCAGCCGCGGTCCTCGGGAAACCCGGTGAGCGCGTCGGTGCCGTCGGCGACCAGCCGCCACAGTTCCTCGGGCGAGGTCACGCCGCCCGGGTAGCGGCAGGCCATGCCGACGATCACGATCGGGTCGTCGTCCCGCGCGGCGGTCCGGACAGGACCGGCGACGTGAGTCCCGACGTCCGCGCCGCCCAGTTCACCGGCAAGCCAGTCGGCGAGCGCGGTGGGGGTCGGGTGGTCGTAGACGAGGGTGGCCGGCAACTGCCGTTCGGTGGCGGCGGAGAGGCGGTTGCGCAGTTCCACCGACATCAGTGAGTCGAAGCCGTGTGCCTTGAAGGCACGGGCGGGGTCGATGACGTCCGGGGAGGCGTGCCCCTGAACGGCGGCGGCCTGCGCGCGTACGACGGTGAGGAGTTCGCGGCGCAGCTCGGCCGGGGCGAGTGCGGTCCAGCGGCCCGGGCGCGCGGCTCCTTCCACGGGTTCCGCCGACTCCGCGCGCACTCCGGGCAGTTCGGCGGCCAGCGGGTGTCGGCGGTCGCGGAAGAAGGTAGGCCAGTCCGCGTCGGCGACCACCAGGTGCGGCTCGTCGTGGGCGAGGACCTGACCGAGGACGGTGAGGGCGCCGTCCGGCGGGAGGGAGACCAGTCCGTGCCGGAGCAGGGTCGCTTCGGCTCCGTCGGCGGCGATGCCGTCACCGGCCCAGTGGCCCCAGGCGACCGAGTTCGCGGGCAGCCCGGCGGCGCGGCGCTGGTCGGCGAGCGCGTCCAGGTAGGCGTTGCCGGGGGCGTAGTTGGCCTGGCCAGGGACCCCGCACACGCCGGCGAGGGAGGAGAACAGCACGAAGGCCGCCAGGTCGGCGTCCAGGGTCAGTTCGTGCAGGTTGCGGGCGCCGGTCGCCTTGGCTCGCAGCGCGCGGTCGAGGTGGGCGGGGGTCAGGCGGCCGATCAGTGCGTCGTGCAGGGCGGCGGCGGTGTGCACGACGGCGGTCAGCGGCCGGTCCTCCGGGACGGCGGCGAGCACGGCGGCCAGCTGGTCCCGGTCGGCGACATCTGCGGCGGCGAACGTCACGGTGGCGCCGGAGCCGGCGAGTTCCTCGGCGAGTTCCAGGGCGCCCGGCGCGTCCGCGCCCCGGCGGCTGAGGAGCAGCAGGTGGCGGGCGCCGTGCCGGGCCAGCCAGCGGGCGAGGTGGCCGCCGAGGGCGCCGGAGCCGCCGGTGATCAGCGTGGTGCCGGACAGCAGGCGCTCGGGGAGGGCCTGTTCGTCGGCGCCGTCGGCCGGGGCGGGCGGCAGCGGCGCGGCGGGGACCAGGCGGCGGGCGAGGACGCCTGCGGCGCGGACGGCGGTCTCCCGTTCCCGGTCCGGGCGGGGGTCGGCGAGCAGCGCGGCGATCCGCTCCCAGGTGCGCCGGTCGGGCTCGGCGGGCAGGTCGACGAGGCCGCCGGCGCGGGCGGGGTTCTCGGCGGCGAGGATGGCGCCGAAGCCCCACACCAGGGCCTGTTCGGGGTCGGTGACATGGTCCGTGGGGCCGGTGGAGACGGCGCCCCGGGTGAGGAACCAGAGGGGAGCCTGGAGGCCGGCGTCGTCCAGGGCCTGGGTGAGGGCCAGCTGGGCGGCGTGGGAGCGGGGGACGGCGTCATGGCCGTCGAGACGGCCTTCGGCGAGATGGAGCAGCGAGACGACACCGGTGAAGGAACCGGACGCGGGCAGCAGGGCGGCGAGCGCGGCGCGGTCCGTGTCCGGCGGGACGAGGAGGGTCACCGGGCGGGCTCCGCCCGATTCGAGGACGGTGCGCAGCGCGTCGACGTGGGCGTGGCCGGCGTGGGTGTCGGGCACGGCGAGCAGCCACTCCCCCGTCGGCCGGCGCGCGGGCCCGGCGGGGCGGACCGGGCGCCAGACCAGGCGGTGGCGCCAGCGGTCGGTGGCATCGGCGGCGAGCCGACGTTCCCGCCACGAGGTCAGCGCGGGCAGCACCGGCGCGAGGGCGGCGGCGGGCAGGCCGAGAGCGGTGGCGAGCCGGTCGTCGTCCTGCTCGCCGACCAGGTCCCAGAAGAAGTCGTCGGGGGCGGCGCCGGCGGGGGCGAGGAGTTCGGGCGAGCGGGTGGCGTCGAGCCAGTAACGCTCGTGCTGGAAGGGATAGGTCGGCAGGCCTGCCGCCGGGCGCGGGCCGGGCGCGCCGATGACGGCGGCCCAGTCCAGCGCCACGCCCTGCGTGTGCAGTTCGGCGGCGGACCGCAGCAGCCGGTCCGGGCCGCCCTGCCCGCGGCGCAGGGTACCGGTGACGATCGGGGCGCGGTCGGGGCCGACCTGGGGCTCCCGGGCCTCCAGGGTCTCCAGGATCGCGCCGGTGAGCACGGGGTGGGCGCTGACCTCGACGAAGACGGTGTGGCCGGTGTCGGCGAGGCGGCGGGTGGCCTCCTCGAAACGGACCGTGCGGCGCAGGTTGGCGACCCAGTAGGCGGCGTCGAGTCCGGCGGTGTCCTGCCAGTCGGCGGTCACGGTGGACAGCAGCGGGACGGTTCCGGTGCGCGGGGTGACGGGTGCGAAGGCGTCGAGGAGTTGGCCACGCAGGGCGTCGGTCTGCGAGGAGTGGGAGGCGTAGGCGATCGGGATCACGCTGGTGCGCACCCCCAGGCCGGCGTAGAAGGCGCGGAGTTCGTCGAGGGCGTCCAGGTCGCCGGAGACGGCCACCGAGGCGGGGCCGCTGACCACGCCGATGGACAGCCGTCCGGCCCAGCGCGCGTCGAGTTCGCGGGTGACGTCGGCCTCGGGCAGCGCGACGGCGACCATGCCGCCCCGGCCCGCGATGTCCTCCAGGGCGCGGGCGCGCAGGGCGACGATCAGGGCGGCGTCCTCCAGGGAGAGACCGCCCGCGACGACCGCGGCGGCCACCTCGCCCTGGCTGTGCCCGACGACGGCGTCCGGGGTGAGGCCGTAGGACTTCCACACCTCGGCGAGGGCGACCATGACCGTGAACAGGGCGGTCTGCAGGACGTCGGTGCGGTCGGGGTCCGGCGTGCCCTCGGCGCCGCGCAGCACGTCGGTCAGGGCCCAGTCGTGGTACGGCGCGAAGGCGGCCGCGCACCGGTCGACGGCGGCGGCGAACACGGGCGAGGCGTCGAGGAGTTCGGCGGCCATGCCGCGCCACTGGGTGCCCTGGCCGGGGAAGACGAAGACCACCTTGCCGTCGGCGCCGGCCGGGCGGACGGTGCCGCGGACGGCGTCGGCGGGCTGTTCGCCGGCGGCGAGGGCGCGCAGGGCGTCGGCCGGGTCCTCGGCGATCACCACGGCGCGCTCGTCGAACGCGGTGCGAGTGGTGGCCAGGGCATGGGCCACGTCGGCGGGTGCCGCGGCGGTGCTGTCGAGGTGGTCGGCGACCCGGCCGGCCTGGTCGCGCAGCGCGTCGCCCGTGCGGGCGTAGATCACCCAGGGCAGGATCCGGGCCGGCACGGCGACCTCGTCGAGGTCGGTCGCCCGCGGGGCGGGCAGCGGAACCGGGGCGGGCGGCTGCTCGATGATGACGTGGGCGTTGGTGCCGCTGACGCCGAAGGCGGAGACGGCGGCGCGGCGCGGACGCCGGTCGTCGGTGGCGGGCCACGGCTGCGCCTCGGTGAGCAGCCGGACGGTGCCGTCGGACCAGTCGACGTGTGATGAGGGGGCGTCCACGTGCAGGGACTTGGGCAGGACGCCGTGCCGGATCGCCTGCACCATCTTGATCACGCCGGCGACGCCGGCGGCGGCCTGGGTGTGGCCGATGTTCGACTTCAGTGAGCCGAGCAGCAGGGGCCGGTCGGCGGTGCGGCCGCCGCCGTAGGTGGCGATCAGGGCCTGCGCCTCGACGGGATCGCCCAGCCGGGTTCCGGTGCCGTGCGCCTCGACGGCGTCGACGTCGCCGGGGCCGAGTCCGGCAGCCTTGAGCGCCTCCCGGATGACCCGCTGCTGGGAGGGGCCGTTGGGGGCGGTCAGCTGGCTGCTGCGGCCGTCCTGGTTGACGGCGGAGCCGCGCAGCACGGCCAGCACCGGGCGGCCGAGGCGCTGGGCGTCGGAGAGACGGGCCAGGGCGATCACGCCGACGCCCTCGCCCCAGCCGGTGCCGTCGGCGGCGGCGGCGAACGGCTTGCAGCGGCCGTCGGGGGCGAGTCCGCGCTGGCGGCTGAACTCGATGAACATGCCGGGCGCGGCCATCACGGTGGCGCCGCCGGCCAGCGCCAGGTCGCATTCACCGCGGCGCAGCGACTGGGCGGCCAGGTGGAGGGCGACGAGGGAGGAGGAGCAGGCGGTGTCCACGGTGACCGCCGGGCCCTCCAGCCCGAGGGTGAAGGCGACCCGGCCCGAGGCGACCGAGGTGGTGGTGCCGGTGAGGACGTAGCCGTCGGTCTGGTCGGCGGGCTTGTGGTGCAGGCTCGGGCCGTACTCCTGGGCGATCACGCCGGCGAACACTCCGGTGCGGCTGCCGCGCAGGGTGGCCGGGTCGATGGCGGCGTTCTCCAGCGCCTCCCAAGAGGTCTCCAGGAGCAGCCGTTGCTGTGGGTCGGCGGCGAGGGCCTCGCGGGGGGAGACACCGAAAAAGGCGGCGTCGAAGTCCCCTGCGTCGTAGAGGAATCCGCCTTCGCGGGCGTAGGTGCGGCCGGCGGCGTCGGGGTCCGGGTCGTAGAGGTGGTCCAGGTCCCAGCCGCGGTCGGCGGGGAAACCGCCGATCACGTCACGTTCCTCGCTGACCAGTCGCCACAGGGCGTCCGGGGTGTCGGCTCCGCCGGGGTAGCGGCAGGCCATGCCGATGATGGCGATCGGCTCGTCGGGGCGGTCGGCGGCGGCCCTGGCCTCGGCCTCGGCCTCCTTCAGCTTCTCCCGGGTGTGGTGCAGCTCGGTGGCGACGCGGTTGAGGTAGTCGCGCAGCTTGGCCTCATGGGTGCTCATGTGGGCGTGCCTTTCCTACGAAATGCCGAGCTGGCTGTCGATGAGGTCGAAGATCTCGTCGTCGGCGGCGGAGGTGATCAGGGCCGCCAGGTCGACGGACGGCGCGGACGGTCGCGGCGCTGCGGCCGGGGTGGCGGGTGCGGGTTCCGGCTCGGCCGGGGCGAGGAGTTCGAGCAGGTGGCCGGCGAGGGCGGCCGGGGTGGGGTGGTCGAGCACGACGGTGGTCGGCAGCCGTAGTCCGGTGGTGGCGCCGAGCCGGTTGCGCAGCTCGATGACGCCGAGCGAGTCGAACCCGCTCTCCATGAACCCGTTGGCGGGCCGGATCGCGGTGGCGTCGGAGTGGCCGAGGACGGCCGCGGCGGTCTCGGCGACATGGGTGAGCAGCAGCCGTCGCCGGTCGGCCGGGGAGGCGGCCGCCAGGTCGCGGCGCAGGGCCTCGGCCGGGTCGGTGGTACGCGTGGTGGTCGCGGGACGGGACCTGCCGGCCGCCTCCCCGGCCTTCGCCGTGAGGGCGCGCAGCACCGGGGAGAGCCGCCGGACCCCGTGGCCGGTGTCGATCTCGGCCGCCACCAGAGCGGCGTACGGCGTCGCGGCGGCGACGGGGGCGGGCAGCGCGGTGTCGAACAGGGCCAGCGCGGTCTCGTTGGTCATCGGCGCGAGTCCGGTCCTGCCCAGCCGGTCCGCCTGGGCGGAGTCGAGGCCCGCGGCCATGCCGCCGGCCTCCGCCCAGTGCCCCCAGGCCAGGGACACCGCGGGCAGCCCGCGCACCGCCCGGTACTGGGCCAGCGCGTCCAGCCGGGCGTTGGCGGCGGCGTAGTTGGCCTGTCCGGCGTTGCCGAGCACGCCGACGGCGGAGGAGAACAGCACGAACGCGGACAGGTCGAGGTGGGCGGTGGCCCGGTGCAGGTACAGGGCTCCGTCCGCCTTGGGTCGGGCGACCCCCGCCAGTCGCTCGGGAGTGAGCGAGGTGAGCACGGTGTCGTCCAGGACACCGGCCGCGTGGATCACGGCGGTCAGCGGGCGGTCGGCCGGGACGGCGTCGACCAGGGCGCGCACCGCGTCCGGGTCACCGGCGTCGAGGGCGGCCAGCGTCACCTCGGCGCCCAACACGGCCAGTTCGTCCCGCAGCGCCTGCGCGCCCGGGGCGCCGGGACCACGGCGTCCGGTGAGCAGCAGGCGCCGTACCCCGTGCCGGGTGACCAGTCGGTGGGCGACCAGCCGGCCCAGGGCGCCGGTGCCGCCGGTGACCAGGACGGTGCCGTCCGGGTCGAGCGGGGGCGCCGGGAGGGTGAGCACCAGCTTTCCGGTGTGCCGGGCCTGGCTGAGGCGGCGCAGGGCGCTCGGGGCGTGCCGTACGTCCTCGGCGAGGAACGGCAGGGGCTCCAGCGCGCCCTCGGCGAACAGCCGCAGGAGCCGCGTGAGGATCGCCCCGATCCGGTCCGGGTCGATGTCGAACAGGTCGAAGTCGAGGTAGTCGACGTCGTATTCGGCGGCCACCGCCGCCGCGTCCCGTAGGTCGGTCTTGCCCATCTCCACGAACCGGCCCTCGGACTCCAGGAGTCGCAGCGACGCGTCGGTGAACTCCCGTGCCAGGGAGTTCAGTACGACGTGGACGCCGCGTCCGCCGGGAGTGGCCGCACGGAAGGCCTGCTCGAAGTCGAGGGTGCGGCTGGAGGCGATCCGGTCCTCGGGCAGCCCGAGCGCGCGCAGGGTGTCCCACTTGTCGGGGTGGGCGGTGGCGTACACCTCGGCCCCGGCGTGCAGGGCGAGCCGTACCGCCGCCTGGCCCACGCCGCCGGCCGCGGAGTGGATCAGCACCCGCTCCCCGGCCTTGAGTTCGGCCAGTTCGAAGAGGCCGTACCAGGCGGTGAGGAAGACGACCGGCACACCGGCCGCGCGGGCGAAGTCCCAGTCGTCGGGGATGCGGGCGAGCAGGCGGTGGTCGGTGACCGCGACCGGGCCCAGAGCACCCTGGGTGAGGCCGGTGACCCGGTCCCCAGGGGTCAGCCCCGGCACACCCGGCCCGGTCTCCAGGACCACGCCGGCACCCTCGGCTCCGACCCTGGCCCGCCCCGGGTACATGCCGAGAGCGATGAGGACGTCCCGGAAGTTGAGGCCGGCGGCCCGCAGCGCGACCCGGACCTGACCGGGGGCGAGCGGTGCGGTCGCTTCCGGGGCGGGCAGCAGGGCGAGGGCGTCGAGACTGCCGGGCGGTTCGGCGTCCAGTCGCCAGGGGCCGGCGCCCTCGGGCGGGGTGAGGGTGGCGGCCGCGGGGGCCGACCGCAGCCTGGGCACCAGCAGGTCGGGGCCGCGTACGGCGAACTGCTCCTCCCCGGCGGCGAGCAGGGCGGCGACGGCGTCCGCCGAGCGGGCGGCGGGTGCGGCCGGGGTACCGGGGGCACCCGCGAGGTCCAACAGGGCGAAGCGGCCCGGGTGTTCGGCCTGCGCCGCGCGAACCAGTCCCCACACCGCCGCGGCCTGCTCGGAGACGTCCTCACCGGGGTGAGTGGCGACGGCGTCTTGAGTGAGCAGGAGCAACTTGCCTTCGTCTTCGCCGTGTTCGGCGATCCGGTGCTGGAGCAGGGCGAGTGCGGTGGCGGCGTCCGGGGCGGGCGCGACGACCAGGCCGTCAGGTCCGGCGGCGGCCACCGGGCGGCCGGTGGCGTGGGCCACCGCGGTGCGCAGCGGGTCGTTCTGGTCTCCGAGGAACGTCCAGGAGGAGTCCGCCTGTCGTGTCCCGTCCGGGGTGGGCGCCGGGGTCCAGTCGAGCAGATGACCGGTGCCGGTCCGGGGACGGGGCGCGGCGCGCAGGGTGAGCGCGTCGATGTCGGCGACCGGTGAGCCGGAGGTGTCGGTGAGCCGGAGGGCAACGGTGTCGGTGCCGGTGGGGCGGACGCTCACTCGCAGGGCCGAGGCGCCGGGGCGGTGGACGGTGACTCCCTCCCAGGCGAACGGCAGCCGGAGGCGGGCGGTTCCGGGGACCAGGGCGACCACGGCGTGCAGGGCGGCGTCGAGCAGCGCGGGATGGAGGACGTGACCGGGGGCGGCGGACGGGCCGTCGTCGGCGCCGGGCAGGGGGCCGACCTCGCCGTGGACCTCCTCTCCGACCCGCCAGGCCCGCGTCAGCAGGCGGAACGCCGGGCCGTACTGGTAGCCGTCGGCGGCGAGACCGTCGTAGAAACCGGTGAGGTCGACGGGCTCGGCACCGGGCGGAGGCCAGACAGTGTCCTCTGCCTCGGTGCGTACGGCGCCCGCCGCCGGAGCGGGGCCGTCGTCCGGGCGGGCCGGGGCGTCGGCGGTGAGACCGGTGGCGTGCCGGGTCCAGGTGCCGTCGGCCCCTTCGGGGCGGGAGTGCACGGTGAGCGGGCGGCGCCCTTCGTCGTCCCTCGCGCCCAGCGCGACCTGGAGGCGGACGGCGCCCTCCGCGGGCAGTTCGAGCGGTGTCTCCAGGGTCAGTTCGTCCACCCGGCCCCCGGCGTGCAGGGCGAGGTCGACCACCGCGGCCCCGGGCAGCAGGGTCCGCCCGGCGATGGTGTGGTCGGCGAGCCAGGGATGGGTGCGCAGTGCGAGGCGTCCGGTGAACACGGTGCCCGCGTCGTCCGGCAGGTCCAGCGCGGCGCCGAGCAGCGGGTGGCCGGCCGGGTCGAGTCCGGCCGTGCCGGGGGCGGCGCCGGACGGGGTGTCGAGCCAGTACCGACGGCCCTGGAACGGGTAGGTGGGCAGGTCGAGGCGGCGGACCGGAAGTCCGTCGAAGGCGGCCCGCCAGTCGACGGGGACACCGTGGACGTGCAGCCGGGAGAGCGCCTCGGCGAAGGTGCGGGCCTCGCCCCGGCCCGGACGCAGCACGGGGACGACCGTGCGGGCGGGCGGCTCGGAGGCGTCGGCGCCGTCCTCGTCGGCGCCGTCCTCGTCGGCGCCGGCCTCCAGGCTCGCCTCGGTGAGCGCGGTGAGCACCGCGTCGGGGCCGAGTTCGAGGTAGGCGGAGACACCGAGTTCGCGCAGCGCGTCCACTCCGTCGTGGAAGCGTACGGCCTCCCGGATGTGGCGCACCCAGTACTCCGGGTCGGTCAGCTCCCCGGTCGCGGCGAGCCGCCCGGTCACGTTCGACACCACCGGCACCCTGGGCTCGCGGAGTTCGACGGTGGCGGCGGCATCCCGGAACTCGGCGAGGGCGGGCTCGGTGTGCGGGGAGTGGAAGGCGTGACTGACCGTCAGGTTCTTGGTCTTGCGGCCCCGGGCGGTGAGGGCGGCGGCGATCTCGTGGACCGCGTCGGCGTCGCCGGAGACGACCACGGAGGCCGGGCCGTTGACCGCGGCGATGCTCACACGTCCCCCGGATCCGGCGACCAGCGGGGTGACCTCGGTCTCGCTCGCCTGAAGGGCGGCCATTGCCCCGCCCTCGGGCAGGGCCTGCAGGACCCGGCCACGGGCGGCGACGAGCCGGACCGCGTCGGGCAGCGACAGCACACCCGCCAGGTGCGCGGCGGTCAGCTCGCCGATCGAGTGGCCGATGTAGGCGTCGGCACGGAATCCGTAGGACTCGGCGAGGCGGTGCAGGGCGACCCCGAGCGCGAACAGGGCGGGCTGGGTGTAGGCGGTGGTGTCCAGCAGGGCTGCGGCCGGCGTGCCGGGCTCGGCGAAGAGCACGTCCCGGAGCGGGGTGTCGAGTTCGGCGTCGAAGAGAGCGGTCACCTCGTCCAGTGCGGCGGCGAAGACGCGGTGGGTGTCGTACAGCTCCCGGCCCGCACCGACGCGTTGGCTCCCCTGGCCGGGGAAGGCGGCCGCGGTGCGCGGGGCCCGGCCGGTGACGGTGCCGCTGACAAGGCCAGGGGCCTCGGTCCCGTCGGCGAGTGCGCGCAGAGCGGTCACCCGAGCGGCCCGGGAGTCGCCGGTGACCACGGCCCGATGGTCGTGCAGCGCCCGTGTGGCGACCAGCGACCAGCCGAGGGATGCGTCGTCGGTGCCCTCGGCCCCGCCGGTATCCGCGCCGCCCCCGGTGTCCGCGCCGCCGGCGACGCCGTCCAGGTGATCGAGCAGCCGGGCGGCCTGGGCGTGCAACGCGTCGTCGGAGCGGGCAGACAGGATCCAGGGCACGGACGCGGACAGGGTGTCGGAGGTGGACGTGGGGTCGGCGGCCGTCGGTACGTCCGCGGCACCCGCACCGGCCGCGGTCGCGGCCGAGTCCGGTGTGTCCCGCTCCGGCGGCGCGGACTCCAGGATCAGGTGCGCGTTGGTGCCGCTGATGCCGAAGGAGGACACCGCGGCGCGCCGGGGGCGGCTCTCGGCCGGCTCCGGCCAGGGCGTGGCGCCGGTGAGCAGGGTGACGGTCCCGGCCGACCAGTCCACGTGCGGGGTGGGCGCGTCCACGTGCAGGGTGCCGGGGAGTTCGCCGTGCTCCAGCGCCTGGACGAGCTTGATCACACCGGTGACGCCGGCGGCGGCCTGGGTGTGGCCGAGGTTGGACTTGGCCGAGCCGACCAGCAGGGGACGTGCGGGGTCACGGTCCTGGCCGTAGACGGCGATGAGCGCCTGTGCCTCGATCGGGTCGCCCAGGGTCGTGCCGGTGCCGTGCGCCTCGATCGCGTCGACGTCGGCGGGGCCCAGACCGGCCGAGGCGAGGGCCTGGCGGATGACGCGTTCCTGCGCGGGTCCGTTGGGCGCGGTCAGCCCGTTGGAGGCGCCGTCCTGGTTGACGGCGGACCCGCGGATCAGGGCGAGCACCCGGTGACCGTTGCGCCGCGCGTCGGACAGCCGCTCCAGCAGCACCAGGCCGACGCCCTCCGCCCAGGCGGTGCCGTCGGCGGCCGCGGCGAACGGCTTGCAGCGGCCGTCGGGGGCCAGTCCCTGCTGGCGGCTGAACTCGGTGAACATGCCCGGTCCGGACATCACCGTGGCGCCGCCCGCGATGACCAGGTCCGACTCGCCCGACCGCAGCGACTGCGCGGCCAGGTGCAGCGCGACCAGGGAGGAGGAGCAGGCGGTGTCGACCGTGACGGCGGGGCCCTCCAGGCCGAGGGTGTAGGCGATCCGCCCGGAGGCGACGCTGGTGAGCGAGCCGGTCAGGGCGTGGCCCTGGTAGCCCTCGGGGGTCTCGTGCAGCCGGGGGCCGTAGTCCTGCGGCATCACGCCGACGAACACACCGGTGCGGGTGGAGCGCAGATCGGCCGGGACGATCCCGGCGCGCTCCAGCAGTTCCCAGGAGGACTCCAGGAGGAGCCGCTGCTGCGGGTCCATGGCGGCCGACTCGCGCGGGGCGAGCCCGAAGAACGCGCCGTCGAACCGGTCGGCGTCGTGCAGGAAGCCGCCCTGGCGGGTGTACGAGGTGCCGTGGCGCAGGCCTTCGGGGTCGTACAGGGCGTCGACGTCCCAGCCCCGGTTGGCGGGGAAGTCGCCGACCGCGTCCCGGCCTTCGCGCAGCAGCTCCCACAGCTGTTCGGGGGTACGGGCGTCGCCGGGCCAGCGGCCGGCGAGGGCGACCACGGCGATCGGTTCGCCGACGGAGGGTGGGCGCGGTGTCTCCGCCACGGCGGCGGGGCCGTCCCCGCCGCCGTTGAGCCGGGTGCGGACGTGGTCGGCGACCGCGCGGGCGGTGGGCCGGTCGAAGGTGAGGGTGGAGGGCAGGTCGAGGCCGGTGGCGGCGGCAAGCCGGTCACGGAACTCGACGGCGGCCACGGAGTCGAACCCGAGGTCCTTGAAGGTCAGATCGGGGTCGACGTCGTCCGGCGAGGGCTGCCCGAGCACGAGGGCCGCGCTGGAGAGCACGACCCCCAGTGGGTCCGCGCCGGGCGCCGTCGTCGGGGCGGGCACGGGGGCGGCGGGTTCGGGAGCGGTACGGGGCTGCTCGCCCCCGGCATCCGCGAGCAGGGGCGCCTCGGGGCCGGGCAGAGCCTCGGGCCAGATCCGGCGGCGCTGGAAGGCGTACGTGGGGAGCGGTACCCGGCGCGCGTCGGGGCCGTACAGCTCGGTCCAGTCCACTTCGCCGCCGCGGGTGTGCAGGTCGGCGAGGGAGGTGAGGAATCGGCCGGGTCCGCCGTCGTCCCGGCGCAGGGTGCCGGTGACGGCGGCGCCGGACAGGTCGGCGAGGCCGAGGGTGAGCACGGGGTGCGGGCTGACCTCGACGAACGCGCGGTGCCCGGCGCTGTGCGCGGCCTCCACCGCCTGGCGGAAGCGCACGGTCGAGCGCAGGTTGCGGAACCAGTAGGCGGGGTCGAGCGCGGTGCCGTCGAGGAGGCCGCCGGTGACGGTCGAGTAGAAGGCGGTGTGGGCGGGGCGGGGCCTGACGTCGGCGAGGAGGGCGGGCAGCGTGTCGCGGAGGGGTTCGACCTGCGCGGAGTGGGAGGCGTAGTCGACCGGGATGGCCTTGGCACGGACGCCGTCGGCGACGTAGGCGGCGACCAGTGCCTCGACGGCGTCCCGGTCCCCGGAGACGACCGTGACGGACGGGCCGTTGACCGCGGCCACGTTGAGGAGGCCGCCGAAGTCCGCCAGCCCGGCGGCGACTTCGGCCTCCGGGAGCGGGACGGAGGCCATGCCGCCGCTCACCGTGGCGGCGAGTTCCGTGATGGCCCGGGAGCGCAGGGCGACCAGCGCGGCGGCGGCGTCGAGGCTGAGCGCGCCGGCCACGTGGGCGGCGGCGATCTCGCCCTGGGAGTGGCCGATCACCGCGTCCGGGTGCACCCCTCGGGCCTGCCAGGCGGCGGCGAGGGAGACCATCACGGCGAACAGTGCGGGCTGGACGACGTCGGCGCGCTCCAGCGGCGGGGCGTCGGGTGCACCGAGCAGCAGGTCGCGCAGAGACCAGTCGGTGTGCGGGGCGAGCGCGTCGGCGACGGCGTCGATGCCCGCCGCGAAGTCCCGGTCGACGCCGTAGAGTTCGCGAGCCATGCCGGGCCACTGGGAGCCTTGTCCGGGGAAGACGAACACGGTGCCGCCACCGTCGCCCGCCCGGCCGGTGCTGAGCCCGGCGGACTGCGCGCCGGACTCCAGCGCTGCGAGTCCGGAGAGGAGTTCACCGCGGTCCTGACCGGTCACCACGGCCCGGTGCGGGAGGGTGGCCCGGGTGGTGGCGAGGGAGAACCCGACGTCGTGCGCGGTGAGTCGAGGGTGCT
Source organism: Streptomyces sp. NPDC090088 (assembly GCF_044747345.1). Classification (NCBI taxonomy): domain Bacteria; kingdom Bacillati; phylum Actinomycetota; class Actinomycetes; order Kitasatosporales; family Streptomycetaceae; genus Streptomyces; species Streptomyces sp. NPDC090088. Next base: position 497,381 of record NZ_JBIVDZ010000005.1, on the reverse strand, counting down.
CGGCCAGGTGGGCGCGGAGCTTCGCCGCCTGGTCGCGCAGTGCCTGCGGGGTGTGCGCGGACAGCGGCCAGGCGACGGGACCGGCCGGAGCGGTACGGCGCTCGGGGTCGGCCGGGGCGGTGCGCGGGGCCTCGGAGACCAGGACGTGCGCGTTGGTGCCGCCCACGCCGAAGGAGCTGACGCCGGCGATCAGCGGACGTTCGGGGCGCGGCCAGGCGCCGCTCTCGGTGCGGACGGCGAGCCGCAGCCGGCCGAAGGGGATGTCGGGGTTGGGCTCGGCGAAGTGGAGGCTGGCGGGGAGCCTGCCATGCCGGAGGCCCAGCACGGTCTTCAGGAGTCCGACGATCCCGGAAGCGCCTTCCAGGTGGCCCACGTTGGTCTTCGCGGAGCCGACCAGCAGCGGCCGGTCCCCCGGTCGGCCGGGGGCGAACACCTCGCCGAGCGCGACGGCCTCGACGGGGTCGCCGACCCGAGTGCCGGTGCCGTGCAGTTCGACGTACTGGACGTCCTGGGCGCGGACGCCGGACCGGTCGAGGGCCCGGCGGATCACCTCGGCCTGGGTGGCGGCGCCGGGCACGGTGAGTCCGTCGGTGGCCCCGTCGTTGCCGACCGCGCTGCCCAGCAGGACGGCGTGCACCGGGTCGCCGTCGGCGAGAGCCCGGGAGAGCGGCTTGAGGACGAGCAGCACGGCGCCCTCGCCCCGGACGTAACCGCCGGCCCGGGCGTCGAAGGTGAAGCAGGTGTGGTCGGGCGAGAGGGCGCCGAAGCGGTCGACGACCAGGGTGCTGCCGGGGGCGAGGTTGAGGTTGACCCCGGCGGCCAGCGCCACCTCCGACTCGCCGGTGCGCAGGCTCTCCAGGGCGAGGTGCACGGCGACCAGGGAGGAGGACTGCGCGGTGTCCACGGTGAGACTCGGCCCACGCAGGTCCAGGGCGTAGGAAAGCCGGTTGGCGATGACGCCCTTGGCGAGGCCGGTCAGCGTGTGCCGGGTGATCGCGTCGGCGCCCTGCCGATGGACGAGGGAGGCGTAGTCGGCGGCGAGCGCCCCGACGAACACCCCGCTCCGGGACGCCTTGAGGTCGCGCGGGGGAATTCCCGCGTTCTCCAGCGCCTCCCAGGCGAGTTCCAGGACCAGTCGCTGCTGGGGGTCGGCGGCGGCGGCCTCGGCGGGCGATATGCCGAAGAATTCCGGGTCGAAGAGGTCGACGTGGTCGAGGTATCCGCCGGGCCTCACGTCCGCGCCGTCCGGCGTTCCCCGGAATCGGCCGGCCGGCGGCTCTCCGACCGCGTTCCCGCCTTCGTCGAGCAGTTTCCAGAAGGCATCGGGGTCGGGGGCGCCGGGGAGCCGGCAGGCGATCCCGACGACGGCTGTGGCTTCGTTCACCGGTGCAGACATGTGTCTCACACTGAGGCACCGCGTGCCACCGCCTACCCCTAGTGCCCCCCTGTGGCCCCCCTATCGCGGAGCCCCTAGGGGTCCCGCGACCTCGGCGGATCCACGTTCCCCGGCTTTCCGGTCCTCCGGTGCCCGGAGATTCTCCGGGACTTCGGACGGGCCGTCATCCGGCAAGTCCGGGACGGGGTTCCAGGGAATGCGACAGCTCCACTCTGCGTCGAACGCCGAGTTTCCGGTAGACCTTCGTCAGATGCTGTTCCACCGTGCTCACCGTGATGAACAGCCTTTTCCCGATCTCCCGGTTGGTGAGTCCGGCGGCGGCGAGCTCGGCGACCCGCCGCTCGGCCTCGCTGAGTTCGTCGTCGGTCTGGACCGGCGCGGTGCCCGAGACCCTGGAGAGGTGCCGTGCCCTGCGATCGGCTGTCCTGGCCTGTCCCGGGTCGCCGAGCGCGCCGTGCGCCGCACTCAACTCCGCCAGGGCTATGGAGAGTTCGAGCTGATCGCCGGATTCCTCCAGGGCGCGTACGGCGTCCTCCAGCAGGCTGGTCCGCTCGCTGGACTCAGCGGTGGCCGCTCCGGTGCGCAGCGCCATGCCCCGCACCCGGGGCTGTCCGGCACCCAAGCCGTCGAGCTGGCGTTCGATCAGGGCGCGGGCGGCACCCGGCCGGGTCAGGGCGAGCTGGGCACGGGCGGCACCGATCCGCCAGGGCACCAGGGCGGGCAGGTGGTCGAGGTCCCAGCGGGCCATGGTCTCCCCGCACCGCCGGTAGTCGGCGAGCGCCCCCTCAGCGTCGCCGGTCGCCAGCAGGTGCCCGGCGCGGGAGTACAGGTAGTGCAGTCCGGCCGGGGTGCGGAACATCGCGTCCGGCACCGGTAGGGCCAGATAGCGGGCCGCGTCCTCGTGGCGGCCCAGGGCCGTCCGGGCGCCGATCATGGTGGCGAGCGGGATGCCGACTCCGGTACCCCACTGGCGGAGCGTGATCTGCTGGAAGGCGGCCCGGGCGTATTCATCTGCGATCCGCACGTCCCCCTGGCGCAATGCCGCCTCCGCGGTCAGGGCGGCCAGCAGCGCGTCCTCGATCGCGTCGCGACCGTGGCCGCGCCGGTTGGTCGCCGCCGCGCACCAGCGGGCGGCCCGACCCGGCTGGTCGGCATAGAGCAGCACCGTCAACGCGGCGGTCAGCGAACGGGTTCCGATGTCGCTGACCCGACTCTCGCGCAGGATGTGCTCGGCGTGGGCGACGGCTTCGCGCTGAGCCAGTCCGCCGGCCAGGGCGGTGAGGACACGTACGCCGTCCGGTGCGGCATTCTTGGGAAGCGTGAGGTCCGCGCGGGCGCCACGGCCGGTGCCCGGTGCGTCCGGCAGCAGGGTGGGGTACCAGTAGCCGATCCAGGCGCGCAGTCCGGCGGCATTGTCCGGGCCCTTCGGGTGTTCGGCCTCGTAATGCGTCAGTGCTTCCAAGCCGTCGTCGACCCGGCCCTCCCAGAACAGGTGGCGGATGCCGGTCCGCCGTCCGCGCGCGGTGGGCCGAACTTCCTCGTCGGCGCCGGGGAGGACGGGCACGCACTGGATGACGATGTCGTCGGCGGGGGCGACGGGCCGGTCGCCTTCGGGGGCGGGGCCGGACTGGCCGGCGGCGGGCCTCGGCACGTCTCGGGAACCATGGGGCGGTGGACCGCCAGGGGCAGGGGCGGGCGTCCGCTCGGTGGACCAAGGCGCCCGCATCTGGCCCTCGGCGGCGCGGTACTGCTCGGCGACGTGGGTCTCGGCCCCGCCCCGGGTGTGCAGGAGTTCGGCGGCGCGGCGGTGCAGGGCGGCCAGTTCGGCGGGCCTCATCGCGGCCAGGAGGTCGCCACCTCCACTGGGGTGGCGGAAGCCGCCGTCCCGGAACAGGCCCGCGGCATGCAGCAGATAGAGGGCGCGGGCCGGCGAGTCGTTGGCGAGCAGGAGGAGTTCGGCCAGCATCGCGGTTCCGGCCGGGCGTCCCAGGGCGGCCACACCCCGGGCCACCCGCAGGGCGAGCGGGTCGATGCGGTGCAGGCAGTTCATCACGCCGCGTCGGTAGCTCTCGCCCACCACCAGAGTGCCCGTCGGCTCGGCGCGGGGCTGGTCGTCGATGACGGCCCGCACCAGCAGGGGGTTGCCGCCCGTGAGCTCGTACACCTCGGCCGCGCGCCGGCGGGCGCTGTCGCCGAGCCGCTCCGCGAGCAGGTCGGCTATGGCCTCGTGGCCGAACAGGCCGAGGCGGACGCGTTCGTGGTTGGGCCTGCTGGCCAGCTCCACCTCGAAGAAGGGGTCGGTCGGCGTCATGTTCTCCCGGGCGCACAGCACCGTCAGGATGCGGGCGCCCCGGGTGCGACGGGTCAGGTAGAGCAGGAACTCCAGGGACTGCACGTCGGCGTCCTGCCGGTCGTCGACCGCGAGCAGCACCGGGGTGTGGCGGGCGTACTCCAAGAGCAGGCTGCTGAGCCGGTGCAGCAAGTGGGGGGCGGGGCGGACTGCGGCCGGACCGCCGGGACCGCCGGGGCCGGCGTGGGCGGACCAGGCGGGGTCGGGGGCCGGGTCGAGCCCGTCCTCGAAGAGGCGGGCCGCCTCGGTGACGATCTCCGGGGGCAGCAGCGGGCTCTGGAAGAGCTGGCGCGCCACGCCGAGCGGGAACTCACGCTCCAGTGGGGAGCCGGCCGCCATCAGGACGTGCGCACCCTGGGACTCGGCGAACTCACCGAAGGCGTCGAGGAGTTCGGTGCGTCCGCTGCCGACCGGGCCATGCAGCGTCACCACGCTCCCCCGGCCGTCCAGGCAGCGTTCCCACGCCGCCTGGAGTCGGCCGGTCTCGTGTCGACGTCCGCTGAGGGAGTGGAATGAGGAGGTACGTCGGATCGACATCGCGTACATGAATTGCGCTCTCCTGGGGGCGCGGGCACATGATCAGGACGCGCTTCGTTGGGCTGTCCCCATCGTGCGAGGCTTCGGCTCGGGCGAGTCGCGCCGCGCGGCACGGCCGGGGCGCGTGAACCAGGCTGAGCCCGGCCGGAGGCCGGCCGGGTCGGGTCCCAGGGGTCAGCTACAGAGAGAACTCGCGAGGCGGCGCAGGTCGACGTCGAGGCGGGCCACCAGTCGGAGCGGTGCCGCACCGCTGTGCACGCGCTGCATAGCCGTCCCCATCCTCAGGCCGTTCCACCCCGGACGCGTCCCCCCGCTGGGGGCGCGCGGCCGGCCTTCGGGCCGACGTGCGACGTCGGCGACCGGCGTGCGTCGTGGGTGGAAGTGTAGGAACGCATGATTTGAGCCGTCAACGGCCGCCCGCCATACGGACGGTGGCCGAACGGATGCGCGTGCTCAGCGCGCCGGACCTGTGCGGCGGCTGAGCACGCGGGCCGGGCGTTTCAGGATCCGCAAGGTTGCCGTGCTCGCAGTTCCGTCATCGCCTACGCCTCCTGCGCTGAACTCGGCGCCCACGCTCTCCGACCGACACGGTGGTGCCGCCGGGGCTGCTCGATGCGCCGGCCCGGGTTCCCGATCCGCGCGATCGGCGCGGGGTGCGCTTCAAGCTGGTCGCACCGCTTGCCGTGGGCATGTGTGCCATGACATGCGCGGGGCACAACTCGCTGACGGTGATTACCGATTGAGTCCCCCGCCTGGGCCAGGACGTACCCGCCCGTCCGAGCTGCCCGATCGATCCGTTCGCGCCGCTTCCGGGCGCTTGACAAGGATTCAGAGTCCCTGGGTGAGGAAGGTGGCGTCGGGGACCTGGACCGTGGCGGGGGCGGCGCGGGGGACGAGGCCGAGGATCTGGGCGACGACGTACTGTGCCGACATCATGGCTCCCTCCTGCCAGCCGGGCAGCGGGGACGCCTGGTCGCCGACGACGTAGAAGCGGTCGCCGCCCTCGGGCTCCAGGAGCTCCTTGTAGGCGGCCTCGTGGCCGGAGTCGGAGGGGTCCCAGTCGGCCCAGCCGCCGAGCTGGTGGGGCACCTTGTGCCAGGCGATGGTGACCCCGAGCTCCTGGGGCACGGTGGTCTTCTCCAGGAATTCCTGGTGCAGCTGTGATGCGCCGTCCCGGGCCAGGATCAGCCGGTCGCCCGGTGCGAGCTTGCCCATGTTCTCGGCGTGTTCGCCGAAGTTGTAGGCCCCGGTGAGGGTGCCGGTCGGGGAGAAGTAGTCATTGGAGGGGTACCAGAACTGGGTGATGGGGTGGTCGGTCCAGCTGATGCCGCCGTAGATCTGGTTGTGGTCGTCCTCCCAGAACCGCCGGTTGGCCTGCCAGCCGACCTTGCACGTGGGCGCGAAGTCCACCGCCTGGAGGGCGTTCTCGAACTCGGTGGAGAAGCCGGTGAGCGTGAGCTGCTTCAGCACGGGCAGCGGGATGTTGCTCACGCAGTAGTCGGCCCTCGTGGTCAGCGTCTGTCCGCCCGAGCGGTAGGTGACGCCGACGCCCTCGCCCGTCAGGTCGACGGAGGTGACCTCGGCCTCCAGCTCGACGGTCACGTCGTACGCGGAGGTGATCCGCTCGGTGAGGGCGCGGACGATCATGTCCATGCCGCCGACCGGCTGGAACATCGTGGCCTGCCACAGGTAGTCCACCGGCTGGTAGAACCGGTACTTCCAGAACTGCGAGGCGAGCAGTTGGTCCAGGCTCAGCGGTGACGCGGGCTTGGGGAAGGCGTGGACGTCGAGGGGTTCGGTGTAGCCGGAGCGGGTGGAGCCGTCGTAGGCGCCGTCCTCGTCCAGGTCGCCGAACGTGTGCAGCAGGTCCCGCAGCAGGGCGGTGGACGCGTCGTTCCCGGTCAGGGTGGCGGCCAGGCGGGCCGCGAGGTGGCCGCGGGTGTCGTTGGCGATCCGGCGGTTGCGCCAGGGCCGGCCGGGCGGGGTGTGGCCCGTTCGGTGCAGGACGTTCGCCGTGGTCTCCATGATGTACGGCTCCAGCGGCACCCCGAGGTCGGTGCAGTACTTCAGGACCCGGCGGTGGTGGTAGGGGATGCGGCCGGGGCCGAGGTTGAGGTACAGGTCCTTGTCGAAGGCGCAGGTGTGGGTCAGTACCGGGCTGTTGCCCTTGCCGTCGAGTTCGTACAGCTTGTCGCCGTTGCGGGCGGTGCGGCTGCGGCCGCCGGTGCGGGTCTGGGGTTCCAGGACCGTGCACCGGTAGCCGAGCCTGCCCAGTTCGTAGGCGGCGGTGAGTCCGCCGACGCCCGCGCCGAGGATCAGTACCGACGGTTCCCGGCCGGCTACCGGGTGCGATGCGGTGGTGAAGTCCGGCGCGCTGCCCTCGCCGGAGCTCAGCGGGCCGGCGAGCCCGGACATGGCCTGGTAGAGCGACTGTGCGGAATCGGGGGAAGTGCGGGACGTGCGGGTGCTCATGGATCACCTTTCGGGTCGGGTGGGGTGGTGCGGCTCGCGGTTCGCCCGGTACCTATGGCCTGCGGCGCTCGGACGGGGTGGCCGGGCGCGGCGCGGCTTCGGGGACGGGACCGCTCCGGAGGGGAGGCGAGGCTGGGCGAGTGGCGGGTAAAGCCGCTCGGACAGGGCGTCCCGGGGCTGTGGCGGGCGGCCGCCGTGGTCGTGCCCAGCCGCGTGGAGCGGGTGATCCAGCGTTTCGCGTTCCGGTCCTCGGTGCCCCGCGGCCTCCGCGCGGCGGCGGTCCGTGGGGCGTCCCGCTGTGGTGAGTTGAGGGCCGGCTTCGTCGCGGCAGCAGGCGCCGACCCGCGGATTCCGGCGCCTCGATCGGCTGCGGCATGAAGCGGGACACCATCGACGCCGGCCGTCCGGGCAAGCGCACGGAAGGGAAGTCGACGCCCGGCCGACGTGCGCCGGAGACCCTCGGCCGGGCGTCGGACCGCCTTCAGGAGCCTCCCCTGCGGTCGGCGGAACCGCTGCTGTGCCGGGCGGGCAGGAGGGCTAGCGGAAGTCGACGTCGGAGACGCTGACGAAGAACTCGCCCTTGAACTCGTGTCCGGCGTCGCCGCCGCCCCAGATGTTGACGATGGCGTGACGTCCCCGCCGGGACGCCAGTGCCTCGGTCGTGTAGCTCAGCTCCGGGTCGGCGTGCGTGCCGCTGCCGTGGTACTCGACCATGAAGGGCGTCGGCTCCAGCGTGTCCCAGGAGATGCCCTGGGCCGGGTTCCAGCCCTCTTTGGTGATGAACCACTGGTGGGTCCATTTGGGGCCCATGTGGTTCTGCCGGTAGTTGTAGGTGAAGGTGTGCCGGCCGTCGACGGCCTCCAGCGCGCTGGTCGGCCAGTCGCCCAGGCCGTCCCCGCCCGCCAGGTCCAGGCCCTTGAAGGCGGGATTGGCGGCCGATGCCACGTCCGCGCCCCGGAAGAACTTGCGGTACTCCAGGTACCCGCGGTCCTCGTTCCACGGCGGGTTGCCGGCCGTGCCGGAAGGTACGACCTCCTGCCAGGTGGTGGACGTGTTCAGCCGTCGTGCTTCCTGGCAGATCGGCGCGTCGTCCTCGTCGCGGATCGCCCGGATCGCCCGGCTGACCGGGAACTCCAGACTCCCGTGCCGCTCGCGGCCGCCTTCCGCGCGGTCCTCGGCGCGGGCGGGGACGTGCACGCTGTAGGGCTTGGACGCGGACGTGTCGACGGTGAGCTCGTCCGTGAACGGTCCCCACGAGCCGTCCGCCTGCCGGGCCCGGACCTTGACCCGGACCTCGCGGGCCGGGGTCTCGCCCAGGCACACCCAGTGCCGGTTGGCCGACTGCCAGTGCGGGTACCAGGTCGCCCAGTGCAGGTCCACCGTCTGGGCCAGTCGTCCGTCCAGCCATACCTCGTAGTGGTGCGGGTAGTCCGGATGTCCGTTGTTCCAGTCGGGCGGCTGGGTGGTGCCCTGGTCGGGGGCGTTCGCGCCGATCCGCCAGGTGAGAGAGACGCCCTCCAGCTTGACGTCACCGTCGTCGCGGTACGTCGCTTCCGCGCGCAGGTCCTCCGGTTGGGACAGCATCTGGGTACTCCTTCAGTCGCACAGAACGGGTGGTCCAGCGCGACGACGTCGCACCGAACCACCCCAAAGTTCACTACTCACTGTATTCAGGCATATGCATACCGCAAGTGCGGCGAATCGGATGCGCACGCAGCCGGCGCCGGACACGTATGGGCGCGGCCTTCAGTCCCGGATGCGCCGGCCTGGGAATCGGCGCGCATTTCCGACAGGCCGGCGCCCGCACACCGTCACAGCGCATCCCGCGCTTCCTGGAACCCGCTCTCCTCGCCCTCGCCGTCCGCGCATGCGTCGAGCGCGGCTGGCGTGTGTCAGCCGTGAGGGTGGATTCACCGAGCCGCTGTGCCCTGGAACGGGGCACCGTACGCCGGACACGAGTGATCGTTTCCGCAGCGAGTGCTGCGGAGCGGGCGCGTCGGGCGTGTGCCATCCGCCAAGCGGCGGCGAGTGGCTCAAGGGGTCTGCGATGACGACCCGATACAGGCGAAGGGCCGTGGCCCGGGATCCGTCACAGGTGCCGGGCGCGGCTCGCCCCACCGATCCCCCCCGTACCCCAGGGAGTCCTTCTTGCGTCTGCTCCTCACGGCTGCGCGCCTGACCACCGCGGCCGTCCTCGCCCTGAGCCCCATGACGGCCGGCACGGCCTCCGCCTCGGCTCCACAGCCGTCCCCGGCCCCGCTGCTCAGGACCACCCACGCCATCCCGGGCCACTACATCGTCACCCTCGGCACGGCTCTCGACCCGAAGCACTTCGCCCACTCCGCCGGGCTGAAACCGCAGTTCACCTACACCCGCACGATCAACGGGTTCGCCACGGCCCTCACGCCGAGGCAGCTGAGGGCCGTCCGCACGTCCCGCGGGGTGCGCTCCGTCCAGGAGGACGGCTGGGCCAGCGCCCCACCGGTGCGCTCCAAGGAGGGCCAGACGAGATCGCCGGCCCACTCCTGGGGGCTGGACCGCATCGACCAGCGCGCCCTGCCGCTCGACAACAACTTCAGCGCTTACGGCAGCGGGCAGGGAGTGACCGCGTACATCCTCGACACCGGCATCGACTTCACCCACCCCGACTTCGGGGGCCGCGCCCAGCGCGGCTTCGACGCGATCGGCGACGGACGCAACGGCGCGGACTGCAACGGCCACGGCACACACGTCGCGGGCACGGTCGGCGGCAGCACCTTCGGAGTGGCACGCAAGGTGAACCTGGTCAGCGTCCGGGTCCTCAACTGTGAGTCGAGGGGTGCCTGGTCGGGGATCATCGCAGGTTTCGAGTGGGTGGCGAACAACGCGCACCAGCCGGCCGTCCTGAACGCCTCCCTGGGCGGCGACCGGCTCGAGTCGGTCAACAACGCCGCCACAGCCGTGTCCAATCAGGGCGTCCTGCCCGTCATCGCGGCGGGCAACAGCAACATCGACGCCTGCCGCGTCTCGCCCGCCTCCGCCGCCCGCGTGGTGACGGTCGGCGCGACCAACCGCTACGACGAGGAGACCGACTTCTCCAACTGGGGCGAGTGCCTCGACATCTACGCCCCCGGCAAGGACATCGTCTCCGCCAAGCTCGGCGGCGGCAGCGTCGCGCTCGACGGCACCTCGATGGCCGCTCCGCACGTCGCCGGAGTCGCCGCCCTCTACAAAGCCGAGCACCCCAACGCACTCCCGGCCGAGGTCGCCAACTTCCTCTCCGACAAGTCCACGAAGGACACCATCCAGAACCTGAGCGACAACAGCCCCAATCAGCTGCTCTTCACCAACGGCCTCTGACGGGCCGAGCACACACCGCGCAGAATCTCGTTGGTGGAACGGTCACCATGATCGTTCCACCAACGGCCGGGCAAGGCGGCCCTTTCGAACTGACGGCACTTGACCTGCTGATACAGGAATGCGGAAGTGTCGCACTTCTGGTCGGAGCCGTACGCGTGTCTGACCGCGCGGGGCGACGCGCTGCCGTGCGCGGAAGGGCTGGTGCGGATGCTGGTTGATCTCGCGCTCACGCCCGGACACAACCGAGTCCAGCCCCACACGCAGCACGTTCACCGACTGCCCGCCGCCCAGCCTTGCATCGAAACCATCTGCGGGATCGTCGTACGCGACCTCAACCACACCGGTGGTATCCGCCGGGAGTACGGGGTCGTCCAACACCATCGCAACCGAAGTGCCCACACGAAGATCGACCGTCGCATGCGGAGTCGCTCCGCTTGTCATGGGAGCGATTCTCCAGCGTCAGTGACATCCGAATGATTGACCGACGAGCTACCAGCGCTCCCGCCGGCGGGCGCGTGTACGGCTGCCCGGCGCCGTTGTGCGACGGTTCAGACCCGGGCTGCGTCGATGTCGCCGGCGTTGACCAGTGCTTGCCTCAATGCCCGCAGCGCGTCGGGGTGTTCGTCTGCGGGCTGGGCCGCGGCGGCCTCCAGGAGGGCGCAGGCGTACCGTCGTACGGCCGCATCCCGCCGTGTCCCGGCGGGGTGGGTGACCGGCTGCGCGGGCGGGAGCAGCGCGTCCTCGCTGCCGGGGTGTCCGGCGGCGCGTTCGGCGTCCGCCAGAGCCGGGGGTGCTCGGCGCTCGCCCGCATCAGGGACAGCCACGCCGTCCTCGTCGAGGCCGGCGTCCGCGAACTCACCCGCGTCGGGCGGGACGGGACCGATGGCGCGCGGGGTGCGGGAGGCGATCGCGGCCAGCAGCAGGCCGACCGCCTCCGCTCCCTGGGCGCCGGTGGCCAACTCCGTCAGCTGGTCCGTCACGGCGCCGAGAATTCCCTGCTGCGCGACCTCTACCGCTGGCAGGGCGGGGCCGTACCGCGCCGCATATGACTTTCCGTTGTCCGGCGATCGGGCTTCGGAAACCTACGTGGGCTCCGTGGCGCTCCGTGGCTGCGAACTGCGCTGAGGCTGTGCCCTCTTGAAGTGGCTGGTCAGGGGGACTTGAGTGAGGCTCGTCACCGCGCAAGGGAACAGAACGCGCTGACCGGCCGTCCCCGCGCGCCGCGAGCCCGGTCGGCTGGGGAGTTGCCGCCGGGCTCACGCGAGACTCGCTGTGTGGATTGCGGTGGTGGGGGCCCGGGACACAGGTGACATCAGAGCCCGGGGGTTCTGGTGGCTGGTGTTCGCGACCGCCGGGCGGTCTGTCACGCCGACAGGGAACCGTACAGTCCAGCGCCGGCGGCGGCGAAGGCGGCGCCGGCCCAGTGGGGCCAGGAGCGGGTGCGTCTTCCTGCTGTGTAGGTGAGGGCCGATCCGGCCATGGCCGGCCACAGGATGCTGAATGCGGCGGACCCGGGAGAGAACTGGCCGGCGATGACGGCGGCGACCGCGTATCCGGCGATCGCGCCTGTGGCGACAGCCCGGAAGTCCGTGTCGATCGGGTTCCAGGCGTCGGAGGACGTGTTCCGGCGTTTGGCCCGGACGGAGAGCGCGATCGACGTGATCAGGGAGATCGCGGCGACCGCGGTCCACAACAGCGCCGGGGCGACCAGGAGGGGGGTGGGTGAGTCCATGGGGAATTTCCTCATCAGCCGCTCCGGCCGGGAACGGTCCCGGCCGGAGCGGCTGCGGTAGCAGGGGTGGGGGCAGCGGGTGCCGTCGGTTTCAGTGCCGACGGCACCCGGTGTCTACAGTTTGGTCTTGACGCACTTGTCGTAGACGGTGTCGATGCCCAGGATCGTGGCGCTGGCGGTGAGAAGCATGGTTGCCAGGCGCTCCATCTTCAGGTAGCGGGTGCGTGCGCTCATCACGCGGGTGACGGCGGCGCGGACACCGCCCCACCGTTTGATGACGCGCCAGATCCTGCGGATCTTGGTGACGGCGAAGTAGGAGCTGCCGAGCAGCCAGAGGACGGCGCCTACGCACACGGTGATCCGCCAGGCCCGGCCCCAGGAGAACCAGCCCTTGCCGTTCAGGTCGTACATGGTGATCGGGTCCGGAGGGTATCCGTAGGCGTTCGCACCGCCGCCGGCAATCGGGTCGAGCTGGAGGAATCGGCCGGTGGTGGAGTCGTAGACGCGCGCGCCCATCAGGGTGAGTCCGGAGAGTGTCTCGCCGGAGCGTTGCTGGGCGCCGAGCCAGCCGTAGCGTGCGGGCACGCTGCTGGCGCGGACGTTGCCGTATTCGTCGGTGTCCTGGACGGTGGGAGCCTTGCCGGTGTCCAGCGGGAGCTGGACGGAGACGTCGCCGTGGATGTCGCTGAGCTGCAGAACGGTGCCGCCGGTCTTGCCGGTGGTGGCGGCGAGGCCGCCGCCGAGCGACTCCACGTAGCGGGTCACGTTGCCCTGGCTGTCCTCCGTGGTCCACGCGGGGCTGTCGCAGCCGCAGTCGTAGTGGTTGACCTTCGACTCCGTGGTGCCCCAGGTGCCGCCGCTGTTCGTCTCGACGGTCCATGAGCGGATGCGCTGGGTGCCGTCGAGCTGCCAGGTCTGTCGCTTGGCGCCGACGGTTTCCTGGCGGATCAGGTCGTTGTTGTAGTAGGCGAGGGTCACCCCGCCCGGCTGGGCGGTGGTGCGGCCGAAGGCGTCGTAGGTGTAGCCGGTGTCGACCTGCCGGTCGGCGCTGTCGTAGGCGTAGTTGGTGGTGGTGCCTCCTGAGGTGGGGCAGTCCGTCCCGGGGGTACCGGTGGCGCTGGTGAGACTCTTGCGGTTGGAGCGTGCGTCGAAGGTGTAGGTGCGCTTGGTGCACACCGTCTCGGCCGTGTCCTCGACCGAGGTCAGGCGGCCGATCGCGTCGTAACGGTAGTTCTGCCCTGTGACCTGCGCGTCCGAGACGACCTGGCCGTGGATGGAGCGGGTGACGGTGTCGGACTGCACGAGAGTGCCGTCGCTGTCGCGGGTGTAGGTCCGCTCCAGTGCGTTGCCGTCCGCGTCGAGGGTCTGGGCCAGGGTGTAGCCGCCCGGCAGCTCCTCCTCGGTGAGGTTGCCGTCCGCGTCGTACGAGGCGAGGAAGGTACCGGCCACCGAGTCGACCACCTTGGTGGCCAGTCCCCGGGGTTCGGCGGTGTGGTCGTAGGTGTAGTTCACCGTGGACGGGATGTTGTTGCCGCGCTTGACCTGGCGGTCGAGCAGGTCGTACTCGGTGGTGGTGGTGCCACCGTCCGCGTCGGTGTAGGAGATGATCCGGCCGAGCTTGTCGTAGCCGGTGGTGATGGTGCCGTCGGTCGGCGAGACGGTCCTGGTCGGGCGGCCGGTGGCCGTGTCGTAGGTGGTGCCGGCCTCCGGTGCGGCCGTGCCGACGCCGCCGGTGATCTTCACCGAGGTGGTGCGGCCCGCGTTGTCGGTGCCGATGGTGGTGGTCCGGGTCGAGCTGTTCGCGGTCTCGGACGTCTTGGCCGGGTTCCCCCACCAGTCGTACTCGGTGGTCTTGGCCGGCAGTTGTGTCGGGTTGGATCCGCCGCCGGTGATCGCCCCGGCCGGGCCGGTCGAGCACACCAGGTCGGCCCACTCGGGACGGCCGGCGCAGCTGCCGGTGCCGGTCGCGGACCAGTACGTGGTCACCCGGCTGGTGGCGTCGGTGGCGCCGGCGCCGGGCGCAACGCGCTTGGTCTCGCGGCCCTGTGCGTCGTATTCGACCGTGGTGGTGATGGCCAGGCCGCCCGGGTCTTCCACGGTCTTGGTCTGCAGGCCCTTGGTCCAGTCGTAGGCCGTCTGAACAGCACGGGTCTCGCCCTGGATGCCCGGGTGCTCACGGACCTCGGCGCCGGTGGTGACCTTGGTGAGCTGGTCCCGGATGACGGCGCTGCCGTCGGTCGGACGTCCCTCGTCGTAGTCGTGGACCGTCCAGGCCCGAGCCGTCACCGAGGCGCCGGCGGTGGCCAGCGTGGTGGTGCCGGATTTGAGGTCCGCGGTCAGGTCGACCCGGCGCAGCGGGCCGAACTCCTCCAGCAGGCGGGTGCCCTTGCTGCTGAAGGTGCGGGTGGTGGACAGGAGTTGGGCGCGTTCGGCGGACGGCAGGGCCGCGATGCCCAGGTCGCCGCGGGCCGCGGTGCCGGCGGCAGTGGTGCCGATGGCCACCTCGCGGTTGGCGGGCGTCAGTTCGCGCACGGTGTTGCCGAACTGGTCGTACTCGGTGGTGGCGATGTGCCCGCCGGGGGCGGCGGTGTTCACCGTGCGGCCGGAGGCGTCCAGGTAGTGGAGGGTGGCTCGCCTGTAGTCGGCGGCGGTCAGTGCGCTGCCGGCGTTCGAGGCGGGCACGGCGTCCGCCGGGAAGACCGCGGTCGCGTCCGTGGGCGCTTCCTTCTGCCCCCATGCCTTGACGCTGGACGAGCCCATGGAGTTCGGGGCCGCGGTGCCGGTCAGCGGTACGTCGTAGACCACGGACGTGACCGCCTCGCCGGACACGGTGTCCGCGCTGCCTTGCGCGAGCGCCGGGCGGGATGCCTTGAGCAGCATGCCCTCGCCGGCCGCGCTGCTGGAGCCGGCCTTGCCGTAGGTGAAGGTCCACGGCAGCTCGCCGGGCGGGGTCAGCTTGGTGATACGGCCGCTGCTGTCGTAGGCGTACTCGGTCTTCAGGGACGGCGAGATCTGCGGGTGCCATGCCTGGCGCAGTCGGCCGGAGCCGTCGTACAGGTACATCTGCACCGACTTGGAGGTGGCCGTGGTGGCGCCGGGCGCTGTCGACCACAGACGGATCTCCTTCACCTGCCCGGAGATGTCACCGTAGGTGCTGTCGGTGGCGGTGGTGGAGGTGGCGTAGACGAACTGGAGCGCGCGGCAGCCCTTGGTGGTGTGATCGGTCTTGCAGGCCGCCACCGTGGTGGCCGAGGTGGGTGCGTAGACCCAGGTGGGGCGGGCCAGTTCCTTACCGTCGACGGTGACCGTCTCGGAGTCCATGGACGTCGTGGAGTCGCTCTGGCCGTCGTTCTTGGTGGTGGAGACCTGCCAGGTCGTGGCTCCGGTCGGCTTGGTGAACACGGTGACGCTGCCGTCGTCCGCGGTGAGTGTGAACGTGCCCGAGGTGGATCCGGTCAGCGTGCGGTCCTCGGCGCCGGGCTCGGCTGTCCACCCGCTCCGGTCGGAGTTGGCGGTGAAGTGGATGGCGTCACCGTCGAGTGTCACCACGTCGACGGCGGTGTCGGACACCTTGCTCACATGGCTGTACTCGGAGCCCGACAGCTCGGCCGCGGTGCCGCTCGCCCATTCCTTGCCGAAGATCGGCGCCTGGCCCTCGGGTACCCCGTTGGGGGTGCGGGAGGACGTGGTGCGCTCCACCGCCAGTCCGAAGGCGGATGCGTCGGTGGCGTTCAGGGTGTAGTCGCCGGTGAGCAGGTTCAGCGAGCCGGGGCCGACCTCCTCGGCGGCGGCGTCGTCCGCGGTGCGGTCGACCACCGCGTTCAGCGGCTCTGTGCTGCCGGAGGCGGAGCTGGGGCCGGTGAAGTCGGCCTTGATCTCGATGTTGCCGTCCGGATCGACGGTGTCGGTGGCGTTCCACACCAGCGCCGCGTTCTTGCCGCCGGTCAGCGGAACCGGCCAGGCGGAGAGCGCCAGACCGTCCTTGGTGACGTCGCCGGCCGGGATCTTCACCCACGCGTCGGCGGCGGAGCGACGCCAGGAGAAGGAGACGCTGTCGTACTTGCCGGCATCGGCCTCGGCGACCAGGGGAAGGCGGCGCGCGGTGCGCTGGCCCTCGGAGGGCTGGACGAAGCCGCCCGGACCGGCGTGGAAGGTGTACTCGATCGCCTCGGAGTCGTTGCCCGCCTTGTCCACCGCCCGCACCTGGAGGGTGTGGGTGCCGTCGCGCGGCGGCGTGACGGAGATGCTCTTGTCGGCGCTCGATCCGCCGGTGGTCACCTTGGTCCACGTCACGCCGTCCAGCGACCATTCCAGCCACTGGTGGTCAGCGGCCGGAGGAGTGACCGTGAAGGCGCCGACCTGGCCTGCCCCCTTGACCCAGGCGTTCGACGGGTAGTCCGTCGAAGTGATCTTCGAGGGGGCGGAGGGTGCGCTGGTGTCGACGGTGAAGGTCT
The DNA here is from genome assembly GCF_044747345.1 of Streptomyces sp. NPDC090088. Taxonomy (NCBI): domain Bacteria; kingdom Bacillati; phylum Actinomycetota; class Actinomycetes; order Kitasatosporales; family Streptomycetaceae; genus Streptomyces; species Streptomyces sp. NPDC090088. The sequence continues at coordinate 481,101 of NZ_JBIVDZ010000005.1, read as the reverse complement.
TCCACGCCGACCAGCCGGTGTTGTAGTGCGCCCCGTCGTAAGGGCTGGTACGGAACTTGTACGTCTTGCCGTTCGCCAGCACCCCGGAGGGGACGGTCACCGAGGCGACCTGCCCTGAGGGTACGTACTTCGACACGATGACGTCGCCGACCTGTGTGTTGGTGGCGTTGTCGTAGATCTGGAAGGTGCCGTTGACCTTGTCGCCGTCGGCGTCGACGAACGTGTCCCGCAGGGTGGGCGTGGTGGTGCTGACGGTGTAGGCGCCGCCGTAGGAGAAGTACGGCGGGCCGGCCTCCTGCTTGGTGCCCGTGCGCGGCCGGTAGTTGTAGTTCACCACCAGCTTGGGCGGGTTGGAAGCGGCGTTGGCGGAGTTGACCCGCTTCCACTGCGCCGCGGCCGTCTCGGAGGTGGCGCGCAGGCCCAGGTGGCCACGGGTGGCCTTGGCGGAGGCCCATTCCTGCACCAGCGTGGTCACGTCGGCGTTGATCCAGCCGTCCGGCTGCGCGGTGCAGGTGGCGTTGCCCCGGGTCTCGGTGGAGGTGGCCTTCTTCGCCGTCCACGACGGCTGCGCCGTCCAGCGCGAGGACGTCGAGGCCGCGCCGGTCGACCACACCTCCCAGGGGTGGAGCGCGCAGTCGGTGTTGTTGCCCGAGTGGAAGTTCCACAGTGACAGCTTGGCGTCCAGGACCAGCGCGTCCTGGACGGGTGTGGTGTTCCAGGAGATGAAGGAGCGCGCCGTACGCGGGGTGCCGTCGGCGTTCGTGGTGCCGGGGTTGCCCAGGTCCAGCTCGGTGTCCGTGGACCAGTCGACGGTCTCGCCCTGCTGCACGTAGGTGTCGAAGACGTTGGACAGCGAGGAGGTGGACGGGTCGACGGTGACCGGGTACTGGGTGTCCGGCGCGGTGAGGAACTTCGCGTCCGGGGTGACGACCAGGTCGACGGTGGAGCCCTTCTGAACGACTTTCAGGCCGACCTTGGATCGGTTGGTGTGCTCGCCGGACCGTTTGTCGACGGTGGCGTCCCACATCACCGGTGCGGGCATCACCGCCCGCTTCTTGTTCTTCTTGTCGGTGAACAGGACGCTGCCGTCGGCGAGTTGCCTGGCTTTGAGGCCCTTCGCCTTCAGCGGCAGCGTGTAGGAGTAGTCGCCCGAAGCGGGGCGCTGCCTGATCTCGACGAACTGCTCGAAGCCGGTCCGTGTGGCTTCCACGACCACGTCCGCGCCGGGAACGGCGTTGGTGTACTCCGCTCGCGTCCCGGCGAGTTTCGGCTTCGGCAGCCCGCCCTTCCACTGGAGGGTGATCTGCTCATCGCCCTCGCCCAGCGTCACCAGGTCCGTGGCCTTGGCCTCGCGCGCGGCCTTCAGCGACTTCGCGGGGGTCCCGGTCCTGCCGGCCAGGCGCAGCCCGCCCGGGTGTGCCTCGGGTTCGACGGCCCCGCCCTCTTCCTGGACCAGGTCCAGGTCGACGTCGCGCCACTCCCCCGTGGTCTCGTCCCGGAACCGGACGGGACCGGCGGTGAGTTCGGCGGTCAGCGAACCGTCCTTGTTCGCCCATGTCGTGGAGGTCTCCGTACGCTCCGAGAGCGCCTCCACACGCTTGCCCGACAGCCGGGCGGCGACTCGCGCGGACGGGATGTCCGGGGCCTGTGTGGCCACCGCCTTCTTCGGCGCATCAGCCTTGAGGCTTCGAGGTGTCGTGGCAGCCGCGGCATACGCGCCGTCCAACAATGTGACAGCCAGGGCCAGGGGCAGACCTCCCGCTATCCAGCGAGTGCTTCCCCCGGACCAGAGACGTCTGCGTCTGCGGGACGCAGGATCCTGAATCACCATGATTCTCCGGTCGTTTCACTTCGTTGACGCATCACAGATGTGATGTCCCTGTGAAGCTACCTTGCGCAAAAAGAAGGTAAATACAGTCAAGCGATCGCAAAGTGGATCCGTGGCGGCCGACCGTGATAGTGATGTGCGTCACCTGGTGGTGCGGTGTGCCCTGAACTGCCGTCGAATTGGCGGCCAGTTCGACGGCGGCGGCCGCGTCCTGGACGGCCAAGTCGGCGTCGCGGACGACCTCGGCGGATTCGTTCGGATCAGTCGGTCGGTGGTCCGGGTATGCCGTCAAGGGATGCTCAGTGGGCGGGGATTGAGCCGCTACTAACGGACCGGGCTCGCAAGCGGGGTGGCCGGCGGCGGCATCACGGGGGCGTCCGGGCAGTGATCCCCATTTCGGCGGGCCAAGGAGGGCATCGGCTTCGCTGGGACGGCCGCCCACTGCGACAAGAGCGCACCTGTCCACCTCGCCGGACTCCACCTCGCCGCCGTCTTCATCTGGTCAGCGAGGTGATCCGGAAGAAGCGGCCTGGGCGAGTGCGCTGTCGTACCCGGCGAGCAGGTCGTCGACGACTTGCTCGGCGCTCGAGAACGGGGCGTCGGCCAAGGCGATGCCGTCAGGCTCGGGACGGCGTGGGACGCCTCGTTGGGCGGGGCGCACGGGGCGACGGTGGCGGTGAGGGAGCCGCCACGCTCACAGTGCTCAGCGTGAGCGCCGGCGCCTCCAGGTCGCCAGAGCCGCGACGAGGACGAACACCCCGAGGGCGATCCCGGCAGTCGCGCAGAGGCCAGGAGTGGCCCAAGCCGGGCCCGGCCACACGGACACCGCGACGTCGGCGCTGTCGTTGGCGGTCTCCGGGTCGTTGCTCGGGTGGTGGCTGTCGCCGTCGGCGACGGTGACCCGCCCGCCACGATGCGCCATCTCCTTGTCGATGCGGAGGGTGAAGGGGAAGGTCGTGGTGGTTCCCGCTTTCCCCGCCTCCGCTGTACACACGTACCGGCGGGCGCTCGGCTGCCTCACGGACGCTTCGGCAAGGGGCGAGCCGTTGGCGGCGAGGGCCCGGCAGACCTGGTCGATCACCTCCTCGTCCCGCTCGGGGTCGTACGGCGACGACACGACGGTGGTGCCCGCCGGAACCGCGAACTCGACCTTGACCTTGGCCGGAAGGGCGCCCGGGCCGTCGTTGCGTACGCCGACCCGCACGTCGGCCCGGCTGCCGACGGGCCCCCTCGCGGTGTCGGCGAGCGCGACCAGGTCGCTGGTGCTGCGCACGGCGAGCTGGAGGTGCGCTGCGCTCTCGCCCGTCGCTTGCGGCGCTCCCCTGTCCTTGCCGTCCGCCTGGCCGGCCCCGGGGACGTAGCGGAGTGCGGATCCCTGTCCGGACTCGTACTGCGAGGCGATCTCTTCCGGCGGAACGTAGTCCTCCCCGAGGGCGGCGGCCTCGAAGGTGACGGTCGGGTAGGTGGCGTCGTCGGCGAGCGTGAAAGCCTCGGGAGCGGCGAGGTGGTAGGACGCTCCGGGCGGGATGACGACATCATCGGCGGGCAGCCGGCACCAGGCCGATGTGGTGCCGCGATAAAGGCAGTTGCGGTGCTTGCCTGCCATCCGGAGACCGTCGCGGGTACCGATGAAGAGCGAGACTCCGCGAGCGGGGACGTCCCCGGTGTTGCGCAGGGTCAGCGAGACGGCGACCCGTCCGCCGGGCGCCACGCCGGCCCGGTCCGCCCGAGTCTCGACGGACAGCGCCGGCTTGCCGACGACGATGCGGGTGCTCGCCGTGACGCTCGGCAGGCCCGGCGAGGTCAACCGGTAACGCAGCACTGCCGAGTCGCCCGCCTCGGCCCCGTCCGCGGGACTGACGCGGAAGGACTGCCCGCTTCCGCCGTGCCGGCGATCGACCGGTTCGCCACCGCAGCGGAAAGTGGGCAGCCGGACCGGGCAGTCGTCCTGACCCGTCTTGAGGACGGCGACGCCCCGGAGGTCCGTCGCGTCGAAGGCGACCGTGTAGTGGCCCGATCCCTGCTCCGCGAATCGCTCCTTGATGCCGAACCTCGACGTCGGGCTGTTCTCGGGATCACGCGAGACGTAGAAGACGGAGGGCACATCAAGTTCGGGACGGTTTGTGTCCGACGAGGCCGAGCAGCCGAGGAGCCCCGCCAGCACGCCGAGGACGAGAACCACTACCTCGACCGCCGACCGGAAGGACCGGATCGGGCACGAGGCACCTCTGCCCGGTATTCGCCGGCACTTGGTGGTGACGCGCTTCGACGTGTGCACGACGGTTACTCTGCCATGGCGCCAGAGTGACGGGATGTTTGACGCCGGACGGTGTCACGGCCCGGCTCACGCCGGTGTCCGGGACGGCAGGGTCGGCGGAATCCCTGGATCGCCCGGCGGAGCTCAGGAACCCGTTCCAGGCCGGGGCGAGCGCGGGGTGCACGAGCGGGGCGACGGGCTCGTGCCGACCTGAGGAGCTGTCCGGTCGATCACGGTCCCGGCTGCCCCGGGACCTGCGCCGGCCGGCACAGAGGGCGGCTGCCGACCAGGAGCCGGCAGGTTTTACGATCAGTCCGTGATGGATACCCCGGCGCATTGGACCGCCCGCCATTTCTCGCAGGCCAACCCCGCCGGCCCCGGCTGCGACAGCATGCCGGCTCTCTTGCGACGGCTGGCAGACTCCATCGAGGCGCTGGGCCCGGCGGAGATCCAGCACGTGGTGATCGAGTCGGAGCCGACCGAGCACGGCCCTTGGCGGTCGGGCACCGTCTACTTTCACCTGCCGGGGGACGAATGAGGAGTCATCCTCACGCTCACGGGCGGAGCCAGACGCGCTGTTCGACGCACACCGCGACGGGCCGGAGTCCGGCTGCCGGCCGTCGGCCGATGAAGCCCGTGGTGCCGGGGCCGACATCACCGAGCGCACCGGTCTCGGCTGTCGCCGAAGGCCACATCGCCAAGAACACCACCGTGATCGACCCGGCCGAACGCGCACTCATGGAAGTACCGGACACGGCGTGACGACTTGATGGCGTCAGCCACGACCACGGCACACGAAGTGGGCGCCCGAGGTCGGCGGCCGGCGCGGTTGCCGCAGCAACGCGGGCCAGGGTCCGTCCGGACTCCGCGCGAGACACGCGAGACACCGGTGTAGTGAACGTCTCCGATCACCGCCTTCCCTCAGCGCTGTACCCGGCCTCCCGGTTCACACGGCTCACTAGTTGACACTTCACCTATCGCTGATGTGTCATCTACCTGTACCGGAAACCCCGGGACGGGCCGAGGAGATTCCATGAGCACGCCATCCATGCGCGACCTCGTCGCGCTGCCGGCGCCCGAGGCGAGTGTCCTGCTGCTGATCGACCACCAGCCACTCCAGTACCTGTACAGCCACGATCCGACAACAGTGTCGGAGGCTGTTCTGGGATTGGCCGCGGCGGCCGAAATCCTCGGTGTTCCGACGGTGCTGACGACCCTCGCAGAGGAACACAACGGACTCCTTGTTCACCCGCTCCAGGACATCTTCGCCGGCCACGAGCCGATCGACAGGCCGCTCCTCGACTGCTGGGCCGACCCACGCGTGACGGACGCGGTGCTGGCCGCCGGACGCAAGAACCTGATCATCGCCGGTATGCACACGGAGACCTCGGTGTGCATACCGGCCCTGCGCGCGGTCAGTGATGGGCTGGACGTATACGTCGTCACCGACGCCTGCGGAGGCGTGACGATCGAGAGTCACGAGGGAATCGTGCGGCACATGGCCCGGTCAGGCGTCCTCCCGGTCTCGTGGGAGGTAGGCGGCGCCGCATGGCTGCGCGAGCGGGACCGGAGGGCAGCCACCGTGTCCGCGGACGCGGTCGGGACGCGAGCGACGACGGCCCTTCGACGTCCTTCGTCGGGGCGCGTCCGCTCCCTGCCGGCCCGGCCGCCTGGCTGTAGGCCTTCCTCACCAGCTCGCGCCCAGGGGCCCGCCATGGGTCCGCAGGCCGCGGGCGAAGCAGTCCGATGACCCCCGGCCCTCTTCCACCCTCCGCCCGGGCTTCGCGGAGAAACAGGGCACACTGCGGCTTGCGCCGCTGGGCCACGGGCGTGGCGGTGACCGTCCTCGTCTATGTCGCCCTCATGACGATGACCGCGGGTGCCGCGTCCCACTACTGCTGCGATTAGCGAACGGCCGTCGAACCCGAAGGTGCCAACGTCCATGACCACTACGCCGTTTCCGCCGCCGGCCACATTTCCGAAGCTGGTCGCCACCGATCTGGACGGCACGCTCCTGCGCAGCGACGGAACACTCTCCCTCCGGACGAAGGCCGCGTTGGCGGCGACGGAGAAGGCCGGGATACGTGTCGCGCTCGTCACGGGCCGCCCTCCGCGAAGCGTGTCGGCGCTGTTGGAGCGCATCGGGCCCCACGTCGTCATCGCCGCCAACGGCGCCACGGTCCATTCCTCGGACGGCGCTGTCGTCCAGGCCTTCTCGATCCCCTATCCCGCAGCCGTACGACTCATTCGACGCGTACGCGCGGCGATCCCCGGTGTGTCGTTCGCCGTCGAGTTCGAGGAGGCCTACGGTCACGAACCGGCTTATCCGGACTGGTCGTTCGAGGGCGAGGCGGTCGAACTGATCGGCCCGGCCGAGGAGATACTCGCCCGTGTCCCGGGCAGACTCCTGCTCAAGATCCTCGCACACCACCCGACGCTCCCGTTGGGCGACTTCTACGAGCTGGCACGGCGCGCCGCCGGACCGGACGCCGAGACCACACACTCCACCGGGCTGTCCCTGGTGGAGTTCAGCGCGCCTGGCATCACCAAGGCAAGCACCCTTGTCGCGTGGAGCGGCCGGGAAGGGATCGCCCGCCACGACATCGCCGCTTTCGGCGACATGCCCAACGATCTGCCCATGCTCCGCGCGGTGGGGCAGTCCTACGCCATGTCCAACGGCCACCCGGACGTCCTGGCGGCCGCCCGTTTCCGCGCGCCCTCCAACGACGAAGACGGCGTGGCACGGGTGCTCGAAGGTTTCATCGATCTCCGGGCTCACGGGTCGACGGCGGGGGCCGGTGTCTGCGAGACACGTGAGCACGGTCCTGGAGCCCCGTAGAGGGCGGCGTCCGCCCATGGCGGCGTGGAGTGTTGAGAAGCGACGTGTCCGGTGCAGTGGACGCGACCGGCGAAGGGGTGACCGGAGTCCGGTCACCCGTTCACCGCCGCGCCGCTCCGTCCTCGTCGTCCGGGAACTCCCCGGAGAACGCGGCGGCCGTACGGAGCCACGGCTGCGCCTCGTCCTGGCGGCCCTGGCGTTGCAGGGTCCGGCCCAGCATCAGGTGGGCGTAGTGCTCGACCGGGTCACGCTCGACGATCTGGCGCAACTGCTCCTCGGCGCACCGCAGTTGTGCGGAGTGGTAGTAGGCACGGGCCAGCAACAGCCTGGGGCCGGTCTGTTCCGGGGCCTCTTGGACGACATCGGTGAGCAGCCGCACCGCGCCGATGTAGTCCTTGGCCTCGAACAGCAGCTGGGCCCGCTCCCAGCGCTCGGTGGTGCTCTCCTCGTGCGGTCCGCCGACGCCGTTGTCGAAGAGGTGCAGGGCACTTGCCCAGCGGTCGGGCGCCACTCCGTCGGTGGCCGGGTATTCGTTGAAGTTGTCGGTCATCGTTTCCTCCGTTCCCGAGCGTGGTGCAAAGGGGCGGTCTCAGGCCGCCGGTGCGGCGCTCGGTGTGCCGGCCGCGTCGCGCGCGGCGAGCAGCGAGGCATGGGTGGGGGCGTCGGGGACATCGGCGGGCCGGTTCTCGGCGAATTCCTTGCGCAGTACCGGTACGACCTCCTCGCCGAGCATGTCGATCTGCTCCAGGGCGGTCTTCAGCGGGATTCCGCCGCCGTCCACCATGAACAGCTGACGCTGGTAGTTCCCGGCGTACTCGCGGAAGGTGAGCGTCTTCTCGATGACCTGCTCGGGGGTGCCGACGGTCAGCGGGGTCTGGTCCATGTACTCCTCCATGGAGATCCCTCCGCCCATCACCGGTGAGTGGTCGAAGACCGGGCGGAACTCGCGTACGGCGTCCTGGGAGTTGCGGCGCATGAAGACATGGCCGCCGAGGCCGACGATCGCCTGCTCGGGGCTGCCGTGGCCGTAGTGCGCGTAGCGCTGCCGGTACACGTCGATCAGCTTCCGCGTGTGCTCCCTGGGCCAGAAGATGTTGTTGTGGAAGAAGCCGTCACCGTAGAAGGCGGCCTGCTCGGCCATCTCGGGCGAGCGGATCGAGCCGTGCCACACGAACGGCGGGACACCGTCGAGCGGGCGCGGAGTGGAGGTGAAGCCCTGCAGCGGGGTACGGAACTTCCCCTCCCAGTCGACGACGTCCTCCCGCCACAGCCGGCGCAGCAGCGCGTAGTTCTCGACGGCGAGACCTATTCCGTGCCGGATGTCCTTCCCGAACCACGGGTAGACCGGGCCCGTGTTGCCCCGGCCCATCATCAGGTCGACGCGGCCGTCGGCCAGATGCTGGAGCATCGCGTAGTCCTCGGCGATCTTCACCGGGTCGTTGGTGGTGATCAGCGTGGTCGAGGTGGACAGGATGATCCGCTCGGTACGCGCGGCGATCCAGCCCAGCATCGTGGTCGGGGAGGACGGCACGAACGGCCTGTTGTGGTGCTCCCCCGTCGCGAAGACGTCCAGCCCCACCTCTTCGGCCTTCTGCGCGATGGCGACCATCGCCTTGATCCGTTCGTGCTCGGTCGGCGTACGCCCCGTGTTCGGGTCGGTGGCCACATCCCCGACGGTGAAGATGCCGAACTGCATCGTCTTCAGCCTTTCCATATTGTTGACGCATCAACCATCAACTGTGTCGTGGGAACACGGGCGCAGTGATGGCTATTCCGCTTCCGCCGGGCGCGGGGCTACTCGGACCGCTTGTCCAACTGCTCGACGACGCGGCCCGCGACCCGGGCGAGCGTGCCGAGTTCCTCCGCCGTGAGCAGGTCGACGAAGAGGCCGCGAACCGTGGCCACATGACCGGGCGCGGCCGACGCGATCGCCTCGCGTCCCAGCGGGGTGACGACCACGAACGCGCCGCGCCCGTCCTCGGGGCATTCCGACCGGACGGCCAGACCGCGCTTCACCATGCGGGAGATCTGGTGCGACATCCGGCTCTTCTCCCACTCCACCGCCTTGGCCAGGTCCGCGGACCGCATACGGGCGCCGGGTGCCTCGGTGAGATGAACGAGGACGATGTAGTCGGCGGCGGACAGGCCGGAGTCCGCCTGGAGGCGGCGCGCCACTCGGCCGTGCAGCCTCTCCTGCATGCGGACCAGACAGCGCCAGGCATCACCCTCCGCGGGACTGAGCCGTCCCGGCGTCTCGTTCACACGGACCACTCAGCCAAGCTGTGCCTCCAGCCACCGCAGGACGTCGGGGGTGACCGGGTCGGTGATGTCCGCGAACTCGTCGTGCCGCTTGAGGAACTTGGCGACGTAAGGGCAGACCGGGACGATCCGCATGCCGGATGCGCGTACGTCGTCGAGTGCCCGCTGGACCAGTTGCGCGCCCAGCCCCTGGCCCGCGAAAGCCTCGTCGATCTCGGTGTGGAAGAAGACACGCCGCGCGCCCCGATCGCGGTACGCGGTCAGACCGGCGCGTTGGCCGTCGACCAGGATGTCGTATCGGTGACCGGCGTCCACACGCTCGACGACCGTGGTGGTGGAGGACTCGCTCATGGTGTGCCTTTCGTCAGGGGGAGGTCAGCGGGTCGGCGGGTTCCGGCGCGGTGTGATGACGGCGTTCGGCAGGGCCGGTGCGGGAAGGCGGCCGCCGGGAAAGTCCTCGATCACGCCGAAGCGGTCGGAGGAGGCCTCCCAGTCCTCGCGGGCTTTCACGATGTCCTCGTGGCTGCGGCCGACGAAGTTCCACCACATGACGATCTCCTCCCCGAAGGGAGGTCCTCCGAGCAGGACGGTCCGCGCCGGGGCGTCGGTCTCGTTCACCACCGTCAGGGTGTCCGCGCCACGAGGGACGTAGCCGAGTTCGGCGGGCCGCAGCACGGTGTCGATCAGGCGGACGTCCCCGCTGTCCACGAGGAGGCCGTGCTCGAAGGCCGCGTCCACGGCGAGGGTGAGCGTCGCGTGGGGCTCGAGGACGATCTCGGCGCCGAGCAGCGGTGTGAAGGCCCGGACCGGGGAGGTCCGGCCGGCGAGCGAGCCCAGAAAGACCTTGATCTCGGCCCCGTCGACCTGCACGGGTTCGGGTACGTAGTGCTGGAAGTCCCGGGCCGTGTCGCGGTGTTCCTCGGGAAGCGCGACCCACAGCTGGACGCCGTGGATGACGGTGGTGTTCGGGGTGGAGACCTCCGAGTGGGCGATGCCGTATCCGCCGGTCATGAGGTTCATCTCGCCGGGCCGGACCAGGGCGTGGGTGCCGAGGGTGTCGCGATGCTCGACCTCGCCGCTGAACAGCCAGCTCACCGTCTGCAGTCCGGTGTGCGGATGCGGGGGCAGGTCCATGCCGCCCGCTGCGGTGACCTGGTGCGGGCCGTAGTGGTCGGCGAAGCACCAGGCGCCGATGAGTGTGCGCTCCCGCTGGGGCAGCGTCCGGCGTACGCGCATCGCACGTGGACCGCCCAGGGGGACCTCACGCGGCGGCAGGACGTCGACCCGGGGCGCGGAGCTCGCCCGGTCGTCTTCGACGAGCGCGCCGCAACGCAGCACAGCGGCGTCGGTTTCCACGTTGCTCACCGGGAGCACCTCCCACACGATCTGGTTGTCACATCAACTATGATGCCACGGAGGTGGGCCGATGGCCACAGCGCCCATCCGTACACAGGCCACCCCGAGCGTGGCCCGAAGGAGGCCTCGACGTGACCAGCCGCACCCCACACGGCTCCCCGCCCCGAAGTGTTTTCATCGACAAGCAGAGCCCCAAGGCCTTCCACGCCCTGGTACAGGTCTCGGAAGCGGTCCGGACGACAGCTTCCGAGGCCGGGCTCGACCGCACCGCCGTGGAACTGATCAACCTCCGTGTGTCGCAGATCAGCGGCTGTGCCTACTGCCTCGATGTGCACACCAGAGCGGCCCTGCGCGCCGGCGAATCGCCGCGGAGACTCGGCGTCCTGAGTGCGTGGCGGGACACCGGCCTGTTCAGTCCCGTGGAGCGCGCCGCCCTGGCGCTGGCCGAGGCCACGGCCGATCCGGTGAACGCCGCGGCCCGGGCATCCGCCTACGAGGCCGCCCGGGAGGTTCTCTCCGAGGACCAGATCTCAGCCGCGATCTGGGTGGCGGTCACCATCGACGCGTTCAATCGCGTGTCGATCATGAGCGAGCACCCGGTACCGCCGCTTCACGACGAGTGACGGCGGCCGGCCCGCCAGACCGCCGAGAGCCGGCCGACGCGCGGCGGGCCGCCCGCTCCGGTCAGGCCGGTTCCTCGTCCAGCTTCTCCACCACGCGCTCGGAGATACGGGCCAGCAACCGCAGTTCAGACGGCGTGACGTTGTCGAGGAAGAGCTCACGCACCGCCTCCACATGGCGCGGGGCGGCGGCCTCGATCATCGCCCGCCCCTCGTCCGTGATCACCACGAACGCGCCACGGCCGTCCTCGGGACACTCGTCCCGCACCACCAGCCCGCGCTTCACCATCCGGGCGATGTGGTGGGACATCCGGCTCTTCTCCCACTCCAGCGCCCTGGCAAGGTCCAGAAAGCGCCGCCGCCCGTCGGGGACGTCCGTCAGCTCGACCAGTACGGCGAAGTCCGCAGGCGACACATGGGACTCTGTCTGCAGCAAGCGAGACAACCGGCCCATGAGCCTCTCATGCATGCGGACGAAGCTCCGCCACGCATGCTGCTCCTCCGCCGTCAACCAGCGCACCGTCTGTTCCATGAAGCAAGTGTAAACGTAGTTGACAGTTCACCGAATAGGCGCCACGGCACCCACGAGGTCGGTCTACCAGCACTGTGGCCGGGGCAGGTCAGAGGGGCGTCCGCGCTGTTCTGCCGGCGGCAGAACCCCGGCCCGCCCGGGCTCGACGATCACTACCGTCCAGTCTCATGACGACGATTACGACGCGCACGGTCCAGTACCCGGCCGACGGTCTGACGATGATCGGGCATCTCGCGCTCCCGGCCGGTGTTGACCCTCGGCCCGCGGTGCTGCTCGGACCGGAGGGCATGGGGCTCAGCGACGTCGAACGCCGCCGGGCCGACGCGCTCGCCGAGCTGGGATACGTGGCGCTGGCCTTCGACCTCCACGGCGGGCGCTATCTCGACGACCCCGAGGAGATGCTGGCCCGTTGCCTGCCGCTGCTCGCCGACCCCGACCGGATGCGGTGCATCGGCCATGCGGCGCTCGACGTGTTGCGCGCCGAACCGCGGACCGACCCCGACCGGATCGCCGCCGTCGGTTACGGCACCGGGGGCGCCGTCGGGCTGGAACTCGGGCGCGACGGCGTCGACCTGCGCGCGATCGGGACAGTCAACGCACTGACCACCGGCCGACCGGGCGAGGCGGCGCGCATCCGCTGCCCGGTGTGGGCCGGGGTCGGGTCGGAGGACCCGATCATGCCGCCCGCGCAACGGGAGGCGTTCACCGCCGAGATGCAGGCCGCGGGCGTTGACTGGCGCCTCGTGGTCTACGGCGGCGCCCTGCACGCCTTCCACCACCCGCCGGTCGACCACCCCGTGGTCCCCGGCGTCGGCTACCACCCACGGCACGCGCGGCGAGCCTGGCACGACGTCGTCGGCCTGCTCGCCGAGTGCCTGCCCGTGACGGAGTGATCTGGTCGATGCAAGCTCGGGCGCCCGCTGACCGCCGCGACGCCTGGGCTCCACCGCCACGGCGGGCGGGGCAGGCTGGAGGTTCACCACCTCCGACCCGGACGATCTGCCGGCCAGGCTCGACCGGCACACCCCCGATCACCACGAGGAAGCCTCCGCCGCACCGGCAGCGTGATCAACCCCCGAAGGGCTTACGGAGCCGACCACTGAGGCGCGCGACGACCGGCACGCCCGGGGGTGTCCGTCGGCAGGACGGAACCCCCGGGCATGGCGTGCCGGCGGTGGCCGGTCAGCCCACCTGGATGTTCGCGGCGTTCTCGGCGAGCCAGTCGTCGAAGCTCTTGAGCGCCGGGTTGATCTCCCGCAGGAGGTCCAGGTCGCGGGCGCCGGTGAACTCCTGGTCGAAGTCGCCGTAGTACTGGAACATGTTGGCGATCTCGTCGCCCGCCGGTACACCCAGGGAGCGGAAGACGTCGTAGGGCACCGACTGGAAGCGCACCGGCTCGCCGATCGCGGCGCCCAGCTTCTCCGCGTACTGGGCGCCGGTCAGGTGGTCGCCGGCGAGGCCGACGGTCTGGTCGACGAACCGCTCGCCGCCCTTGAGGATGGCGAGGGCCGTGCGGCCGATGTCGTTCACATCCACGCCGGCCAGCAGTTTGCCGTCCTCGAGCGGCAGGGTCAGCGTCAGCACGCCGTCCTCGGCACGCTTGGGACCCATCATCGACAGGAAGCCCTGGAAGAAGAAGGTGGTGTTCAGGAAGGTGGTCGGCACCCCGGCCTGCCGGAACAGTTCGTTGCCCTCGCCCTTGGCGTCGAAGTGCGGCACGTTGTACTTCTCCTGCAGGACGGGCATCCGCTCGTCCTGCAGCGGCAGCAGTTCGCGGGTGTCCTCGAGCGTCGACCACACCACGTGCCGCAGCCCGGCATCCTTGGCGGCCCGCACCAGAACCTCGATCTCCTCCGTCTCCTTGGCCGCCGAACCGTGCGCCCAGAAGTTGGTGACCAGGAAGGCGCCGTAGGCACCCTCGAACGCCTTGTGCACGGTCGGCTCGTCATAGAAGTCCGCCCGCACGACCTCCGCACCGAGCTCGGCGAGTTCCTTGGCCGCGGGTGAGTCGGGGTTCCGGGTCAGCGCACGCACCGTGAACCCCGAGTCCGGATCGGCGAGGATCGCCCGCGCGGTGCCGCCGCCCTGCGCACCGGTGGCTCCGGCGACCGCGATGACCTTCTTCTCACTCATGTCACTACCCCTGCCGACGAGAGATTGTTGATGCATCAACCGAACCACATTCCGGTTGATGGATCAACTTTTGACGTGAGTTCGAGCCATGATCGCCGCGAGATTCACCCGTACGGCATATCGCGACCGGCCGGACGCCCAACTCGGCCGAATGCGGGACTACTTGCCCCGATCCACGCGCGGGCGACGCCCGGGGCCGTCACGACCGTCGACACGCCCAGTCCTGCGGCGCGGCCCGCCGGGTCGATTGCCACCTCGGTTCGCTTTGTACCTTTTTGCTTGACACGTCACCTACATGCCCATATGTTCGCACCTGAAGCGTCAACTGAGGCCTTCGAGGCCCCGCCCCGTTGAACCGGAACGCGGAGGCCGGGTACGGGAGCCGTTCGCCTTCGGGGACAGCCACGGCCCCCACCTATCAAGCGGAACCCCCATCCGAGGTTCCGGAATCAGCAAGGAGAACCACCATGAAGCACCACTTCACGCGGCGTGCGGCCACCACGGCAGCGGCGCTCGCCGTTGCCGCCGGCACCCTGCTGGCCGTGGGCGGCACCGCCTCGGCCGAGCCGGGCTCGGCCACCGATCGGATCGCGGTCACCGCGCACCACTCCTCGGACCGGACCGAGTACGGCAACCAGCGCGACGACAACCGCGGCGACCGGAACAGTCATGGCCGTCGGGACAACCGTGGCGACCACCGGTGGAACGATCGAGACGACCGCCGCGACAATCGCTGGGACGGTCACCGCAGGTGGGAGCGGACCGGCAGCGGCAAGTGGCGCGTCGTGAACACCTCCTCGCGCACCTTCGACCACCGCACCTTCGACCACCGCATCTCCGACTGACCCCGCAGGGTGGCCCGGCAGGCGCATCGCGTGCCGACCGGGCCGCCCGCAGGGACCCGGGCACGAACCGCGGACGGGGGCGCGGGGGTTCCCGGGCAGCGCAGACCCTCTGGAAGCGATCCGAGCCATGCCCGACCATGCAATAGATCAGATGCTGCACATGGAACTCGTCCTCCCGTCCGGCGAGCGTCTCGCCGTGCCGACCCTTCTGCACTACAGCGCTCAGGACCCCTTTGCCGTCGTCTTCGTCTTCCACGCCGGCGCCGACCGTCAAGTCCGCTGGGTCCTGGACCGAGACATGGTGGCCAAGGGGCTTCGCCGACCCACCGGGCTCGGGGACGTACACCTTCGGCCGACCGGATCCGGCCCCGATACCGAGGTCGACCTGACCCTGTCCTCCCCGCACGGGACGGCGCAACTCGCCGCTCCGCTCGGGGTGATCGCTCAATGGCTCGGACGGACATACGAGTTGGTACCGTCCGGACAGGAGGCCCAGGGACTGGACGTGGACGCCGAACTCTCCCGGCTTCTGCGCGGCGCAGCCTGAGATGGACGTCCCGCGACGCCGAGGAACTGTTCGCGAAGGCAGGGACCCTCGGCGCCGACACATGGTTGACACATCATCTTCTTGCTAGCATCGGAATGAGCACATCCACCGAAGAAGTCGGAGCCAGGACATGTCCCTTGCAGTGCGGTTCTCCGAGTACGGCACCACGGAACAGCTCCGTGTCGTCGACGTGACTCCGCCGGCTCCCGGGCCGGGTCAGGTACGGCTGGCCGTGCGCGCGGCCGGCGTCAATCCCGTCGACTGGAAGATTCTCCAGGGAGCGATGCGCGAGCAGATCCCGCTCGCCCTGCCCGCCGGCCTCGGGTCCGACGTGGCAGGCGTGGTCGACGCCATCGGCGAGGGTGTGACCGGGACGAAGGTCGGCGACGAGGTGCTCGGCACCTCGCTCACCCCCTCCTACGCCCAGTTCGCACTGGCCGATCCCGCCGCACTGATCGCCAAGCCCGGCACGGTGCCGTGGCATGTGGCGGGCGCCCTCGCCGGCGCGGGCGGCACCGCATGGGCGGTCCTGGAGCGGCTGAAGGTGACCGAGGGCGAGACCGTGCTGATCCATGCCGCCGCCGGCGGCGTCGGCACCTTCGCGGTGCAACTGGCCGTTGCCCGCGGCGCCCGCGTCATCGGGACGGCCAGTGAGCGCAATCATGGGCTGCTGCGCGATCTCGGCGCCCTGCCGGTCACCTACGGGCCCGGGCTGGTGGAGCGGGTCCGGGCCATTGCCCCCAGCGGCGTCGACGCCGTCATCGACGCGTCCGGCCGCGGCGAGATCCCGGACTCGATCGAGTTGGCGGGAGGTCCGGAGCGTGTTCTCACGCTGGTGGCCTTCGATGCCGCCGGGACCGGTGTCCAGATCCATGCGGGCGGCGCGGCCGGGCAGGGCGCTCGCGCTCTGACCGAGATCCTGGGCCTGATCCAGGAAGGCCGGCTGCGCGTGGCGGTCGCGCGCACCTACGGACTCACGGAAGCGGCCGCCGCGCTGGAGGCGAGCCGGGGCGGCCATGTGAGCGGCAAGATCGTCCTGTTGACGGAGTAGCGGTCGTCCGCCGCCCGGCCCCGCCCTCCATTAGTTGACACATCAATCACATTCCCAGATGATTGACAGGTCAACGATCGGCTTCCACAGGAGCACGCCATGTCTGATCTCGTCTTCGGTCTGGACACATTCGGAGACGTACCGGATGACGACCTCGGCACCCCGGTGTCCTACGCGAAGGCCATCCGCCAAGTGGTCCAGGAGGCCGTACTCGCGGAGGAGACGGGCGTGGACGTCATCGCACTCGGCGAACACCACCGCCCGGAGTACGCGATCACCACACCGGAGACCGTACTCGCCGGGATCGCCACGCGCACCAGCCGGATCCGTCTGAGCTCCGGCGTGACCGTGCTCAGCTCCGACGACCCGGTCCGGGTCTTCCAGCGCTTCGCCACCGTGGACGCGCTCTCCGGCGGCCGCGCCGAAGTCATCCTCGGACGCGGCTCGTTCACCGAGTCCTTCCCGCTCTTCGGCTACGACCTCGCCGACTACGACGTGCTGTTCGAGGAGAAGATCGAGCTCTTCGCCAAGCTGCTGGAGGAGAAACCCGTCACCTGGAGCGGCACCAAGCGGGCTCCGCTGGACAACGCCGACGTCTTCCCCAAGACCGAGTCCGGCCGCCTGACCACCTGGGTGGGCGTCGGTGGCTCTCCCCAGTCCGTCATCCGCACCGCGCGCTACGGCTTCCCGCTGATGATCGCCATCATCGGCGGCAACCCGGAGCGGTTCGCCCCCTTCATCGACCTCTACCGGCGCGCCACCGACCAGTTCGGCACGACCGCCCATCCGGTCGGCATGCACTCGCCCGGCTTCATCGCCGACACCGACGAGCAGGCCCGGGAACTGCACTGGCCGCGCTACAAGGAAGTCCGGGACCGCATCGGCGCGCTGCGGGGCTGGCCGGCGCTCCGCAAGGAGGAGTACGACGCGGAGATCGCGCACGGCTCCCTCTACGTCGGTTCCCCGGAAACGGTCGCCCGCAAGATGGCCCACGCCATCAAGGCGCTCGGCGTCGGCCGCTTCGACCTCATCTACGGCAACCAGTCGATCAGCGCCCGCCTGCGCGCCGTCGAACTGTACGGCACCAAGGTGCTCCCGATGGTCCGCGAGATCCTCGCGAGCTGACATCGTGAACGGAGAGGCAGACATGCCCACCACGGCCGTGAACACCGTAGGCATCCTGGGCGCGGGCAAGGTCGGCACGGCACTGGGGCGGCTGGCCCTGGCCGCCGGCTACCGGGTGCTCATCGCGGGCTCGGGCGAGCCCGCCAGGATCGCGCTCACCGTCGAGGTCCTCACCCCGGGCGCGTCCGCGGTCACCGCGGCTCAGGCCGCCGGTGCGGCGGACGTCGTCATCCTGGCGCTTCCGCTCGGCAAGTACCGTGCCCTTCCCCTCGACGCACTGCGGGGCAGGCTCGTGATCGACGCCATGAACTACTGGTGGGAAGTCGACGGCATCCGTGAGGACTTGACCGACCCGCTCACCTCCTCCAGCGAGATCGTTCAGGGCTATCTGACGGATTCACGGGTGGTCAAGGCGTTCAACCACATGGGCTACCACGACCTGGAGGACGGAGCCCAGCGCGCGGGAACGCAGGGCCGCAAGGCCATCGCGATCGCCGGTGACGATCCGGACGACCTCACCGCCGTCGCGCGCATGGTCGACGCGGTCGGCTTCGACCCCGTCATCGCCGGCCCCCTGGCCGAAGGGGTACGGCTGGAACCGGGCACCGAGCCGTTCGGTGCCAACGTGGGCGCCGAAGAACTCCGTGCGATGCTCCTGCGTTTTCCGGAGTCGGAGCGCGGAAGGGTCGTACTCCGTGCACGGGCCGCCGAGGAGTCCGCGGACCACGTGGCCTGAGCGCCCGATCCGACGACCTCGGCAGGCGGGTATCCACCCGTCGGGTTGATGCGTCATCTATCTTCCGCTAGATTAGGTGATGCATCAACATTCCATCGCAAGAGGTCTCTGTGAACATCACGTTGTGGGTCGTCGCGGCCCTGTTGGCTCTGGCTTTTCTCGGCGCCGGCGCCATGAAGCTCACCAAGTCGAAGGAGCAGCTCCTGGCTTCGGGTCCGACCATGGCCTGGGCCGAGGACTTCTCACCCGGGATGATCAGGACGATCGGATTCGTCGAGGTTCTCGGCGGGGTCGGGTTGCTGCTGCCTCCGGCGGTGGACGTCGCGACGATCCTCGTGCCCCTGTCCGCATCCGTCCTGGCACTCGTCATGATCGGGGCGGTGATCGAGCACGGTCGGCGCAAGGAGTTCCAGTCGACCGCCGTCAACCTGGTCCTGCTGATCCTGGCCGCCTTCGTGGCCTGGGGCCGGTTCGGACCGCACTCCTTCTGATCGACGCGAACCCTGCTCGACAGCGCCGGGACCGGCTGCTCGCCGGACGGGATCACACCTGCGCCCCGACGTTCTCCGCCTCCGCCCGTCGCGCCAGTGCCCACTCCGTGACCAGTACGGCCAGTAGGTCCACAGCGCTGCGGGCGAGCCGGTCACCGATCCGGGTCCGATGGCACTCCGCCTCCGAGACGAGCGCGGTGAGGAAGTGGGTCACCCGCGCTCGTGTTCCGTCCGTGCAGGCCAGACGCACCCCGCGGATGCGACGCAGGTCGGATTCGGCGATGCCCAGGCTGCGCCGGGGCACCCGGAGGACCGTCATGGCGCATGCGTGACCGCAAGGGGTGAATTCCGGCCGCCGCGGATCGCAGAAGACCAGGTCGCCCGCGTGCGCGCAGGTCTGCTGCCGCTCCTTCACCGAGGCGGCCGAACCGTGCCCGTGTATCGCCGCGTACAGGGCATCACCGGCGTTCGGGTCCGACACCCAGGGGGGATCCGAGGCGGACCGGTCATCCGGGTGAAGGACATAGATCCTCAGGTGGCCGAGGTCGTACGAGCGTGTGGGGGCGTGTGTCGCGAACGGCATCGCATCTCCGAAAGCCGGGAGGTTCGTTTTTCGCGGGAAAGGCCGGGACGTTCGCGACGTCATTCGGCGTCCTCGAGCAGGTCGGCCACAGCGCGGTCCAGATCGATATGGACGCCCTCCTCGCCCTCGGGCACCAGTGCGAGGGTCCGCAGCAGGAACGCGCACACCACGGAGGTCTCGACGTCGACGGCCGCCTCCTGGGCCCGCGACCGGAGCACGATGCGCACGCGGTCCGGGTGTCCGCGGCGCCGGGGGATCACCCGCACGTCTCCCGTACCGACCGCCAGATGCAGGCCCTCCGTGAGCAGGCTGCGGGCGAAGAGCCAGTCGACCGGAGGCGCGAGGGGCGCCCCGAGCGAGAGGCAGACAGCGTAGGGATCGGTGGTTCTGTAGCGCAGCTCCGCCAGGAGGGAAACCTCGGGCTCCCCGCTGACGTTCACTTGTGCCATCGTTTCGTACACGACCGTGTGAATTGAATTTCTCATTTCACCCCTCCGTCCATGGGGGCGCGAGTTGGTTCACCGCGAGGTGTTCGACCGTCGCGAGGTGAAAGGGGACTTGCATGGATGAGCGTTGCATAACCGGACGAAATCGGTCATCACATGTCATCCCAGTGGTTCCATACGCGGATGTGGGATATTGAGCGGTTACTCCGTGTGTTCCCGCTCGCGCGCCAGCCGCGCCAGTTCGGTACGCGAGGTCAGGCCGAGTTTGAGGAAGGCGTGCCGCAGGTGGGAACTGACGGTGTGCGGCGAGTTCACGAGGTGCTCGGCGACCTGCCGGTTGGTCATGCCCTGCGCCACCAGTCGCACGACGGCGACCTCCGACGCCGTCAGTTCCGGCCACGCGGTCACGGTCTCGGTGGGTGCCGTCCGACGGCGAGGTGCGCCCAGCACCCTCAGCCGGCGGCGGACTCGGGCGGCGTCGCACCCGGCGTCCGCCTCGCTGTAACGGTCGAGCGCCGCGCCGAGGACGGGCACGGCGTCCGCGGGGTGGGCCACGGCCAGTTTCCGCCCGGCGTCCTCCAGGGCCGAAGCGTGCGGCAGGAGCCGTTCGATCCCGTCGTACAGCTCCACGGCGTGCAGGAGGTGTGCGGTGTCGTTGTCGAGCAGGCCCCGGGCGTGGGCGGCGGCCGCGGCGAGGATCGTGAAACCGGGGTTGCGGACGGCCCGGTGCTCGGCCTGGGCGACCGCGACCGCGGCACGGTCATGGTCACCCGCCCGCAGCGCCATGCGCACGAGGACGGGGAGATCGGCCGGATCGTCGGGGCTCGCCAGCGAGGGGCCCACCTGCTCGAACGTGGTGAACGACTCGTCGAGCAGCGCCATGGCCCGGTCCGGGCGGCCCTCCGCATCGGCCATGAGCGCCAGCAGCCAGGACCCGGCGTTGCGGACGAGGATCGCCGGATCGCCGACCATCCGTCCGACCTCCGCCGCGTAGGCCCGCGCCGCGTCGCGGTCGCCGGTGTGCAGGGCGACCCGGAGCAGGGTGTACAGGAGCGTCGCGTCGGCGAAGTTGCCCATGCCCAGTTCGTCGGCCATGGCTGTGCCCGCCTCCGCCTCCGCTCTGGCGTCCGACAGCCGGCCCGCGTCCAGCAGGACGCGGGAGCGGTTCATGAGCCACAGACGCATGGCGGCTGCCTGGCCTTGCCGCTGGGTGTCCCGGATGCCGTTCTCCGACTCGGCGAGTGCCTCCGCCGTACGCCCTGCCGCGTTGAGCATGAACGCCTTCCACAGCGCCTCGGGCACCCAGAGGGAGCGCGAGAAGCCTGCTTCGGACGCGATGTCCTCGGCCTCGTCCGCGCGCCTGAACGCCCGGTCCCAGTCGCAGTCGTAGTAGAGCAGGACCGAGTGGGCCGTCATGGCGGTGGCCAACGCGGCCCTGTCCCCCACCTGCCGCGCGGATCGCAGTGCCTCGTCCACCGCCGCCCGGGCCGTCGCGCCGTAGTCCCCCACCAGCCCCAGATCGAGGCAGTACAGGGCCAGAAGGTGTGCGCGCAGGCACTCCGGGATCCCCGGCAGGGCCGCTCCGATGCCGGACTGGCGCGCTCCCTCCGTGAAGTCGTACTGGCTCGACACGCGTGCGAGGCTGAGACGCACCCGCGCCTCGGCCTCGCAGGGCAGGCTGCCGGGCAGGGCCGTCGCCCCGAGTGCGCGCGCCTGTGTCGCACGTCCGGCTCGCCAGAGCAGTACCACCGTCTCCGCGATGATCGTCGACCGCTCCGGCGCCTGCGCGGCGGTGAGGTTCAACGCCTGACGGCTCAGTTCTCCGGCAGCCGAAGGGGCGGTCTCCGAAAGCTCCGCGGCGGCGGCCCGCAGCAGCCGCACGGCGGCCTGGTCACCGGGTTCCGCGCTGTCCATCACCAGGGAGGCCGCCTCGCTCAGCGATGCTCCACGGGCCAGCACGACCTCTGCCGCATGGCGCCGCAGGGCCTTTCGCACGGACTCCGGAAGGCTGTCCGCCACGGCTTCGCGGATCAGGTCGTGGCGGAAGGCCAGCCTCCCCTCCCGTTCGACGAAGAGGTCGGAGTCGAGGGCCTCCTGCACGGGTGCGACCAGCGCGCCGACCGGCCGGTCGAGGAGTTCGGCGAGAAGCTCGACGGTGAGGGTGTGCCCGATGGCGGAGGCCGCGCGGACGACCTCCCTGGTGGGCTCGGAGAGGCTGTACAGGCGCTGCCGGATGGAGGTCTGGAAACGGGCCGGCAGGCGGTGGCCGACCAGGCGGGCCACACCGTCGGTGACGACCACTCTGCCTTCGGCGGTCATGCCGTGCAGCAGCTCCACCAGGAGCAGGGGCACCCCCTCCGCACGCCGGACGACGTCCAGGGTCGCGGTGTCCGGAGGAGCCCCGAGCACGTCCTGCGCGATCTCGCTGACGGCGGCATCGGAGAGCGGACCGAGGCAGAGCCGGAGTGCGCCGTCCCGTTCCATCCGGTCCAGTGTGGTGAGGACCTCCGGAGCGCTGCTCCCGCCCCGTATCGCCAGCAGCCACAGGATGGCGTGGGCGGACAGCCGGGACGAGAGCGTGCGCAGGGCGAGGAGGGTCAGGTCGTCGCACCACTGGACATCGTCCAGGACCACGACCAGGGGACCGTCGAAAGCGGCCCGCTCAAGCTGGTCCTGCAGTTCCTGCAGGAGCCAGAAGCGCTGCTCGGGTGCTGTGGCCAGGGCACGCAGTCTGACGGTGTCGAAGAGCGGTTTCCCGTCCGTCTGCGTGCCCTCCAGCAACGGGGTCAGCGGCACGAACTGGCTGTCGGGGTCCGCGCCGCCCCGGAACACGGTGAACGCACGGTGCCCTGCCATCGCGCAGGCTTCCGAGAGGAGCCGGGTCTTGCCGCTGCCGGGCGGTCCCTGTACGCAGACGACCCCGCCGCGGCCCTGGGCCAGCGCGTCGAACCGAGCGTCGAGTACGGCGCCTTCCGCCAGCCGGCCCCGTACCGGGGGGCGACGCGCATCGCCGGCGGGGAACGACGGGGGCGGCGGCTGGGTCGGCTTCACGGGCGGTCCTCGGGGCGGGAGCGAACGAGTCGCTTCACCTGAGGCTCAGGACGACACGCCTCCCCTCAGGTGCATCCCAAAGTAGTCGTCACAGCGGAGCGCGACCACCGGCGCCCTTCCCGCCTGGGGACGCGCCGGAATCGGGGAGCGCAGGACGATCTCAGGGTCGGGGGATGTTGCGCAGGTTGGCGCGGGCCAGGTCGAGCATCCTGCCGACGCCCCCGTCGAGCACGGTCCGGCCCGCGGCGAAGGCGAATCCCCTGACCTGGGCGGCCGAGATGTGCGGCGGGATCGACAGCGCGTTGGGGTCGGTCACCAGATCGACCAGGAACGGTCCGTCGTGGGCGAGCGCCCGCTTGAGTCCCTCGACGACATCCCCGGGGCGCTCGATGCGGATCGCCTCGATGCCCGCGCCGCGGGCGATCGCCGCGTAGTCCACCGGCTCATGGTCGGTCTCGTGCTCGGGGAGACCCTCGACCAGCATCTCCAGCTTCACCATGCCCAGCGAGGAGTTGTTGAAGACGATCGTCTTCACCGGCAGATCGTGCAGCTTCACCGTGAGCAACTCGCCCATCAGCATGCCCAGTCCACCGTCACCCGACATCGAGACCACCTGGCGGCCGGGGTAGGCGAACTGCGCGCCGACGGCGTGCGGCAGCGCGTTGGCCATGGTGCCGTGCAGGAACGAACCGATCACCCGGCGCCGCCCGTTGGGGGTGAGATAGCGCGCCGCCCAGACGTTGGACATGCCGGTGTCGACGGTGAACACCGCGTCGTCGGCGGCGAGTTCGTCCAATACCGAGGCCGCGTACTCGGGGTGGATCGGGGTGTGCCGCTCTACGTCGCGGGTGTAGGCGGAGACCACCGTCTCCAGCGACTTGGCGTGCCGGTGCAGCATCCGGTCCAGATAGGTACGGTCCCGCTTCGCCCCGACCAACGGCAGCACGGCCCGCAGCGTCTCCCGGACGTCGCCGTGGACCCCGAGTTCCAGCACGGTGCGACGGCCGAGGCGGCCCGCGTCGTGGTCGATCTGCACGGTGCGCGCCTGTGGCAGGAAGTCGTTGTACGGGAAGTCGGTGCCGAGCAGGACGACCAGGTCGGCCTCGTGCATCGCGTCGAAGCAGGCGCCGTAGCCGAGCAGACCGCTCATGCCGACGTCGTACGGGTTGTCGAACTGGATCCACTCCTTGCCCCGCAGGGTGTGCCCGACGGGTGCGGCGGTCTTCTCCGCGAGCGCCATGACCTCGGCGTGCGCGTCCCGTACTCCCGCACCGCAGAACAGCATGACCTTCCGTGCCGCGTTCAGCTTCTCGGCCAGCGCCCGAACCCTCGTGTCCGGCGCGACGACCCGGCCGCGCTCGGTGACCAGGTCACTGCTTCCCGTCGGGTGGGCCGCCTCGCCGTGCGCGACATCCCCCGGTATCACCAGGACCGACACCCCGCTGTTGCCGAGAGCCCGCTGCATCGCGATCCGCAGGACCCGGGGCATCTGCTCGGGGGTGCTGATCATCTCGCAGTAGTCGCTGCACTCCGTGAACAGCCGTTCCGGGTGGGTCTCCTGGAAGAAGCCGGTGCCGATCTGATGGGACGGGATGTGCGAGGCGAGTGCCAGCACGGGCGCACCGGAGCGGTGGGCGTCGTACAGCCCCTGGATCAGATGCGTGTTTCCGGGGCCGCAGCTCCCCGCACACACCGCGAGCCTGCCGGTCAGCTGCGCCTCCGCCGCGGCGGCGAAGGCGGCGGCCTCCTCGTTCCGGACGTGCACCCACTCGATGCCGTCGGTACGGCGCACCGCGTCGACCACCGCGTTCAGGCTGTCGCCCACCACGCCGTAGATCCGCTCCACTCCCGCCTGGCGCAGGACGTCCACCATCTGCTGGGCCACGGTCAGATTCCGCATCGCCGGACTTCTCCCCTCGGGCTGCACACCTGTCTCATATGACGCTCGACAGCCTCAATATAGTTGATACGTCCACCGCGGAGGCGGGGCGCCAAGGCTCGTCTCCTTCGTCGTCCTGACGCCTGGCTCATCTCCCCCGCCAGCAGCGGCAACTGACGCAATGTCGGATCAGACACCGCCGGGGCGCATTCGCTGTCGCCGTCGATATTGGCCCCCGAGTGGCGTCACCCCCATGCTCCTGCACACCGAAGGCAGCGCCTCGTCTCCGTCGATGCCCCACCCCGCCGCATCACGCGCACTCCGGCGAGGCCGCCGCCGTCCGGTGCACCGCCGCGTCACAGGATCGACCGGATCGCGCTCAGCCACACCTCCTGATCATCCACCGGCCGACCTCGCCGACCCCGCCGCCAGAGTCCCCCGAGCAGCACGGCGGGCCGGCCGCCGTCGCCGCCTGAGGAAGTCCACGACGCATTCACCAGCAAGGAGCCGCACACATGAACGAGCCGCAAGCCGAGAGCAACCGCCCGACACTCTCCCCGGAGCACGAACCCCTCACCCGCCGCCGCTTCTGGCAGGTCGGCGCCGCCGCCGCGCTCACCGCCGGCGCGGCGACCCTCCTTCCGGGACACGCCGCCGGGGCCGCGACGGCCAGGCCCACGGGCAGGCCGTCCAGCACTCCCCCGATCACCCCCTCCAGCACCAGCAGCAGCGGCACGACTTCGCAGGACTACTTCGACCAGGCCGCCGCACTGGCCGGCGACAACCCGATCCTGACGGACCTCGTCACCGCGCTGACCTCCGGCTTCACCCCGCCGCACCCTGATGCGCCGGATCCGACGATGATCTTCGATGATGTCGCGGTGCTGAGCGTCGGCTGGGTGTCCGCCACGGCGATCCTCACCTCCGGCGGAATCATCCTCATCGACTCCCTCACCTCACCGAGCGACGCCCAGAACACCATCGTCCCGGGCCTGAAAGCGCTCGGCGCGGACCCGTCCACGATCAAGTACGTCGTCGTCACCCACGCCCATCCCGACCACTACGCGGGCGCCCAGTACCTCGCCGACACCTACGGCGCCCGCGTGATGATGTCGCCCACCGACTGGACCACCCTCGCCGCCAGCTCGGGATCCAACATCCCGACCCGCGATCTGGACATCAGCGACGGCCAGCAACTGACCCTGGGCACCACCACGGTCACCCTCCACTACACCCCGGGCCACACCCCCGGCACCGTCTCCCCGATCTTCCCCGTCCACTGGCAGGGCACCGCACACACCGCGATGCTCTGGGGCGGCACCAACCCACCCACCGCCACCACGGACAAACAGACCTACCTCTCCTCCGCGATCAGCTTCGCCTCGACGATGTCGCAGGCCGGAGTCGACGTCGAACTGAACAACCACCCGTTCAGCGACTACGGGCTGGAGCGCATCGCAGAGCTGAGCAGCACCAGCAACCCGTTCGTCGTGGGAACTTCCGGCACCCAGCTCTTCATGCAGGTCATGGAGGACATGCTGAACGGACGCATCCTCCAGGACCAGGAGTCCTCCACCGCCTCCACGGTCACCACCGCCGCGTTCACCACCGGAGCGGCCGGGTCCGCGACGGTGACTCGCGAGGGGGGCTGCGGCTGCTGACGGAGAAGGCAGCGGGCAGGGCTCGGCCGGAGCTGTCACACCGGCCGTGCCCTGCCAGGCAGGGCCGGTGGCTCGACGGTGAGGAAATGGGCAATCCCCAGAGCCGGGAGCGGCGATGCGGCGTGACGAACGCCATAGCGGATGCGCCACGTCACGGTTTACTTGACATATCAACCTGTTGAATCATGTGCAGAGCCACGCAAGACCCTAGGAGCCCCGCCCATGCAGTTCGGCATCTTCAGTATTGGTGACATATCACCGGACCCGACCACCGGGCGGACCCAGAGTGAGGCCGAACGGATCAGCAACATCGTCAAGGTGGCACGACGCGCCGACGAGGTGGGTCTCGACGTGTTCGCCCTGGGGGAGCATCACAACCCGCCCTTCGTGCCGTCCTCTCCGCCGGCCCTGCTCGCCCACATCGCGGCCTTGACCGAGCGGATCGTCCTGAGCACAGCGGTCACTCTGATCACCACCAACGACCCGGTGAAGATCGCCGAGGACTACGCCATGGTGCAGCACCTCGCCAAGGGGCGCCTGGACCTGATGCTCGGGCGCGGGAACACCGTCCCGGTCTATCCCTGGTTCGGCAAGGACATCCGTCAGGGCGTACCGCTCGCCCTGGAGAACTACAACCTGCTGCACCGGCTGTGGCGCGAGGACGTGGTCGACTGGGAGGGGCGGTTCCGCACCCCGCTCCAGGGCTTCACCTCCACCCCGCGCCCGCTGGACGACGTCCCGCCGTTCGTGTGGCACGGCTCGATCCGCAGCCCGGAGACCGCCGAGCAGGCCGCGTACTACGGCAACGGGTTCTTCGCCAACCACATCCTGGCGCCGAACTTCCACTTCAAGCCGATCGTCGAGCTCTACCGGCGCCGGTACGAGCACCACGGCCACGGCACCGCCGAGCAGGCGATCGTCGGCCTCGGCGGTATGGCGTTCATCGCCCGGCGGTCCCAGGACGCGGTCAACACCTACCGCCCCTACTTCGAGAGCCACTCGATGTTCCGCGGCATGAAGCTGGAGGACTACATGGCCGCCACGCCCATGACGGTCGGCAGCCCGCAGGAAGTGATCGACAAGGTCCTCACCTGGCAGGAAGGCTTCGGCGACTACCAGCGTCAGCTCTTCGCGGTCGACTCCGGCGGCCTGCCGGTCGAGATGGCTCTGGAGCAGGTCGAGTTGCTGGGGACCGAGGTGGTGCCGGTGCTGCGCAAGGAGCTGGCGGCCCGCCGCAGGCCCGGCATCCCCGACGCACCGACGCACGCCTCGCTGGTGAGGGCGAAGTACGGCGACGCGGAGCCGCGCCGGCCGCGTCCGAACCCCAACCGGGGCGACAACCTGTCGGGCACCTCGCCGTACCAGGACAGCGATCCGGACGTCGAGGCCAGCTTCCCGGCAGCGTTCTGATGGCGGACGTCAGCCGGCCGGCGAACGGGGCCCGGCGCGCAAGGAGCATCGCGTGAGCGACCATCCGCCTGCCCCCGTACCGGTCACGCTCGTGGTCGTCAACGCCGGCGTCAGCGACCCGTCGTCGACCCGGCTGCTCGCCGATCGCATCGCCCAGAGGACGATCGACGCCCTCCGGACCACGGGTACGACGGCGACCGTGCGCTCGATCGATCTCGGCTCGCTCGCCACGGACATCGCGCAGGGCATCGTCTCCGGCATGCTCAACCCGAAGGTCCAGTCGGCCATGGACCTGCTGGCCGGGGCCGACGCGGTCATCGCCGCCACCCCGGTCTACAAGGCCGGCATCAGCGGTCTGTTCAAGTCGTTCGTCGACCTGATCGACAACGATCTGCTGATCGCGAGGCCCGTCGTCCTCGCCGCGACGGGCGGCAGCGCACGGCACGCCATGGTGGTCGACGAACACCTCCGGCCCCTGTTCGCCTTCCTCCGCGCCCTGCCCATGCCCACCTCCCTGTACGCGACGCCCGAGGACTGGGGGTCGACCGACCTCGGCAACCGCGTCGCCCGCGCCGCACAGGAGCTCTCCGTCCTGCTGCGCTCCGGAGCCGGCCGGCAGATCGCCGACAGCAACTGGGGCGGCTACCAGCACCGGTTCGGCGGGAACGCCACCGCCGCCGAACGGTCCGTCGAGGACGTCGACTTCGACACCGACCTCATGCGACTGGCCACCGGCGGCAGCGCCCCGGTCCACCGGCAGGAGCCCCGAAATGACCACTGACCAGGCAGGCGCGTACGCGTCGCCGTCCCCTCGGAGAGCCACCGTGGTGGTCATCGGCGGGGGCCAGTCCGGGCTGTCGGCCGGCTATCACCTGAAGCGGCGCGGGTTCGTCAGCGCCCTGGACGCGGATGCCGCGTACGCGGATCGCACGTTCGTCGTGCTCGACGGCGAAACCGCGCCCGGCGGAGCGTGGCGTCACCGGTGGGAGTCGCTGCACATGGCCACGGTCAACGGGATCTTCGATCTCCCGGACTTCCCCAAACCCCCCATCGACCCCGGGGAGCCCAGCCGTACCGCGGTGCCACGCTACTTCGCCGACTTCGAGCGGCGGACGGACCTGCACATCCTGCGACCGGTGCGGGTCACCACCGTACGTGCCGCCGACACCGACCCCGACGGCGAACTGGTGGTCGAGTCCGATCACGGCACCTGGCTGACCCGGGTGGTCGTCAACGCGACCGGCACCTGGACCAACCCCGTACTCCCCCACTACCCGGGGCAGGAGACGTTCACCGGACCGCAGCTCCACACCCACGACTACGTCAGAGCGGAGGACTTCGCCGGCCTGCGGGTCGCCGTCGTGGGCGGGGGCATCTCCGCACTCCAGCAGCTGGAGGAGATCTCCAGGGTGGCGACCACCTTCTGGTACACCCGTCGCGAACCCTTCTTCCGGGACGGCGGGTTCAACCCGGAGGTCGAGGGCCGCGAGATCATCGCCAAGGTCCTCGCCGACGTCGAGGCGGGCAGACCCACGGGCAGCGTCGTCTCGTACACCGGCCTGGCCTGGACCCCGTACGCGCTGGCGGCCAGGGAGCGCGGCGCGCTCGAACGCCGTCCGATGTTCACCGCGATCGAACCCGCCGGTGTGCGGGAGGCCGACGGCTCCTTCACCGCCGTGGACGCGATCCTGTGGGCGACCGGCTTCAAGGCGGCACTCGCGCACCTCGCCCCCCTGGCGCTGCGCAACGACCACGGCGGCATCCGGACGACCGGCACCCAGGTGGCCGGCGAACCCCGGGTCCACCTGGTCGGATTCGGCCCGTCCCAGTCCACGGTCGGCTCCAACCGCGCCGGCCGCGGCGCGGTCGTCGCGATCACCAAGTACCTGGGCGGACAGCAGCCCGTACACCGTGCCGTGACCGACAACCCTGCCTCCGCACAACCCTCTTGAGCCTCCCGAGGCCGAGGCGCTCCGCTGCCTCGGCGTCGAGGAGGGCGGGCCACACCGACGCCGTCTCGGACGGCCGCGCTTGGCCGGCGCCTTGTCGACGCGGCTGGAGCGGTGCCCACCGGGAGGCGGCCCATCCCCCACCACCAGCAGGAACCAGCCGGGCACCGTCCCGCGAACAGCACGCCACCTTGGAGCACCAGCATGAGATTTCAGGTTCTCGACATCCTGCCGCACCTGACGAACCCGGTGACCGGACGCCGGATCCGCACCGACGAGCGGTATGCCCAGGCGCTGACGTCGGCGCGCTACGCGGAGCAGTTCGGGTACGACGCCGTGGCACTCGGTGAGCGGCATGCCGGGGAGTTCCTCAGCAGCGGCGTCACCGTGCTGCTGGGCGCGATCGCCGCGACCACCGGCCGGGTGCGGATCCAGACCGGCGTGTCCGTCCTGTCGATCCACGACCCGCTCCGGGTGGCCGAGGACTACGCCACGGTCGACCAGCTCTCCCGAGGCCGGCTGGAGCTGGTGATCGGCAAGGGCAACGAGATGCGTCAGCTGCCCATGTTCGGCATCGGGAACGGCGACCAGTGGGACGCGCTCGCGGAGAAGTACGAGCTGCTGCGGCGGCTGTGGCGCGAGGAGGAGGTGACCTGGGAGGGCCGCTTCCGGGGGCCGCTCGACAAGGTCACCAGCCTGCCCCGGCCGTTCGCGGGCGCCCCGCGCATCTGGCACGGCTCGGCCACCACGCAGACCTCCGCCGAGTTGGCGGCCAGGTGGGGGGACCCGCTCTTCTCCGCCAACGCGATCCAGCCCCGCGACAACTACACCGTGCTCATCGACCACTATCGGCAGCGGTACGCCGCGCACGGCCACGACCCGCGGTTCGCCTACGTCGCGGCCGGCGCCGGATTCCTGTACCTGGCGGACACCACGCAGGAGGCCCGGGACGCCTTCGGCCCCACCTACGAGAAGATCGTCGCCTTCTTCAACCAACCCGGCATGCACACGCCCGGCAACGAGATGACGTTCGCCACCATCGACGACGCCATCGCGCACGGGCCGGTGCTGGTCGGCAGCCCGCAGCAGATCGCCGAGAAGATCCTGTGGTGGCACGAGGCGTTCGGCCACGACCTGCAGTCCTTCAGCCTGCCCACGATGATCCCGCACGAGCAGCAGCTCGACATGCTCGAACGCTTCGCGAGCGAGGTCGTCCCCGTCGTCCGCAAGGCCGCCCCCACGACGCTGTGGACGGACGCGGATCCCTACGGCGGACGCCCCGCCGTCCACGGCCGTACCGTCGCCGACGCCGCGAACGAGGTCGACAAGGCACAGCCCTGAGCCATGCCTGCGTCCTCCCGCTCGGGAGACGAGGCGGAACCCGAACGGTCGGGTTCCGCCTCGGACGTGGGTCCTTCGTGGGTCCTTCCGAAGCCGGCTCGGACGGTCCGGATCGTCAGCAGCCGCAGCCGGCCGTGCGCGGGGTGATCGCCGCCAGCGCCACCGCCCTGGTGGTGCCGGCAGCGGCGGAGTCGGCGGACTCCTGGTCCTGGAGGATGCGTCCGTTCACCATCGCCCGCACGACCTGCATGAAGAGCTGGGTGTCGGAGGTGCCGACGACGAACGGGTTGTCGGCGGTGTCCGGCGTGCCGCTCAGCTCCTGCATGCGCTCCAGGCCGTAGTCGCAGAAGGGGTGGTTGCTCAGCTCGACGTCGACACCGGCCCGCTTCATCAGGGAGCCGAAGGTCTTGGCGGAGGAGAGGTAGGTCTGTTTGTCCGTGGTGGCGGTGGGCGGGTTGGTGCCGCCCCAGAGCATCGCGGTGTGTGCGGTGCCCTGCCAGTGGACGGGGAAGATCGGGGAGACGGTGCCGGGGGTGTGGCCCGGGGTGTAGTGGAGGGTGACCGTGGTGGTGCCCAGGGTCAGTTGCTGGCCGTCGCTGATGTCCAGGTCCCGGGCGGGGGCGTTGGCCGGCTTGCTGGTGGCGAGGGTGGTCCAGTCGGCCGGTGACATCAACACCCGGGCGCCGTAGGTGTCGGCGAGGTACTGGGCGCCGCCGAAGTGGTCGCCGTGGGCGTGGGTGACGACGACGTACTTGATCGTGGACGGGTCCGCGCCGAGCGCTTTCAGGCCCGGGACGATGGTGTTCTGGGCGTCGCTGGGCGAGGTGAGGGAGTCGATGAGGATGATTCCGCCGGAGGTGAGGATCGCCGTGGCGGACACCCAGCCGACGCTCAGCACCGCCAGGTCGTCGAAGATCTTCAGCGGGTCCGGCGCGGTGGGATGCGGAACGGTGAAACCGGACGTGAGCGCGGTGATGAGGTCCGTGAGAATCGGGTTGTCGCCGGCCAGCTTGGCGGCACGGTCGAAGTAGTCCTGCGAGGTGGCGGCGGTCGCGGCACCGGCGAACTGCCCGTGCAGGAGCGATGCCGTACCGGCGCTGACCGCCACGGCGGCGCCGACCTGCCAGAAACGGCGGCGCGTGAGGGATTTGTGGCGGGGACCCTCGGAGGACGCCGCAAGGGGCATGTCGGCCGTCGGATCGGTCATTCGGGTGGCTCCTGGCTGGAGAGGGACGGGGGGGATACGTAGTTGATATATCATCTACGTCTGTGGGGACCGGCCTTCGGCTGCCCGGTGGAGTCCTCCGGCCGGTCGGTGGCGGCCCCTCAGGCGGTGACGGTGGTCTGTTCGTCGTACTGCTCGGCGTGGGCCTCGGTGCCGGTGAGGGGGGTGTCCCGGCGTTCCTTGAGGAAGAACGTGACGGTGAGACCCACGAGGGTGACGGCCGCGAGGTAGACGGCGACCGAGTAGACGGTGCCGGTGCTGGTCTGCAGGGCCTCGGCGATCATCGGGGCGAACGCACCGCCGAGGACGGCACCCAGGGCGTACGACAGGGCGGCACCGCTGTAGCGGACGGCGGTGGGATACAACTCGGCGAACAGGGCGGACTGCGGGCCGTAGGTCAGGCCGAGGCCGATGCTGTAGAGGACGAGGCCGAGCACGATCAGGCCGGTGTTCGCGGTGTTGAGCAGTGCGAAGAACGGGAACATCCAGGCGAGTTGGATGAGGAACCCGATGCGGTAGACGCGGATGCGGCCGATCCGGTCCGACCAGATGCCGCCGGCCAGGGTGCTGGCCAGCCAGCCCACGGCGGCGATCATGACGCAGATCAGGATGGTGGTGGGGTTGATCTTGAGGTGGTTGACCGAGTAGGCCTGCACGTAGCCGCCCGTGGTCATGTAGCCGACGGCGTTGTTGGCGGCGAACAGCAGGGCGCCGGCGACGACCAGGGGCCAGTGGTGGCGGAAGAGCGTGGCGAGCGGGGTGCGGGCGCGGTCGCCGGTGTCCTTCAGCTCCTGGTAGACGGGGCTCTCCTCGACCCGGCGGCGGATGACGAAGCCGGCGGCCACGAGGACGACGCTGAGCAGGAAGGGGATGCGCCAGCCCCAGGAGAGGAACTGCTCGTCGGTGGTGAGGGCGGTGATCAGGGCGAGGACGCCGTTGGCGAGCAGCAGGCCGAGAGGCGCGCCGAGTTGGGGGAAGGCGCCGAACCTGCCGCGCTTGCCGGTGGGGGCGTGTTCCACGGCGATCAGGGCGGCGCCGCCCCACTCCCCGCCGGCGGACATCCCCTGCAGGATGCGCAGGAAGACCAGGATGACCGGGGCGGTCACACCGATGGAGTCCCGGGTGGGCACCAGGCCGATGAGGGTGGTGGACACGCCCATCAGCACCAGGGTGGCGATCAGCATCGCGCGGCGGCCCAGCCGGTCGCCGAGGTGGCCGGCCACAGCGGCACCGATCGGGCGGAAGAAGAAGCTGATGCCTATGGTGGCGAAGGAGATGATCAGCGAGTCCTCGCCGAATCCCTCGAAGAACACCTTGCCGAAGACCAGGCCGGTGCACAGGGCGTAGATGAAGAAGTCGTACCACTCGATGGTGGTGCCCGCCATGGCTGCCAGCGCGACCGTGCGGTGCTGGCGGCCTGTTGCCGTTGAGGGCTGGGACATGGCTGGTCCGATCGTCAGCGGGTCATCGTCGACCCGGAGCGGAGAGGTGAGCAGTGGGGGGTGGGGGTGGGGAGTGAGCAGCGGGGGGTGCGGGGTGGGGATCGGGAAGGGTTCGGCGGCTCCGCGTCAGGCGGCGTAGTCCGGGGCGATCCGGTCGATACGCCGGCGCAGCGCGGTGAACAGCGTCCGCCCCGCCTGCGTGCGGTCGCCCATCTGGAAGGACTCCCTGGTCGAGCGCACCGCGGCCGCCGGCGTCACCGGCATCAGCGGCTGTCCTGAGGACTGGGCGGCCAGCTGGATCTCGCAGGCCCGCTGCAGGGTCCACAGGGCGGAGAAGGCGGCCGGCAGGGTCGGGCCGAGCGCGAGGAGGCCGTGGTTGCGCAGGATCATCAGGTTGCGCTCGCCGAGGTCGGCCACCAGGCGTGGCTTCTCCTCGGGGTCCACGGTGACGCCCTCGAAGTCGTGGTAGGCGACCATGCCGTGCAGTTGGGCGGCGTAGAAGTTGTCCGGGTCCAGTCCGCCGCGCAGGCAGGCGACGCCCGTGCCCGCGGTGGTGTGGGTGTGCATGATGCAGTGGGCGTCGGGCCGGCCGGCGTGGATCACGGAGTGGATCAGCAGTCCCGCCTCGTTGACCGGCCAGTCGGAGTCGGACAGCAGGTTTCCGTCGAGATCGATCTTCACCAGGTTCGAGGCGGTGACCTCGTTGTACATCAGGCCGAACGGGTTGATGAGCAGGTGCCCGTCCTCGCCCGGCACCCGCACGGTGATGTGATTGAAGATCATCTCGACCCAGCCGAGGTGGTCGAAGATCCGGTAGCAGGCCGCCAGTTCGAGCCGCGCCTGCCACTCGGCCTCCCTCATACCGGCAGGCTTCTTCGTGCTCGTGGGGAGGTCCAGAACGGTCACTGCCGTGCTCCTTGATCCATGGGTGTCGCCGCTGGGGGGGGGGAGGCGTACCTCGGTGTGCAGGAGCATGGGTGCGCGAGCCGTGGGCAGCCAATGTCGAGGCCGCCATCAAAAGCGCCCGCGCACTGTGCGATCCGACACTAAGGCTGGGTCAGCGCCGTCAGTTCCAGGGTCAGCAGCAGACGTCGCGTCGGGTCGGCGAGCGACACCCCGAAGAGTTCTTCGGCCCGGCGCAGCCGCAACCGCAGTGTGTTCTGGTGGATGTGCAGCGCACCGCTGGCCGCGACGACGTCACCGAAGTGCCGCAGATACGCGAGCAGGGTGGCCGCGTACTCGGTGGCGTGCTCGGCGTCGTGCGCCCGCAGGCGTTCCACGATGCCGGTGCGCAGTTCGCCGTCGTCGCGGACGGCGCGTACGAGCCGCCGCAGCACCAGCTCCGGCCGCAGCTCCTCGGTGCGGTACGCACCCGGATCCGCGCACCTCTCCCGGAGGTGGTCGAGGGCTGCGTCGATGTCGCGGCGGGCCCTGAGCAGGGGCGAGAGCGCGCCCACGGTCGGTGAGCCCACCGCGACGAACGAGCGGTGCAGGCTGTGCCGGGCCCGGTCGAGGAGGTGGTCCAGCAGTACGCCGGTGGACACCCGCCCCGAACCGGCGGCGGGCAGCAGGACGTAGACGTGCTCGCCGAGCAGGGCCGCCGCCGGTTCGTAGCCGAGGGAGCGGCTGTCGAGGACGGCGAGATCGACGAGCCGCAGCAGAGCGGCGTGCCGCCGGGCCGCCACGCCCGAGTCGCCCGTGTCGCCGCCTGCGGGTACCGCCTCGCTCAGCCCCACCAGGACACCGGGGAGGCGGACGCCGCCGGGCAGGTCGCTCTGCCCCGACCGGCCCTCCAGTGCGGACCGCAGGGCGCGGTCCCGGCTCTCCTGCTCCGCGTCGACCTGGCGGCGCAGCGCCAGCATGTGTAAAGCCGCCACCCGGGCCGCCTCCTGCAAGGTGGGCCCGCAGTCCGGGACCGCGGTGTCGTCG
Organism: Streptomyces sp. NPDC090088; assembly: GCF_044747345.1. NCBI lineage: Bacteria > Bacillati > Actinomycetota > Actinomycetes > Kitasatosporales > Streptomycetaceae > Streptomyces > Streptomyces sp. NPDC090088. The sequence continues at coordinate 445,566 of NZ_JBIVDZ010000005.1, read as the reverse complement.
GGGAACGCGGCCCACAGGGAGCCGAGCACGTCCTCGCCCGCCCGGATGACCACGGCCATGCGCGGCAGGCTTCCGGACCTCTGGTGGCGTACGACCGTTTCGCTCGTCCACACCTTGCGGTCCAGGTGGTCGGCGATCGCGTCCTCGGGCACCCGGCGGCCGAGGATCCCCTGCCGCCGGATCTCGTCGATGGGCTGGTCGGGCAGGTTCGAGTAGGCGACGATGATCTGCTGCGTGTCCATGATCGCCACCGCTCCGCCGACGATGCCGGCGACCGCGTTGGCCAGGGAGAACAGATCACCGCCCGTCCGTGCGCCGTCGGGCTCGGAATCCACCGCACGCGCCGCCAGCACGGAGGTGGCCAGGCGCTGGACCCGCGTCCACGGCATCTGGGGATTGACGGCGAGTACGGGAACCCCTGTGGAGCGGATCCGGGCCAGCAGGCCGTCCGGCGCGGGAAGGGCGCACTTGACGGCGAGCGCGCACGAGGTGTCCGCCGCCGTCCGGAGGGCGGCGTCCATCGCGCCGGCGTCCGCGATGTCCACGCCGACGCCGAGCAGCAGATGCCCGGCCGCGGTCGCCCGCACGACCTCGGCAGAGTCCAGCAACTCGACACCGACGACCCGCGGTTCGGCCTCGGCGCCCTCCGACAGCACGCTGACCACGTCGTCCTGCAGGGCGACGACGAGCTGTTCGAGGAGCATGGCGGTCATACGGGGTCCTCCCGCACGTGAGAAATGGAGCGATGGCGGAATCTACATCAGAGGACGACCGCGAGTGTAGATACCGACATTGTCGTGGATGACGCCGCAGCGCATGCTCGCTGCCATGGGACAACGGATCACCATCGTCGGCCCGGGTGCCGTCGGCGCCGCCCTCGCCGGGGCGTTCGCCGCGTCGGACGCCGAGGTCTCCCTCCTCGGCAGGCCGGGCCCGCACTTCGACGCGATCGCCGCGCGGGGTCTCGCCCTGCGCGGCGAGGAGGCTCGGACCGAGCACCGTCACTGGTTCCCCACGGCGTACGACGCCTGGCGGCTCCCCGTTCCGGATCTGGTGGTCCTGTGCGTCAAGAGCCAGCACCTGCTGTCGGCGGTCCGCTCCGTCCGGACGTGGATCGATCGCGGTGCGGACGTCCTCGTCGTGGCGAACGGTGTCCCCTGGTGGCTGCTGTCCACGGTCGAGTACTCCAGGGCCGGCCACGTCCTGCGTTCGGTCGACCCCGACGGGGAGCTGCTGGCCCTGCTGCCCGCCGAGCGCGTGATGGCGGGGGTCGCGCACTTCAGCAGTGTGGTCGACAGCCCGGGCCGGGTGACCCACGTCAGCGGCAGCAGGCTGATCGTCGGCGACCCGGCGGGCGGAGTCTCGCACCGTGTCACACGGTGCGTCGCCGCGCTGTCCGGGGGCGCCATCCGCCCGGAGCCCGCCGTGGACGTCCGCCGGGACATCTGGGAGAAGCTCCTGGGCAACGTCAACCTCAACCCCGTCAGCGCGCTCACCGGCGCCACCGTCCTGGACATCCTCGACGATCCCGACACACGCCGGTTGTGCGCCGCCATGTTCGAGGAGACGGCGGCCGTCGGCGCCGCGCTGGGCATAGCCAGTGCCATGACGGCCGACGGGCGGCTGGCCGTCGCCCGCGAGCTCGGCGCGTTCCGGACCTCGATGCTGCAGGACGCGGACCACGGCCGCCCCCTCGAACTCGACGCCGTCGTGGGTGCCGTACGCGAACTCGCGCGTCACACCGGCGTCCCCGCCCCCTCCCTCGACACCGTGCACGGCCTGCTCGCCCTGCGCGAGCGCGTCCGCGGCCACGCCCGGACGCCCGGCACCTGAAGGAGCCCCGTGCCACACCCTCTGGGCACTCCCCCGTCGAAGATCATCGCCGTTCACCTGAACTACCCCAGCCAGGCCAGGGAACGCGGACGGGCCCCGGCCCACCCCTCCTACTTCCTCAAGCCGCCCTCGTCGCTGTCCGGCACGGGCGAGCCGATCGTCCGGCCGGACGGCTGCGAACTCCTGGGCTTCGAGGGCGAGATCGCCCTTGTCATCGGTGCCCGCGCACAGCGCGTGGCGCCGGAGGACGGCTGGTCGCACGTCCGCTGGGTGACCGCCGCCAACGACGCGGGCGTCTACGACCTGCGCTACGCGGACCGCGGCTCCAACCTGCGCTCGAAGGGAGCGGACGGCTTCACGCCGATCGGGCCCCGCCTGCTGGACGCCGCCGAACTCGACCCCGCCGCCCTGCGCCTGCGGACCTGGGTCGACGGCGAACTGGTCCAGGACGACACGACCGACACGCTGCTGTTCCCCTTCGGGCGGCTGGTCGCCGATCTGTCCCGGCTGGTCACCCTGGAACCCGGGGACGTGATCCTGACCGGTACCCCGGCCGGTGCCTCGGTGGTCTCGCCCGGCGACACGGTCGAAGTCGAGGTCACAGGGGGCGAGTTGTCGACCGGACGACTGGCCAACCCGGTCACCGCCGGGCCCTCGCTGGAGCCGTTCGGCGCGATGCCCCGGGTGGATCCGGCCGAGCGCGATGCCGCCTACGGCACCGCCCTCCCGTTGCTGGACCCGGTCCTCGAAGAAGGGCTCACCTCGGTGGCGGTCGCGACGCTCAGCGCCCAACTGCGCGCCCGCGGCATGCCCCACATGTCCGTCGACGGTGTACGACCGCTGCGGCCGGCCTCGGCGAACCTGGTCGGCGTCGCCCACACCCTGCGGTATCTGCCGCTGCGCGAGGACCTGTTCGCGCGGTACGGCACCGGCATGAACGCGCAGAAGCGGGCGATCGAGGAGCTGCGTCCGGGCCAGGTCCTCGTGATGGACGCCCGGCGCGACGCGAGTGCCGGCACGCTCGGCGACATCCTCGCGCTGCGGGCGGCGATGCGGGGCGCGGCCGGAATCGTCACCGACGGCGCGGTCCGGGACAGCGCGACCGTCGCCGACCTGGACCTGCCGGTCTACGCGGCCGGCGCCCATCCGTCCGTCCTCGGCCGCCGGCACGTCCCCTGGGACACCGGCGTGCCGATCGCCTGCGGCGGCGCCCTCGTCCAGCCCGGTGACCTGATCGTCGGCGACGCGGACGGGGTGGTCGTCGTACCGCCGGAACTGGCCGCCGAACTGGTCGCCGACTGCCGGGAGCAGGAGCGGCAGGAGCGGTTCATCGCCGCGCAGGTGACCGCGGGCGAGAGCGTCGACGGTCTGTATCCGCTGGGTCCGGCCTGGCGGGAGGCCTATGAGAACTGGTGCAAGGGAGACTCACAGTGAAGTTCCGCAGCGATCCGGCGGTCATCCGCGGGTCCATAGCCCCCGTCGTGACACCGTTCACCGACGAAGGAGCGGTCGACCACGACGGCCTCGCCGCGCTGATCCGCTTCCAGCTGGACAACGGCTCGCACGGGATCTCCCTGGGCGGATCCACCGGTGAGCCGAGCGCGCAGAGCGTCACCGAGCGGATCGCCGGCATGCGCACGGCGGTGGAGGTGATCGGCGACCGGGTGCCGTTCCTGCCCGGCACCGGCTCCCACAAGCTCGGCGAGACCATCGAACTCACCGCCGCCGCACACGAGTTGGGCGCCGACGCGGCCCTGGTCATCACGCCGTACTACGCGCGGCCCACCCAGGAGGCGCTGTACCAGTGGTACGCGACGGTGGCCGGGGAGTTCCCGGACCTGCCGATCGTCGCCTACAACGTGCCCTCGCGCACGGCCGTCGACATCGCCCCGGAGACGGTCAAGCGGCTGTTCACCGACTTCGACAACTTCGTCGGGGTGAAGGAGACCACCAAGGACTTCGAGCACTTCTCCCGCATCCTGCACGCATGCGGCCGCTCCCTTCTCGTGTGGTCCGGCATCGAGCTGCTGTGCCTGCCGCTGCTCGCCCTCGGCGGTGCCGGTTTCGTCTCGGCCGTCGCCAACCTGGCGCCGGGCGCGGTGGCACGGATGTACGAGCTGTGGGCGGCCGGTGACTTCGACGGAGCCCGTGACCTGCACTACCGGCTGCACCCGCTGGTGGACCTGCTGTTCGTCGAGACCAATCCGGCGCCCGCCAAGTGGGTGCTCGCGCGGCAGGGCCGCATCTCCTCCCCGCACGTCCGCCCGCCGCTGACGACCCCCACCGACGCGGGCCTGACGAAGATCCGCGCGCTGCTTGCCGAAGGCGGCGACCTCACCGCACAGATCGGAGCCGGCCGGTGACCCCCGCGAACCTGCCCTCGACCATCCGGCACTGGATCGGCGGCGACCTCGTCGACGCGTCCGACGGCCGCACGTTCGACGTCTCGGATCCGGTGTCCAACACCGTGTACGCGCAGGCCGCGCGCGGTGCGGCGGCCGACGTCGACCGGGCCGTGACCGCCGCGCGGTCCGCTTTCCCGGCCTGGTCCCGTATCTCGAACCGCGAGCGCGCGGGCGTGCTGTACCGGATCGCGGAGGCGGTCGAAGCCCGGCACAACCGCCTGGCCGCCTTCGAGACGTACGACACCGGGCTGCCCGTCACCCAGGCGAAGGGCCAGGCGCGGCGGGCGGCGGAGAACTTCCGCTACTTCGCGGACGTGGTCGTCGCCCTCGGCGAGGAGGCCTTCCGGCAGGGCGAGGAGCAGTTCTCCTACGTCGTGCGCACTCCGGTCGGGGTCGCCGGGCTGATCACGCCGTGGAACACCCCGTTCATGCTGGAGAGCTGGAAGCTGGCCCCGGCGCTCGCCGCCGGCTGCACCCTCGTCCTCAAGCCCGCCGAGTGGACGCCGCTGTCCGCGTCCCTGTGGCCGGAGATCTTCGCGGAGGCGGGCGTGCCCGCGGGCGTGGTCAACATCGTCCACGGCATCGGCGAGGAGGCCGGCCAGGCCCTGGTCGACCATCCGGACGTGCCGCTGATCTCCTTCACCGGGTCCACCGACACCGGCCGGCACATCATCCGATCCAGCGCGCAGCACCTGAAGACCACCTCGATGGAACTGGGCGGCAAGTCCCCTGCGGTCGTCTTCGCGGACGCCGACGTGGAAGCCGCCCTGGATTCCGTCGTGTTCGGGGTGTTCTCCCTCAACGGCGAGCGCTGTACGGCCGGTTCGCGGGTGCTCGTCGAGCGACCCCTGTACGAGGAGTTCACCCGCCGTCTGGCCGAGCGGGCGGCGAATGTCCGGGTGGGCCTGCCCGCCGACCCGGCCACCGAGGTCGGCGCGCTCGTCCATCCCGAGCACTACGAACGCGTCCTGGACTACGTCGAGATCGGCAGGAAGGAGGCGAGGCTGGTGGCCGGCGGCACCCGCCCGGACCATCTCACCGGTGGCAACTACCTCCAGCCGACGGTCTTCGCCGACGTCGAGCGCGACGCCCGTATCTTCCAGGAGGAGATCTTCGGCCCGGTCGTCGCCGTCGCCCCCTTCGACACGGAGGCCGAGGCGATCGAGCTGGCCAACGCCACCCAGTTCGGGCTGGCCGCGTACATCTGGACCTCCGACCTCAAGCGCGGTCACCGCATCGCCCACGCCGTCGAGTCCGGCATGATCTGGCTGAACTCCCACAACGTCCGCGACCTGCGCACCCCCTTCGGCGGGGTCAAGGCGTCCGGCGTCGGCCGCGAGGGCGGCGCCCACTCCATCGACTTCTACACCGAGTCGAAGATCGTGCACGTGGCCCTCGGCCAGGTGCACACCCCCCGCTTCGGGACCGGCTCATGACCGCGCCCGATGTCGTCCGCTCCGCCTACGCCCAGCTGGCCGTCACCGATCTCGGCGCGGCCCGCTGGTTCTGGGTCGACATGCTCGGCTTCCACGTCCAGTACGAGGACCCCGGCACCCTCTGCCTGCGCGGCACCGACGAACTCACCCACAACTCCCTGGTGTTGAGGCGGGGCCGACGGGCAGCTCTCGATCACATCGCGTACCGGGTGCGCACCCCGGAGGACGTCGACAAGGCGGAGAAGTTCTTCACCGGCCTCGGCCGGCCGGTCAGGCGGGTGGCCGAGGGCGAGGGCACCCCCGGCGTCGGCGACGCCGTCCGCGTCGTCGACCCCCTCGGCTTCCCCGTCGAGTTCTTCCACGACATCGAGCGCGCCGAACGCCTCATCCAGCGGTACGACCTGCGCCACGGCGCCGAGATCGCCCGCCTGGACCACTTCAACCTCTGCACCCCCGACACCCCCGCCGCCTACGCCCACTACGAGTCGCTGGGCTTCGGCTGCTCGGAGACCATCGAGGGCGACGAGCACGAGTTGTACGCGGCCTGGATGTACCGCAAGCAGACCGTCCACGACGTCGCCTTCACCTGCGGCCCCGGACCCCGCCTGCACCACCTGGGCGTCGCCACCCACGAGTCCCACCACGTCCTGCGCGCCGCCGACCTGTTCGGCGCGGTGCGCAAGGAGCACCACATCGAGCGCGGACCGGGCCGGCACGGCGTCTCCAACGCCTTCTACCTGTATCTGCGGGATCCGGACGGCCACCGCGTGGAGATCTACACCTCCGACTACTACACCGGCGACCCCGACCACGAGACGTACCGCTGGAACGTGCACGACGACCGCCGCCGCGACTTCTGGGGCAACGCCGTCATCGAGTCCTGGTACAAGGAAGCCACTCCGGTGCTCGGCCTGGACGGCGCTCCCCAGCCGGTGGCCGACGGCCTGCTCGACGAGTCGGCCGTGCAGGTCGGCGCCGACGGTCTCGGCTGACGCCGGCCCGGCGGGCGGGCGGTGCTGCCTCCCCACGCGCGCCGCACCGCCGGATCGGCTCCCACCACACCCGGGACATGTCCGTCCCGTTCTGCACGAAGGACCCCCCTTGCCCCTCCACGCCGTCGCGAGCGCACGGCTCCTGTCTCCCGTGGCGGCGGTGCCGCTCGCCGCCCCGTGCGATCGGCTCCTTGCCGGGCTCGGGGCGCCGGCCCTGTTCCCGGACGCCGTCGTGGTGCCCATGCCGTCCGCGCGGCGGCCCTGGTGACCCCGCCGTTCGCGCGGCGCCGCGCCCGGGCCGCCGCGCCCGACCCCGTCCCGGCCGTCGTCTCCCTGGGCCTCGGCGTGCCACGCCTGACCGCGGGCCTGAGGCCGAGACGCGCCCAGGAGCGTCTGGACCACGGCGCCCACCTCACGGCACACGGCCCGCTCCCCGACCCTGGCGAACTCGGGCTCCGCGATCTGCTCGCGCTCACCGAGCGGATCGCCCTGCGGGAGCGCGGCCCAGCAGGCTTCCCCTTCCACCACAAGCTGCGCGCCGTCATGGCCTCGGCCCGGCGCGGCGGACTGACCGCGGCTGTCGTCGTCGACGCGGTGGAGGACGACCCGTCGTGCCGCAAGGACGAGGTGCTGCTCCGCCGCGCGCCCCATCTGGTCCTGGACGGCGCGCTGCTGACCGCGGAGGCCCTGGGCGCGCAGCAGGTGGTGATCGCGGTGTCCCACCCGGCGGCAGCGGCCGCGATCAAGGCCGCGGTCGCCGAGCGGCAGCCCCGGCGACGCGCCCGGGGACCCGAGATACGGATGGCTCGGTCGCAGGAACGTTTCATCGATGGAGTGGGTGACGCCTCGGCGGGCGGCCTCGAAGCGGTGCCGACGCTCCTCTCGAACACGGAGACATGGGCGCAACTCGCGGTCGCGGCCCGGATGGGCGCGGCGCGATTCGGCGCGCTCGGGGAGCGGGACGAGCCGGGAACATTCCTGGCGACGGTGACCGCGCATACGCCGGGCGGCAAGGGGCCCGCGCAGACCGTGGTGGAGGCGCCGCTGGGAACGCCCCTGGCCACCCTGCTGGAACGCTGTGGAACGGATGCCGGACAGGCGGTGCTGCTCGGCGGCCACGACGGAGCCTTCCTGCCCCGCCGGGCGGCCGACACCGCGCTGATGTCGCGCCGCGGAATCGAGGCGGCGGGCGCCGTGTTCGGAGCGGGCTCTGTGACACGGGTGCCCGAGGAGACGTGCCCGCTGGGAGAGGTGGCGCGAGCGGCGCACTGGCTGGCCGCGGAGAGGGTCTCGCACTGCGTGCCCTGCTTCCGGGGGCTGTCGGCGCTCGCCACGGCCCTGGACGACGTCGTACACGACGGCGGTGCGCCGGTCAGGGAACGGCTGCGGGAGCAGGTGGCCGCGGTCCAGGGCCGGCGCGCGTGTGCGCATCCGGACGGGTCGGCGCGGTTCGTGCTGTCGGCGCTGTCGACCTTCTCGGACGACCTGGCGGCGCATGCGCTGGGCAGCGGCTGCGGGCGGCGGGTATGGGGCGCCTTGCCGTTGCCGAGGGGGCCGCAGGCGGCGAGGACGGCCGAACGGTTCACGATGGACTGGACGCTGTGCGACGGACACGCGCTGTGTGCCGACGTGGTCCCGGAGTTGATCCGGATGGAGCAGGACGGCTATCCGGTTCTGTCCGCCACCGCGGTCCCTCCGCGTCTGGCCGCCCGAGCCCGACTCGCGGTACGACGGTGCCCGACACTCGCCCTGCGCGTCGAGAGAATCTGACAGGCGCGGCGCATCGGGGGTGCCCGGCCGCCCCAGATGCCCCGCCCCGCGCCTCACCCCTGCGGGAAGGGCGGCCGCCATGCCGCTGCCGGGCAGCTTGTGCGCTGCCCGGCGGAGGAGGCGTTACCGCGTCACAACCGGCCGGGTGGCTCGCTCCAGCTGCTGGATGACCGAGGTGTACGCCGCGCCGGTGGCATGGTGGAGACCGATCTCACAGGTGCGGTTCGCGCTGAGATGGGCCTGGGCGTCGAGTCGCCCGACCTCTTCGGCCTCGGCCGCGGTCGCGCTCTCCGTCAGTTCCCGGTGCAGAAAGCCGCGGTCGCCGGCGAACCCGCAGCAGGACTCGGCGATCGGCTGGACAACGCTGTCGGCGACCGCCTGTGCCACGGCCTTCAGGGCCGAGCCGTGGTCGGTCTGCTGCATCGAGCAGGTGGCGTGGACCACGGCGGTGGGGACTCGTTCGGTGACCGTGAGATGCGGCAGCAGTTCCCGCTGGGTCCAGTCGACGGCGTCGTGGATGGACAGCCGGCTGTGGCGGTCCCGGTCGGCCGGGCTCAGATGGGGCACCACGTCGCGCAGGGCGCCGAGCGAGCAGGAGGAGGCGTCCATGACGACCGGCAGGCGTCCCTCGTCGCTCCACCGCCACAGCCGCTCCACGAGCACCCCCGCCATGGCGGCGTGCCCCTTCTCGTAGCCCTTGCTGTGCCAGATGGTGCCGCAGCAGGTGCCCGCCACGTCCGCGGGGATCCACAGCGGTCGGCCGGCCCGTTCCGCGAGCGTGACGAGGGCCTGCACCACCGTCGGCCCGCTCTCTCCCGGGGGAGTGCCGAAGATCCGGTTGACACAGGCGGGTACGTAGACGGCGTGCGCCTGCTGCCGTCGGGTGGCGGGCAACCGCTTCGGGGCGGCCTGCGGCACCTCGGGCAGCCAGGCGGGGATCAGTTCGGTGCCGAGCACGCCACGGGCCGCGGCGGTGACCGCGCGCAGCGGGGCGTCTCCCGCGATGTCCGCGGTGCGCCGGGCGAGGCCCACGGCGGCCCGGGCGCCCCCTTCCAGACCTGCCCAGTGGCGTGCGGCCCAGGTGGCCGCGCGTTCGGCGAGCGAGCCGTGCCCGGCGTGCCGCAGCCTCTTCATCGCGGCGCCGGTGTCGATGCCGACGGGACAGCTCACCGCGCAGCTCGAATCCCCGGCGCAGGTGTCCACGGCGTCGTAGGCGTAGTCCTGGGTGAGGGAGAGCACGAGGGGGGAGTCGGCCCGGTGCCGGGCCATCTCCCGCTGCAGCACGATGCGTTGGCGGGGTGTGGTGGTCAGGTCGTGGCTGGGGCAGGCCGGTTCGCAGAAGCCGCATTCGATGCACGGGTCCAGGGCCGGGTCGACCGGGGGCAGCGTCTTGAGGTTGCGGACGTTCGCGTCCGGGTCGTGGTCCAGGATCACGCCGGGGTTGAGGATGCCGCGCGGATCGAGGGCGGCCTTGAGCCGCCACATGAGTCCGACGGCGGCGCTGCCCCACTCCTGGGTCACGAACGGCGCCATGTTGCGTCCCGTGCCGTGCTCGCCCTTGAGCGCGCCGTTGTAGGTGTTCAGCACCAGGTCGGCGAGAGCCTGCATGCAGGTGCGGTAACGGCGCACGTCCTCGGGTGCGGAGGGGTCGAGCATGAGCGGGAAGTGCAGGTTCCCGGCCGAGGCGTGCCCGGCGATGGGCGAGGCGAAGCCGTGCTGCTGAAGGAGCAGGAACAGGTCGCGGGCGGCGTCGGCCACCCGGTCCGGGGGGACACAGACATCCTCCACCAGCAGCACGGTGCCCGGGGGGCGGGTGCTGCCGACGGCGGCCAGCAGGCCCTTGCGGACCCGCCAGTAGGCGCCGGCGGTGGCCGAGTCGCGGGTGAACTGCCCCATCACGGGGGCGGTGGAAGCGGCCAGCACTGCCTCGGCGCGCTCCTGCTGGACAGTCAGGTCGTCCGAATCGGCGGCCCGGAACTCGACCAGCAGTGCGGCGTCCTGCGCGTCCTCGGTGAGTTCGGCGAGCCAGCGGGGGGCTCCGGAGACGCCGGCGGTGGAGCGCAGGGACGGGGCGTCCAGGAGCTCGACGGCATGGGCACCGGCCTCGACCAGGTCGGGGACGAGGGCAGCCGCGTCGTGCAGGCTCGGCAGGCGCAGCAGCGCGGTGGCGTGGTGGCGGCCGAAGGGAACCGTGTCGAAGACGACTTCGTCGAGGAAGCCGAGCGTGCCCTGGGAGCCGACCATGAGTCCGCGCAGGATCCCGGCGGGAGTGTCGGCGTCCAGGAAGGCGTCGAGGCGGTAGCCGTTCGTGTTCTTGATGGCGAACTTGGTCCTGATCCGGTCGCACAGCGCCGGGTCGGCCTCCAGCTCCTTCTTGATGGCCATGAGCTCGCGGACGAGGGCGGGTTCGGCGCGCTCCAGGTGCTCGTCGGCCGCAGGGTCGGAGGTGTCGACGACGGTGCCCGAGGCGAGGACGACGCGCAGGGACCGCACCGTGTGGTAGGCGTTGTGCACCACCCCGCACGACATCCCGCTGGCGTTGTTGGCGACCACGCCACCGATGGTGGCCGAGGCGCTGCTGGCGGGGTCGGGGCCGAGCATCCGGCCGTGCCGGGCGAGTTGCGCGTTGGCGCGTGCGATCACGGTTCCCGGACGGGTGCGGAGCACCCGGCCGTCCTCCTCGACCACGGCGCCGGCGAAGTGCCGGCGCACGTCCACCAGGATGCCCGAACCCTGGGACTGTCCGTTGAGGCTGGTCCCCGCGGCCCTGAAGGTCACGGGCAGGTCGTGGCGGCCGGCGAAGGCCAGTACGGCCGCGACATCCGCCGCGTCGCGCGCCATCACGACGACGCGGGGCAGGTAGCGGTACGGGCTCGCGTCGGAGGCGTAGCGGGCGAGGTCGGTGGGACGGGACAGCACCTGCTCCGCTCCGACCACCGCGGCCAGCCCCTCGCGCAGCCACCGCGGGGTGGCGACGGGAGAGCCCTCCGCTCCCCCGGTGTCCCGGCCGGTGGGCAGCGCGGCACGCAGCCGAGCCAGTTTCTTCATGTCGTGTCTCCTGGGATGTGCGTGCCGGCCGGTGGTCGAAGGCCGGTACGTCGGCTGAGCACCCGGTCGGCCTCGTGAACTGCGGCCGGCGCAGGGGCCGCCGGGCGGCTGGGGCATCCGCGCGGTGCCCGGGCGGATGAATCGCCCGGCACGGCGTCCGTGGCCCACGACGGAATTCCGGCGAGGCCGACGTGCCGGAACAGGGCGGCAGGGCTCACCGGGAGAAGGGCCGACGGTCGAGCACGAGGGCCGTGGTTGTCCCGTAGGCGCAGCGGTCGTACATCTCGATCGTGGTGCCGACACTGCTCACCGCGGTCATCGAGCTCCTCGTGGACGTGTGCGGAATGCGGTTGTTCGAGTGTGTCTCCCGCTTTCCCCTGCTGCTATGTTGCTTTCACTCAAGAGCGCGGGGTTCGTTGAGGCAATGACACAAACGCGCCCGCCCCTGGCAGGAGTGAGCATGGCCCGATCAGAGACAGGTGCCGTAGAGAAGCCGGGCGCGGAAGTGCCCGCTTCGGCGACGCTCGCCTCCCTGCTGGACGCGGTCGGCGACACCCTGCTGAGGGCGCTGGAGACCCCTCTCGGCCTGGACGTCCCAGTGAGCGAGCTGGAGATCCTGGATCCGCCGCACGCGGTCAGCGCGGCCCCGGACACGATGCTGTTCGGCATCGGCGTGCGGCCCGCCTCACCGGAGGCCGAAGCAGCCCTCCGCATGGCCGCCCGCGCTCGGTGCACCGCCCTGGTGGTCAAGCTCCACGGGGAGGACCCGGCCGGGTTGCGCGCCCTCGCCCGGGAGCAGGGCATCGCTCTGCTGGCGGCGGACGACGAGGCGAACTGGCGCCATCTGGACACCCTCCTGTCGGCGGTGCTCGCGACCCGGTCCGGACCGGCCGCGACAGGCGGTGACGGCGGAGAATGGGACGACCTGTTCGACCTGGCCAACGCGACCGCCGCCCAGCTGCGCGGCGCGGTGGCGATCATGGACGACAGCTACCGGATCATCGCCTATTCCACGATCTCCGGTCAGCCCACCGACGAGGTGCGGCGCCAGGGGATTCTCGGCCGGGAGGTGCCGGAGGTCTTCCAACCCCTGCACGCCGACCCCCGGTTGCGGCAGCGGCCCCAGCCGGTGCGGTTCACCGGGCACGGAGCTCTGCCTCGCGTCGCCGTCGGCATCCTGGCCGGTCGCGTCATGCTGGGATCCATCTGGGTCATCGACGCCGACAGCAGTCTGGGAGCGGAGCAGGAGCGGACACTGCGGGACGCCGCGGACCTCGCGGCGCTGCGCCTGCTGCGGCACCGCAATTCACGCGACATGGCTCGCCGGGCTCGCGAACAGGCGCTGCGCGGCGCCCTCCAGGGCGAGGACCTGCCCCACGCCGGTTCGCTCGGCTCGCACGGCACCGGATTCGTCGTCGTCGCCTTCGAGCACGCGCAGACGGAGACCGATGTCAGCGAACCCGACATGGCGCACATCATCGAGCTGATCACCAGCAGCGCACAGGTCCAGCACTTCAGGGCGAGCACCGTCCAACTCGACGGAGTGGTCTACTCGCTGCTGCCGGCCGACCCGTCGACGGCCGGCGCGGTGGGCGGAGAACTGGCGGGCAGTGTCCTGGAACGCATCCGGGTCATGCTGGGGGTCAGGCTGCGCGCCGGGATCGGCGGCCACGCGCCCGCCCTGTCCGGAGTGCAACGTTCACGCCAGGAGGCCGACGCCGCCCTCGGCGTTCTGGCCCACCGCGGGCAGGACCACGCCGTCGCGGACTTCCAGGAGGTGCGCGCGGAGTCCTTCTTCCTGCGGCTCCGCGCCGACCTCGACGCTTTCGACGCGGTGCAGCTGGACGCGCTGGAGGCGATGCGGGAGCACGACGAACGCAACGGCACCGAGTACACCCGCACCGTCTACGCGTACTTGCGGTGTCTGGGCGACAGCGCCCGGGCATCCGCCGAGATGTACGTGCACCCCAACACCCTGCGCTACCGCATCAAGCGCGCGGGGGAACTCTTCGGCATCGACCTGCACGACCCCGACGAGGCACTGCTGCTCTGGCTCCGCCTCCGGCTCCGGCACTGACGACGCCTTCACGCCGTCCGACAGGGGCGGTGCGGCACTTGTGCAAATCCACCAGGCACACCTGGTCCGATGAGTGAATCCACCATGGCCAACAGCAGTGGCAGCGGCCATTCTTGGTGCACCCCAGCGAGGGGCATTGCGGGACAAGTCAAGTCACCCCTCGCCTTCCGTGACCGCGCCAAGCCGTGACCATTCGCTTTTCGGGCGCCGGTGAACCGGACATGTTCAAGTGGAGGATGCACTCATGCCGCACAACAGACGTCTCACCGCGATAGGTGCGATGCTCGCCCTCACCGCCACCGCCTGCGCCGGCTCGGGCGGAGGATCCGGCAGCGGCGGCGGCACCATCGAGATCGGCCAGATCGCCTCGCTGACCGGGAACTTCACCCCGCTCGGCCAGAACGACAAGCTCGGCGCGGCGCTCGCGGTCGAGCAGATCAACGCCGCCGGCGGCGTCCTGGGCAAGAAGCTGCACATCACCGTCAAGAACGACGAGAGTGATCCCCAGCAGGCCATCACCGGCTTCAACAACCTGGTCAGCGGCGGCGCCGTCGCGTTCGTCGGCACGCCCGTCTCGAACGCGGCCCTCGCCGTCGAGCCGCTGGCGAAGCAGCGGCAGGTGCCCTACGTCTCGACCGCCGCCGTGGACCAGCAGGTGCAGCCGCCCTCCCCCTACATCTACATGACGCCGCTCACCGCGGGGGTGGTCTCCGAGCAGCTGCTGAAGTACTTCAAGGCGAGCGGCATGACGAAGATGGCGGTCGCCTACGACACCCAGAACGCCTTCGCCAAGACGGGCTGGGAGGACATGAAGGCGAAGGCCGCCCAGTACGGCATCGACTTCGTGGACGCCGAGACGTTCACCACCACCCAGACCAACTTCACGTCCGTCCTCCAGCACGTGCGGGGCAGCGGCGCCAAGGGCCTGATGGTGTGGGCCACCGGCGCGCCGGCGGTCATCCTCGCGAAGCAGTTCGCCGCCGCCGGCATGGGCGGCATGAAGCTCGTGTACAGCCACGCCGAGGCCAGCTCGCTGTTCACGGAGCCGGTGGGCGCCGCGGGTGAGGGCATCATCCTGGCGAGCTCGCTCGCCGTCATCGGCAACGACCTGCCGACGTCCGGAGTCAGGACGGCCGCGCTGAAGATGGCGGAGCCGTTCCAGAAGGCCAACGGCTCCTACCCGCCCGGGTTCGCGTTCGACGGCTACAACGCCGTCCAGCTCATCGCGGCGGCCATCAAGAAGGCCGGCAGCGCCGATCCCAAGAAGATCGCGGCCGCGCTCGACACCATGACCCTCCAGACCACCGTCGGCACGTACAAGTACACCTCGGGGGACCACGCGGGCCTCGGGGTCGATCAGGTCGCCATCAACACGATCAAGGGCGGCCACATCGTCCCGACGGACTGGACCACCGTGCAGCTCAAGGCCAGCCTGACGCCTTGATCGGGCAGGAGACCACACACATGCTCACAACCGAGAACCTGGCGCGGTCCTTCGGTGGCGTGTTCGCCGTGAACGACGTCACCATGTCGGTGCCGCAGGGCGAGTTGCGCGGGATCATCGGCCCCAACGGGGCGGGCAAGTCGACGCTGTTCAACCTGATCAGCGGACACCTGGCGCCCACCCGTGGCCGGATCACCTATCGCGACAAGTCCCTGGCGGGCACGGCGCCCCACCGCCGTGCCCGGGACGGCGTCGCCATCGTCTTCCAGGGCGCCCGCCTCTTCCACGGGATGACCGCCCTGGAGAACGTCATGGTCGGGACACACGCCCGGACCCACCACGGATTCGCCTCGGCGGCGCTCCGGCTGCCCGGCCACCGGCGCGAGGAACGGCTGATCGCCGAGCGCGCGAGGGAGGCTCTGGAGCAGGTCGGGATGGCCGACTTCGCCGACGTCTCGGCCGAGTCCCTCCCGCTCGGCCAGCAGCGCCGGCTTCAGGTGGCGCGCGCCCTGTGCGGCCGGCCGGATCTGCTGCTGCTCGACGAGCCGGCCTCCGGACTGCGGCTCGGGGAACGGCAGATACTCGCCGACCTGCTCCGCGAGCTGCATGACAGGGGCATCACGATGCTCCTCATCGAGCACGACGTCAGCATGGTGATGAGCCTCGCGGACCGGATCACGGTCCTCGACCTCGGCAAGGTCATCGCGGAGGGCACACCCGAAGCCGTGAGCCGCGACCCGCGGGTCGTCTCCGCCTACCTCGGTCAGGAGAGCTCCGATGCTGCAAGTCGATGACCTCGTCGTCCGTTACGGGTCGGCGGTCGCCCTCGACGGCGTCAGCCTCCGTGTCGGCCGCGGCGAGATGGTGGCGCTCGTCGGTCCCAACGGGGCCGGCAAGTCGACCCTCGTGAACGCCCTGTCCGGCATCGTGCGGCCGGCCGGTGGCACGATCCACATGGACGGACGGCTCGCGCAGGTGCCGGAGGGCCGGCAGCTCTTCGCCGACCTGTCCGTGGAGGACAACCTGCGGCTCGGCGCCTGGCGTTCCCGCAACCGTGATCCGCGGCGCATCTACGAGGTCCTGCCGGTCCTCGCCGACATGCGGCGCAAACCGGCCGGGACGCTGTCCGGAGGGCAGCAGCAGATGGTGGCGGTCGGCCGTGCGCTCATGGCCGACCCCGACCTGCTCGCGATCGACGAGCTGTCGCTGGGCCTCGCGCCCATCGTGGTCGCGGACCTGGCACGCCACCTGGCGCAACTCAACTCCGAGCAGGGCACGGCGATCCTGCTCATCGAACAGAACGCCAGGCTCGCCCTCGACCTGTGTCAGCGGGCCTACGTGATCGAGTCGGGACGGATCGTCGCGGACGGGCCCAGCGGGGAACTCGCCCGCAGCCCGGAGGTCGCCCGCGCCTACCTCGGCGGCATCACCGGCTCCGACACGGAGACTCACCTGGAGAGAACGGCGGAATGAGTTCCTTCTTTGCCTATCTGGTGTCCGGCATCGCGATCGGCTGCACCTACGCCCTGGTCGCCAGCGGCTTCGTGATGATCCACCGGGTCACCCGCGTGGTCAACTTCGCCCAAGGCACCTTCGCCGTCGTCGGAGGCATGGCCACGGCGTCACTGCTGAGCCGCGGTCTCCCGCACGGCGCCGCCGAAGTGGTGGCCCTGGCGGTGTCCGGCGCGCTGGGACTGCTCATCGGGATCATCGCGATCGGCAAGCCGGGCACCCCACCCCTGTCATCGGTCATCATCACCCTGGGGCTCGCCATCGGCGCCTACGCCGGGGAAGTGATCGTCTTCGGCGACCAGCCGCTGTCGTTCACCATGGCACGCGGTTCCACGAGCTTCCTCGGCGCGCACGTCGACCGGCAACTGTTCGTCGTCATCGCCGTCGCCGTGGTCAGTTACGCCCTGCTGGGGCTGTTCTTCGGCCGTACCTACGTCGGCAAGGCGCTGACCGCCTGCTCGTCCAACCCCTACGCGGCACGGCTGTCGGGCATCAACGTCACCCGGATGGGTCTGCTGGCGTTCATGATCGGCGGGGCCCTCGGCGGGCTGGCCGGCATCCTGATCACCCCCATCCAGCCGGTGTCGTTCGACTCCGACGCGCAGCTCGCCGTCAACGGTTTCGCGGCGGCCATCTTCGGCGGGCTGATGCACCCCTGGACGGCACTGCTCGGCGCGCTCGTCCTGGGTGTCTCCGAATCGATGATCGGGGGCTATGTCGACGCGTCCTACGAGATCGAGGTGGCCCTGGTGCTCATGCTCGCCATCATGGTGTGGCGCGCCGCCCGCACCCCGGCCATGGCCGAGGAGGTCGCATGACCGGCCGTCCGACACCTGCGAAGCCGGCCCGCGTCGGCGCCGTCGTCGCGGTGGCCGTCGTCACCGCGGTCCTGCCGCTGTTCCTGGACTCCACACAGCTCACCGTCTACACCGAACTGCTGCTCTCCGCGGTGGTGACCACCGGGGTGTCCCTGCTGCTCGGGTACGCGGGGCAGATCTCCCTCGGGCACGGCGGGTTCTACGCCGCGGGGGCCTACACCGCGGCGCTGATGGCGACCCACGGCCTGCCGAGCCTGCTGGGGCTGGCCTGCGCGCCACTGGTCGCGGGGCTGCTGGGCCTGCTGGTCGGCATGCCGTTGCTGCGTCTGCGCGGGCACTATCTCGCCTTCGCGACGCTGGCCTTCCAGCTCATCCTGCTGGCGGTGATCGGGCAGCAGACCTCCCTGGGCGGGGACATCGGCCTGAGCGGCATCCCCAGCCTCGGGATCGGTTCGCACCACATCTCCGGGTTCCGGGGCTACGCGTGGGTCGCCTGGCTGGCCCTGGTGGTGGTCATGGTGGTCACCAGGAACATCGTGCGTTCCCGTCCCGGCAGGGGGCTGCGCGCGCTGGCCACCAGCGAGATGGCGGCGTCCTCGTCCGGTGTCCCGGTGGGCCGCTACAAGCTCGTGGTCTTCGGTCTCTCGGCGGCGTTCGCCGGGCTCGCCGGCGGTATCTTCGCCTTCTTCATCGCCTACGTCGCCCCCGGTTCGTTCGGGGTACTGGTGTCCTTCCAGTTCGTCGTCATGGCCGTGGTGGGAGGACTCGTCACGCTGTGGGGGCCGTTGATCGGCGCGTCCACCATCACGCTGCTGCTGCAGTGGCTGAACGACGTCGGAGCGCGGCCGGGCATGCCCGACTACGCGCCCCAGGTCTTCTCCTACGCGGTGTACGCGCTGCTGCTGGTGCTCGTGGTGCTCTTCCTGCCGCGGGGTCTGGTGCCCGCCGGGACCGACGCGCTTCGACCGCTGGCACGACGGCTCGCCCGTGAGCGGCCGGAATCCGTGAACGGCACGTAGGAAGGCCCGAAGCCCCGCTGTACGAACCGTGGTTCGTACAGCGGGGCTTCGGAGTCGTACGGCCCTAGAAGTTGCCGCGCCTGGCCTGCTCGCGCTCGATCGCCTCGAACAGGGCCTGGAAGTTCCCCTTGCCGAAGCCCAGGGAGCCGTGGCGCTCGATGAACTCGAAGAACAGCGTGGGCCGGTCGCCGATCGGCTTGGTGAAGATCTGCAGCAGGTAACCGTCCTCGTCGCGGTCGACGAGGATGCCGCGCGAGGCCAGTTCCTCGATGGGCACGCGTACATGGCCGATCCGGGCGCGCAGTTCCGGATCGGTGTAGTAGCTCTCGGGGGTGTCGAGGAACTCGACGCCCCTGGCCCGCAGCACGTCGACGGTCTGGATGATGTCGTTGGTGGCGAGGGCGAGGTGCTGGGCGCCCGGGCCTCGGTAGAAGTCGAGGTACTCGTCGATCTGCGAACGCTTCTTGCCGACGGCCGGCTCGTTGAGCGGGAACTTCACGCGGTGGTTTCCGCTGGCGACGACCTTGCTCATGAGTGCGGAGTACTCGGTGGCGATGTCGTCGCCGATGAACTCGGCCATGTTGGTGAAGCCCATGACCCGGTTGTAGAAGTCGACCCACTCGTCCATGCGCCCGAGTTCCACGTTGCCCACGACGTGGTCGAGCGCCTGGAAGAGGCGCTTGGGCGCACCGTCGGGCTTGACGTATCCCGAGGTCCGGGCCACATATCCGGGCAGGTAGGGGCCGGTGTAGCGGGAGCGGTCCACCAGGGTGTGGCGGGTGTCCCCGTAGGTGGCGATGGCGGCGGTCCGGACGGTGCCGTGTTCGTCGGTGACGTCGTGCGGCTCTTCCAGCACGGTCGCGCCCTGCGCGCGGGCGTGGGCGATGCACCTGTCGACATCGGGCACTTCGAGGGCGATGTCGATCACGCCGTCACCATGGCGGTGGTGGTGGTCGAAGAGCGGGCTGTCCTGGGCGACACCGCCCTTGATCACGAACCGGATCGCTCCGGAGCGCAGGACGTACGCGTGGTGGTCGCGGTTCCCGGTCTCCGGACCGGAGTAGGCGACCAGCTCCATCCCGAAGACCACCTGGAACAACAGCGCGGCCTGGGTCGCGTTGCCCACCGCCCAGACCACCGCGTCCCAGCCGGTCACCGGGAAGGGGTCGCCCTCCGCGTCGTACTCCACGAGCCCGACCAGCTGCTTGAGCTGCCGCAGGTCGAGCTCCGCCAGCCGCTCCTGGCTCGTGAGGGTCTGTTCCATGCTCATGCGTCGTCCTCCTGGGTGTCCTGCTTCCAGCGCGTGGCGCTCAGGAGACACTGGTCCTGCTTACTGCACAACAGACGCTTTCTGAGCTGTTCAGGCTGCTCACTTTGCCTGCCTGACGGCGGGGTTACCTGTGCAATATGCCTAGTTGAGAGAAGGTGGTCGTGGTGACCGACGGGCAGCCGCTGGACTCGCTGGACATCGACCTGCTCCGCCTGCTGCGGGACAACCCGCGCACCGGCGTTCTCGAACTGTCGCGGACCCTGGGGGTCGCCCGCGGAACCGTCCAGGCGCGGCTGGACCGGATGGAACGCACGGGCGTCCTCGTCGGCTTCGGCCCCGAGGTGGACGTGAGCGCGGCGGGATTCCCGGTCCAGGCGTTCGTGACCCTGGAGATCGCCCAGGGCGCGCTCGACGATGTCGCCGCCGAGCTTGCCGCCCTGCCCACCGTGCTGGAGGCGTACGCGACGACGGGAGCCTCCGACGTGCTGTGCAAGCTGGCGGCCTCGTCCCACCAGGACCTCCAGGAAACCCTGCTCGCCCTGAACCGCTCACCGACGGTGGCCCGCTCCACGAGCGTGATCGTGCTGTCGGTGGTGGTGGCGCCCAGGGTCCTGCCGTTGCTGCAGTCCCGTCAGCACCGTGCGCCCCGGCGCTCTCCCGCCTACAACGACCCCCAGTGACACGGGCGATGGCGTCCGGCGCCGTCAGGACCTGCTGAGTGCCGCCAGCCGCGAGGCCGCCTCCTTCACCTGTGCCGCCACCCGCTCGCCGTCGAACTCGTGCATGGCCACCACGCCGACCGAGGCGCCCGCCGTGCCCGGAACCTCGAAGCCCGCCGCCACCCCGGTGGCACCCTGCTGGAGCTGCCCCGAGGTGATGCTGTAGCCCAGCTCCCGGGCCCGCGTGATCTCCTCGGGCTCATCGGACGCGGGCGGCTGCAGGGCGAGGATGGCGATGCCGTTCGCCCCCTTCTCCAGCGCGTGCCGTACGCCGATGCGGTACCCCACCCGGACCGGGCCGTGCTGGACGGCCGGCTCCGCGCCCGCCACGGGGACGCACTCCCGCGCGCCGTGGGCCACCGTCAGGAACGCGGCGGCGCCCGTGCCGTCGGCGAGCTCCTGGAGCACCGGCTGGGCCGCCGGTACCAACTGGCGCTGGAACCTCCCCGCGAGCGTGGCGGCACCGGCACCGAGCCGCACCCGCTTGCCCTGCCGGGCGACCAGGGCGTGCTCCTCCAGCGTCTCCACGATCCGGTACGCGATGGACCGGTCGATCCCGAGCTGCGCTGCCAGGTCTGCCACCGTCAGGCCGTCGGCCGTCAGCGAGATCACGTCCAGGGCCCTCAGCCCGCGATCCAGACCTTGCAGGGTGGCCATCGACACCTCCTGATCCCGGGGCCGCACTCGGCACCCGGAGAAACCGACAGATCTTCTTCTGGCGCCACGTTAGGGCACGGGCGCCCGACCGCACATGATCACGGACGCGCGGAGGCGGAGCGCGACCTTGACTGGGCCGCCACCGGGACCTAATTTCGCCTTGTTGCTTTCATCGCACAAAAATGTGCGCTCAGCGCACATTTTTCTGGTGCGCGGCACCGCGACTCCGAGTCACGAGGAGAGAGACTTGCCGTACTACCACCGGGCGGGCTCGGTCCCGCCGAAACGTCACACCCAGCACCGTGACCCGGACGGGAACCTCTACTACGAGGAACTGATGGGCGAGGAGGGCTTCTCCTCGGACTCCTCGCTGCTCTACCACCGGCACATACCCTCGGCGGTGCGGGAGTTCCGTGTCTGGGACCTCGGGGACCAGTCGCTGGTGCCCAACCACCCCCTGCTCCCCCGTCACCTCTCCACGCACAAGCTGTTCGCGGAGGGCGAGTCCGGGATCGACGCGGTGACCGGGCGCCGGCTCCTGCTGGGCAACGAGGACGTGCGGCTGGCGTACGTCGTGGCCGACTCGGTGAGCCCGTACTACCGCAACGCGATCGGCGACGAGTGCCTCTACGTCGAGGCCGGGCGGGCGCGGGTCGAGTCGGTCTACGGCGACCTGGAGGCCGGCGACGGCGACTACGTGATCGTCCCGCGGGCGACCACGTACCGGATCGTTCCCGACGGGGTCGTACGGATCTACGTGATCGAGGCGAACTCACACATCGGGCCGGTGCGGCGCTATCTGTCCAAGCACGGCCAGCTCCTGGAACACGCCCCCTACTGCGAGCGCGACTTCCGTCTCCCCGACGGGCCGAGGACCGTCGAGGGCGAGAACGTCGACGTGTACATCAAGCACCGGGGACCGGGCGGGGTCGCGGGAACCGTCCACACGGTGCCGAACCACCCCTTCGACGTGGTCGGCTGGGACGGCTGCCTCTACCCGTACGCGTTCAGCATCCGCGACTTCGAGCCGGTCACGGGCCGGGTGCACCAGCCGCCGCCGGCCCACCAGGTCTTCGAGGGCCACAACTTCGTGGTCTGCAACTTCGTCCCGCGCAAGGTGGACTACCACCCGCTGGCCGTCCCGGTGCCGTACTACCACTCCAACGTCGACTCCGACGAGGTGATGTTCTACTGCGGCGGAGACTACGAGGCACGCAAGGGCTCCGGGATCGGGCAGGGTTCGATCTCGCTTCACCCGGGCGGGCATCCGCACGGTCCCCAGCCCGGTGCGACGGAACGGTCGATCGGGGCGGAGTTCTTCGACGAACTCGCGGTCATGGTCGACACCTTCCGGCCGCTGCAGCTCGGCGAGGCCGCCCGCGCGACGGACGACGGAACGTACGTCTACTCCTGGGAGCCGAAGCGATGAGCGTGCCCCGGACGCCTGGGATTCCTCCGGTACTCGCCGGACTGTTCGACGACGCGGCGGTCTTCCCGCCCGGCAGTCTGCCGATCGAGGAGGCGGTCCCGGCCCACGTGGCGCACACCCGCGGCGCGCACGCCGGGCTGGTCGGGCCGTTCGTCCTCGCCGCCAAGGATCTCGACCGGCTCGCCGATCCGACCAGCGCTCTCGCCGAGGAGTCCTTCGACCTCTCGGTGACCGTGCCACTGCCGGACGTCTCCGCCGCGATCGCCGCGGCGGACCGGATCCCGGCCGTACGCCTGGTCGCGCTGGAGGTCTCCGTCCCGGACCTGGCCGCCGCCGAGGAGGTGGTCCCGGCCCTGGCCGAGGCGCTCGGCGAGCACGACACCGTCACCGTGTACGTGGAGGTACCGCGTGACGGCCGGCGCGACGCGCTGCTCGCCGAACTCGCCGGGACCCCCTACCTGGCCAAGTTCCGCACCGGAGGCGTACGCCCCGAGCTCTACCCGGACGAGCGCGAACTCGCGGCGACCGTCCTGGCGGCGACGCGGGCCGGGGTCGCGTTCAAGGCGACCGCGGGGCTGCATCACGCGCTGCGCAACACCGATCCGGAGACCGGCTTCGAACAGCACGGCTTCCTCAACCTGCTGGTCGCCGTCGACGCGGCACTGCTGGGCGCCGAAGAGGCGGAACTGGTCCGGCTGTTGGCCGACCGGGACGGCAGGCGGGTCGCCGAGCGGGTCCGTGCCGTGTCGCCTCGGGTCCGTGACCTGTTCCGCTCCTTCGGCACCTGCTCCGTCGCCGAACCCGCCACCGAGTCGGCCGCGTTGGGGCTGCTGCCCGCCGGGGCCGTCGCCGACCTGACCGAGGTGTCCGCATGACCAGCACCATCCAGTTGACCGTCCCGGCCGACTCGCTGTTCGGCCCGGCCAACCTGCCCTACGGCGTCTACTCGGCACCCGGTCGACTGCCGCGCGTGGCGACCCGGTACGGCGACCACGTCATCGATCTGGCGGTGCTGCTGGACGACGACGTCTTCGACCGGCCGAGCCTGAACGCCTTCATGGCCCAGGACCACGCCCGCTGGGTCGAGGTCCGTGCCGCGATCACCGAGCGGCTCCGGGGCCCGGTTCCCGCGGCGGCGGTCCACGACCTGGGTGCGGTGACGCTGCACCTGCCGTTCGAGGTCGCCGACTACGTGGACTTCTACGCCTCCGAGCATCACGCCGCCAACCTGGGCCGGCTGTTCCGGCCCGGCAGTCCCGAGCCGCTGATGCCGAACTGGAAGCACCTGCCGGTCGGTTACCACGGGCGGGCGGGCTCCGTCGTCGTCTCGGGCACCGACATCGTCCGGCCCTCGGGACAGCGCAAGGGACCCGAGGACCCGGCACCGGTCTTCGGGCCCTCGACCCGGCTCGACATCGAGGCCGAGTTGGGCTTCGTCGTCGGGACCGGCAACGCGATGGGCGAGTCCATCGGCGCCGAGGACGCGGAGCGGCACATCTTCGGGGTGGTGCTCTTCAACGACTGGTCCGCGCGCGACATCCAGGCCTGGGAGTACGTTCCACTCGGCCCGAACCTGGGCAAGTCCTTCGCCTCCACCGTCTCGCCGTGGGTGGTTCCGCTGCTCGCCCTGGACGCGGCCCGGGTCCCGGTCCCGCCCCAGGAGCCGGCCGTGCTGCCGTACCTGCGGATGGCCCGGCCGTGGGGCCTGGACGTCGACCTCGCGATCGAGTGGAACGGTCAGGTCGTCTCCCGGCCGCCGTACGCCGCGATGTACTGGTCCCCCGCCCAGATGCTGGCCCACCAGACCGTAAACGGCGCCCCCTCCCGCACCGGCGACCTGTTCGCCTCCGGCACCGTCTCCGGACCGGAGAAGGAGCAGCGCGGCGCCTTCATCGAACTGACCTGGGGCGGCAGGGAGCCCGTCACGGTGGGCGGCCGGCCGCGCACGTTCCTGGAGGACGGGGACGAGGTCGTCCTCACCGCCACCGCCCCGGGCGCGGACGGAGTCCGGATCGGCTTCGGCGAGGCCCGCGGCCGGATCGTCAGCAGCAAGCGTCGGGAGGCGTGATGAGCAAGACGGTGGCCTCGCCCGCCGAGGCGGTTGCCGACATCACCCCGGGCAGCTCCCTGGCCGTCGGCGGGTTCGGGCTCTCCGGGATCCCGGACCGCCTGATCACGGCACTGGCCGAGCAGGGAGCCGACGGCCTGGAGGTCTTCTCCAACAACTGCGGGGTGGACGGGACCGGGCTCGGCATCCTGCTCGACCTCGGCCGCATCCGCCGGGTCACGGCGTCCTACGTCGGGGAGAACAAGGAGTTCGCCCGCCAGTACCTGTCCGGCGAACTCGAAGTGGAACTCACCCCGCAGGGGACGCTGGCCGAGCGGTTGCGGGCGGGCGGCTCCGGCATCCCCGCGTTCTACACCCCGGCGGGCGTGGGCACTCCGGTCGCCGAGGGCGGCCTGCCGTGGAAGTACGACCGGGCGGGGAACGTCCTGGTCGCGTCCCCGCCCAAGGAGGTCCGTGAGTTCCGTGGCCACCGGTACGTCCTGGAGGAGGGCATCGTCGCCGACTTCGCGCTGGTGCACGCGCGGCTCGGCGACACCGACGGGAACCTCGTCTTCAACAAGGCGACGGTGAACTTCAACCCCCTTGCGGCGATGGCGGGGCGGATCTGTGTCGCGCAGGTGGAGGAACTCGTCCAGCCCGGTGAGATCGACCCCGCCCAGGTGCATCTGCCCGGCATCTACGTCCAGCGGATCGTCCACACCGGCCCGCAGACCAAGCACATCGAGAAGCGCACCGTCCGGGAGAACGTGGCATGAGCGAGCAGCGGACCGGCTGGTCCCGGTCACAGATGGCGGCGCGCGCGGCGCGGGAACTCCGGGACGGCGAGTACGTCAACCTCGGCATCGGCCTGCCGACCCTCATCCCCAGCTTCCTCCCGGAGGGGGTCCGGGTCACGCTGCACAGCGAGAACGGCATCCTCGGAACGGGCCCCTACCCGACCGACGACGAGGTCGACGCCGACCTGATCAACGCGGGAAAGGAGACCGTCACGGTCGGCCCGGGTGCGTCGTTCTTCGACTCCGCGCAGAGCTTCGGCATGATCCGCGGCGGCCACATCGACACCGCCGTGCTCGGGGGCATGCAGGTCTCCGGCACGGGTGACCTGGCCAACTGGATGGTGCCCGGGAAGATGGTCAAGGGAATGGGCGGCGCGATGGACCTGGTCCACGGCGCCCAGCGCGTCATCGTGCTCATGGAGCACGTCGCCAAGGACGGCTCGCACAAGATCGTCGAAAGGTGCACCCTGCCGCTCACCGGGCAGGGAGTGGTGCAGCGGATCATCACCGACCTGGCCGTGCTGGACGTCACGGCCGAGGGCTGCCGCCTGGTCGAACTGGCGCCCGGTGTCACCCTCGACGAGGTGCGTGCGAAGACGGGCACTCCTCTCTCGGCCTGACCCGCCCGACGGAACTCCTCTCGGCGGCACGGCCTCGGACGGCAAGCGGGGCGGCGCTCCCGGAACCGGTGCCGCCCCACGTTGTCGGTCCGACGTCACGCCCCGCTCGGGCCCGCCACCCGGGTCTCCCAAGAGAAGTGACTGGCTACGCGGGCATCAGGTAGTCGACGCGCCACCCAGATGACGCATCAACTAGGTGTCCGGACTCGGGATTTGGAGCGCACCTGGTGCCGGCGCCACGGTAGGGCGCAAGCTGGCCCGCATGGTTTGGTTGCCGCTGCTCTCCACCCTGGCCGGTGCCGCGATCGGTATCGTCGCGACGCTCATCGCGGATCGGAATCGCTGGAAGCGGGAGGACGCCAAAGACGCTCTTCGCCTGCGGCTCGACGTCTACACGCAGTACACCACCGCCGTGAAGGTCCTCGGTGACACCCTGCGGGCGCTGGCCGCGAGCGAGCACCCGTCCGACGGCGAGCGGGCGCTCGCGCTGCGCGAGGCATTCCACGAATCAGGCATCGCCACGGCATCCGAACGCATGTGGCTGATCGCACCCGACCCCGTCGTCAGCGCCTCCAACAGCGTCTTCCACTGCCTGCGACGCATCCGCGACGGCTACGTCGACGGCGCCGCCGTCAGCAGTCCGGAAGACCACGCCCGTTGGGAGGCACGCGGCAAGGCGGCCGCCAGAATGCGCGAGTTGATGCGCGAGGATCTCGGCGTCGGGCCGCTTACGGAACGCCACAGCATCTCCTAGCGGCGGGCTCGGCGAGAGCCGGCCTGGACGTCTGCGGCGGCCGGACGGGAGGCGATCACGGGGTACGAGACAGACTCCCGGCCTCCGCTATGCCGTGGCGCGCGCCTTCTCCAGCAGGAGCGGGTCATGGGCGTTGACGATGAGGAGGTCGGGGTCGGACCGTCGGTACAGGTCGGCGAGGCGGTCGTGGTTGGCGCGCACCTTCTTGCCGTCGTACGCGATGAGCGCCTCCATGCCCCGCAGGGAACCGGGGACGCGGGAGTGCTCGTCGAGGGTGCCGTGGTGGTAGAAGGAGTCCCCGGCGTGCAGCAGCCAGCGGTGGCCGGCGTCGACCGCGACGGCGGCGTGGCCGCGGGTGTGGCCGGGCAGCGCGACCAGGACGATGCCCGGGGCGATCGCGTCGAGTTCGCGGGCGGCGGCGAAACCGCGCCACTGCTCGCCGTCGGGCCGGTGCTCGACGAGCTGGGGACCGTGCTCCCACTGGGGGCTCTGATAGCGGATGCGCTCCCGCCAGGAGGGGGCGTGGACGGCGCCGAGCGCCTCGTCCGCGGTGAGGTGGACCTCGGCCCAGGGGAAGTCGGACAGACCGCCGATGTGATCCGCGTCGAAGTGGGTGAGGACGATGTGCCGGACGTCCTCGCGGCGGAAGCCCAGCTTCTCGACCTGGCGGGCGGCCGTCTCCTCTGCGTCGAACACCGGCCGGACGAAGTGCCGGGCGGGTCCGACGCGCCGCTTCGGGTCGGCGATGTCGTCGAGGCCGTAGCCGGAGTCGACGAGCACCAGACCTCCCGGGGCTTCGATCAGGAGGACATGGCAGACGAGGGGGGCTCCGGGAGGCCGCATCGTCCCGCAATTGAGGTGGTGGACTTTCACGGGAGGGGTGTCCTTGGTGTCGAGGGGTGCGTCGGTCAGCACCGCGAGACGATACTTACGACGTATGTCTACACTCAGCCAGGCTGACTTATGACATAAGTAATGTCAAGGTGACGCAGTCGCCGACACGCTCGGGAACCCTCTTCAGCGGACACGGGGGTACCCGCAGGTCAGGACTGTCCCTCGACGCGACGGCGGATCGCGTCGAGGAGCATCTCCAGCCCGAACTCCATCTCCGCCTCGTGGTCGCAGACCGCCAGTTCCGCGGCCGCCGCGGCGACCGCCGGCAGTCCGCTGTCGACGAGTTCCTGCTCCCGCATGGCCGTCACCGCCGGGATGGCGCCGGCGTAGGTGGGTGCGAAGCCCACCTCGCGGGAGAGCGTCCCGATCAGGAAGGCGATGAAGGCGCGCAGCACGTGGACGGCGGCGGCGCCCTCCAGTCCCGCACGGTTCAGCACCCGCAGTGCGGCCTCCACGACCGGCATGGCCGCGGGGGCGTTGAGGCGCCTGGTCAGCACCAGGGACGCGGAACGGGGGTATTCCAGGGCGGCGGCGCGGAAGGACCTGGCCAGGGCTCGGAGTCCATCCTCCCACGGCATCGCGTCGACCTCGGGGATCCTGATCCCGCTCAGGATCAGGTCCGCCATGGCGTCGAGCACGTCGGTCTTGTCGTCGACGTGGTTGTACAGCGACATGGTGCGCACGCCGACCGCCGCCGCGATCTTGTGCAGCGACAGCTTCTCCATGCCCTCCGTCTCGGCCACGACGAGGGCCTGGCGCACGATCTCCGTCCTGGTCAGTGGGCCACGGCGGGTCATCCGCTGTGCCATCGCCTCTCCTCCGGTCAGCCGTAGTGCCTGGCAGCAGGCTTCAATTTATCCAATGCGCCTCAGGCGGTAGCGCGTCGGCGGCGGCCATCCCGGACGACGGCACCGGCGAGGATCGCCTCCCGGGTACGGGCGAGAACCCTCGCGCGGGCGTCCGGATCGGCGCACCGGAGGGCGACAGTGACGCCCTGGACGAGGATGCGGGCCGTGAACTCGTCGGCCTCGTCCGCGCATCCCGGGATGCCGGTCAGGGAGGTCGAGAGGGTCCGGAGCAGCACGTTCGGTTCGTCCTGCGGCTCCGCACCGCGCAGCAGGGACAGGAGAGCGGGTCGGCGCTCCGCGAGGGCCGCCACCTCTTCGAGCATCTCCGCCACGGCCGCCTCGGGCGCCGGATCGGTCCGCCCGTCCCGGACGGTCCGCGCCGGGAGATCTGCGGCCAACCGCCGCAGCAGCGCGTCCACCACGGCCCGCTTGTGCGGGAAGTACTGATACAGCGTGCCGGGCGAGACGCCCGCGTGCCTGGCCAGCGCGTTCATCCCGACGGCGGCCACCCCGACGGCCGCGACGAGTTCCTCGGCCGCTTCCAGGATCTGCTCCGTGCGGCGCAGGCCGCGCTGCCGACGGCTTCCGCCGGTGCGGGTCACCGGTGCGGCCCCTTCGGCCCTCCGTCGTACGGCACGCCCACCCGTGCCGCCAGCCCGGCGATGAGCAGTTCGACACCGTGCCGGAACTCGGCATCGTGGTCGCTCACGGTCAGATAGGGCGCGGCGGCCGTCAGCACGGGGTCGCCCACGGCCGCGATCTCGGCGATGCGCCGCTCGACCTGGTCGGGTTCGACCGCGCCCGCGGTGATGGCCGAACCGAGCTCCCGCATGATCATGCCGACGGTGTATCCGGCGAAGCTCCGCACCACATGGACGAGTTCCCGAGGGGAGAGGCCGAGTTCGGGGAAGCCCGCCAAGGCGCAGCGGATGCTTTCCAGGGCCGCGGGTGACTGGGTGGGCCGGGTCAGGACCAGCGTGAACGCCTTGGGGTGGCGCAGGGCGGCGGCGCGGAAGGCGGCGGCATGGGCGCGGGCCCGCTCCTGCCAGGTGCCCAGGCCGGCCCCGGAGAAGTCGACACCGCCCAGCAGCACCTCGGCGACGCCGTCCAGCAGGGCGTCCTTGTTCGGTACGTGGTTGTAGAGCGACATCGCCTCGACGCCCAGCTCTCCGGCGAGTTTTCGCAGGGAGAAGGAGTCGGGACCGTCCCTGTCGATCATCTCCAGTGCCGCGTCGACCACCTTCTCCCGTGTCAGACCGGGCCGCCTGCCCCGACCACCGCCGCGGACCTTCATCGCACCGTTCCCCTTCCCGCATCCGACTCTTGACATGACTTATTACGTAAGTCTAGCTTGAGGAAACATTGGACATACGGCGTAAGTATTAATCATCGGAGAACACTCATGACCAGCACCATGCGCGCGCTCATGGGCGGCGCCGGCCCCGAATGGGAAGCCCGTGACGTCGCCGTCCCCGAGCCGGGGCCGGGGCAGATCCGGGTCCGGGTGCGGGCGGCCGCCGTGAACCGGGCGGACCTGTACATGCTCCAGGGCACCTACAACCCCCGGGCGAAGACCAGCGACCTGTTCACCGCCGGCCTCGAACTCGCCGGTGAGGTCGACGCGATCGGGACCGGCGTGCCGTACACGGCCGTGGGCGACCGGGTCATGGGTGTCACACTCGGCGCCTTCGCCCCGTACGCGCTGGCCGACCACCGGCATGTGATCGCGGTGCCGGAGTCCCTGTCGTGGACGGACGCGGCGGCCCTGCCCGTGGCCCTGGCGACCGAGCACGACGCCCTCACCCAGGGCGGGTTCGGCCTCAAGGACAGCGTGCTCGTCGTGGGCGCCACCTCGTCCGTGGGCCTCATCGGCGTACAGCTGGCCAAGGCGCTCGGCGCGGCCAAGGTCATCGCGACCACCACCTCGGACGGCAAGGCCGAGACGCTCAGGGCGATCGGCGCGGACGTGGTCGTCAACACGGCGTCGGAGAACCTCGCCGAGGCCGTGGCGGCCGCCAACGACGGCGCGGGAGCCGACCTCACCCTCGACCACGTGGGCGGGCGGCTCTTCGCGGACACCTTCCTGGCCACGCGGATCGGCGGCACCGTCGTCAACGTCGGCCGGCTCGCCGGCGCCGAGTCCACTATCGACCTCAACCAGCTGTCGTTCCGCCGCCTGCGGGTCATCGGTACGACGTTCAGCGTGCGCACCCCCGACGAACTGGCCGACGTCTGCGCCGCCCTCATGACCGACGTCGTGCCCGCCGTGGAGGAGGGCCGGATCCGCGCCGTCGTCGACAGCGTTTTCGCCTTCGACGACGCCAAGGCGGCGGCCGACCGCATGCGTTCCGACAAGGCCGTCGGAAAGATCGTTCTGGAACTGCCGGAGTCCTGATCCGACCGGGGGTTCCCTCCCCCGGCCCTCAAAGAGAGAAGTGAGCCGCAGCATGAGCCGTGTATTCGGGCAGATCGCGCAGATCGGATACGTCGTCCGCGATCTGCACTCCGCCATGGAGTTCTGGGTGGCCCAGGGCGTGGGCCCCTGGTTCTACCAGGACCCGGTGCAGACGGACTGGTTCAGGTACCGAGGTGTGGAATCCGGCATGAGGATGGCCGCCGCGATCGCCAACTCCGGTGACGTCCAGATCGAGTTGATCCAGCCGCTCGACGACGAACCGTCCCTCTACAAGGACTTCCTGGACGCCGGGCACGAGGGCGCGCAGCACGTCGCCTACTGGACCAAGGACTACCAGGAGCTCTACGACCGGGCCCTGTCCCTCGGCTACACCGTCGCCCAGGAGGGCGCGATCCAGGGCGGCCGATTCGCCTACCTCGACACCGAGACGCACCCCGGCACGGTCATCGAGATCTCCGACATCGGCGGCGCCAAGGGCGAACTCTTCGCCGCGCTGCGGGAGATGGCGGCCCAGTGGGACGGCACCAACCCCATCACCAAGGTCGCCTGACACCACCGTACGGAGGAAGAACGATGGACTACCCCGACCTCACCGCCCTCCCCGCCGAGTTGCAGAAGCTCGCGGCCGAGCGGTCCGCCGTCAACATCTACCGGATGGCGTTCCACTCCCCCGCACTGGCCCCCGCCTTCCTGCAGCTGGCCGACGCGATCTTCCAGAGCGCGCTTCCGCACCCCCTGCGCGAACTCGCCATCCTCCGCGTCGGACACAGCTACCAGGCGCCGTACGAGATCCACCACCACGAGAACATCGGCCGTCTCCTCGGCCTCGACGAGGCCGGTATCGCCGCCGCGAAGTCCGGCTCCGCCGAGGACCTGACGGCGGAGCAGGCCGCGGTCCTCTCCCTCACCGACCGGTTGCTCGCCCAGCACACGCTCACCGAGGCCGACCGCGCCGAGGCGCTGGGGTTCCTCACCGCGGGCCAGCTCTCCGACCTGGTCCTCACGGTCGGCTTCTACCAGCTGGTCTGCAACTTCCTCAACACCTTCGATGTGACGACCGAGGGCGAGAAGGCCCCCTACTGACGCCCTTCACCGAGTCCCGGGAGGACCCATGAAACTCGCCTGGCAGGACTCCGACGTCCTCGACATGCCCACCCTCGGCACCCGTGTCCCCGCCTTCGACGGCCTGGACGACGTCCCTGGCGGATACGGCGCCAAGCTCGCCTGGGCCCGTGGTCAGGCCGAGGTGTTCCGGTCCGAGTTCACCGCCACCGGCACCCCCGACAGCGTCGCCACCTGCGACCTGATCACGCTGCCCTACCCCACCAGGTTCGGCCTGTTCCGGGCCAGCCGGGCGATAGCGCCGTTCGTCAGCATCACCAACCGCATGCTGGTCGTACGGTGGACGGAGAGCGACGGACGTCGGCGAGTGCTGCTGTTCGAGCCCAGCGACCACGAACTCGGCCAGAACACGCCCTACTTCGCCGCCCTGATCCGCCGCACCCCCAAGCCGTTGCAGTCGCTGCTCACCACCGAACACGGCACCGTACTGAGCCACTTGGATCGCCTCGGCATCAAGCCGGCGGACGTCGACTACCTGCTCTTCGACCATCTGCACACCCAGGACCTCCGCCGCTGGGTGGGCACGACGAGGCCGCAGTCCGACCTGGGCGGCGCCACCGTCACCCCCGCCTTCCCCCGCGCCAAGGTCATCGTGCAGCGCCACGAACTGCTCGCGATGTCCCAGCTGCACCCGCTCCAGCAGCCCTGGTACCAGCCTCGGACCTACCAGGACGTACGGCCGGACGCGTTCCTCGCCATCGACGGCTCGCTGCTCCTCGGGCCGGGTGTGGCCGTGGTGGAGACGCCGGGGCACGTCCTCGGCAACCAGACCCTGGTCCTGAACACCTCCACCGGCGTCTGGGCGTCCAGCGAGAACGTCATCGCCGCCGAGTGCCTGACCCCCGAGCACTCCCGCATGCCGGGCATCGCCCACTGGTCCCGCACCTGGGGCCAGGAGGTGGTCCTCAACGCCAACACCATCGAAACCACGGCCGAGCAGTACAACTCGCTGATCATCGAGAAGACCCTGGTCGACCGCTCCCAGGCCGACCCCCGCTTCCTCCAGTTCTTCCCCTCCAGCGAGCTGACCGCCTCCTGGGCCAACCCGGGCACCACCCCCACCTTCACGCACAAGGCGATCACCCACTCCGGCAGGACGAGCCGGTAGGACAGCGCACCCAGAGCCGGTAGGACCGCGCGATCCGCGGACCTACCGGCCTTCGGCGACCGCGGCCGGGTCCCGGGTCCCGGGTCCCGGACAGGCTGAGGGCGATGCTCACAGGGTGGCGGCGCCGGCCCTCAGGAAGTCCATCGCCGCGTCGATGTCCGCCTTCTCCGGGTGATGGCACAGCTCGCTGATGACCGCGGCAGCGGTGACGGCCAGCATGCGGGGCCCGAACGCGTCCGGCGCGTTGCCGCTCTCCTCGGCGAACATGCGCGTGCCTTGCTGGACCACGTCCGAGAGCCGGCCGTTGCTGACCGCCCGCAGTTCGGGGTTGAGGTCGAACATGCGCTCCGAGAGGTCGTCGAGGTCACTGCGGTGGGCGATCTCCGCACGCAGCCAGTGCTCCAGGGCGTCCAGCGTCAGCCACCCCGGCTGCCGGTCGGAGAGGGCCGTGCGCAGCCGCTCCGCCAGCGCGTCCGAGCGGGCCAGGGCCAGCTCCAGCTTGGAGGGGAAGTAGAGCGTGACCGTGCGCGGCGAGACCTCCGCCGCCTCGGCGATGTCGGCGATGGTCGTCGACTCGAATCCCCGCTCGGCGAAGAGCCGGTACGCCGACCGGAGGATCGATTCCCTGCGCCGGGCCTTGCTGCGCTCCCGGAGCCCGTCCCTTGGCTCGTTGGTCACCATGCCGAGAGATTACCACCGATGGCTATTTTACAGTCGAGTGTAATTATGCCTTAGGCTGCATCTCATGACGGGTGCCGCCACGGCACCCGGACGGCACGACGAAAGGACGGCGCGGACATGGCGTCTCGCCTCTACACATGGGCGCTGCTGGCGGTACGCCGCCGCGGCCGGGTCATCGCGGCCTGGATCCTCCTGCTGACCGCGGTCGGCGCGCTCGGGATCACCGTCCACGGCAAGGTGGCCTCGGACTTCACGGTGCCGGGCATCGAGTCGCAGCAGGCCCAGGATCTCCTGGAGGAGAAGTTCCCGGACGCCGCCGGCGGCGTGGTCCGCGTGGTCTACGCGGCGCCCGACGGAAGCACCCTGACGAGGACGGCGAGCAGGACAGCCATCGAGCAGGGACTGGCGAAGGCGGCGAAGATCCCGGAGGTCGTACAGGTCACCGACCCCTTCAAGACCGGGTCCCTCTCCGCCGACCGGCGCATCGGCTACGCCGACGTCCGCTTCCGGCAGGACGCCGCCGACGTCACCCAGGACGCCAAGGACGCGCTGAGCGGCGCCATGGCCCAGGCCCGCAAGGCAGGGCTGGACGTCGAGTACGGCGGAACGGCGATGAAGGCCGAGACCAAGGTCGGCGGCCCCGCCGAACTCGTCGGCGTCGTGCTGGCCCTCGTCGTCCTCGCCGTCACCCTCGGCTCGCTCGTGGCGGCCGGACTGCCGCTGCTGACCGCCGTCGTGGGCGTGGCCATCGGTGTGCTGGGCGTGAAGTTCGTCTCGACATGGGTGTCGATCACCGGCACGTCCACCGTGCTCGCGCTCATGATCGGCCTGGCGGTGGGCATCGACTACGCCCTGTTCATCATCTCCCGCCACCGTGAACAGCTCACCGACCCCGACATGGACGTCGAGGACTCGGTCGCCCGGGCCGTGGCCACGGCGGGCAGCGCGGTCGTCTTCGCCGGGGCCACCGTCATCATCGCTCTGGCCGCTCTGTGCGCGACCGGCATCCCCTTCCTGGCCGTCATGGGCCTGTCCGCCGCCGCGACCGTGCTGATCGCCGTCCTCATCGCCGTCAGCCTGGTCCCGGCCGTACTCGGCCTGCTCGGCGAAAGGCTCCGCCCGAAGCGGCCTCGCGCGGGCCGCCGCGAGCGCGTCCCCGGCGCCTGGGGCCTGGCCTGGGCCCGTGCGGTCACCCGCCGCCCGCTGATCATTCTCCTCACGGGCGTGGTCGCGCTCCTCGCGCTCGCCCTGCCCGCCCGCAACCTCCGTCTGGGACTGCCCAGTTACGCCTCCTCACCCACCTCCAGCACCCAGCACAAGAGCTACGACCTGCTGTCGGAGGGCTTCGGCGCGGGCTTCAACGCGACCCTTGTCGCCGTCGTCGACACCGGGGACATACCCGCCGGGAAGGTCACGGCCACCGTCACCGCCCTGCGCACGTCCCTGGCCGAGGACTCCGACGTGGCGGCCGTGTCGAAGCCGGTCGCCAACTTCGACAAGAGTCTCGTCGTGATGGCCGTCGTACCGAGGACCGGACCCGACGCCCAGGCCACCACCGACCTGGTCCACCGTCTCCGCGACAACGCCCCGGCCGTCACCGAGGCCGGCGGCACCCTCTACCTCGCCGGCCAGACCGCGGCGGCCATCGACGTCGCCCACAAACTCTCCGGCGCCCTCCCGCTCTTCGTCGCGATCATCGTGATCCTCGCGCTGATCCTGCTCACGCTCGCCTTCCGGTCGCTGCTGGTACCGCTCAAGGCGACCCTCGGCTTCCTGCTCTCGATCGCGGCCGCCATCGGCACCACGGTCTGGGTCTTCCAGTACGGCCACCTCGACGGCCCGCTCGCCATCCCCTCGGCCGGACCGGTCACCAGCTTCCTGCCGGTCCTCCTCATCGGCGTCCTGTTCGGACTCGCCATGGACTACGAGGTGTTCCTCGTCAGCCGGATGCGCGAGCACCACGAGAACACCCTCGACCCGCAGCAGGCCGTCGTGTACGGCGTCGCCCGCAGCGGACGCGTCGTCAGCGCCGCCGCGCTCATCATGGCGGCCGTGTTCGCCGGGTTCATCTTCAACGAGGACCCCGTCATCAAGTCCATCGGCTTCGCGCTCGCCGTCGGCGTGCTCATCGACGCCTTCGTCGTCCGCATGACGCTCGTCCCGGCCGCCATGGCCCTCCTCGGCCGCCGCGCCTGGAGCCTCCCCCGCCGGCTCGACCGCGCGCTGCCCAACGTGGACATCGAGGGCGCGGGCCTCCCCGTACGCATCGCACCGCAGCGGGACGCCGAGCAGGAGAAAGCAGCCGCGCGATGACCCCGGCACCCCACCCACACACCCCTCATCCCGTCAGGAGACAGAAATGAAGATCGCCGTCCTGGGCGCCACCGGAAACATCGGCTCCCGCTTCCTCGAACAGGCCCTCGCCCACGGCCACGAAGTCATCGCCTACGTCCGCCGCGCCGATGCCCTCGCCCCACGCGCCGGACTGACGGTCGTCCAGGGATCGCTGGACGACGAAGCCGCCCTGTCGAAGGCCTTCGCCGGTGCGGATGCCGTGGTCTCGTGCATCGGCGTACCGCTGCGCGCGAAGAAACCGATCGACCTGATGCGGCGCACCCTGCCGGTCATCACCCGCGCGACCCGCAACGCCGGCATCCAGCGGTTCGTGCTGGTCTCCGCGTTCGGTGTCGGGGACACGGCGCGCAAGGGGTCGTTCCTGGCCCGGCTCGTCTACCGCACCGTCGTCGCCCCCATCTTCAAGGACAAGGAACTCGCCGAGGAGATCCTCCCCTCGACCGGCCTGAACTGGACGACCGTCTACCCGGTCAACCTCAAGGACGCCCCGGCGGCCCCCTCGGCCGCCGTCAAGCGCCTCGACCAGGTCGCCAAGGTCCCCGGCCTGCCCACGTTGCCGTTCGCGAACGCCGCGACCGCGCTGCTCGACATCGTGACGACCGAGGATCCCTCCGAGCAACGGCTGCTCATCACGACGGAGACCGGCTGGAAGGCGTCGCACCACGCCAGTTGATCCCGTACGGCCGGGCGACGACAGCCAACCCGGCCACGGAGAGTGGCGGTCACGGGTCCGTGATGTCGAGGGTGACCTTCGACAGGGGGCGGCTCACGCACGTCAGCACGTACCCGTCGGATTTCTGCTGCGGGGTGAGGCAGCCGGGCTCGTCCTGGGTGACCTCGCCGCCGCGGAGCCGCACCACGCACTCGCCGCAGTTGCCGACCGTGCAGGAGTACGGCAGCGGGAGCCCGGCGGCGAGTCCCGCGTCGAGCAGGGTCCGTCCGGGCTCGACCACCGCCGTGCCGACGGGGTGCCCGTCCTCCTCGACGGTCATCTCCTGCGGCACGGTCACCGGGGTACCGGTCTCCGCTCCGCTGGTGTAGCGCTCGTGGTGCACCTGTTCGTCCGGGACTTCGAGCCCGGCGAGGACCGTGCGGACGGCGTCGGCCAGCGGTCCGGGACCGCACACGTAGTAGTGGGCGTCCGGGGCCGGGGACAGGCCCGCGACCCAGCGGCGTACACCGTCCGCGTCGAGGCGCCCGTCGCGGCGGGTCAGCACGTGGGTGACCGACAACCGGCCGGGATGGTCCTCGGCCAGCTGGGTCAGCTCGTCGCCGAAGATGATCTCGTCCGCGCTGCGGCTGCTGTAGAGCAGCGCGATCCGGTCCCGGCCCGACGGGACGGCGAGCCGGGTACGGATCATGCTCATCAGGGGCGTCACCCCACTGCCCGCCGCGATCAGCACGACCTCGTCCGGGGGCTGCGGTCCGGCGTGGAAGGACCCCGACGGGCCCCGCACCGCGAGGCGGTCCCCCGCACGAAGGGCGCGGTGTGCGTGCGTGGAGAACCGGCCGCCCTCGACCTGCTTGACGGTGACCTCCAGGCGGGGCGCCCCCGGCACCGACGAGGCCGAGTACGCCCGGCGCACGGCACGGCCGTCGATGTCGGCGACGAGGGTGAAGAACTGGCCGGGCCGGAAGTCGAACGCCCCCTGCCGTGCGTCGGCGTCCTCCAGTACGAGTGTCACGGCGCTCGGTGTCTCCCTGCGCACCTCGGCGACGCGCACCTGGCGCAGACCGTGGTACTCCGTCCCGGCGACGGGGACGGGGACGGGGCGTCGGCCTCGGCGCCCACGCCGGCCCCGGCCGGCAGCGCCAGTGTCCGCGCCGGCGCCGGTGCCGGGCTCGACGTCCTCGTAGCCCTCCTTGCCGAGTCCGGAACGGTAGGCGCGGTTCATCGCCAGCCGGAGCAACCGGGTCACCCCCGGGATCGCGCCGACCGCCCGCACCAGGAAGGCGGTCGAACCGCTTCCGGATTCCGCGGAGTTGGCGGCGAGGTGCTGCCCTCCGAGCGCCAGCAGGTCCGGCACGGTGGCACGGTCGAGGTGGGCGCCGGGGGTCCAGAGGCGGGCGCGTGCCACGGCGTCGTTGCCGGTCACCTCGGCGTGCTCGACGTCGATGAGCAGCGCCAGTTGCGGGGGCATCCCGCGCAGCGCCATCGTCTCCAGGAGCGCGGGATCGTCGGTGATCGCGCCCCGGCCCCGGACGTGCAGCACACCGGCGCGCCCCGGCAGCAGCGCGGCGAACGAGAGCCGGTCGTCCCGCAGCAGGTTGTGGAGCGTGTCGGCGCGCTTGTTGCCCTTGCGGTCCGGGACGACGAGCGTGCGGCCGTCCAGGATCCGCGCCGCCGCCTGCCGGTCCCCGCGCGGACTGGTGTCGCTCCCGCCGGAGGCGTCCCAGGTGGACAGTGCGAGGAACGGCGCCGCCGCGAGGAACTCGGCGACTCCGGGCCGTCCCAGAGGACCGTCCGCGGTCGTGGGTCCGGGCACCGTCCCCGCCGGGGCGGGCGGCTGCCACAGCCGGGACCGGAGAACGGCCTGCGCGCAGTGTACGTATGCCTCCTGGATCTCGACCGTCGTGCGCGCGCCGCCCTTCTCGGCCACCACCGAGCCGTTGACGCGGAGGATCTCGCCGATGCCCGGCAGCAGGAAGAAGAACGAGACCGGGCCGTGCGGGGCGCCGGGCCCGTGCCAGGAGAACGACATCCGCGTGGGCGAGTGGACCCGCGCGAACCCGGGTGCGCCGCCGATGAAGGTGGTCCTGCTGGTGCCGTCGGCGTCCCGGTAGCCGAAGGCCGCGATCGGGCACCGGGCGAGGACGGTACGGCAGCCCTCGTCGAGGGCG
This sequence comes from Streptomyces sp. NPDC090088, assembly GCF_044747345.1. Lineage (NCBI taxonomy): Bacteria > Bacillati > Actinomycetota > Actinomycetes > Kitasatosporales > Streptomycetaceae > Streptomyces > Streptomyces sp. NPDC090088. The sequence goes on along the minus strand of NZ_JBIVDZ010000005.1, from coordinate 406,654 downwards.
CTGATCTGCTTGCGCATGATCATGGGCGCGGGGCGGCCGATGGCCGTCTCGACCTCGTCCGCCGCGCTCAGCCGGCGCGGAGTGCTCGCTCGGTCCGCTTCCTGCACAGGGGTCTCCTCCCGTCGGCGAACGCAGTGGCCGCCCTTGCTCCCGTCGCCATGCATGACCTTGTTTCCGCAGGTCATGACAGTATTGTGAGCAATAGCTCACCTCTTTGGCTACTCGCGTTTCGTACGTCGGGAAGGACCCCGGATGCCGTCGGCCGACCGCCACCTTCAACCACGTCGCAGGCCTCGCCAGGTGCGCGCCGAGCTCACCCGGGAGCGGATCCTCACCGCCGCTGCTCACGTTTTCGCCGAGTACGGCTACGCCGCCGGGACCACCAACCGCATCGCCGAACAGGCCCGTCTCTCCATCGGCTCGCTGTACCAGTACTTCCCCAACAAGGACGCGATCCTGGCCGAGCTGATGGTGCGGCACATCGACCGCGGCACCTGGACCCAGGCCGACCGGCTCGACCTGTCCCCCGGGAGCCTGGAGACGACGGTGCGGGCCCTGGTCCACGACGCGATCGACAACCACCGTGACGATCCCCAGCTGTTGCGGATCATGATCGAGGAGGCGCGGCTCTCCCAGGACCTGCTCGACACGATCGAGCGGCACGGCCGGCAGCGCGTCGCCCAGGTACGCGACCTCCTCGCCCGGCACCCGGACGTCCACGTGGGCGATCTCGGCATCGCCGCCGAACTCATCGTGTTCACCGTGGAGACGAACACGCACAAGCTCATGGCCGACCCTCGGACCATCCCCGTCGAGACCTTCGAGAACGAACTCGTCGACATGGTCACGCGCTATCTGCGCGGCGGCCGGTAGCCACGCGGCGGCCAAGCCACCCGGTCACGCGACGCCGGCCCGGTCCGGGAGGTCCTGCTCGGTCCAGATGCACTTGCCGTCCTGGAGGTAGCGGGCGCCCCAGCGGCGGGAGAGGGCGGCGACGAGTTGCAGGCCGCGTCCGCCCTCGTCGGTGTGGGTGGGGTGGCGGATGCGGGGAGTGGTGAGGCTGCCGTCGTAGACCTCGCAGGTCAGGGCGCGGCTGCGCAGCAGCCGCAGATGGACCGGGCCCGTGGCATGGCGGACGACGTTGCCGACCAGTTCGCTCACCAGCAGCTCGGTGGTGAGCACCAGGTCATCGAGGTCCCAGTCGCGGAGCTGCGTGCGGATGTGGTCCCGCGCCTGCCCGGCGGCCCGGGGATCCACCGGAAGGTTCCAGGAGATGACGTCATGGGGGGCGGTGCACCGGACACGGACGATGAGCAGCCCCGCGTCGTCCTTCATCTGCCCTCGGTCGGGCAGCAGCGCCGATACGACCCTGTCGCACAGGTTCTCCAGGTGCCGGATGTCGTCGCGCTCCCCGCCGTCCGTGGAGTGTAGGGCGGGGGTCGCGGCCCCGGCGAGGATCTGCCGGAGCTGCGTCATTCCCTGGTCCACGTCCCGGGTGGCGGATTCGACGAGTCCGTCGGTGCACAGCGCGAGCATGCTCCCGTCCGAGAGGTGCAGCCGGTGGAGCCCGAAGGGGGGCTTGGCGGCACCCAGCGGCGGGTCGGGGGCCGCGTCGGCGGTGTGGACGGTGCCGTCGGGGCGGACGACGATCGGTGGCGGATGACCGGCCAGGGAGTACGAGAAGGTGGCGGCGACCGGGTCGAAGACGGCGTACAGGCACGTGGCGTAGGTGTCCTCGCTGACCTCGCTGACCAGGTCGTTCAGACGGCTGAACAGCTCGTCGGGCGGGATGTCCAGGTCGGCGAGCGTGCGGACCGCGGTGCGCAGCCGTCCCATGGTGGCCGCCTCCGTGATGCCGTGGCCCATCACGTCGCCGATCACCAGGGCGACGCGGTCGGCCGGCAGCGGGATCACGTCGTACCAGTCGCCTCCCACCTCCTCGCCCCGGCCCGCCGGCAGATAACGGGCGACGGCGCAGGCGGCGGGCAGGCAGGGCAGGGTCTTGGGCAGCAGGCCGCGCTGCAGTTCCTGGGCGCGGGCGTGCTCCATGTCGTACAGGCGGGCCCGCTCCAGTGCCTGGCCGACCATGCCGCTCAGGGCCATCAGCCATACGCGCGCCCCTTCGTCGAAGGAACGCGGCCGGCTGAAGGACACGACGCACAGGCCGATGACGCGTCCGGAGGCGATCAGCGGCAGGAACGCCCAGGCCTCCTTCGGTGACAGCTCGTTCACCGCCCGCAGCGCCGGGTAGCGCCGGTAGATCTCGGCGCGCGACTCGATGAACCGGGGTGTGCGCGTGCTCACCACGTCGTGCACGGTCTCATTGGCTTCGAGTGGGATCCCCTCGACCACCCGCAGGAACTCCGGCGGGTAACCGGCGGAACCGACCACGTGCAGCCGGCCGGCTTCGAGCACTTCCAGGACCAGCCCGTCGGCGCCGAACGGAGCCTGGATGTAGTCCGCGACGGCACGGGCGACGTCCTGCGTACTGATCGCCTCGGCGAGCGCGACGGTCAACTCGCTCATCCGGACGGAACGCGCCGCCGCGGAGACGGAACTCGGCCCGGGTGGCGTGCCCGGCGGGCCGATCAGACCCGTGCCGACCCACTGCGCCACCGTGCGCAGGAAGGACCGCCGTACCTCGTCCGGTTCGCCAGGCCCGGCCACGAGCCCCGACAGCACGCCGATCGGCCCGTCGATACCGACCAGAGGGATCGCCACGGTGCCGGCCGCCCCGACTCCGAGACTGTCTCCGCTCACCCATGTGCAGGCGCCGCGCCGAAGAGCGAGGACGGGCGCCTCCCCCTCGTCCTCACCCAGTTCCGCCCACGCCTGCACGTCCGCCGAGGCGGGTCCGTCGGCGGCGACGAGGATCAGCCTGTGGGCGCCGGGATCGAGCCGGTGCACGGCGGCACCCAGCCCTCCCAGGCATGTCGTCACCTGCTGGAGCGCCACCGACAGCGTCTCCGCGTCGCGCGGCCTCACGTCCGAGACCGCCGACAGGCAGGGCCACGACGGCTGCGCCCTCTCCGTACGGCTCCCGGGGCCGGGCTCTCCAGCTGCCACTGTCTCGCCTCCTGCCCGTCCGCAGGAACACTCTGCTCAAGTGGGTGCAAATAAGGAAAATGACCCATGCCGCACAGTCACGTTAACACCTGCCGTCCCACGGAGGACGGGCCTGGTCACAGGGCGCACGGCTCGCCACGGTCGGGCGGTCTCGCTTGTCGAAGCGGGCCGAGGGTTCGGGGTCAGGCGCGGCGCAGCTCCAGGACCTGGCCGAAACCCATACGGCGGACGAAGTCCTCCCGCGCCTCGGCGACGACGGCGTTGGCCTGATCGACGCCGGATTCGGTCAGGTCGACCACCGCGCGGAAGGGGCGCTCGCCGTACGGCAGGTCCAGGATGCGGGTGATCTCCTCGGCGACGACGACGGGGTCGGCCGTGGTGCCGGGCGTGAACAGGCTCGCGGTGGCCTCCTCGTTGCGGTCGACCAGCGGGTCCAGGGCCCGGTACGCCTCGGCCACGGCGGTGTCGGCGGCCCGGCCGGCCTTGGGGAAGTGGTCGGTGCCCTCGGTGAAGGGTCCGGGCATGACGATCACGGTCTCGATGCCGAACTGGGAGACCTCGTAGGAGGTGACCAGGGCGAGCGAGTCCATCGCCGCCTTGGAGACGACATAGGGGCCGAGGAAGGGGGGCGCGGTGACGGATGTGGTGCTGCCGACGTAGAGCAGGGTGCCTCGGCCGCGGCCGCGCAGGTGGGGCAGCACGGCTCGGTTGAGGCGCTGAACGCCCAGGGTGTTCACGTCGACGAGGTGGGCGATCTCCTCGGCGCTGAACGCCTCCACGTAACCGACCACCAGGTGACCGGCGTTGTGAACGACCACGTCGAGGCCGCCGCTCTCGGCGATGACCGTTTCGACGGCGGCTTCGGCCGACTCCTGTGAGGTGACGTCGAGTTCGACGACGCGGATGTCCACGCCCCGGGCGGCGGCGAAGTCGCGCAGTTCCCCGGCGCGCGGGGCGTTGCGGCCCTCGGGGCCGCGCATCGTCGCGTAGACGCGGTGCCCGGCGCGGGCGAGCGCCTTGGCGGTGAGGTTCCCGATTCCGGTGGCGGCGCCGGTGATGAGGACGGTGGACATGGGGTCTCCTGTCTTGGTCGGTGCGCACAGGGTCCTGTTCGTGCCCTGCGGTGCCTCCCTGGCGGTTTCACCCTCCGCCGCCCCACCACTATTTGTCTAATGAATCTTTGATATTTAGAGTATGCGTATGGCGCATATTGAACGGGTGGACCTCAACCTCCTCGGCCCGCTGGCCGCGCTGCTCGCGGAGCGGCACGTCTCCCACGCGGCCGAGGTGGCCGGGATGAGCCAGCCGGCGATGAGCAGGGCCCTGCAACGGCTGCGGGACACCTTCGGCGACGAACTGCTGGTCCGGACGCCGGCCGGGTACCAGCTCACCCCGCGCGCCGAACGCATCCAGCGCCAACTGGGCGCAGCCCTGCCGCGGTTGGAGACACTGTTCGCACCGGAGCGCTTCGACCCGGCCGACGCGGCCGAGACCTTCCGGATCGCCGGCACCGACTATGCCTCGGTCTTCGTCCCCGGCCTCTTCCAGCGCGTCTTCAGGGACTCCCCGCGCTCCACCCTGCACTTCGGCAGATGGCACGACGGGGTCTTCGACGACATCGAACGCGGCCTGGTCGACCTGCTCTTCTACGCCACCACCAAACCCGTCCCGGGCCTGCGGACCGAGCACCTGTTCGACGACCCGTTCGTGTGCGTCATGTCGCGGGACCACCCGCTGGCCGACCGGTCGCGGCTCGCCCTGGACGACTACCTCGACTCCACGCACGTGATCGTCGCCACCGTCGGCGGCCGGCAGACGGCGATCGACGATCTCCTGGTCCAGCTCCGCACACCGCGCCGGGCCGGACTGACCGTGCCCTATCACTCCTTGGCGCCCCTGGCCGTGCCCGGCACCCGCCTCATCGCCACCCTCCCCCACCGCATCGCCGCAGAGCACGCGTCCGACCCCGCCCTGCGCACCCTTCCGGCACCCCAGGAGATCCCCCCGTTGAGCTACCACATGACCTGGCACCCCCGCCTCGACGACGACCCGGCCCAGCGCTGGCTGCGCGACACGGTCCGCGACGTCCTCGCCGAGGCGTCCTCGTAACTCCCCGCCCGTTCCCAGTCCCGACTGCGTGGCGTTGTCGTACCGCCGAGAACAGGACCCCGGCCGCCGCCCGCGGGTCGGTGGCGGCCAGGGTGCTCACGACATCGTGGCTCCTGTCGAGGCGTCGCGGGTGTTGCTCAGGAACAGCGTGCGCGGCAGGCTGCCGTCGGCCCGGCGCGGGGCGGTCGTGGCGGCCGTGTCGGTGAGGCGCAGATCCGCGGCCGTCCATCCCTGCTGGTCCCAGGAGTTGCCGCTGGCGCTGGCCGCGCTGCCCAGCCACGAGTCCGGCTTGTTCGCGACCGCGAGGTTTGCCTTCAGGGTCGCGGCCATGTGGACGAAGGCGAAGCCGGCCGCCCCGTTGCGGTAGGCCGTGTCATGGGTCAGCGTGGGGGCGCCCGCGGTGCCGAGCTCGGTGAACCCGAAGCCGGCGTTGTCCCAGGCCGCGCTGTCCGTGACGGTCTGGGCGCTCTGGGCGGTCGTGCCCCCGCCGAGTTTGAACCCGCTGCCGCCGGCGGCGAAGTCCGCGGTGCCCCAGTGGTTGACGCCGTTGCCGAACGCCCAGGTGCGGTCGATCGTGACGGCGCCGACGAAGGAGCTGACGTCGAGGCCGTCACCGGAGTTGTCGTACACCCGGCAGCCCTGGATCCGGTTGCCGGTGCCGGAGCCCTCCTGGAACAGCAGCCCGTCGGCGCGCCCGCCGGTGGACCCGGTCTCGTGGTTGGCGAAGAAGTCGCTGTCGAGGACCGTGTTGCCGGTGGTCCCGGCGCCGTGGAGCAGGAGTCCGATCCGGCCGTTGTCGTGGACGCTGAGACGCGTGAAGGCGTTGTCGTGGCAGGAGCCGCAGGCGTAGGCGACATCGGGGGCGTGGACGATCTCGATGCCCTGGACCGTGACGTACGCGCCGCTCTGGACGAGGAACCAGGTGCCCGACGCGAGTCTGGATCCGTCGAACACGGGCCGCTCGTCACGGTAGTTGCTCACGACGATCCGGTGGTCCGCCGTACCGGAGGCCTTGAGGGCGACCGTGGTGCCGGGGCGATACGTTCCGCCTCGGACGGCCACCGTCTGGCCGGGCCTGGCTTCGGCGACCGCATGGGTCACTGTCGCAAACGGTCGGGTGAGGGTGCCCGGGTTGGCGTCGTCGCCGTCGGGGGCGACGTAGTGGTCGGCGGTGGACAGGCCGGAGTAGGCGTGGGCCGGCGTGGCGGAGGGCGTCTCGCCGGCGGCCGAGGGGGCGGGGCCCGGCAGGCGCGCGGCGCTCGCGACCGCGGTCGGGGAGGTGCCGGGGGTCGCCGGGGTGGTGTGGTGCGGGGACGGCGCGTACTGCTGGATCGCGAGGCCAGTGACAGCGGCGAGGGTCACGGTGGCGCCGACGGCCGCGGTGGTCTTGGCGGGAACCAGTCGCCCCGCGCCGTGCTGGAGAGCGTGCCACAGCGAGGACAGCAGGCCGGAGGCCACACCGTGCCGGGCGACCAGGCCCGGGATCCCCGCGGCGAGGACCGCCGGGACGGCCAGCCCGCCGAGGCGGATGGGGACGTTGTCGATCGAGTCCCAGGTGGCGGCCGCCTGGCAGCTCGGGCAGTCCGTCACATGGCGGCCGAGTCTGGTGAGCGCTCCCGCTCCGGGTGCGGCGCTACCGCCGCCGGTCGCCGAGTCGAGTCCGGGGCAGCGCGGGCGGGCCCGCCACGCGGCGAGCACCCGGACGGCGAGTTCGAGCCTGGCCTTCATCCGCTGGATGCGGACGGCGGTGTGCGGAACGCTCAGATCGAGCGCCTCGGCGACCTCTTTGCGGCTCAGCTGTCCGGCGGCTTCCTGCCACCACAGGGCCATGGTGCGACGCTGGTCGTCGCTGAGCCAGCGGCTGGCTTCCAGCAGTTCGCCGCCCGCGTCGGCCAAGGTCTGCCGGTCGACGGTGACTTCGGCGAAGTCGGCGCCGGCGTCGGGGAGGTCGTCGGCTTCGGTCAGGGGCGCCTGGCGGACCAGCGCGGCCTTGCGCCGGCGTCCGTGGTCGTGGATCTGCCGGATCGCGATGGCCACGATCCACGACCGGAACCGCTCCGGCTCCCGCAGCCGGGGCAGCGCCCGCAGGGCGCGCAGCATGGTCTCCTGGACGGCGTCGTCCACGTCCGGATGCCCGTGCAGTCCGCGCCCGATCACGTTGTAGATCAGCGGCAGGTACTCGTCGAACAGTGCGGCCTGTGCGTGGGTGTCACCGGATCGGGCGGCGTTGACCAGGTCCGTTCCAGACAGCCGCGCGGCCGTGTCGACCGCCGTGGGCGGCCCTGAAGCCTTGCGCAAAACATCCTCACAGAGTCATCACTCGGGGGGAGGCGGTCATGATGGCACGGGCCCCCGACCGCGCCAAGTGCGGGCCGGGGACCGCCGATCGGCCTGCCGAACCTGGTTCACGAAACGTCCCGAACCTCGTTCGTGAAATTCGTGGGCGAAACCTTGTTATGGGTTGCCGAGCCGGTCCGTCTCCGTAGTGACAGCGGAGAAAGGAACCGAACGGCATGTACCAAAGTCGCGGCAAGCGGGCCCGGAGCAAGCGGCCCCGGTTGCGCATCGCGGCCCCGGCCGGCGTGGCGACCCTGATCGTCGTGGGTGGTGTCGCGACGGCGGCCACCGTGGCGGCGGGCTCCGGGGAGCAGACGGCCGACGCCAAGGCGGGCACGTACACCCTCGCGGTCGCGAAGAGCGGCCTGTGCATGGATCTCATCGGGGGCGGTTCGGCCTCCGGCACGCTGATCCAGCAGTGGGGCTGCGCCGCAGCGCAGAGCAACCAGCAGTGGACCCTGGTCGACCGCGGGTCGGGCAGGTTCACCATCAAGTCCGTGGCCAGCGGGCTGTGCCTCGACGTCCCCGACGCCTCCAAGGCGAGCGGGGTCCGCCTCCAGCAGTGGGGCTGCGGGACCGACCAGGCCAACCAGTTGTGGACGGTGAAGCCGGCCCGCGACAACACGTACCAGATCGTCGGCGTCAGCAGCGGCCTGTGCGTCAGCGACGCGGGGGCGAGCACCGCGCCCGGTGCCGCCGTCGTCCAGGAGACCTGCACCACCAACAGCAACAAGCGGTGGTCGCTGAAGGCGGTCGGCAGCACCCCGGCCGGCACGGGTTCCGCGTCCTCGGCGGGCTCGTCGGGCACGGCGGCTTCCTCGGGTACGACCATCACCGTGGCCGCGGACGGCAGCGGAGACGTCACCACCGTCCAGGCGGCGATCGACAAGGTCCCGGTGAACAACACCAAGCCGGTGACCATCGCCGTCAAGAAGGGCACCTACCGGGGCGTCTTCACCGTCCCGGCCGCCAAGCCCTATGTCACGCTCAAGGGCCTCGGCGCCGCCGCCTCCGACGTCGTGCTCGTGGAGCGGCACGCCGCCGGTGTGAAGAAGTCGGACGGAACGTCGTACGGAACCGGCGACAGCGCGACCGCCGCCGTGTACGGGCACGACTTCTCCGCGTCGAACCTGACCATCTCCAACGACTACGACTACGCGGCCGCCCCTAGCCAGGCGGTGGCGCTGAACCTCGACGCCGACCGGGCCGTGTTCACGAACGTGCGGGTCCTCGGCCACCAGGACACCCTGCTGGTCAACAACAACGCGCGGGCCTATGTCCGGAAGTCGTACGTGGAGGGCAACGTCGACTTCGTCTTCGGCGGCGGCACCGCGGTCTTCGACCAGGACGAGATCCACCACCTGGGCAACGGCGGCTACGTCACCGCGGCCAGCACTCCGGCGGCCAAGACCTACGGGTACCTCTTCTACAAGTCGGACATCACCGGAGACGGCGCCGCGGGCACCACCAGCCTCGGCCGCCCGTGGCGGCAGGACGCCCAGGTGCTCTACCGCGAGTCCACCCTCGGATCCTTCGTCAACACGGCCCAGCCCTGGAGCGACATGGGCACCGCCACCTGGAAGGCCGCCCGTTTCAGCGAGTACGGCAACAAGGGCGCGGGTGCGACGGCCAACGCCAACCGGGCGCAGCTGAGCGCGGCCCAGGCGGCGAACTACACCCCGGCGAAGTACCTGGCGGGCTCCGACGGCTGGAACCCCGTCACGGCCGCCGCCACCAGCACGCCGACGCCGACGGCCTCGACCACCTCGTCCGCCGTGGTCTGCAAGCCCACCTCCTACGGTGCGAAGGCCGACGGAACGACGAAGGACACGGCCGCCCTGCAGAAGGCGGTCAACGCCTGCGCGGGCAAGGGAACGGTGGAGCTGACCAGCGGCAGGTACCTCTCGGGTCCGCTGAACCTGGCGAGCGACCTCACCTTCAGGATCGACGCCGGGGCGACCCTGCTGGCCTCGCGGGACACCGCCGACTACCCCGTCACGGCAGGGAAGCTCGCACCGCTGCTGTCCGCGTCGGGCACGAAGAACCTCACCGTCACCGGCGCGGGGACCATCGACGGCCAGGGCGCTCCCTGGTGGGCCGTGATCAAGGCCGAGAAGGCGGCCGGCAAGACGACCCTGTCGGCCCGGCCGACCCTGGTCTCCGTCACCGACGCCACCAACCTGAAGATCAACGGCATCACCCTCAAGAACGCCCCCAACGTGCACATCGTGCTGAAGAAGGTCACCCAGGCCGCCGTCGACAGGATCACCATCTCCTCGCCCTCGGACTCCCCCAACACCGACGGGATCGACGTCTGGTCGTCGTCCGACGTCGCGGTGACCGACAGCACCATCGACGACGGCGACGACAACATCGCCATCGACTCCTCGCCGTCCGGCGGGCCCGCCCACGACATCTCACTGAGCAACTGCACGATCCTGCACGGCCACGGCCTGTCCATCGGCAGCTACACGGCGGGCGGTGTCTACGACATCGACATCCACGACAACACCCTCAGCGGCACCACCGCGGGCGTCCGGATCAAGACGGCGCGCGACCGCGGCGGCGACGTCCACGACATCACCTACCGGAACCTGAAGATGACCGACGTGACGACGCCCGTCCAGATCGTCGAGTACTACCCGAAGGTCCCCGCGGACGGCGACGCCGCCCAGGCGATCACCGGCACCACCCCGAACTACCACGGCATCACCGTCTCCGGCGTCACCGCGACCGGGGCGCGGGAGGCGGGCACGATCGTCGGCCTCCCGGAACAGCCGATCACCGGGATCACCCTGTCCTCGGTCACCATCAGCGCCAAGACCGGCCTGACCGTCCGCAACGCCACGGTGAGCACGAAGTCCACCACCGTCAAGCCGGCTTCGGGCTCGGCCTACCTGCTGCAGAGCAAGTCCACCGTCAAGTGACCGCATGACCCCGCAGGGGGCCAGGACCTCACCGAGGTCCTGGCCCCCTGTACCGAGTTCACCCGGCGTGTCGGCCGCCGCGCCCTTGGCTCATGCCCAGTGCGTGTCGTCCGCCGGCCGGTATGCCGACGGGTACGGGGCGTCGTACGGCGGCTGGTGCAGTGGAGCGGAGTACGCCGTCTGCTGGTACTGGTCGTCGTATCCGGGCTGCTGGAACGGAATGACGTTGTCCTGCTCCTCGTGCGAAGCCCCGCCGCGGTAACTGGAGACGAGGCCGCCCGCGGCTCCCAGCGAGACCAGGCCCATGCCGACGGCGGTCGCGATGCCCTTGGCGCCGTCCACCGTGAGGTAGGAGAACGCGGCGACACCGCCGTTGAACAGGAACAGGAACCACAGCACCGGCCGGGTCGACAGGAACGCCTTGATCTTCGGCTTCTTCGCGATGCGGGAACCCGTGACCAGCGAGACGGTGACACCGGCCAGCGTCGCGGCGGTCTTCTCCGTACCGTCCAGGAACGCACCCGCCCCGCCCATGCTGGTGGCGAGACCCGCCACGAAGAACGACCAGAGCAGCAGATCGGCGACGAACGACTTCAGGCGGGCAAACGGCGACTTCGACGCCATGGGATTTCCTCCGGGACGGGGGCTCGGTGCTGTCGGACTCTCTGCCGAATACGATCCCGTCGCCCGGCCGGCACCGGCAGGGAGCGGCCTCCCGAGTCGATGGTGTAGCCCGCTGCACCATCGCCCGCACCGGGCACGCATCCCTATCGTGGCGCCATGACGGACGAACAGCTCCCCGCGCGGGTCTTCCCGAATCGCTTTCCCGAGGCGGTGGACTCCCGGCCCGGGGCGCGGCAGGACCGCTGCCACTGCTTCAGCCAGGCCCGGGTGAGTCTGCCCGGCACGACGACGACCTTCCACGCCGACATCCAGGACACCAGCGCTCCGGGCTGGCTCCGGCTGCTGGAGCTGATCGACGAGGCGGCGGCCGACGGGCGGGAGGAGTTCCGCCCGCTGACGGAGCTGAGTCCCGAGGAGCGGCGGCAGATCGTGACGCTCCCGGCGTCGATCGGGCGGCTGACGGCGGTGCGGACCCTTGTGCTGTACGGGAGCAACCTGGTGCGGATACCCCCGGAGATCGGCGACATGACGAGCCTGGAGGAGTTCAGCCCGTACACCTCGCGGCGGCTGCACTGGTTCCCGTACGAAATCACGCGGTGCGGCCGGCTGGTGAACAGCACGGTGAGCACACGCTCGATCTACGGCAACTACAAGTACCGGCCGCCGTTCCCGCGGCTCCTCCCGCCCGGCGACACGGTCCTGGACCTCGACGGCCTGGCCCCTGCTCGCTGGGGTACGACCGCGGCCCGCACCTGCGGTGTCTGCACCGGGCCGGTCCCGGCGACGGGCCCGCACCAGGCGTGGCTCTCCCGGGTGGTGGCGACCGACGTCCTGCCGCTCCTGGTCAACGCCTGCTCCCAGGCGTGCCTGGACGCCCTGCCACCGGGAGCGCGGGGCCACGTTCCCGCGCCGCACCGGGGCGGGGCGGCCGAACAGCCTCCGCCGAGTACGACACCCAGGTTCTGACCGGGCGGTGGCGGGGCGCGGGTCGCGCTCAGAAGGCCGTGGTCCGTGACTCCAGATACCCCTTCAGGAAGGCGAGCTTCGCCTCGCTGTCCGCGGCGGGGATCGGGCGGAAGCCGTCTCCGATCTCCATCGTCAGCGCCTGGCCCGTCCGCAGGGCCGGCCAGGCCGGCAGTGAACGGCCGCTGTGGGCGGGGCTGTTCGGGTTGCCGGTGGCGGCGAAGTTCACCACGTACGAGGAGGTGAGGTCGGCGATCCTCCGGTCGTCGGCCGTCCAGGGGCGGTCGGTGCCGTCGAGGCCGCCGAACAGGTAGTACAGGTCGGCTCCGTGGTAGGCGCCGGCCGTCGAGGCGTCCTGGCCGGGCATGATCGGGTTGCTGGTGTCCGTGCCCGGCGGGACGTGGCTCCAGAAGTAGGTGTGGACGGGGCTGCGGTTGCCGGCCGTCTTCCTGAACTGGGTGCCCCACAGGAAGGTGGAGACCCGCTCCTCGTCCCGGGCGTAGGCGTTGTACCGGGCCGCCGCCTCGGTGTCGGTGGCGGCGGGATAGAGGGCGAGGAACTCCTCGGCCCGGTCGCCGAACGCGCTCGCCGCGTACGCCTGGAACTGGGCGACCGTCATGGCGGGCGTCGGGGAGGCGCCGTTCTCGTCCTTGTTGTTGCCGGTGTAGACCGGCACGTCGGTCTCGGACCGCGACTCCATCGCGCCGGTGTACGTCGTCGGCAGGACATAGCCGTCCAGGACGTTGCCGAAGCTCGTGCCGGCGCTCGGCGCTCCGGACGCGTAGACCTTGGCGACGATCTCCTCGGCGGACAGCTCCCGCAGCCGGGCGGGGCCGGAGGCTCCCATGTAGGCGGCGAAGGCGGTGCCGTTGGCCTCGGCGGCGGCCAAGGTGCTGTAGCCGCCCGCGACATGACCGAGCGCCGGGTCCTTGGTGTACTGCACGCCCGACGACAGCAGAGCCCGGTGGTAGAGGCCTCGGGCGAGCCGGGAGATCATCAGGATGTTGACGAACGACGAGCCGTGGGACCAGCCGGCGATGGTGACCCGGTCGGGATCGCCGCCGAACGCGGCGATGTTGCGCCGGACCCACTTGAGCACCGCGACGGTGTCCAGGACGCCCCAGTTCCCGGAGGCGCCGTGTCCCGACTCGGCGCTCAGCCCGGGATGGGCAAGGTTCCCGAAGGCTCCGACCCGGTGGTTGAAGGTGACGACGACCGCGCCCTTGGCCGCCAGGTTGGCACCGTCGTAGACCGGCTGCGAGGCCCACATCGCGCTGGCCCGGCCGCCGTAGATCCAGACGAGGACCGGGCGGCGTTCACGCGAAGGGGTCGCGCCGGTCCAGATGTTGAGGTTGAGGCAGTCCTCGCTCAGGGACGGGACCTGCTCGGCGGGGATTCCCGTGACGGGCTGCGGGCAGGCCGCACCCCAGGTGTCCGCCTTGCGGACGCCTTTCCAGGACGGTGCCGGCCGCGGGGCGCGCCAGCGGTTCTCACCGGCGGTGGAGGCCGCGTACGGGATGCCCTTGTAGACGGTGACCCCGTGCAGGCCCGCTGGGACACCGGTCACCCGACCCGACTCCGTGACCACCGGCCGATCGGCGCCACCGCGCTCGGCAGCCTCCGCCGGGCCGGCCGTCACACCGCCGACGAGGGCTGCTCCGGCGGCGGAGGCCGCGGTGCCGACGAGGAAGCGGCGACGGCCGAACGAGGTTCCGTCATGGTGCGGGGCAGAGGGATTTCGCGGACTCAAGGGGTCTCCCTGGCGACGAGGAAAGGGGGCCCGCCGACGCACGATCCGTGTACCGACCGGTCGGCGGATGATCGCCTCATGCTGGGCCCGCCGCGTGGCTGTCACAACAGCGCGGCGCGGACTCACAGCGTCCATGACGCAGCCTCAGATTGCGTGATGGACGGGTTGACACCCTTGCCTGACGGCGGCATGGACCGGGGCGGGTGGTCCCAGGGGGCGGTGGACGGGCATTCCCCGGCGCGCTCGCAGATGACCCGCCGCCGATGTCCACACCGTCAGCGCGGGTGTGGTGCGGCGCAGATACGCCTGGCTCGGTTGATGCGGGAACAGCACGCGATCGTCGTCGGTCTGCGTCCAGGTAGCGCGCTGCGGCGCAGGGCGAAGGCACCGGCTCGGGCACCGGGTCGTCGGGGGGGCACGGTCGATCAGTCTCCTGACGGGACAGGGGCCACGGGTCGATCGCGGTGGCGCCGGCCGGGTCAGCTCTCGGAGCCGGGGCCGGTGTGCCGCGTGGTCACCCGGTACCTCCTCACCACCAGGCCGAGCACGACGAGCAGTACGGCCCCGGTGGCCAGGCTCATGGGACCGGTGCCCAGCTGGAGGCCGTCACCGTAGGGCGCGGGTACGCCGAGCCAGTCGGCGAAGGACGCTCCCAGCGGACGGGTGAGGGTGTAGGCCACCCAGAACGCGACGACCTCGTTCAGCGCGAACCGGCGGTAGGCCAGGGCGGGAAGCAGGATGAGTCCGAGGAAGACGAACGTGGACGCCAGGGTGCCCAGCCCCAGTGGTCCGGCGGCCAGGTCACCGGCCGCAGTGCCGAGCGCGAAGGTGAGGATCACCGTGAGCCAGTAGAAGGTCTCGCGGGCCCGGCTGTCGATCGAGTGCATGTCCAGCGTCCCCTGGCCGCGCCACCAGGCGGCGAAGACCCCGGCCTGGAGAACCAGCAGCATCACCGTGGATCCCCACAGCGGCATGCCGAGATCCTGGTTCAGGAAGTCCGCCGACATGGTCCCGAAAATACTGACGGCCACGACGGTCAGCCAGTAGGCGAGCGGCGAGTACTTCCGCATGGACAGTTGTACCGCGAGACAGCCAGCGAGCAGAGCAAGGCCACCGAGGATCGCCGCGTCCCTGCCGATGCGGTCATTGAAGAAAACGTAGTCGGAGAATGCCTCGCCGAACGCGGTCGTCGCCAGTTTCGCCACCCAGAAGACCAGGGTGACCTCGGGAACCTTGACGGCGATGTCGAGTCGTGTCCGGTGCGGACGGATGGTCGTCACGTAATTGCTCCTTGTTTTCGTCCGTCGGCACCGGACGATCCGCCCGGGAAATTCCACCGGGCTTTCTTCCGGCACCGTGCGCACCACCGTAGGAAGCCCGGGGCCGCGGCGGATCCGACGATCGTCGCCATTTCCCGGAATGTGTACGACCTTCGGTTGATGCCGGCCGGTCACGCCGCCCGTATGGTCGGGGCTGTGAAAGACCACGCCCGGCCCGAACGTGTCAGCAGGCCCCGGATACCGCGGCCCCGGGTGGCGACGGCGGCGCTCTCGGCCGTCCTGCCGCCGGCCGCGTGCAGCGTGGTCGCGGTCCATCAGCTCCTGTACGACCACGCGCCCGCGAGCCACTGGCCGCTCGCGGCGGCGACGATCTGGATCCTGCTGCTGCGGCGCCGCGCGCCGGTCGCCGTGTTCTGGGCCTGCTGGGCGGGCACCATGGCGGGCTGGGCGCTCGGGGTGGGGCCCGGACCGGATTTCGCGGTGCTGGTGGCCCTCTACACCGTCGCCGCCGGGTGCGGACTGCGCGTCTCCCTGCCGTCCGCCGCCGCCACCGAGCTCGGGGTGGTGCTGGTGGCCATGGAGGTGGCTCCGCGGGGCAGTGTCAACGACGGGATCATCATCCTGACCGGCCTCGCGGCGGCCGTCTTCTTCCTGGGGACGACCATGCGCGCGCAGCGCCGGTATCTCGCCTCCCTGGAGGACCAGGCGCAACGGCTCCAGCGCGAGCGCGCCCAGCGCGAGCAACTCGCCACGGCCGCCGAACGCTCCCGGATCGCCCGCGAGATGCACGACATCGTCGCCCACGGGCTGGTGGTGGTGATCGCCCTCTCGGAGGCGGCGGCGGCCACCACGGCCACCAGTGCGGAGGACGCCCGCGACCAGATGCTGCGCAGCGCCGCGGCCGGCCGGGAGTCCCTGGCGCAGATGCGGCGCCTGCTGGGCATGCTCCGCACCGAGGAGGGCGTGGCCCTCGCTCCACAGCCCGACCTCCGTGCGCTGGAGGTGTTGCTCGCGGACACCCGCCGCGCCGGACTGGACGTCCGGCTGGAGGAGACCGGACCGCCTGCGGTCCGGCAGAGCCTCGGACCGGCGGCGCAGACCACCCTCTACCGAGTGGTGCAGGAGTCGCTGACCAATGTCGTCAAGCACGCACGCGACGCCTCCCGGGTCGACGTGCAACTGCGCTACGCGGCCGACACGGTCGGCTTCCGCATCACCGACGACGGGTCACCGGCGCACCCCGCGCCGGCCGGCAACGGCCTGACCGGAATGCGGGAACGGGTCGCGATGTTCGACGGCGACGTGAGGGCCGGGCCGGGACCGGCCGGCTGGTCCGTGGCGGGGCGGCTGCGCCTGCGCGAGTCCGGCAGCCGGACGCGGGTCTCCGCGGACCGGGAGCTTCCGGAGGCACAGGGATGACCGTCTCCGTGCTGCTCGCCGACGACCAGGCGCTGGTGCGCATGGCCTTCCGGAGCCTGCTGAACACCATGCCCGGCATCTCCGTGGTGGCCGAGGCCGCCGACGGCCGCGAGGCGGTCGAGGAAGTCCGCAGGCACCGCCCCGACGTGGTCCTCATGGACGTGCGCATGCCCGTGATGGACGGGATCGAGGCCACCCGCCTCATCTGCGACCAGGCCTCCTCCCGGGTGCTGATCCTGACCACGTTCGACATGGACGACTACGCCTTCGAGGGCCTGCGCGCCGGTGCCGCGGGGTTCCTGCTCAAGGACGTCCTGCCCGCGGTGCTCGGCGACGCGATCCGGGCCGTGGCCCGCGGCGACGCCGTCCTCACCCCGCGCGTGACCCGTGGCCTGGTCGACAAGTTCGCGCGGATCGCGCCCTGGCCGCACGACGAGGACGCCGGAAAGCGCTTCGCCCAGCTCACCGCCCGCGAGCAGGAGGTGTTCCACCTGATCGCCTCCGGACTGACCAACGCCGAGATCGCCGACCGGCTGCGCCTGACCGAGGCCACGGTCAAGACGCACATCACGCGGATCCTCGCCAAACTGCAGCTCAGGGACCGGGTACAGGTCGTGATCTTCTCCTACGAACACCGGCTCAGGCCCTGAGACAGCGGGACGTCCGGGAGTGCCGCCCGTCACTCCACCGAGTGGCGCGGACCGCCTTCGGCAGGAGAAGCGGCGGCGGGGCGCCTAGCCTGAGCGGGCGCCGAAAAGGGCCGGGACGTGCCGTCGGCGTAGGAGGGGAACATCTTGTGCCGGGGGACGCAGGTGGCGCACACGCCGATTCCGGACGACCCGCAGGGGGCGTCCGGCGCCCAGCCGCACGGGCAGGCCCCGACCGCACTCGACGCGGGCCCGGCCGTCACCGTCATCGATCCCGAGGGCCGTATCTGCCTGTGGAGTTCCGAGGCGCGGGCGCTCACCGGCCACCCGCCCTCCGAGGTCGTCGGCCGCGACCTCTCCGTACTCGCCGACCGCCCTGACGTTGACGGCCGGGCGCTCGTGACCGAGCTGGTCCGGGCCGGCGGTGGGGTCCGCACGGACTGGTTGCGCTGCCACGACGGCACCTGCCGCAGTGTCCGGTGGCGTGCCCTTCCCGTGCCGCTCGCCGCCGGTACCGGTCTGATCGCCGTGGCCTGCCACCACTCCCAGCCGCTCCACTGGTGCGACCCCTCGTCGGTCGACCTTCTCCTGCACTCCTCACCGGTCGGCCTGGCCGTTCTCGACACCGACCTGCGCTACCGCTTCATCAACGGCGCCCTCGCCGACCTCAACGGACTGCCCATCGCCGCGCACCTGGGCCGCCGCATCCTGGACGTCCTCGATCTTCCCGACCCACAGGCGTACGAGGGCATGCTCCGCCGGGTCACCGACGGCGGCGAGACGATCAAGAACCTGCACGTGGCCGCGATCAGACCCGACGGGACCCCGTACGCGGCGGTGGGAACCCTCTTCCCGCTCCGGAGCGCCGACGGACGCGTCCTGGGCCAGGCCGGTGTGGTGCACGACCTGGGCGGCACGAGAGCGGAGTTGTTGGACACCGCGCGAAGCCGGCGCCGCCTGGAACTGCTCAACCGGATCAGCGCCGGTCTCAGCCAGGAACTGAAGCTGACGAGCGTCGCGTCGAAGCTGTCGGCGGCCTGCACCCCGGCGTTCGCCCGCACCGTCACCGTGGATCTCCTCGCGAGCGCGGTGCGACCGGCCCCGGACACGTCCGCCCCACCGGGGATCCACCGGCTCAGCGCGTCCGCGGCGGACGGTCCCGCCCATCCGGAAGGGGATCTGCCGCGGGCCCGTGCGGCGTCGCCCCCTGTCAGCGAGTGCGTCCGCACGGCCGAGGTCGTCACCTTCCACGTCGACGCGGCCGGGGACCAGCCGCACCGCGGAGTCTGCGTACCGCTCCTGGCCGCCGGACACGTTCTGGGGGCGATCACCTTCTCCGGCCCCGGAGACTTCGACCCCGACGACGTGCTCACCCTGCGCGAGATCGCCGCCCGCACCGCCATGGCCGTCGACAACGCCCTGCTCTACCGCAGGGAGAGGCTGGCCACACTGACCCTCCAACGCCAGCTGCTGCCCGCCCGCCTGCCCGGGATCCCCTGGGCCAGGTCGGCGCACCGCCATCTCCCCGCGCAGAACGGGACTCTGGCCGGCGGCGACTGGTACGACGTCGTGCAACTCCCCGGAGGACGCGTGGGGATGACCGTCGGCGACGTGATGGGACACGGACTGGGGGCAGCCGCGGCCATGGGCCGATACCGCTCATCGGCTCGCGCTCTGCTGGCCGTCGGCCTGGAACCCGGTCAGCTCCTCACCCGGCTGGACGCACTGCACGGACCGGACGACGGAGCGGACAACCACCTCCCCGCCACCTGCGTCTGCGCGGTGTACGACGGAGTGACCGGAGACCTCGGGCTGGCCCTCGCCGGCCATCCGCCACCGCTGCTGATCCGTCCGGACGGATCAGCGGACACCTTGACGGCGGACCCCGGGCCGCCCGTGGGCATGGGGCTCGACCACACCTACGAGAACGTCCACCGCGCCGTCCCGTCCGGAAGCCTGCTGGTCCTCTACACCGACGGCATGATCGAGGACCGCGGCGCGCTCTTCGACCTCGACCAGGGCATCGCCATGCTCCGCCGGGCGGTCCACAGCACGGAGACACCCCTGGACGAGGTGTGCGACGCCCTGATGGCCGTACGCCCCGCCAACTCGCAGGACGACGCGACCCTGTTCGTGACCAGACTCACCCGCGTCCGGCCCGCGGCCTCCTGACCTGAGGCGGTGTCGTCCCCGCAGCAGTACGTCGGTGCCGGATGCACGCCGAGGAGTTTCGAGGCGGCCGGCTTCCTTCGAGCCGGTTCTCGGAACCCGTCGTTCCGGCGTTTCACCGGCACGGCCGAGCGGCTTGTGGCTTCGCGGCGAGTGGGCTCGGGTCAGGCGCCGGATCCGGACGTGGCTCTCGGGATGTGGGCGGAGGTGATCGTCATGGGCGTGCCGGTGACGGCGATGAGGTAGGTGCCGGGCCCATGGCCGCCGGGCATCGCGCGGAAACCCCCCGCGGGTTCCACGCGGTACTCGGCAGCGGTGTGCGGGGCCAGCACCGCGGGGCCCGAGGCGATCGTCCACCAGTTGGAGGCGCCCTGGCCGGTACGGCTCGCGAAGTGCGGCTGGAGCGCCGTACCGGTGGTGTTGACGGCCCGGACTTCGATGCCCGTGACCCCGACACGTGCCCCGTGCCTGGCGAAGTGCGGGGAGAGGCTCATGCGCAGCGGCGGTGGGCTCGCGGCGGCGATCACGACGCACGCGAGGGCGGGGGTGAGGGCGAGGGCCGCGACCATCGCCTTCGCGCGGCGGCCGGTGAGACGGGGCGGGCGCGGCTGCCAGGCATGGGCGAACGCGGCGGCCGGGACGGTGGCGGCGGCCGCCAGCCACAGCGGGGTCATCATCAGGAAGTAGCCGTCCTGGGAGCGCGTGGCCAGATAGAACGCGATCCAGGGCAGGACCGTGAGAGCGGGACCCAGCCGCCGGACGAACAGGAGTGTGGCCGCGAGCAGACCGAGCAGGAGCAACTGGCTGCCGTAGGAGTAGTAGTCGAGGCGGCTGCTGCCCGCGGTGAAGTAGTAGGAGATGCCCATCATTCCCTGGCCGTGCAGGATCGCCTTCTGCTCCAGAGGCAGCAGGATTCCGTTCAGCCAGGCCGAGAAGCCCTGGGCCGCGAAGTAGGCGTTGACCACGGACCAGGCGAGAGCGGCCGCGGCCGCGTAGCGGGTGGTGACCGCCAGCGCCCGTCGGGGGCCGAGTTCGCCACGGCGGACCGCGTAGAGGCCGATCAGGAGGAACGGCGCGAGGAACCAGGCGAGTTGTTGAGCGGCGCAGGCGGCGCCCAGACACGCCGCCCGCAGTACGCCCCGTGCTCCGAGGCGGCCGCCCGCACCCGTGCTCGGCCAGCGGACCACCACGGGGACGAGGAGGGCCAGAGCCGTGATCGCCGGATAGCCGGAGTAGGCGTAATGGGGCAGGATGCCGAACCCCAGGCAGACGGCCGTGGCCGCGGACCGCCAGGGCGCCGGCAGCAGGACCCACAGCAGGACCGTGGAGGCGAGGAGCGCCACGGTGGGAACCAGGGTGGCGGCCGCCGTGGAGTGGAGGACGGCGTACACCGGTGCGGCGAGCAGGGCGGTCAGCGGCGGATAGCCGTAGGTGTAGTCGGCGCCGCCGGACATGGTCTTGGTGATCCCGGCGCGGGGCGTGCTGAACAGCCAGGGCCACGGCTGACCGTAGACGCGGTGCCCGTGCAGGATCTCGCGCGCGGCCTGGGCGGTCAGCACGCCTTCGTCGGTGCCGGCGTGGTCGAGCAGATAACCGCAGCTCACCAGGGTGACAGCGGTGACCAGTACCAGCGCGTCGACCCGGATCAGCGACCGTGAGCCACGCACGAGAAGGCTGAGGACGGCACAGACCAGGATCGAGGCGTAGCAGACGGAGATGACGGCGGCCACCGGCGGGCTCGACGCCATCGCGGTGGTCCAGGCGGCGCGGGTGCCGATGAACAGGCTGATCGTGGCCACGAGTGTCATGCCCCGGTGCCACTGCTGGGGCCCGGCGTCGGGGACACCGGGGGTGGGGGCCGCGTGCGGGGGCGGTGCCACAGGGTGCGTCGCCGTACGACGGCGGGTCTCGACGCCCGTTCCACCACGATGGATGACGGCCAAGGACTGCTCTCCTCTGCGGCTGGGTTCGGAGGGTGGGATCCCGCCGGGCCGGAGGTCCGTCCGGCCGCCCCGGCAAGGGATGCACACATCCACCAGGCAGGGCAGGGACGAGTGGACGCCCCTGTTCGATCATCTGCCGTTCACCTGACGTCTACAAGGATGTAGTCGGTAAGCGGTTCGCTTGAAATGCCCCGCATCGGGGCGTGAGTTCTTACCTGCGCCTGCGCGTGGCGGGCTGATCGCCGCGGCTTCGTGACGTGCTTGCGGGGCGCCGCCGACCAGGCCGAAGAGCACCGCGGACAGCCAGTGGCCGAAGTCCATCCGCTCGCGGACCAGGTCGCCGGCGGCGGTGCCGAGGGCGAACGTGATCGGCGGCGGCCTCGGGAGAGGCGCCGCCGGTCGGGTCGTTCAGCCCATGTCCGTGAGGAGGGTGCCGAGTTCGGCCTGCTGCTGTGCGGACGGCATCGGCGCGTTCGGGTGGTCGATGCCGAAGGTCTTGAGGACCTGGTCCATCTGGGCGTCGAGGAACGTCCAGCCGGTGTTGTCCAGTGGCTGCAACGAGGCCTGGTCGGCGTCCCAGAGGTCCCGCAGTGACTGGGCGGCCGCGTGGGCCCCGGTCTCGTTCCCCGCTCGCGCGTCCTTGAGCGAGGTCGACGCGAGTGCCTTGAGCGCGGAGACCTTCGCGGGCGGGAACTTCTTCACGGCCTGGCCAGGGGCGAGATGAACGGTGGAGGTGGCGTCGGTCTCCGGCGCCGGGCCGACGTGCGGCTGGTTGTGCGCCCAGACCAGCAGGCTCCCGGTGGCGACGGCGATGAGCGCGAAGCCCGCCAGTGCGGTGCGCTCCCGGCGCGGGTTGACGCTGATCTGCGGGGTGTGCGTGGCCTCGTAGGTCTCGGTCACGTCGGGGCGCGTCACCGTCAGGTAGATGACGGTCGCCAGGATCAGGCCGAGGAAGATCAGACTGGTGGTGAAGGTGCCCAGCGCGAGGCCGGTCGGCTCGCCCGGCTGAGCGACCTTGGGGGAGCCGAGCCAGTCGCCGATGTTGGCGCCCAGCGGGCGGGTCAGGATGTAGGCGAGCCAGAAGGACAGCATCGGGTTCGCGCCGAACCTCCACAGCAGCATGATCGCCGCGATGAGGCCGAGCGGCAGCAGGACCGAGACTCCCGGGCTCCAGCCGGTGAGCTCCAGGGTCCAGTCGCCGGTCGCGGTGCCGAGCGCGAAGGTGACGAGGACGGTGAGCCAGTAGAACGACTCACGCGACAGCGTCGTGACCGAGTGGATCGAGAGGGTGCGCTCGCGCAGCCACCACATACCGAAGACCACGGCGAGCAGGACCGAGAACACGGCGGAGCTGATCCACAGGGGCACGCTGAGCTGGTCGGTCAGGATGTCGGTGTACAGCGTGCCCGTGACGCTGACCACGACCACGGTCAGCCAGTACGGGAACGGGACGTACCGCTTCAGCCGCAGCTGGACGGCCAGGACCACCACGAACACCGCGGTGAAGATCCAGGCGGTGTTCACCAGACCGACGCCCAGCTTCATGTTGATCCAGTCGGCGAAGCTCTCACCGACCGTCGTGCACAGGATCTTGATCACCCAGAACCAGACGGTGACCTCGGGAACCTTGTTCAGCAGGAGCCGCCCGCTGCGCGTGCGTGCCTCGCTCGTCGTTGTCATGCGACGAGGTTGGCTCGGCCAACCTGCACACAACCTGACTACGTGATCGCCTCCGGGGTGGGGAAGGTCACCTCCACGCGCCCGTGACCGTCCGCGACCGCACGGACCGCCACTCCCGCGGACGCGGCGAGACGCCGCACCACGGCCAGCCCCAGCCCGTGGCCGTCGCCGCTGGTCACGCCCGCCTCGAAGACCCGGTCGACCTCCGCCGGATCGAACCCCGGGCCGTCGTCGAGGACATCGATCACGACCCTTTCGGGCTGCACGCGCGCCGTGATCCAGACGCGTGAACTCGCATGCCGCAGGCCGTTCTCCAGCAGGGGTGACAACACGGCCACGACGAGTTCGGCCGCCACGGCGACGTCGACGTCGGCCGGGACGGCGAGTTCGACGGAGCGGCCGGCGATCGCCTGCCGTGCCGCCGCTCTGAGATCGCAGCGGGTACCACCCCCGATCCGGGTCCGGGCGGAACTCAGAATCGTCGTGACGGCCGCGTTCAGACGGTCGACCTCGGTCAGGACGAACGCCGGCGCCAGGGGGTGACCGGCGAGTTGCGCCAGCTGCGCCTCGCCCCGCAGGGCCGTCAGGGGGGTCCGCAGCTCGTGGGCGATCTCATCGGTGAGCCGGCGCTCGTCCGCGAGCGCGTTGTTCACGCGGTCGAGCAGGCGATCGAGAGTCCGCCCGAGTTCCCCGAACTCGTCGCGGGGAACACCGAGGTCGAATCGGCGCCCCGGTTCGTGATCGCCCCAGTCGTCCGCGAGCGCGGCCATTTCGTGGACCACCCGCAACGCACGGCCCACCACGAGGTGTGCGACCACGCCCGCGAGCAGGATCGAGATGCCGCCCAGCATCAGGGACATGGTCAGGCTGCGCTGCTCCGACGTCTCGTAGGGCGTCAGATCCACCCTCACGACCGCCATGACGTGATGGCCTTCGAGCAGGATCGGCCGGGCGTACAGAAGGTCACTGCCGACCGTGACGGTCTGGGACCGCCCTGAGCCGACGAGCGCGTCGACCCGGTCGAGAACACCGCCCGGCACGATCCCGTCGACGAGGTGTCCGTCGGCATACACCCACGAGACCGTGTCCAGCGCTTCGTTGCCGCTCTCGACCAGCACGACGTGGCCATTGCGCAGGGTCACGTTGGCCGCCACCGCCTCCGCGCGTGAACGCGCCAGCGCGTTCGCGTCGGACTCGGTCACCTGGCTCAGCAGCACGTGGGAGACCACCACCAGCACGGCGACGACCGCTGTCGCGATCAGGACCGCGAGGGCGACGACCCTCCCGCGGAAACCCGTCACTCCCATCGGTAGCCCACCCCACGGACCGTCGCCAGGCGATCGGCCACGCCCAGCGCACCGAGTTTGGTCCGCAGCCGGCGGACGAAGGAGTCGAGGGTGTTGTCGCTGACCTGCGCGCCATGGGGCCAACCGGCGGCGACGAGGGCATGGCGGCGTACCGCGTCGCCCTGGGAGGCGATGAGTCTGCCCAGCAGCCGGAACTCGGTCGGGGTCAGGCTCTCGCTCGTCGAACCGTGGATCACGACATGTTTCGCCGGATCGAGGACGACGCCCCTCGGCGGGGTCGTCGCGGTCGTTCTGCGCAGCAGGGCGCGGACCCTCACCAGCAACTCCGGGATGTCGAACGGTTTCGTCATGTAGTCGTCGGCTCCCGCCTCGAAGCCACCCACCTTGTGATGCATGCCGTCCAGAGCGGTGAGCATCAGCACCGGGGCGTCGACGCCCCGTGCCCGCAGCGCCAGGCAGACATCGCGGCCGTCGGCGTCCGGGAGCCCCAGATCGAGGACGACCAGGTGCGGGACCGGCTCGAGCTGTCGCAGCAGGCCGTCCGCCGTGGAAGCGACCGCGACCCTGTGACCGTCGTGCTCGAGTGCGCGCTTGAGGACGTCACGGACCGCCGCGTCATCCTCACAAACCACAATAAAAGCCACAGGCTGACCCTAGGTACTCCGGCGGTAGTTCTCCAAACCCCCTGACCCGGGCGCCGGTCAACCGCGGCTCCCACGGGACTTGGCGGCCCGGCGTCCGCGGTACACCTCGGCGGCGAGGGGGACCAGGGACACGACGACGATGAGCGCCACCAGCGGCAGCAGGTACCGGTCGACGTTCGGGATCGACGAGCCCAGCGCGTAGCCGGCGAGGGTGAGGCCGACGCTCCACACGAGGCCGCCGACGACCTGCCACAGGGTGAAGGTCCGCACCGGGACTTCGAGGGCGCCCGCCAACGGGTTCAGGACCGTGCGCACCACGGGCACGAAGCGGGCCAGCACGATGGCCTTCGCGTACCCGTACCGCTCCAGGAGTTCCTCCGCGCGTTTCGTTCCTTCGTGCAGGCGCGAGGAGTGACTGCGAGCCAGCAGCGCTCCGCCGGCCTTCCGCCCGAGCAGATACCCGCACTGCGCCCCGGCCAGCGCGCCGACCGCCGCCGCCACGAGCAGCGGGCCGAGGGACAGGCGCAGGCTCCCCTGCGCCGAGCCCGTGCAGAGCAGGCCGGCGGTGAACAGCAGGGAGTCGCCCGGCAGGAAGAACCCGACCAGCAGCCCGGTCTCGGCGAACATCACCACCGCCACGCCCAGCACGCCGAAGGCGGCGAGCAGCGAATGGGCGTCGAGCACGTTCACAGCCAGCTGGGAGGCGGCCGGAAACGGTGCCGTCATGGGACAGGGTCCTTTCGGAGGGACGAGTGCGGATGCTCCTCGGGGCACCCGGCCCCGGTGGCACTCCCACGATACGTCTCACCTCTACATGACGTAGTAGATGTTCGCGAGTCGTTCGATATCTCACACTCCGCCGGGGCCTCACACGCCACCGTTCCACCGGCCGGACAGGCGGTCAGGGCCGGTTTCCGGCCGAAGCGGCTTGCCGGGCAGGCTGTGCGGTGGCGGTGGGCTCGGCCGCGAGCAACGGGCGCAGCGCCCCATGACTCAGGGAGCCGACCAGCGGGGCGGCCCAGCGGCACAGCGCCCAGCTGACCAGGAAGGCGACGGGGAGAGCGAGGACCGCGGAGGCGAGGACGTCATGGGGGTAGTGGGCGCCGACGTAGACCCGGCTGAAACCCTCCAGTACGGCGAACGCGGCGGCGACGGCACTGAGCCGGCGGTCGAGCAGGAAGAGCGCCGCCACGGTCGCCGCGGCGACGGTGGCGTGCCCGCTGGGGAAGGCGTAGTCCGACGGTGCCGGGCAGGTGTCGACGAAGTAGGCACGGGGCATCGACCGGCAGGGCCGCACCTCCCCGACCAGCTTCTTGACGACCTCGGCGGCGGCGAAGGCGGCCAGGACGGCGACCGGTGCGGCCAGCGCGAGGGTCATCGCCCGCGGGCCGCGGCGCCGCGCGGTCCACCAGCCCGCGATCATGAGGATGGCGAAGACCCCGAGACCGAGGTTGGTCCACAGTTCCATGGGCGTGTTGAGCCACTTGGTGTCACGGGCGAAGTCGGTGACCGAGGTGAACAACGAGCCGTCGATGCCGGATCCGTCGAGAGCCAGTTGCGCGGTGGCGGCCGCGGCCATAGCGAGACGTCCTTTCGTCCTGGTGGGCACGCGTCAGCGCGCCGCATGCCCACCGGAGTGAGCGAGGGGCAGGGGCGCGGGCCGCGTCACCGGTCACCTCCTGTACATGAGGTGACGTCCAGATGACATCGCGGCGACGCCGGAGCGATCACCGATCAAATCTACTACATCTTGTAGATTCGAGGGTGCCGGGCCATCACCGCGCAGTCCGTCGGCTCACCGGGACTCCCCCTCGACCTCCCGCGCCGCCTCTTCCCGGCCGACGGGAACCAGCAGCGTGAAGGTGGCCGGAAGGCCCTTGGTCAGGGAGAGCCTGCCGCCCAGGGCCGCGGCCAGATCGCGGGCGAGGGCCAGGCCGATGCCCGTGCCGTGCCCGTTCCCGCTGCGCCCGCGGTCGAAGAGCCGGGCGGGCTCGCCCGTCACCGCTCCTTCGTCGCTCACGTCGAAGGCGAGGACGTCGTCCAGGTCCCGCACCGTCAACCGGACCGTGCCGTGCCCGTGCACCCGGGCGTTGTCCAGCAGGATGCCGAGCACTTCCGACACGGGCGCGCCCGGAATCCGCGCGTCGGCCGGTGCGTCCCGGACGGCGCACTCCAGGCGCCTGCCGTCCTGGGCGAAGAGGCCGTGCCACCGCTCCTCCGTCTCCCGCAGCAGCTGCCGTACCTCGGTCGTCGCGGCGGTGGGGCGGGCCGCCTCCCCGGAACGGGACAGCCGCAGGACCTCCTCGACCGTGTGGTGCAGGCGTTGCGTGGTGGCCAGGGCCTCGGTCAGAACGGGCCGCAACCGGGCGTCGTCCTCCTGGGTCAGGCCCGCCTCCAGGGCGAGTTGCAGGCCGGTGAGCGGGGTGCGCAGCTGGTGGGAGGCGTTGGCGGCGAAGTCCCTTTCGTGGCGCAGGAGTTCGGCAAGGCTGTGCAGCATCTCGTTGTGGGTGCGGGCGACCTGGTCGATCTCGGCGATGGGGCTCGGTGCGGCCCGTGCGGTCAGGTCGCCCTCGGTCACGGCCCGGCAGTGGCGGGAGAGTTCCTCCAGCGGAGCGGCCAGCGCCCGGGCCTGGCGGCGGGCGACGAGGACGGCGACGGCCAGTGCGAACACCGCCACGCCGAGCAGGACCGCCCACGCGGTGAACACCCGGTCGCGTACGGCCGCGACGGGGGTCGAGGCCCGTACGACGCCGATCACCCGCTCGGCATGGGCGACGGGTACGGCCACGACGAGGTCGCCGCCCGCCCGGCCCCGCGCCACCTCACCGGTCAGGGCGTGCCGGACCGGGGTGCCGCCCGGCCGGGGCCCGCTGCCCGCGCGCAGTACCGAGTGCGGGTCGTACAGGCCGAGCCGCCCGCCGGCCGGGGGCGCGGGCAGTTCCACCGGATCGCCGCTCACGTAGTCCGGACTCACCCGTACCGCGCCGGCCAGGGCCGCCCGCTCCAGGGTGTCGCGCTGGTCCGCGTACAGGGACGACCTGATCGCCAGGGCCAGCGGCACGGCGAGGAGGACGACGGCGACCAGAGCGGCGGTCAGGGCGACTCGCACCACGCGCTGTCTCATGCGCCCATCATGCGGGCCGTTCACCTGGGCGGATGCACTGCGCCACACGGTTTTGCCGTCGTCTAACCCGCGGCGGGCGGGGCGTTAACCGGCGGCTTCCTAGCGTCGGTGCCATGACCGTCCGGTCAGCGGAGTTCCCTGGAGGGCAGTGGCCATGGCAGCACACACAAGGACGTACGCCGTCGTCGGGCTGAGCGTCGTGGCGGCGGTGACCGCGGGCTGTTCCGGGTCCGGGTCGAGCACCGGTTCCAGTACCCCCGCGTCCGGTTCCTCCACCGTCAGCGGACAGAACAAACCGGCGCCCACCGAGTCCAATCCGCCCGGCGACATCCCCGACAACCAGGTGTACGTCTCCTACCGGCCGAGCGGCGGTTCCTTCACCGGCTTCACCCTGAAGGTGCCCGAGGGCTGGGCCCGCACCAGCCAGGGCGGCACCACCGCGTTCACCGACAAGCTCAACACCGTGCGGATCGCCGCGGTCACCGCCTCCGGTGCGCCGACGGCCGGCTCGGTCACCAACACCGTCGTACCCCGACTTCGGTCACAGGTACCGAAGTTCGCCGCGCCCAGGGTGAGCGAGGTGCCCCGGCACGCCGGCCGGGTGGTCCTGCTCACCTACCAGGGCGACTCGGCCAAGGACCCGGTCACCGGAAAGGTGGTGCGGGACGCGTTCGAGCGGTACGCGTTCTACCGCGCGGGGCACGAGGTGGACGTGACGCTGTCCGGACCGGTCAAGGCCGACAACGTCGACCCGTGGCGCACCGTCAGCGACTCCTTCACCTGGCAGTGAGCCCCATGTCCGACACCACACACACCGGCGGCGGCTCCGACGATGTCCTCACGGCCCGCGAGCTCTACCGCTTCTACCGGGCCGGGGAAGAGGAGACACTCGCGCTGCGCGGGGTGTCCCTGCGGGTACGACGGGGTGAGACGGTCGCGGTCGTGGGCCCGTCCGGGGCCGGCAAGTCGACCCTCCTGGCATGCCTCGCCGGACTCGACGAGCCCTCCGGCGGCGAGGTCCACGTCGACGGCGTACGCATCAGCCACCGGCCCGAGACCGAGCGGGCCCGGCTGCGCGCCCGGCACATCGGTGTCCTGCTGCAGAGCCGCAACCTGCTGCCGCACCTGAGCGTGCGCGACAACGTCCGGCTGCCGCAGCGGGCGCGGGGCCGCAGGGCCCCCGTGGCGGCCGGGGAACTGCTGGACCGGGTGGGGCTGGCCGCCCGGGCGCACGCCCTGCCGCGCCAGTTGTCCGGCGGAGAGCTCGCGCGGGCCGGGCTGGCCGTGGCGCTCGCGAATGCGCCCGCCGTCCTGCTGGCCGACGAGCCGACCGGTGAACTGGACGGGGAGACCGAGCAGTTGGTCCTGTCGATGCTGCGGGAGCGGGCCGCGGAGGGGTGCGCGGTGCTGATCGTCACGCACAGCCGGGAAGCCGTCCGCGTCGCGGACCGGGTGATCACTCTGACGGACGGGAAGGCCACCGATGTCCGGCGGCAGGATCACGAGGAGGCCCGCGATGCCGTCGGATGAGACGCTCGTCAGCTGCGCGGACGCGGCCCTGACCTTCGGCCGGGGAGTGCAGTCCGTGGTGGCCGTGCACGGGGCCGACCTGGAGCTGAGGGCCGGGGACCGGCTCGCCGTCGTCGGCCCCTCGGGGTCGGGCAAGAGCTCGCTGCTGCACCTGCTCGCGGGGCTGGAACAGCCCACCAGCGGCACGGTCACCCGGGCCGCCTCCCTCGGGCCGTACGGCATCGGTCTGGTCTTCCAGGGCGACAGTCTGATCCCCGCCCTGAACGTGGTCGAGAACACCGCGCTCCCCCTGGTCCTCGCCGATCGTCCGGAGGGCGAGGCGCGACAGTGCGCGCTCGCGGCCCTCGCCCTCGTGGACGCCGCGGACCTGGCCGACCGGCTCCCCGAGGAGATCTCCGGCGGCCAGGCCCAGCGGGTGGCCGCCGCCCGGGTCCTCGCCCAGGCGCCGCGCCTGATCCTCGCCGACGAACCCACCGGCCGGCTCGACCACGCCACCGGAACCCGCGTCCTGGACGCCCTCCTGACGGCCGCCGACCACACCGGCGCGGCCCTCGTCGTCACGACCCACGACCCGGCCGTCGCCGCCCGGCTCACCGTCCGCCGCAGCATGCGCGACGGACGCCTGCTCGCACCTCTCGCACCCGAGGAAGTGTCATGATCGCCGCATGGGCCCGCGGACTGACCCGCCACCGCACCGGACGGCTGCTGGCCGCCCTGACCGGCATCGCGCTCGCGGTCGCCCTGGTCGCCGCGCTCGGTTCCTTCCTCACCGCGTCGAAGGCGACCATGACCCAGCGCGCCGTGCGCTCGGTCGCCGTGGACTGGCAGGTCCAGGTACAGCCCGGCGCCGATCCGAACGCCGTCCGGTCCCTGGTGGCCGGGGCCCGGGGCACCCGCGCCGCCCTGCCCGTCGGCTTCGCGCACACCAGCGGCTTCACCGCCCGCGTACAGGGCAGCACCCAGACCACGGGACCCGGCATGGCCCTCGGCCTGCCCGACGGCTACCGCGCCCGCTTCCCGGACGCCCTGCGCACGCTCTCCGGCTCCGGCACCGGTGTCCTGCTGGCCCAGCAGACCGCCTCCAACCTGCACGCCGCCCCCGGCGACACCATCGGCGTCCGGCTGCCCGGCGCCGGTCTGCGCCAGGTGAAGGTGGACGGTGTCGTCGACCTCCCCCAGGCCGACTCCCTCTTCCAGACCGTCGGTGCCCCCAGCCAGTCCCAGCCGACCGCGCCCCCGGACAACGTCGTCCTGCTGCCCGCCGCCCGGTTCGCGGCCCTGACCCACGGCGCGACCGGGGTCACCACGCAGATCCACGCGGCCCGCGACAACACCCGGCTGCCCTCCGACCCGGCCGCCGCCTACACCTCCGTCACCGGCGCCGCCCACAACCTCGAAGCCCGCTCCTCGGGCACCGCCCTGGTCGGCAACAACATCGGTGCCGCCCTCGACTCGGCCCGCCAGGACGCCCTCTACGCCCAGATCCTCTTCCTCTTCCTCGGCGTGCCGGGCGCGGTACTGGCCGCCGCGCTGACGGCGGCGGTCGCCTCGGCCGGCGGCGAACGGCGCCGTCAGGAACAGGGGTTGCTGCGGCTGCGCGGGCTGCGGCCCCGCCAGATCACCGCGCTCGCCGGCCTGGAGGCCGCCCTGATCGGCCTGGTCGGCGGCCTGGCGGGACTGGGCGTCGCCGCCCTCACCGGCCGGCTCGCCTTCGGCACCGCCTCCTTCGGCGCGAGCGCCGGAACCTGGTCCCTCTGGTACGCGGTCGCCTTCGTCCTCGGCGTCGCGGTGGCCGCGGGCGCCGTCCTCGTCCCCGCGCTGCGCGACCTGCGCGCGGTCACCGTCGCCGACACGCGCAAGCAGGAGGAAGTACGACGCTCCCGGTCGCCCTGGTGGATGCGCTACGGCGTGGACCTCGTCCTCCTGATCGGTTCGTGGCTCGTCTTCCGGGCCTCCTCCGGCAACCAGTACGCACTCGTCCTCGCCCCCGAGGGCGTCCCCAGCATCTCCGTGTCGTACTGGGCCTTCCTCGGTCCCGCCCTGCTGTGGATCGGCGCGGCCCTGCTGCTGTGGCGCCTCACCCTGCTCGCCCTCACCCACGGCCGGACCACCCTGGCCCGGCTGGTCCGGCCGTTGACCGCGACCCTGGCCGGTACCACCGCGGCCGTCCTGGCCCGGCGGCGCCGACCGTTCGCCCGGTCGGTGGTGCTGCTCGCCCTCGCCGTCTCCTTCGCGATCTCCACCGCCGTCTTCAACGCGACCTACCAGCAGCAGGCCGAGGTCGACGCCCGGCTCACCAACGGCGCCGACGTCACCGTCACCGAGCCCCCCGGCGCCCAGGTCCCGCCCACCGCCGGGAACAGCCTGAAGATCTCCGGCGTACGGCATGTCGAACCGCTCCAGCACCGTTTCGCCTACGTCGGCTCCGACCTCCAGGACCTCTACGGCGTCCGGCCGGACACCATCGCGGGGGCCACCTCCCTCCAGGACGCCTACTTCGCGGGCGGCACCGCCCAGCAGCTGATGCGCCGCCTCGCCCAGCGCCCGGACAACATCCTGGTCAGCGTCGAGACCGTCAACGACTTCCAGCTCTCCCCCGGCGACACCCTCAACCTGCGCGTCCAGGACGCCCGTACCAAGGCGCTGCGCGCGGTCCCCTTCCACTACGCGGGCATCGCCAAGGAGTTCCCCACCGCCCCCAAGGACAGCTTCTTCGTCGCCAACGCCTCCTACATCGCGAAGGCCACCGGCAGCGACACGGTCGGCGCCTTCCTCCTCGACACCGGCGGCACGAACCAGCCGGGGATCGCCGGTCAGCTGCGCAAACAGCTCGGCACCGGGGCCACCGTCACCGACCTCACCCAGACCCGCGGCACCGTCGGCACCAGCCTGACCTCCGTCGACCTGGCCGGCCTCACCCGCATCGAGCTCGCCTTCGCCGTCCTGCTCGCCGCCGGAGCCGGCGGTCTCGTCCTCGCCCTCGGACTCGCCGAACGGCGTCGCACCTTCGCCGTCGCCACCGTCCTCGGCGCCCGGCCACGCCACCTGCGCGGCATGGTCCTCTCCGAGGCCCTGCTGCTGGCCGCCGGCGGTCTGGCCGGTGGCGCCCTCATCGGCTGGGCCCTGTCGGAGATGCTGGTCAAGGTCCTCACCGGGGTCTTCGATCCGCCACCGGCAGCCCTGTCGGTCCCCGGGGCCTATCTCGCGCTCACGGGTGCGGCCGCCCTCGCCGCCGTCCTCGCCGCGGCCCTGAACGGCATCCGCGGCAGCCACCGCCCCGCCGTGGAGGAGCTCCGGGACCTGTGACCCCGGCGTACACCGGCGACGGGCCGCTCGCCGCCACGGCTTCTAGGCTGTCGCCCATGCGCACGCCCGCCGCACCCGACCGCAGCCGACTGCGCGTCCTCGTCGTCGAGGACGACGACACCATCGGCCGCCACCTGGAGACCGGCCTGCGCGGCCACGACTACGCGCCGACGTGGTGCCGCACCGGAACCGGCGCGCTGGCGGAAGCCGCGCGGGCACCGTACGACGTGCTCCTGCTGGATCTGGGGCTGCCGGACATGGACGGCCTGGACGTCGCCCGGCAGCTCCGGGCCCGCCTTCCCGACCTGCTGATCGTCGTACTGACGGCACGGACCGACGACATCGACATCATCGCCGGACTGGACGCCGGCGCCGACGACTATCTGGTCAAGCCGTTCAGCCTGACCGTGCTGCTCGCCCGGCTGCGCGCGCACCTCAGACGGCACACGGCGGCGGCGCCGGCCCGCGAACCCGTGCGGCTGGGAGACCTCGTCGTCGACGTGACGGCCCGGCGCTGCGCTCTGCTCGGTGTCGACGTCCCGCTGCGGGCCAAGGAGTTCGACCTGCTCGCGGTGCTGGCCGGGCGGATCGGCGAGGCGGTCTCGCGCGAGACACTGATGGCCGAGGTGTGGGACGAGAACTGGTTCGGCTCCACCAAGACCCTCGACGTGACGTTGGCGGGCCTGCGCCGCAGGCTGACCGAGGCGGCACAGGCGGGCGGGCGTCCGGTCCTGCTGCCCCGGGTCACCACGCTGCGGGGGCACGGGTACCGGCTGGAGCGGCAACCGGAACCGCGGGACTGAGCCCGCGCTCGCTCCTGCGGTACGGCGACGTTCACAGTGCCTTGCGGCGGACCAACAGCGCGAGTACGAGCAGACCGGGGGCCATCGGAAGCCAGCCGGTCAGCAGGCGGTAGCCCAGGACCGTGGAGACCGCGTCCGGTCCCGGCGCTCCGGCCGCCGTGAGGGCGAGGGCGAGCACGGCGTCCAGCGACCCCAGTCCGCCCGGTGTGGGCAGCAGCGCCGCCGCGCCACTGGCGACCAGGTAGGCCAGGACGACCCGGCTGGTGGGGAGGCCGAGGCCGATCGCGTGCACCACGGCGACGACCACCCCGGCGTGCAGCAGGGCGAAGGCGACCGACCCGCCCCACAGCGCGCAGGCCCGCGCCCGGCTCCGGTGCACCTCGCGCACGTCGCCGAAGGCCTGGCCCACAGCTCGTCGAAGGCGGCGGCTGATCGCGACCGCCAGACCTACCGCTCCGGCCACCGCCGGCAGCAGGACCAGCACGTGCGGGATCCGCACCGAGAGACCGACCGTGCCGGGTGCGGCGACCAGCAGGGCCACGCCCAGCACGCACCGGACGACCCCGCCGACGGCCGCCTTCACCGCCAGCGCGGTCGCCGCGCGCCGGGTGGACAGCCCGCACCGCCTCAGGAACCGCAGGTTGACCAGCGTCGCTCCGGCGCCCGCCGGAAGCAGGTGATTGGCGGCGCCGGCCGCGAACTGCGCGGCCACCAGCCGCCCCCTGGGCAGGCGTTCGACCACCGCGCCCTGCTGTGCCACGGCCGCGCTCACCCAGGTGGCGACGGCGGCGAGGCAGGCGAGCACCAGCCACTCCCCGTCGGCGGCGGCCAGCCGCTCGGTGCCGCTGTCCAGCGTGGCCCGGTGCGCGGCGAGCACCGCACCGGCCGCGGCAAGGACCACCAGGGTGATTCCCAGGTGGAGGTACAGGCGTCTGCCCGAGGTGACCGGCAGGCTCTCGGTCGCGGACACGTGGATCACCTCCCCCGCCGCGCGCCGGGCGCCACGTACGCCTGGAGGACACCGGCCCGTTCGTCGGGCCAGGCGCGTGCGTACGCGGGGGCACGTCTGCCCGGTGGGACGAGGACGGCGAAGGACGTGCGGTGGGCGGCACGCTTCAGTCCGGCGACGCTGGTGCTGGCGTCGTGGCCCGCCGTCTGGGCGGAGCCGCAGCCGGTGTAGTAGGCGATCGGGACGGCGTCGTAGCCGCTGAGCAGGCACGGTCGCCGTACGCCGAGCCGGTGGAGGGCGGCCGCGGTGCGGGCCCAGTCGGCGCGGGAGGCGGCGGAGCTGTGCACGGTGTGTTCCAGGACGACGTACTGCACGGCCAGATGGCCCGCCAGCCCGACCGCCACCAGGCCGACGGCCAGAGTGCGCGCGCTCCTGCGGGCCGGGGCGGTGACCAGGTGGGCCAGGCCGCCGGCGACGGGGAGGGCGAGCAGGGCGTAGGCGGGGAGCAGGAACCGGGGGGCCGCGTAGCCGATGAGGAAGAGGTAGGGGACGGCGGCCGTGGCGGCGCAGGCCAGCGGCAGCAGGGTGGGCTGCGCGCGGCGGGCGCGGACGGCGATCACGGCCCCCAGGACCGCGAGGAGCGGGAGCGCGAACCACCACAGGGTCACCACCGGGTTCGGGGCCGAGCCGGTGCAGGGCCGGCACAGGGTGCGCCCGCCCAGGCTGCGCAGTTGGTCGACGACGGCGAGGTGCCAGCCGAGGCCGCCCTGGACGGCGGAGGCGTCGGAGAGGCGTTGCCCGAGACCGCCGTAGCTCACATAGGCCTCGATCACCCATTCGCCGGCGCCGGCCAGCAGCCCGGCGGCCAGTACGGCGAGCAGGCGCGGGCGGCGCAGGGAGAGGGCGAGCAGCGGCAGCACGACGTAGACCGCGTCCATGGGGCGCATCCACGCCATCAGCGCCGCTCCCGCGAACACGCCCCACCAGGCCGCCCGGTCCCGTGCGTTCGCGCGGGCGCGCAGGAAGCAGCCGACGCAGGCCAGGGCGCCGATGGCGACCCAGTAGTTGGGCATGGCCTCAAGGCCGTAGAAGAGCGTCACCCACAGCGAGGCGAACAGGGCGGCGGCCAGGGCGACCACGCCGGGCCCGAGGTGGTTCCGCCAGACGCGCAGGGCGAGGTAGAGGGCCAGGCCGGAGAGGACGGCCAGGTAGATCCGCAGGAGGACGGTGGAGTCGGACCACGAGGCGATCGGGGCGACCAGGAGCGAGATGCCTCGGGAGCGGGGCGCGCTGAAGTAGGCGGCGGGAACGTGGCCGCTGACCTGGCTGACGTAGACCGTCTCGTCCCAGCCGAGCCCCAGGCCAGGTCGTACGAGGACGAGCTGGGCGAGCGTGAAGGCGGCCGCGACGGTCGCGAGCCGGGGTTCCCCGCGCCGGCGGCGGGGCACGGCGGGTCGCGCCGGACGTCCGGCCCGTGGGGCGCTGATCGCCGTGGCGTTCGAGCCGTCCGCCATCTCGCACCTCTCGTCGTCCCGGGCCGGCGGTGGAGCCGGCCCCTCCTACAGGTCGTAGGAGAACGCTCCACACTACGGCTTGTAGGGTGAGAGGCGAGTGAGAAGAGGGCGTGCCGGCGCCTTACCTCGGCCTTCCGTTCAGCCGGTGCCGGGGCGGGCGAGTCCCTGGTCGTAGGCGAAGATCACGGCCTGGACGCGGTCGCGGGCGCCGATCTTGGCGAGGACCCGGCCGACGTGCGTCTTCACGGTGGACTCGGTCACGACGAAGCGGGCGGCGATCTCGCCGTTGGTCCAGCCCTTGCCGATGGCGACGAGGATCTCGCGTTCGCGTTCGGTGAGCGCGGCC
The DNA here is from genome assembly GCF_044747345.1 of Streptomyces sp. NPDC090088. Lineage (NCBI taxonomy): Bacteria > Bacillati > Actinomycetota > Actinomycetes > Kitasatosporales > Streptomycetaceae > Streptomyces > Streptomyces sp. NPDC090088. The sequence goes on along the minus strand of NZ_JBIVDZ010000005.1, from coordinate 370,217 downwards.
AGGCGCGGATCCTCGGCCGGGTCGCCCCTCCTGGCCGGCACATGCCGGGCGTACTCGTCCAGGATGCGCCGGGTGAGGGCCGGCGCGATCACCGCGTCGCCGCCGGCGACCGCGCGGATCCCGGCGAGGAGTTCCTCGGGGCGCGCGTCCTTGAGGAGGAAGCCGCTGGCTCCGGCGCGCAGGGCGGCGTGCACGTACTCGTCGACGTCGAAGGTGGTCAGCACGAGGACCCGGGAGCGTCCCCCGGACTCGGCGATCCGGCGGGTCGCCTCGATGCCGTCCATGCCGGGCATCCGTACGTCCATCAGGACGACGTCGGGGCGCAGCTCGGCGGTCTTGCGGACGGCCTCGGTGCCGTTCGCGGCCTCGCCGATCACCTCCGTCTCGGGGATGGAGTCGAGCAGCACCCGGAAGCCGTAGCGCTGCAACTGCTGGTCGTCGACGATGAGGACCGTGGTCACCGGGCACCCGCCTCGGGGGTCAGGTCCAGGGCGGCCTCCACGGTCCAGCCCCCGTCGGCCGCGGGTCCCGCGCTCACGGTCCCTCCGTACAACGCGGCTCGTTCGCGCATGCCCACCAGTCCGTGTCCTTCCTCGTTCCATGGTCCGGGGTGTCCGGCCGTGCCGTTGTCGCGGATCCGGATGACGAGCCGTTCGTCCTCGACGACGACCGCGAGGTTCACCCGGGTGCCGGCGCCGGCGTGCTTCAGGGTGTTCGTCAGGGCTTCCTGGACGATGCGGTAGACGGTCAGCTGCATGCCCCGGTCCAGGGCGTCCACCTCGCCGACGGTCCGGTAGACGATCTCCAGTCCGGCGGTGCGGACACCGTCGCACAGCGTCTCGATGTCCGCGAGGCCGGGCTGGGGGCTGAGCTCGGGCGCCCGGCGGGCGCCGTCCGACGCCTCGCGCAGCACGCCGAGCACCCGGCGCAGCTCGCCGAGGGCCGTGCGGCCGGTGTCGCCGATGAGCCGGAGCGCCTCCTTGCCGCGTTCGGGAGCGGTGTCGGTGGCGTACGCGCCCGCGTCGGCGAGGGTGATGATGACGGACAGGTTGTGGCCGACGATGTCGTGCATCTCGCGGGCCACCCGGGCGCGTTCCGTGGCGGTGGCGAGCCTGATGCGCTGGTCGCGTTCCGTCTCCAGGCGCGCCGCCCGCTCCCGCAGCCCGGCCAGCTGCGCCCGCCGGCTCCGGACCATCAGGCCGACGGCGAGAGCCGCGGTCGCCGTGCTCAGCAGGAAGAACAGGGCGTCCCAGACGGACACGGCGGGCGACACGCGCACCGCGACCAGCACCATCCCCGCCGCTATGACCGCGCAGGCCCACGGCAGCCGACGCAGCCGCCCGTGCAGGGCCAGGCTGTACAGGGCGATGAACAGGGCGACGTCCGCGCGCAGCGCGGCGCCGAGCGACCACTGCAGGGCGAAGACCGCGGCGATGACGGCGAAGGTCGTCATGGGCCGGCGCCGCCGCCACAGCAGCGGCAGCACCAGGCCGGCCTGCAGCGCCAGCACGGCCGGCAGCGGGAGCCGGGTGAAGGCGAACTGGAACCTGTGCCGGTCGCCGTCGCCGTCGCCGACCTCCGCACCGCCGTGGTGCACGAGGTCCGGCAGACAGAACATGAGGACGACGAGGGCCGCCACGGCGGTGTCCAGCACCCACGGATGGGCGCGGTCCGCCAGCCGCAGCCGCTGGCCGCCCCGGGCGAGCCGGGCGGCCAGCGGTCCCATCCCACCGATGTCGTCGGTGGTCGCGGTGGTGGAGTCGGTGGTCACAGTCGTCACCTGCCCATGGTGCAGGCGGTCAGACGTCGCTGCGCACCAGCCGGTACGCCGCCCCCGCCAGCGCCAGCGCCGTCCAGCCGAGGAAGACCAGCAGTCCGGCGCCCGGCGAGAGCGTGGTCGAGTCGTGGGTCAGGGCGAACATCGACTCGCCCGCGTTGCTCGGCAGGTAGGGGCTGATGTTGTCCTGCCAGGAGCTGGGCAGCAGCGAGATCAGGCCCGGGACCAGCATCAGGGAGGCGACCAGGACCGAGATGCCGCCGGCCACCGACCGCAGCAGCGCGCCCAGCGCGGTGCCGATCACGCCGACCAGGCCGAGGTAGAGACCCGCGCCCAGCAGGCTGCGGACGACTCCCGCGTGCGAGAACCCCATGGCCGCGGGGGTGCCGGAGACGATGGCGCTGCCGAACCCGAAGGCGATGAACACGCCGAGGGTGGCGACCACCAGCGCGACCAGGCCGAACACGGCCGCCTTGGACCACAGCACGGGCAGCCGGCGCGGCACGGCGGCGAGGGTGGAGCGGATCATGCCGGTCGAGTACTCCCCCGCCGTGACCAGCACGCCGAGCACGCCGAGGGCGAGCTGGGCGAAGTTGGTGCCGAAGAGGGACAGGCTGACGGCCGTCGACGTGGCGAAGTCCGGGTCCCGGTGCGGGGACCCCACACCGGACTTGTAGTGGTTCGCGGCGATGAGCCCGAAGGCGACGAGGAAGAGCAGGCCGAGGCCCAGGGTGATCCAGGTCGAGCGCAGCGACCACAGCTTGGCCCACTCGGAGGCCAGGACGCGCCGTCCGGTCACCCGGTAGGCGGGGCGGGCCGGGGCGTTCCGGGGCGTCTCGACGGTTGCGGTGAGCGTGCTCATGCGGTCCTCCCGACGGTCTGAAGGCTCTCGACGGTCGCGGAGCCGTGGTACTCCACGGCGTCCCTGGTCAGGTTCATGAACGCTTCCTCCAACGACACCGTCCGCGCGGTCAGTTCGAACAGCGCGATCCCGTGCTCGGCCGCCTTCAGGCCGATCTCCCGGGCACTCACCCCGGTCACCTGAAGCTCCTCGGAGCCGGCCCGGCCGGTGATCTCCACCCCCGGAGCGGCCAGTACCTCCCGCAGCCGGGCCGGGTCCTGGGTGGCCACCTGCACCGTGTCGCCGCCCGCCTCGCGGACGAGGTCGCCCACGGTGGTGTCGGCCAGCAGCCGGCCGCGTCCCACGATGATCAGGTGGTCCGCGACCAGGGCCATCTCGCTCATCAGGTGGGAGGAGACGAACACGGTCCGCCCCTCGTCGGCGAGGGCCTTCAGCAGGTTGCGGATCCATAGCACGCCCTCCGGGTCGAGCCCGTTGACCGGCTCGTCCAGCATGACCGTCTGCGGATCGCCGAGGAGGGCCGCCGCGATGCCGAGGCGCTGCCCCATGCCCAGGGAGAAGGCACCGGCCCGCTTCTTCGCCACGCTGCCCAGCCCCGCCATCTCGATGACCTCGTCGACCCGGCGGCGGGGAATCCCGTGGGTCAGCGCGAGCGCCAGCAGGTGGTTGTAGGCGGAGCGGCCCGGGTGGATCGACTTCGCCTCCAGCAGCGCGCCCACCTCCTGAAGCGGCGCCTGGTGCTGTGCGTAACGCTGTCCGTTGACCGTGACGGAGCCGCTGGTCGGGGCGTCGAGTCCGACGATCATGCGCATCGTCGTGGACTTGCCCGCGCCGTTGGGCCCCAGGAAGCCGGTCACCGTGCCGGGCTGCACGGCGAAGTCCAGGCCGTCCACGGCCGTCTTCTCCCCGTACCGCTTGGTCAGCTTCTGTGCGTCGATCATGTGCGTCTCTTCCTGCCGGAACCGGCGCCTGTCTGTCACCCTCGACGCCTCACCGACCACGCTAGGAGGCGACACCCCCCGATCCGGTCGTACCCCGGGTCGATCCACGTCCGCGGGGTCGTACCGCGGTACTACGGGTCTCTACTCCTCCGCGCTCACCTGCCGGTCCGGGTCCGGACCGGCCATGCCCCGGCGGGGACGGACGCTGCCCGGACGGATCGGGCGCGCCGGTGGGCCCGGCCTTTCAGCACGGCGGGGAGCACGAGCGCGGCGGCGGCCGAGACGGCGCCGCCGAGAACGAGACCGGCCCTGGCGCCGAGGGCGTCGGAGACCAGTCCGGTGAGCGGGGCGCCGACGGGGGTGCCGCCGAGGAGGACGACGAAGTAGACGGACATGACGCGGCCTCGCAGGTGCGGTGCGGTGTGGAGTTGGGTGAGGGCGTTGGCGGTGGTGGTCACGGTCACGGCGGCGAAGCCCGTGGGGACCAGCAGGGCGGTGAAGGTGCCGTAGCCGGGCATCAGGCCCAGCGCGGTCTCCAGTGCGCCGAAGACGACCGTGGTGGTGACGAGGCGCCGGGTGCCGGGAGGCTTTCCGCGGCCCGCCGCGTACATCGCGCCGATGAGGCTGCCCGCGGCGTAGGCGGCGGAGAGCCAGCCGAACGCGGCGGCGCCCGAGTGGAGGACCGTGATCGCCACGAGCGAGATGGTGACCTGGAAGTTGAGCCCGAAGGTGCCGACGAAGGCGATGAGGCTGATCGGCAGGAGGAGGTCGGGGGTGGTGGCGATGGCGTGGAAGGCGTCCCGCAGGCGCGCGGAGCGAGGGCGGGGCCCACCCTGGTCCTCCGGCTCGTCCGGCTCGTCCGGCTCGTCCGTGCGGATGGTGGCCAGGCCGTACAGGACGGCCAGGTACGAGGCGGCGTTCACGAGGAAGACGGGGCCCGTGCCGAAGGCTGCGACGGTCAGGCCCGCGAGGGCGGGGCCGAGGATGCGGGCCAGGTTGAACTGGGCGGAGTTCAGGCTGACCGCGGTGGCCACGTGTTCCCGGGAGACCAGTTCGCAGATGTACGCGCTGCGGGCCGGGCTGTCCACGGCGGTGGCGGTGCCGAGGGCGAAGGCCAGCGCGTAGACGGAGAGCAGGCTCACCGTCCCGGTGACCGTCAGCAGTCCGAGCAGGAGGGACTGCGCCGCCATGGCCGTCTGGGTCAGGAGCAGGATCCGCCGCTTCGGGCAGCGGTCGGCGAGGACGCCTCCGGTCAGGCCGAACAGGGCCTGGGGCAGGAACTGCAGCGCGGTCACGATGCCGACCGCGCTGCCGCTGTCGCCGGTGAGGTGGAGGACGAGCAGGTCCTGGGCGGCGCGCTGCATCCAGGTGCCGATGTTGGAGGTCAGCTGGCCGAGCAGGTAGCGCCGGAAGGGGCGGACGGCGAGGGCGGTCCGCGGCCGGGAGCCCTCGCTCATGAGCGCCGGTGGGCGTACGTGCGCTCGGCGGGCGCCGGTTCTTCCGGTGCTTCTTCGACGTGGTGGAAGGTCGGGTGCGGGTGCATGAGGAAGGAGTGGTGGGAGATGTTCCAGGCGTAGGCACCGGCCATGGCGAAGGCGACCCGGTCGCCGACGCGCAGCCGGTCGACCATGATCCGGTCGGCCAGGACGTCCTTGGGCGTGCACAGTTGTCCGACCAGCGTCACCGGCTCGTCGCGGACCTCCGGGCGTTCCCAGGGCCGCGGCCAGACGTCGTCGGGCATCACCTCGAAGGGCTGGTCGTGCTGTTTGGCGGCCGGGGTGCGCAGGTGGTGGGTGCCGCCGCGGAGTACGGCGAACGCGTGCCCGCGGCTGAACTTGATGTCCAGGACCTCGGTGACGTACCAGCCGCAGTACGCCGTGACCGAGCGGCCCGGTTCGATCCGGAGGGTGAGGCGCGGGTGGCGGGCGAGGATCCGGCCGAGCCCGGCACCGAAGGCGGCCCAGTCGAACATCCTGGGCGGGTGCGTGTAGTCGACGCCCATTCCGCCGCCGACGTTGACCTCGGACAGGTCGATCCCGCGGTCTCCGGCCCAAATGCCGGCCCAGGTAAGGATCTTGTCGACGAGGGAGAGCTGGGGCCGGGCCTGGAGTCCGCTGGCCAGGTGGACGTGGAGACCGCGCAGCCGGACGCCCGGGGCGTCCGCCAACACCTCCAGGCAGCGGTCCAGTTGGACGGGATCCATGCCGAAGGGGCCGCCACCCATGGCCAGGGCGACCTGGCCCACGTCGACGGGCAGGTTGACCCGCAGCAGGACGTCCGCGGTCCGGTCGCCCGACAGGCTGGTGAGCAGGCGCAGTTCGTGTTCGCTCTCGATGTGCAGGCGCTCGACTCCCGCATCCAGTGCCCGGACCAGCTCGCGCGGTGTCTTGCCGGGGCCGCCGAAGGCGATCGGTGCGCCCGGGACGAGCGCCCGGACGTGGTCGAGTTCGCCGCCGGAGGCGACCTCGAACCCGTGGACGTGCTCGGCGAGGGTCCCGAGGATCCGGGGGTCGGAGTTGGCCTTGGCCGCGTACAGCAGTTCGACGCGTTCCGGCAGGGCGGCGCGGATCGTCCGCACGTGCTCGCGCAGGTCCGGCAGGTCGTAGACGTACGCGGGCAGGTCGTCGTCGGGCAGTCCGGCGACGAGGTCGTGCGTCGCGGGCCTCATCGGACCACCTCGCGGGGGAAGTCCGCGCCGAGCGGGCTGGGCAGCGGGACGTAGGCGGCGTGCCGGTCGGCCTTGCGGGACCAGCGCAGCAGCAGGTTGGCCTTGGCGGGCAGCGGTACCCCTGACAGCAGGGCACGCAGCCGGGGCGGTTCGGCGGCGGTGCGCGCGTAGGCGTCCAGGTGGTCGCGGACCAGCCCCCACAGGGCGGGTTCCAGCGTCGGGTCGAGGTCGGCCAGGGCGCCTAGGACTTCGGCGGTGTGGTTGACCAGGAGGCAGTAGGCGACCCGGTTCCAGCCGCGTTCGGGATCGTAGGTGAGGGCACCGCGGACGTCGTCCGGCAGGTCGCCCAGAGCGTGTTCGTGGTGCCCGGGCAGGATCTTGGTGCCCTCCAGGTCGCGGAAGAACATCTGCGCCGGGGTTCCGTCGGCGCGCACACCGACGACGACGTTCTGCAGATGGGGTTCCAGGACCACGCCGTGCTCGAAGTAGGCGGCGAGGACCGGGGGCAGCAGGAGCCGCAGGTATCCGTCCCACCAGGCCAGGACGTCCCCGCCGGCGCGGGCGAGCAGATGGGAGACGTGGGCGGTGCCGGTCGGGTACTCGTCGGCCACCGCGGCGGCGAGCAGGGGCGTCACCCCGGGCAGCAGGTGCCGGCGCAGGCCGGAGCGGACGACGACGCCGAAGCCCTCCAGGAGGTCCGTGTCGCCGGTGTCGAGCGTGCGGTAGCCGGGCTCGGCCAGGAGTACGCATCCCGGGAAGCGGACGGCGAGTGCGGCGAAGAGCGGCCGGAGCAGGCGGTCCAGGGCGACGCCTCCGGTCAGCTCGTAACGTGCGTGCTTGCGGACGCAGTTGGTGAGGCGGACGTTCAGGCTGAACTTGAGGAAGGTGTCGGCGTCGGGGTCGTAGAGGGTGCGCACCGACGCGGTCGGCGCCAGCTCCGGCCCGCTGACCCCCGTGTCGACGACGTCGCCTGCGGCCATCGCCGCGCGCAGCCGGACGTGGCCCCGCAGCATCCGGTACTGCCATGGGTGCACCGGCAGTACCGCGAACCCGGGGTCGACGGCCGGGTGCGGCGCGTCCAGCTCCCGCAACTCGCCCTCCTCGCGCACGAGGGAGCGGCGCACGGCGAGACGGCGCAGGCGGAAGCGGGCACCGGTCTCCGGCCCGTACGCCAGCCAGTCCTCCGGGTTGCCGGTGCGGGCCTTGGGAGTGGGGTGGAAGCGATGACCGAACACCAGTGACTGCTCCGAGGCCACGTAGGGGTCGGCGTGCGGGGTGAGGTCGGCCCGCTGCGCCAGCGCGGTGTGGATCGTCTCCCGGCTGTCCGCCACCTGGCCGAGGAACTCCTCGTTCGCGACCCCCGTACGCAGTTCCAGTTCGTCCCGGATGTGACCGGCCAGCTCCCGCCAGCCCACGGTCACCCAGGTGCCGTCGTCGAGCCGCTGCACCGGGCCCCGGAAGCGGTGCGCTCCGATCAGGGACACCCGGCGCAGCCGGGAGCGCAGCAGGATGCCCCGGCGGGGCAGCCGGAGCAGGAGAAGGTCGCCGTCGACCGTCACCTGGTGTTCGGGGGCGGACACCTCACGGATCAGGCAGTTGAGCAGCGTGTGGGCGGTGACGGAATCGGCGAGCTCGGCGGGCTCCGTCGGCTCGGCGGGCGATGCGGTCGGGGTGCTGGTGGTAGCACTGGTGGTCATGCGGTTGCTCCAGGTAACGGCGAGACAGGGCAGGGAAGTCGGGACAGGGGGCTCGGCAGCGCAGCGGCGGACACGGGCCGGTTCGGAGGTCAGCGGCACCGCGCGAGCGGGTTGGGGAGCGGCGTCCACCGGGCCCTGCCCGGGTCGTCGGCCAGGCGCATCGCGACGGTCGCCTTCAGCGGGATCGTGTCCCCGAAGAGCGCCGCCTCGTCCTCCCGGCCGTCCGGCAGGCCGGCGAAGACCCGGCGGGCGACCTCGGCCACCACGCCCCACAACGCCCGGGGTTCGACACCGCGGGTCCGGGCGAGGACGTGGACCAGTTCGCTGAAGACCCCGCTGACCAGCCCGCCGAAGAGCTTGGTGTGCAGGGCGGCCACGTCGTCCCCCGCGCGGGTGCCGAGCAGCGGCGGCAGCTGGAAGCCGCAGCGGGCCAGGCGGCGCGGGCTGACCCGGACGCCGTCCAGATCCCGGTACAGCACCCGGACCGGCCGCCCGTCCCGCAGGACGACCAGGGTGTTCTGGCCGTGCGCCTCCAGGGCCACGCCCATGGACAGCAGCGTCAGCGCGGGCGGCAGGACGAGCCCGGCGAAGTCGGCCAGCCAGCGCACCGGGTCGCCCGACACCATGGCCGCTCCGGTCGCCTGGACGGCGGTGAGCGGAACCGCGATCTCCCCGGTGTCGAGGTGGCACTCCGTCGACTCCCGGACCATCGCGGCGAGGCTCGCGGACGGCTGTCCGGCCACGCACACCGCGCCGCCGCCCAGCTCGCGCAGGACGCGCAGGCTGTCGCCGTGTCCGGCCTTGTCGACGAGGGCCGAGACCAGGTCGGACAGCGGGGGGCCGTCGGCGACCTCGGCCGGGGAGATGGTGCGCCGGTAGTTGGTGACCTGCACGTCGAGTGCCGTCTTGAGGTGGCAGCCGGGCAGGACACCCAGCGGTGCCAGGGTGCGCAGCGACAGCAACGGCCGGGCCGGGACGGTCTCCTCCGCGACGGCCAGGTCGCGGTGGTGCGTGAGCACGTGGTCCCGCTGCCAGGGGTGAAGCGGCATCAGGATCGTGTCGCCGTCCCGCAGGTGCCGCGGCCAGGCTCCGGCTCCCCGCCATCGGTCGGCCGGGACACGCAGCAGCGCCAGCCGGACGACGGGGTGGTGTTCGGGAGCGTAGGCGAGTACGTCGGCGATCGACATGCCGGTACGCGTGCGGCAGCAGGGATGCTGCGGATGGCCCTCGATCACCGCCTGCTCGGCGTCGGCCGAGTCGGCCGGAAGGGCCGCCCCGCCGGGGTTCGCGGCCCTGGCCAGGGCCAGGTTGACCACGCTGTTGTCGAGTTCCGCCCTCAGGCGCTCCGCGGCGGGGGTGTCAAGGCCGAGCTGTGCCAGCAGCTCGGCAGGCCCGCTGATCGGTCCGTCGGGCCCGGACACGGTGAAGTCCTCGGGTACCTCGGCGAACGGCCGCGCGCAGGACTCGGCCGCCGAGAGCACGCCACCCCGCCGCAGCTCGACCATCAGGGCACCGGATTCTCGCCGGTGCCCCGCCACTCCGGGCAGCGGTTCTCGTACGAGGGCTCCCCACAGGCGGGCCAGGACGCTCGCGCGTGCTCCCGGGAGCGCGGTCGTGAAGGGCTCTGCCAAGTCCGGGCGCACGCGGCGCAGTTCGTCAAGCGGTGGTCGTTCCATGGGCATGGGCTGTCCCGGGTGCTTGTGGGGGGCGCTGACCGGGCGGCGCCCAGGTGGCGCCGGCCGTGCAACCGACGCTAGGAGAGGGCCGTCCAACGGATGGCCAGGGGAATGACAGCGGGACTTCCGGCGCCCCCTGGAGAAGCGATTCGCCGTGTGGCGTCCCGGTGGCTTCCACGGCGGTCGACCCGTTCGGTACGACGGCCCGTTAGACATGTTTTCGAGCGCTGTCGGCGCGATCGCACCGGCCGATGGCCCTCACCGTGTTCGAAAGCCCTGGCTCTTTCCTTGATCCACGCTGTGCATCGCCTGGATGTCGCTGTCTCACCACGTGTCAGCGGTTACGCCATTCGTGGTGCGCGAGGTTGACCGGGAGGGCGAGGATCACCGAGTCGGGGGAGCTTACGGCGTTTGCGCCGCGCGCTCCGGCCGGCGTCTGTGAGCCTTTCGGCATGCGTGTCTTGCTGATCGAGGACGACGACCGGGTGGCCGGACCGTTGGCGGAGGGGCTGCGCCGTTTCGGATTCACCGTGGACCACGCCGGGACCGGGGCCGACGGCCTCGCCGCCCCCGAGGCACAGATGGTGCTGCTGGACCTGGGGCTGCCCGACATGGACGGCATCGACGTCTGCCGGGCGCTCCGCGCCCGTTCCGCGGTTCCGATCATCATGATCACGGCCAGGGACGACGAGGTGGACCGGGTGCTCGGCCTGGAACTGGGCGCGGACGACTACGTCTCCAAGCCGTTCGGCGTGCGCGAACTCGTGGCCCGGATCCGGGCCGTCACCCGCCGCGCCCGGCCCGTGGCGCCGGACACCTGCCGCACGGAACCGCGCTCCTCGGACGGCCCGGCACCACGCGGAACCCCCGACGTCCAGCGGATCGGGCCGCTGACCATCGACCGCCGCACCCGGCAGGTCCATCTGCACGAGTCGCCCGTCGCCCTCGCCCCCAAGGAGTTCGACCTGCTCACCTGCCTGGCGGAGGATCCCGGGGCCGTCTGCACCCGTCGGCAGATCCTCGACACGGCGTGGGAACCGAACTACTTCGGTCCCACCAAGACCCTGGACGTCCACATCGCCGCGCTGCGCCGCAAGCTCGGTGACTCCTCCTGGATCGAGAACATCCGGGGCATCGGTTTCCGCCTGGTGCTCCCCGCACATGCCGATCCCGCGTCCGCCGGGTGGCCGCCGCACGGCGGAGGGTCCCGGTGACGCGCCGCCTCCTGCTCAGCCACCTCGGTCTCATACTGCTCGTCCTGCTCGCGCTCGAAGTGCCCTTCGGCGTCTTCTACGGACGCAGCGAGCTGTCGCGCTTCTCCCACGCGGCCCAGCAGAGCGCGATGACGCTCGCCGCGGTCTGCGAGGAGAAGATGGAGCACGGTCTGTCGGCCGACCTCCCGGACGTGGCCCGGGCCTACGGGCGGCGGACCCACAGCCGGGTGCTCGTCACCGGGCACACGGGCACCGTCCTGATCGACACCGCCGCCCGAGCCAGGGCCGGCGAGGACCTCTCCGGCGAGCCGGACATCTCCAGCGCGCTGCGCGGGAACCCCGCCGTCGTCACCGGGGGTGCCTCCGGCCCGGGCAAGGAACTCCTCTTCGTCACCGTTCCCGGTGGCTCCGCCACCACCGTCCCCTGTGTCGTGCGGACGGTGTACGCGCTGGGTCCGCTCCGGGCCAGGGTCCACGCGGTCTGGATGGTCCTCGGCGTCGTCGGGCTGGGCGTCCTGGCCACCGTTTCCCTGATCGGCTTCGCTCTGGCCCGCTCGATCACCCGCCCCGTCCAGGCCCTGGAACGCGCCACCGCGCAACTCGCGGAAGGCCGGATCACCGACCCTCCGGCCACCGACCACGGGCCGCCGGAACTACGTCGGCTGACCGCGTCGTTCACCAGTACCGCGACCCGGCTCCAACACCTGCTCCAGGCGCAACAGGCGTTCTCCTCGGAGGTGTCGCACCAGCTGAAGACGCCCCTGACCGCACTGCGGCTGCGCCTGGAGAACTTCGAGCCGCACCTCGCCCCCTGCGCCCGGGACAGCCTCGACAAGGCGCTCGGGGAGACGGAACGGCTCAGCCGGGTGGTCCAGGGGCTGCTCGCGCTCGCCCGGCTGGAGGTCTCCGCGACCAGACCGGTGGCGGTCGATCTCGACGTCGTCGTCGCCGATCGCGCGGCCGTCTGGGCGGCCTTCGCGGACGAGCAGCACGTCGGCATCGACGTCGCCGTGGCCACCGGCGCCCAGGTGTGGGCGGTCCCCGGAGCCCTGGAGCAGATCATCGACAACCTGCTCTCCAACGCGCTGCGCGTCTCCCCGCCGGGAACGGCCGTCAGGCTGGCGACCGTCACGCCCCGGCGGGACGGCGGCCGCACACCGCTCATGGCCGAGCTGCACGTGATCGACCAGGGCCCCGGTATGGACGAGGCGGACCGCGTCCGCGCCTTCGAACGGTTCTGGCGGGCCACCGACGCCGACCACGACGGCACGGGCCTGGGCCTGCCGATGGTCCGGCAACTCGCCCAGGCCGGCGGCGGCGAGGTCACCCTGGAAGCGGCCCCCGACGGCGGACTCGACGCCGTCGTCCGCCTCCGGCGCGCCGAGAGCCCTCCGCACCGGGAGCGACCGGTGCCCCTCTCGGAACGCCGGCACCACTCCACCACGCCCCCACTGGGCCGGACTCGGACGGGCGAGCCCAAGGCCGTCCGCAACGCGGCTCACCAGCGGCAGACACACAAGTAAGGGTAGCCTTCCTTATTCGTCTACATGCATGTAGACTCCGCGGAAGCCGCCCACGCAACAGCTCGCCGCACGACCGGCGGCACCTCACGCGCCGTCCGCCGCCAGCGGGTGCCGGTCACTCCGAAGCCATGACACCGCTGACGGCTGCACGCAACCGAGGCTCCCGCCCCCTGCCGAGCGGGCGCGGACGGAGGAGATGATGTACGACTCCAAGAGGCCGGTCGACCAGGCCACCGAGGAGACCTCGGTCCAGCCCGACCGAGTGGTGCAGTGGCTGACCAGTCGGCTGGAGGTCGAGCAGGCGCTCCAGGCGCCCCTGGGCGCAGTGCCGCGCGAGCGTGACGACCGTATCGCTCGCATGGCGGACGTACTGCAGGCCACGGCACAGGGACTTGGGCCCGCCGCAGCCGCCGTGTGGGCAGGCGTCCCAGAACACGTACTGGACAACTGGCTGGCGAACGACCGGGGCTTCTCGGCCGCCGTCGAGACCGCGGCAGCGCTGGCCGCCGCCCATGGGCTTCGGCAGGACAACAGCCCGACACCGGCGGCGATCCGCGTCATGCTGGTGGCCCTCAGCTCGGGAACGGCCGGGCGGACCGCGGCCGAACTCGCGGGCTTCACGGCACACCGGTTCCGTCAGCTCAGGAAGAGCTCTCCCGCACTTGCCGCCCTGGCGGACTCGGCCCGTCGCGCGCGTCCGCACAGACCCGCGCACTTCGTGCCGAACTCCCGCAGGCCCCGGCGACCGGGCGAAGCGAGAACCGGGACGAGTTTCCGGCTCGTCCTACGCGACGACCAGTAGGTCCGCCGGAGGCCGGCGACATCCCTTTCCTCACCCCCCGCCCCTCTTACGAACGAGCCCACTTCGATGCACCTCGGCCACCAACTGAGCACGACTTCTCACATTGAGTTTCGCCATGGCACGCGAGATGTGCGTTTTCACGGTGAAGTGCGAGACGACCAGTCGGCTGGATATGGCCTTGTTGTCCAGCCCCAGCGCCGCAAGCGAGACGACTTCGCGCTCCCTGGGGGTGAGTTCGCTCCACAACTGCGCGATGTCGTCAGCGGAGCCGGACAGCATGAAGGGAAACAGTTTGTCGAGGACGCATCGCGTTGCGGCAGGAGACAGATGGGCCTCACCGCGCGCCACCGCCCTGGTGGCCTCAACCAGGGTTTCCGACTGCGCGTCCTTTTCCAGGAATCCGCGAACTCCGGAATTGAGGGCTCCCAGCACGGAGTCGTCTGCGGCCGAGTCGGCCAGCATCAGCGTGTGCACATCGGACAGTTCACCACTGCCCACGATCTGGCGCGCAATCTCGACTCCGTCCATCCCCTCACTGAGGGCATAGATGAGGACGACATCCGGATGCAGGTCATGGACCAGGCGAACGCTCTCCACACCACTTTCGGCCGCTGCGACGATCTGGATGTCCGGCGCGCTTTCAAACAGTTCACCGATACGGGAGTGTACGGAGGTCGGCCCGCCGGCCAGCAGTACACGCAGCACCATTCACATCCTCGCCGAACGTCCGAAGAAGAGCGTGCGACCGGGGAGCACATCCACCTTGACCTGGGGGAGTTGACAGGCCGAGGGCACGTCCGGTGCCACCTCCCTCGGAAAGAGCAATGAATCCGTCTACAAGTCTGTAAACCGTCTACAACACTGTAGTCGACAACTGGGGTGAGTGCATAGGTGATTGCCGAGGAAGGCTTGTCCTCCGACCTGGCGGCGCAAGCGCGGGTACGGGATCCTGCTCGACTCCGGGACGACTGTTGCTGACTCCGATCTTTCTCGTGCCGCTTGTACTGCCGTTCCTGCTGGGCCCGGTGACGGATCGTGTTCTGGCCCGGGCCCGGCCGACACCCGCTTTGTGGATACTCACGGTCGGTTCGGCGGTTCTCGCCCTGGCCTGTGCCGTCTCTCTGGGAGCTCTGGTGATGACCGGCCTCTATCTGCTGCCGGCTTTCGCCCATCTCAATCACTTCGTCAGCCATCTGTGCACGCCTTCGGCACATCTCATGGCCGGAATGGCCGTCCTGGCGGCCTGCGCTCTCGCCATCGGCGGAGTGCGCTTCGGCTATTCGGCGGTGCGCCACGGCCGCACTCTGCGGGCGACCCGGCGAAAGGTCGCCGGACTTCCCGTCGTCGGCGATCTCTGCATCATCGACTCGCCGCGGCCCGACGCGTATGCCCTGCCGGGTCGCGTCGACCGGATCGTCGTGACCGCGGGAATGCTGCGCTGTCTGCGGGCGGCCGAGCGGGAGGCTCTCTTCGCCCATGAACGAGCGCATAATTCCGGACGGCATCACTACTTTCTCGCCATTGCGGAAATCTCGGCGCATTGCCATCCGGCACTGCATCAGGTCCGCGCCGGGATCCGGCTCGCCGCGGAACTGGCGGCCGACGAGGCGGCGGCCCGGGTGGTCGGGGACCGCAGGCTGGTCGCCGTCGCCGTGGCCCGGGCCGCCTTGGCCGGTCATGACGCCGGCCCCACGACACGGCCCCATCTGACGCTCGGCGCCGCGACCGAGCCCGTGTCACACCGTGTCGCCTCACTCCTTGAGCCTTCGGCGCCGTCTGGCGGCGCAGCCTCCCGCCGGCTCGCCGTCGTCATGGCTCTGATCGTCGCGCTGTCGGCGAGCGCGACGGTGGCGGGCGTGGTGCACCTGCGGCACGAAGTGGGTGAGGCGCAGGGAGCCATACCCCGCTGACCATCCGCACCGTGGGCGCGGGCCGTTCAGGTGGGCGCGAGACGCGCGGAGAGCAGCTCGCGCGTCGCCGTGTCCTGCGGAGCGGCGAAGACATCCGCGGTGGGACCGGATTCCACGATGCGGCCGGAGGCGAGAACCGTGATCGTGTCGGTGCGCTCCCGGACGAGTGCGAGGTCGTGGCTGATGACCACGAGAGTCAGGGAGCGCTCCCGGCGCAGTCCGTCCAGCAGATCCATCACGGCGTCTCCCGTGGCCGGGTCGAGCGCGGAAGTGATCTCGTCGCAGATGAGGATGTCCGGCTCGGCCGCCAACGCCCGTGCGATCGCCACCCGTTGGCGCTGGCCGCCGGACAGCTCATGCGGGTAGCGGCTTGCGAAGTCCCCCGGGAGCCCGACGAGTTCCAGCAGCTCCCGCACCGAGCCGTCGGCAGTGCCGGCATTCGCTCTCCCGTGAATGCGCAGGGGCCTGGCCAGGGACGAGCCGACCGTACGGCTGGGATTGAGCGCGCCAAGGGGGTCCTGGGTGATCAGCTGGATCCGGCGGAGCTGTTCACGGCTGCGGCGCCGCACTGTGGCGGGAAGCTCCACGCCGTCGAGCCGTACGGTGCCCGACCGGCGCTTCCGCAGGCCGACGAGAGTGCGGGCGAGCGTGGTCTTGCCGCACCCGGAGGCGCCGACGACGGCCGCGACCGACCCTTCGGCCACCGACAGCCGAATATCGGTCAGCCCCGGCCGACCGCCGCCGGTCCCTCGGTCCGAGAACGGCACGCCGAGATCCCGGACATCGAGAACCGGCCGAGCGGTCGCGGCCGTGTGCGGCGCCCGAGCCGGGGCCACGGAGCGCTCGGCCGGAGGCCGAGGTGTTCTCGGGTGGCGGACCCCGTCGACGGTCAGGTGTACGGCGTCGTCGGCCAGCCTCGCCACGACGTCCGTGTCATGGGAGGAGAAGGCCAGGGCGATCCGCCGTTCACGAGTGAGGGTGCGCAGCAGCTCGGTGATCTCGTCGCGGAGCACCGGGTCCAGGCCCGCCGTAGGCTCGTCGAGCAGGAGGAGCCGGGGCCTTTTCGACAGGGCGCGGGCGAGTGCGACGCGGCGCAGCTGGCCGCCCGAGAGCTGTCCTGGCCGACGGGCCGTGAAGTCCCGGTCGGCGGGCAGGCGGACGGCGTCCAGGAGTTCGCCGACGGCGTCGGAGGTCCGGTCCGCGCTCAGCTCGGACAGCAGCGTGCGGACCCGCAGCCGTGGGTTCAGCAGTGCGGCGGGGTCTTGGCCGACGTAGGCGACCTCGCCGCGGCGGATCTCACGGCGCGCGGTGTCGTCGGCCGCGAACATGTCCTGCCCGAGCACCTCGACCGTGCCGCCCGAGCGGGTCGTGTCGTGGGGCAGATGGCCGAGGAAGGCCCGCAGCAAGGTGGTCTTCCCCGCTCCCGAGGGACCCGTGACGGCGACGACGCGCCCTGGCCGCAGGCTGAGCGAGGTCGCGGCCAGGAGGTGTCGCCCGTCCGCCGCCACGACGCCGAAATCGCGCGTCGTGGCGACGAGGTCCTCGGTGTCCGTGGCGACGAGGTCGTCGGTGTCCGTGTTCCTGGTCGGGTGACTCACAGCAGCGCTGCCGCCTTTCGGCCGGTTCCCGGGGCCAGGGCGGCCGCCGCGAGGTTGACGCTCAGTGCCAGCAGGCCCACAGCCGCGCTCGGGGCGATGACGGCCCAGGGGTTGAGCAGGATGCCCGAGGAGTTCTCCCGGATCATCAACGCCCAGTCGGCGGCGGGAGGTTGGGGCCCGACCTGGAGGAATCCCGCCATGGAGACGACGTAGACCGCCTCCACGAAGCGCAGCCCGAGGAGGGCGAGCAGGGTGGCCCGCAGGTTGGGCAGCACTTCGCGGACCACGAGGAACCAGAGGCGTTCGCCGCCGGCGGCGGCCGCCTCCACATAGCCGGACGCGGCCACGGGCGCTGCCGCGTTGGCGGTGAGCCGGACGGCGTACGGGAACCCCAGGACGACCGCGGCCACGAGCACGGCGAGCCGTCCGCCGCCGGGCCAGGAGAGGGCGACCAGCAGGACGCCGAGGACGGCGGGCAGGAGGATCAGCAGGTCGGCGGCGCGTTCCACCAGGCGGCCGACGGCGGGTCGCAGGGCTCCGATCGTGCCGACCACGGCGGCCGACGCCGTCACCACCACGGCGATGAGCAGTGCGGACAGGACGAGTTCGCGACCGCCGGCGAGCAGTCTGCTGAGGACGTCGCGGCCGAGTTGGTCGCCGCCCAGCGGCGCCCCGTGGCCGGGTGCGGCGAACGGCATGGTGACGGGCTCGTCGACGGCGTGCGGGGTGAGCCAGGGGCCGGCGAGCGCCAGCAGGACGAGCAGGACGGCCGGTGTCACCCGCGGCAGGACCGCACGGGTCGGGGCGCTCATCGGCCGCCTGCCGTCAGCCGGTCGCGGACGAGGTCCGCGCCCAGCAGGACCACGGTGATCGCCGCGCCGGCCAGTGCCGTCACGCCGGCGATCACCGGGGTGTCCCGGTCGGCGACCGCCGAGGACAGGACCACTCCGATCCCCGGGTAGTTGAAGACGGTCTCCACGGCGACCGCCCCGCCCAGGAGCACCCCCGAGGAGGTGGCGATGCCGGTGGCGATGGCCGGGAGGGCTCCGGGCAGGACGTGGCGCAGCAGCACGCGGCCCGGTGGGAGGCCGTCCAGGACGGCGGCCTCGACGTAGGGCGCGCGGGCCTCGTCGGCGAGGGCGGCACGGGCGATGCGCGTGTTCCAGCCGGTCTGCGGGACGGTCAGGGCCAGGGTGGGGAGGATCAGCATGGTCCAGGACGCCGGGGTGCCGTCGCTGTCGGTGAGGGTGACGGCGGGCAGCCAGCCGGTCCACAGGGACAGCACCAGGACGAGTGCGACGGCGACCACGAACTCCGGGACGGCGAAGACCGCGGTCGAGAGGCTGGTGACGGTCCGGTCGAGGAGTCCTTCGGGCCGCAGCGCCGCCCAGGAGGCGAGCGTCACCGACAGTACGGCGGTCAGCAGCAGGGCGGTGCCGCTGAGCACCAGGGTGTTGGGAAACGCGGTGGTGAGCAGGCCGGTGACCGGCTGGCCGTGGGCGGAGGTGCCGAGGTCGCCGGTGGGCAGGCCGGACATCCAGTCCCAGAAGCGTTCCAGAACCGGTCTGTCCAGGCCGAGTTCATGGCGGCGCGCGGCCAGGTCGGCGGCGCTCTCGCCGCGTTCCGAGGTGGCGCTCGCCGCGTCGCCGGGCAACAGCTCCACCCCGGCGAAGACCACGGCGAGCAGCGCGGCCAGCAGCAAGGCTCTTCTGAGCAGGACGAGACCGACGCGGGCCACAACGGCCCACGCCCGTCCGCCCCTTGGCGCCGCCACCGCCGACACCGTCGGCAGCGCCCCGGTTTCCGTGCTCAACTGGCCAGCCACGCCTTCTCCAGCTGGACGCGCCCGTAGCCGGGCAGCGTGGGAAGCCCGCGGACCTTCGCGGCGGCGAGGTCCACGCCGTCCGCCATCCCCCACAGGAGATAGCCGGAGCTGTCGTACTCGATCTGCTGCATGTCCCCCAGCCGGGCGGTGCGTTCGGCGGTGCCTGAGGTGCCGATGGCCTTCTCGTACGCCGTGTCGAAGGCGGTGTCCTTCCAGCCGGCCTCGTTCTGGCCGCTGTCGGAGACCATCGTCTTGCTGGCGAAGAAGACCACCGAGTCGTTGGTGCCCCAGTAGGTCGTGTAGAGGTCGCCCTTGAGCCAGGTCCTGTCCCAGAAGACCGCGGACTCCTGCTTGACCACCTTCACCTTGACGCCGGCCTCGCGGACCTGGGTGGCGAAGAGGGTGGCCGACTCGGCGAGCCCGGGGATGTCCTCGGTGGTGAGGATCTCGTAGGTCCTGGCGGTGTCGAACCCGGCTTCCTTCAGGAGCTGCTTGGCCTTGGCGAGGTCGCGGGTGCGCTGCGGGATGCTCTTGGCGTAGGCGGGGTCGCCGGTGCCGAGGATGTCGTTGGCGACGCTCCCGTAGCCGGACAGCACCTGTTCGACCATGGCCTTGCGGTCGACGGCCAGGCGCAGCGCCTCGCGCACCTTGGGGTCGGCGAAGGGCCCGTCGGCCGTCCGCATCACGATGGGCATGGCCATGTCGTTGGGGCGGCGGACCCGCTGGATGTCGCTGCGCGTCTCAGCGGTGCGGGCCGCGACGGCGCCGGCGTTGGAGGCGAGGTCGATCTGGCCCGCGAGCAGGGCGTTGGCCATGGCCTGGGGGCTCTCGAAGATCTTCACCTCGATGGCGTCGAGGTGGACGTCCCCGCCGTACCAGTCGTCGTTGCGGACGAGGCGGGCGTTGCCGCCGCGGAACCAGTCGAGCTTGAACGGGCCGGTGCCGGGCGCCCTGGCGATGTCCTTGTCGGCGGTGCCGTCGGGGACGACGAAGGTGGTCAGGCGGGTGAGCAGGGGCAGTTCGGCGTTGGCGTAGTCGGAGACCAGGACGACCGTGTCGTCACCGTCGGCGGTGATGTCGGCGGCCTGGATGCCGGGCAGCCGGGAGGCACCGGACGGGGTGGCGCGCAGCCGCTTGAGGGAGAAGACGACGTCGGCCGCGGTGACGGGAGAGCCGTCGTGGAACGTGGCGCCCTCGGCCAGGGTGAACCGCCAGGTCTTCAGGTCCTCGGACGCCTTCCAGCTCGCGGCGAGCCGGGGCACGGTGTTGGGCTTGCCGCCGGGCACGGCGAGCGTGTCGTATACGAGGCTGATGATCAGGTAGTCGCTCTCGTTGGCCTGGGTGCCGTGCGGGTCGCGGGTGATGGCGCTCACGCGGCCGAGGGCCCCGACCCTCAGGGTGCCGCCCTTGCGGGGCTTCGCGCTCGCACCGCCGGTGGCCCCGGTCGACCTGGCGTCACCGCCGTCGCCGCAGGCCGCCAGCAGGGCAGTCGCCCCCAAAGCGCCGCAGGCCCAGAGCAGTTGGCGTCTCGTCACATCCACGTCGTCCTCGACTTTCAGAAGCGGCAAACCAATTACTTAGGTTTGCCTATCCTAAAAATCAGAGTTGGAGCAATACTCCAAGTGGAGTACAGCGCACACGGCGTGAACGCTCTAACTTAGGTGTGGCTTACCTGAGCCGAGCCGGCCCGGCGCGTCACTGGAACGCAACACGTGGACCTCCCGTCCCGTCACAGACGATCCACCGCCAACGCCCTGTTGCCCGGCCTCCCCCGATCACCACGCCGCGCACCCGCACGCGCACCCCCAAGAACGGATGGTCGACCATGCCCACGGCAGTCACGCCTGTGCGCCAGTTGCAGCCGCACGCCGTACACGAACTGACCGAGGCGGCCCACACCCTTCTCTCCTCTGCCGGCCCCCGCGAGGACGACCTCGACTGGCCGCGGCTCATACCCCGGGTACCGCTCGCCGCCGCCTCGTTGAGCGCCGACGTCCGCCATGCCTGCCGCCCCGTGGACACCGCGGCCGGCCTCTTCGTCCTCCGTGGCATCCCCGTCGACGACGAGGCCATCGGCCCCACACCGCGCCACTGGTCCAGCGCCGGGCACGCCGGGGCGCTGTACGACGTCGTCCTTCTGCTGCTCTCCACGGTGATGGGCACGCCGATCGCCTGGGAGGGCCAGCAGGACGGCCGGTTCGTGCACAACATCGTCCCCTCCCCCGGGCACGAGGCCGAGCAGACCGGAGCCAGCAGCACCGTGCTGCTCAGCCCGCACACCGAGGACGCCTTCCACCCCGGCCGCGCCCATCTGCTGGTCCTCGGCTGCCTGCGCAACCACGACGCCGTGGCCACCACCGCCGCCTCCGTCCGCGAGGTCAGGCTCGACGCGGCCGACATCGCGCTGCTCAGCGAACCGACCCTGCCGATCCTCCCCGACGACGCCTACGCCGAGGCCCAGTCCTACACCGGCACCCCACCCGCCGTACCCACCCTCTGGCACACGCCGGACGGCCTCACCCTGCGCTACGACCCCGCCTACACCCCGCTCGACCGGGGGACCGCGGAACACCGTGCGGCCTACGCCCGGCTGACAGCCGAACTCACCAGGGTCTCCGTGGCCGTGAGCCTGACGCCCGGCGACGTCCTCGTCGTCGACAACGACCTGGTCGTGCACGGCCGGGTGCCCTTCCGGGCCCGCTACGACGGCACCGACCGGTGGCTCAAGCGCGCCTCGGTCCGCGTCCCCGACCGCCCCGGCAGGCCGGCCGCCGAGCGGAACGAACACGGCTACGGCCAGGCCGCGGTGGAGGCGTACGCATGACCCGCGTCCCGACCGAACCGGCCTGCGCCCGCGCCCGCGCCGAGGGGGATTCCGTGCCGCCCGACGACAAGACCCTGCGCATCCTGAGCACCGGCGACGTGGCCGGCATCGACATCACCCTCGCCGACGTGGTGTCCGTCGTGGAGCAGGCGTACCGCACCCTGGCGGCGGGCCGTTCCGACAACCCGCGCAAGCTGACCGTCAAGCCGGACGACGGGCATTCGGTCGCCTACGCCATGCTCGGCCGCGACGGCGAGCGCAACGTCGTCGCCGTCAAGACGTCGTACAAGTACGGCCTGCACGAGGACCGTGACCGTCAGCACTACTACACGACACTGACCCTCTACGACGACGAGACCGGGCTGCCGGTCGCGATGCTGGACTGCGGACGGGTGGGCGCCCTGCGCACCCCCGCCGTCTCGGCACTGCTCGCCCGTGAACTGGCCGCTCCCGGCAGCCGCAGCGCGCTGGTCATCGGCACCGGCACCCAGGGACGGCTGGCCCTGCCGTTCCTGCTGACGACCCTGCCCGAGCTGGACCGGCTGATGCTCTTCGGCACCCATCCGGACGGTATCGCGGCCGTCCGGGCGGAGCTGGAACGGCATTTCCCCGGCCGGGAGCTGGACGTCGTGTCCGATCTGCGGGCGGCGGCCGAGGAGGCGGACATCGTGCTCGCGACGGCGGGCCCGAACACCCCGGCCTCCGTGGAGGCGGCCTGGCTGAAGCCCTCCGCCCTGTGCGTCCTGGTCGGGTACGGCATCGCTCCCTCCACTCTCCACCGGGCCCGGCGGGTCATCGCCACCAGCGCCGCGCAGATGCGGGTCACCGGCACGGACATGGCGGACGGCGACGGGCGGCTGCCGGACGTCGACGCGGAGTTCCCCGACGTCCTGGCCGGACGGGCGTCCGGGCGCACCGACGCGGGGCAGAGCATCTTCGCCTACAACAGCGGTCTGGTCGTCACCGACATCGCGCTCGGCCACCGGTTCGCCCAACTCGCCCTGGCTCAGGGGCTGGGGACGGCGGTGCCCTTGTGGAAGTGACGGCACGGCTTCCCGCGCACACCGGCCCCGAGACGCGCGGGCTCCTGGCCGACCCGTTGCTGCACGAACTCGGCCACGGCCTCGGCGGCCCTTACCACGTGCTCCTGCCGAACGCCTTCGACGCCAACGCGGCCGCTTTCCTTGGGGTGTTCACTGAGGCAGGTGTGCAGGGCCGGGTGTACTACGCCAAGAAGGCCAACAAGGCAGCCGTGTTCGCGGAGCAGGCGGCCGTGACCGGGCTGGGCATGGACGTGGCGAGCCGGGGCGAGCTGCGCGAGGCGCTCGCCGCCGGGGTCCGGGGCGAGGACCTGATGGTCACCGGCCCGGCGAAGGCGGACGAACTGCTGCGCGTGGCCGTGCTCCAGGGCGCCCTGATCGCCGTGGACGCCCTGGACGAACTGGACCGGCTGGAGGCGGTGGCCCGCGAACTCGACGGCAAGGCAAGGGCGTTGCTCCGGGTCCTGCCTCCCGAGCAGCCGCACAGCCGGTTCGGCCTCGACGAGCGAGAGGTCACCGCCGCACTGGTCCGCATCGGCCTCTCGGCGGTCTCGCTGGAGGGCTTCAGCTTCCATCTGTCCGGCTACGACGTCCGTCAACGTGCCGATCTGGCGGCGACGTTGGTACGGCTGTGCCGGCGGACACGAGCGCTCGGGCTGCCCGTCGACAGCGTCAGTATCGGCGGCGGCTTCGCGGTGGACTACGTCGGCGCCGAGGACTGGCGGGAGTTCGAGGAGACCAGCCGACCCGAACACTTCCACGCCGGGAAGCGCTTCGGCGGCGGCTTCTATCCCTACCACTCCCCCGCGGCGGGCGCCGACGCCCTGCGCGCGATCCTCGCCGCCGTCCCCTCCGGCGAGAGGGTCCCGCTGGCCGAGGTGCTGCGGACGGCGGACGTCCGGCTGCTGGTCGAGCCCGGCCGGGCACTGCTCGACCAGGCCGGGTTCACCGTCTTCCGGGTGCAGGGGGTCAAGGAGCGCGACGGCTACGCGATCCTGACCGTGGACGGCAGCAGCCTGAGCCTGTCCGAGCAGTGGTTCGACAGCGAGTTCCTGCCGGACCCGCTACTCGTCCCCGCCCGCGCCCACGCCGACGCCCCCGCCGGACCGTACCCGGCCTGTGTGGGAGCCGCGACCTGCCTGGAGTCGGACCTGCTGACCTGGCGCAAGATCCCCTTTCCGAAGCCGCCTGCCGCGGGCGACCTGCTCGTGTACCTCAACACCGCCGGCTACCAGATGGACTCCAACGAGTCGCCTTTCCACGAACTCCCGCTGCCGCCCAAGGTCGTGGTCGAGCCGGCGTCGGACCGCTTCCGCTGGCATCTCGACCGCCGCCCCGCCTGACCCCACGTCTGGAGCCGCCCATGCCCGCCCCCATGCCCGCCCCCGTACCCGCTCCTCTGCCCATGCCCCTCCGCTCCTCCGTGCACGATCCCCTGTACCGGCCGCCTGTCGTCCGGCAGGTCTCCGAACTCATAGGCGCCACCCCCCTGTTCGAGCTCTGCCACACCACGGGCGGCAGTCGGCTGCTGCTGAAGCTGGAGCAGTTCAATCCGACCGGCACGGCCAAGATCCGCATGGCCCGGCAGATGGTCGTGGACGCCGAGGAGCGCGGTCTGCTGCGGCCGGGCGGCCGGATCATCGAGTCGACCTCCGGAAACACCGGGCTGGGCCTGGCCGTCGTCGCGGCCGAGCGGGGCTACGCCTTCACCGCCGTCGTCGACCACCACGCGGCCGCCGACAAACTCCGTGCGATGACGGCCCTCGGCGCCGAACTCGTCTACGTCGCACAGGAGGGCGACGAGGAGCTGGCGACGGCCGCCCGCGAGGAACTCGCCGAGAAACTGGCCGCCGACTCGGACAACGCCTACTTCACCGAACAGCACAACAACCCGGCGAACGGGGTCGGTTACCACCCCGTGGCCCGGGAGATCGACAAGGCCCTGGACGGCCGGATAGACGAACTGATCGGCGCCGTCGGCACCGGCGGCGGGCTGTTCGGCACCGGAAGGGTACTGCGCGAGACCGTTCCCGGAGTGCGGATCGTCGGCGTGGAGCCGAAGGGGTCGATCGCCTTCGGACCGCCGGCCCACGACTACTACCAGTCCGGTACCGGCACCCCCGAGGGCGCCACCATCGGCGCCATGGTCGACTACGGCCTGCTCGACGAGGGCGTCAAGGTCGGCGACGTCGAAGCCTTCGCCACGGCACGGGTGGTTGCCCGCAGGGTCGGGCTCCTCGTCGGCGGCTCCGCCGGCGGAGTGGTGTACGAGGCACTGCGCCGGCTCGCCTCGCAGCCGCCGGGAACCACGACCGTCGCCCTGGTCAACGACGGCGGGGAGAAGTACATGGACACTGTCTTCGACGACGACTGGTTGACCGCGCGCGGTCTGCTCGACGCCCAAGTGGAGTGCGATGTCGATGAGTTGTTGACCACCCTCCGCCCTGTCACCACCGAGATCCCGCGGGAACACCTCTGATGCGGTTCGCCCAGAGCCTGCTCCGCGCCGATGCCCGAGCCCTGGCCGCTCTCGCCGTGCCCCTCGCCCTCACCCAGCTCGCCCAGGTCGCCCTGACCACCACCGACACCGTGATGATGGGGCTGATCAGCACCGAAGCCCTCGCGGCCGGCGGGCTGGCCATGGTCGTCTTCAACCAGCTGCGCACCATGGGCGTCGGCATGGTCACCGCGGTCGGCAACCAGGTCGCCGCCGCCGACGCACGGGCCGAGCGGGGCGAGCGCGGTGAGCCGGGCGGGACGGAACGGGAGGACGTCCGCGACCTGGTCCGCGCGAGCCTGCTGCTGGCCACGCTCGCGGGTGTGGCGGGCGCGGTCCTGATGCTGCTGCTCGGGCACGCGCTGGTCCGGCTGGGCCAGGATCCGGACGTCGTGCGCACGGCGAGGCCGGTGCTCTACACCATGGCGCCGGGCCTGCTGCCGTGCCTGTGGTTCCAGGCGATCCGCCAGTTCACCGTCGGCATGCGCCGGCCACAGGCACTGCTGCGCATCACGATCGCCTCCATCGCGGTCAACGCGGGCCTCAACTGGCTTCTCATCCACGGCACTTGGATTTTCCCGAAGCTGGGACTGCCCGGCATCGGCCTGGCCACGACCTCCGTGTACGCACTGTCCTTCCTGGCTCTGTACGCCTCCGCCCGCCGCGATCCCCGGCTGGCACCGCTGCTCTCCCTCCGCATCTGGAAGACCCGGCCCGCGACCCTGCGCAGGCTGGCCGGACTCGGCGCCCCGATCGCCGCGACCTACGGCTCCGAGGCCGGCTTCTTCTCCGTCGTCGCGCTGCTGGTCGGCAGCTTCGGCACGGCGGCGCTGGCCGCGCACACCGCCGTCAACCAGCTCGTGTACATCGTCTTCCAGATCGCGGTCGGCCTCTCGCACGCCGCGTCCCTGGGGGTCAGCCGCGAGCTGGCCCTCGGCAACTCGGCCGCCGCTCGGCGGCTCAAGACCACCGCGCTGGCCTGCGCTGCCGGGGTCATGGCGGTCGTGGCCGTCGTCTACGTGACAATTCCGCGCATCGTCCTCGCGCCCTTCTTCGACACCCACGACGACCGAGCCATGGACACGGCCGTGAAGCTCCTCCTGGTCGCCGCGGTCCTCCAGTTCTTCGACTGCACGCAGAACATCGGGGTCGGTCTGCTGCGCGGACTCGACGACACCAAGGGTGGCTTCCGGGTCACCCTCGTCGGCTACTGGCTCATCGGCCTGCCGGCCGCGGCCCTGTTCGGGTTCGCCGCCGGTCTCGACACCCTCGGCATCTGGCTCGGCCTGCTCACCGGCCTGGCGGCCACCGCCGTACTGCTGCTGCGCCGGTTCCGGCGGCTTGTGACCGGCCTGCCGACGGGGGTGACGCCGACGGCCCCGGTGAGCACCCAGTCGTAACAGGCCACAGCGTCACGCGTTGAAGCGGTACGAGCCCGGTAGACCCGATGGGTGGTCCTGCCCGGGCGGCGCCTTCGGGCGACTATGCACTGCATGTATACGACGTGTGTATAGTACGGCGGGACGCAGGAGAAGTGCGGCGGTGTGAGTGTGAGCGCGGAGGCTGATATGGCGACGGCTGCGACCCCGAACGAGCTGACGGACCGGAGCGTTGGCCTCGGTGCGTGGGGCGCCATCACGACAACGACGGCTGGTGGCGTGCTGCTCGGCGTGCTCACCAACCTGGCTCAGGGGTGGCTCCCCGGAGGCTGGAACCAGCTCGCCAACTCCGGCGCCGTCTGGTCGGCCGTCGCGTTCGCCGCCGGCGCCCTGCTCGCCGCGCGGGGCACGGCGCTCCGGGCCGCCGTCGGCGGACTGGGCGCCGAGGTCGGACTCGTCGTGGGGTACTACGGCTACGCCGAGTTCGGGCGTGACGGTATGGGCGCGCTGCTCTTCCCGCTGGTCTGGCTGGGCATGGCTTGCGTCGCCGGACCGCTGTTCGGCGCCGCGGCCTACTGGTGGCGCCGGGGCACGGAAGCGCGGGGCCGTATCGCCGGTCTGGCCGCGTTCGCCGGGCTCTTCGGTATGGAGGGGATGACGGCTGCCTGGGACCTCCACTACGCGTCGCAGGCCTGGGCCTGCTGCGCGGTGTTCGTCCTTGTCCCGCTGCTCATGGCCCGCACGCACCGGGAGCGGGCACTCACCCTGGCGGCAGCCGTACCCTGTGCGTTCCTCGCCTACGCGATCGTCGAACTGCCCCTGCAGGCGGTCTCGTCCTGAACCCTGAGCCGTGAGCCCTCGCCCCGGGTGACGTCGTCCGCAGCGGGGAGGACTAGGCGGTGCCGGGCGGGAAGATTCGCTCGCCGTTCTCCGTCCTCGTGATGCCGATGGCCTCGATCGGACAGGACTCGGCGACTTCCAGGACCAGTTCGGAGGCCGGGAGGGTCCCGGACCGGGCGCGGCCCTGGCCGCTCTCGTCGAGTTCGAACTCCTCGGGCGCGGAGGCCGCGCACAGCCCGGTCCGGACGCAGACCCGTTTGTCGACGGCGACCGTCCACTGTTCGGTCATCGGCGGGCTCCTTCGATGACGAGCGGCAGGGTCTTCCAGCCGCGGACGGTCGAGGTCTGGGCCAGTTCGGCGTGGTCCCAGTCCACGTCCCAGCCGGGGAACCGCGCGAGGATCTCCTCGGCGGCGATCCTGCCCTCCAGCCGGGCCAGGGCGGCGCCCAGGCAGTAGTGGGCGCCGACGCCGAAGCTCATGTGCTGGGTGACCCGGTGGATGTCGAAGCGGTCGGGGTCCTCGAAGCGCCTCGGGTCGCGGTTGGCGGCGGCCTGGACGAACAGGATGGCGCTGCCGGCCGGGACCGTGCGGTCGTACAGCTCGACGTCCTTGGTGACGTGGCGCGCGGTGAACGGTCCGGTCGGCTCGAAGCGCAGGATCTCCTCGATGGCGTTGGGGATGAGCGAGGGGTCGGCCGCCAGTTCCCGGCGTGCCTCGGGGTAGCGGGCCATCAGGGCGCCGAACCAGCCGATGAGCCGGCCGGTCGTCTCGTTGCCGGCGCCGGCGACCACCGTGCAGTAGGTGAGGACCTCGTCGTCGGTGAGGGTGCGGGTGACGCCGTTCTCGTCCTCGAACCCGGCGGTCATCAGCTCGGTCATGAGGTCGTCGGAGGGGTGCTGCTTGCGCCACTCGATGTAGTCCTTGAAGGCGTCCGTGCTGAGGATGTCCTCGTGGTTGATCCTTCCGCCGCCCTCAGTGCCGAGCGTGTCGTCGGTGTAGTCGCGGATGGCGGGCTGGTCGGCCTCCGGTATGCCCAGCAGCATGCCGATCACCCGCATCGGCATCTCGGCGCCGACCGCCTCGACGAGGTCGAACCGCTCGGCGCCGGTGACCGGTTCGAGCGCGTGCCGGCAGAAGGCCCGTACGCGGGGCTCCAGGGTGGCGATCCGGCGCGGGGTGAACACCCGGGCGAGCAGGCGGCGGTGGATGTCGTGGACGGGCGGGTCCTCGAAGATGAGGGTGCCGGGCGGGAGTTCGATGTCCGCCTGGATGATTTCGAGGATGTCGCCGCGGGCGGAGGAGTAGGTCTGCCAGTCGGCGAGGCCGCGCTGGACGTCGGAGTGGCGGCTGACGGCGTAGAAGTCGTGCCGGTCGTTGTAGTAGAGCGGTGCTTCCTCGCGCAGCCGTGCGTAGAGGGGGTAGGGGTCGCGGGCGAGGGCGGGGTCGAAGGGGTCCCAGTAGATCGCGTCGGCGGTGGTCACGGGCACAACTCCTTTGCTGTGCGACTCACTTGAGCAGGGCGCCCGCGTCGATGGGCAGGGTGACGCCGGTGACGAAACGGGACTCGTCGCAGGCGAGGAAGAGGACGGCGTTGCTGATGTCCAGCGCCTCCACCCACGGGGTGGGCAGCACGTGCATGCTCTGGGAGACCGCCGCGAAGTCGTCGACGGTGGGGTTCTCCAGGTCGGGGCGGAACATCCGGTAGGTGCCCTCGTGCATCACCATCGGCGTGTTGACCTGAGTGGGGTGCACCGTGTTGACGCGGATGCCGTGCGGCCCCAACTCCCCCGCCAGCGTGCGCATCAGGCCCACCACGCCGTGCTTGGCGGCGATGTAGTGGCCGATGTTGGCGTAGCCCTTGAGGCCGCCGACCGAGCTGGTCAGGACGACCGAGCCGCCCCGGCCGCCCGCGACGATGTGCGGGGTGGACACCTTGGTGGACAGCCACACGCCGGTCAGGTTGACGTCGATCATGTCGCGCCAGGTCTTCTCGTCCATGGCGTCGAGGGTGGCGCCGCCGCTGCCGAGGCCCGCGTTGGCCACGACGATGTCCAGACGGCCGAGTTCGGCGACACCGTCGTCCACGGCCGTCTTCAGTGCGTCGTGGTCGCGGACGTCCGCCCGCATGGCGTGGATCCGCCGCCCCAGCTTCTGCACCTGCCTGACGGTCTCCTCAAGGTCCTCGGGCGTCGACATGGGGAACGTGACGCCGTCGAGCTGCCTGCACACGTCGACAGCGATGATGTCGGCGCCTTCTTCGGCCAGCCGTACGGCATGGCTGCGGCCCTGGCCGCGAGCGGCGCCGGTGATGAATGCGACCTTGCCTTCGACTCGTCCGGGCATGACTGCCTCGCTTTCTTGGCGCGGGTTGGATGGAACGAGGTGAGGTGCAGCGGTGCGGGGTGGATTGCGGTGCGGTGACAGCGAGGCGGGGAGGCCTGGTCACCGGTCAGTGCGTCGGAGGGCGCTCGGGGTCGCCGACCGCCTCGACGAGGTCGGTGGGTGCGACGACTGGGGTTTCGGCAGGACCTGCAGCGATCTCAGTCCCTCGGAAGGTCTCGTACGGGGTGATCGCGTCGTAGGGGCGCGGCGGTGTCGAGGAGGTCCTCGCGGGCCGTGGACTCGAACTGCCAGGGGTCGCGGTACGGCGCCCGGCCGCTGGTGTCGGAGAAGACGAAGCGGGAGCGGAAGGCGCCCTCGGGGATCTCGCGCCACGGCAGCACCTTCTGTCCGAAGCCGCCGCCGGTGTGCCGCATCGCCACCCGTACCCGGTGTTCGTCGACGCCGGGTGGCCGGACACAGAAGGAGCGGACCTCGTGCGGGGCCCGGTCGAAGTCGGGCGCGACGTCCGCCCTCGGACGTCCGGCCGGCTCTCCCACCAGGTTGCCGGCGTGCGTGGCGTCCACGGACTCGGCGGCGTCCTCGGCGAGCGGCGGGCGCGGGGTGTCGGGGTCGTCGCGTCCGCTGAACGTGTACCACTGCTCGCGCACACGGCAGTTGGGGTCCTGGGCGGTGAACACCCCGTGCACGCGGTCCAGTCGGAGCGCCCGCGACACGTCGATCCCGCTGATGCGGGCTCGCGCGACCGGGCTGCGGACGAAGCGGGCGTGCGGCATGCCGGGGCGTACGACGTCGGCGACATGCGTGGAGGTGCCGGTCAACAGTCGTGGTTCCGCGACGCGCAGAGCGCGGGTACCCGTGGAGCGAGCCATCGATGTGGCCCTCCGTTCACGCTGAACGAGTGTTTAACACGAGTGCTGAACAACTGTTTAACAGTGCGAGCCGGGGCCGTCAAGGACAATGAGCGGCATGACTGCGCCTCGCCGTATGGGCACCGAGAACTCCAAGACGCGCCAGGTCCTGCTCGACGTCGCCGAGCGGCTGATGCTGGAGGAGGGCTACGCCTCCGTGGGCATCCGCCGGGTGGCGCGCGAGGCCGAGGTGGCACCGGCGCTGGTGCTGTACTACTTCCGCACGCTGGACGACCTGTTCCTCGCGATGCTGCGGCGGCGCGGCGAGCACGAGATGGAGCGGGTCACCCGCCTGCTGGACGGCCCAAGGCCGCTGCACACCCTGTGGCGGATCGCCAGCCACCCGGGCAACGCGCTGACCACGGAGTTCGCCGCCCTGGCCAACCACCGCAAGGCGATCCGCACCGAACTCGCCGCCTTCGCCGACCGCTACCGCGAGGCACAACTGGCGGCGCTCACCCGGCGGCTCGCGGAGACGGGCGTGGAGCTGCCGTCCGAGGTGTCCCCGGCCGTGCTGCTGATGCTGACGAACGCGCTGGGCCGGATCATCATGATGGAGAACGCGATGGGCATGACGACCCGTCACGCCGAGGCACTCGCCTTCGTGGAGCAGTTCCTCCAGCGCCACGAGGGGGCCACGACGAGCGACTGACACAGTGCGGCCGGGAGAGAATCCGACCACTTGGCAGGTTCTCTGCGCGGGATGTCGTGGACGGCTCCGCCGAGCGCGGTTACTCCGGCGCCTCCCTGCATGCGGTACTCAACGGGCTCCGGTCGCGGTGGCTCCTCGACCAGGAACTCGACATCGTCGGCCCGGTCACCGACTTCGTGCGGCTGCTGCTGGAGAAGAACGGCGAGATGGAGCCGTGGAGTTGAGGGTGTCCCGGCGCGCCGCCGGTCACCGCGAGTCCTCTCGCCCGTGCCCCGCCCCCTCTTGCGCACCGCCGGGGATCGGGTTGTCCTTGTACCAGTGGGCGAGGAAGTCGAGGAACACGGTGATCTTGCGAGGGGCGGGCTGCCCCGGCCCGTAGATGGCGTAGAGGGGCCGGTCGGGCACCGTGTGGCCGGGAAGCAGGGCCCGCAGTCTGCCTGCGATCAGGTCGTCGTGGACCGACCGCTCGGGAAGCAGGGCGATGCCCCGACCGTGCACGGCGGCCTTCTGCAGAGCGATGTAGGAGTTGGACGAGTAGGCGACGTTGCGGATCTTGTGCAGGGTCGAGGTGGACCCGTACCCGAACCGCCAGACGGGCTCGTTGACGTGCACGAGGCAGTCGTGGGCCGACAGGTCGTTCGGGTGGTTGAGCACCCCGTGTCTGCCGATGTACTCCGCCGACGCGCAGAGCACGAACGGCAAGGACGTGATCTTCTTGAGGTGCACGCTGGAGTCCCGTAGGTCCCGGGTGTGCAGGGCGACGTCGAAGCCGCTGTCCAGGAACTCGTAGGTGCGGTCGGACAGGCCGCCCAGTTCGAACCGTACGGAGATCTTGGGATGGGCGGTGGAGAAGGCGGCGATGGCGTCACCGAGGTCGAGGCTGCCGATCCACTTGGGCGAGACGATGCCCAGGCTCCCCTCGGCTCGGTCGTGGACGCACGCGATGCCGGCGTCCTCGGCCGCGATCTCCTTGAGGATGCGGGTCGCGAACTCGGCGTACCGCACGCCGGCTTCGGTGAGGCTGACCGAGCGGGCCGTCCGGTTGACGAGCCGGACGCCGACCTGCCGCTCCAACTCCGCCACATGGCGCGAGACGAGCGACCCCGAGGAGCTGAGGGCCCTGGCCGCCTGGCTGAAGCTGCCCACCTGCGCGACGGTCACGAAGCTGTTCATCAGGAGCATGCGGTCCATGGCGTCACCCCGCCGACACGTCGGTGCGCCGACGGTCCGGCTTGAAGGGCAGTGCCACCACCGTCGCCCTGATCTCGCGCTGCGCGGTCCCGGGCCTGCCCCACACCACGACGACCTCGGTTCCGGGTGCCGCGCTGCTCTCGTCGATCACACAGAGCGAGATGGTCGACCGGAGGTTCACGCTGACGGTCCGCCCTGTCGAGACGCCCACCGGACGTCCACCCGCGAGCACCTGGTCGAAGGCGGGGCCCCGCCCGCGGGGAAGCTCCATGGGCTCGGGCAGGTCGCCCTCCCCCAGGGCGGCGGTGAGGACGCCGACGACGTCCGCCGTGTTCCAGCGCAGCCCCACGAGGGTCCGCCGGGGTCCGCCGCCCACCGCGTCCGCCGCCAGCGCGTCCCGCCCGAGGAAGTCCCGGCCGGGCACCCCCTTGCGGAACCCCCAGCCGAGCTCGGCCGGCTTGCGGAAGTAGTCCGTGATGCCGTTCTCCGGTACGTAGCTGCCGCCGGGCCTGCCGGTCCTGAACTGGGTGGGCGCCCCCGGGGTGAGGATCGAGGCGGGGAGGTAGTCGAGGCCGTTCGTCGCGATACCGGCCTCGATGTGCTGCACCGGCTGGGACCGCAGGCCGAGTTGGCTGATCCCGAGCGGACGGCCGGCCTCGACGGTCGCCGACCAGATCTCGCCGGCCTGTTCGGCGGGACCGTGGATCTCGTAGCCGAGTTCGCCCGAGATCCCGGTGCGCAGGAGCCGTACCGGCACTCCGGCGAGCCGCGACATCCGGCTCCGGCTGAAGCCGATGTCCCGGAGGCTCTCACCGGTCAGCTTCTCCAGCGTCGCCAGCGACGCCGGCCCCTGGACGCCGAAGATGAACCGCTCGGGGCTGACGTCCAGGGCCTCGGCGTCCCAGTCGCCCCGGCCGAGCTGCCAGATCAGCCAGTCCCCGCTGCCGGCCGTGTACAGGAACTCCTCCTCGGCCAGGCGGCACAGGATGCCCTCGGAGGCCACCCGGCCGTGCTCGTCGAGCTGGACATGGTGCTTGATCTGCCCGTACTCGAAGCGGGTCAGGTCGCGCATGCCCAGCCAGGAGAGGAAGTCGCGGGCTCCCCGTCCCCTGACGAGCACCTTGTGCAGGCTGGACCAGTCCCCGAGGTAGCACGCGCTCACATGCGCGGCGCTCTCCTCGGTCCAGTCCGTGTACTCCAGGGGCAGCAGGGTCTGCGCGAACTCGCCGAAGCCGCCCCGGGTGTTGCTCGCGTCCTGGGCCGCCGCGGCGGGACTGAAATAGGCAGGCCGCTGGGCGATGAAGGGGGCGCCCTTCAACCGCCGGACCGCGTCGTACGTGGTGCGCTGGATGTCGGCTGTACCCATGACACTCTCCTGCTCGCGGGCGCTGGTGACTCTCGCCGCCCCGTCCCGGTCGTACCGGCCAAGGCGCGGGTCTCGCGCGTGACCCCTTCGCTCGTCCATGACGAAGAAGCCATCAGATCACGTCACTAGATCGGTTAAGTGCGACGGTAGCAGACGCCTCCGCCGACGGCGAAGAACCCGTCGGAGACCAGTTTTCGCAGACCGGTTTTCCGAGCAGTGGGGTGGCCCGTGCGAGGTCAGGCCGACTCGCGCACCACGATCCGGCCCGGCACCGGGGACAGGCCCGCGGTGTCGAGGCCGAGGGCCTCGCGCGCCGCGATCCGCCCGAGGACCTCGGCATCGATGCGGACGGTCGTGAGGGCGGGAGTGGACAGGGAGCCGTACTCCGTCTCGTCGAAGCCGATCACGGCCACGTCGTCGGGCACCCGCCGTCCGAGATCGCGCAGGGCCGTGAGGCTGCGCAGCGCGATGTCGTCGTCGAACGCGGCGAGGGCGGTCACCTCCGGGTGCGCCGCGAGCGCCGCCGCCACGGCGGCCTCGCCGGCCCCTCGCGGCTGCGGTACGACGAGACGCTCCAGGGGTGGAAGCCCCAGCCGCCGGGCCGCCTCCCGGGCGAATCCGAGGCGCGCCTCGGTCAGCGGGAAGTCGTGGTCGGGCATGGCCATGGCGATGTGACGGTGTCCTCGTTCGGCGAGGTAGCCGATCTGCAGGCCGGCGTTAAAGGCGAATCCGCGCTCCCAGTCCTCGTCGGCGGGCCGGTCGCCCCGCATGTAGGCCTCACCGAGCCGGAGGACCGCCCGTGGGGCGATGGTGTCGAGGATCTTCTTCAGGTTCTCCGGTCTCGCCCGCCCGTGCCGGACGAGAAGCACGTGGTCGTGTGCGGCCAGTTCCTCGTCGAGGCCCAGGACGTAGCTCCGGGAGAAGTTGCCCTCCAGGCCGTGGTCGACGCTGAGCACGACGATGCGCGAGGCCCCCTCACGCAGTGCCCGGGCGATCCCGTGCGGGACGTACCCGAGGTCCCGGGCGGCCGCCAGGACGCGTTCGCGGGTGGCGGTGGAGATCGTCTGCCGTGGGTCGTCGTTGAGCACGAAGCTCACCGTCGCCCGCGACACGCCGGACGCCTCGGCCACATCGGTCAACGTCACCCGGCCAGAACGGGCCATGTCGGACGGACTCCCTCTCCTGCGCGCGCATCGGCTGTCCACCGTGCATCGGCTGTCCGTCAACCTTACGGGACTGGATCGTTTCAGCTGCGGGCGCTGGGGCCTGCTCGGCGCATGCCCGCACCGGGCCTCTTCGGCCGGGGCGGACGCCCGGGCTGGACTTCGACGAGTTCCACGGCGGCGCGGCCGGCGCCCTCCAGGCGCTGCTTCTGCCCCGGCCCGCTCACCTTGTCGTCGGCGACGGCGGGTGCGCGGAGGTCTTCATGTGCGCGCCGGGACCGTGGAAGGGCTCGGAGCCCGCGGCGAGGATGTCATCGGCGTTGTACCGCCTGAGCCGATCCGGCACGGCCAAACCACCTGGGTGCATGGGGCCGATGCCCCGGCCGCGGTGAGTGCGCGGGGCGGCCGCCTCGTGAAGGCGAAGAGAAACGGGGCGAAGACCATCACGGCCGACGGGGACGCGAACGGCCGACTGCGCATCGCGGTTGGCCCGCGTTCCTGACAGGTGTGCACGTGTGACTCAGTGCGGCAGCCACACCGCGACAGCGCTGGCCAGTAAGGGGGTGAGTACCACGATGCCAGCCTGGAGATCGGCAAACGGACCCGCCTCGGCACCCAGCAATTGTTCGAATCTCGCACGTTGTTCGGCACGCTCAAGAAGCTGTGTCGGCTCATCGGTGCCGGTCAGCGGAAACAGCCGCTCGGCGAGGAGATGCGCCTGGCGGCGCAGCCCGATGGCGGCCGGTGCGTAGGTGATGGCCACGTTGAGAGTGCCCACGCCGCCGAAGACCAGGACGTATTCAAAGGGGGTGGCATCGGCCGAGGCCATGGTGTGCGCCTTCACCAGTTCAGCCTGCATCCGCACAACTGCCCCCAGTGCCAGCGTGGACAGCGCGACCAGCGCACCCAGGCCGGTCACCGCGGCCCGCATGGTCCGCCGGCGAGCCAGCAGCCACTCCAGCAGTTCGCCCGCGGCCGTGGCGCTCCGGTCCGTGCCCGCTGCCTTCCAAATCGAGTGGGCGACGCACACCATGGGCGTTGCGCCGAGCAGAGCGGTTCCCACCAGCAGAGGCCCCCGCCACGCTCCCGGACGGTCATCCGTCGAGGCCACCACCACTGCATAGAGCACTGCAACCAGCGCCACCGCGCCCGCGACGACGGCCGCCTCGCGCCGCGATCGGCGTTCGCCCTCGGGCAGACCGCGCCACTGCTGGGCACCAACCGCGAAGACAACCCCTGCACCGCAGGTCAAGCCGAGGGCAAGCACCGCCCAGACGGGCCACAGATCTGCCTCTCGGTACTGGGACGTGGCCACCAGGCCCACCCAGATCCCGAAGCCGACCCCCACCGGTGCCGCCGACACCGTCCAGACCGACGCCCGCTCCCCCCACGCCGCCATCAGGCCCCCCTGTCCTCCGATCGCCGCAGGAACCCATCGTTGCGCAGCCGAGGCGAGCGCACCGCCACCTTGGCGCCACTGTCGAAGAACGTGGATGCCGACGCAGCGGGTAAGTCATGCCGGAACGTACGGCCGCCAACCCCGGCGCCATCCCCCACTCCGCCGGGGGGCGATACCGACGCGCAACGAGCCGGTCGCTTCCTCGCGCCCAAGCCACACGGCTCGGTTCACGTACTGCGCAGCCGGGTCACCGTCACCACGGCGTGCCGGGGCGTCCCGGCCAGAACCTCCACCACCAGCCCGGGAGCGGCGGCAATGCGGGGCTCACCACGGTCTCGGCATGCCGGATCTTCCTCCGGACCCGACCCGTGGTCCGGTAAACGGACGTGGCCTGCCCGGCGACGATGCCCTCGCTGGTGTGGACGCTCGGGTGAACGGCTCGCCGAGCCGGAATCGGGCGGGAGCACGGGCCATTGTGCGATGCGAGGAGAAGCTGCGGACCGCATCCTCCTACGCTGAGCATTTGGCATAGGACATATTTTTTATGACCTATGCCGAATGCTATGGTCGCGGGAGGAGGTGATTCCCGGTGCGGATCAGCGGGACGACGGCGACGGAGATCGCGGGCAGTGTGCGGGACCTGATCGCGTCGGGTCGGCTGGCGCCGCAGGACCTGCTCCCGCCCGTGCGCAAGCTGGCCGAGGAGCTGGGGGTGAACCGGAACACGGTGGCCTCGGCGTACCGGCAGCTGGTGGCCGCCGGCGAGGCGGAGACCCGCGGCCGCGGCGGGACGGTCGTGACAGGGGTGCCGCAACTGGCGGGCGAGGGAGCGTGGTTCGGCGGCCGTCTGATCGACCTGGCCAGCGGTAATCCCGACCCGGAGCTGCTCCCCGATGTGCTGCAGGCCCTCGACGGTGGCGCGTATCGGCCGGCGCTCTACGGGTCGGCGGCTCTCGATCCGGACCTGGCCGCCTGGGCGCGGGAGCGTTTCGCGCCGGACGTTACCGTGGACGGTTTCCGGGTGCTTGTCACGCATGGCGCGGTCGACGCGACGGAACGGCTGCTGAACGCCTATCTCACCAGGGGTGATGCGGTCGCGGTGGAGGATCCGTGCTTCCTGGCCAGCATCGGCACCCTGCGGCTGAACGGTCTTCGCACCGTCGCGGTCCCGGTCGACGAGGAGGGGATGCTGCCCACGGCGCTGCGGGCAGCGCTGGACGGCGGGGTGCGGGCGGTGGTGTGCACGCCTCGGGCCCACAACCCGACCGGGGTGAGCGTCACGCGCGAGCGCGCCGCCGAACTGCGGTCGGTCCTTGCGGCGCATCCCCAGGTCCTGGTCATCGAGGATGATCACTTCTGGGCCGTCTCCAGCACGCCGTACCACCGGATCACGCCGCCCGGGATGTCCCGGTGGGCGCTGGTGCGCTCGGTGTCGAAGTTCCTCGGGCCGGATCTTCGGCTCGCGATCGTCGCCACCGACGAGGAGAGTGCCCAGCGTCTGCGGACGCGGCTCAACACCGGGACGACGTGGGTGAGCCGGCTGCTGCAGCACGCGGTGTACCGGCTGGTGAGCGATCCGCGGGTGCTCGGTCAGACCGTCCGGGCGCGCGACGCCTACGTCGAGCGCAGCGCGTTGCTGCTCGCCGCGCTGGGCGAGCGGGGCCTCGGCCGTCCGGCCGGCTACCGGCCGGACGGGCTGAACGTCTGGGTGCCGCTGGGCACGCAGGCCCGTCCGGTCGCGGATGCGCTGGCCCGGCGCGGGTGGGCGGTCCAGCCCGGCCACCTCTTCGCCGCCGGGACCGGTACCGGGCAGGAGATCCGGGTCACCACCTCCACGCTCACCGCGCAACAGGCACGCGAGTTCACCGACGACCTCGCCGCCGTCCTCCCCGTCCTCCCCGTCCTCCCCGTCCACCCCGCCTGACCCGCCCCGGCCATTCCGCCGGGCGGCATCAGCCACCGCAGCACACCGCTGCCATGACACACAGAAACAGAGAGGCCGGCACAGCCATGCGCACACACATCGTCGTCCATGAGGCGTTCGAAGCCCCGGGGGCCTTCGAGGACTGGGCCGTCTCCCGGGGGCACGACCTCGGATTCTCGCGGGTCCACGAGGGCGACCCGCTCCCCTCGTCCAGCCAGGGCATAGACCTGCTGATCGTGATGGGCGGCCCTCAGCAGCCCGGCACGACCGTCGAGGAGTGCGCGCACTTCGATGCCGCCGCGGAGAAGGCCCTCATCTCCTCCTGCATCGAGGCGGACAAGGCGGTCATCGGTATCTGTCTGGGCGCCCAGCTTGTCGGCGAGTCGCTCGGCGCCACCTGGGCCCCCAGCCCGAACACGGAGATCGGCTCCTTCCCCGTCACCCTCACGGCCGCCGGCCGCGAGCACCCCTTCCTCGCCGGCTTCGAAGACTCCTTCCACACCGGTCACTGGCACAACGACATGCCGGGCCTCACCGGCGACGCGACGGTGCTGGCCACCAGTGCCGGATGCCCCCGCCAGATCGTCGCCTACGGCCGCTTCGTGTACGGCTTCCAGTGCCACATGGAGTTCACCCCGGACTGCGTCGAGGCCCTGATCGAGCACGATGAGAAGGACCTGGCCCTACTCGCCGACCGGCCCTTCGTCCAGCAGCCCGATCAGCTGCGCGCCAACGACTACACCGAGATGAACGCCAAGCTCATGACATTCCTCGACCGGCTCGCCGCGGCCTACACCGGCCGCTGAAACGGCGCCGGTGCTGTTCGCCGGGGCGTGGGAAGGTGGCCTGACCGCGGCCCAGGTGTTCGGTGATTCCGTGTGCTGGATGAGCCGTTCGTAGTCGCGTGCCGTCCGGCATAGCCGGAGTCGGCCCGACGAGGGTGATCTCGGGGTGCGTCAGACCCAGCGGGAACAGGACCTCTTTCGCGGCGTCGCGGTCGGCCATGTCGGCCGGGGCTCACCTTCCGACGGGCAGGTGCAGCAGATCCTCGCCCAGGACCACCCGCCCGGTGAAGCCGCCTCGCCGTGCGCTGTCCTTGAGCAGCCTGCGCCAGGTCGCGTCGGGGACCACCGCCGGGTCACCGGGGCCGAGATGGGTGGCGACCAGCGTCCGCACGCCGGCCCGCGCCGCGATCCGCCCGAGGTCGGCGACGTCCGTGTGGGTGGCCAGAATGTGGTCGATCAGGGCCTGGGGCAGCCCCAGGCCCGCCAGCCCGGCCGGGTAGACGGCCTCGTGGACCAGGACGTCCGCGTGCCGGGCGAGTCCGACCACGTTCGAGGTCGGTGCCGTGTCTCCCGAGAAGACGACGCTGCCGTGTTCGGTGTCGAACCGGTAGGCGTACGCCGGGAACACCGCGCCGTGCGGGACCAGCACTGCGGTGACCTTGACGTCGTCGTCCTCCATGACGGTGAAGGGGGCCATGTCCGGTGCGGTGTCCGTCGCCGATGCGCCGGTGCTCGCCGGCGGCAGCACGTCGTGGACGCGCAGCAG
This sequence comes from Streptomyces sp. NPDC090088, assembly GCF_044747345.1. Classification (NCBI taxonomy): domain Bacteria; kingdom Bacillati; phylum Actinomycetota; class Actinomycetes; order Kitasatosporales; family Streptomycetaceae; genus Streptomyces; species Streptomyces sp. NPDC090088. The sequence goes on along the minus strand of NZ_JBIVDZ010000005.1, from coordinate 330,646 downwards.
CGTCATGGGGTCGATGCCCGCGTGCTCGCTCATGAAGAAGGTGGGGGACGCGGCGTACGCCCGCGCCGCCAGCTCTGTCATCGCCACCGTGCCCGGAACCGGGCCGGAAGCGGCGGCCACGGTCGAGTCGACGCCCGCCGGGCCGGGCCCGTGGACGGCGATCGGGGCGGCGAAGCCGACACCGCCCGAGGCGCCGGCGGCGAGCATGGGGAAGGCGAAGTAGTCCACGACGTGGTCGGCGTGCAGGTGGGTCAGGAAGATGCCGGTGAGCGACGGCATCGACAGGCCCGCGCGCAGGTACTGGCTGACGGCTCCGCGTCCGCAGTCGACCACGTAGGTCCTGCCGTTGACGACCAGGGCGGAGGAGATGCCGTACCGCGTGGCCAGCGGCGCCGGACCGGCGTTGGTGCCCAGCAGGGTCAGGGAGAGCGGCGCGCCGGACCGGGACACGGATCGTGCCGTGGCCGCGGCAGCGGTCTGGGTACCGCTCCACTGCCCGGCGGCCGCCGCCGCGGTGGCGGCGAGTCCGGCGAGCATCGTCCTGCGCGTGGCCGTCTGCTGCGGCGCGGGACCTGCTTCGGCTGCGTCACGGTTGCTGAGCGACATGGAATCCGCGGCCTGGCACATTCTCGGGACCTTTCTTCGGCTCACCGGAACAGGCGTGAGAACGAGAGGACTCACGGCTGCGTCGACGCGACAGGAGACATCCGTGATCTCTCCTGTCGCTGTGCCACGGTGTCCAGCGGCCCGTGATCTGTCCACAGCCCGGTACGAAACGGTCCTTCCGGCAGCGCAACATTAGGTACCGCGTTTGCCGCTTGCGCCCCCGAGCCGGCGCGCCGGGAGCAGGCCGGGCCGAACCGCAGGAAGGCGGCCCTGCGCCGTCCCATAACATCCAGGACATGGCAAGCGAGCGGAGAATGACCGCGACGGACCGGCGGCGACTCATCGTGCGGGCAGCCGGGGAGCTGTTCATCGTGCGTGGCTACAGCGGTGTCTCCATGGACGATGTACTGGCGGTGGTGGGCGGGTCTAAGGGAACGCTCTACCGGTACTTCTCGGACAAGAGCGCGCTCTTCCGCGCCGCCGTGGAGTCGCTCTGTGACGAGTGGTCGGATCCCCTGCACGCCTTCTCGCCGAGCGGCCGGAGCCTCTCCGACACCTTGGTGGCCCTCGGCGAGCACTTCGCCTCGATCGTCCTGACCCCGCAGGCCATCGCCCTGCACCGGCTGGTGACCGCCGAGGCCGGACGTATCCCGGGGATCGGCGACGCGTTCTTCGAGCACGGGCCCGGCGCAGGGTACGCGGTGCTCGGGCGCAGCCTGCGGCAGGCGTACGACGACGGTCTGATCGAGGTCGAGGATCCGGTCCGCGCCGCGGCGCAGCTGTACCAGGCCATGCTGGGCGACGCCCAGATGAGGCTGCTCACCGGTGCTCCGTACAAGCTGACAGAGGCCGAGGTGCGCGCGTCCGTCGTCGAGGCGGTGCGGGTCTTCCTCCGCGGGGTGTCCGTCCCCGGGGCCGACGGCCTGGGCTGATACCCGGGTCTGGTGCCCGGGTCTGGATGTCGTCCGGCGGCCTGCCCCTTGTCCTCCGTTCGTACCGTACCGTACCGTACGGTCGCTGCCATCGTCGGCAGACGCCGGCGCGCGCTTCGGGCACCGCACGGAGGGATGACCCATGGGTACGACGACCATCTGGGCCGAGCATGTGGGAAGCCTGCTGCGCCCTGCCGAACTCCTCACGGCCCGTGCCGAGTTCCGGCGGGGCGCGATGACGGCCGAACGTCTCCGTGAGCTGGAGGACGCTGCCGCGGCCGCCGCGCTCAAGGTGCAGGGGGACGCCGGGATGCAGGTGTTCACCGACGGCGAGGTCCGGCGCGAGGACTTCATGGCCTCGGTGGTGGAGACCGTCGGTGGCCTGGTGCCCGCGGCGGAGGGCGGGGGCGCTCCCGTCTCGATCGGCGCCCCGTTGTTCCGGCGGACGCCGTTGTCGCTCACCGAGGCGCGGTGGCTGGCCGGCAACTCCCCCGGACCGTACAAGATCACCATGGCGAGTCCCACCATGGCGGCGGGCTTCTGGCGGCCGGGAGTGTCCGGCGCCGTCTACCCGACCCCCGAGGACGCGGTCGCCGCACTGGCCGGGATCCGCCGGCAGGACATCGCCGACCTGCTCGGCGCCGGAGTCACCTGGCTCCAGCTCGACTCCCCGGCCTACTGGGCCACCATCGGTCCCGAAGCCGCCCGGACGCGCCGGGTGAAGGACCTGGACGGCCATCTCGGCCATGTCATCGACACCGACAACTCCCTGATCCGCGCGGCGCGTTCGCACCGGCCCCGGGTGACGGTCGCCCTGCACTTCTGCCGCGGGAACATGCACGGTGCCCGGTCCGCCCAGGGAGGCTACGAGCACATCGCGGAACGCGTCTTCGGCGAGGTCGAGGTCGATCGCTTCCTCCTTGAGTACGACACCGAGCGCCCCGGCGGTTTCGAGCCACTCCGGTTCGTTCCGCCCACCAAGACCGTGGTGTTGGGTCTGGTGTCGTCCAAGGTGGCGGAGCTGGAGTCGGTCGACGCGCTGCGCCGCCGTATCGACGAGGCCTCCCAGTACATTCCCCTGGAGCAGCTTGCCCTCAGCCCGCGGTGCGGGTTCGCCTCGACGGGTCGGGGGAACCCGCTGACCGTCGACGACCAGCGCCGCACACTGGAGTTGGTGGCCGAGACGGCCCGCCTGGTGTGGGGCTGACGGGCGTTCGAGGGCCGTCGTCCGACCCCGGTGGCAGGTGGTCGGCCGGTGTCTGTCCCGGCTCGACGTGGGACGCGATGGCCAGGAGTCTGGCCGCCTTGAGTTCGGTCTCCTCCCACTCCCGGTCGGGATCCGACCCCCAGGTGATGCCCGCTCCGGTCCCGAAGAGAAGTCGGCCGTGCGCCCGGTCGATCCAGAACGTGCGGATGCCCACGGCGAGTTCGCCGGTGCGACGGTCGGCGTCGACCCATCCGACGCCACCGCAGTACGGGCCGCGCGGTGCCGTCTCCAGCACCTCGATGATCCGCAGGGCGCTCGCCTTCGGCGCGCCGGTGACCGAGCCCGGCGGGAACGCGGCCGCCAGCAGATCTGCCCAGCCGGCACCGTCCCGCAGCTCGCCCCGGACGGTGGAGACCAAGTGCACGAGCCCCGGATGCCTCTCGACGGCGCACAGTCCGGGGACGGTGACACTGCCGGTCGCGCAGACCCGGCCGAGGTCGTTGCGGACCAGGTCGACGATCATCACGTTCTCGGCGTGATCCTTTTCCAGGAGGTCCGCCTCGGTGCGTCCGGTGCCCTTGATGGGACCGGACTCCATCACCCTCCCCGTCCGCCGGAGGAACAGCTCTGGGGAAGCCGTCGCCACCTCGATGCCGTGCTCCGGCAGTCTGATCATCCCGGCGTACGGCGCCCGGTGGCGCGAGGCCAGCAGGTCGGCCAGGGCTTCGATGTCCGCGTCGGAGGCGACGGGGGCGGAAAGGACGCGGCACAGATTGGCCTGGTACACCTCGCCTGCCGCGATGTGCTCGCGGATGCGCCGAACCCCGGCGGTGTACGCGGCCCGGTCCAGGGACGTCGACCACTCGGCCCGTCCGGGCCCGTTCCACCGGGTTGCGGGGACCGCGCGTCGCGGCAGCGGCCGTGCATCACGAAAGCGGGCACAGGTCAGCCGGCCTTCGAAACCGGCCACGACGGCCCACATGCCCCGCGAGTCGAGTGCCGCCGGGTCGGAGGTGACGTCGAGGAGTCCGGTCATGACACGTCCGCCGAACCGGGCTACGGGTGGGAGATCCTTCATGTCCAGCGCCTTCCTGTGCGCATGTGGGCGGCCAACTGGTCCGGGGGCGCCCGGCGGAGCGCGAGCATGCGCCGACTACGCGGGGACGGCTTCGCGTCCGGCGCTCCATTCGGCGGCCTGGAGTGTGTTGACCAGGAGCATGGCTATGGTCATCGGGCCCACTCCGCCGGGAACCGGGGTGATGCGGCCGGCGATGCCGTCGAGTTCGGCGGCGCGCACGTCGCCGGTGAGGCCGCCCGGCGTGCGGTGGATGCCGACGTCGATGACGGTCGCCCCGGGCTTGACGTGTTCCTGGCCGATCAGGCCGCGCACGCCGGTGGCGACCACGACGACATCGGCCGGACGGGTCACGGCGGCGAGGTCCGCGGTGAACTCGTGGGCGACGGTCACCGTGGCCCCGCGGCGCAGCAACAACTGGCTGAGGGGACGGCCCACGAGTTCGCCCCAGCCGACCACGGCGACGCGGGCGCCCTTGAGTTCGACGCCCTCGGCGTCGAGGAGTTCGATGACACCGCTGGGCGTGCACGGGCGCAACCCGCGTTCGCCCCGGGCCAGTCGGCCGGCGCTGGCCGTGGTCAGGCCGTCGACGTCCTTGGTGACGGGGATACGGTCGATCAGCGGCGCGGCGTCGAGCTGTGCGGGCAGGGGCAGTTGGAGGAGGATGCCGGAGACGTCGGGGTCGGCGGCCAGGTCGTCGATGACCGCCGCGACCTCGGCCTGCGTGGCCTGGTGCGGTAGATGACGGTGGACGTCGCGCATGCCGGCTTCGCGGATGGCGCGGCGTTTGGCGGCGACGTAGACGGCGCTGGCGGCGTCGTCGCCGACCAGGACGGTGGCGAGGCCTGGTACCGGTCCGGTGGCCGCGGTCGCGGCCACCCGCTCGGCGACCCGGGTCCGTATGGCGCGGGCGATCTCCGCGCCGTCGATGGTGTGTGTCATGGTGGCGAACCGCTTTCTGCCGGTGAACGATTCGCCCGGTGAAGAGGACTGCGTGCGGGGACCGCGGCCTGGTGCGGCCACGGTGTACGGCGCCGGGGATCGGGGCGGCGGCGAGCACCGCGGCGGGCCGTGCGGAAGTCCGCCGCGTGTGCCGCGTCCGCCGCCCCGACGGCCTGTTCCGGCGCACGACAAGACCACCTGTCCCTGTTCCGGGCGGGTTTCCCTGTCGGGGGGTACGAGTGAACGGTGGTTCAGGAGAAGACGATGGTGTGGTTGCCGTCCCGGATCACCCGGTCCTCGGCGTGCCACAGCACGGCGCGGGAGAGCACGGCCCGTTCCACGTCGGCGCCCCGGCGGGTGAGGTCGGTGGCGGTGTGGGCGTGGGTGACGCGGACGACGTCCTGCTCGATGATCGGGCCCTCATCGAGGTCCTCGGTGACGTAGTGCGCGGTGGCCCCGACGAGCTTCACGCCCCGCTGCTTGGCCTTGGCGTACGGCCCGGCGCCGATGAAGGCCGGCAGGAAGGAGTGGTGGATGTTGATGATCGGCACCGCGGCCTTCGCGATGAAGTCGCCGGACAGGATCTGCATGTAGCGGGCCAGGACGACGAAGTCGACGTTGTCCTTGAGCAGCCGCAGGTGCTCGGCCTCGGCCGCCGACTTGTCGGCCCCCTGGCACGGGACGTGGAAGAAGGGGATCCCGAACGACCGTACCTCCTCGGCCAGATCGGGGTGGTTGGAGATCACCATGGGGATGCTGACCGGGAGTTGGCCCTGCCGGTGCCGCCAGAGCAGGTCGAGCAGGCAGTGGTCGGACTTGGACGCGAAGATCGCGACCCGCTTGGGTGCCGACATGTCGCGCAGGGTGTAGCTGAGCGCGAACTCCTTCGCTAGGTGCTCGTCGAGGTCGGCGCGCAGCGCGGGCAGGACGGCCTGGAGGCCGGGGAGGGTGAAGACGGTGCGCTGGAAGAAGGCGCCGCCCTGCGGGTTGTCGGAGTACTGGTCGAGGGAGACGATGTTCGCGCCGTGCCTGCTGAGCACCGAGGTCACCGCCGCGACGATGCCGGTGGCGTCGGCGCCCTGGACGATCAGCGACGCCTGGTGGTCCGCCTCCTTGCCCTTGCCGGCGTTGCCGGCGGGCGCGGTCTGCGTGATCGTCATGCGCGGGCGTCCTTCCTGAACTGGCCGATCCATTCGGAGGTGGCCTTGAGCCCGCCGAACGTATAGAAGTGGATCTTCACCGTGCCGTGCCGCTCCGGGTCGTAGCCGTCCGCCAGGGCGTGCAGGAACCGGTCCGGGCCGGCGGTGCCCATCAGGTTGGTGAGCGACAGGCCGTACTTCTTGGCGATGGACGCGCTGGTCCCGACGCCGAACCGGGCCGCGTAGCCCATGAGTCGGCGTACCCCGGCCGGGCCGGGGACGCCGATGCGGATCGGCAGGTCGATGCCCTCGTCGCGGACGCGTTCGACCCAGGTGAGGACCGGATCGACGTCGAATCCGAACTGGGTGATGATGCTGCCGTCCAGGCCCTGGGCGGCTATGGCCGCGCTCTTGTCGCGGAGCGCGGACCACAGCTTCTCCCCGCTGATGGCGGGGTGGCCCTCCGGGTAGCCGCTGATACCGACGTGCCGTACGCCGTGTTCCCGGAGCAGGCCGGACTCGATCAGGGCGAGCGAGTCCTCGTAGGGGCCCTCGGGGCGGGCGGGGTCCCCGCCGATGGCGAAGACGTCGGTCTCGGTCCCGTCGGCCCGGAGTCCGGCCAGGAACTGCTCGAAATCGGCGCGCGAGCCGAGGCGGCGGGCCGAGAAGTGCGGGACCGGCACGAAACCGAGCCTCTTGACCGCGCGAGCGGCGTCCAGCCGCATCGGCAGGTTCTCGTTGCCGAGGAAGGTGACGTTGATCCGCGTGCCCTGCGGGATGAGGTGGCTGGCCTCCTCCAGTTTGGACACGTCCTTGCCGGTCATTTCCAGGGAGAAGTCTTCCAGCAGCGACGTCCTGACCGCCGCGGAAGCCGTACTGAGCTGGCTCATCGTGCTCCTAGTGGTGTGGGACGCGGTCCGGCCGGCAGCCGTGCGGTGAGGCGCCGGCCGGACCGCGGGGGTACTGCTCCGCGTCAGGCGTTGCGGCGGTACTCGGTGCGGGCGTGGCGGTCGTACGGGCTGGGCTGGACGGTGGCGCGGATGCGCGGGAACCCGAGGTCGGCCTCGGGGTCCGTACCGGCTCCGGGGTGCTCGCCCCAGACCACCGCGACCTCGGTGCCGGGCTGGGCGTGCGCGGCGTCGATCAGCGTCTGCGACAGGAGCGTGCCGACCGGGTCGATGGAGGCCGTCTGCATGGTGACGCCGGCCAGCCCCGCGGAGGTCTCCACCCGGTGGCGGGCGTAGCTGAGCACGAAGCCCGGGTCCGCTCCCCCGCCCAGGACACGGCGCACGTCGTCCGGGTCGAAGACCAGCGTCACCTTCCTGCGCAGGCCGGTGCCCTCCTTGGCCGCCAGCAGGGCGTCGCGGCCCAGGAAGTCGTGGCCGAAGTGGATCAGCTTGCCGTAGCCCAGCTCGTACGGGGAGACGTAGTAGTCCTCGATGTCCTCCGAGAAGTAGCTGCCGTTCAGCGGACGCTTGCCCTCGATGCCGAACAGCGGGAGCCACTGGCGGTATTCCGCCAGCTCCGGGTCGGAGTAGATGCCGGGTACGGGCGAGGGGATCCAGCCGCTCTCCACGCTCGGCGTGGCGTACGCCAGGGCGCCGACCTGGATCAGGCCGAGGGGTTCGCCGGCGGTGAGGAACGCCTCGTGCACGTGGGCGGCGTGCTCCCAGGGGCCGATGAACTCGTAGCCGGCCTGGCCGGCCATCCCGTGGCGCAGCGCCTTGAAGGCACGGCCGTCCAGGGTGACCGGCGTGGCGTGGAAGAACTTCGTCTCGGGGATCGGGGCGCCGAAGACCTTCTCGATGAGTTCGAGCGCTCCCGGTCCCTGGATCTGGTAGCGGAACAGCTTCGGATCGCCGCCGCCGGGCCGGAAGGCGCTGGAGGCGTCCGTCTCGAAGGCGACGTCGTAGCCGCCCTGTTCCGCGTGGTACTGCACCCAGTGCTGGGCGGCCGGGATGCCGCTGAGCAGGTAGGCGTTCTCGGCCTCCCGGGCGAGGATGCCGTCGGTGACGATGTGCCCGTGGCGGGTCACCGGCACGTACTGCTTCGCCTGGCCGATGGCGAACTTCTCGAAGTTGTTGGCGCCGTGGTCGGCGAGCAGCCGGGTGGCGTCGCGGCCCTCGATCCACAGGTCGTACATGTGGTGCGACAGGTTCAGCAGCGCGACGCCCTCGTGCCAGGCCGTCTGCTCCTGCCGCCAGCCGTGGTACTCGCGGGCGACGACCTCCGGGGTCCACGGCTCGGCGCCGGGCTTCCACAGCAGGTCGATCGGCGAGCCGGCCTTGTCGATGCCGTCCTGGAGGCTGGGGATTGCCATGCGGCTCCTTCTTTCATGGAGATCCATCAGGTGACTGAATCGGCGACTAAATCGATCTAGTGATGGTCCGACGGCGACCCGCGCGGACAGGGATGAGCTGGGGCTAAATCGATCTAGCGCAAGCTAGCAGAGGCCGCTCTCTCCGGCGAGACCCATGAGGCACATTTCTCGTCAGGCGTCCTGCGGGCCACTCCGGGCGAGAACATCCGGCCACCGTCGGCCCAGGCCGCGGCCATGCAGACCGCGTGGAGACTGGAACGGACATCGTGCACGCGCACACAGGCCGCCCCGGCGGCCGCCGCGAGCGCGGAGACGGCGGCGGTCGCCGCGTCCCTGGCGCGGGGCGCGGACCCGCCGTCCACGCACCCACTCAGCGCCGCGCCGATGAAGCGCTTCCTGGAGGCACCGACGAGCACCGGGAAACCGGCGGCCCGCACGGTGCGCAGTTCCCCGAGGAGCCGCCAGTCGTGGCCCGCGTGCTTGGCGAAGCCCAGGCCGGGGTCGAGAATGACGCACCCCGGATCCACCCCCGCCGCGACGAGCGCGTCGACACGCCGGAGAAGCTCCGAGACGACCTCGCCCACGACGTCCCGGTAGATCGCGTGACGATCCATCTCGCGGCTCGGCGCCCGCCAGTGCATCACGACGTAGGGGACGCCCAGTTCGGCGACGGCGGCCCCCATCGCGGGGTCCGCGAGTCCGCCGCTGACGTCGTTGACCAGGCACGCCCCCGCCTCGACGGCGGCGTACGCCACCTCGGCGTGCATGGTGTCGACGCTGACCGGCACTCCGGCGCGGGCCAGTTCCCGCACCACCGGCACGACCCGGGACAGCTCCTCCGCCACCGGGATCGGCTCGGCCCCCGGACGGGTCGACTCCCCGCCCACGTCGACGAGGTCGGCGCCTTCTCGGGCCATCCGCAGACCATGGCGCACCGCGCGTCGCGCGCCGACATGGCGGCCGCCGTCGGAGAACGAGTCCGGCGTCACGTTCAGTATCCCCATCACGAGGCACCTGCCGGGACGCGGAAGCCCGTCAGGGAGCTCGGACGCCGGCCGGAGGGTGACAGGGGATTCCATCTCAATCACGGCTCGGGAACCTCCTCGGCCCGCGGATCGGGACCTGCGGGCAGGCACTGCTCAATCGATATGCCGGTCACGTTACATGAGTTCACTAAATCGATCTAGCCCTTCGTGGAAAGCCGTCGGGCATGGACGAGCCGGTGTGGAAGGTGTCAGGCCGGGCGGCGGCCACGCGCGTGACGGGCGGGTCCCTAGAATGGCAACGCGCCGGCCCGGAGGAGGATGCGGCGCAGACCGCATCGGAGCAGGGGTGATGGGCGCTTCCCGAAGAGTGACGCTGAAGGATGTGGCCGCGGCCAGCGGCGTCTCCCGTGCCACCGTCAGCTTCGTCCTCAACGACGATCCGCGCCAGACGATCTCCGCCGCGACGCGTGACCGCGTCCAGCAGGCCGCCCGCGATCTCGGCTATGTGCCGCACGGGGTCGCCAAGGCCCTGCGCGAAGGCTCCTCACGTGTGGTCGTCCTGAACATCGACACGGGCATGGAAGGCACCTACTCCTCCAGTTACGTCCGCGGTCTCGATGCCGAACTCGCCGCCCACGACCACGTTCTGCTCGTCCGTCACGGCCGCCACACGCCACGCTCCACCCAGCAGGTACTCGACGCCATCGCCCCTCGCGCGGTCATCCGCTTCGGTGAGACGTATCTGACCGGCGACGACCTCCACGACCTCGGAGGCGGCTGGCGCGACGGGCTCGCGGCCCACTCCGCGCTGCAACTCCGTCACCTCGTGGAACACGGCCACACCCAGGTCGCCGTGGCGCTCCCGGACGTCGAGGCCCCACTGGCCGCGGCCCGCCTGAAGTTCACCGGACACGCCGCGATGAACATGGACGTCCCCGTCCCGGTCTCCTTTGCCACCCCGCGCGACCGGGCCGCCTGCGCCGAGGCCGTCGGGAGATTCCTCGCCGGCGCACCCGAGGTCACCGCCTTCGCGGGGTTCAACGACGATGTCGCCCTGCGCGTGCTCATGGCGCTGCGCGACCTCGGCCGCCGCGTGCCGGACGAGTTCGCCGTCATCGGCTTCGACGACAACGGGTTCGGCGCGTACGCCAGTCCCGCGCTGACCACGGTCGGCATCGACGCCGAGGCGCACGGCCGGCTCAGCGCCCGCCTCGCCCTGGGCCTGGAGACCAGCGGCCTCCGCCCGCCGCCCGCCCGGATCGTCGTGCGCGAGTCGGCCTGACCGCCGGCCGGCGGCTCGGCTCACCCCCGTCCGGGGTCACGCCCGCGCCGGCCGCGGCGAGCGGCTTTCCGCCTCGGAGCCGCACCGCGGGACGCACCCCTCCATGGAGCGCAAGGTAAGCCTGCGCGGCGCGCAGACTTCGGCATTTGCGCAGTTCAGGGGGGAGAAAGCCCTGCGGGAAGGCGGCACTTGGATCTCGGCGCGCGCCTTGTGACGTCTCGGAGGCGTACCGTACCGTACGGTTCCATGTCGATGTAGGCACCTCGTCGGCGGCCCCACCCGTGGGGTGACGTGATCGCCGTCGGGCACCCCCGCGCCGGTCCGTCCAGGACATCCAGGCGCCCTGTCCGTCGGTCACGTAGCACGGCGACCGTCGCCGCCCCTGCCGCCTTTCCCGCACACCGCGCGATGACATGGAGAGCTTGATGGCACATCTCGAAGACCAGATCCAGGCGAGCGGTGGCCCGCTGGCCCTGATGCGCAGCGGCCGTTCCGGCGCGTACCCCTTCCCGATCAGGGCCGAGTTCACCAACTGGCGTGACGAGCAGGAGTCGTGGCGCAACTCGGCGGCACTGATGGACCTGTCCCACCACATGACCGATCTGACGGTCGAGGGTCCGGACTGCTACCGGCTGCTGTCGGAGGTCGGCGCCAACACCTTCGCCGGTTTCGGCCCGATGAAGGCGAAGCAGTTCATCGCCGTCAACTACGACGGTTACATGGTCGGCGACTGCATCCTGTTCTGCCTGGCCGACAATCTGGTCCGGCTCGTCGGACGGCCTCCGGCGCTGAACTGGGTCCAGTTCCATGCCGAGACGGGCGGCTACGACGTCACCCTGCGCCGCGACGAGCGCACCGCGCAGAACCCGAACGGCCGCGAGTTCTTCCGTCTCCAGCTCCAGGGCCCGCACGCGGCGGCCGTCTTCGAGAAGGTCAACGGCGGTCCCCTGCCCGACATCCCGTTCTTCTCGATGGGGAAGTTCAACATCGGCAAGCACGAGGTCACCGCGCTCAACCACCGCATGTCCGGCTTCCCCGGCCTGGAGTTCTTCGGCCCCTACGAGTACCTCGACGACGTCCGCGACACCATCCTGGAGGCCGGCGAGTCCTTCGGGGTCCGCCAGGTCGGCGGGCGCGCCTACGCGTCGGTGGCCACGGAGTCCGGCTGGATCGCCAACACCGTCCCGGCGGTCTACTCCGGAGACGCGATGAAGCCCTACCGCGAGTGGGCGAACGCGAGGAGCTTCGAGGGCAGCCTCTCCCTCGGCGGCAGCTTCGTCTCGGACCGGGTCGAGGACTACTACGTCACCCCCTGGGACCTCGGCTACGGCCATATCCTCAAGTTCGACCACGACTTCATCGGCCGTGCGGCCCTGGAAACGAAGCGCGGCGAGAAGCATCGCAAGAAGGCGTGGCTGTCCTGGCATCGCGACGACGTCGCCCGGATCTTCGCCAGCCAGTACGAGCAGGGCGAACGGCGCTTCAAGCACATCGAGATGCCCGCGGCCTTCTACGCGGCCTCGCAGGTCGACCGCGTCGAACGCGACGGCCGTCTCATCGGCGTGTCGACCCTGTGCAGCTACACCGCCAACGTCCGGGGCTGGATCTCGGTCTGCATGATCGACGAGGACGAACTCACCTACGGCCAGGAAGTCGAGCTGGTGTGGGGCGAACCGGACGGCGGCTCCGCCAATCCCACGGTGGAGCGTCACTCCCAGACGAAGATCCGCGCCACCGTCTCCCGCCGGCCCTTCGCCGGCGGCAAGCACTGACCGCATTCCACCCCGGCCGGTGAACAGCGGGGCGGGTCACCGGGCAGACACCGTTCTGCTCAGCCGTCACGGTGACTTGTCCCGCCCGGCCGTAGAGACGAGATGCTCATGACCGACCTCGTAATACCCCTCGTCGGCGCTCGCACGGGCGGATTCGACGCCCTACGAGCCGAGAACGCCGTCCGGGAACTGCTTCTCGCCATCGGCGAGGACCCGGATCGCGAAGGGCTGCGCGCGACGCCGGCCCGGGTGGCACAGTCGTACCGGGAACTCCTCGCGGGGATGCGGCAGGAGCCCGAGGACGTCCTGGCCACGACCTTCGAGCTCAGCCACGACGAGATGGTGCTGGTCAAGGACATAGAGATCGTCAGTCTCTGTGAGCACCATCTGCTGCCGTTCCGCGGTACGGCCCACGTCGGCTACATCCCCGCCGAGGACGGCAGGGTCACCGGACTGTCCAAACTGGCCCGCCTGGTGGACGTCTACACGCGCCGCCTCCAGATCCAGGAACGGCTCACCGGGCAGATCGCCGACGCCCTGATACGCATCCTCGACGCGCGGGGCGCGATCGTGGTCGTCGAAGCGGAGCACATGTGCATGTCGGCCCGCGGCATCCGCAAGCCCGGTGCGCGGACGACGACGTCAGCCGTACGCGGCCAACTGCGCAGACCGGCAACCCGCGCCGAGGCGATGAGCCTGATCCTCGCACGCTGACCGACGGGGAGACGCAGGGCGAGCTGAGCAGGCCCCACAGGCACCCGTGATCACCCGTGATCACCCGGTGCTCGGTTTCCCCTGCCTCCTCCGTCTCCTGCCGCTCCTGGTCCGCGAGAGCCTGCCCATGCCGATCCTTCCGACTCCACCTCACCTCTGACGGTTCGCGGACCACGCGCTCCCGGTGCCGGTGCCGAAGGATCGAGCCGGGCGATGAGGGCACGGCTGATGCGCTGGAGTTCCTCGTCGTGGTCGATGCTCTCGAACCTGCCTCCGCGGCGGGGCCGGGCCAGGTGCTCGCGGATCAGGGGCAGTGCCGGTGCCGCGAGGGGCCCATACGGTCCAGGCAGGCCACGACGCGGTTGGCCGTCGCGGGGTTCTTGGCCATGGCCGGCAGCAGAGTGTCCAGGACGGCCGGTGCCTCCGCGGCGCCGCCGATCTCCCACATGGCGGCAGCGCACTGCGCGGTCTTCGGAACGCAGCCGTGGGACAGTTCGGGAACAGGCGCTGCCGCCCTCTCCCATGGCGCTGTTGACGCACGCGCTCCCGCCCGGCTCTGCCACGGCCCTGCCGCGACCGCCCTCGAGTGGTCAGGAAGTCTGCTCGTCACGGGCGTCGAGGTGACCGGTGCGGCACGCGCGGACCGCCTGCGCCAGCGCCCACACCGCGGCCCGCGCCTGCTCCCGGTCCTCGCCCTGGTCGATGACTTCGAGCGTCTCGGCGGCTGCCAGTCGAACGGAGAGCGGCAAGTCGTCGAAGGCGGCCACCTGATACGCGACAGAGCGCCGGGACTGCCGCTCCGCGGCGCTGGCCCCGTCGGCGGCCAGCGGGAAGACCGCCGCCTCGTACAGCATGATCCCCCGCAGGACGGCATCCGCTGATGCCTCCGTCCTGCCGTCGCCCGCCACGATCCGCTTCAGGAACTCGTGCGTCTGCAGGTGCCACAGGGAGATCGTGATCCTCGCGGACAGGAGCACCGCGCCCGTACCCGCCAGGATCCCGGCACCCGCACCCGGCCAGCCTCCCAGTCGAAGACCGGCGTAGCCCGCCGCCGATCCCGCGCACAGGATCAGCAGCGTCAACGCCGCGAACAGCCGGATACGGACCGGAACTTTCATACCACCGAGTATGCCCACCCCGGCCGCACCGCGCTCCACCGGGACCGCACACCGTGGCAACTGCCGGGCACCCGCGACCCGATGCCGAAACTCCCCGCCGGTGCCCCCGCGCATGCCGTACGGTAAAGACACCGACGCGGGGTGGAGCAGCTCGGTAGCTCGCTGGGCTCATAACCCAGAGGTCGCGTGGTTCAAATCCCGCCCCCGCTACCACCATCCGGCCCCTCCGCATTCCCTGCGGAAGGGCCGGATCCCTTCCGGAGTAGTCGACGTCGTGTGCGGTGACCCGAACCAGGGTCGAGTCCGCGGTCCTTGACGGGAAGTCGATGTGGCGTACGCCTCGTCCGTCTACCGACGGGTGGTGGGAAAGCCCTCGGCGGCGGCCTCCTGGCACTGGGGTGCCGGTGGCGTAGTAGGTCACGAGGACGGTCATCAGGGTGAGCACGACCGCACCCGGCGCCGTCGCCCAGGGTGCGGTTCTGCCTCGTCGCTCGGATGCCATGGCTGCCTGGACTATGCCGACCGCGCGGCGGAACGCCTCGGCGGAGGCGGAGGCGGAGGCGGAGGTGCCGACGCCGTTCGGACGGTGGCTCTCACGGTTGACGCACCTGATGTCCCCGATCGAGTCGGCCATGAGTGCGGGAATCCGGGTGGCATTCCTCCACGTTCGACCAACAGCTTCTCCCCGCCCTTGCTGCGCGCAGGAGGCCTCTCACATGCCGGAGCCAGAGATCGACGCCCTTGTGTTCGACGTGCTCGGCACGCTCGTCGACGAGCCCGCCGGTATCCGCGCCGGAATTCGTGAACTCGACCCGTCGCTCGACGATCTCGGGGTCGAGGAGCTGTTGTCGTTGTGGCGGCGGCACATCGACCGGGAGCAGCACCGCATACTCGATGGCGACCGGCCGTACCTCACCAGCGAGGTCCTCGGCCTCGAGGCCGCCCGGCTCGTCGCAGAAGCCGCCGGAGTCGACGGCCCGACCGCCGTGACGGCGCTGGCGCTGTCGGCGCGCAGGCTCCCGCCGTGGCCGGACACGGTGGCAGGGCTCGCCCGGCTTGCCGAACGATTCCCGCTGATCGGACTCTCCAACGCGAGCCGGACGGCGTTGCTGGGACTCAACGCCCACGCCGGACTGCGCTGGCATCAGGCCCTTTCCGCCGAGGACGTCCGGACCTACAAGCCGGACCCAGCGGTCTACCAGCTGGCCGTCACCGTCTCCGGACGACCGCCGCAACGGCTCTGATGGTCGCCGCCCACGCCTGGGACCTGCGCGGCGCGCGGGGCCTCGGCCTGCGCACCGCATACGTCGCCCGTCCCGTCGGCGACCCACCCACCTCCTCGGGCAGGTTCGATCTGCACGCGGTCGATCTGGCCAATCTGGCCGACCGACTCGACCGCGCCTAGGAGCTGTCCGGTCGACCACGGTCGGTATCGACGTCTCCGAAGTCGATTGCCCGGGTGCGGCGGCCAGGCGACCATCTCGGGATGGATGAAGTTGAAGGTCTGATGCTGGTGCGGGTCGTGGAGACGTGTTCCGCCTACCCGTCCCAGTGGGATGCGTGGACGGCGGAGGGCCAGTACCTGTACCTCCGGTACCGGCACGGCGAGGGCTGTGTCGAGCGGCACCCCGGCCCCGACATCGACACACCGGACTCCTGGAACGACGGTCTCTCGGCAACCCTGATCGAATGGGACGACGGCACGGACGGCGGAGTCATCAGCCTTGAAGCCTTCCTCACGGCCTCCGGCTTGGCCTTGGCTCCAGGCGCGTCAGTGAGCTGACGTAGTAAGGACGAGCCACCTCGCGCCACGAGCTGACGTCCGGGCAGTACGCGGTGGAACGGTTGCTGATCGCGCGCCGAGTTGCCGGCCGAAGCACCCGCCCGGCAGGCGTGGGTGTCCGAGTGTCGGCGTCAATGTTGGCCGCACGTTCGCCGAGAACCGGAAGGTTCGGCGCACTCCAGTTCGGCAGCGACGGCCTCCTGGCGTTCGCGCGCGAAGCGGACCATGGGGTGGTGGGCCTGGCGGGCGTGGGACAGGCGGGCACGGCTCAGTGCGGATGTCGGCCCGGGGCCGGTGGCAGCAGGACCCGTAACCTCGCGCCTCGTCCGGGGCGGGTCGTCAGTTCCGCGCTGCCGTGGCGGGCCGTCACGAGTGCTCGCACGATGGACAGGCCGAGGCCGGCACCGGCTCCGGAGGAGCGGGAGCGGGAGCCGTCGGCGCGGTAGAAGCGTTCGAAGGCGCGCTCGGCCTGTTCCTCGGTCATTCCGGGTCCCTGGTCGGCGACTTCCAGGACGGCGTGACCGCCGGCGATGCCGACGCCGACACGCAGGGGACTCCAGGCGGGGGTGTGGGTGACGGCGGTGCTGTACCAGGTTGGAGACGACCTGTCGCAGAGCGGCCTCGTCGGCCAGGGCCGCGGCCGAGCCCAGGGGGCCGCCGCCGGGGCCGGTGAGGTCGACCGGGCGGGTGGGGTCCAAGGCGCGTACGTCGTGCAGGGCGTCGACGGCGAAGGTGCGCAGGTCGGTCGGGGCGAGCCGCAGGGCCGTGCCGGTGGGGTGGCCGGCCTGCGACTCGTCGAGACGCGCGAGTTTCAGGAGGTCCTCGACCAGGCGGGCCAGCCGCTCCGCCTCCCCGGCGATGCGGGTCATCGTGCGGTCGATGTCGCCGGGCCCGGAGAGGGCGCCCATGCGGTGTACAGGTCGGTGGAGCCTTTGATGCCGACCAGGGGGGTGCGCAGTTCATGGCTGGCGTCGGCGACGAAGCGCCGCATCCCCGCCTCGGAGCGGGAGCGGGCGTCGAAGGCGGTCTCGATCTGGCCGAGCATGTCGTTGATGACGCCGGCCAGTCGGCCGACTTCGGTGCGGGGGTCGGCCAGGTCGGGGACGCGGTGGGACAGAACAAGCCCGGCTTCACCACTGAGCCTTTTCCATCTTGATCACCTGGCGAGTTCGACGGCGACGACGGCCCGGACGATGGAGGTGATCCGAGTGGTGCTGCAGCGGAGTTTCCGCAGGACCCGCCAGCATTTGAGGGTGGCCATGGCGCGTTCGCCGAGGCTGCGGATCTTTGCGTGGTCCCGGTTGTGGCGATGGCGCCAGCCACGCAGGCTCTTGCCCCGGATCGGAACGCGGATGGCCGGCCCGGCGCCCTGGTACGCCTTGCCTGCCCAGCACTTGACGTCGGCGGCGTAGAGAGCGGTGGGAATGCCGTGAGTTCGGGCCGCGGTCAGGTCGTGAGTGGCTCCCGGCAGCGCGTCCGAAGCCCAGATCAGGCGTCCGGCTGGATCTGCGATGACCTGCACGCTCATCCCGTGGTACTTCCTCTACCCCCGAGTAGTACGGGCGGTCGGCGGCAATGCCGTCGATGGGCAGCACGGTGCCGTCCAGGATCACGTACGCCTTCTTCCGTACGGTCTCCATGGCCTGTTCAAGCGTGGGCGAGAAGGCGGCCAGGAGGTCGACCGCCTCGCGTATGTATCGGTGGACCGTCGCGATCCCGACGCGGAAACCGGCGGCCAGGCAGGCGCAGGTGTCTCCGCAGCGCAGGTGGACGAGGGCGAGCCGGGCCTGACGGCCACAGGTCAGGCGGCGCCAGCGGGAGCCGATGCGGCGGCGGTGACCTGCGAGAAGGGCGGAGAGGTCTTGCAGGGTGCGGCTGGACAGATCGATGGCGGATGGGTACGCAAGCACGACGACGCTCCTGGTCAGGCGAGTGATCTTGATGGTGAACTCGCCTGACCAGGAACTGCACACCTTTGCGCGTCCAAGGGCTGCATCTCACCTCACCGCGGCCGGTGCCTGGTTGGATGATGCGCGTACCGATCACTCCTCGTCGGGCCGCCACAGCCAGCGCAGAGCATCCGGCAGCAGGACCCCGCCGTGGTTGGGGCTGTGTCCGCCGTCTCCCAGGACAAGACGGAAGTCGTAGCCCGCTTCAGCGAGAGCGGCTGCCACGCGCAGGTTTTCGGCGAGCCAGTTCCACTGAGGCTCATTCCAGTGCAGGTCGCGGTGGCCACCTTGCATGAAGATGCGCAGCGGCTTGCGGGGGGCGCGGGATATGAGGTGGGGGTAGGGATTGCCGTCCGGTATCTGCGCGAAGCTGGACAGGTATCCGATGACGCGGCGGAACTTGTCCGGTCGCAGCCACGCGGCGGTAAAGGCGCAGTTGCCGCCGCTGCTCCCGCCGCAGATGCCCCACTGTTCGGGCGACTGGGCGATGGCATAGCGCTCTGCGACCTGCGGGATAATCTCGGTGAGGAGGAAGGTGACGTACAGGTCGTCGAAGGCGTCGTACTCGTTGTTGCGGTTCTTGGGGTTCTCCGCGCTGGGTAAGACGCCCGGATCGACGAACACGCCGATGGTGGCAGGGATGTCACCGTGGTGAATGAGGTTGTCCAGGACGATCGCGCCGCGTACCTCCCCTGTGGGGTCCAGGTACCACCATCCGTCCTGGAACACCATCAAGGATGCCGGTTCCGCGGGGTCGTACCGTGCAGGGACGTGTACCCAGAACTTCCGGAAGGTCCCCGGATAGACCTCGCTGTCCCTCCACTCGAACTCGCGTGTCTCGCCAGCGGGCACGCCCGGTTGGAGAGCGGAATCGGGTCCGTGGAGGTAGCGCACGTCGGACTGGTCGATCGGGAGTGGCTGGTAGGGCATCTCCATCGTCACAGGGAGCAACCGTAGGGCGATCAACCCCCTTGGCCGCAAGGCAATTTCGTCCAGACGCTCGACCTCGCGGCTTCAGCGCGAGGTTGGAAAAGGCTCATTGGATGGTTGGACGAGCAGGATTCAGCGAGCCGCCAGGAGTAAGAAGCACTGGAATCACCATCCGACATGTCGACCAGGTTCTACGCTGTTGGTGGATGGTGATTCCAGTGTGCGACAAGAGCGGGCCACCATGCCTCATGAGCGCCAACAAGTTGAACCAAGGCGGGTGATGTCTCACGAACCCTAAGCGCAAAGTCCTGCCACCCCTCATAATTGTCCGTCTCTGGGATGAGCGCCGTTATCATGAGTCCGTAGTCGATGGTGTCAGCGAGCATTCGGGCTAGCGCGAGCACGCGAGCCCTGCCCGGCTCGTCGACCGGCAGCTCGGCCCCTCCGTAGAAGCAAGCGTTCGTCTCAGGGCGTTGAAAGATGAGATCGTCAATGTGATGGAGCCTCTCGATCCCGTTATACATAGCCGAGGCTGCCGCAATGCCGTTGCTGGTTGCAGTTTGATGCGCCAACTCTCGGGTCTGCCAAGCCGACAGCAATAAGGATGCGACCACTCCCACCGACGCGATTACACCGAAGATATCCCCCATGCTCCTCCCAATTTCTCTGTCGCTACGCCAGCGCCGGCCTCGGCGGAACGTCCAACTGATGGTGAGCCACAATCACAGCGACGGACTGGCGGGCGTCGAGGTACCCGGCGTGCATCAGCAACTCTTCCAGCACTGGCCGCAGGATGGCGATGGTCGCTTCATCCTGCTTGCGCGACAGTAGTTGCCCCGCGGCGAAGCCGATGTGGGGACAGTTGGCGTAGCGCCTGGAGGCACGGGCGAAGGAGTCGGAGCCCGGTACGTCGAGTCGCTCCCACACGACTTGCCCCTTGATCGTGCTGATGCTGCCGCTTACTCCGATGCGCCAGTCATGCCGGCGGCGCTTCTCACTCCACCGCTGCCGGTACAGATTGCGGTACGCACTCCCCCGCACCACTGTGTGAAGCCGCTGGATGACGGCCGCCACCTCGGCCAGGGGTAGCGGGTCGGCCACCATGTCCACCACGGCCATGCGCAACCCCCAGCGGAGATCGAGCAGGCCGGAGCCGTGCACGTCCAACTGGTGACGACTGAAGACGCCAAACTCACCATCGTCCTCGACGACGAAGCGCACCTGCTCGTCTCCGGCGTAGTCGACCTCGTAGGGCGACTCCCCGAAGACCTCGCGCGCCACAACTTGGGCGCGGGCCGCCAGGTCGACGGACTCAATCGGTTTCACCGCGCGCGTCGGCGCAACGCACACCCGCACTACGAAGCGGTCGGAGTAGTCGCGCTCCATGCCGCCGCACGGAGCAATGGTGTAGTGGTCGCCCTGTACCGTCCGCTTACCCCAGCGCCAGCCCGACTGAAGCAGCCACCACGCCTTCTCGAAGATGTTGCCCGCCGCGTCAACCTCGCCAAAAGACACCAGACCACCCGCCTATGAGCGCCGACATGTGAAGCCGGTTCGGTAGTCCTGGCGGAGCAGTGATCCTGCCTAACGCGGCGTCGGCAAGGATAGTCGGCGGCACTGACACCTGGGAGCGCGAGACAGTACCCCGCTACGGGCGCGAGTGGCACGGACCACAGAGGTCGATTCACAGTTAGCCAACTCCGAAGAGCGTTTCGAGTTTCTTCTTCGTTTTATGGTGACTGAAGAGTCCGAACAGCAAGACCCCCAGGATGACGCACACATGCACGTACATCCAGAGCTGCGGAACATGCACACCTGCGGCACGGAGAGAAGCGCCTGTGGCGCTGACTACGGCCAGAATACCGGCACCGACTGCGTCCCCCGTAAGGCGCTCGCGGTACTTCGACACATCACCACGAACGCTCGTCTCATAGCTGGAAAGCTTCAGGAGCCTCCGGGCGCGGAGGATTCCAGCAACAGCAAACGCCCCCACGCCTGTCATAGCCGCAAACCAGCCGACGACCAAGGGGCCGGAGTTCGAGAAGTCGACAACGCTTCTTGTCAACACCCCAAACACCATGAACTGAGCGAGCCCGATGGCGAGGGGTATGAGCAAGTCCCACAGACTCGGGATGCCTGCGGGTAGCGCAAACACACCCGTGACTGTCCCGGAATACACAGCCGCGATTGCGAGCAAGCCGCCGACCCACATCAGCCACATCAGCGGAGTAGTCTCCACCTCATCCTTCTTATGGATGGCAAGACCAGCCGCCGCAAACCCCGCCGCGCCCAATGCGATACTTACCAAAGTGCCGTGGAGTTGTGTGTAGTGGTTCGGCATATGGTCGTGAAGACGAGCTTTGAGTTGGTCGCGCGTCAGCCCTGGAGGTGGCGTCACAGAGTGTTCCTCCTTGTCGCCGAACTGGCTAACCGCCAGGGTATGGCTACTACTGGACCCGTCATAGTCCCTGGCGCTCCCGAAACAGAGTGTGTAACCGCTGGCATCTGTATGGATGCCGGCGCCCACACTCTGGGCGCCTCCTGTCGGTACTGACTCCCGCTCACCACGCTTTCCACCATGGCAGCAGACAGCGTGACGGTACGTGCCCTGGACGGCCTACACCTGGCGGGCACCCTCGTTCGTCCCCCCAGAACCGGCGGCTCAGGCGGTACTCCTCGTCCACGGTGGCGGCGTCACCCGGGAAGAGGGTGGCTTCTTCACTCGGCTGGCCAGCGCGCTCGGTGAAGCCGGTATCGTTTCCCTCCGCTTCGACCTACGCGGCCACGGGGACAGCGAGGGTCGCCAAGAAGAGCTCACCCTCTCCAGCATCCTCAATGACATCCGCGCCACCCTCGCCTACTTGCGGGAGGCCACGGCCGCCGAGAAGGTAACGCTGCTCGGTGCCAGCTTCGGGGGTGGCGTGTGCGCCTACTACGCCGCCAAGCGTCCCGCGGACGTTCAGCGACTGGTGCTGTTTAACCCCCAGCTCGACTACAAGAAGCGCACCATCGACAGCCGGGAGTACTGGCATCACGAGAGCATCAGCGAGGAAGCGGCGCGCGAACTGGACGAGAAGGGTGCCATCCAGTTCACCCCGACGTTGCGCCATGGGCGGCCCATCATGAACGAGGTGTTCTGGCTACGCCCTCATGAGGCCCTGGGAGAGGTGCAGGCACCCACCCTCATCGTGCACGGCACCGCTGACACCCTCGTCCCCTTCTCGTCGTCCAGCGAAGCCGTAGCGCGCTGCAACGCACCGTGTGAGTTGGTACCGGTAGAGGACTCACAGCACGGCTTCGCGGTGCACGACGACCCCACATACAAGGACCCCAAGAGCCAGGAGTACTAATAACCTGCGAGGCCGACTACAGGTGGCATTCGCAAAGACAGCCCTCGCTACCCGGGCAAGAAGCTGACACAAACACCTCGGCGACGAGTCCACGTTGCTGGAGTGCGGACAACAATCGAAGGACGCCTTGAATCGAATCCCTATCCTTGACCGTCCCATCGGGCGCCGTCGCCGCTAAAGGGTGTTGCAGAACGTCGATCACGCTCAAATCCAGCCAGCGATGGCGAGATCAGATGACCGAATATGCGATCCTTGCCGCCGTATCGCCGCTCACCATGAGGCAGCGCGCGGAGATCGTTCTAGTCTTGTGCAACGCCCTTTAGGCGTTCGCCCGACTCGCGAAGTGCGCCGACCACCGGCGGTCATCGCCGCTCCCTGCGGCATCGGCCTCGGATCCCTCAGGAGTACTTGCGCAGTTCCGGTCGGAGCCGTTTCCCGCCGTCCGCCCGTCCGCTGGGTCACGGCGCGCGGGCACCGTGGTTGCGGTCACAGCAGGCGGAGCACGCCGACGACCTTGCCGAGGATCCGTGCGTCGTCGCCGGGGATCGGCTGGTACGACGGATTGCGCGGCATGAGCCACACCCGCCCGTCGCCTTCCTGCCGACGCAGGACCTTCACGGTGGCCTCGTCGTCCAGCAGCGCGGCGACGATGTCTCCGTGGTCGGCGCTGTCCTGGCGCTTCACGGTGACGATGTCGCCGTCGCAGATCGCCGCGTCGATCATGGAGTCGCCGGAGACGGTCAGGGCGAAGACTTCGCCGTCGCCGACGATCTGCCGGGGCAGGGCGTAGACGTCCTCGACCATCTCCTCGGCGAGCAGCGGTGCACCGGCCGCGATGGTCCCGACGAGCGGGACCTCGACGGCCGCGTCGCTTCTGCCGCTCAGATCGGGTGCCCATGTGGGCCTGACCTGGTAGGCGCGTGGGGTGTGCGGGTCGCGGTAGATGACGCCCTTGTTCTCCAGCGCCAACAGCTGGTGGGCGACCGAGGAGGTGCTGGCGAGGTGTACGGCCTGGCCGATCTCCCGCATGGACGGCGGGTATCCCTGCCGGGCGACCGCTTCGGCGATGTAGCGGACGATCGCCTCCTGGCGGATCGTCAGCTTTCCGTCCGTGGTCTGCGGGCCTGGGGGCCGGCCCCGGCGCGGGGTCGTGCTGTCGTTCATGCCGGAGCCTCCGTATCTGCGTGTCCGCGTGTCCGCACAAGATCCGCTGGCGCGAGCCTAACCCGCCACTCCCGGTAAATGAAACACTCTTTCGGGTAGAGCGCGGGGCGGGCTGATCACGGCCCTGTGGCTTGGAGCGCTGGGCACGGACCCGTCCAGCGCCTCAGGCGTTGGTCCTTGAGGGGGTGAATGTCGCCCCCGCTGCTCATCTGGCGTGCGCGACGTGCGGAACTGTGTTCACCGGCCGCCGCCGTGTCTACCACGCGTGCCAGAGCTCACCGTGACGGTGACGGACCGGGGGGACGTCTACGTCGTCAAGGTCGTGGCCGGCGTGGTGCAGTCCGCGGATCCGCTGGACTTCGAGTCGGCCCCGGAGCCGGGCACGACGTTCAGCCGTGGCGATCTCCGCGGAGAACGAGCCCGTTCTGCAGGAGAGCACCATCGGCTGCCAGGAAGTGACGCGGCGCAGCGTCTTCGTCGGAGCAGGGCGACGACCTTCGCGGGCGGCCTGGACCAGTTCGGCGTGTGTGTAGCGCAGGTCGTACAGGGACATGGACTCCGACGCACCGTCTCGGACGCGGAGTCGCCAGGGAGTCGTGCGAACCGTCCTGGACATCGAGAACCTCCGTAGGGTCCTCTGGGCTCTCCAGAGGTACCTACGGGGGGGGTGCGAAGTGGTCAGCACAGCTCAGCCCCTCCCCCACTCGTCGGTGCACGATCCAGCAGCAGCACAGTAGTCGCGCAGAGGAGGAGGGCCGAGTCGTTTACCCGCCCCCGTCACCTGTCGTCGTCACGCACCCCTGCTCCTGCGCTCCTGACCGGTGCGGCACAATCGCGGCCAACGGGTGGGCAACGGTGGGAGTGGGAACGTGGGGCTCTTCGGCTCACGAGGTCGACGTGAGGGCATACCGAACGATCCGGCGCTGCTGGCCGCGGCTGCCGAGAATCCGGGTGGCAATGTCGCCGAGATCGACCCGACGTACATCGACGACCCGAACGGCTACGTACCTCCCGAGTCACGGGATGCCACAGGACGACTTCGGCAGACTCACCGACCCCGATCACTGGCTGGGCTGGCTCGGCGACGATCCCGCGGGGGCCGTCCGGAAGGGCATCGAGGAGTCCTTGCGCGCCCAAGTGGCAGACGCGGTGGTCGAGTGGGTCAAGATCCTTGAAGCACCCCGGTTTCTCACGGGTGGGCGTCGACATGCCGAGGACCAGCAAGTCATGTTGGTCACCCGCGCGGCACTCGCCGCGTCGTTCGCGTTGTCCGTGCGCACGGCGCGGCACGGGCGCTCCATCCTCCTGGGGGTGTTCTCCTGGGTGGCGGTGAATCTCTCATCGCCCGAAGTCCGCAAGGATCGCCACTGGTTCGACCTGGGCGCCGGGCTGGACTGGGCCGGTGAACGGCTTGAGGAGCGGATCTACGAGATCGACGGCGCGGAAGACACCGCCGAGCGGTAGAGCGGCGGCCACCGGGCGGAGCCGGCGATGCCCAGCACGGGCGATCGCTGGAAGAGTCCGTGCCGGTGCGCTCACACGCTGGGATCCCCGGCTTGGCGGCTCTTGCTCCAGCAGGCACTGCACGTGCCCGGAACTGTGGCTTCCACCACGGCGCATGTGGTCTTGATCTGCTGTGATCACCGGGTGCTCGGTTTCCTCCTCCGTCTTCTGCCGTTCTGGGTCCGTGAGCCCCTGCTCATCATGCTCGGGTCCGTTCTCGGCGTACGCCTCATATATCTCGCCGTCCGCGATCCCGACTGGGGTGTGGCCGGTTTCGGCGCTGTGTTCCTCGTGTTCACTGCGGTGCGCGTCCACACAGTGGTACGGGCCCTGCGCGCACGTCGTAACCCGAGTCCGGCGCCCTCCTCGGACGCGACCACCGTCGCCGCTGCTCTCCCGGTCCCGGCCACCGGAGCCGTACCGCGTCCCGTGCCGGTCACTCCGGAGAAGGAGCCCAACGCATGGGGCCAGGCCTTCGCGGCCGTGGCCGTGATCGGGGCGCTCGCGGGCGTGCTGTGGGCGGCCCCGCACGTGCTGCCGTCGGACGACACCACACCGCAGGCCGCCTCGTGTCCGGGCGGGGAGAACGAGAAGTTGCCGAAGGCCTACCGGCGGACACCCCGGCCTGTGACCGGTGATGAACTGTGCACGGCGCTCAACCGGCCAGAACTCGCCCAGCTTCTCGGAACGCCTGGAGAGGTCGCGACCTCTGCCTCGGGCTCGAACAACACCGCCGCTCTCACCGATGGGAAGGTCGCCGAACCAGAGGCCCAGGTCGCGTTCGACACGTACACCGTGAACGTCTCGGCCACGTACAACAAGCTCACGACCGACCAGTACGTGAAGCTGATGAAGTACGGGGACGAGAGGGACATCAAGACGCTTTCGGTTCTCGGCCGGCCCGCTGTCCTCTCCTCGGATCACACCATGAAGATCGAGATCAATCTCGGGGGCGGCACATCCGGCGGACCGGTCGAACAGGGTCCCCTGGCCAGGACGTTGTCCGTGGCCCTGGACCGCCATGACCGGGGCGGCTACTGCGAAATCACCGTGTGGAGCACATCCGGAACCCTCCCGAACGACAGCGCCCTCCTCGACATCGCCGAGAAGGTTCTCCCCGGGATCCCCGAACCGCCTGTGCGATGAGACGCCGGGACCGTCTCGGCACGAGGAGCGGCGTGTTGCCGCTGTTCGATCGCCTGGGTGACCCCGCTCCCACCCACACGGGAGCTGACCGGTAGGAAGACGTCCGGACGCCGCCGGGCCATGCCTCCGTACGACAGGGGGTCACCCGGTCGGCCTCTAGGGGCCCAGCGGTGGACCTGTGCGCTCCCAGCGCCTAGCCGAGTGGATTCCAGTCGAACCAGCCTCGGGAAGTGTCGTAGGGGCTCGTGGGTTCGTCGCAGGTCTGGGATGTGGAGATCTGGAGGGCGACGGCATCCGCGCGCGCCGCGTAGCCGTCCGCCAGAACCATCAGGATCAGCACCGAAGTCAACGTGAGCACGGGAAGAACGCGCCCACGGCGGATGCGCGGGATGACCAGTGCTGCCACGGACACCACAAGGCCGGCGAGCAAGAACCACCGGTTCGTGCTGGATTCCCGGTCGAGTCGTTCGGAGAGTTCTCCAAAGTCAGCGCAGAGAATGTACGTCTGCGGTCCGCCGAACAGTGACAGACAGCGCTCCAGTACCGCGGCCAGCACGATGACCATACCCAGCGCCGGCAGCGGACTCGGATCTCTCCTCGCCTCTGCCTCTGTCCTGACCTGCCCCGCAACCCCCATCGCCCCCACCCCTCGACCGCCCGGCGCAATATCCGGCCGAGCGCAGAGATTACCGGCCCGTGGGCCTGCCTTCGTTCACCGACCAGACCAAGTCCATTCGGCCAGGGCAGCAATCGAGATCGTCGCGTCGAGGATGCTGCGGCTGAACCTGGCCTTCGGGGCGCGTGTTCCGCTGTCGGTGCGCGACCGTACGCCGACATTCGCGCCCCGGATCGCGAGCCCCTAGGTGGTCAGCCCCAGCGACTCGCGCGGGAGAACGACGTCGGTGAACGGTGTGGCCGATGGACTCCGGCAACGCCATGCTCATGTGTGCCCCGCCGTCCGGCAGGGTTCGGTATCCCCGCGGGCAAGGGGGAGTCAGTTGATGCCTCGCTCCTTTCCCGCCCAGTACGGCTCGCGCAGTTTGAACTTCTGGATCTTGCCGGTGGCCGTCCGTGGGATCGAATCCCTGAACTCCACGCTTGTCGGCGCCTTGTACCCCGCCATGCGCTCCTTGCAGTGCGCGATGATTTCGGCCTCCGAGACCGACTCTCCCTCCGCGAGGACCACCAATGCCTTGATCGTCTCGCCCCACTTCTCGTCGGGCACGCTGATCACGGCCACTTCGGTCACGGCCGGGTGGCGGAAGATCACGTCCTCCACCTCGATCGACGACACGTTCTCGCCACCGGTGATGATCACGTCCTTCTTCCGGTCCGAGATCGTCAGGTGACCGTCCTGTGCGTCGATCGTGCCGCCGTCGCCGGTGTGGAACCAGCCTTCCTCCAGGGCGACTTCGCTTTCCTCGGGCTTGCCCCAGTAGCCGTCCATGACCGTGTTCGAGCGGGCCAGCACCTCGCCCGTATCGGAGACCCGCAGTTTCACCCCGAGCGCCGGCAGTCCCGCACGTGACAGCTTCCGGGCCCGTTCCTGCGCGGAGAGGTGTTCATCGGCGGGACGCGTGCGGTTGAACGTCAGCAGCGGAGACGTCTCCGTGAGGCCGTAGATCTGGGTGAACTCCCAGCCCAACTCCTCTTCCACCCGCTGGATCAGCCTGCTCGGAGGCGGCGCTCCCGCGCACACGATCCGCACGCGCTGCCGGCCCGGAACCGGCCCCTGCCAGTCCGCTGCCGCGTCCAGGACCGCCTGCCACACCGCAGGCGCCCCGCACATCAGGGAGACCCCGTGCTCGTCGACCCGCCGCAGGATCTCGGCGCCGTCCACCTTGCGCAGCACCACCTGCTTCACGCCGAGACCTGCCATCACGTACGGCATGCCCCAGCCGTTGCAGTGGAACATCGGCAGTGTGTGGAGGTAGACGTCCTGCTCCCACACCCGCGTGTGCAGGCCGAAGGTCAGGCCGTTGACCCAGATGTTGCGGTGGGTCAGCTGCACGCCCTTCGGGCGGGCCGTGGTACCGGACGTGTAGTTGATCGTCGCCGTCGCGTCCTCGTCCGGCGCGGACCAGGGACGCGGCTCGACGCCGAACCGCATCACGTCCGAGTCCGTCTGCTCCCCGAGGACATAGCGGTGCCGCACCTTGATCCCCGACAGCGCACCGTCCAGTTCCGGATCGGTCAGCAGGACCGACGCCCCGCTCTGCTGCACGATGTAGTCGACCTCGTCCGGCTTCAGACGGAAGTTGACCGGAACACAGATCCGCCCGCTCATGGGAAGCGCGAACAACAGTTCAAGTAGACGGGCGGAGTTGTGGCTCGCCACCGCCACCCGCTCGCCCTCCCGTACGCCCAGCGCGTCGAGACCGGCCTGCCAGGCGCGTACACGCTCGGCGAAGGTCCCGTACGTGCCCGTCGGCACGGCCGACGCGGGCTGGCTCGGCTCGTCCACCACGCCCACGCTGTCGCGGAATCCGAGTTCCGCACGCTCCAGGAAGTCCGTGATCGTCATGGGTACACGCATCAGTACCGCCTCTTCGCAGATAGGGGCCGACCCTGCCCGGAGCACCTCCGGCTCCGGCCAGGGGACCTGGCTCGTGCGTCTGGTGTCCGAGCCGCACCGTACCCGCGCCGGAGCCGCGTCGGGGCGGCGGCTCACGCAGGAGGGCGGTCTCGGCCCGCCCGTGCGTCCCGGTGGTCCGATACCGGCGCGCACCGAGCCGAGGCCCGGTCCCGTACCGGCGCCGACCGCACGAGTGGAGGTGATTCAGGCGCGGTCCTCGGGTGCGACGTAGTCGAAGGTCGGGCCTACGGCGAGACCGTCGTCGTCCTGGAGGGCCATGAGGCTCTGGGCCTGTCCCTTGATCGCGTACATCGTGCCCACCGACATACCCAGCATCGCCGGGTTGCCGTTGAAGGCCTGCTCCAGCTGGTGCAGCATCTTGCAGTACGTCTGGTTGAACGCTTCCTGTGCGGTGCGGACCGGGCTGCCCTCGGGGTGGTCCTCCAGCCTAGGGTTGGGACGCAGGGGGCGGACCCCGGCGGGGTCCACGGTCACCGCCTCCCCGGTGGGGCCGGACTGAGGCGTGTCACCGGGCTGGTAGCGCCGGCCCAGCGCGAGTTCCTGGAAACGGTAGTAGTGCGAGACCGCCTTGGTCCTGGGGTGGAACAGGTCGGTGTCACCGTCCCAGACGTCGGCGCGGGCGGCGCCCTCACCCTGCTCGACGATCTCGTCCAGCGCCGCAAGCGCCGAACTCAGATCGGTGACCGGGCCGAGGTGCCCCGCCGTGTGGGCGAACGGGCCGCCGGCCACCTGCCGGGCGGGGTCCCCGCAGAAGACCTGGTCCTCGCCCAGTTCGGCACACAGACGCCGCAGCCCCTTCTCGATCGCGTCGTAGAACTGCCCGATGGTCTCGTAGTCGTCGTCCTCGGCCGGGTCTCCCGGGTGTGCCGGCTGTTCGAGACGGAGGAACATCCCGAGGGCGTCCTGCCCGAACGGCAGAAGGGCCAACTCGATGGACGGGTCGGCGTGCGGCATGGTCCGCGGGTGGGGAGGCAGCAGGTGCGGCGCGTCCAGGCGGGGCTGTCCGCCGACCGCGTTCAGCAGGTTCGCGGCCAGGGCGAGGTGGATCATCTCCTCGACGAAGACACCGCTGAGGAGCTGTGCGGCGTCCGCGTTCCGCTCGGGATCGAGGGAGTACAGGGCCGTCAGATACGGCGGCAGCGTGGCGTGTTCGACTTCGATGGCCCACTGCAGGTGCCTGCGCAGGTCTTCCAGCGTCGCGATGCCGGTCGCCGAGGCGGTGTCGAACGTGTCGGACTGGTCCTGAAGCATGGAGGGGGTCTCGCTTTCCGTGTCGTTGCCGCAAAGGCTGCGCACCTGCGGCGGGTGACAACGGCACACTGACGTCGTCACATGGATGCCGAAGCTGTTCGCCCGCCACCGAAACGGCAGGCACGCGCCTGGACTCTCCTCACTGACAGGGAAGACAAAACATCTGTGACACCAGGCCGGGAATCACCGTGGGGCCGTGCCTCACACGCACGGGTCGATGCATTTCAGATGTGAGATAGTGTTTCGACCTTCGGCCGGCGGGGGCAGTGCCACGCTTTCCGAGATACGGCCCCGGCGGGACAACTTGCCGACCCGCCGCCCCTCCTGGTGCTCACGTTGCCGGGGAGTCATCCATGAAAGGTGTGTCCCATGGCCGAGCTGTTCTACGACGCCGACGCCGACCTGTCCGTCATCCAGGGCCGCAAGGTCGCGGTCATCGGCTACGGCAGCCAGGGCCACGCCCACGCGCTGTCGCTGCGCGACTCCGGTGTCGACGTCCGCGTCGGTCTGCACGAGGGCTCCAAGTCCAAGGCGAAGGCCGAGGAGCAGGGCCTGCGCGTGGTCACCCCGGCGGAGGCCGCCGCCGAGGCCGACGTCATCATGATCCTCGTCCCGGACCCGATCCAGGCCCAGGTCTACGAGGAGTCCATCGCCCCGAACCTGAACGACGGCGACGCGCTGTTCTTCGGCCACGGCCTGAACATCCGCTTCGGCTTCATCAAGCCCCCGGCCGGCGTCGACGTCTGCATGGTCGCCCCCAAGGGCCCGGGCCACCTGGTGCGCCGCCAGTACGAGGAGGGCCGCGGCGTCCCGTGTCTGGTGGCGGTGGAGCAGGACGCGACGGGTGGGGCACTTCAGCTAGCGCTGTCGTACGCGAAGGGGATCGGCGGTACCCGTGCCGGCGTCATCAGGACGACCTTCACCGAGGAGACCGAGACCGATCTGTTCGGCGAGCAGGCCGTCCTCGCCGGAGGTATCACCGCCCTCGTGAAGGCCGGTTTCGAGACCCTGGTGGAGGCCGGCTACCAGCCGGAGATCGCCTACTTCGAGTGCCTGCACGAGCTGAAGCTGATCGTGGACCTCATGTACGAGGGCGGCCTGGAGAAGATGCGCTGGTCGGTCTCCGAGACCGCCGAGTGGGGCGACTACGTCACCGGCCCGCGGATCATCACCGACGCCACCAAGGCCGAGATGAAGCAGATCCTCGCGGAGATCCAGGACGGCACCTTCGCCAACAACTGGATGGCCGAGTACCACGGCGGTCTGAAGAAGTACAACGAGTACAAGACCGCGTACTCCGAGCACCTGCTGGAGACCACCGGCAAGCAGCTGCGCAAGCTGATGAGCTGGGTCGACGAAGAGGCGTAGCCCTCGCTCGGCCGACGGTTCGGGGCGGTTTTCCGCCCCCAGTGCCGCCGGCTCCGGGCACGCTGAGGCCCCCGTCCGATGACAGACCAGCTCGATGAAGAAGGCCGTGTTCATGGTGAATGCGACGGGGGCGGCCGGCACGCCGCACGAGGACCGCGCACAAGGGCGGCGGGCGGAGCGGGACATCGACGGGTTGGCGTCGGTGTTCGCCAATTTCCGTCAGTACCTCATGGGATGGGATGCGCGGAGCCGCCCGGGGTCCGTGGCCGATCAGTTCCGCAGCGGACTCGCCGCCCCGCAGTTCAACGGCGTGGTACGAGTGCGGTCCGCCGCTGCCGTCGGGCAGGCCGTGGCTGCCGCCCGCACGGAACTGGCCGGTCTTCCCTGGTGGTGGTGGGTCGGACCGGACAGCCCCGAAGGCACCGCCGACGCCCTGCAGCGCCACGGAGCGCGCGAGTTCGCCGTCCTCCCGGTGATGGTGCGTTCACTCGGCCACTCGGCCGGACCGGACGACAGGCTCGATACGGCTGGTTCGGACGATGCCCCGGTCGGACTCACTGTGGAGACGGTCGGGGACGGGGAACGGCTGGCGGAGCTGGTCCGGACGTACCGGACGTCCATGGGTATCGCGGCCGGCCTGGAGCCCGAGATGGTGCGCATCGAGTCGCGGCGCGAGGACAACGCGGACATCGTCCGGCTCGCCGCGGTGCTGGACGGCCGGGTGGTCGGGTCGACAGTGGTGATCACTGCCCATGGGGTGGCCGGGATCTTTCTGGTGCACGTGGCCGAAGCACATCGCCGGCGCGGTATCGGTGCGGCCATGACGGTCGCCGCGCTCCGGGTGGGCCGGGAGAGGGGCATGCGCTCCGCCGCGCTCGTCGCCAGCCCCGCGGGTGAGCCCCTCTACCGGCGCTTCGGCTTCACGACGAGGGCCGAGTACCGGTTGTTCGCCTTCCCAGCCTGACAGGCGATCCGTCACCCCGCGTGGTACCGGGCTGTTGCTCATCCGTGGGTGGGGGCTTGTCCGTCGGCCGGTGGAGAGGTCACGGTGTCGTCCGTGCTCCCCTTGAGATAGCGGAGCAGGAATTCGTCGGCGTCCTCGGCGCCGAGCTGCCGCACGGCCTCCTCGACCGCCTGGTGGAGAAGCGGCGTGCCCAGCCGCAGCACGTCGTGGGCGACGGCGGTGAGTTCGATCTCGACGCTCCGACGGTCACGCGGCGAGGTGTGCGTGGTGATCAGACCCCGGTCCTGCAGACGGGTCACAAGGCGGCTGGTGGCGGACTGGCTGAGGCCTATCCCGTTGGCCAGGTCGTTGAGGTAGAGCAGCCCCGTTCCGGCCCGCGCGCTCTCCCGCAAGGTCCGAAGGGCGTAGAACTCGCTCACTCCCAGGCCCAGATGCCGGTGAAGGTGTCGCTCCATCCGGCTCTCGATCCGACGATGGACACGGGTCAACCGGTTCCACTGTGTGATCAACGTGGCATCGTCACTCATGACCGATGGTCTCCCTGGTGAGTGTCCGCGGCGTCCGAATACGTGCTGCCGTTGCGGCATCCCGGCAGGAACGGACGGCCATCCGGCCGGTGAGCCGCCGCCGCTCCTCTGCATCATGTGGACAAGAGTGGGGCCCCCGTTGTGACGGCCAAGTGAGTGTCACAACATCTTGGCGTGGTCGGTCATCACGGTATGAGTCAATCCCTGGAGTCCGGGACCGGCACCGATGAGCCGGTCACCGTGATCAAGAGCTACACCGTGCCGGCGGACGAGGCCGACTACTTCACCGAGGTGTACCAGGAGAACGCCCGGATCATGGCGGCGCAGCCCGGCTTCCTCCGCTCTCGCCTGCACCGTCCCCTGGCCGACGCCCCCGAGACGCGGTTCGTCCACGTCGCCGAGTGGACCTCGGGCACCGCGCTCGACGAAGCCACCGGGAACCCCGAGTGGCACGCCTCGTTGCAGCGCATGTTCGACGACCCGGGCCTTCACATCACCTCGGAACCCGCCGGCTATCGCGTCGTGGTCGAACTCCACCCCTCCTGACAGCAGCGACGACCGCCCGCGGCACGGGCCGGCCACGCCCCGCCCTGCTCACAAGGACATGGGAAAACCACGGTCTTGCGGTCGCCGCGGGCCATCGGAAAAGGAAGGAAGCGGGGACTGTGAGCAATCGGGTCGGCGGTCGGACGGACGGCGGGGCGGTGCCGAGGCCGTTCTTTCGGGTCATGGTCAGGCGTGACCCCGGGGAGGCGCACCGCGCCGCGACACCCCTGGAGCTCCTGTTCGATCTGTGCTTCGTGGTCGCCGTCGCCCAGGCGGGCGACAGGCTGGTCCACGCCGTGGTGCACGGTCACACCGGTCACGGGGTCGCGGGGTACGCCATGATCTTCTTCGCGATCTGGTGGGCCTGGATGAACTTCACCTGGTTCGCCACCGCGTACGACACGGACGACGTGCCCTATCGGATCGCCACACTGGTGCAGATCGCGGGCGTGCTCATCCTGGCGGCCGGCGTGCCGCGGGCCTTCGACCAGGCGGACTACACGGTCGTGGTGGCCGGCTACGTGGTGATGCGGCTGGCCCTGACCACCCAGTGGCTCAGGGCGGCACGCGGTGAGCGGGGCGGCCCCCGCACCACGGCCCTGCGGTACGCGGCCGGCGTCGTCCTCCTGCCGGTCGGCTGGACGGCCTTCGGGTTCCTGCCCCGCGGCGGCGTCCAGACGTGGGTGTTCGTGCTGCTCGCGGCCGCCGAACTGGCCGTACCCGTGGTTGCCGAGCGCAGTGGTCCCACCCCCTGGCATCCGGGGCACATCGCCGAACGCTACGGGCTGTTCACCCTGATCGTCCTGGGCGAGACGGTCGTCGCGGCGACCCTGGCCGTGCAGCGAGCGGTGGACAGGGGGAGTTCCACGGACCTGCTGCCGATCGCGGCCGGTGGCCTGCTGATCGTCTTCGCCGCCTACTGGACCTACTTCATCGTGCCCATCCACGAACATCTGCGGGGCGGGAACAGCGCGTTCCTGTGGGGATACGGCCACTACCTCGTGTTCTGCAGCGCGGCGGCGATCGGCGCCGGCCTCCACGCGGCGGTCGAGCAGGTCACCGGCGAGGCACCCATCGGCGCCCTGACCGGCGCCGCCGCGGTCACCCTTCCCACGGCCGGATTCGTCTTCTTCACCTGGCTCCTGCACGCACGCCATTACAAGCCGTCGCTACGGCAGCAGGTCGTCCTCCCACTGACCGCCGCCGCGATCCTGGCCTGCACGTTCGCGGGCACCTGGGCGGTGCTGTGTGCCGGCGGAGTGGCGGCGGCGAGCGTGGCGGTGTCCTTGGCCATACGTCACCACACGTCCGTGTCGGGCACGGCGGAGGACCAGGTGCGGCCGGTCCCGACGAGCCCGGCCACCCACGAACCTCCTCGCACGGACCAGGAAGTTCCCCGGCGCCCTGAGACCCCGCCGGGGCGTTGAGGGAGACGAGGGCCGGCGCTCCAGCCGGCTTCTGTCCGGACGGGCAGCGTCATGCCGGGACCCGCACGGCCGCCGGCCCGAGAGGCGCTCGACGGGACGGCGGTGGCAGGCGGTGGACTCCCCCTTCGGGGACGAGGAGCCGCACGAGGCCTTCCAGGTCTCCGGTGCTGGCGGCGGTCCGGAACGCGGTGACGAGGCGCCGGTGCGACGCGGCGGGAACCGGCCGCTCACGGTCGCAATCGAGGCGTGCCTGCGCGCGGTGGACCACCACCCGTGCGTGCGGGGCGTTGATCCGCAGCAGCTCCGCGAGATCGGCATAGGTGAAGTCGAAACCCTTCCGGAGCACGTAGGCGGCCAGTCGATCCGGTGTCAGCCTCGCCATGAGCAGGGCCAGGGCCGCCTCGACCGCCGCCGTCTGCTCGGCGTTCAGCAACGGATCCTGGGTGGACCGGTCGCCGAGGTCGGCCGCCTGCGGGTCGGCGGGGGTCTCGTGGCGGTGCCGTCCCGACTGGATGACGTTGATCGCCAGGCGGGTGGTGGCGGTGGTGAGGAACGCGGCCGGATTCTCGATCGACGCGCGGTGGGTGAGCTGCCAGCGCAGCCACACCTCCTGAACCACGTCCTCGGCTCCGGAGGCGTCGCCGAGAATGCGGTAGGCGATGCGGAACAGTCGTGTCCGCTGGGCCAGGAAGACGTCGAGGGCGAGGTCCAGGTCGTCCTCGTCCGGCCGGGCGGTCGAGGGCTCGGCCGGTGTCGTGGTCTCCGGACTGGGGGCGGACATCGGGGACTCCTCTTCGTGGACGGGCACCCCTCAAGGGCGTTGGTTCCACCCTCCGTCCGAGTCACCGCCCACCGCGCCCTTGATCCCCGTGGTCGAGTCCGTAGGCCCCCCGTGGTCGAGTCCGTGGCCCCCCCGGGGGGGCCGTGGGGACCCCGGGGGGGCCGTGGGGATCCCGGGGGGGGCCGTGGGGACCCCGGGGAGGCCGTGGTCCCGCGTCGGTCCTCAGCCGGCTCGTGCCGTGGGCTCGTCCCTGGTGTGCGTGGCCGGGGTGCTCGCGAGGGCACCCGGCAGCGCGCGACGGGAGTTGATGCCGAGCTTGGTGTACACCTTCCGCAGGTGCCACTCCACGGTGTGCGGGCTGATGAACAGCTCCGCGCCGATCCTCGCGTTCGTCATGCCGTCGGCGGCGAGCGTCGCGACCTGCGACTCCTGAGGGGTGAGGGCGCTCGTCGGCTGGTCCTCCCGTGCCCTGACGTGCTCTCCGGTGGCGAGCAGTTCGCGGCGGGCCCGTTCGGCGAACGCGTGCGCCCGCATTCCGTCGAACATCTCGTGAGCCGTACGAAGGTGATCCCGGGCCAGGGATCGGCGGTTGCCGCGGCGCAGCCACTCGCCGTACAGCAGGTGGGTGCGTGCCACCTCCACGGTCACGGTGCCGCGGCCGAACTCCTGGATCGCCGTCCGGTAGAGACGATCGGCCTCGTCGCCGTCGGCGAGGAGGGCCCGGCTGCGGGCGCCGGCGCCACGGGCCCAGCCGGAATCGGCGGCCCGGGTGAGTTCGACCAGCCGGGCCAGCGACGCCCGGGCCTCGGCGAGTTCACCGCACCGGGTGGCGGCCTCGACGTGTTCGACCAGCGACAGGCCGGTGAAGTTGAACCCGTCGTGCTCGATGCCGGTGCGGGCGGCCGCCAGGGCATCCTCGTAACGTGCCAGGCCGTTGAACAGCACCCCTTGGATGTAGCCCATGGCGCCCAGCAGGGACACCTCGCCCCGTTCGTCGGCCTGTTGCCTGGCCTCCTCGATGATTCCGGAGGCGACGTCCGCCTCGCCCCGCCACGCGGCCAGGACGAGCGTCGCGTACTTGTGCGGGGCGTGGCCGGTCGCGGCCGCGAGCGCGTCGGCCTCGTCGATCATCCGGGCCGCCTCGGCGAAGTCACCGCGGTGGATGTGCACCCCGCCGGCGTAGATGAGGGCAGGTGGCAGCGCGCCCAGCGCCCCGATGTCACGGGCCAGGCGCACCGCGCGACTCGACAGCGTGTCCCACGCGTGCAGGTCCCAGCCGTAGTGGATGAACGCCTCCAGCGCGACCGGGACCAGCAGAAGCCAGCGCATGGTCGCCTCACGGGTGCCGAGTTCCTCGTGTGCGAGGGGTTCCAGCGCACCACGCAGGGCCGGGACGCCGGTCTCGTAGCCGTCCGCGAGGAGCGCGGCCACACCGTCCAGGAGCAGGTCGGCGGCCTGGGAGCAGGAGGGGGGTGCGCCGGAGCCGCGGGCCGCGATCGCGGCGGCCCGGGCACCTGTCGGACCGTGCACCCGGCCCGCGAAGACGGTCGCGCCGATCGCCTCCAGGTACGTCTCCCGCGCCAGTGGCGACCCGGCGGCGGCGAACTGCGCGGCGGCGTCGAGGAAGAGAGGTGCCGCCTCGTCACTGCGGCTGCGGGCGAAGAGGATCCTGGCCCGCAGCCGCGCCAGCCGGGCGCGGTCCAGGTCGCTCAGGGGACAGAGTTCGGCCACCGTCGCCAGCTCGGTGGCCCGGTCGGGTGCGGCAGCCGAGAAGTGTGCCTCGGCGGCGGCGAGGGCCCGGCGCCCGCGCGGCCACCGGTCCGGCGTCGCCTCGACCGCGCGTTCGAGCAGGACCGCTTCGGCCGCGATGCCGCCGCGCTGCCGCGCACGGTCGGCGGCCCGCTCCAGTCCTGCGGCGACCTCCTCGTCCGGCCCTTCGGCGGCCTGGGCGGCGTGCCAGGCACGCCGGTCGGGGTCCAGCACCGGGTCCGTGGCCTCGGCCAGCGCCCGGTGTACCGCTCGGCGCTCCTCGGGCTCGGCCCGGTGGTACACCGCCGAACGGACCAGCGGATGCCGAAACCGAACGGACTCGCCGAACTCGATGAGGCCGGCCGCCTTGGCCGGTGCGGCATAGGGAGTGATCTTGAGCGCGGCGGCCGCGCGGACCAGCAGGCGCGCGTCACCGACGGGTTCCGCAGCGGCGATCAGCAGCAGGGTGCGGGTGGCCGCCGGCAGCGACCCGAGCCGGTTGGCGAAGTCCCGTTCGACCCGGCGGGCGACCGGCCCCTGGATGCCCGGGTGACTCGACGAGTCCAGGCCGTAGGCGAGTTCGGCCGCGCTGCGACCGCGGGAGAACTCGAGCAGTGCGAGGGGGTTGCCGTGCATCTCGGCCACGAACCGGTCACGGACCCGCTTCTCCAGCTTCCCGCCGACGGCGCCCTCGAGGAGTTCTCCTGCCGCGGCCGTGTCGAGACCGCCGATCGTCAGCGCGGGAAGACCCGTGAGTGCGGCCTGCCCCTCGGGGTCGCGCACCGCGAACGTCATGGCGACCGCTTCGGCGAGCAGTCGCCGGGCCACGAACTCCAAGGTCTGCAAGGACACCTGGTCCAGCCACTGGGCGTCGTCGACCAGAACGAGCACCGGCCGGGTCTCCGAGGCCCGGGTGAGCAGAGTGAGCACGGCGAGGCCGACCAGGAAGCGGTCGGGCGGGTCTCCGGCCGCCATCCCGAACGCCACGCGGAGGGCATCGCGCTGGGGTTCCGGCAGTTCGCCGAGTTCGTCCAGGAACGGCGCACACAGTTGGTGCAGGCTCGCGTAGGGCAGTTCCATGTCGGCCTCGATGCCGTGTGCCCACGTCACCTTCACCCCCGACGCCCGCGCGGCCACGTACTCCAGCAGCACCGACTTCCCGATGCCTGCCTCCCCGCGGAGCACCAGGACTCGGGACCCGCCTTCGCGCAGGCCGACCAGCAGGTCGTCGAGCGCCGCGCACTCGCGGTGTCGGCCGACCAGGTCCGGAAGCGGGCTGGCGATCATGGGAAGTGGCTCCTTCGGGGAATCCGGCGGACGGGAAGCTTCCACAACGGTTGACGCAACGATCCTTGCCACGATACCCGCGGCAGTGCCCACACGTTGTGTCGGAACGTTGTGACGGACTCCACGTCAGAAAATGCTCCGAGGCTG
This sequence comes from Streptomyces sp. NPDC090088, assembly GCF_044747345.1. Lineage (NCBI taxonomy): Bacteria > Bacillati > Actinomycetota > Actinomycetes > Kitasatosporales > Streptomycetaceae > Streptomyces > Streptomyces sp. NPDC090088. Next base: position 292,085 of record NZ_JBIVDZ010000005.1, on the reverse strand, counting down.
TCACATCTGGGCCTGCTGCTCGGTCGACCACTGCCCATGCCCTTGCCCGTCCGCCGTCACAGGAGGTCCCATGTCTTCGCTCGGACACCAGCTCGCCACGTCCGTCCTCGTGGTCGGGGCCGGTGGGGAGGGCCTTCGAGCGGCCGTCGAAGTCGCCGAGGCCGGTGTCGCGGTCCTCGCGATGGTCAGGCGCACGGCAGACGACGCCCGCGCGGGCCGGACGCCGGCCGACCCACGCACCGCGCAGGTGGTGGCCCACGAGGCGGGGCGCGAGTTCCACGATGTGGGGCGTTACGGCACGTGTCTCGGCCGACAGGGTCCCGGCCGGGCCGCCGGGCGCCCGTTCGGCGATCTCACGTATCAACGCGCCGCGTTCGCCGGTGAGTTCGCCGGCCCGGAGGTACGGCGAGCGCTCCGTGAACGCGCGAGGCAGCTCGGCGTTCCCGTCCTGCCGAGCGTGTACGTCACCCGGCTGCTGGTCGAGGACGGGACGGTGTTCGGTGCGTACGGGTTCGATCTCGTCGACGGCTCCCGCTACCTGGTGCACGCCGACGCCGTGGTCCTCGCGACCGGAGGGCACACGCGCATCTGGCGGCGGACGTCCTCGCGACGCCATGAGAACACCGGCGACGCCTTCCGCCTCGCGGTCGAGGCCGGTGCCCGGTTGCGGGATCCCGAACTGGTGCAGTTCCACCCCTTCGGACTCATCGAGCCGGAGAACGTGGCCGGCGTGCTCGTCAGTGAGGCGGCACGCGGCGAGGGCGGGGTCCTGCTCAACAACCTCGGTGAGCGGTTCATGGCGCGCTACGACGCCGACCGGATGGAGCTCGGCAGCCGGCGCGGGGTCGCGCTGGCCTCGTACACGGAGATCAAGGAGGGCCGCGGCACCCGGGCGGGCGGGGTGTGGCTCGATCTGTCCCATCTGCCGCGTGAGACCATCCTGACGCGGCTGCCACACGTGCACCAGAGCCTGCTGGACCTGCAGATGCTCGACATCACCCACGACCCGATCGAGGTCGCGCCGACCGCCCAGTACTCCCTGGGCGGTGTCCGGGTCCGGCCCGAGGACCACGGCACCGATGTCAACGGGCTCTATGTGATCGGGCAGGCGGCCAGTGGTCTGCACGGCGCGACCCGGTCGGAGGAGAACTCCCTGATCGAACTGCTCGTCTACGGCCGGATCGCCGGCCGGGCCGCGGCGGAGTACTCGGCCCGGCTCACCGCCCAGCATCGGTCGCCCGCGGTGGTTCGCGCCGCGGAGACGGACGTCGACCGCCTGCTGGCCGCCGACGGCGACCAGAACGTCCGCGCGCTGCTGCGGTCGGTGCGCCACCTGATGACCGAGCGCGCCGGTGTCGTGCGGGACGAGACCGGGCTCGCCGCCGGACTCGACGGACTCGACGAGATCGAGGACCGTATGCGGCACGTGGGCGTGCACATCGACATCGGCGGCTTCCAGGACCTCGCGTACGCCTATGACCTCAGGTCCACCGTGCTCGCCGCGCGCGCCACTCTTGAGTGCGCGTTGGAGCGGCGGGAGACACGGGGCTGGCACCACCGGTCCGACTACCCCGATGCCGACCCTGATCTGCAGGTCAACCTCGTGTGGTCGCCGGCAACCGGGGTGCGCCGGGAGCCCGTGCCGCCCATCCCCGCCGACATCGCCGAGTTGATGCGTGACGTCTCGGCCGACGTCAGGTCGCTCGAATGATGCGGCGGGCCTTCTCGACGAGTTCCCGAGGCAGGTCCGGCCCCGCACAGGCGTAGTCGATCAGCAGATTCCGGTAGGGGGTACTGCCGAGTTCCGGCGCCAGGTCGATCAGGGCGTTCAGGTCGCCGGACGAGCCGGAAAGGCGCGTGCGGTAGGCGGCGGCCGCCACGCGCAGGGAGATTTCCTGTGGGGCATGTTCCAGGCCCTGTTGGACGAGGTGCGCGGCTGCGGCGAAGTCGCCCTGCTCGGCACGCACGTCCGCCAGGTCCAGGTACAGGGACCAGTTGGCGGGGTCCAGGGTCAGGGCGCGTTCGAAGGCCGCCGCGGCCTGGTCCAGGTCGCCCAGCGCGCGCCAGGTGCCGGCGCGTGCGACTGCGGTCCACATGACCTGAGCCACGGCGTCGGCGCGGTCGCACAGCGCGAAGGCCAGCTCGTACCGCCCGCAGTGCCGGGGCAGCCGGGCCATCGAGGCCAGTGACTCCGGGACGGGACTCCGTTCGGACACCACGTCGAGGGCGTGGAACCAGGGCGCGAACCGCTCACGCATCTCGTCGGTGTTCAGGTCGTGGTCGTAGTCCAGCGTCCGCAGACACGCCTCGGCCAGAGCCTCGGCGCTCACCGCGCCGAGAAAGCGCGCATCGCCGAACCAGGGTGCAGCGCCCCATGCCACGTCGGGCCGGACGCCCGTGACCGAACCGAGGGCCATCGCGGCGTCGTCCATGTCCCCTTCGAGGAAGAAGAAGTAGGCCTGCGCCGGCACCGCGCTCAAGGAGCCGTCCTGTTCGAGGCCCGACTTCAGTTCCGGGCGTCGGCTCTGCCACAACTCGGCCAGGGCCGCGTAGGGCTCCGTCGCCGCCGGTGCCGAGGCCATGGCCCCCACCAGAAACCTCACGGCGGCTACCGGGTTTCCACCGCAGTGCGCCATCACACCGGCGAGACCGACTCCCGCCACCACCGACCGATTCGACATCGCCAGAGGATAACCGTGGCCAAGGGTTCAGTGCGCTTCGGTCTGAACGGCGGTACTCCCGGCCTGGGGCGGGGCGAGCGCCGTGCCTAGGCGACCGGCAGCAGGGACAGCAGGCGGAGGCTGGTGTGGCTCTCGGTTCCCGGTGTCGCGGTGTAGACCACGAGCCGCTGCGACTGGTCGGGGTCCACCAGTGTCTGGCAGTGCAGTTCCAGCGTCCCGACCTGCGGGTGCCGGAAGCGTTTGGAGGCGCAGTACGGCCCCAGCACGGGCCGCTCGCGCCAGATGCCGGCGAATTCGGGGCTCTCCCTGGTCAGCGCGGACACGAGCTCGGCGGCACGGGAGTCTCCGCCGTCGCGGGTGTAGGCGCCGTGCAGGTCCGCCACCATCAGCCGGCTCTGCTCGGCGTGGTCGCCCTCGGGGTGGACCAGTCGGGAGACCGGATCGGTGAACCAGCGGTAATGGGCGCTGCGTGCCAGTCCGCTGTGGTCGGTCAGGTCACCCAGCAGCGCCACCGCCGGGCGCGTCTGCTTCAACGTCTCGCCCAGGTGGTTCATCACCTGGGCGGGAGTGTCCTCCAGCCGGTCCAGGATGCGCATCATCCCCGGACTGATGTGGTCGCCGCGTCTCGTCCGCTGGGGCAGGGCGTGACCGGCGAGTTGGAAGAGGAGGTCGCGTTCCTCCAGGGACAGGTGCAGTCCGCGGGCGATCGCGGCGAGCATCTGTTCCGAGGGGCGGGGGCCTCGCGGCTGTTCCAGTCGGCTGTAGTAGTCCACCGACATGTCGCACAGTGCCGCGACCTCCTCGCGGCGCAGCCCTCCGGTGCGCCTGCGACGGCCGCGGGGCAACCCGACGTCCTCCGGCTGGAGGGCCTCGCGGCGTGCCCGGAGAAAGGCCGCCAGTGCTGCCCGATCCGCCATGGTCGTCCTTTCTCCGGGGAGGAGCGCCGCGTCGGCCGCCGCCGTCGCTCAGTGCGTCGACAGTGTCAACCATGCGGCCAGGGTCTCCCATTCCCGGGAAACAGTGTGCTGCTTCGGTTGTCCAGGATCGAGGAGCGCGGTCGCTGACAGTGTTGTCATACGGCGGGGCCGACGGTGTCAGCGGGTGATCGCTTTGGTCTCCAGGAACTCCTCAAGACCGGCACGACCCATCTCCCGGCCGTTGCCGGACTGTTTGTACCCGCCGAACGGGGCCTGGAAGTTGTGCTGTCCGCCATTGACGTCGACCTGGCCGACGCGCAGGCGCCGGGCGATCGCCAGGGCGTGGTCCTCGTCACCGGTCACCGCACCGTTGAGTCCGTAGATCGTGCCGTTGGCGATCTCGACGGCGTGGTCGTCGTCGGCGTAGGGGATGACGACGAGGACGGGGCCGAAGATCTCCTCCTGGGCGATGACCGACGCGGGGTCGACGTCGGAGAAGATCGTGGGCCGGACGTAGGCGCCGGTCTCGCAGCCGTCCGGCCGGCCGGGGCCGCCGGCCACGAGCGTGGCGCCGTCGGCGATGCCGCGCCGGATGTAGTCGTCGACGCGCAGGCGCTGGGTCTCCGAGGCGAGCGGGCCGATCCGCGTGCCCTCGTCCGAGGGATCGCCGACGACGTACGCCTCGGCAGCCGACCGGAGCTTGTCGACCACGGTCTCCTGAAGGCTTTCGGGCACGAGCATGCGCACATAGGCGCCGCAGGCCTGACCGCCGTTGGCCCAGGCGAACGCCAGTCCGCGGGTGACGGCCGAGTCGAGGTCGGCCTCGGGAAGGATGATGTGGGCCGCCTTGCCGCCCAGTTCGAGTGCGACCCGCTTGACCGTGGCGGAGGCGGCGACGGAGACGCTCCGGCCGGCGCGGGTGGACCCGGTGAACGAGATCATGTCGATCCTCGGGTGGCGGGCGAGGGCCTCCCCGACGACCGGGCCGGTGCCCTGCACCACGTTGAGGACACCGTTCGGCAGGCCTGCTTCGGTGGCGATCTCCGCGAACATCCGGGCGCTGAGGGGGGAGAGCTCCGAGGGTTTGAGGACGACGGTGTTGCCCGCCAGCATCGCGGGGACGACCTTGGTCACCAGTTGCTGGAGCGGGAAGTTCCACGGGGTGATGGCCCCCACCACGCCGATGGGCTCACGGACGACGAGCGAGTTCTCGACCACCTCCGTCCACTCGAACCGCTCCGCCGCCGTGATCGCGGCCAGGGTCGACGCGACGGGAAACCCCACCTGTGCCTGTCGGGAGAAGGCTATCGGGGCGCCCATCTCCAGGGTGATGGTCTCCGCCAGTTCCTCACTGTGCTTCTGCATGCCTTCGGCCAGGCGCCGCATGACGTCCGCGCGGTGCTGCGGAGCCGCCGACGCCCAGCCGGAAAAGGCGGCCAGCGCTGCGTCCACCGCCAGGTCCACTTCTTCGGAGGTGCCCTCCCGGACCGTGGCGAGGACCGATTCGTCGGCGGGATTGACCACGTCGATCAGCGGCCCGGAGCCGCGGACGGCGCGGCCGCCGATCCAGTGGGACGGGGTCGGGAACGGAAGCTCGGGGTTTTCGCTCATGCCACCCAGACAACATCGCTCGTCGCGGGGCATCCATGCCCTCCCATGCCCATGATCCAGGTCACTCGTGGAATGTCCCAGGAATCGCGGCGCGCCGATCGGGAACACCGGAACGGACGCCACGACCTCGGCCGCCCGCACGTTGTTATGCTCCCGGCGTGCGGGGGTCGACATGAGGGGGAACGGTCCGGAGCGGCTGCGTGGCCGGCGTCGCGAGCGTGCGGCGCTGGACGGGCTGGTCTCGGAGGTGGAGGCCGGACGCAGCGCCGCACTCGTGCTGCGCGGTGATGCCGGCATCGGGAAGTCCGCCCTGCTGGACCACCTGGCGGCACGCGCCGCCGGGCACCGCGTCGCTCGCGGGGCGGGTGCCGAGTCGGAGATGGAGCTTCCGTTCGCGGGGCTGCATCAGTTGTGCGCCCCGTTCCTCGGTCGCGCCGGCTCCCTTCCGTCTCCGCAGAGAGAGGCGCTGTCGACGGCGTTCGGGGTGAGCGCGGGACCGCCTCCGGACCGGTTCCTGGTCGGTCTGGCCGTGCTCGGGCTGCTCACCGACGTGGCCGCCGAGCAGCCGCTGTTCTGCCTCGTGGACGACACGCAGTGGCTCGACCGGGTCTCCGCGCAGACGCTGGCGTTCGTGGCGCGCCGTATGCTCGCCGAGCCTCTCGCCCTGGTCTTCGCCTCGCGTGAGCAGCGGGGACGCGACGAGTGGGCCGGTCTGCCCGAGCTGACGCTGGACGGCCTCGACGACACCGATGCCCGCGCGCTTCTGGACGCGGCGGCCGACGGCCCGATGGACGAGCGGATCCGTGACCGCGTCCTCGCCGAAGCACGCGGCAACCCCCTCGCCCTGTTGGAACTGCCCCGCGGCCAGGTCGAGGCGGAAGCGGCCGGCGGCCACGACGGGTCCGGTCCGGGACCGGTGACCGGGCGCATCGAGCGCAGCTACCTCGCGCGGGTCCGCTCACTGCCGGAGGCGACGCGGCGACTGCTGCTGATCGCCGCCGCCGAGCCGATCGGTGACGTGGCGCTGCTCAGGCAGGCCGCCGCACGGCTGGACATCGGCCCGGACGCGGCAGAGCCCGCGGTGCGGGCGGGGTTGCTCGATGTCGGGGCGCTGGTGCGTTTCCGGCATCCGCTCCTGCGTTCCGCGGTCCACCGCTCGGCCGGGCTCGCGGAGCTGCGGGAGGTGCACCGTGTCCTGGCGGAGGTGACCGACCCCGTCCTCGACCCCGACCGCCGGGCTTGGCACCTGGCGCGCGCGACGGTACGGCCGGACGAGGCGATCGCCGCCGAACTGGAGTCGTCGGCCGGGCGGGCGCTGGCGCGCGGAGGCGCCGCCGCGGCGGCCGCGTTCCTCGCACACGCGGCCGTGCTGACGCCGCACCCCCGGCGCAAGGCGTCGCGTGCCCTCGCCGCCGCCGGGGCGAAACTCCGCGCCGGTGCGCCCGCCGCGGCGCGCGATCTGCTGGCCCTGGCCCGGAGCGGAGTCCTGGACGAACTCGGTCAGGCCCGCGCGGACCTCGTCCAGGCCCGGATGGCCCTCGCCTCCAGTCGGGTCGGCGAGGCGCTTCCCTTGCTGCTGAGCACCGCGCAGCGCCTGGTCCCGCTCGATGCCGGACTGGCTCGCGAAACCTTCCTGGACGCCCTGTCGGCCGCCATGTTCGCCGGGCGCCTCGCCTCCGGTACGAGCGTACGGGAGGTGGCGGAGGCGGCACAGAAGACGGCCTCCCCCACGACCGGACCGCCGCGCAATTCCGATCTGCTCCTGGACGCCTTGGCCACCCGGTTCACCGGCGGGTACGGCGCGGCGGTCGCCGCCTCGCGCGACGCGGTCCGCGTGTTCCGCCGGGAGACCGACCCGGACGAGGTCCTGCGCTGGTCATGGCTGGCCTCGGCGCTGGCCGCGGAGGTGTGGGACTTCGAGGGCTGGACGGAACTGGTGACACGCCATGTGCGGACCGCCCGTGCCGTCGGCGCGCTGACCGAGTTGCCGCTCGCGCTCAACTCGCGGGCGGTCGTCCACACCTGTGCCGGTGAACTGGACAGCGCGGCGCTGCTCGTCGCCGAGATCGACCGGGTCCAGGAGGCGGTCGACAGCGGCTTCGCGCCGTACGGCACGATGACACTCGCCGCCTGGCAGGGCCTCGGAGGCGAAGCCACCCCGCTGATCGAGGCCGGTACGGAGAATGCCCTGAACCGCGGTGAGGGCATCGGCGTGGCCGTCGCGCGCCGGGCCGAAGCCGTGCTGAACAACGGTCTGGGGCGCTACGAGGAGGCGTTCGAGGCGGCCCGGCAGGCGAGCGCGTACCCGCAGGACCTGGTCGCGGCCAACTGGGGGCTGGTCGAACTGGTGGAGGCCGCCGTGCGCAGCGGTCGCCCGGACGCGGCCGAGGCCGCGCTGGTACGACTGACCCACATCACCGACGCCGCCGGCACGGACTGGGCACTGGGCGTGCAGGCACGCTCCCGGGCCCTGCTCAGCCAGGGGCAGACGGCCGAAGAACGGTACCGGGAGGCGATCGAACGACTCGGACGGACTCGGGTCGCGATGGAGTCGGCCCGGGCCCGTCTGGTGTACGGGGAGTGGCTGCGGCGGGAGGGCCGTCGCGCCGACGCCCGGGAGCAGTTGCGCGAGGCGCACGCACTGTTCACACGGTTCGGCGCGGGGGCGTTCGCCGAGCGTGCCGTCCGCGAGTTGCGGGCCACCGGCGAGACGGCGGCCCGCCGCGAGGGCACCGCCGCGGCGACGCTCACCGCCCAGGAGACCCAGATCGCCCGTCTGGCCCGGGACGGGCTCACCAACTCCGAGATCGGCGCGCAGTTGTTCCTCAGTCCGCACACCGTGGAATGGCACCTGCGCAAGGTGTACGCCAAGCTCGGCATCACCTCCCGGCGGCTCCTGCGCGCGGCGCTGTGAGCGGTCGGCTCCTCTGCCGGGGTGGGTCAGCGCCCTCGAAACGCCGCGGGAACCGAGCTCGCGCGGCGGCACGGCCCACCCGCGCGGGCACCGCGTGGCGGACCCGTGGCCGCGCGGGGAGGCACGGGTGGGCACGGAGCCCGTACGGCGGCGCGCTCCCTCCGGACCGGTCTGTCACACCCGCGCAGGCCGCGCGGTCTCTCCGGAAGAGGTGCGAGCCACAGCATGGCCCGCGCATCCCGGCCGAGAGGAAGACCCATGACCACGCGCATCGTGTCCATTGCCGAAGGCAGGCGGCTGACCCGCTCCGTCGCGATCGGCACGCACACACTGACGGCGGACGAACCCGAGCCCGTCGGCGCCGATGCGGGACCCACTCCGGGAGAGCTGCTTCTGGCCGCGCTCGGGTCCTGCACCTCCATGGCGGTGCGGGCGCTGGCGGACCGGCACCGCTGGCCACTTGAGCGTGTCGACGTGGCCGTGCGGTTCGGGAGCCAGGGCAACATCGTCAAGAACGTCGGGCTGACCGGTGATCTGGAGCCGGACCAACGGGAGCAGTTGCTGGCGGCGGCCGGCCGCTGTCCCGTTCACCGGCTGCTGACCAGGGAGGTCACCATCGTCACCGTACCCGCCCTGCTGGCGGAGCCGGACGCGGCGCACGCCTAGTCGCTCCCCCGCCGACCGCGCCCGCCCGGGCCGGGGCGGGGCGGGAGGCGGGTCAGGACGTGATCGCCATGCCGTCGAGCCGCATCGTGCCGATCTCTTTGCGGGAGGAGATGCCCAGCTTCGCGAAGATCTTGCGCAGGTGCCATTCGACGGTGTGCGGGCTGAGGAACAGCCGGGCGCCGATCTCCGGGTTCGTGAAGCCTCCTTGGGCGAGTCGCGCGATCTCGGCCTCCTTGGCGGTGAGGGTCACCGGCGTCTCCGGTACGGGCTTGCGCGTCCTCACCCCCGCGGCCTGCAGCTCCCGTCGCGCGCGCTCCGCGAATGCCTCGGCCCCTGCTTCGCCGAGCATCTCGTGTGCCTCGCCCAGCCGGGTACGGGCTTCTGCCCGGCGCTGTTCGAGGCGGAGCCACTCGCCGTAGCGGAGCCGTGCCCGGGCGCTGTCCATCCGGACCTCGGCCGCGTCGAGTCGCTCGATCGCTTCCTGGTGCAGGCGGTCGGCGGCCCGCCCCTCGCTCACCAGGGCCCGTGTGGCGGCGGAGGTGCCGAGCGCCCAGGCGGTTCCGCTGACCCGGGCCATCTCCTCGATCGTCCGCACCGCCTCGGCCGCAGGCGCGGACCGCCCCAGTCGCACGGCCGCTTCGACGAGTTCCACCCGGGACTGGAGGGACAGCCCGAGTTCCTGCGGGTTCTCGCATCCCCGCTCGGCGGCGGCGTAGGCCTCCTCGTAGCGGCCGAGGCCGTTGCAGAGGACCGCCGCCGCCCACTGGGTGGCCGTGGTCACCTTTCCCTCGGCCTGCAGCAGACGGTCGTGCGTGACGGTCTCGATCGCTTGCCGGGTCAGGGACTCCTGTCCTCTGAAGGGCGCCACCACGAGCGCTCCGTAGTGGGCGAAGAAGCCGCTGCCCGTGGCTTCGCCGATCGCGTCGGCCTCCACGGCGAGGGAGGCGGCGCCACGGAGATCACCGGCGAACACCCGGTTCGACAGACGCAGCAGGAGGGCGGAGGGCAGCACGGCGAGGGCTCCGTTGCCGCGGGCGAGATCGACCAGCCGCGCCGAGAGTTCGGACCAGGCGGCGAAGTCCCAGGTGCTGTGGGCCATGCGGCACGCGAGCGGAAGCCACCCCAGGCCGTCCTCCCGGGAGAGGTCTTCCGTCCGGAACGCGGCCACGGCCTCCAGGAGCATCGGCGCACCCACCGCGTAGTCCTCGGTGATCGACCGGGCGAGACCGGTCAGGAGGAGACCCTCGCGGCTCCCGGTGTCCACCTGGCCCGGCGCGCTCAGCACCGCCTCCGCGACGTCGCGGACCCCGCCCGTGGCGAGCCGGCCCGCGGTCAGGGCCGCGTAGATCGCGTCCCGGTACGTCTGGACGGCGAGTCCGGAGTCGTACGGCCGCAGTCGCCGGGCCGCTTCGAGCAGCAGCGGCAGTCCGGCGCCGGCTCCCTTGGTCGCGGACATGATCTGTCCCCGGAGCAGGGTCGCCCGTCCCGGTCCGGCCTCGTCGTGGTGGCTCAGTTCCGCCGCGTCGACCAGTTCTCGCGCGGCGTCGAAGGCGCCCGCCTGGTAGTTGGCCCGCGCCGCGGCCAGGGCTCTGGCGCCGCGGCGTACGGGATCCGGGGTGAGCTCGGTGGCTCGCAGCAGGAAGGCCGCTGCCGCCGCGATGCCGCCCCGCGCCTGCGCCCGCCCGGCGGATCCCTCCAGTTCGGCGGCGACGGTCTCGTCCGGCCCCACCGTCGCGCTCGCCCGGTGCCAGACGCGGCGTTCGGGGTGCAGCTCGGCGTCGATCGAGTCGGCCAGAGCCCGGTGCACGCGCCGCTGCTCCTCCGGGCCGACGGCGCGGTGGACCGCGGAGCGGACCAGCGGGTGGCGGAAGCGCACCCAGGTGCCGAGCGTCATCAGGCCGGACGCCTCGGCGTGGGTCACGGCGGTGTCGACGGAGATGCCCAGGCGTTCGGCGGCCTGCCGCAGCAGGGCCACGTCACCGACCGGCTCGACGGCGGCGATGAGCAGCAGTTGCTGCGTCTCGGCCGGGAGCGACCGGACGCGTCGCAGGAAGCCCGCCTCGATCTGGCCGGACAGCGGCCGGGGCTCGGGTCCCCCGAATCCTCCGGCCATGTCGACGGCGGTCAGGCCGCGCGGCAGCTCCAGCAGGGCCAGCGGATTGCCGCGTGTCTCGGCGACGATGCGGTCCCGCACCCGCTGGTCGAGCGAGCCGGTCACGACCGAGTCGAGGAGTCTGCGGGACTCGTGCTCGTTCAGTCCGCGGACAGCGAGTTCCGGCAGGTCGGGGAAGATCTCACGGGAGCCCGACTCGCGGACGGCCAGGACGAGCAGAACGGATTCGGCGAGCAGCCGGCGAGCGACGAACTCCAGGGTCTGGGCGGACACCCGGTCCAGCCACTGCGCGTCGTCGACGAGACAGAGCAACGGCTCGTCGCCCACGGCCGCGGCCAGCAGACTCAAGGTGGCCAGACCGAGCAGGAACCGGTCGGGCGCGTCTCCGGACTGCATCCCGAACGCCGTGCGCAGCGCGTTCCGTTGCGGCTCGGGGAGACCGTCGAGATGGGACAGCAGCGGAGCGCAGAGCTGGTGCAGCCCGGCGTGGGAGAGCTCCATCTCGGACTGCACGCCGGCCGCCCTGACGACCCGGCATCCGGTGGCCCGGTCGAGCAGGTGGTTCAGCAGCTCGGTCTTCCCGATGCCCGCCTCGCCGCGCACCACGAGGACACCGCTGCGCCCTGCCCTGGCCTGGGCGAGGAGGTCGTCGAGCACCCGGCACTCGTGCCGCCGCCCGATGAGCCCTGTCCGTGATCCGTCCCTCGCCATGGCAGCCTCCCCCGGCGCCACGATACCCCGGCTTACGATCTCCGCGACCCTGGCTGAAAGTCGCGGCTCCTGCGTTCGCCGAGTCGTCCGGGAACAGCCCGTCCGGTGCCGTCGGTCGCGGCCGCCCGCCCGCCGCCTCGTCCCACGCACCTTCCTGAGCTGGCCATGGCTCGCGCGGGGTAGGCGGTGTCCGCGCCGGCCGAGTGGCGGCGGCGCTGTGTGGCACCCGCACAGCGACCGGGGCGCGGGTGGCCGGAAGCCGCTGCTTCGGACCCGTGTGGCAACCCTGGCGACGCGGCGGAGTGTCAGGCGACCGACTTCACGACGACCGCCGTACACACGAACATCACCACGGTGATCACCGCCATGGCGATCAGTGTCCCCCGTAGCCATCGGCCGAACCGGATGTCGTGGGCCGCCTCGGCGGCGCCGACGCTGTCCGCGATGTGCTGCGTCACCATGCGTGCCACGTAGTTCTGTTCATCGAGGTACCACAGCTCGATGTCCCTCCGCTGCTCCTGGGTCAGCCCGTGCGTCCTCGCGACGAAGGCGGCCACGCGTCCGCGAGCGGCACGCAGATGAGCCTCCCGGTACAGATGGGCCTCTATCTCGACCAGCCCACGGGCGGCCTGCTTGGCCATGTTCATGATGCGCTCCCAGAGTCGATGGTCCCCGCTCGGAAGGCGGGCCGGGCGGCCGGGACCGCGCGATGGCGGGTGCACCGCGCGGTGGACGGCGGCGCCGGTCGGGACACAGGTCGGCGACCCGGCGTTCGGAAAGGTGACGCCGGTGGACCGCCGCCGGCCTCCCGGGTGGCGGCGGCCCACCGGCCGCTCGGCCGTCGGCTCAGCCGGTCACCCGCGCCGCCTCGTTGATCAGGCGCGCGACATCACCGGGACGGGAGACACCGACCGCGTGGGAGGCGGACACGCTCACCACGGTGGCCTTCGCGCGCTCGGCCATGAAGGTCTGCGCCCGCGCCGGGATGTTACGGTCCTCGGTGGCCACGAGCACCCAGGACGGGATCTCCTTCCACGCCGGGGCGGAAGCGCCTTCCGCCAGCGCGGCATCGGCCACGGGCCGCTGGGTGGCCGCCATGATCGCCGAGGTCTCCTCGGGGACGTCGGCGGCGAACTGCTGGTGGAACCTGCTCTTCTCGATGTAGAGATCCGCGACCGGGCTCCCGTCGGCCAGTGTGACCGGCACCGGGCGGAGCGTCTCGCCGAGGGTGCTGCCCGGGAACCTGCCGGACAGGGTGACCGCGCTCTCGCCCTCGTCCGGCAGGAAGGCCGCGACGAAGACGAGGGCCTTGACGTTGCCGAGCCCCCGCGCGGCGTTGCTGATGACCGAGCCGCCGTAGGAGTGCCCGGCGAGCACCACCGGGCCGTCGATGGAGGCCACGAGCTGTCTGACGTACTCGCTGTCCCCGGCCAGTCCGCGCAGCGGATTGCTCGCGGCCACCACCGGATAGCCGTGGGACTGCAGCTTTTCGACGACGCCGTTCCAGCTGGAGGAGTCCGCGAACGCGCCGTGGACGAGGACGATGGTCGGATTCTGTGCACTCATGGGAGTGGCCTTTCATATTGCCGGTGAAACAAGCGCGTCATCGGGCGTACGGCTGTGCTCGATTGCGGGGCATTCCGGTTCTGCCGATACGCCCGGGAATTCCCGTGGAGTTGTCTCGTGCGAGGAATCAGTCGGTGCCGAGGGCCTTGCGCAGGACGTGGACGGCCTGCTCGACCGCCGCGGTGGAGGCCTGGGTTCCGCGCACCGGGTTCAGCATCATGAAGTCGTGCAGGCTGGCGTTGTAGCGGACGCTGGTGGTCGGCACACCGGCCTGGATCAGCTTGCGGGCGTACGCCTCGCCCTCGTCGCGCAGTACGTCGTTCTCGTCGACCGCGACGAACGCCGGCGGCAGTCCCCGGAGGTCCTCCAGGGTCGCGCGCAGCGGGGAGGCGGTGATCTGGTTCCGCTCGGCCGGGTCGGTGGTGTAGGCGTTCCAGAACCACTCCATGGCCTTGGCGGTCAGGTGGGGTCCGTGGGCGAAGGTCCGGTAGCTCTCCGTGTCCTGGCCCGCGTCGGTGACCGGGTAGTACAGCGACTGGTGCAGGAAGGTCACGTCGCCGCGCTGCTTGGCCAGGTGGGTGAGGGCGGCGCTCATGTTTCCGCCGACGGAGTCACCGGCGACGACCAGGCGCGAGCCGTCCAGCCCCTCTTCCGCGCCCTTGGCGGTGACCCACTGGGCGGTGGCGTACGCCTGCTCGACGGCGACGGGGTACTTCGCCTCCGGGGAGCGGTCGTACTCGACGAACACCAGGGCCGCGTCGGCGCCCACGGCGAGTTCACGCACGAGTCGGTCGTGGGTGCCGGCGTTCCCGAGGATCCAGCCGCCGCCGTGCACGTAGAGGATCACCGGCAGGACGCCGGTGCTGCCGACGGGCTTGACGATGCGCACCCGCACATCGCCGACCGGGGCGGGGACGGTGATCCACTTCTCGTCCACGTCGGGCTTCTCGACCGGTCCGGACTGAACGTCGTCGAGCAGCTTGCGGGCGCCCTCGACACCGAGTTCGTACAGCAGGGGCGGCTTGGCGGTCGCGTCGGCGAATTCCTGCGCGGCGGGTTCGAGAATGATCTCACTCACGGCAATCTCCTTGCGAGACGGTGGCTTTCGGAAGCCTTTCCCTCTCATGAGACCGGGCCGGGAGTCGATATGTGACGCACCGGGGAGAACGGCGCGGAAATCACTCGTCGGCCTCAGCCTTTTCCCGAGCGGTTTCCGCGCCGGCCGCCGAACCTCTGGTCGGAGCGCTAGTCGGACCCCACCCGGGTGGGGTCGGCGGGCTTCGGCAGCAGGAAGCCGTCGACGTACAGGTCGACGTGCTCGTTGTAGAACGCGGTCAGCCCGGCGATGCGGTTGGCGTGGATGGTCGGGAAGTCGTACGTCCAGGCGATGTCCTCGTGGGAGGCGGTGTCGCTGTCGAACGACCAGTAGCTGCTCGTCGTCCCCTTGTACGGGCATCGGGTCACCGTGTCCGAGTGCCGCAGCCGGGTCCAGTCGACGGCCGCGCGGTCGAGGTAGTACCGGGTCGGCAGGCCGGTCTCGAACAGCTTCACGCAGTCCGAGGCCTCCGCCAGCACGACACCGTCCACCTCGACTCGGACGCTGCTGCCGGAACGCAGGGCGTCCACGCGGGAGTAGGGGCTCCGGGGATGGACGAAGACCGGCTCCTCCTCCTCGAACCAGGAGTCCAGCGCCTCCCATGCGAAGCGCACGGTGTCGCGCAGCGGTCCCGGCGCGCCCTCCCCCCAGACCCATGCCGCGCCCGCACGGACCTCCGGACCGACCTGAAGGGTGTGACGGTGCGCGGGGCCCGCACCGAGCTGCTCCGTGTGCTTGTCGTCGTGGAGTACACCGTCCACCAGATCCGCGAGCGGGATGCTGAACTGGGGGTAGGCCTGCCATTCCCACACGTACAGCGCGCGGCGGGTGTCGAAGACGACACGGCCGCCGATCACCCCCCGGATACGGCGGGGAACCGGCTCGACGTGCCCGATCGGGACGATGAGACTCGGATGCAGGACACTTTCGGTCGCCATGGTGATCACCTTGTGTTCGCTGATGGTAGCGGGGGAAGCGCAGAGGTTGTTGTCACACACTGTTCCACGTCACGGTGTGAAATGCGTCGACGAGCCTCGATGTCACACATCCCAGGTGTCCCCGGTCAGTGAGCTGTAACTGTTCCGTACCTGAGGAGATTCCGTCATGGACGCGCGTATCGACTACTTCGGCAACGCCCTGGCCGGGAAGGTCATGAAGCACCTGAACTCCACCGGCGCGGCGGTCCAGGGAGCCCTCCCGGTCGCCACCCAGGAGCTGGTGAAGATCCGTGCCAGCCAGATCAACGGCTGTGGTTTCTGCACCGACATGCACACCAAGGACGCCGTCGTCGCGGGCGAGGACCAGCAGCGTCTGAACCTGGTGGCCGTGTGGCGCGAGGCCACGGTCTTCACCGATGCCGAGCGCGCGGCGCTGGAGCTGACCGAGCAGGGCACGCGCATCGCCGACGGCGCGGGCGGCGTGTCGGACGAGGTCTGGGCGAACGCGGCGAAGCACTACGACGAGGACCAGCTCGCCGCGCTGATCTCGCTGATCGCCGTCATCAACGCCTACAACCGCATCAACGTCATCAACCGCCAGCCCGCCGGCGGCTACCGGCCCGGCATGTTCGGCTGAGCCGACCGCTCCTGCCCGGCAGGACACGGCCCGTCCGTCGGTCTCCCGGTCGCCCCGACCCTCGACCGGCCGACGGGCGGGCCCCGCCTCCGCGGCGAGCCGTGGCTCCGCCCACGGGCAACGGAATCCAGAGGACTCTCATGTCAGAGCGCCATGTACTCGCCCCTCTCCGACGAGCCCGCACCGACGTACTGGACGTCGCCTACTACGAGACAGGCTCCGCGGAGGACGACACCGTGCTGCTACTGCACGGATTCCCCTACGACATCCACAGCTACGTGGAGGTGGCCCCGCTGCTCGCGGACAGCGGCTTCCGGGTCGTCGTCCCCTATCTGCGGGGCCATGGACCCACCGCGTTCCGGTACGGATCGACTCCGCGCTCGGGTCAGCAGGCCGCGCTGGGCGCCGACGTCGTCGCCTTGATGGACGCCCTGGAGGTGGAGCGTGCCTACCTCGCGGGCTACGACTGGGGCGGCCGCGCCGCCAACGTCGCCGCGGCCCTGTGGCCCGAGCGCGTGCTCGGCCTGGTCTCGGTCAACAGCTACCTCGTCCAGGACATCGGCGCGGCGGCGGAGCCCCTCGCCCCCGAACTGGAGGCGGGCTTCTGGTACTTCTACTACTTCCTCACCGAGCGGGGCCGGGCCGGCCTGGCGCGCGATCCCCAGGGGGTCGCGCGGGTGATCTGGAAGCGGAACTCCCCCAAGTGGCCGTTCAGCGAGCACGATCTGGAGCGGGCCGCGACGGCCTTCGCCAATCCCGACCACACCGACGTCGTGGTCCATTCGTACCGGCACCGGCTCGGCTTCGCGCCGGGCGCCGAGGAGTACGCGGGCCTTGAGGCACGTCTCGCCGAACTGCCCGCGATCACGGTTCCCGCCGTCACCCTCGACGGGCTGGCCGACGGCAACTTCCCGGCCACGGACGGCTCCTCGACCGCCAGGCACTTCACCGGCCCCCGGCTGCACCGCCAGGTGGCGGACGCCGGGCACAATCTGCCGCAGGAGCGCCCCGGGGCGTTCGCGGCGGCCGTACGCGACGTGCGCCGGCTGCGGCAGGGGAACGCCGGCCGCGACCGCCTCGCCGGATGACGCCAGGACACGACATGAACCACTCCCCCGCTCCGGAGGCCGCCGCCTCCCTCCGTATCGGCAGTGCCCGTGGACGGTGGACCCTGCTGGCCACCGTCCTGGGGTCCGGCGTCGTACTGCTCGGCTCCACCGTCACCAACGTCGCCCTGCCGCACATCGGCGACGACTTCGGCGCCGGCCTCGCCATGCTCCAGTGGACGGTGAACGCCTACATGCTGACCCTGGCGGGTCTGATCCTGCTGGGCGGGTCGCTGGGCGACCGCTTCGGGCGGCGTCGCGTCTTCGTGGTGGGCCTCGTGTGGTTCGCCGTGGCCTCGCTGCTGTGCGCCCTGGCCCCGGACACCGGCACGCTGATCGCCGCCCGGGCCCTCCAGGGCGTCGGCGGTGCTCTGCTCACCCCCGGCTCGCTGGCGATCATCGAGGCCTCCTTCCACCCGGACGACAGGCCGCGCGCGATCGGCCTGTGGTCGGGCTTCGGCGGCATAGGCGCGGCCCTCGGGCCGTTCCTGGGCGGATGGCTGGTGGACGGCCCCGGCTGGCGCTGGACCTTCCTGCTGAGCATCCTTCCGGCGCTGCTGTGCGTGCCCGTGGCGCTGCGCCATGTCCCGGAGTCCGTGGGCGCGTCTCCGCAGGACGCGGTCGTCACGGCCGGTACGGGGAGCCGGGGGCGACTCGGCTTCGACATACCCGGCGCCGTCCTCGGCGCTCTGGCACTCGCGCTGGCCACCTACGCGCTGACCGAGGCGCGCGACGGCGGCCCGTCGGCCGTTGTCGCGGCCGTCGGCAGCGTCGCGGCGGGTGCCGGGTTCCTGCGCGTGGAGCGGCGCAGCGGCGACCCGATGATGCCGCCGGCGATCTTCGCGTCCCGGCAGTTCACCGCCGTCAACGTGATCACCTTGTGCGTCTACGCGGGCACGGGCGGGTTCTTCTTCCTGACCACGCTGCAACTGCAGATCGTCGTCGGATACTCGGCGCTGGCGGCCGGTGCCGCCATGCTGCCCTGCACCGTGCTGATGCTGCTGCTCTCGTCCCACTCCGGGACGCTCGCCCAGCGGCTGGGGCCACGGACGCCGCTCACCGTCGGCCCGCTGGTGTGCGGGGCGGGCATGCTGATGACGCTGCGGGCCGGTCCTGGCGCGTCCTACCTCCAGGACGTCCTGCCCGCCCTGCTGGTGATGGGTACCGGGATGGTCGTGATGGTCGCTCCGCTGACCGTGACCCTGCTGTCCTCGGTGGATGCCTCGAACGCCGGGCTGGCCAGCGGCATCAACAACGCCGCGGCCCGGGCGGCCGGTCTTGTGGCAGTGGCGGCGCTGCCGCTGCTGGTCGGGATGGGA
The DNA here is from genome assembly GCF_044747345.1 of Streptomyces sp. NPDC090088. Taxonomy (NCBI): domain Bacteria; kingdom Bacillati; phylum Actinomycetota; class Actinomycetes; order Kitasatosporales; family Streptomycetaceae; genus Streptomyces; species Streptomyces sp. NPDC090088. Next base: position 273,810 of record NZ_JBIVDZ010000005.1, on the reverse strand, counting down.
CCGGACGCCTACCGTTCGGGCCCGGCCTTCGACACGTCGTTCGGCCGGGCCATGCCGCTGTGCGCGGGCCTGCTGGCTGTCGGCGCGTCCGTCGCCTTCGGCACGCTGCGGCAGACCGCGGGGGCTTCTCGCCCGCCGCACGGGCGGACGCACGGCTGGCTGATGGAGCCGCCGCTGGTGTCCCGTTTCGCCCGTCACCAGGCAGCCGACTGACACCCGGCCGGGAACCCGCCGGCCGGCACACCGGCGACGCGCCACGGCGCGCCCGCCCCGAGAAAGGATCCAGAGATGTCGTACCCGTACCCGGCGCAGAAGTACTGGGGGGAGCACGGTGAGGTCAACGCCGTCTTCCGACCGGCCGGCACACCGCCGGACATCGGCGAGAGCGGTACCGGGAAGGACGCCATCCACTACCTGGCGACCACCGGCACCACACGGGGTGAGTTCGGCCTGTACCGCATGGAGATGCGGCCCAGGGCGGGCGGCCCCAAGACGCATTTCCACAAGCGGATCTCGGAGTCGTTCTACATCCTGGACGGGACCGTGCGCGTGTTCGACGGCGTGCGGTGGGTCGACGCGCGCAAGGGGGACTTCCTGCATGTGCCCCAGGGCGGGCTGCACGCCTTCCGCAACGACTCCGACGCCCCGGCCGACATGCTGCTTCTCTTCACCCCGGGTGCCCCGCGCGAGGAGTACTTCGAGCAGGTGTCACACCTGGCGCACGCTTCGGAGGAGGAGCGTGCCGCGTTCTTCGACGAGCACGACTCGTACTTCGTGGAATAGGAGCAAGAGGAGGAGCAGAAAGCAGGAGCCGGAGCAGGAGCCATCGACAGGCGGGGCCCCGCGCCCGTGACACCGGTCGTCGCCGGGAGGTCACGGGCGCGGGGCCCGGTTGTGTGCCGGATGTGACGGGGGGACAGGGCCCCGCCCGGTGGGCGCCGGCACGACGCCGTGAACGTGCGGGTCAGGCGGTGGGCCGCGGGGCGCGCAGGTGGGCGCGCTCCTTCAGCTCCTCCTCGTCGACCAGTTCGAGCATGGGCTTGCCGGGCGCGCACATCATGGTGACGACGAACTCGGTCCTCTCGTCGGCGAGGGCGTTGCCGTCCTGGTAGTGGATGGCGTCACCGCCCGGCTCCCAGAAGGTGCCGCCGGCCTCGACGACCCGCTCGGGCTCACCCTCCAGTTCGAAGCGGACCGCACCCTTGACGACGTAGCCGAACGCCGGACCGGAGTGGCGGTGCGGCGGGGTGCCGGGGTCACCGGGCTCCCACTGGACGTGGATGGTCATGGCCGAGGCACCCTCGGGCACGATGATCGGCGAGGCGTCCTGGAGCATCTTCGCCGCTCGGGTCCAGCTCGGGCCGTCCTCGCCGCCGGTTCCGTGTCCGTGTCCGACGTGGCCGTGGTGGGCGTGCTGTGCATTCTCCGACACTGAGTCGCACCTTCCGTGGTTCCACCGTGTCCGGGCAGCACATCGTCCGCCGTCACGGTGGTCGTCTCCGGTCCTGTAGACCGCTCTACCCTCCTGACCGGGTGTGGGGCGGATCTGTGACAAGGGCCGACGAGCGGCACCTGGAGGGCCGGCGCGGTGTCACAACAACCGTCCCCAGGCTGTCTAGGTGTGATGAGCACGGTGGCACACATCTCCGTCCGCCGCCGTCTCCGACGCACGCCCAGCGGGGTCATCGGCCCCCCCGACGGAAGAGATCCAGATGAGAGTCGTCGTCGCAGGTGCCACCGGTCGGATCGGGTCAAGGGCCGTCGCCAGGCTCCGGGACCACGGGGTGGAGGTCGTGCCGGTCTCCCGTGGAGAAGGGGTCGACATCACCACCGGACGAGGGCTCGACCAGGCGCTGCGCGCCGCCGAGGTGGTGGTGGACGTCACCGACGCACCCTCGCGGGACCCGGAGGCCGGCACGGAGTTCTTCACCGCCGCGACGGGCAACCTCCTCAAGGCCGCCACCGCCGCGGGCGTGGAGCACTACGTGGCTCTGTCGGTGGTGGGCGCCGACCGGATCGGCTCGGGGTACTTCCGGGCCAAGGCGGCGCAGGAGGACCTGGTGCGGCACAGCACCGTTCCGTACTCCCTCGTGCGCGCCACCCCGTTCCACGAGTCCGTGGAGGCCGCCGCGACCGCGGGGACCCGGACCGACGGCGTGCATGTGCCACCACTGCTGCTGCGGCCGGTCTCGACGGACGACGTCGCCGCGGCGCTCGCCCATGTCGCCGTGGGCCTGCCGCTGTTCGGCGTGCTGGAGGCGGCCGGGCCCGAAGAGCTCCGGCTCGAAGAAGCGACCTCCGAGCTGCTGACCACGCTGGGCCGGCCCGGCCCGGTGATCGCCGACGCACGGTCCTCGTTCTTCGGCGCGGTACTCGAGGAGCGGGCGCTCCTTCCCGGGCCGGACGCCCACTCCGGCCATCACACGTTCACCCAGTGGCTCAGGAGCCGCTGACTCCACCGGACGGCGGCGCGTCGCCGCCCGTCCTTCCCCACCGGTCGCCCGCGACCCCCACCGTGTCCGCGGCCGACGTCGCCGACACCCACGCCGTGACAGGAAGGCCGCCATGAGTGAACCGTCCCGGCCCACTGAGTCCCCCGTGCTCAGTGAGCTCGACCAGCTACCCGACCGTGACCACGAGGAGACCGCCGAATGGCAGGCCTCTCTCGACGCCGTCGTGCGGAACGCCGGGCCGGAACGGGCGGTGTACCTGATGCGGCGGGTGCACGAGTTCGCCGCGAAGTCCGGCACGTCCCTGCCCGGGCTGCTGTCCTCGGACTACGTCAACACCGTTCCGGCCGCCGCGCAGCCGGAGTTCGACGGTGACCTGGAGATGGAGTCCAGGATCACCGCGCTCAACCGGTGGAACGCGGCGGCGATGGTCACCCGTGCCGCGCGGCTGGGGCTGGGCGGCCACATCTCCACCTACGCCTCGGCGGCCTGGCTCTACGAGATCGGGTTCAACCACTTCTTCCGGGGCAAGGACGGCGACGGCTCGGGCGACCAGCTCTTCCTTCAGGGGCACGCCTCCCCGGGCATCTACGCGCGGGTGTTCCTCGAAGGGCGGCTGAGCAGGGATCAGCTGGACGCCTTCCGGCGGGAGGCCGACGGTCACGGCCTGCCGTCCTACCCGCACCCCCGGCGGCTGCCGTGGCTGTGGGAGTTCCCCACGGTCTCCATGGGACTGGGCCCGCTCGGCGCCGTCTACCAGGCCCGCTTCAACCGCTATCTGCGGGCCCGCGGTATCAAGGACACCTCCGCCTCGCGGGTGTGGGCGTTCCTCGGCGACGGGGAGACGGACGAACCGGAGTCCCTGGCCGCGCTGTCACTGGCCGCCCGCGAGGGACTGGACAACCTGACGTTCGTCGTCAACTGCAATCTGCAGCGCCTGGACGGGCCGGTGCGGTCCAACTCGAAGATCGTCCAGGAGTTGGAGGCCCGGTTCCGCGGCGCGGGCTGGCACGTGGTGAAGGCCCTGTGGGGCGAGGCCTGGGACCCGCTGCTGGCCCAGGACACCACCGGGCGCCTGGTGCGGCGCCTGGGCGAGGTGCCCGACGCGCAGCTGCAGACCCTGGCCGCGCGGGACGCCGCCTACATACGCAAGAGCTTCTTCACCGGTGACGCCCTGTCGGCCCTCTCGGCCTCCCTGAGCGACGCGCAGGTGGTCGAGCTGTTCGAGAACTCCCGGGGCGGACACGAGCCGTTGAAGGTGTACGCCGCCTACCGCGCCGCGGTGGAGCACCGGGGCGCGCCGACGGTGGTCCTCGCCCAGACGGTCAAGGGGCACACCCTGGGCCCCTCCTTCGAGTCCCGCAACGCCAACCACCAGATGAAGAAACTGACGATGGATCAGTTCCGGTCGATGCGGGACCTGTTGGAGCTTCCCATCCCCGACAGCGCGCTCGCCGGCGATCAGGTCCCGTACTGGCACCCGGGCGAGAACGCGCCCGAAGTCCGGTACCTGCGTGAGCGCCGGGCCGCCCTGGGCGGTCCCGCTCCGCTGCGGCGGGTGAACGCCACACCGCTGCCCGAGCCGCCCGCGAAGCCCTTCGAGGCGTTGGAACAGGGTTCCGGCCACCAGGAGGTCGCCACCACGATGGCGCTGGTCCGGCTCGTCAAGGACCTGATGCGCGACGGGCGAAGCGGGGCACGCTGGGTGCCGATCATCCCCGACGAGGCCCGTACGTTCGGCATGGAGTCGATGTTCCCCACGGCCGGCATCTACTCGCCGCTCGGCCAGACCTACGATCCGGTCGACGCGGACCAGTTGCTCCACTACAAGGAGAGCACCACCGGGCAGCTGCTCGTCGAGGGCATCACGGAGGCCGGTTCCGTGGCCGAGTTCACCGCCGCGGCGACCTCGTACGCGACGCACGGCGAGCCGATGATCCCCTTCTACATCTTCTACGCCATGTTCGGATTCCAGCGCACCGGGGACCAGTTCTGGGCGCTCGGCGACCAGATGGGCCGCGGCTTCGTGGTCGGCGGCACCGCCGGGCGCACCACCATGACCGGTGAGGGACTGCAGCACGGGGACGGGCACTCGCATCTGCTGGCCGCAACCAATCCGGCGGCGATCAGTTACGACCCGGCTTTCGCGTTCGAGATCGCGGTGATCGTGCGGGACGGTCTGCGCCGGATGTACGGCGATCGGCCAGAGAACGTCTTCTACTACCTGACCGTGTACAACGAGCCCAAGCACCAGCCGGCCATGCCGGCGGCGCCGGGCGTCGAGGAGGGCATCGTCCGCGGCATCTACCGGTTCCGGCCCGCCGATCCCGCCGCGGCCGGACCCCGGCTCCAGCTCCTGTCGTCCGGTACGGCGGTGCACTGGGCGCTGCGCGCGCAGGAACTCCTCGCCTCCGACTGGAACGTGCACGCCGACGTCTGGTCGGTGACGTCCTGGACGGAACTGCGCCGCGACGCGATGCGCGCCGACGACGCCCGGATGCGCGGCGAGGAGCGCACACCGTTCGTCACCCGGGCCCTGGCCGGCGCGCCGGGGCCGGTGCTGGCCGTCAGCGACTGGATGCGGCAGGTGCCCGACCAGATCAGCCAGTGGGTCGAGCAGGACTACTACTCCCTGGGCACCGACGGATTCGGTCTGTCCGACACCCGTGAGGCGGTGCGCCGCTACTTCCGGGTGGACCCCGAGTCGATCGTGGTGACCGCCCTGGACCGGCTGGCCCGGGCCGGGCAGATCCCCCCGGCGACCGTCACCCGGGCCCGCGCACGCTACGGCCTCGACCGGTGACCGGTGACACGACGGGTCCGACCCCCACCTGACACGGGCGACGACATCGTACGGGCCGGCCGCTGCGCTCAGCGCGGCCGCCGGCCCGGTCAACTCACCGACGCCCGGCGCGGAAGAAGCCTCGCCGTCGGCGGGCGGGCAGCGCGGTTGCCAGGTCGGGGACCTGGCCCCAGGCGGTGACCGTGCCGTACTCCTCGCTGCGGTGCACGGGGACAGGCGCGTGGCGGAGGCGGCTCCACAGCGTCCGGGCCGAACAGCGGCGACGCTTGGCCACCGTCCGGGCGAGATCGCCGGGGCGTATCGGGATGATCCGCGGTTCGCGGCGCATGAGTTCGTCCTGGCACGGCCGGCCCGGCGCGGAACGCGCACGGGCGGACCGGCGGCCGACGGGGCGGGGTTCGCGGGAGTCAGCGCACCGAGCGGGCGGCGTCCTCGATGACGTCGGTCACCTTCCCGGGCTGGGAGACGCTCACCGCGTGGGACGACCGCACCTCCGTGACGTGGGCGTGGGCCCGCTCCGCCATGAACTCCTGGGCCCTGCGCGGGATGTTGAGGTCCTGGGTGGCGACGAGGGCCCAGGACGGGATGGTCTTCCAGGCCGGCTCGGCCGCTCCCTCGGCCAGGGCGGCGTTGGTGACCGGTCGCTGGGTGACGGCCATCAGGTCGGTCCGGTCACGGGGCACGTCCGCGGCGAACTGGTGCCGGAACGTGTCGTTCTGGATGTAGAGGTCGGTGCCCTGGGAGCCGTCGGCGTTCGTGAACGGCACGGAACGCAGGGCGTCGCCGAGCGTGCTGCCCGGGAACTTCCCCGACAGGTCGATCGCGCTCTCGCCCTTTTCGGGGAGGAAGGCGGCGAGGTAGACCAGTGCCCTGACGTTCTTGTCGCCGGTGGCGGCATCGCTGATCACCGAGCCGCCGTAGGAGTGGCCGGCCAGGACGACGGGGCCGTCGATGCCCGCCAGGACGTCCCTGAGGTACGCGGAGTCGCCGCTCAGGGAGCGCAGCGGGTTGGCGACGGCGACCACCGGATAACCGTCGTGCCGGAGCTTCTCTATGACGCCGTTCCAGCTCGTGGCGTCGGCGAACGCACCGTGGACCAGCACGACGGTCGGCTTGGGGCCCTGCGAGGAGGTGCCCTTGTCGGCGGAGGCCGGGGCGACCGTGGTGACGAGCAGGCCCGCGGCGACGGTGGCGCCGGCCAGCACGGTGAGGGAGGTGCGGACCCGGCTGATGCGGGCGGTGCGGTTCATGTCGAGTGCCTTTCGGGAAGGTAGGGAGCGCTGCGGTTCGGGGGCGGTACGCCCTGGTCAGGGCCGGTGCCGGCCGCTGATCTCCTGGTGTTCGGCGGCGGTGGGCTTGGGGATCTGCGTGCCGGGGCCGTAGAGGACGCGGCTGAGCCCGACACGCAGGCGTCGCCCAAGGCGGCCGGGCAGGGCGCCGTCCAAGTCCCCGGCCGGAGCGGCCTCCAGGGGCCGGTACTGCTCGTGCGCGGTCAGGGTGTGCAGTCGCGCCTGGCTGAGCGGTTCATGGATCTCGACGTACTCGCCGTGCGGAAGCCGTTTGATGATGCCGCTCTCGCGTCCGTGCAGCACCTTGTCGCGGTCGCGCAGTTGCAGACCCAGTGCGACGCGTTTGGTGACGAGGAAGGCCAGCACCGGCACGGCGAACAAGCCGATCCGCGCCGCCCAGGTGACGGCGTTGGCAGAGACGTCCAGTCGGGTGGCGATCACGTCGTTGGCGGCGGCGAAGAGGGCCACCGCGTAGACACTGAGCCAGGCCACACCCAGAGCGGTCCGTACCGGGCGGTTGCGGGGGCGGTCCAGGAGGTGGTGCTCACGATCGTCGTCCGTGACCCAGGCCTCGATGAAGGGGTAGGCGCCCAGGGCCAGGAAGAGCAGCACACCGGTCAGCAGGGGCAGGATGTTGTCCAGGGCCAGGGTGTGGCCCCAGAAGTCGATCTCCCAGCCGGGCATGATGCGCAGGAAGCCGTCGGCGACGCCCATGTACCAGTCGGGCTGGGAGTCGGCGGAGACCTGGTCGGGGCGGAAGGGCCCGTATTTCCACACGGGGTTGATCTGCGCGACGGCGGCCATGAAGAAGATCACGCCGGAGACGAGGAAGAAGTAGGCGCCGGCCTTGACCGCGTACACCCGCAGCGGGATGCCGACGACGTTCCTGTCGGTGCGGCCCGGTCCGGGGTACTGGGTGTGCCGGTGCCGTAGGGCCAGGGCCAGGTGGCCGGCGATCAGAGCGACCATCAGTCCGGGGATGACCAGCACGTGGATGGTGTTGAAGCGGGCGATCAGGTCGTCGCCCGGGAACTCGCCGCCGAAGAGGAAGAACGACAGGTAGGTCCCGACGACCGGGATCGAGAGGATGGTGCCGTTCACGACCTGGAGGCCGGTTCCGGACAGCAGGTCGTCGGGCAGGTCGTAGCCGGTCAGCCCGCCGAACATGGCGAGGATGAGCAGCAGGAACCCGAATATCCAGTTCAGCTCTCGTGGCTTGCGGAACGCGCCGGTGAAGAAGACCCGGAGCATGTGCACGAACACGGCGGCGACGAAGACAAGTGCCGCCCAGTGGTGGGCCTGGCGGACGAGGAGACCGCCGCGCACGTCGAAGGAGATGTGCAGGGTCGAGTCGAATGCCTCCGACACCCACAGCCCCCGCAGCGGTGTGTGGCTGCCCTGGTAGACCACGGGGTCGGACGAGGGGTGGAAGTAGAAGCTCAGGTAGGCCCCTGTGATCAGCAGGACCACGAAACTGTAGAGCGCGATCTCGCCGAGCATGAACGACCAGTGGTCGGGGAAGACCATGCGCCGGGCGGAGCGCGCCAGCCGCTGGTAGCCGAGTCGGCCGTCCGCCCATTGCGCGAGCCTCTCCCCCGTGTGTCTCTGCTCCGTGTGGCTCTGCTCCGGTTCGACCGCCCGACTGTCGTCGCCCATCTCTCCACCATTCGTCTCTGCGTCACCCGAAGCCCGCGCGGCCGTGCGGCACAGCGGAACCGACTCGTCCGCGGCTGTGCTGTTCGGGCATGATTCGTGAACTGCCGTCCGAGTCATGACCGGTGAGGCGCCTCAGGTGTGACACGGGACGTCCGGATGACGTGCCACCGAGGTGGTGGCGGCCGGGCCGTCGAGTGCGGCACACACCGCCCGGTCCGACGCGCGGACCGGAGCCGGAACACCGACCGCTGTCACACACACGGTCCGCGTGCTGTCTTGCTGGACATGCACCCTGTCATCGCGAAAGCGCCGACCGCCGGAGCGGAGGCGGACTCCTACGCCGTCACGGCGGAGTTCTACGACATCCTGCAGGCCGCCGAGGACGAGAGGCGGGTACGTCGCCTCTACGGCCGCTCCGTCGCGAAGGCCCGTCGCGGTGTGCTGGACATCGGGGCCGGTACCGGTCGGGTCACACTCATGAGCCTGGCCGAGTCCCGGGCCGATGTGCACGCCGTCGAGCCGGCCCGGGCCATGCGCTCGTCCCTGATGACACGTCTCTCCGCCCTGCCCGCACGGCAGCGGGAGCGGGTGACCGTGCACCCGCACGCCCTGAACGAGGCGCCTCTGTACGCGGTCGCGGACGTGGCCGTCTGCCACAACACGGTCGCCTGCCTCTCGCCGGCCGCGCGTCACGCCCTCTGGCCCGCGATCGGCGCGGCCCTCGCCCCCGGCGGCTCGCTGTTCCTGCACCTGCCGCCGGCCCGGCTGCCGGCCCGCAACGTCCTGCGCGTCCTGCCCCGGCAGCGGGTCGGAGCGCACACCTACGGCGGGCGCATCGTGATGTCGAGGGCCGGGGACCGCATCCGCACATGCGTCGACTACTGGGTCCGGAGCGTGGAAGGTGTGCTGCGGGAGCACACCGAGACGTTCTGGATGTGGCCCGCATCGCGTTCCGCGCTCCTCGGCGACCTCGCACAGCACGGATTCGTCCCGTTGCCGGGGCACGACGACCCCGAGGTCCTGGCAGTCGCCCTCCATGCCCCGCCACGGCCCACGGTGTGTCCTCACAACCTGCGACCGGAATCGTCATGACGGGTGTGAAGACGTTCGTGATCGGGGACGAGCTGCGCACGGGTCGGTGCCGAGAAAGGACCATCCATGACAAGTTCGTGCGAGCGGCCGTGCGCCGGCACCTCGCCCCGGCGGCAGGCTCCCGCTAATGCGGCATGAGCAGCATCACGGCCGTCCCCAGCGCCATCGCTCCGTCGCGCAGATGGCCGTACGGGTCCGTCGCGGCGGCGCGGTGAGCGGTGTCCGTGGCGGACCGCAGTGCGGGCATGGGACGGGTCAAGGACCGGATGGCGCAGGCGAGGAGATACGCCGTCAGCAGGCCGGTGACGACGGCGGCCGGTACCGGGGTGCCGGCGGCACGGCCGGCCACCGCGATGTGGTGCGCGGCCGGGGTCCCGTGCGGGAGGGCGTCCCCACCGTGGGGGGTGTGCAGCATCCAGGCCATGGCCGCCATGCCGGCCGCGGGTGGCAGCCGGCCGGCGATCGCCGCCACGGTGTCCGCCGTACGGTGGTGGAGAGCGGTCAGCGGGAACCACAGGGCTGCGGCCGTGAAGAGGACCGTCAGGGCCGGACCGGACGGCGGTCGGACGGGGTTCCAGGGCATCGCCGCCATGGCCGCGGCCATGGCGAAGTGCAGGAGGTGGTCCACCCGGTCGCGGCGGCCCGTCCCGGGTGACCGGACGCCGTGCAGCAGTGCGTGCGACGCGGCCACGGCGAAGAGCGCCGTCAGCATGCCGTTCGCCACGTCGGCGGGAGTGTCCATGGGGCGGGTCAGACGGTGTGTCCGGGAGCGGTGCGGTCATGTACTGGCGTCTCGTCCGACACTGTGTGCGCCTTCCCTGGTCCACGACGGTTCGCACTCCTGACCGGATGCACGGTCGGTTCGTGACAGGGTGTGTCACCTGACAGGCGGCAGGCGCCATCGTGTCATCGGCTCCTTGTAACATGATGCGTACGAAGCCAGAAGGGATGATCCATGCAGGCCGGCGCCCGCTCCGACAACCTTGATCAGGCGACGAAGGACTTCCTGTCTGCGCGTTCACAGCTTTTCGGCATCGCGTACCGTCTCCTGGGCAGTGCGGTGGAGGCCGAGGACGTCGTGCAGGAGACCTGGCTGCGCTGGCAGAACACGGACCGCGCGAGGGTCCAGGAACCCGCCGCCTTCCTGACCACGGTCGCCACCCGGTTGGCGATCAACCTGGCCCAGTCCGCACGGGTCCGGCGGGAGTCCTATGTGGGCCCCTGGCTGCCCGAGCCCGTCGACACCGCGCAGGATCCGCAGCTGGGCGCGGAGCGGGCCGAGGCCCTGGAGATGGCGGTTCTGATGCTTCTGGAGAAGCTGAATCCCGTGGAGCGCACCGCCTACGTCCTGCGCGAGGCGTTCGACTATCCCTACGGGCGGGTCGCCGAGATCCTGGAGACGACCGAGGCCAACGCCCGTCAGCTGGTCAGCCGCGGACGCAGGCACCTGGCCGCCGAGCGCAGGGAGCGCGTCGCCCCGGCAGACCACCGGCGGCTGCTGGAGGTGTTCCTCACCGCGGCGCGGACGGGTGATCTGACGGTACTGGAGGACGTCCTCGCCGCCGACGTCGTCAGCTACTCGGACGGCGGCGGCATCCGCGGCGCGTCCAGGATCCCGGTGGTCGGGCGGCGCCGTGTCGCCCAGTACCTCGTGGCCTTCGCTCCCCGCTTCTGGCCACGGACGGAGGTCCGGTGGGTCGAGGCGAACGCCCGGCCGGCCGTGCTGGTCTCCTCCGGCGGAGCGCCCGTCGCCCTGCTGTCCGTCGATGTCTCGGCGGACGGCATCGACCGGATCATGTGGGTGATGAACCCGGCCAAGCTGTCGCCCTATGCGGCCGCGCTGAGCGGCTGACCCGCTCGGGCGGCCTTGCGGCGCCAGATGGACGTCACAGGAACCGTTGCTCGCCGGTCATTGAGTAGTCCGGTCCGGCCCGCACGAGAGACCGTCCCGGTCCGCGCGGGGCGCACCACGGTCAGGTCCGTCGCCGCCCTCCGCGTCCAAGGCCCCCGCATACGCACTCCCGGACCTGTACCGGGACGCCGTACCACGACGACATCGGAGTCATGCCGTGACCGAGCGGATCCAGTTGCCCACCCTGTCGACCGAGAAGGACTACGACGGGGACGAGTTCTCGCCCATCTACACGACCACCGTGACGGTCCACGGCGGTGTCGCCTCGCACGGGCGGGCTTCCGGACGGGCACGCTCGTCCGACGGTGCCCTGGACCTCGATCTGCGGATGCCCGCCGAACTGGGCGGGGACGGCCGGGGAACCAATCCTGAGCAGCTCTTCGCGGCCGGCTTCGCGGCGTGCTTCCACGGCGCGCTGAGCCTGCTGGCCCGGCGGGAGGCGCTCGACCCCGCAGCCATCTCGGTGGTGGCGACCGTCGCCTTCGGACGGGATCCCGAGGACGGCGGCTACGTGCTGCGCGTCGGCCTGGTGGTGCGCTGGCCCGGTGTCGCCCGGGAGACGGCCGCCGGACTGATGGAGGAGGCCGACGCGTTGTGTCCCTACGCGCGCATGGCCTGGAGGGGCACGCCGACCACCATCGCCCTCGACTCCTGACCGGTACGTCCATCCGGCCATCCGTGGCCGCCGCCCCTGCGGCGAGGGCCACGGATGGTGGGTCCGGCCGGTCAGGACGGGACCCACAGGTCCACGTCGGCGGCTTCCTCCTTGCCGACGGTGAAGGCGGAGATCTCCTTCTTGTGCAGGCTCTGCGGGGCCATGGTGGCGACCAGGGGATGGTCACGGGGAGGGTCACACCGTTGGTTCAGCCCCGAGGGCGTGGCGGAGAAGAACTCCGCGTTGACGGAACGGAAGTGCGCCCAGTGCCGCGGCAGGTCGTCCTCGTGGAAGATGGCCTCCACGGGGCATTCGGTCACACATGCCCGGTCCTTGATGTCGACGCAGGGCTGCGCGATGACGTAGGTCATCCCTCTTCTCCTCCTCGCCGTCGCACGCTTCACGGACGGCTCCCGCGGCCGTCGGGCTCGTCGATATGACCGTCGACGCCGTCATGTTGTGACACCCGCACACTCCCGAGCGGGCGGTGCCGGTGTCACAGACCGCCGCCCGGCCCGGTCCTAGTCAGTGACCACCCACAGCGACGGGAGCAATCGTGCCTATCACCGAACAACGTCTGTCCACCACGGTGCTGGTGATCGGTACCGGCGGAGCCGGCCTGCGGGCGGCGATCGAACTGGCCGAGGCCGGCGTCGACGTGATCGCCGTCGGCAAGCGCCCCAAGGAGGACACGCACACCTCGCTGGCCGCCGGCGGGATCAACGCGGCCCTGGCCACCATGGATCCCGAGGACAGTTGGCAGCAGCACGCCGCGGACACCCTCAAGGAGAGTTACCTGCTCGGCGACCCCCGCACGGTCGAGATCGTCACCCAGGGCGCCGCCCTGGGCATCGACGACCTGGAACGCTACGGCATGGCCTTCGCCCGCGAGGAGGACGGCCGGATCTCGCAGCGCTTCTTCGGCGCCCACAAGTTCCGCCGTACCGCCTTCGCCGGCGACTACACCGGCCTGGAGATCCAGCGCACCCTCATCCGGCGCGCGAGCCAGCTGGACATACCCGTGCTCGACAGCGTGTACATCACCCGCCTGCTGGTCCACGACGGAGCCGTCTTCGGGGCCTACGGCTTCGACCTCGGCAACGGCACCCGTCACCTGATCCACGCGGACGCCGTGATCCTCGCGGCCGGCGGGCACACCCGCATCTGGCGCCGCACCTCCTCGCGACGGGACGAGAACACCGGTGACTCCTTCCGCCTGGCGGTCGAGGCGGGGGCCCGGCTGCGCGACCCCGAACTGGTCCAGTTCCACCCCTCCGGCATCATCGAACCGGAGAACGCCGCCGGCACCCTGGTCAGCGAGGCCGCCCGCGGCGAGGGCGGGATCCTGCGCAACGCCCTCGGCGAGCGGTACATGAACCGCTACGACCCGCAGCGCATGGAACTGTCCACCCGCGACCGTGTGGCCCTCGCCTCCTACACCGAGATCAAGGAAGGCCGCGGCACCCCCAACGGCGGGGTCTGGCTCGACGTCTCCCACCTCCCCCGGCAGACGATCATGAACCGGCTGCCCCGGGTCTACCAGACGCTCCTCGAACTGCAGATGCTCGACATCACCCGCGACCCCATCGAGGTCGCGCCCACGGCGCACTACTCGATGGGCGGCGTCTGGGTCCGCCCCGAGGACCACAGCACCGACGTCCGCGGCCTGTACGCCATCGGCGAGGCCGCCAGCGGCCTGCACGGCGCCAACCGCCTCGGCGGCAACAGCCTCATCGAACTCCTCGTCTACGGCCGCATCACCGGCCAGGCGGCCGCCGCCTACTCGGAGTCACTGACCGCGCAGCCCCGGTCCGCTGCCGCCGTGGCCCAGGCCCGCGCCGAGGTCGACGAACTGCTCGCCGCGGACGGACCGGAGAACGTCCGCGCCCTTCAGCGCGCCATCCGCAACACCATGACCGAACACGCCGGGGTCGTCCGTGACGAGCAGGGTCTGCGCGCCGGCCTGGCGGAACTGGACACCATCGAGAAGCGCATGGAGAACGTCGGAGTCCACCCCGACATCGCCGGTTTCCAGGACCTCGCGCACGCCTTCGACCTCAAGTCGGCGGCGCTGGCCGCCCGCGCCACTCTCGAAGCCGCGCTGGAACGCCGGGAAACCCGCGGTTGTCACAACCGCAGAGATTTCCCCGACATGGACCCCGCCTTCCGCGTCAACCTGGTCTGGTCCCCGGCCACCGGAATCACCCACGAGAGCATTCCGCCCATCGCCGCCGAGATCGCGTCCCTCATGGCAGACGTCTCCACCGAGGGAAAGCTCGTCGAATAGCCGTCCTCACATCATGAGAGGCGCGGGACACGCAGTGACCTTGTCACAGACAACACGCACACCCGGTCCTTCCTGATGCGGACGACATCGCGGAGACCCGTTTCACCGACTGGCTCGCGCGGCGGCGCTGAGTCGCCGGTGGGGGGCCTGTCGTCGCCATCGCGGCACGACAGGCCCCTTCCCCACCTCTGGAACGAAAGCCACTCACCATGCTGATCCACCGCTCGCGGGCCCGTTCCCACGGCCTCGGTCCGTTCCCGGCACTGACCGGCATCTACACCATCGACCCGGTGCACAGCACGATCGGGTTCTCCGTCCGGCACGCCATGATCTCCCATGTCCACGGGAGGTTCGGCCGTTTCGAGGGCCTGCTGAAACTCGACGGCTCCGACCCGTCGCGTTCCGAGGCGTACGTGAGTGTCCAGACGGACAGTCTGGACACGGGAGTCCGGGAGCGCGACGCGCACCTGGGAGGACCCGTCTTCTTCGATTCCACGACGTTCCCGCTGATGAGCTTCCGCTCCACCGGCATCGTCCCGCTCGCCGACGGTGCCTTCCGCCTCGCGGGAAGTCTGCGCGTCAAGGACATCGAGCTGCCCCTGGACGTCGACGTCGTCCTCGGCGGCGCCGGCGACGACGCCTTCGGGAACCATCGGGTCGGCTTCGAGGGCACGGCCACCCTGCGGCGTTCGGACTGGGGGCTGTCCTGGAACACGCCGTTGGAGACGGGGGGCGTCCTCGTCGGCGACAAGGTGACTCTGGCCCTCGACGTCTCGGCGGTACGGGTGGACCGGGGCACGGCGGCCTGACGGGAAGCCGATGCGGGTGGGCGGGGTGGTTCCGGTTCCGGCTCCCCGGCCACCCCGCCGTCAGGCGGCGGCCTCCGTCGCCGCCTCGCGCTCCGCGGGCCGGCGCATGGCACGGCGCTCCCCCTCCGTCGTACCGCCCCAGATGCCCTCGATCGGACCCGCGTCCACGGCCCACGCCAAGCACTTCTCCAGCACGGGGCATCGACGGCAGACGGCCTTCGCCGCGTCCGTCTGTATCGCTACCGGACCACTGCTGACGCTGCCTATCGGAAAGAAGAGATCAGGGTCTTCGCGTAGGCACAGGCCCCGTACGCGCCAATCCATGGAACACCTCCTGGTCGGCATTACGTCACCGCCGCTCACTTCAAAGACCGAACGGCCGGCGCCTATGTGACATCGGGCAGGTGCCGATCCGGCAAGAAATCCACCGGGAAACTGTCACGAAGAGCCTGCGCCGCCGGTCACTTGGGGCGGAGGTGATCGCGGCATCCCGTCAGAACCGCCGACGCGCCCGCCCGCGGGCCACGTCGGACGGCCGGATGGTCGCCTCCGTGAATTCACCGGTAGCAGAAGAACGGAGACCCAAGGATCATGCATCCAGAGGCGCCCCCTGTGGAAGGCGACTTGAGCGAGGCCGTTTCCGTCTTCGTGGAGCTCCGGCCGCGTCTCTTCGGCATCGCCTATCGCGTGCTGGGCAGTGCGGCGGAGGCCGAGGACGTCGTCCAGGAGGTGTGGCTGCGCTGGCAGAGAACCGACCGTTCCGTCGTGGTCAGCCCCGTGGCGTTCCTGTCGAGTACCACCACGCGGCTGGCCATCAACGTGGCTCAGTCGGCCCGTGTCCGCCGCGAGACCTACATCGGTCCCTGGTTGCCCGAGCCCGTCGACACCAGCCATGACCCGGTGGTCGGCGCCGAACGGGCGGAGGCACTGGAACTCGCCCTGCTCCTGGTGCTGGAGAAGCTTCCCCCGGTCGAGCGCGCCGCATACGTCCTGCGGGAGGCCTTCGACTACGCCTACCCGGAGATCGCGCGCATCCTGCGGCTCAGCCCCGTCAACGTGCGGAAGATCGTGAGCCGGGCGCGCAAACACCTCGCCGACGAGCAGCGGGACAGCGTCGACGCCGCCGAGCACCGCAGACTCCTCCATGCCTTCGTCGCCGCTGCTCGGCAGGGGGACGTCGCCTCACTGGAGGCACTGCTCACACCGGACGCGGTCAGTCTGTCCGACGGGAACGGCATCCGGGGAGCTGCCCGGGTCCCCGTCCTGGGCCGGGCCCGGGTGGCGAACCTGTCGACCGCCTATCCACGGTTCTGGCCGGCGGTCGAGGCCGAACAGGTCGAGGCCAACGGGCGTGGCGGAGTCCTGCTTCACCGGGGCGGGCGACCGGCCACGTTCATGACCATCGCGGCCACGCGCCGTGGCGTTCACCAGGTGATGTGGGTCTTCAACCCGAGCAAGATCGCCGCTTTCGTCGACTCCCGCTCCCGTTGTGCGGCTGTCAGTTTCGCCTGAGACCGACTCCTGCTTCGGCAGATGAGCGCATCAGGCACGAGGGCGGTTCCAGGAACGCAGTTTGTCGGGGTTGAGGACGACCCAGACCCGTACGACGCGGGAGCCGGCCACGTCGAGACCGACGACGGCGGCGACCTGGTCGGCGTAGCGAGCGACGAGACCCGTGCGGCCGTTGACCGGGTGGGCGCACAAGGTGGTGCGCGGGTGACGGGCGAGCAGCGTCAGCAGACTCCGGGCGACCCTTTCACTGCCGACGACCGGACGGGTCTGCGCGCGGACCTTGCCTCCGCCGTCGAAGAACGCGATGACGTCGCTGGACAGCAGGGAGAGCAGACCGGCGGTGTCCTCATCGGCGCAGGCCTGTCGTACGGAGTGGACGATCCGGTCCTGCCGACACGGTGGTGCCGGCTGTGCACGCCGGGCCCGCAGGCTGCGAAGGGCATGGTCCGCCGGCCCGGTGCTTGCGCGCTCTGCCTGTTCCTCGGCGCCCGCGACCGCGCCTGCTGCCACCTCCGGAACACCGTCGAGCCGCGCCAGGGAGATTCTCCCCACGGTCTGGGTCAGCCAGGCTCTCGGCGTCCCGATCCGCGCCCGACGGTGATCGGAGAGCCCGTACCACTCCCGGTACGCTTCGTCGGTGACGCGCTCGGCGGCGACACGGCTGCCCAGCATCCAGTGTGCGACCTCCAGCAGATGCCGGCGCTCGTCCAGCATCTCCGCGATCGACATCGTGTCACCGGCCGGTTCCATACCGCCTCCTCCCCCTGAACAGCCATCAGGTCGCTGCCCCGTGCCACCGTATCCACCTTTCTGTGGACGGCACGGTGTCCTCGCCCCAAACACACTTTCCCTTGCGGCTCGTTCGGAACCCTCGGGCAAGGAGCGGGAGGAGCGGATTCCTGGGGTTGTCACAGCTCTCCTCGCTGTTCGGTCAAAGCGGTGTCGGCGGCTCGGCGGTGACCGGCCGAGCCCGGAGCGACGGAGGAAGAGCATGAAGGACGAGAGCATGCCCCGGAGCACTGACCGGCGGACCGATCCCGCCGCCGTGACCGCGTCGCTCGCGGCGGAGGCTGCCCTGCTGGAGGGACGTATGAGCGTGCTCCGGGAAGCGATCGACTCGGTGGACGCCCGCATCGACGCGGTCTCCGAGACCCTGAGGCGACTGCGGCACCCCGTGGCGGGTGCCACCGACGACGACGTGTGCTCGGCGACCGGGCGTCCCTGACGGATCGCGCGGGCGGATCCGGTGGGTCACCGTGGCAGGCGATCCGTTCCCCCGCCGCCCGCTTCCCTTCTCGACGGGCACGGACCCCTGCATATGATGTCCGGGTAGCATCCCCTCGGTGCTGGGCCGAGTGACGGAGCCGGCACATCGGGCGGCCCCGCCGGAACAAGGGGTGAGGACGAGAGGAACACATGGTCCCCGTGACCTCCACGGCTCGTAACATCGCCATCACCGCCGAGAGCCTCCAGGAGGACCTGACCCGGCTGGAGGTCCAGAAGCAGGCTCTGGAGCGGGAACTGGCCGCGGTCACCGCTCACCTCGGCTCCGTACAGCGAGCCCTCAGCGCCCTTCAGGCCCTCATGCCGGAGGCCGTTTCCGTCGGTGCGCCGTCGTCGGTGGAGCCCACCCCCGCGCCACGTGTGACACCTGTGGACGACACGACAGAGAGTGCCGACGAGACCACGGCGTCGCCCGGTCACACCGACAGCGGCGACGACGCCGACCACGCGAAGACGTACGGCAAACTCACCGAACAGATCCTGGAGTACTTCGCGCAAGCCGGTGACGTCGACGTCCGTGCCCGCGATGTCGCCTCCGCGCTGGGCCGTGACACCGACAGCGGCAGCATCAACGCGGTACGGAGCACCCTCGACCGTCTGGTCGGCTCCTCCCGCGTCCGCCGTGCCGGCCGCGGTCTCTACCGCGCGGCCAAGTCCTGAAGCCCACGCCGGGCAGCAGGTGTTCTCGGCGAGACACCCGCCGCCCGGCAGCGACATGGACGGCCTATCCGGCGGCTACGTCCGTGGGCTCCTCGCTTCGGCGTGGGGCGCCGCGGGAGACGAAAGCCTCCCTCGGGTGCTGGACCGCGACGAGAGAGACGATGTCGCGGCCGTAGCAGACGGCGGTGGCCCACACGGCGAACACACGGACTTTGCGCTCCCAACTCGGCACGGCCAGAACGTGGTAGCCCCGGTGCATCAGCCAGGCCGGGAAACCCTTGATGACCAGGCGTCGGTACTGGAAGATGCCACGGCCCAGCCCCAGGGTGGCCACCACCCCCAGGCTGTGGTGCACATAGTCCTTGGCCGGACGGCCGCGCAGTGACGCCAGGATGTTCTTGGCCAGGAGCTTGCCCTGGCGGACGGCGTGCTGGGCGTTCGGCACCGTGCGGGCGTCCGGTCGTCCGGCCGCGAGATCGGGCACCGAGGCGTCGTCGCCGGCCGCCCAGACGTCCGCCACGACCTCCGTGTCCGTGCCGACCCGGAGATCCGCGCGCACCGTCAGCAGGCCACGTTCGTCGACGGGAAGGTCGGTGTGGTTGTGCACGATCGGGTTGGAGGCGTTGCCGGCCGCCCATACCAGCAGCCCCGACTCGTACTCCTCTCCGTCCGACAGCACGACGCGCCCGTTCGCCGCGGAGACGAGCTGGGTGTTCAGGTGCACGCGCGCACCCCGCTTCTCCAGCGAACGCACCACCCACTCACCGGGCCGGTCGGTGACCTCGGGCAGGATCCGCCCCCGCGCCTCGACCAGATGGAAGGCCGGCTCGTCCGCGCCGATCTCCGGATAGTGCTTGAGCAGCGCGCCGGCCAGGCCCAGCAACTCGCCGAAGCCCTCCACTCCGGAGAAGCCGCCGCCCACGACCGTGACGGTGAGCAGCTTGCGGCGTTCGGGTCCGTGCGGCAGGGTCGCCGCGCGGTCGAACGAGGTGAGCAGCCGGTCGCGGATCGCCACGGCCTCCTCTACATGCTTCAGCCCGTACGCCTGGTCGCTCAGCCCGGGGATCGGGAAGGTGCGGGTGACGGCTCCCGCCGTCACCACGAGCAGGTCGTAATGGAGGTCGAAGTCGGGCCCGGTCTCCGGCCGAATCGTGACCGTGTGCGC
Organism: Streptomyces sp. NPDC090088; assembly: GCF_044747345.1. Taxonomy (NCBI): domain Bacteria; kingdom Bacillati; phylum Actinomycetota; class Actinomycetes; order Kitasatosporales; family Streptomycetaceae; genus Streptomyces; species Streptomyces sp. NPDC090088. The sequence continues at coordinate 254,236 of NZ_JBIVDZ010000005.1, read as the reverse complement.
ACTGTTGCGGATCTCCGTCACCGATCCTGTGATCAGACGGGTGCGGCGCAGATGCCGCCGGAGCGAGACCGCGGCATGACGGGCCTCCACCGATCCGGCGACCACCTCGGGCAGGAACGGCTGGTACGTCATGTACGGACGAGGGTCGACCACGGTGACGCGAGCCTCACCGCGCCGCAGCTTCTTCTCCAGGCCCCACGCGGTGTAGAAACCCGCGTAGCCGCCACCCACGATCAAGATCTCACGCACGGTGTCCTCTGTTCCTCTCGGTTTCACCCCTCTAGACCGGTCGGCACCACTTGATGTGACACGGCGTGCGCGCTCCAGTGCCGCTCCAGGATCTCGGCGACCTCCGCGGGCCGTTGGAGGACCGGCCAGTGATTGCAGTCCAGCTCGATCACCTCGGATCCGTGCAGGGAGGCGCCGAGCCTGCGCCCGAACTCGATCTGACAGGCGGGGTCGAGCGCTCCCCAGAAGACCAGGCAGGCCGCCGACACCGCGGACAGCCCCGGCTCCCACTCCGCCCCCATGGTGACCGCCGACCGGTACAGCCTGAGGATCGCGTCCTTCATCGGGCCGTCCACGCGGCCTGCCATCTCCCTGGCCAGGTCGACGGGTACGTCGAAGCCGGCCGCCAGGTCGTCGGCGAAGGGCTCCGTGCGCAGTTCGGCCATGAAGCGGTCGCCCTCGACCTGGTCCTGCCAGACCTTGGCCAACGGGTGCCAGAGGTATCCGGCGTTGACCGGCCCGTTGCCTCCCGCCCAGGTGCGGACCAGATCAGGACGCAGGCCGGCGACGCGGAGAGTGAGAATGCATCCCCAGTCGTGACCGACCAGGTCCACCGGCTCACCGACCTGCTCAAGGCGGTCGATCAGCCACTCCACGTACTCCTCCTTCGTGCAGCCGAAACCGGCCGGGCGCGCGGCGCCGAACCCGGGCAGGTCCCAGGCCTCCACGTCGGTCCTGGTCAGGTGCCGGCGCACACCGTCCCATACATGGTGAGTGTCGGGTACGCCGTGGATCAGGATCGCAGGCATGAGTGAATTCCTTCATGAGTGGACGACGCCTCGTGAATGAGAGCGACACCGCATCTTGTCACACTGTTTTTCACACTGTCTGAACAAACGGGGGGCTGATGTCCAGGCTCGTGGCGGACTGTGCGCCAGCCGCGAGCCGATGTCACACCCTGCGTGCGTGTCCGGTCTGCACTGCCGAGGGCACTGCCATCCGATCACGGTGGTGGCGACGTGGTGCCGGATGAGAGGAAGGACGCCACATGGGCCAGGCCGGTGACACGGTACCGATCGCGGAGCTGCTCGACGAGCGACGGCATCTGCTCAGCGTCGCCCACTGGATGTTGGGCACCGGCCCCGAGGCCGAGGACACGGTCACCGAAACCTACCGGCGCTGGTACAGCCTGACCGACGCCCAGCGAACAGGGATCACCGAGCCGCGCACCTGGCTCACCAGGGCCACGGGCACCATCTGCCTGGCACACCTGTCACAGCCCGGCCGCCGGCCCGTGCACGCCGACGAGAGCGGCAGCGGCAGCACCGGACTCAATCGGGCCCTGCCGGTGGACATCAGCGGCGTCCTGCTCGATGCCCTGGACACCCTGCCCCCGGTCGAACGGGCGGCGTTCGTCCTCAACGATGTCTTCGCCATGCCCCCGCAGACGGTCGCCGACATCGTGGGACAGACACCACGGGAATGCGCCGAACTCGCCGACCGCGCCCGCCGCAGCCTGCGCGACAGCCGCGCACACCCCACCACACCGCGACAGCACGACAGGATCGTCCGCGCCGTCCAGCAGGCCTGTGCCACGACCGACGCCGCGCACCTGGCGGCCCTGCTGGCGCCCGACGCCACCGCGTTCTTCGACGGCGGCGGCAAAGTACGCGCCCTGACCCGACCCGTCCACGGCAGCCAGCACGTCGCCCGCACCCTTCTGACCCTGCTCACCCCCCGCCCCCGCACCACGCTGCACCTCCGCTCCGCCAACGGCCGCACCGCGATCGTCGTCGGCCACAACGACCAGGTCGCCGCCGTGATCAGCTTCGACGTCACCGACCACCACGTCACCCACGTCTGGGCCGTCCTCAACCCCGACAAACTCCGGGGCTGGAACCGACTCCGCACTCCTCCGGGCGAGCGTGGAACACCGTCCGAGGACGGCCCACACGCGCGGTAGCGTCCGGGGGCCGTCCGCCGAGGCATCGCGCGCCCGTCCGTGCCGACAGAACACTGTGATCAGCCTACCTCACGCTGTCATGTCACGAAGTCGACGCATCTCATAACAGTGTGATCACCTGTTGTGCTTCTTCTTGAAGTGGACCCACCTCTGACGGATCATCGGAAGACGTGAAGCACTCGCATCAACCTCTGTCACCCGGTACCCACACGATCACTGTCCCTCATGGAACCGCCGACGTGGAACAGCGTTACCACGTCGCCGGATCGGGCCCGGTATGCGTCGCCCATTCGGGCGGACCGGGTATCGGCTGGGACTACCTGCGCATGCCGGACCTCGAACGCTCGCTGACCATGGTCTACATCGAACCGGTGGGCACGGGCGATTCCGGTCGGCTCCCCGATCCGCACGACTACACGGTGGCCACGTACGCACGTTTCCTGCACGGTGTGGTGGAACATCTGGGGTTGCCGAAGGTCACTCTGCTCGGCCACTCCCATGGTGGGTTCGTCGCCCAGCAGTACGCCCTCGACCACCCCGGACGACTCGCCGCACTGCTCCTCTACGACACGTCGCCGGTCACCGACGAACAGTTCTGGTCGGCGGCGGTCGCCGCCATGGAGCAGTTCGTGAAGGACCATGTCGACGGCCATCCGGAGGTGGCCGGTTACGTCGACGCCCTCACCACCCCGCTCGACCGGCTGGACGACGAGGGCACCACTGCCGTGCTGCGGACGATGATGCCGGCCTATCTCTTCGACTACTGGGGCAGGGAGGAGGAGTTCGCGCCCGCCCGTCGGTCGCTCCGGATGTACGCGGCTCCCAACCGGGGGCAGGGCCCTCCGTTCGATGTCCGCGAGCTGCTGCCCGGCATCACCGTCCCGACACTCGTCCTCACCGGCCGGCAGGACTTCATCTGCGGGCCGCGCTGGGCCCGCCTCCTGCACGAGAGCCTGCCTGTTGCCGAGTTGTCGATCCTGGAGCACACCGGACACCTCGCACACATCGAACGGCCCGGACAGTTCAGCGCCTCGGTCCTCACGTTCCTCCGCGCCCACTCCGTCCTCGGGGGGCTCGGCTGATCCCGGGGCCCGTCCCTCGCACAACGTGAGAACAGTGGTCGAGGCCACGAGCGCGCTGCCGGCGGCCAGTCACCGACAGCGCTGAGCCGCGATCGGTTCGGCAGGCCCAGGTCGGTGGTCAGGCCACCTCTTCGGCCGGTACGCGTGCGAAGGCCTCCCAGCGGTCGAGTTCGGCCAGGCGGGAGCGGAGGGAGGCGCGGATGCCCTCGACCGCGTCGGCGCCGACGGCCAGGCGCAACGGCGGCTCCTCCATCGCCGTGACCGCCATGATCGCGTCCGCGACGGTTTCGGGGTCACCGAACGCCTCGGGCGGCAGGGCGGCGAAGTCCGTGAGGAACTTCCCCACGGACGGGACGTAGACCTCACTCGGGGCGACGACGTGGAGGCTGGCGGCGAACTCGGTCGCGAAGGTGCCCGGTTCGATGAGGGTGACCTTGGCACCCGTGGGGGCGAGTTCATGGGCGAGGGCCTCGCTGAACAGCTCCACAGCCCCCTTGGACGCCGCGTACAGGCCCGCCGAGGGCCAGGCGAACTGACCGAGGAGTGAGGACAGTTGTACGATCCTGCCGCGGGCGGCCCGCAGCGCCGGGAGGGTGGCGCGCAGGACGGCGAGGTTGGCCAGCACGTTGGTGTCGAAGATCGCCCGGGCCTCGGCTGCCCCGATCTGCTCGACCGAGCCGAACAACCCGTAGCCCGCGTTGTTCACCAGGACATCGAGCCCTCCCGCGGATCGTACGGCGGTGGCGAGCGCCTCCTCCGCTTCGGGCGAGGTGATGTCCAGGGGCACCGTGGTGACCTGTCCCGGCGTGGCCCGGTCGGCCAGTTCGGCGAGTCGGTCGCCGCGCCGGCCGACGGCGATCACATGGGCACCTGCGGTCAGCGCGCGTTCGGCGACCAGACGGCCGAAGCCCGAGGTCGCGCCGGTGATGAGCCAAGTGGAAGACATGTCGAGAACTCCCGGGGAGGGTGAGCCGTACGCCCTGCGCGCGGCGATCAGAGTGAGGAGGAAGCACCTGGGTGGTGTCTCCGCTCTCCAGGCAACACCCGGGAGAGGTGCACGACGGCCCCCTGGCCGGCCCGCCGCTTCCTGGGTTCAGGAGGGCCACCTTCGCCACGGCGGCACGGGCCCTCGCGCGCGACCATGGACCCATGGACCGGAACGAAGGGCTCGGCGACTTCCTGCGCGCGCGGCGGGCGGCGATGGATCCACGAGGGCTCGGCATCCACGACCCCACGCCGCGCCGGGTCCCCGGGCTGCGCAGGGAGGAACTGGCGGCGCTGGCGGGCGTCAGCGTGGACTACTACACGCGGCTGGAACAGGGCAGGCCCATCACCCCCTCGGAAGCCGTTCTCGACGCCTTGGCGAACGCTCTTCGGCTGGACCCGGCGGAACGCGGCTATCTGCACACGGTGGCCCGTCAGCCGGCCACGGGCCGCCGTCGCGCGTCCCGTGCCGTGCAGAAGGTGCGCCCCGGCGTGCACGCGCTGCTCGCCCGTCTCGGGGACACCCCGGCCTTCGTGCTGGGGCGCCGCACCAACGTCCTGGCAGCGAACCGTATGGCCCGCGCGCTGCTCGCCGACTTCGACGCGATGCCCGCCCGGGACCGCAACGTCACCCGCTGGATGGTGCTCGACGAGGCCGCCCGGTCGCTCTTCGGAGACGGTTGGGAACGGGTCGCCTCGGAGTTCGTGGGCGCCCTGCGCATGGACGCGGCCCGCAACCCCGACGATGCCGCCACCGCCGAGCTCGTGGGCGAACTGTCCATGAAGAGCGAGCGTTTCCGGCGCTGGTGGGCCGGACAGAAGGTCGTCGTCCACAGCTACGGCACGAAGGTCCTTCACCATCCGATCGTCGGCGACCTCACCCTCCACACCGAGACACTGACCTTTCCGGGCGACCCCGACCAGATCCTCTACACCTTCCTCGCCGCCCCCGGATCCCCGTCCGAGGAGGCCCTGGCGGTGCTGTCCACCTGGGCCGCCCAGCACGCCCGCCCCAGCGGCCCGAAACCGGCTCGGGTCCGGCACCGCTGAGCCCCAGGAGGATCAATCCGTGTCGTCGGTCTCTGCCGTGAGCCACAGTTCGAAGCAGTTACGACGGGCCAGTTGCATCACTCCGATCGCGGCGCGGCCTGCGACGCCCGCGCGGGGACCGAAGACCTCGGTGAGGAGGTCGGTGGCACCGGAAGCGACCTGGTGGACGTCCTCGAAGTCGGCGGTGCACACGACGAAGCAGAGGGCGCGGACCATGGAGGTGACCCTGTCGAGGGAGCCCAGGGCGAGCCGGATGCCTCCGAGAGCGTTGATCGCGGCGGCACGGGCGGCCTCCTGGCCCTGGCTGAGCGTGAGATCGTCGCCCAGCCGGCCGGGGTGCAGGATGGTGCCGGCCCGGTCTTCCGGGGTGTACCCGCTGAGGAAGAGCAGGCGGCCGCTGCGGTGGAAGGCCTTGACGGTGCCGTAGCGGCCCCCGTACGGGGGATCACGGTAGTCGGGAATCTCCAGGCCGAGACGGGCGGCGCGCGTCTCCGCGCTCTCGACGGTGCTCACGGGCGGTCCAGCAGGCGTCGCGGGGTGGTGACGAGGATGCGGTGGACGGCCTCGGAACCGACCCGGCGTTCCAGAGCGGGTGCGATGCGGCGGAAGAGGTGCTCGTAGCCGAAGCCTCCGTTGTGCAGGAGGTGGGACTGCGTCCACACGTCGCAGCCGATCACGAGCTGGTCGGTGTGTCCTTCCGACAGCAGCCACTCGGCCATGTCGAGGCGTTCGTGGTCGGCGGGCGAGCGCAGGTCGGGGCTGCCGTAGAAGAAGTCGGTGCCGAAGGTGTCGTACTCCAGGACGGCTCCGGTCTGGGCGGCGTCCCGGTGGTAGGAGCGGTCGAGGACCTCGTCCATGTGGCTGAGCACGATGCGGTCGGCCCGCATGCCCTGCGCCAGCAGCAGTTCGGCCAGGGTCAGCGCGTCCTGGCCGCGGAAGGAGACGTGCACGTTGACGGTGCACCCGCTGATGGCGGCCGCCTGTCCCGCGGCCGCCACCACGCGCCGTTCCGCCGCGGTGGGCGGGTGGCCGGTGCCCAGTTCGCCGATCAGGGCCGGTCTGATGCCGGTGTCGTCGATGCCGCCGCTCAGCTCGGCGAGCAGCCGTTCGGTGAGGGTGTCGACCGAGGCGGTCCGGATTTCCTGCGGGTGGGTGGCCTCGACGTACCAGCCGGTGCCGACGCAGATGGTGACGCCGGTACGGCGGGACATCTCGGGCAGTCGCGCCAGGCGGCGGCCCATGCCGTCCAGGGTCAGTTCTACGACGGCGGCTCCGCCGGCGGCGCGCAGCGCGGTCAGCTCGGCCGTCGCGACCTCGGGGTCGTGCAGGACGAGGTTGTCGGGCACGGACAGGGCGTTCCAGCGCAGCCGGGCCATGTCGTGCGGGCGGATGGGGCCGGGCAGGGGGGCCTCGTCCGGTGGTGCGGGCCGCGCCCACAGTCTGAGGTCGCTCAGGAGGTGCTCGTGCATGGAGGTCGGGCCGAGTGTGCCGGCGTCGACCGGGCCCAGCACCGTGTGAATGGGCATGCGTGTCCTCGGGGAAGGGGGGTGCGGACGGTTCAGCCGGTCGTGGGGGGCCGGTCCAGGAGGCGGCGGGGGCCGTCCACGAGCATGGTGTCCAGCAGGTGCCGGGGCACGCCGCGGTCGCGGAGGGCCGGGACGATCCGGCGCAGGAGGTGGTCGTAGCCCATCCCGCCCCAGCGGCGCAGCTGGGTCTTGGTCCACACCGAGCAGCCGAGGACCATGCGGTCGGCGAAGCCTTCGGCGAGGAACTCCTGTGCGACATCGAGGCGTTCGGCGTCCGTGGGGTCCTTGTAGCCGTCGCGGTAGTAGGCCTCGTTGCCGAAGCACCATTCCGTGGTGGTACCGGCGGCCGCGAGTTCACGCAGGTAGGGCTTGTCCATGTACTCGTCGACGTTGGAGAAGACGATGCGCTCGGCCGACAGCCCGGCTGTCGTCAGCAGTTCCAGTACGTCGAGGCCGAGGCGTGCGCCCGGGTCGAGCCGGACGGCGACCGCTGCGCCGCAGCGCGCTGCGGCGCGGGCGGCGGCGCGTAGGACGCGGCGTTCGGCGGGGTCGAGGGGTGCGCTGGTGCCGAGGAGGCCGAGGAGGCCGGCGCGGTAGTCGACGCCGGGTATGTGGTCGGTCAGTGCCTCGTGGAACAGTTTCTCCAGGGCCTGTTCGTCCAGGGCGCGCAGCCATTCGGGATGGGAGCGGGCCAGGTAGGCGCCGTAGCCCGTCACGATGTGCAGTCCGGATGCCCGGGAGAGCGCGGGGAGTTCACGGTGGCGGGGGCCCAGTCCGAAGGTGGTGAGGTCCACCGCGCAGGACTGGCCCAGCGCACGTGCGGGCGCGAGTTCCACGGCGGTGGCCACGGGATCGTCCAGGACGAGGTTGTCCTCTAGGGCCAGCAGGTTCCAGTGCAGGAAGCCGAGGTTCTCGATGCCGACCCGGGTGTCGTCGGGCAGTGGTTCGCGTGGGGGCCGGTGCAGGACGCGGGCGTCGGACAGGAGGTGCTCGTGCATGGAGGTCGGACCGAGGAGGGAGGCGTCGACGGGGCCCAGGACGGTCTCGATCACGGTTGCCTCCCGGTGTGCCGGAGCTCGCTCATACGGTGCGGCCGGCGAGGTGGGTGCGGTCGGCCCGCTCGACCTCGGGGTTGGGCACGGCGGTGTCCAGCCAGCGCAGTACCTCGTGCTGTTCGACGAGGGCGTCCCGCTGGAGGTAGTGGATGGCGCGCAGCGCCGCGTCATGGGCCTGCCTGCTGGAGCCGCCGACGCAGTCGGTGACCACCCGCACCCGGTAGTCGTGCTGGTGGGCGTCGACGGCGGTGTAGTGGACGCAGACGTCGGTGAGTCCGCCGATGAGGAAGAGGGTCTCGGCGCGGTAGGCCTTGAGCACGATCTCGAGCTCGGTGCCGAAGAACGCGGAGTAGCGGCGCTTGCGGATCAGGAACTCGTCGGGGCGTGGCCGCAGGCCCTGGGACAGTTCCGTCTCCGGCCAGCCCTCGATGCAGTGCGGTCCCTCGGAGCCGTCGAGTTCGCGTCCGATGTCGACGAGGTTGGGCTTGTGGACCTCCTGGATCCAGACGACCGGGATGCCCTGTTCGCGGGTGCGGCGGATCAGTTCGTGCACCCTGGGCATCCGCTCGGCGCGTCCGTCCATGTGGGGGATCTCGGTGCGGGCGGCGGAGGGTTCGACGTCGCCGCCCTGGATGTCGACGACGATCAGGACGGTGTTGCCGACTGTGTTCATGCGGGTGGTTCCTCTCTCGGTTCGGGGTGTGACGGGCCTCAGGTGAGGGCCAGGCGGCGGTCGGCGAGGACCTGGAGGACGTCGACGACGGTGTTGAGGACGACGTAGACCACGCCGAGGAGCAGCGCGACCCCGGTGATGCCCGGGAGGTCGGCGGCGGCGACGGAGGCGTCCAGGTAGGAGCCGACTCCGGGCCAGTCGAAGATCTTCTCGACCACGACGAGTCCGGCGAGCAGGGCGCCTGCCTGGATGCCGACCATGGACAGGGTGGGCCCCAGGGAGTTGCGGACGGCGTGCCGCAGCAGGACCGCGCGTTCGGTGAGACCGGCCGCGCGGGCGGTGCGGGCGTGGTCGGCCGCCAGGTTGGCGGTGAGCCCGTCGACCAGGACGCGGCCGATGGCGACGGCGGGCGAGATCGCGGCGCACAGGGCCGGCAGTGCGAGGTGGGTGACGGCGTCGCCGAACACCTCGGGCCGTCCGGCCAGGAGGCTGTCGACGAGCAGGAACCCGGTCGGGCCGGTCGGCGCGTCCCGGAAGGAGGTGCGTCCGCCGGCCGGCAGCCAGCCCAGCCGGCCGTAGAAGACGAGGACGGCGACCATGCCGAGCAGGAAGGTGGGGGCGGCGGCGCCCGAGAACAGCACGGCGCGCAGGATCCCGGCGCCGCGCGCGCCGATCGCCGAGACGTAGGCGAAGGCGGCGCCGAGGAGCACGGCCAGGAACAGGACGCAGCCGGCGAGTTCGAGGCTGGCGGGCAGTACGGCGGCGAGGTCGGCGGCGACGGGTGTGCGGGTGCGCAGCGAGTTCTGCAGGTCGCCGTGGAGCAGGCCGGACAGGTAGTGCAGATAGCGGGGCACGAGGGGCTGGTCCAGGCCGAGGCGGGCACGGGCCGCGTCGAGCGCGGCCTGGGAGGCGTTGGCGCCGGCGTAGGCCTTGGCGGGGTCCGTGCCGGACACCTGCTGAAGGGTGAACAGGGCCACGGTCAGGGCGAGCAGCACGCCGAGCATCGCCGCGACGCGGCGCAGCGCGTAGGTCACGGGGTGGGTCCTTTCCGGTGCGGGGGCGGGTTCACCTGCGGCGCAGCAGATCGCGTACGGCGTCGCCCGCGTAGTTGGCGACCAGGGCGAGCAGCATCACCGCGACGCCCGGCACGATCGGCACCCACCAGGAGGTCAGCAGGTACGGCATGCCCTGGGCCGCCATGGCGCCCAGTTCCGGTGCGGGGGCCGGGGAGCTGAGGCCGACGAAGGACAGCGCGGAGAGGGCGACGACCAGCGAGCCGACGTCCAGGCTGGCGGCCACGACGAGGGTGGAGCGGACGCCGGGCAGCAGGTGGCGGACGACGCGCCGGCCCCAGGGAACGCCGGCCAGCCGGGCCGCCTCCAGGTGCGGGCGGGCCGCCCAGGCGCGGATCTCGCCGCGGACGAGACGGGCGTACATCGGCCACCACACGACCGCGATCCCGATGAGCGCGCTGTGGTAGCTCGCCCCGAGGGAGGCGGCGACGGCCATCGCGATGACGAGGCCCGGCAGGGCCAGGAACAGGTCGGTCACCCGCATGAGCGCCGAGTCCGCCCAGCCGGGCAGGGCTCCGGCGAGGACCCCGACGAAGCCGCCGGCGAGCACCCCGGAGGCGATCACGACGGCCGCGGCGAACAGGCTGGCCCGCATCCCGTACAGCACGCGGGCCAGCAGGTCGTAGCCGAGGGCGTCGGTGCCCAGCAGGTGGCCGGGGCTGCCCGGGGACAGGAACGCCTCGCCGCTGCGCAGGACGGGACTGTGCGGGCTGACCAGCGGGGCGAGCAGGGCCAGCGCGACGAGCACCGCGAGCGCCCCCAGGGCGAGTCGGTCTCCCGCCGCGGGACGGAGACGGCCCGCTGCCGGGGTGGCGGTGGTGCCCTGCCTGCCGCCGGTCAGGAATCCGAGGGCGGTCATCGGGGACCTCCGGTCGTCGTACGCCGCGGGTGGCGGGGTCGGGGTACGGCATCGAGGGGACTGTCGGCGCGGTGTCCGGGGGCGGCGCACCGCGTCCTGGCGGGCCCCGGGCTGACCGTGGTCATCCGGGATCGCTCCTCTTCGTCAGCCGCCGACGCGGTCGGGGTACGGCGTCCAGGAGGGCGCGGGTGCAGTGCTCGGCGGGCTCGGTACACACGCGCTCGGTGGGGCCCGCCTCGACGATGCGGCCCGCCTGCATCACGGCGATCCGGTCGGCGACGAGGCGGGCCGCCGCCAGGTCGTGGGTGACGAACAGGACGGACATGCCCAACTCCCTTCGGAGCCGGCCGAGGAGGTCGAGCACGGTGGCGGCGAGCGTCACGTCCAGGGCGGACGTCGGCTCGTCGCAGAGCAGGACGCGTGGCGGCACGACGACCGCGCGGGCGATGGCCGCGCGCTGCCGCTGGCCGCCGGAGAGCTGGTCGCCCCGGGCACCCGCGATGTCGGCGGGCAGGCCCACGGTGGCGAGCACGTCCGTCACCGCCGCCCGGCGCCGGGCGCGGTCCAGGCCGGAGGCGGTCAGGGCCAGGCGTTCCTCCAGCATGTCGCCGACGGTGAGCCAGGGGGTGAGGGAGGAACCGGCGTCCTGGAAGACCATCTGGGGGGTGCCGCCGGCCACCGACACCTCGCCTGAGGTGGCGTGTTCGAGTCCGGCGACGATCCGCAGCAGGGTGGACTTGCCGCAGCCGCTCTCCCCCACGAGGGCCACCGCCTCGCCCTGTGCGATGTCGAGGTCGACGCCGCGCAGGGCGTGCAGCTCGCGGCGGGCCCAGGGGGGTCCGGAGCGGTACACCCGGGTGGTGCCGCGCAGTCGTACGGCGAGTTCGTCGCCGATGACCGGCTCGGGCCAGCGTGCGGGCAGATCGCGGTCGGCCGCCGGGGCGCGGCCCGAGGTCAGGACGCCGTCCGCGTCCACGGCCCGGCCGTGCCCGCCGCCCGCCAGTTCGACGATGGTGGGCACGGCCATGTCCTCCTGCTCCGCGGGCGTGGTGGTGCGTCGGGTCAGTGGGCGGTCCCGGGGGGTGTCCAGCGTGATCCGGGAGGCGAGCAGGCCCTGCGTGTAGGGGTGCCGGGGATCGTTGAGCACCTGTTCGGTGGTGCCGTGCTCGACGAGGAGTCCCCGGCGCATCACGGTGATCCGGTCGCTGATCTGCGCGGCCACGCCCAGGTCGTGGGTGACGAACACCATGGCGCAGCCGATCTCGTCACGCAGCGACCGGAGCAGGTCGAGGATCTGCGCCTGGACGGTGACGTCGAGTGCCGTGGTGGGTTCGTCGGCGATGAGCAGGGACGGGGTGCGGGCGATGGCCAGCGCGATCATCACGCGCTGCCGCAGACCGCCGGAGAGCTGGTGCGGGAACGCCTTGAGCCGCTGTTCGGGGTCGGGTATGCCGACGGCCGTCAGCAGGCGGGTCCGTTCGGCCCGGTCGCGTTGGACCTCACCCAGTTGGGCGCCGACGGTCATGGTGGGGTCCAGCGAGGTCATCGGGTCCTGGAAGACGGCGCCGACGTGCCCGCGGCGGACCCGGCGGCGGGTCTCGTCGTCGGCGGTGAGCATGTCGGTGCCGTTCAGCAGGACCGAACCGTGGGCGTGGGGCCGTGACCGGCGCGGGAGCAGTCCCATCGCGGCGAGACCCAGCACACTCTTGCCCGAGCCGGACTCCCCCACCATGGCGACGATCTCGCCGGGTCGCACGTCCAGGCTGACGCCGCGGACGGCGTGTACGTCCTGGCCGGCGCGGGTGAGGTGCACATGCAGGTCGCGGACAGAGAGTACCGGGGAGGGCCCGAGGGTCCTCGCCTCGGCCGCCACCATGTCACCCGCGGTCCTGACCGAGGTGCTGTTCGCCGCGTTGTCCGTCGCGTTGTCCGTCGCCATGTCAGGAGCTTCCGAGGGCGGCGAAGTGCAGGACGTTGTACTCCAGCAGGTTCTGGGCCTTGCGGGTGCCGGTGATGCCGGGGACGGTGAGCAGGGTGGTGTTGAGGGAGCCGATGGAGAACCAGTAGCGGGAGTCGATGACCGAGCGGGCCACGGCCGTGTAGGCGGAGGTGCCGGTGGTGGTCAGGGCCTTGTCGAGATCGGCGGTCAGGCCGTCGACCTGGGCGCCGTAGAGGTCCAGGCCGCCCTTGGGGGTGTAGATGATGCGGGCCCAGGAGTCGGGGTGGCCCGCGTCCGGGAAGACGCCGAAGACCGCGAGGTCGGGGGCGGCGTCGAGGTCGTCGGTGAGTTTGTAGATGGAGCCCGCGGCGTAGGCGACGGCTTCGGCCTTGAGGCCGGCGCTGTTCATCCGGGAGGCGAGTTCCTCGGCGACCGCCTTGCCGTCGGCGCTGCTCGCCGCGTACCCGACGCGGACCGTGCGGCCCTTGGCGGGTGCGGTGCGGGCGAGGGCGGCCAGGGCGGTGTTGTCGTAGGTGATGCCCTGGTCGTCGGCGGAGGAGTCGAGCATGCCCTTCGGGAAGAGCTGGCCGGTGGGTTCCTCCAGGCTGCCCATGGCGGCGGACAGGATGCTCTTGGTGTCGATGCCCGAGAAGAGCCGCTCCCGCTGCGCCGCGGTTCTGAATGCCTTGGACTTCGGGTTCACGTAGATCATCTGGGTGGTCATGTTGGGGAACGTGCTGGTCGTGACGGCTTTGCTGCCGGTGTACGACTCGAAGGCGGGCTTGTTGAGGTTGCCGAGGATGGCGTCGATCTGCCCGCGTTCCAGCTCCAGTTGGGCGGCGGAGGCGTTCTGTGAGATCTCCAGGTCCACGGTGTCGAAGGTGGGCTTGGCTCCCCAGTAGTCCTTGTAGGCGGTCAGTTCGTAGCTGGTGCCGGTCCTGGCCGAGGTCAGTTCGTAGGGGCCGGTGCCCGCGTCATGGGTGGTGAGATAGGTCTGGGCATGGTCCTTGCCCGCGTGCTTCTTGAGGGTCGCGGGGCTGATGAGCTTCAGGCCGAAGGGCGAGGCGAGGTAGTCGAGGAAGGCGGAGTCGGGGGTCTTCAGGGTCAGGACGGCGGTGTGCTGGTCGGGGGTGGTGACCTTGGTGACGTCGGCGGTCATGTAGGCGGGGCCGCCGTTGACGGCCGCGCGGCGCTGGACGGCCGCGGCGACCGCGTCCGAGGTGAGCGGGGTGCCGTCGTGGAAGGTGACGCCGTCGCGCAGGACGAAGGTGTAGGTGAGGCCGTCCTCCGAGACCTTCCAGGAGGAGGCGAGGGAGGGGACGATCTCGGCCGTGTCGCTGCCGTCCTGGTACTTCACGAGGCCTTCGTAGGCGTTCTGGATGATGTTCAGACCGGGGCCGTCGTAGTTCACGTCGGGGTCCGGCGGGGTGGAGTAGGTCTGCACGACGGCCGCGGTGAAGACGTCCGTTCCGGCGGCGCTCCCGGTCGCGGCGGCCGAGCAGCCGGTGAGCGTGAGAACCGTGGCGGCGGCGAGGCCGGCCCGGGCGGTGCGGCCGCGCGATGCGGTGGCGAGGTCTCGGCCCGCCGGAGCGGCGGTCATGGCGCTGGTTCGCATCAGGACCCTCTCGGTGAGGAGATCCGGCGGACGGGCCGCACGGAGGGATCGGGGATTCCTGTCAGTGACCGAAACCTAGGGCGGAGTTGACCGGAAAGGGTTTCCCGGGGGTTGCCCGGCATTGCCGGACGGTAAATTCTGTCGCTGATAGAAATCCCGCCGGGTGGTTGGTAGCGTGACGGGCCCCGGCGTCGAACCGCCGTGCCGTTCGGGCACCTTCGCGGCCGGGCCCGTAGGACCGTGGAGAGGACCCAGGTGCCGCAGGACGCACAGCAGACCGCTCCCGCGCTGCTGCTCAGGAACGCGACCGTGATCGACGGCGCGGTGAACCAGCCGGTGCCCGCGCTGGACGTGCTCGTGGAACACGGACGTATCCAGGCGGTGGCCCCCACCGGCACGCTGCCGCTGCCCGCGACGGCCGGGCCCGAGCGGCTGCGGGTCCTGGAATGCACCGGACTCACCGTGCTGCCCGGGTTCTTCGACTGCCACGTGCATGTGAGCACCCGCCCGGACGCCGACCGGTTCGACACGCTCATGGCTCCCGAGAGCCTGCTGACACTGCGCTCCGTGCCCGTGCTGGCCTCGACGCTGGACGCCGGCATCACCACCGCCCGGGATCTCGCGGGCGCGGACTCCGGCTTCCGCAGCGCGGTCGAGGCCGGACACGTGCGTGGCCCGGCGCTCCAGATCGCGCTGCGCATCCTCAGCATCACCGGCGGGCACGGCGACTGGCGGACCGTCGGCGGAACCCCGCTCGACTCCGGCCCCGGCGCGGGCGTGGTGGCCGACTCGCCCGCCGGGTTCGTACGGGCCACCCGCGAGGTGGTGCGGGAGGGCGCCGACTGGATCAAGGTGGCGGCGACCGGAGGCATGTCGAGCCCGCGCAGCGCACCGGAGGCAGGCGGGCTGACGGAGGCCGAACTGCGCGCGGTGGTGCAGGAGGCGGAACGCCAGGGCGTCGTCGGTGTCGCCGCGCATGCCCAGGGAACCGCGGGCATCGCGGCCGCGGTCCGCGCCGGTGTGCGCAGCATCGAGCACGGTTACCTGGTCGACGGTCCGACCCTGCAGGAGATGGGCGAGCGCGGCACCTATCTGGTGCCCACCCTGTCCGCGCTGACCCGGCCCGCACCGGAGCACGGACCGCCGCACGAGGTGGAGCGCCGTCACCGGATGCGCGAAACGGCGCTGGAGCGGCTCTCGGCCGCGCTCACCAGCGGCGTCCCCGTGGCCCTGGGCACGGACGCGGGCATCGCCCCGCACGGGCGGAACCTGCGTGAACTGGCCCTGATGGTACGGCTGGGCCTCTCCCCCGCCGCCGCCATCGCCGCGGGCACCTCGGTCGCGGCCCGCATGTGCCGGCTGGACGACGAGGTCGGCACGGTCCGTGCCGGGATGCGGGCCGACCTCGTCGTCACCGGCGTGGACCCGCTCACCGACATCGCGGCGCTGGGCGATCCCGACGCGATCCGCACCGTCGTCCGGGGCGGGCGGATCGTCCGGCACACGGACGTGCCGTCGGACGCCGGACGGGAGAGGGCGGCATGACACACGACACCCCGCATCCGGACACCGGGACCGTCCGGCGGCAGGCACGTGAGGGCAAGCCGGGCAGGCCACGCTCCGAACCGAAGCAGCACAACGGGCTGAGCACCCGCGAGGAGATCCTCAGAGCCGCCTCGCAGTTGTTCGGCGAGCAGGGGTACGCCAAGACGACGACCCGCCAGATCGCCGAGAGCGTCGGGATCAAGCAGTCCACGATGTACTACCACTTCGCCGACAAGCGGGCGATCCTCGCCTCGCTGCTCTCCAGCACCGTCACCCCGGCGCTGGAGTGCGCGGAGTGGCTGCGCGAACAGGATCTCGAACCCGCCGTGCGACTCTGCGCGCTGATGGCCTTCGACCTTGAGACACTCCTGAGCGACCGGCACAACCTGCACGTCGTCTACCACCTGCCGGAGCTGGAGGAGGACGACTTCGCCTCCACGCGGTCCGCGCAGACCGCCCTGCGGGATGTCTACCGGGACTTCGGCCACGCGGCTCTCGCCTCGCTCCACCCCGAGCAGGTGGCGGCCGAACTGGCCGAGGACCTGGACCTCCTGTTCGCCCTGGTCGAGGCGTCGGTGTCCCAGCGTCACTGGGGCGGCGAGGAGAACCGGGCCCAGTACGCCCGGTCCGCCCTGCGCGGTTCACTGCGCCTGCTCGGCGTCGCCGGTCCCGCGATCCCCGACGTCGTGGCCCGCGCCGAGGAAGCCCTGGCCGGCTACCGGGCCGCGGGAGACAGGCGCCCGGCTGCGCGCCGGTCACGCGGCACCGGTTGAGATCCTGCCGGTCAGGTCCCTGCCAGCCGTTCGGTCAACTCCGGCCAGACGACCGGGTCATGGCCCGGGACCAGCTCGTAGCCCTTCTCCTCCGCCAGGCACTTGAGGCGCCGGATCGGCTCCAGGGTCGCCTCCGGGGGCACACCGATCGAGGTGCCGGCGGGGCGTTCCTCGGTGATGTTCTCCGTCAGGTCGGCCGCGTCGCAGGTGAACACGTAACCGCCGCCTTCGGCAAGGTCCACCACGAAGCTCTGGTGGCCCGGGGTGTGTCCGGCGGTCAGTACGGCCGTGACTCCCGGTGCGAGCTCCCGGTCGCCGTCGGCGAGCCGCCAGTCGATGCGCGGATCGTCGAAGTCCACCCGGAAGATCGTCTGGCGCTCCACCTCGGGCCGGCCCGACAGCCCGTACTCCAGCTCGGCCCGCTGGATGTGCACGGGCACCCGGTCGGCGAAGTGCTTCAGCCCGCCGGCGTGGTCGGCGTGCAGATGGCTGACGGCGACGGCCGTGATGTCCTCCAGAGCGACACCGACAGCGGCCAGCGCCTCCGGCAGGGGCTCGCCAGGACCGGGGAGTTCCGGCTGGTAGGAGGGCGACGGGTAGTAGCGCCGCCGCAGCGCGGGGTCGCGCAGCAGGGCCGTGTTGAAGCCGGTGTCCAGCAGCAGCCATCCGTCGTCGGTCTCCAGCAGGATCCCCGCCACCGGCTCCCGCACACGTTCCGTGTATGGCGCGCCGTGCACCGACACCGATCTTGGCAGGTCCTCCCAGCCGAGGAGAAGGGGCAGGACACGCCGTACACCGCGTCGGGTCATGATGCTCCGTCGGTCGTCGGGTGGCCCCGCGGGGCCGGGGCTCAGAGGTCCAGCTCGATGACAGGTGAGGCGGCGCGGCTGACGCAGATCATCATCGTCGTGGCGGTCGCGCGCTCCTGCGGCCCGATCACCGAGTCGCGGTGGTCCGGGGTACCGGCCAGGACGGATGTCTCGCAGCTGCCGCAGTAGCCCTCCTCGCAGGAGTAGGGCACATCCGGTACCCGGTCGCGTACGGCCTCCAGCAGCGATCGGTCCGCCGGGACCGCGAGCCGCAGCCCCGACCGGCGGAGCACGACCTCGAACCGCCCGTCGGCCGCCCCGTCCTCGCCGTCCCCGGCGGCCGGGCCGAACCGTTCGACGTGCAGCGGGCGCGGTGGTACGGCGGTGCGGCACAGGTCGGTCACCGCGTCCAGCATCGCCGCGGGACCGCACGCGTACACGGCGTGTCCGGGCGGGGTGGCGGCGAGTTCGGCGGCCAGGTCGGGCAGGCCCGCCTCGTCCTGGGCCACCAGGCGGACCCGGTCGCCGCCGAGCGCGGTCAGCTCCTCGGCGTAGGCGAGGCGGGAGCGGTCCCGGGCACCCAGGACGAGACGCCACGGCAGCCCACCGGCGGCCAGCGCTCTGGCCATGGGCAGCAGGGGGGTGACGCCGATGCCGCCGGCCAGCAGCAGGTAGCCGGGGGCGGGAACCAGGGGGAACCGGTTGGCCGGGCCTTGGACGGTCAGTTCCCGGCCGACCAGTGCCGTGGTGTGGATCTCCCGGGATCCGCCCCGGCCGGCCGGCGCGAGATGCACGGCGACCGTCCAGGTGGCGCGTTCCGTCGGGTCCCCGCACAGCGAGTAGGAGCGGCGCAGACCGGACGGCAGGGTCAGCTCCACATGGGCACCGGGCTCCCACGGCGGCAGCGGCAGGCCGTCCCGCCGGACCAGCCGCAGCTCGACGACGTCCTCGGCGATCCAGCGGCACTGGCGGACCAGGAGCCGTGGGGGCGCGGGCGGAGGCAGGTCAGAAGACACGGAAGTACTCCCGTTGTTCCCAGTCGGTGACCTCCTGGTCGAAGCGGGCCAGCTCGGCCCGCTTGACGCTCGTGTAGTAGGCCACGAAGTCCTTGCCCAGACGGTCCCCGAGGGCCTCGTCGGCCTCCAGTGCGTCGAGGGCCTGGCCGAGGGAACGCGGCAGCGGCTCCGCCCGCGTCGCGTACGGCTCGTCGGCCGCCGGACCCGGGTCCAGGCCGCGCGCCACCCCGTCGAGACCGGCCGCGAGCTGGGAGGCGAGGTAGAGGTAGGGGTTGGCGGCCGGTTCGCCGATGCGGTTCTCCAGCCGGGTGGACGACGGGCCGTCGCCGAGGACCCGGACCATCGCGCCCCGGTTGTCGCGCCCCCACACCGCGCGGTCGGGCGCCAGCGACAGCGACCGGAACCGCTTGAAGCCGTTGAGGGTGGGCGTCGAGAACGCGCTGGTGGCCCGGGCGTGGCGCAGCAGCCCGCCCAGGAACGCGGTCCCGTACGGCGACAGCCCCGGCCCGCCGACGGTGGCACCGGCCTCGGCCTCGCTACCGGCACCTGTACCGGGCTCCGGGGCGAAGATGCCCACCCCGTCGCGCAGCACGCTCTGGTGCAGGTGCCAGCCGCTGGAGAACACCCCGGGCAGATGGGGGCGGCACATGAAGGTCGCGTGGTGGCCGTGCCGGGCGGCGACCTGCTTGACGGCGCCGCGCAGCAGCACCATCGCGTCCGCCGTGCCCAGTCCGTCGGCGGGCCGCAGGGTCAGCTCGACCTGGCTCGGCCCGAACTCGACCTCCAGGGTGCGCAGCGGCAGACCCAGCTCTTCGAGCGTGCCGCGCAACACGTCGAGCATCGGGTCGAGTTCGTCGTAGCGCAGCTCGCTCAGGTACTGGTAGCCGTGGTTGAGCATGCCCACCTCGGGCGCCGCGCCCGGCTGGCCGAGGTCGGCCGGGCCGAGGCGCGGGTCGTCGAGGCGGAACAGGTGGAACTCCACCTCCAGGCCGGTGCGGTAGGTGAGACCGCCGGTCTGCTCCAGGACCGAGCGCAGCAGGCCGCGCGTGCACAACGGGACCGGGGCGCCGGAGGTGAACCGCAGGTCGCACAGCAGCCAGCCGGTGCCCGGGGACCACGGCAGCATCCGGAAGGTGAGCGGGTCGGGCACCATCACCATGTCGGCGGCGCCCCGCAGTTCGGGCAGTCCGAGCGGGGTCTCCTTGGTGAACAGCGGGAACACGGTACGGCCCGAGGTGTCCTTGGCCAGCAGCGAGGAGGCGATGCCGGTGCCCTCGCGCAGCACGGCGGGCACCTCGGAGGCGGTGACGGTCTTCCCGCGCAGCAGCCCGTGCTGGTCGGCGAAGACGAGCCGTACCACCTTCAGCCCGCCGCCCTCGGCACGGTCGCGGATCTCCTCGGCGGCGGCCGACTGCGCGGCCGTCCACCCCGCGTGACGTTCGACGAAGTCCACGCCGCTCAGCCGTCCGTTCCGGCCGGCCGGGCCCAGCCGCTCTCCGCCCGCTGTTTCGCGGTCACGGCCGCCCAGTGCTCCGCCCACCCCTCGCTGGGGCCGATGCCGTCGAGCGTGACGGGACCGCGCACTTCGGCCGCGCGGTCGGCGGGCAGCACCAGCGGCGGATCCTCGCCGCGTCCGACGGCCGATATCGCCTCGCCCAGCATCCGCCGGTACATGACGATCGCCTTGTCGGAGCGGCCCAGGTGTTCACGGGTGCGGTCCTGGATCGCGCCCTGGCCCTCGACCGCCCACTGGTCGTGCACGTTGATGTCGGTGCCGAGGCCGGTGTACGTGGTGGTGAGCTGTTCGGCGGGGTCGTAGCCGTAGCCGTTGGAACGGCCGAAGCGCGGGCGGTAGTCGGGCAGGGTGACGGCGTCCACGCGCTGGCGGCGCATCTCCGCCCGGTCGACCGGACCGCCGACGCTGGTGAACTGGGCGTACCAGTAGCAGGAGGTGTCGTCGATCGGCACGTGCCACTGGGTGATGGCCGTCTCGGCGTCGAGCGGGATGTGGAACCCGTGCGGGAAGACCTGGTGGGTGACGCGGACATGGGTGCGGCTGCCGTCCATCTGGCGGCCCTCGGTGTCGGTGCCGTCGAGCGTCCGCAGTGCCGTGATCCGGATGCCGTAGGGGGTGCGGACGGCGTCGATGTCGGGGCGGCCGTACTCGCGCAGGATCTTCGTCATCGGCAGGTCGGTGCCCTGCGAGGCGGCCCGGAACTGCTTGCCGTAGCCCTCCGAGGGGTCCTCGTCCTGGAAGAAGCGGTGCAGGTAGGAGGCGTGCGCGGGGTCGATGCCGACCTCCAGGGCCTGGAGCCAGTTGCACTCCAGCAGGCCCTTCCAGGCGAACGTGTGCCCGGCGGGGGCCTCGAAGCAGTCCAGCGCGGGCAGTTCGGGCGGCTCGCCGGGGCCGAGGTAGCCCCAGATCACCCCGTTGACCTCGCGGACCGGATAACTGCCCAGCCGGACCCGGGCGGTGAGGTTGCCGCCGACGGGCTCGGCCGGGGTGTCCAGGCAGGCGCCGTCCCGGCCGAAGAGCCAGCCGTGGAAGCAGCAGCGCAGTCCGCCGTCCTCCAGCCGGCCGAGCGCCAGATCGGCTCCCCGGTGCGGACAGCCGCGGTCCACCAGGCCGAGTTCACCGTCCCCGTCCCGGAACAGGACCAGGTCCTGCCCCAGCACCTTCGGGGCCACCAAGGGCCGCACGCCGCCGAGTTCCTCGCTCAGGGCGACGGGCTGCCAGTAGCGGCGCATCCAGTCCCCGGCGGGCGTGCCCGGACCGGTCCTGGTGAGCCGCACGTTCTCTTCCTCGCGCATCTGACGCCTTTCTGTCCCGGTCACGCAGACCGTAACGAAGGAAGGATCCATGAAGCCATGGATTGGATCCAATATTTACGTCGGTGTAACCGCCGACGAGCAGGCACCCGACCATGACCATGTCCACGACCGCCATCAGCAGGCCGGCCCCGCCCCGCCCGGTGCCCGCCATCAGCGCCGCCAACGGCAGCACGGCGAGGTGCGCCACCAGGAACGGCCCCGGGCGGGCCGACGCGGGCAGGCACAGCAGGAGTCCCGCCGCCAACCAGGTGAACGACCGCGCGGCCTCGGCTCCCGGGCCGTCCAGCAGGTGCAGTGGGGGCAGGTGCCAGGCGTACGCCGACACCGTCCACACGACCGCCCCCAGGGACGCCCCCCGGTACCGCCGCCGCGCCACCGGCCCGGTCGAGCGGACCGCGTGGACGAGCAGCGCGGGGCCGAGGACCGCCAGCAGTTCGAAGCGGATCATCCCCCACAGATGGGGGTCGACGGTGGTCGGGGCCCACGTCAGCGCGAGCGGTACCCCCAGCGCGCAGGCGGCGGCCGCCGCCGCGAGCATCGAACGCCCGGTGAGTCGCCGCGCCTCGGGCGCCAGCGCGACCCGCAGCGCGGGCCAGGCGAACACCAGCGTGCAGGCCAGGGCCGCGCCCAGCAGTCCGAGGGCGACCGCTCCCTGCGAGGCATGTGCCGCGTGACCGCCGGCATCGATGTGGTGGCCATGGCTGCCGCCCGTCAGTGCGGTGCCGCCGGTCACCGCCGCCACCGCACGCCGCCGCTGCACGGCCGGTTCCCCGCCGTCATCCGCAGCAGTGGCCGCCGCCGGCGTCCGCCGCGGGGGCCGGCGCGTGACAGGAGACCGGGGCGGGCACGTCCAGGGCGGGGTTGCGGTCGAAGAAGCCGTCGGGCTCCAGGCGCAGCCGGGCGCGGGCCACCGGCATCACCGGCCACTCCTCGGGGCGCGGGAAGTGGTGCGAGCCGACCGTGGCCCACAGCACCAGCTCCGTGCCGTCCAGCGAGCGGTCCTCCTGCTGCCAGCGGTGGACCCCGTCCGCCCCGGGTTCGGCCTGGTTGGGGTACTCCCCCGCGACGAACCGGCGCGCCGGGTCGTACTCCGTCGCCCACAGCTGCTTCGCCACGAACGGCGCCCGTCGCGCGCACACGCTGTCCGGTCTCACCGGCAGCACCGCCGTGTTCTCCACGTGCACGCGGTAGGCGGTCGGCTCGCCCATCCGGTTGCGGGCCTCCGTGCTCTCCACCCGCCAGTGCAGGGCCCGGGCCGGGTCGGTGGTCCGCCCGCCCTCCGACTCGCGCAGGACCGGCCGCAGCACGGTCCGCGCCGCGTTGCCGTACGGGTCGAGCGCCGGGTCGCTCTCGTGCTCGGCGGTCACCTCGACCAGCCGGTTCGCCGTCCCGTCGACGGCCATGTCCAGCCGTACGGCGAAGAAGTGCTGGTGGTTGGTGACGGCCACTTTCGGGGCGACCCGCCGGGCGTAGGGCGTCTCCTCGTCCTCCGTGACACCGGTCGCGGACAGGATGCCGGTCATCTTGATCTCCAGCATGACCGAGCCGTCCTGGTACAGGGACCAGTAGAAGCCGTAGTCGTAGTTGGCGACCGTGGCGAACGCCGAGATGATCAGACGGCGGGAGCGGCGCACCTCCGTACGGCCGGTGCGGCCGTCGTGGTGCTTCCAGAGGATCCCGTCGTCCTCCTCGTGCATGCAGATCGCGTTGGGGATGACCCGCGGCACGCCGTCGCCGCCGAGGACGGCCGCGTCGAAGTAGTGGATGACGCCGAGGCAGTCGCAGCCGAGGGCGAGGGAGTTGGTGAGCGGGCCGGCGCCGTACTCGCCCCAGTCGAAGAAGTTCTTGCGGTACTGGGTGGAGGCGGTGTCGAAGTACGGCACGTACATCTCGTTGACGGCCGCCCGGCGGATCACCCGCCGCGGCCCCTTGCCGCCCGCGTCGAAGCTCAGGTCGTGCAGGACCAGGCCCTCACGGTGGGAGAAGCCGACCCGTACCGACCAGCCCTGCCAGTCCACCCGCTGCCCGGTCACGGTGAAGCTCGGTCCCTCGGGCTGGACCACCTCCAGCGGCCTCAGCCCCGCCCGCTCCGGCACGGTTCCGGCCGCGAACACCCCGGACTCCCCCGACAGCGGGACGATCCCGTGGTCCTCGATGTGCAGCACCTCCATCGACTCCATGTCGATGATCGGTACGACCCCCTGCACGGGCCGGGCGTAGCCGTTGTCGTCCTCGGACTCGCGGTGCCACACGCTGCCCCAGGTCAGGCGGCGGCCCGGGTACGCGGGCGGTTCGAAGCCGCCGATCGACTCCGGGTCGACCATCACCAGCGACACGTCGTGGATGCCGCGCAGCGCCAGCGCCTCCCGGAACCGCGGGTCCGCCCGGCACGCGGCGGCGGCCTGCCGGGCTTCCTCCGAGGAGCAGCCCGGGCTGCGTACGTCCAGCTCGCACCAGGCCGTGGACTGCGGCTTCTCGCCGAGTTCGAGGGCGACCTCGTAGGCGAGTCGGGCCGAGGGACAGATCACGACGGCGCGGGCCCGCCGTGCCTCGTCAGGGCCGGCCGTGCGCGCGTGGTGCTCGTCGAGGGCCACGCCCCAGAACCGGGCGTCCTCGGTGACCCTGGGATCCGCCTTCAACACCTTGACGGCGACGGCGAGTTCGGCGGCCGTCAGCGGGTCCAGCGGGTGCGGTGCCGGTGCGGCGGCGGGCCGGGGGGCGAGGGTACTCATGGGCGCTGTCCTTCCGGGGGCGTGCGGGTGATGGCGGGCGCGGGGGTGTCGGTGCGGTTGTGGTGGGGTGCGGCCGGGTGGTCGGGGCTCGCGCTGATGCGGTTGTCGAGGGCTGTGGCCGGGGCCTCCGGGAACACGGCGGCGTGGTCGTGGTGGGTCACGTCCGGGGACGTGCCGGTGCGGTGGTCCGCGCCGACCGGCGCAGTGCGAGGGGTGTGGCGTACGGTGCCGCCGTCGGCGCGCGGGTCGGAGGCGCCGTCCAGGCGGCCGTCCCGCGCCAGTCGCACCACCTGGGTGTGGCCCGCCAGATCGGTGGGCCCGGCGGTGACGACGACCGGAAGTCCCAGGAGCGGAGCGTCCATCGGCATCGGGAGAGAGCCCGGCTCGGCCAGCAGGGTCGGCCCCTCGAAGCCGATGTCGCGGGCGCCTGTCACCCAGCGCGGACTCCTCAGGGCGGCCTCGGGATCGGTGCCGGGGTCGGCGAGCCGGGGCAGGGTCTGGGCGAGGATCTGCGGCTGGGCCCGGCCGCCCTGGCAGCCCGCCGCCAAGAGCAGCGCACCGGAGCGGCCGATCACCGGGCACAACGTGTGCGGCGGCCGCGCGCCGGGCCGCAGTACTCCGGGACGGCCGGGTTCCAGGCTGAACGCCGAGCCCCGGTTGTGCAGCACGATCCCGGTGTCCGGCTCGCACAGGCCCGAGCCGAAGGTCTGGTAGACGCTCTGGATCAGCGACACGGCCAGCCCCGAGGAGTCCACGGCCGTCACCGCGACGGTGTCCCCGGACGGCCGGAACGGCGGATCGGGCGGAACCCTGCCCGCCAGCGGCGCCGGATCCAGCAGGCCCGCCAGGTCCAGCGATTGCCCGTGCGGGTCGCCGAGCAGCCGGTCGCGGGCGGCCGAGGCGTCCTGACAGCGGGCGGCGAGCAGAAGGGTGCGCTCCGGTTCCGGCAGGCCCGCCGCGTCCGCCGCCGCCCGGAGCAGCGATGGCAGTACCGCGCCCTGGCTGGGTGGCGGAGCGGCCCACCAGGTGACGCCCGCCACCTCGACGGTCAACGGCTCGGCGGACTCCGCCTCGTGGGCGGCCAGGTCGGCGGCCGTGAGCGGGCTTCCGAGGCGGCGCAGACCGGCGGCGAGAGCCTGCGCGACCGGGCCGCGGTAGAACGACACGGGGTCCTCGGCGAGTTGGTCGAGCACCCGGGCCAGGCGCGGCTGCGGGAGCGGGTCGCCCTCGCCCACCGGGCGGCCGTCGGGACCGGTCAGCAGGGCGGACAGGCCCGGGTCGGCCGCGACCTGCGCCGCGCGCTCCCCTACCGCGCGGGCCAGCCCTGCGGAGACCACGGCCCCTTCCCGCGCGAGGCCGGCGGCGTCCCGCAGCGCGGCGGGCAGCGCGCCCGGTGTGCCGTACGCCTCCGCCAGCGCCGCCCAGCCCGCCACGACGCCGGGCACGGTCACGGTCTGAGGGCCCTGGGCGGGCATGCGCCGGTCCGCCGCGCGCAACGCCGTGACGTCCACGTCCCGGGCCGCCGCGCCGACCGAGAGGACCGCCCGGACGGTGCCGTCGGGCGTGTGCACCAGGGCGATCAGGTCGCCGCCCAGGGAGCACTGGTGGGGGTAGACGACGGTCAGCGCGGCGGCGGCGGCCAGCGCCGCGTCGACGGCGTTGCCGCCGCGCCGGGCCGACCGTCCGGCCGCGTCCAGCGCGGCGGGGTGCGGAGCGGCGAGAATCAGCCCGTCGCCGGGGCTCACGTCTCGTCCCGGGGCAGCAGCAGGGTGCGGGAGGGGGCGGCCTCGGCGCCCTGGAGCGGCACCGGCAGCGACAGCATGTCGTAGACACCCGCCGGGGTGTGCAGCAGGTCGACCACTTCGAGAATCAGCACGTCCGCCCCGCACAGCAGTTGGTGCGTCTCCCAGTGCGTGGTGTAGGCGACGGCCTCGATGCTGAGGTAGTCGATACCGGCCGTGCGCACCCCCGCCTCGATCAGCCGCTCCGCGCCGTCCGGGGCCAGACCGACCCACTGCCGCGCCTTCCACGGACTGCGCAGCACTCCCTGCGAGTTGCTGGTGCGCAGCAGCACCCGTTCCTCGGTGCCGAGCCCCGCCGCGTCGAGGTCGGCGGCGGTGATCTGCTCCTTGACGTGGGTGAGGTCGAGCACCCGGGCGGTCCCGTTGAGGGCCGACAGGTCGAGCCGGTCGACGGTCTTGCCGCCGTCCACGAAGTGGGCCGGGGCGTCGATGTGCGTGCCGGTGTGGGCGCCGATGCGCCAGCGGCTGACGTTCGACGCATCACCCGCGGTACGCGACTCGACTACCTCCACCTCGGGCCTGCGTCCCCAGTGCAGCATGCCGGGGTGGATGGGCACGGAGACGTCGATCGCCTTGGTGACGTCGAGGTTCATGACAGGCTCCTATTGGATGCGGTTATCCTGTTAATGGATCCAAAGTCGACGGATGGTGCGCGGCGACGGCGTGGCAGACTGCTCCACCACCGCGCGGCCCCCACCAGCCCCCGCCAGCCCCGAGAAGGGTGAGACCCACTCCGATGACGTCCCAGACCGACGAAGGCGCCCTCGTCGACGACATCGCCGCCCGCATCCGCACGCGGATCATGAACGGCGAGCTTCCCATCGGGAAACCGCTGCGCCAGGCGGCGCTGGCCGCCGAGTTCGGCGTCAGCCGTACCCCGGTGCGCGAGGCGCTGCGCCAGTTGCAGCACGGCGGGCTGATCGAGATGCAGCCGCATCGCGGCGCGGTGGTGCGGGTGCCGGCGCCGTGGGAGGTGCGGCAGGCGTACGAAGTGCGCGCGGAGCTGGAGGCCCTGGCCGCCCGGCGCGCCGCCGCCCGGATCACCGAGAGCCAGCTCGGCGAACTGCGCCGCCACAACGACGTGCTGCGCGCGGCGGCGGAGGGCGTCGCCACCCCGCCGGAGGGACCGCTCGCCACGACGGAGGCCAACGACTGCTTCCACACCGTGGTCTGCGCGGCGGCCGACAACCCCTGGCTCAGTCGCATGATCGACCGGATCAACGAGAGCTTCCCGCGCAACGTGTCCTCGCTGGCCCTGGCCGGCGACGAACGCCACCGCCAGCTGAACGTCCGTCAGCACGACGCCATCGTGGCCGCGTTGGCCGACCGGGACGAGGACCGGGCGCAGGAGGCGATGCGGGAGCACGTCATCAGCGCGGGCGAACACCTGACGGCCTGGTACGAACGACGTTCCCGGACGGTGTTCAGCGGCTGAGCCGCCCCCGGCCGCCCCCGTGCCGGCCCTCACCGGGCACCGCCGGGGGCCAGTCTGGCCGGGGACAGGAAGCCCAGGTCCGGACGCGGGAGTCCACACACCAGGTCGGCCAGGGCGGCACCGATCGCCGGACCGAACTTGAAGCCGTGACCGGAACAGGCGGAGGCCACCAGGGCCTGCGGCGCTCCGGGCACCTCGCCGACCAGGAAGCGCCGGTCCGCGGTCATCGTGTACAGGCAGGTCAGGCTCTCGGTCACCGGGCCGGCGCCGGGCAGCACCCGCGCCACGGCGCCCGCGAGGAGGGCGAGTTCGGCCTCGGTCGCGGCGGGTCTGGCGGCCTCCGGGTCCCACGCCGGACCGGAGTCGAGCCCTGCCTTCAGGCCCCGACCGTCGGCGGCCGGGAAGCCGTACAGCAGCCCTTCCGGCAGGTCGACGGAGAAGCTCCCCAGCCCGCCGCGCCCCAGTGGCCCGGAGGGGTCGGCGGCGAAGTAGGCGTTCACGATCCGAGTTACCGTCAGATGCGCTTGCAGTGAAGGAAGTTGATACGAAGTCCAGGGGCCGGTGCACAGGACCAGTCGGCGGGCGTGGATCTCCCCGGCCGCCGTGCGCACGACGACCCCGTCGGCGTCCGGGGACCAGCCGATGACGGGCGTCCGGTCGGCGATCCGGGCTCCGGCGCGTTCGGCGAGGGCGAGCTGGGCGCGCAGGGTCTCGCGGGCGTCGATGATCCCGGCGGCCGGGTCGTGCACGGCCGTGAACCCCTCGGGCAGCCGCAGCCCGGGGAAGATCCGGCCCGCCTCCGCAGGGCCCACCTCGCGGCAGCCGGGGCCCCGCAGGGGATCGGGCCGGTCCTGCGGGGCGGCGTACAGACCCCCGGTGACCTCGATCAGCCGGGTCTTCGACGCCTCCTCCAGCTCGGCCCAGGCACGGTATGCGGTGTCGACCAGACCGTCCCAGTCGGGGTGCGGGTAGGCGCGGCGGATCATCCGGGTGGCACCGTGCGAGGAGCCCAGGTCGTGGCCCAGCGCGAACTGTTCGAGCCCCAGCGCGTCGAGCCCGCGCTCGGCCAGCTGCCGCAGCGCCGCGCTGCCGTGCACACCGAGGCCGATCACCACGACGTCGTGACGGCGCACGGCGGGGCGTCCCGCCGGACCAACCACCGGGGAGTCCGCCGGTGCCGATGCCGGTGACGGTACGGACACCGCCGACCCGGTGCCGCGCGTGCCTGACGAGATCTCGGCCACGGCCTCGACCAGGGCGTCCAGGTCGCCGTCGTCGGTGTAGACGTGCACCGAGGCGCGTACCACCTTCGCAAGACCGCGCGGGTCCATGTCCCAGCGGCCATGATCGGCGGGCACCGCGATCAGGTGGACCCGCCGCAGGGCCAGTCGTCGCTGCACCTCGCCCGCGTCGAGGCCGTCCACGACGAAGGTGACGATGGCGCCGCCCGCCGCGGGCGGATCGGTGACCCGTACGCCGGGGAGCGCGCCGAGGCGCGCGCGCAGTGTCGCCGCGAGCGCGGCCAGATGCGCGAAGACGCCGCCGGGTCCGAGCGTGTGCAGGTCGGCCAGGGCCGAGCCCAGGCCGAGCCGCAGCGCGTGGGCGGCCTCCCACAGTTCGAACCGCCGTGCGTCCGGGGCCAGTTCCCAGCTCCGCTCGGCCGTCCAGCGGGCCCCGCGCACATCCGGGGCGTGTGGGGCGAGGGTGTCCAGCAGGGGGCGGCGCACGGCCAGCAGGCCGGTACCGCGCGGGGCGCGCAGGAACTTGCGTCCGGTGCCGATCAGGAGATCGCAGCCGAGCGCGGCCATGTCGACCGGCAGCTGGCCCAGCGACTGGGTGGCGTCGAGCAGGAACGGCACCCCGTGGGCGGCGGCCAGCGTGCCGATCCCGGCGGCCGGTTCGACCAGCCCGGAGGAGGTCGGCACGTGCGCCGCGGTGACCAGGGCGGCCGGGCCGGCGCGCAGTGCCCGCTCCAGGGCCTCCAGATCCGTCGCCCCGTCGGGGCCGTTGGGCAGCACCTCGACGCGGACGCCGGTGTCGCGCTCGGCGGCCAGCAGGTGCAGGGCGCTGCTGACGTAGCTGGAGCGGGCGGCCAGCACCCGGTCGCCGGGCCGCAGCCGGAGCGCCGAGACGACGCGCTGCCAGCCCGCGGTGGCGCTCTCGACCAGTGCGACCTCGTCGGCGTCGACCCCGAGCAGGGTCGCGGTGTGCGTGTAGACGGCGGTCAGGTCGGCGGCGGCGAGTTTGGCGGCCTCGTAGCCGCCGTACAGGCTTTCGGTGCGCAGGTGGGCGATGACCGCGTCGACCGTGTCGGTGGCCGGCAGGGCGGCGCCGGCGGCGTTGAAGTGGTGGCCGGTGGCGCAGCCGGGGGTGCGGGCCCGCTCGGCGGCCACGTCGAGGGCGGTGGTGGGGGTGGGCGAGGCGGCTGTCACGGGGGCGTTCACAGTGCGATCGTGATGCTCTTGAGCTCGGTGAACCCGTCGACGGCCGCGTCGCCGAGGTCCCGGCCCAGCCCGGACTGCTTGGTGCCGCCGAACGCCACGGCGGGGTCGAACTCGTTGTAGGTGTTCACCCACACGGTGCCCGCCTGGAGTTCCGCCGCGGCTCGGTGCGCGCGGCCGAGGTCGGTGGTCCACACGCCCGCCGCGAGCCCGTAGTCGCTGTCGTTGGCGAGGGCGATCGCCTCCTCCTCGGTGTCGAAGGGCAGGACGGCGGCAACCGGGCCGAAGATCTCCTCCCGGGCGATCCGCATGTCGGGCGTGACCTCGGTGAACACCGTGGGCCGCACGAACCAGCCGGGCCCGGGCAGCGGTTCGCCGCCCGTGGCCACCTGAGCGCCCTCGGCGCGGCCGAGTTCCAGGTAGCCGGTGACGCGGTCGAACTGCTCCTGCGACACGAGCGGGCCGATGTTGATCCCGCCGGTCAGACCGGGACCGATCCTGAGGGCCTCCACGGCCGGCAGCATCCGGTCGAGGAACTCCTTGAGTACCGAGCGCTGCACCAGCAGTCTGCTGCCCGCCGTGCACATCTGCCCGGAGTGCCCGAACACCGCGCGTACGGCGGCCGGTACGGCGGCGTCCAGGTCGGCGTCGGCGAACACGATGTTGGCGGACTTGCCGCCCAGTTCGAGAGTGAGCCGCTTGACCGAGGGCGCCGCCGCGGCCATGATCAGCCGCCCTACATCGGTGGATCCCGTGAACGAGACCTTGGCGACCCCGGGGTGCGCGACCAGTTCCGCCCCGGTACGCCCGTCACCGGTCAGCACGTTGACGACGCCCTCGGGCACGCCCGCCTCCAGGCACAGCGCGGCCAGCCGCAGCGCGGTCAGCGGCGTCTGCTCGGCGGGCTTGACCACCACCGCGCAGCCCGCGGCCAGGGCCGGGGCGAGCTTCCAGGCAGCGATCATGAAGGGGAAGTTCCAGGGGAGTACGGCGGCCACCACGCCCACCGGTTCCCGCACGCTGTACACGTGCCGCCCGGGTCCGGCCGGGTGGACGGTGCCGGTCAGCCGGGTGGGTGTGCCCGCGAAGTGCCGGATCGCCTGGAGACCCAGTTCCACGTCGCCGCGGGCCCGTTCGACGGCCTTGCCGTTGTCCAGGGTGTCCAGGATCGCCAGTGTCTCGGCGTCCCGCTCCACCAGGTCCGCGAGCCGTAGCAGCACGTCCCGGCGCCGCCGGGGCGGCAGCTTCCGCCAGCGCCCGTCGCGGTGCGCGGCGGCAGCGGCGGACACCGCGGCGTCCACGTCCGCGTCGACTGCGCCGACCACGCTGGTCAGCCGAGTCCCGGTGGCCGGGTCGAGGACCTCGATCCGCCGCGTCGAGACCCCCGTGGTCCACTCGCCGCCGATGAGCATGGGCTCGCACTCCGGCAGCCGGGGCAGGGTGATGCTGAGGTCCAAGGTGTTCTCCTCGTGGTTCGTTCCGCCGCCCGGCCGTGTCCCGGCCCGCAGGGGACCGGGCGGCTGGGCAGAGGCAGGCGGATCGGTGGCAGTAGGGCGGTCGCCCCGGTAGCGCAGGCCCGCGCCGCCGGGCTGGATCGCTGGGCCGCTGTGCCGGGATGCGCCAGGGGACGGGTGGGGACTGCCGGGCCGGCGTGCCGGGCCGGACCAGGAGTCAGGCGGGATCGCCGGGCCGGTGTGCCGCGTCGGGCCAGGGTTCGCGCACGGCCGCCGAGACCGCGCGGGCGGTGGTGAGCACACAGCGGTCGAACTCCGCGCGCCCGTGGGCCGCGTTGGCCTCGGTGACGTCCCTGCCCCACACCCCGGTCTCGCTGACCTGGTCCATGCGGTAGTCCCAGAAGGAGTCCACGTCCACGTGCGAGGTGGCCCGCTCCATCCGCACCAGGTCGGGCGCGAGGTGCAGCATCACCGACGTCTCGAAGAAGTTGGCGTGCATCAACGCGCGGCCGTAAGTGACATGGCCGTCCACCTCCGGCCCCGGGTACATGGTCACGTAGCCCAACGCCCGCACCCGGGCGTCTC
The DNA here is from genome assembly GCF_044747345.1 of Streptomyces sp. NPDC090088. Lineage (NCBI taxonomy): Bacteria > Bacillati > Actinomycetota > Actinomycetes > Kitasatosporales > Streptomycetaceae > Streptomyces > Streptomyces sp. NPDC090088. Next base: position 222,765 of record NZ_JBIVDZ010000005.1, on the reverse strand, counting down.
GATGACGCACCCTCAGCTTCTCGGCGGACACGTCGAGCGCACCGTTGTTCCAGATGTGGCCGTTCAGCAGGACGAACTGCCGTACCCCGCTCTCGTACAGCGAGTCGATCACGTCCTCCACGACGGCGATCAGGGTCTCGGGGCGCAGCGCCACGGTGCCGGCGAAGCCGCCGTGCGAGGCGGACACCCCGAAGCTCAGCGGGGGCAGCACCGGTACGCCCGTCAGTGCGGAGACGCCCAGGGCGACCGCCTCGCAGATCAGGGTGTCCACGGCGAGCGGCAGATGCGGGCCGTGCTGTTCGGTGGCACCGACCGGGATGACGACCGCGTCCCGTCCGGCGACGGCGGTCTCGGCCTCCGGCCAGGTCAGTTCCTCCCACGGCAACGGCGTACCGGTGCCGCCGAGTTGGGCCGCGAGCGCGGGTACGTCGAGCCCGGTGGGCACGCGCAGGCCGTGCGGCCCCGTGATGACGGACGACATGACTCTCCTTTCCTCAGGGGGACTTGGGGGCGCTCACCAGCGGCGCCGGCTCTTCTCCGGCAGCAGGTCCAGGGCACGCACGGGGACCGGCCGGTCGTCGTCGACGGTCGTGATCCACACGACGGTGTCCGGGCCGTAGTCGCTGATGAGTTCGCGGCACACCCCGCACGGCGCGATGATCCGGAACCGTCCCGCGGGTTTGATCTGCACCGACACCACCGACGTGACCGCGAGCGGCGCACCGGGTGCCAGCGCGCCCCGCGCGGTGCCCAGGGCGACGCCCTCCGCGCAGATCGAACTGCGCCGGCAGGAGCCCTCGACGTGGACGCCGGTGTGGATCCGGCCGTCCGCGGTGCGCAGCGCGGTGGCCACCTCGTGCCGGTCCGCCTGCCACACACGTGACAGCAACGCCTGTGCCACAGTGAGGAGTTCGGCGTCGTCCACGCTCATTCCCGGCGGGACGGCCACCGGGGCGGCGGTCATGCTTCCAGCCCGAGCAGACGGGCCATGTTGCCGCCCTCGATCAGCGCCCGGTCCTTCTCGTCCTCGACCGCTTTGGCGATCTTCATGCGCTCCAGGTCGAAGTCGGAGCCCGGCCACTCGCTGCCCATCAGGATCTGCCGGGGCCCGAGCCGGGCGTAGGCCCGCTTCACGTCGCTCATCAGCGTCGCGGACGTCTCCAGATAGACGTGCGGCTGCCGTTCGGCCACGATGATGGCTTCGGGTACGTTCCACACGGCACCCATGTGCGCGATGATCGTCGGCACCGCGGGGTGATCGCGGGCGATCTCCTCGATGGCGAGGGGCGCGCAGAAGGCGTCGTCCAGCGCGTTGACCAGGACCATCAGTCCGCGTCTGGCGCAGGCCTCGAACACCGGGTCCAGCAGGCCGTGGTCGGCGACGTGGTAGCCGTGCAGGCTCGGGTGCAGTTTCAGGCCGGCCAGGCCGGCGTCGGCGATCCGGTCGATCTCCTCGATCGCGTCGTCCGCCTGCGGCAGCACCTGGCCGAAGCCGAAGAACCGGTCCGGGTGGGCGGCCACGAGCGAGGCGATGAAGTCGTTCTCGATGCGCTGGGCGAGCGAGCACACCATCGCCATGTCCACTCCGGCGGCGTCCATCCGGTCGAGGATCCGGCGCGGCTCGAAGGGCTGGTACGGCGGGGGCGCCTCGCCCTTGCGGGCACCGGTGAGGTAGTCGGAGCGACCTCGCACGTCCTGGGTGGTGTTGTAGGCGTCGATGATCAATGCGGCTCCTCGGTGGCGGTGTCGAGCGGCAGGTGGCAGCGCACGCTGCGGCCGGGGGCGATCTCGCGCAGTTCCGGGTGGGCGGTACGGCACAGGTCGGTGGCGAAGGGGCAGCGGGTACGGAACAGGCACCCCGCGGGCGGATCGGCCGGGTCGGGCAACTCGCCCTGCAGCGGCTGCCGTTCACGCGGCGGACCGGGCCGCAGCTCGGGCACGCTGGCCAGCAGGGCGCTGCTGTAGGGGTGCGCGGGGCCGGCGAAGAAGGTGTCCCGGGAGGCGATCTCGATGATCTCCCCGAGGTACATCACGGCGACCCGGTCGGCGATGTGCCGTACGACGCCGAGGTCGTGGGAGATGAACAGCATCGTCAGGCCGCGGTCGCGCACCAGGTCCGACAGCAGGTTCAGCACCTGCGCCTGGATCGACACGTCCAGCGCGGAGACCGCCTCGTCCGCGACCACGAACCGCGGCGAGGAGGCGAGGGCTCGCGCGATGCCGATGCGCTGGCGCTGGCCGCCGGAGAACTCATGCGGCTTGCGCCCGCCCGCGTCGGCGCCGAGCCCGACGAGGTCGAGGAGTTCGGTCACGGCGCGGTCCGCCTCGGCGCGGCTCGCGCCCCGGGAGCGCAGCAGTGGCTCGGCGACGATGTCGGCGACCGTGCGGCGCGGGTTGAGCGAGCCGAAGGGGTCCTGGAACACCATCTGGAGTTCGGCCCTGGTCCGCTTCAGCCGCCGTCCCCGCAGCCGGGTGAGGTCGGTGCCCTGGAAGTCGATCCGGCCCGCCGAGGGCTCCACGACCCGCAGCAGCGCTCGCCCGAGCGTGGACTTGCCGCACCCCGACTCGCCGACCAGGCCCAGCGTCTCGCCCGGGGCGATGTCCAGGTCGATGTCCCGCAGCGCCCGCACCCGGCCGCCCGCGCGGCCGGGGTAGTCCACCCGCAGTCCGCGCGCGCTCAGCATCACGTCCGTCATACGCTCGCTCCCGCCGCCCGGGCCCGAACCCGGGCCTCCCGCGGCAGCACACAGGCGTCCAGGTGGGCGGTGCCGCCGAATCGCCGTCGCAGTGCCGGGCGCTCCGCACAGCCGTCGTCGGCGAAGGCGCACCGGGGCCGGAAGCCACAGCCCGAGGGTCGTTCCACCCCGCTCGGCGGGCTGCCCGGGATCGCCGGCAGCCGTTCGGGTATCGGCCCGTCCAGCGGGGGCACCGAGCCGAGCAGGCCCATCGTGTACGGGTGCTGGGGGTCGAACAGGACCTCGTCGCGGGTGCCCTGTTCCACGATCCGGCCCGCGTACATGACCGCCACCCGGTCGGCGACCTCGGCGACCACGCCGAGGTCGTGGGTGATCAGCAGCACGGACGTGCCGTGTTCGCGCTGCACCCGCTTCAGCAGCGTCAGCACCTGCGCCTGGATGGTGACGTCCAGTGCGGTGGTCGGCTCGTCGGCGATCAGCACCGCCGGGTCGTTGGCCAGCCCCATCGCGATCATCACGCGCTGCCGCATGCCTCCGGAGAGCTGGTGCGGGTAGGCGCGCGCGGCCCGTGCCGGGCCCGCGATCCCGACCTCGCCGAGAAGTTCCACCGCACGGGCGGCCGCGGTGGCGCGCTTTACGTCGGCGTGGGCGCGGATGGTCTCCGCGACCTGGGCGCCGGCCCGGTGCAGCGGGTTGAGTGCGGCGAGCGCGTCCTGGAAGACGACCGCCACGTCCTTGCCGCGCACCCGGCGCAGCTCCCGCTCGGAGGCCCCGACCAGTTCGCGGCCCCGGAAGGACACGGATCCGGTGATGTGGGTGCGGGGGCCGCGGTTGAGGCCGACCAGACTCATCGACAGCGCCGACTTGCCCGACCCCGACTCGCCGACCAGCGCGAGGATCTCGCCCTTGCGCAACGTCAGGTCGACCCCGTCCACGGCGGGCAGCCGGCCCGTCGGGACGTCGAACCGCACGCGCAGGTCGCGGACTTCGAGCACCGCCTCGGGCTCGCTCATCCCGCACCGCCCACGGCCAGCGCGGCCCGGTGGATCAGCTCGGCGACCCGCTCGGGCCACACCAGCGTGGTGTAGTGGCTGCCCGGCACGTGCTCGACGGTGGCCTTCATCCGTTCGGCCATGAAGTTCTGGATCTCCGGGCGCAGGGTGCGGTCGTCGTCGGCGACCAGGTACCAGCTGGGCAGGGTGCGCCAGGCCGGGACCCCGGTCGCCTGGGTGAAGATCAGGTTCTCGGCCTTGCGTCCCTCCGCCTCGACGATCGCGCGCTGCTCGGCCGACAGGTCGGGGCCGATCTCCGCCCAGAACTCCGGGCCGGGCTCGGACTTCCACTCGCCGTTCGGGCCGCGCCGCATGTACTTGGAGATCTCCGCGGGCTCGTAGCGCTCGACGATCCCGTTGACGGTCTCGCCCTCGTCCGGCCCGAACGCGGCGATGTACACGAGTCCGCCGACCCGTGGGTCGCGCCCCACGTTCGTGATGACGGCGCCGCCGTAGGAGTGGCCCGCGAGCAGTACCGGGCCGCTCGTCTGCGCCAGCACCGCCGAGGTCTCGGCGATGTCGTCCGCCAGGGAGGTCATCGGATTGGTGACCGTGAACAGCCGGTGCCCACGGGCGGTGAGCAGTGGCCGCACCGCCGACCAGGTGGTGGGCCGTCCGCCGGCACCGTGGACCAGCACGATGTCCATGGGGATCATCCTTTGCGCAGACGTGGGTCGAGGACCGTGTACAGCAGGTCGACCGCGTGGTTGACGAGGGTGAACAGAAGTGTGATCGCGAGCGCCGCGCCCTGTACGACCGGGTAGTCGCGCTGGAGTACGCCCTGCACCAGCAGGCGCCCGACACCCGGGTAGGAGAAGACGGTCTCGGTGACGACCGACCCGCCCAGCAGGGAGCCGAACTGGAGCCCCAGGACGGTGACGATCGGCAGCCAGGCGTTGCGCAGGACGTGCCCGCGCACCACCGCGCCCTCCCCGAGGCCCTTCATCCGGGCGGTGCGCACGAAATCGTCGCCGAGGACCTCCAGGACGGAGGCGCGCACGATCCGGGTGATGAAGCCGGCCATCGACAGCGCGAGGGTCACCGCGGGCAGGATCAGGTGCTGGATCCACGGCCACACCAGCTCGGGCCGGTCCTGGAGGATCGCGTCCAGCGGCACGAAGCCGGTCGTCGGGTTGTAGTCGAGGGTGCTGGGCAGCCGTCCCAGCACCGGCAGCCAGCGCAGCCACACGCCGAACACCACGATGGACAGCACGCCGAGGGCGAACCAGGGCAGCGAGAAGCTGACGGTGGCGACGGCCCGCGTCGACGTGTCGATCCAGCTTCCCCTGCGCAGCGCCGCGACCACGCCCGTGACGACGCCGAGCAGCACCGCGACCGTCATCGCCGCGAGGGTGAGCTCCACGGTCGCGGGCAGCGCGTCACCGAGCAGGCCGAGGACGCTGTTGGAGCCGAAGAACGAGGTGCCCAGCCGCAGATGGACCAGATCGTCGAGGAAGTGCCCGTACTGCGTGAGCAGCGGCTGGTCCAGGCCGAGGGCCTTGGTGACGCGTTCCTCGTTGGCGCTGAACTGCGCGGCGGAGGCCGTGTTGCCGCCCGCGGCGAGGGAGGTCGCCGGGGAGCCCGGCAGCAGCCGTATCGCCACGAACACCAGGGTGGCCAGTGCGAAGAGCACGACGGGGATCGTGGCGAGCCGGCGCAGGAACATCCCGGTGGCGCCGGACAGCCAGGCGGGCCAGGTGGGCCGGGGCAGTCGCGCACGCACGGCGGCGCCCGCGCTCATGCGGTCCCCCTCGGGTCGAGGGCGTCACGCAGGTCGTCGCCGACGAAGTTGCAGGCCACGACGAACAGCAGGGTGAGCAGCGCGGGCAGCACCACCAGCCGGGGCGCCGTGTACAGGAACTCCTGCCCGGCCTGCACCATGTATCCCCAGTCCGGCTGCGGCGGCTGGATCCCCAGGCCCAGATAGGACAGGCCCGCCGCGAACCCGGCGGCGACCGACAGCGTCATGACGACCTGGGCGAGCAGCGGGCCGCCGATGTTCGGCAGCACCTCGCGGACCATGATGCGCGGCGCGCCGGTGCCGCCGAGGCGGCAGGCGACGACGTAGTCCTTGGCGGCCTCGCGCGCCGTCAGCGCACGGGCCAGCCGGGCCAGTCCGGGCGCGAGGGAGATTCCGATGCCGAGGATCAGACTGACCGTGCCCGGTCCGGCGGCCGCCACCAGCAGGATCACCAGCAGGATGGACGGGAAGGCGAGCGCCAGGTCGACCAGCCGCATCAGCACCAGCTCCACCAGCCCGCCCGTGTACCCGGCGACCAGCCCGACCAGCGTCCCGAGGCCGGCCGCGAGCGCGGTGGCCGTGAAGGAGACCAGCAGCAGCGGCCGGGCACCGTGCACCAGCCGGGCCAGCTCGTCCCGGCCCAGGTCGTCGGTGCCCAGCGGATGCCCCGGGGAACCGGGCGCGAGCAGCGCCGACGAGGTCTGCCGCAGAGGGTCGGCCTGGACGAGCAACGGGCCGAGCAGGGCGACCAGCACGAGGACGGTCAGCAGCAGCCACGACAGCAGCGCGGGCCAGGACCGGGCCAGGGTACGGCGGCGCAGCGCGCGGAGAAACCGTCCCCGGACGGCCCCGGACGGCGACGCCGTAGGGGAGGCCGCGGGAACGGTCGCCGCGGCCTCGGCCGCTACGGCGTCCACCGCGGCCCTGGTCTCAGACACTGGCCTTCTCCATGTAACAGCGGTGGTTGGCCAGTGCGTCGGTGTTCATGCCCTTCACGGCCGAGCCGCTGACGACCAGGTTGCTGAAGCAGGCCAGCATCGACAGGACCATGTACTCCTCGGCCCATCTGCGCTGGATCCTGGTGTAGGCGGCGGTGCGCTTCTTGGTGTCGGTGAGGTTCTTGGCGGTGTAGAGGTCATCGGCGAGGGAGGCGGCACCCTTCAGGGTGTCCATGCCGGAGATCTTGGAGCCGTAGATGCTGGTGGGGCTCGCCATCGCGCCGACCATGTCGTCGGGGTCGGGGACGTAGGTGTTGCGTTCCCAGATCATCAGGTCGTGGTAGTCGTCGCTTCCGTCGAGGAGCCGGCCGAAGTAGGTGGCCGGATCCACCGAGGTGGTGGCGACCTTGAAGCCGACGTCGGTGAGGTTCTGGGCGATGATCTGCGCGGCCTTGGGGTGCCAGGAGTCGCTGGCCGCCATGAGCCGGATGGTGCGCCCCTTCGCCCCGGCCTCCTCGACCAGCCGCTTGGCCTGCGCGGTGTCCTGGGTGCTGAGGTCGGCGAGCGCGGTGTCGTATCCGCTCTGGGCGGGCGGGATGGCGTAGCCCCTGGGCTCGGCGCCGATGCCGTAGAACGCCTGCTGGAGGATGGCCTTGCGGTTGACGGCCAGGTTGATGGCCTTGCGCACCTTCAGCTCGGGGATCCGGCGGGCGTCGATCAGCATGATGGCGTCGGCGTTGTGCGGGGTGTCGTACACCTTTACCGCGCTGTCCTTGCGCAGCTGCGAGACGGCGGAGTACGGGGCGAACTGGGTCGCGGAGACATCGCCGCTGAGCAGCGAGCTGACGATGGTGGACGGGTCCTGGACCTGGCGCAGCACCAGCCGGTCGATGGGCGGCTTGCCCAGTCGGAAGCCGTCGAACGCCTTGAGCGTGATGGCCTGCCCCGAGGTGGCGGCGGAGAACGCGAACGGCCCGGTGCCCACGAGGTGCTTGCCGATGTCGGCGCCGTACTTGTCCAGCGCGGCCTTGGAGATGATCCGGCCGCCGATGTCGGAGAGCTTGCCGAGGACCGTCCGGTCGGGCTTCTTGAGGACCATCTTCACGGTCATGTCGTCGGGCGCGGTGAGCGAGGCGACGTTGGCGCCCATGCTCGCCAGCGGCCGGGTCGCGCCCTTGGGAAGCGTCTTGTCGTCGGGGTCGAACTGGCGGCCGAGGCTGGCGAGTACGTCGGCCGAGGTGAGCGTGGTGCCGTCGTGGAACTTGACGCCCTTGCGCAAGGTGAATGTATAGGTCATCTTGTCATCGGATACGGACCACTTCTCCGCCAGATCCGGTGTGGGCTCGTTGGTCTCGAAGGAGATGAACGTCAGGCCGCGGCAGATGCAGTCCACGGCCATCCAGTCGCCCAAGGACGTGTAGAAGGCCGGGTCGTTGACGGCGCTGGTGGCGTCGATGGCCAGGGTGAGCGTGCCGCCGCTCTTGTCGCCGCCGTCCGCGTCGTCGGCGGCGGCGCCGCAGGCGGTGAGCAAGGCGGGCAGCCCGAACCCGACGCCCACCCCGAGCAGGCCTGCGCCGCGGAGCATCGTCCGGCGCGAGACGTCCGGCGCGGCGATCGCCGAGACCGGTACGGAGGCGGTCGAGGGCGATCCAGATGTGTGGTCCGGCATGGGGCCTCCTCGGGCACCGATCCTGAGAATGGATGAAATCTTCGCTTGATTGGATCCAAAAACATGCTCAGTGGCTCCCGATTCCCTCTTGTGTCCCATGCGTTAAAGGCACGTGAATCGCACCCGCGGTCGCGCCGCGATGGCACGACACGGAACGTGGCCGCCTGCACCTCGTGCGGCACCTCGGTGTCGAGGCCGGGGGCGCGGTCGAGGGGGACCTTCTGGCCGGGGGCGGGGAAGCCGTCGGTGAGTTCGGTGATGGCGGCCAGGTCGCCGACCGGGCGGCGGTCGGGCTCCGGGCCGGTGTCCCGCGGCACGCCCACCGTGCGCCTCATGGGGGCGAGTGCCTCGGTGGCCGCCCGTTCGATGCCCGCAGGCACCGGGTCCGGTTCCCCCGAGCCGGTGGCCGCCATCATCCGGGCCACCTGTGTCTGGACGAGTATCCCGGTGACGTGGTGGGCGACGAAGTCGTGCAGGTCGGCCGCGATGGCCGGCCGCTCCGCCCGGCGTGTCTCGCCGACCGCGACCGCCCGCCGGTAGTCCAGCGAGCGCAGGTAGCTCGCGAGCCCGGCGGTGAGGCCGACCAGGACGAGCCCGATGGCGATGAAGGCCGGTGCGTTGTCGTCGGACAGCGAACCGGCGTAGCGGACCGGTGTCGCCAGCAGCGCGACCGCGTCCAGCGGACCGCGGGCCACCACCCAGCGCGGCGAGCGGTGCCGCACCGCGATGAACAGCAGGCACAGCAGGCACAGCAGGCACAGCAGGCACAGCAGGACCATGGCCTCGCCCGGGCCGAACAGGTACCGGGCGCCGGACACCAGCGAACCGACCGTCAGCAGGGCGGACAGCGCGCCAGGGACGGTGGTGCGCAGTTCGGGGGTGAGCCACGGCGGACGGCGGGCGGCCGGCCAGAGCACCGCGGTGAGGCCGGTGAGCAGTACCAGTGCGACCGGCCAGACACTGTGCCCCGCCGCGCCCGTGTCCAGCGCGTCGACGACCGCGGCCGCGACCAGCACGCCGACGCCGAAACCTCGCAGGCAGCCGTGGGAAGGGACGGACTTCGTGCCGATCACGGTAGACACCGGCGCCCTCGCACCGGATCGGCCGAACGGCCGAGGCGGCCGAGGCGGCCGCGCCGGACCATGGCCTTACGGCCGAGGCGGGCGCCCGGGCCCGCGGGCGAGGGTGATGGCACGACACACCGGTCGCTCACCCGCGGTCTCAGGAGTACGCCATGCAGCGCAACAAGTTCGTCATCGGAGTCATCGGCGGTGCCACCGCCGTCATCGCCGTCGGCGCCCTCGGCACCCATCTTCTCGCCAACCCCGAGTCGACCACCCGCCTGGACGCCTTCAGCACGGTGACCCTCGACGGTCACAAGGCGCTCGCCGCGAACATCGTCGCGGGGCGTACCGAGAGCAGGTACCACCCGCTCCCCTGGATCGGCGACAAGATCACCGGCGTCACCTGCCCGACGGGGCTCAAGGCGGTGGCCGGGGCGACGGTGACCTGCACGGGAAAGAAGAGGGACGGTTCCGCGGTGCGTATCCCGGTCCGAGTCGTCCAGGCCACGGACTCGTCCGTGACCTGGAAGTTCGAGCGCTGAGCGGAGGCCCGGCAAAATGACGGAGGTTCTGGCCGGGCACAGCCTCGTGAAGAAGTTCGGCGCCACCACCGCCCTCGCGGGCGTCGACGTTGCGGTCGGCGAGCGCGACTCGTTGGCGATCATGGGCCCGTCGGGGTCCGGCAAGTCCACCCTGCTGCACACTCTGGCGGGCATCATCCGCCCGGACGACGGTCAGGCGCTGGTTCGCGCCGCTCGGCCTGGCCGGGCTGGAGCAGCAGCAGCCCGGCCGGCTCTCCGGCGGCCAGGCCCAACGGGTCGCCATCGCAAGGGCGTTGGCCGTCGAACCTACGGCGAGGCCTATGCCGACGCGCAGAACATCACGGTCTCCGACCGGCTCGCCCAGCTCGCCACCGCCACCCTCGCCGTGAGCTTCCTCGTCGCGACGGCCTCGGCGGGCCTGACCGCCGCCGCGAACGTGCTGGACCGGCGGCGGGTGTACGGGCTGCTGCGGCTGTCGGGCACCCCGCTGAGGGTCCTCGACCGGGCCCGGCTGCGAGAGACGGTCCTGCCGCTCCTGGTCCTGGCCGGCGGCACGATCAGCGCCGCCGAGGCGATCCAGCTCGCTGTCTGTGTCGCACCGGGCGCGCCGGCCATGTTCGCCGCGATCGGCGCGAGCCGCCCCCTGCTGCGCAAGGTGACGGCGGACCCGGCCCGGACGGCGGACCGAGGGATCGGAGATCATCGAGTCATGACCGCCCCAGTCTCCGGTTCCGCCCCGCCCATCCGGGTCCTCATCGCCGACGACCAGGCCATGGTCCGCACCGGCTTCCGGTTCTTCCTGGACGCCCAGCCCGACATGACGGTCGTCGCCGAGGCCGCCGACGGCGAGGAAGCGGTGGCACTGGCCCGCAGGCTGCGCCCGGACGTATGCCTGCTGGACATCCGGATGCCCAGGTTGGACGGCCTGGAGGCGACCCGGCTGCTGGCCGGGCCGGATGTGCCCGACCCGCTGCGGGTGGTCGTGGTCACCACCTTCGACCTCGACGAATACGTCTACGGCGCGCTGCGCGGCGGCGCCTGCGGGTTCCTCCTCAAGGACTCCGGGCCCACCCTCCTCGCGGAGGCCGTCCGCGCCGCCGCGGCCGGCGACTCGCTGGTCTCCCCCTCGGTGACCGTCCGCCTGCTCAAGCACCTCACCGAGCAGCCGGCTCCCGCCCCGACGCCAGTGCCGGTCCGGGAGCCGCACACCGAAGCGCTCACCGACCGCGAGCTGGACGTGGTCCGGCTGGTCGCCGTCGGCCGCACCAACGCCGAGATCGCCGCCGAGCTGTACGTCTCGCTCTCCACGGTCAAGACACACCTGTCCAGCGTCCAGCTCAAACTGTCGGCCCGGAACCGGGTCGAGATCGCCGCGTGGGCCTGGCGCAATGGGCATACCTGAGCGGGCGGCCACTCCCCCGACAGCACGAGAGCCTCTTGTGGTTGCGTACCTCGTCAGGGCCACCCACCGTCGTCCGACGCGCCCTCGGCCGGCTCATGCACCACCGCCACCCCACCTGCGGCTTCGGAGCGCCGCTGGGCACGAGGGCCGGTTCGGACCATCCGGCAAGTGAATCGGGCACGGACCACGCCTTCGCGCACACCCTCGTGCCCAACGCGGCCCGGCACGGCCCGGCACGGCAGGTACCCGAGTCCGTACCGCGCGGCCCGGGCTCAAGTGAGTCCGGGGCATGCCGGCTCCCCGGCGGCCGCCACAGCTTGCGCGGGCGCCGTGGTCGCCTCCTGCCTCCGGGTCATCCCCACACCCACCAGTACCACCGCCATCCCCAGCGCCACCCGGACACTCAGGTCCTCACCCAGGACGACGGCTCCCAGCAGTACGGACACCACCGGCAGCAGGTAGCCGACCACGGCGGCGTTGGTCGCGCCCTCGTCGTTGATGATCCGGTAGGTGAGGTGGAAGGTGGCCGCGGTGCAGAACACGCTGAGGACGACGGCCGCGACGAGGACCGTCGGGCCGGGGTCGATCGCGTCCAGACCGCCGACCGGCACCGCGAGGGCGGTCAGCCCGCTCGCGGCGACGAGTTGGGCGGCGGAGAGCGAGATCGTGGGCGTGCCCCTGCGGACCAGGGTGCGGCCCATGTAGGCGAACGCGACGGCGTAGCTGGCGGCGGCGCCCAGGATCGCGAGGGCACCCCAGCCGGTGGCCCCGCTCGCCCGCCACGGGGCGAAGATGACGACCGTGCCGGTGAAGCCGAGCAGCAGCCCCGCCAGCCGTACGGGCCGCAGCCCGCGCTCCGAGCCGAGGGCGAGACCGAGGATGATCGACCAGAGCGGGGTCGTGGCGTTCAGGACGCCCGCGAGCCCGGAGCCCACGGTCTGCTGGCCCACGCTGAACAACGCGAACGGCAGGGCGTTGCAGAAGAAGGCCGCGACGACGATGTGCCGCCAGACGGCGACGCCCGTCGGCAGCCGGTGCCCCGTCGCGTAGCAGGCGACGACGAGGACAAGCGCGCCGAGGGCACACCGCACGAACGTGACCTGGAGCGGGGAGAGCCCGCGCAGCGCCAGCTCGATCCAGAGGAAGGTCGAACCCCACAGCAGGGCGAGCACCGCCACCCGCACTCCGCCCCGCAGGGCCCGCGTGCCGCTGGTGTCGGTCATGGCGCTTCCCCGTTCTCGTTGTCTCGTCGGGTGGTTGTCCCGTCCTGGGCCTGCCACTCCCACGACGGTGCCCCAGCCGAGCATTGAGGACAAGCAAACGCTTCTACCCATACCGTTAAGCTGTACTACATGCTTGATGTCAGGCGACTGCAGGTCCTGCGCGCGGTGGTCACCAGCGGCACGGTCACCGCGGCCGCGGCCCACCTCGGCTACACCCCGTCCGCCGTCAGCCAGCAGGTGGCGGCGCTGGAGAAGCAGGCCGGTACGGCGCTGCTGGAGCGGGTCGGACGCGGAGTCCGCCCCACGGCGGCCGGGCTGCTGCTCACGGAGCACGCGGCGCTGATCAGTGCGGCGGTCGCCCAGGCGGAGACGGCGCTCGCCGACCTCCGCGCGGGGCGCATCGGCCGCCTGTCGGTCCGCTACTTCGCCACGGCCGGCTCCACCCTGATGGCGCCGGCCCTGGCCAGACTCCGCGCCGAGCACCCCGGCGTCCGCGTCGACCTCGAACTCACCGACCCGGAGGACCCGTTCCAGGAGCTGGCACGAGGCCGGGCCGACCTGGCCGTGGTTGTCGCGGCCCAGGACCGCACGGGCGACGGCTTCCGGCTCGTCCACCTCCTCGACGACCCGTACGCGGCCGTACTGCCCCTGGGCCATCCGCTCGCCGCCCAGGAGACGATCGACCTGCACGAGCTGTCCGGTGAGCAGTGGGTGGGCAGCGAGCCCCCCGGTCCCTGCCTTCGGCCCGTCCTCGACTCCTGTGCGGCGGCCGGATTCAGCCCCGACTTCGTCATCCAGAGCGAGGACTACGCCACCGCGCAGGGCTTCGTCGCGGCCGGCCTCGGCGTCGGTCTGATGCCGCGTCTCGGGCTGCGCAACCAGCACCCCGGTGTAGTCCTACGCCCGGTCCGCAACCCCGAGCCGGTCCGGGTGATCTCGGTGGCCGCCCGGGAGACCGCCCTCGAACAGCCCGCCCTGCGCAGCCTGCTGGACGCGCTGCGGGACGCGGCCGTCACCGCCGACCCGGACGGACCTCACCCGACAGTGGCGTCCAGCTCGGCGTAGCGCATCGAACTCGGCGCCGCCTGAGCCACCCAGGGCGGGACCCGGCACATGGCTCTTCCTGCGTGTTGCAGGCGTCAGGCATCGAAGCGGCGGCGGGCGGTCTCGATGTGACCGAGGTAGGTGTGGGTCCAGTCGCACATTCCGTCGACGGTTGCGCGCAGACCCTGGCCCGGTTCGGTGAGGGTGTATTCGACCCGGGGTGGCACCGTGGGATGGACGGTGCGCTCGACCAGGCCGTTGCGCTCCAGCATGCGCAGGTTCTGGGTGAGCATCTTGTGGCTGATGCCCTCGATCTCGTTCCGCAGTTCGCTGAAGCGCAGGGTGCGCTCACCGAGGGTCTCGATGATCAGGAACGCCCACTTGTTGGCAACGTCGGAGAAGATCTCCCGCGCCAGGGAATCCGCGCGTCTGAGGTCCGCTTCGTCGGGTGAGCCCCTGAACTGCTTGGTCACCATCAGGTTCCCCAGTCACTGAAAAGTGCGTTCTTCCACGTCAGCGCTCACTCTCCTACGGTTCCTGAGTAACCACAAGAGAGTGAGAGCGCCCTGATCGCGTGGACACGAACCCGCGGGCACTCATGACAAGGAGACAGACAGCATGGCCATCACCCTGATGAACCCCAGCGGATTGCCCAAGATCGACGTCTACCAGCAGGTGTCGATCGCATCCGGGTCGAAGCTGGTCTTCATCGCCGGGCAGGTCGCCTGGAACGCCGACGGAGTCACCGTGGGCGAAGGCGACCTCGCCGCCCAGGTCGAGCAGTGCTACCTCAACATCGGCACCGCCCTGGCCGAGGCCGGGGGCTCCTTCGGCGACGTTGCGAAACTGACCTTCTACGTCGTCGACTGGACCCCCGACAAGATGCCCCCGCTCCTGGAAGGCATATCCCGGGCGGCCGCGAAGTTGGGAGTCACCCCGGTCCCGCCCACCACCCTGATAGGCGTCGCGGCACTGGACATCCCCGACCATCTGGTCGAGATCGAAGCCACCGCGGTCCTCGACTGAGCAGACGCCCCGTGCCCACCGAGCACGCAATGGCCAACCGCGTTGCTCAGCAGCACGGAGCGTCGGGTCTACGACACCGACAGGGCTGTGTGCTCGGCTTTCCGCAGCCAGTCGGTGTACCAGTGGGCGAACGTCACGGGCCTGCCGTCCTCGTCGAGGAGCGGGACGAGGTCGACGTCGTCCACCCGGCAGTCGGACCAGATCGTGCCGCGGTGGCTGCCGCTGACGATCAGCCACTCCCTCTGGGCGCAACCCAGGTGGGAGATCACGATCGCGCCGGCGGTGCGCTCCGGGGCGAACATGGCTGCTTCCCACCGTTCGTCCCACGCCTCCATTGCGTCGTCGAAGTCCTCGGTGTCGCCGAAGTCGTCCTCCTCGGGACACTGGGCCAGGAGTTCCCGCAGCAGCTTCGGGTCCGGGCCCTGGTCGGGAAACGGCTCGGCAAGCCTCGACAGGTCGACCATCTCCGCGCCGTCGCCTTCCCAACGCCAGCGGCCCTGCACGCGTCGAACGGGGAACAGGCCGTACGCAGGACCAGCACCACCCGCACCAACGTGAAGCAGGAAGGCCCGGTACTCCTCCGGTAGCCGCACCCCTAGCTGACCCTCGAGTTCGGCGAGCTCATCCCGGGTGAGCGGGTCCTCCACGACCCACCTGTGCCCCGACGCCCCGAACACCTTGCCGCCCGCAGGCCCCGCAGCCACCGCCCCGACCCGCTGCCGTACACCCACCCACCGCTGATCAGTCATGAGCCCACACCGTACGTGCCGCCGCCGACATCCCGGGCGCCAGGCCCACCACCACCGCCGCGGCAGTTGCACTGCTGGCCTTCCGCCACGGCTGTCTGGCGGTTCTCCGTTGGTGCGGGAGGCATCCGGCGGCCTGCCCGATGCGGCGTCGCCGTGATCCCCGCATGGCTGCGATGAAGCCCGCCAACGCTGACGTTGACGGGCCTGAGCAGCAGACAGGTACGCCCATTTACGGGGCGGTGACCACGTCCACGTTGGTGACCCTGGCACAGATGGCGTATGCCCTGAGCTTGCCGGGGGTGTTGGGGTCCATGTTGGTGGCGAAGGCCCACCACTGCTGGTTGCCGTTCGGGAAGCTGGAGACCAGCTTGTAGTTCTGGGTGTAGGAGTTGCCGGATGTCACGTTCGCCCCGCCGCCTGTGAGCGTTTCCCCGGCGGGGCAGGTAGCGGTGGCCGCGGCGTTGCCGGCGAAGCTGCCGGTGGCCGGGGGAATGGTGACCTCGGCTCCTTGCACGATGTGCAGATCCGAGTCGGCCTGCGCCAGCCCGGCCGTTCCGAACACCATCGCTACGGCCGCGGCGGCCACGAGAGACTTCTTGAGCACAGAGTTCTGCTTTCGCTTGTTCCGGTGGACAGTTCGCGCCTCATGCGTGAACTTGCCAGAGGAATATCAAGACAATCGACAGAAATCGGCTCGCCTCGCGAGAGGGATCAACCGTTCGTCGTAGATGTATTCGATGAGCCGGCCGCGGTGTCGTTGCGGGCGAACCGAAGCCCACGGAGGCCAAACTCGGCCGGCGGGCGCGGGTCTCGAGGCCCGGCCGGCTTCAGCCGGGCGCCTACCAAGTCCGGGCGAGCAGCCGACGCGCACGGTGCCCCCGGCCGCCGGATAGCGCCGCTCCCCCATGCCCGCGGTACTGAAGGACTCTGACGCCCTCGCTCAGAGCCTGTTGCTGCGCACCCGCGCCGAATCGGCCGGAAGCGAAGGCGCCGCGCGGGTCTCGGATGGCAAGCTCGTCGGCCGTGGTCGGCGACCAAGGCTGGAAGCTGCGGCGCCGCGGGAGCGATGCCGTTCGAAGCAGCCCATGGGGTGTAGCCTCCGCCCCGCCGGTTCGGCCGACCGGCCGCCGGGCGGCCCGCATGGGGCTGTCCGACACGTACAGGACGTCGACGGCGAGGCGTTCGTCCTGGACGCCTTGATCAGGCTCAGCGCGTCCGGGACACCACCAGAATCCCCCGCGCCCGGCTCCGGACCTTGACCCGGCGTCGCCTCGCTCGGTGCTCCTCAGGCGGGGGGGCTGGGGCGCCCTGCCGTGCGCACCACAGGTTGCTTCATGCCTTCAGCGGTGGGTCGCCCGTCCGGTCAGCTCCTGGGGGTCGAGCGGGACAGGCGGAACGCCGAGACGAGGAAGAAGATCCCTCCGAGCGTGGCGTAGCCGGCGAGGGCGGTCAGCGAGGGGGTGTCCTGCGAGGCGCTTCGGATGAAGCTCGCACCGGCCAGCACCGAGATACCGCCGCTGACGATCATGGGCCACTGGCCGCCCATCGGCCGGCGCGCGACGCCCACGAGGAGCTGGACCAGCCCGGAGGCGACGGCCCACGCACCCCAGACGCGCAGCACGTCGGCGACGCCCGAGGCGCCGGCGACCGCGACGCCGACGGCGGCGAGCACGCTGACGGCCATGTTGGCGTACAGGCCCCTGACCGGCCCGGCGGCACGCGCCGACCTGGCGTCGACGACGGCCGCGGCCACATCGAAGGCGGGATAGATGAACAGCAGCAGCCTGGCCGCGACGGTGAGTTCGGAGCCGGACACCAGCAGGAGTGCGGCCCACACGATGGCGAAGGCGAAGCGGACGACGTACAGCCGGCGCAGGGCGGGCGTGGCGCCGACGGGCTCGGCGGAGGCGGTGGATGCCATGGGGTTCTCCAGTCACTGCGGTTGGCAGAGAGAACGCTCTCTCTTGTTTTGCAGACTGGCACACCCGTTCCGTGAAAACAAGAGAGAGCGTTCTACCCGCTAACATGGGTGGCATGACGAAGACGGAAGCCGGCACAGGCACCGGCAGGCGAGTCTCCGAGGCCCGGGAGCGGCTCCTGAGGACCGCCGGGCAGCTCTTCTACGCGGAGGGCATCCACACGGTGGGCGTCGACCGTCTGGTCGCCGAGTCGAAGGTCACCAACGCCACCTTCTACCGCCACTTCCGCAGCAAAGAAGACCTCGCCGTCGCCTACATCGGAAGCGTCGACCAGGCGATCCGCGCGCAGATCGACTCCCTGACAGCCGCGGACGTGCCGCCCGACGGCATCCTGCGGGGCATCGGCGTGTCCTTGGTCGAGCAGATCCGCTCACCGGGTTACCGCGGATGCGCCTTCCTCAACGCGGCAGCGGAATTCCCCGATCCCGACCACCCGGTCCACCGTGCCGTCGTACAACACCGCGAGTGGTTCCTGCGGACGATCACCGGACTCTTCGCCGAGATCACAACCGCGCAGGCCGACCACGCCGGGCAGCACTTCGTCATGCTCCGCGACGGCGCGATGAGCGCCGGCTACCTCGGCGACCCCGTCGCGGCCGGCGAGACCCTGCTGCGCGGCATCGAAGGACTGCTGCGGATCCACACCGCCCGCGGGCTCGACGATCAGACCGACTCCACACCCGGCCAGACCCCCTCGGCAGCGACGACGGTCCCCGACATCGACTGCTCGCCACCCAGCGCGTAACCGAGGCCGGGACACGACCAGCCACGCCGAGCGCCGAGCGAGCCCGGGCGTGGTCTCCTGCCGGAGCGGGCACAGCCGGCCAGGTGTGGCATGTCCGGCGGGCGAAGGACGCGGTGTGCCGCCGGGCGAGCCGCCGGCCGGGCAAGGCCTTGGACCGGGCACGGGTCGCGAACACGACGGACGGACGGGCGGCCGTCCGCGGCCGGGTCGGCGGACGCCGGCGGCCGAACCGACCGGGCACCTTTCACCCGGGGTCACCGACCGGCTCTGCGGGCGGGCGGCGGAACATGGCGCGGTAGTCCCGTGGTCGCCGGCCCGTGTGCCGGACGAAGACGGCGCTGAACGTGCTCGCGTCGGCGTAGCCGAGGTCGGCCGCGATGTGGGCGACCGTCCTGTCGGTCGTCTCCAGCAGATGCCGGGCCCGGCGGACCCGGGCGGACTGCAGGTACGCGAGGGGGCTCTGGCCCGCCTCCTCGCCGAAGCGGCGGAGCAACGTCCGCGTGCTCACGTGGAACGCCGCGGCGAGGGCGGAGAGGTCATAGCGGGAGCCCAGATTCCGGTCGAGCCACCGCTTCACACCGCGGGAGAACTCGCGGCCGGCGACGGGCAGCAGCGCCGGGTCGACGTACGGGGTCTGGCTGGTACGGGTGTCGTCGACGAGCGCCACACGGGCGGTGGAGCGGGCGACGCCCGGGCCGTCCTGGGCGCGGATGAGCTGGAGCGCGAAGTCGTACATGGCGCTGAAGGCGGCCGTGGTGGTCACCCCGCGGTCGGTGACGACGAGGCGCTCGGGGCATACCTTCACGTCGGGGTACCGGCGGGCGAGGCGATCCGCGAACAACCAGGCGGTCGTCGCCTCACGCCCGTCGAGCAGGCCGGCCTCGGCCACGAGGAAGGCGCCGACGCAGATCGACACGACGGCGGCACCGGAGGCGGTCTGGGCGCGGATCGCCGCCACCTCGGGCCGCAGGTCCGCCAGTGCCGCGTCGAGATCGAGCGCGGGCGTGAGCTCGAAGCCCGGCACCACCAGCACGTCCACCGGGCGCATGGCCGAGACGCCGACCGTCGGACCACCGGACATGATCACCCGCCGCCTGGGTGAGACCACGAACACTTCGCACGAGGGCTGTGCCAGCCCCTGCGCGGCGGCGACATGACGGGCCATCACCAGCAGGTCCGGGACTCCGAACACCTCCGAGCCGAAACACCCGGGGTAGGCCAGCACTCCCAGTCGCAGTGAATCCATGCGTCCCCCCGGCACGAGCGGGTGGCGATTTCGCCGCAGTATCTGGCGATGCCGCCGTTTCTGAGGGAGGCAGTCTCCTGCCACGCTGCCGCTCATGACAAGCACCCACCCGCGACACGACGACTCCCTGGACGATTCTCTGGAGGACTTCTCGCACCGCGTGGTCGACATCGATGCGGTCGGCAGGACCGTGTACGTCACCGGGTCGGGGCCGGCCGTCGTCCTGCTGCCCGAGATGCCGGGGATCAGCCCTGACGTCGCACGGCTGGCGCGCTGGCTGCGCGAGGCCGGCTTCCGCGTGTATCTGCCCTCCCTGTTCGGCGTCGACGGCGCCTACCCGACCGCCGAGGCGGGCCAGGCCGTCGTCCGGCGGGCCTGTGTCAGCGCCGAGTTCCGTGCGTTCGCCGGCGGTGGCACCAGCCCCGTCGTGGCGTGGCTGCGCGGGCTCGCACGGGTGGCGCACGCGGAGTGCGGCGGGCCGGGCGTCGGTGCGGTCGGGCTCTGCTTCACCGGCAACTTCGCCCTGACCATGACGCTCGAACCCGCCGTCATCGCCCCCGTCGTCAACCACCCCTCACTCCCCCTCGACGACCCGGCGGGCCTGGAGATCGGAGCCGATGACGCCGCCCGCGTCGCCGAGCGCGTCCACCGCGACGGCCTCAAGGTGCTCGCCTACCGCTTCGAGAACGACAGGTGGTGCACCGGCCGGCGGTTCGCGGCCTACCGGGCCCTGCTCGGCGACGCGTTCGACGGCCGCGTGCTCGCGGACGAAGCGGCGAACACGAACCCGCCGCCCTTCTTCCGCGACGTCGTCGGCTGCGCCCACAGCGTCACCACGGCCCATCTCGTCGACGAGCAGGGCCACCCGACCACACGCGCCCGCGACGAGATCATCGCCTTCCTCGCCGAACGGCTGAGGCCGGCCACATCCGGCACCGGAGCCGACGGGCCGAACTGACGCGAGCGCCTCGACAGGATCACGTCACATCGGCGAAGCTCGCACAGCGCCCGACCACGTCCAAAGCCGGGCCGCCAACGGAGCCACCACGGCGGTGGCGTGCCGACAGCTTCGGGGAGGGCATGTCCATGCGGCACAGCTGTGGGGTCACGCGATCGGTCGGGCGAGCAGCGGCCGTTGTCGTCGCCGCTGCCCTGATGAGTAGTTGTTCGTCACACGATCCGGCGCAGGCCAAGGAGTGGCAGCGGGATTACTGCACCAAGTTGGGGTCTTGGCAGGACGCGGCACACGCCACGGCAACCAGCGGAGCGAACGCCGATACCGGTGACGGGCCGAGTGTCCGGTCGCCCGAGTTCGACAACACCGAGTCGGCGGGGCATGCGGTGATCGCGGCCTCAAAGAGGCTTGACCAGGCAGGTCTGGAACACGGCGGCACCCACATCCTCGATGACACCGTCGACGCGGTCGGCGGCGACGTCGGGGCTGAGGGCCGTGCGGTGTCCTACTGCGACAGCTCAGGCTTCGAGACCTTGGTCAGTTGGGCTGGATAGTGCCATGAGCGCATGGGTTCGCCGAGTCTCGGTCAAGCCGCGCTTCGGGCAGGCCTTAGACGACGGCCGGCAGGACGGTCAGCGTTCCTGTGGCCGTGTCGATCGTCGCCTGGGTACCGAGCGGGATGGTCGGGGGGTTGGTGCCGTGCCCGGCGGGGAGTCCGCCCAGGACCGGCACACCGAGCCCGGCGAGCCGGTCGCGCAGGACGTCGCGGATGCCCCATCCGCCCAGCGTGGGGTCGTGGGCATCGCGTTCGAAGCCGAGGAACTGGCCGAGGGCGACGCCGTGCAGACCGTCGACTGCCCCGGAGCGGGTGAGCTGGGCCAGTGCGCGGTCGACCTCGCCCAGCCCGGTTCCTCGCTGGTGTTCGAGGAAGAGGATCGCGCCCCGCAGGCTGGGCAGGCCGGCTCCGATCTCCGTGCGGATCGCGTCGAGGTTGCCGCCCATCAGGACGCCGGTCGCCGTGCCGTCCACGGTGATGTCCGCGGTGGTCTCGGGTCGCCCGCCTGTCCGGCGCACGCCCAGGTGGGCGGCCTGGTTCGAGGAGCTTTTCGACTCGTCGGTAGCCTGCATCACCATGATGCGTGCTTGGACCTTGCCGATGCTGCTTGTGCTCAGCGGCTCAGTCGTCGCGGCTGGGCAGACCCTCAAGGGGAGCCCCGGCATGGCCGCAGCACTCCTGCTGGTGTTCCTGGCGCTCGCCGGCGCGACCTCACCCCTGATCTTCCCGAGGTCGATCAGTGCGCAGGAGGCACAACGCCGCAGCGCGGTCGACGGCCGACCGGTCGTCTTCTGGCGGCCGGGCTGCACGTACTGCATGCGACTGCGCATCCGGCTCGGCCGCAGCGCCCGCCAACTGCACTGGGTCAACATCTGGCGCGACCCCGCAGGGGCCGCAGCGGTGAGAGCGGTCAACGACGGCAACGAGACCGTGCCGACCGTCGTCGTGGCCGGCCAGCCCCACACCAACCCCGATCCCGGATGGGTGCGCGAACAGCTCTCCCCCTCCGCGTGATCAGGAACGGCGCCTTACGGAGATAGGGAGAGGCACCCGCGGGCACCCTCCGCGTTCTGCCCCCGTTCCAGGTACAACGGCGCATTCGCGCTCGGCTCTGTCGATGGAACGGACGCACCGATCCGGGTGGTGCGGCGAAGGAAAGACCTCAATTTGGTGACGGCCTGGCGCAGGTTCGCACACGCCAGGGCGGTCCACAGACCAGGCGGCCCGGCTGCGTCGGCGACCGGGACGGAAGAGGCGGCCAGGATCCCGAACCAGACAGCGGCAGGGCCTCGGTGGCCACCACCGCCAGGATCAGCGGCAGCGGGTTCCAGGGGGGTGTTTCGGTGCGGCGCGATGAACGGCATCACCTCGCGGAGCGCCCCGCCACGAATGCGCTGCGCGCTCTCACCTGCGCAGCCGCTCAACCTCGCCTCAGCGCGCACCCGATGATGATGACGCGGTTCGAGGGCGGCGGTCTCCGTGCCGGTTGTGCGGGTGGTGAGGCGGGCGGGATCCGAGGCTCACGGTGCCTTGCACGTGGGCCTGTCCTTCAGGGCAGTCGGCCAGATGTGTGCAGCACGTCGAACACCATCTGGTCCACTGCCGAGACCCGCGCACGATCGCCGTAGCCGAACCAGTCCGACTCGGCGATCTCCCTTGAGGCAACCAGCGGACCGGAGTACGCGGCGGTGTAACAGATCATCCGGAACTCGGTGCGCCCGTCGGAGTCCCTTTGGGTTTCGAAGGTACCGACGTGCTCCATCGTCGTCGTATCGATCCGGGACTGGAGCTCCTCGTCGATCTCACGCGCCAAGGTCTCGGCATCGGACTCACCCGGCTCCCGTTTCCCGCCCGGGAAGTAGAAGACATCGACACCGCGGTTGCGCGTCACCAGCACCCGCCCGTCACGCACCAGAACCCAGGCCACTTTCTCCGGAACGACCTCGATGTTCCCCATCTCCGGACCCTACCCACCCACACCGACACACCACCAAGACCCTCAGGATCCAGCACGATCGCGACCACCTGGCGAGAGCGCGGGGTCAGGGAAGTCCGCGGCGCGGGAGGCGGTCTCCTGGGCGCGCAACTCGGCTAGGGCGCCGCGCAGTTGGTCGTGGACGGCGTCGTAGCCGCCGTTGCCCAGGACGATGCGGCGGGGCGGGGAGTCCTGCCGCATGGCGTCGACCACGGTCTCGACGCCGCGGTGGGGATCGCCGGGCTGACGGCCGTCCTGACGGACCATGGCCGCCCGCACCGTCTCCACGAACGCCCGGTAGGCCTCCACGGTCTCGGTCACCGGCTCCTCGGCGAAGCCGGCATAGGCCCGGGTGCGGAAGGCCCCCGGCTCCACGGCGAGGACCCGGATCCCGAACGGCTCCACCTCGGTGCGCAGCGCGTCTGTCATGCCCTCCACCGCGAATTTGGCGGCACTGTAGAAGCCGAAACCGGGCACGCTCGCGATCCCGGCGACCGAGGACATGTTGACGATCCATCCGCTGCGCCGCTCCCGCATGCCGGGAAGCGCCGCGCGGACGAGGTCGACGACGGAGAAGAAGTTCAGCTCGAAGGAACGGCGTACGTCCGTCTCCGGGGAGCCCTCCACCGATCCGTACCAACCGCGGCCGGCATTGTTGACCAGCACATCGATCCCGCCGAAGTGCGCCTCCGCGGCCCGGACCGTGTCCCGGACCTGCTGGGGGTCCGTGGTGTCCAGCTCCAGCAGCAGGATCCGCTCACGCGCCTCCGCGCCGTGCAGGTCGGCCCATTCCTTGAGCTGCCCGGGCCGGCGAGCGGTCAGTACGACGTTGTCACCCTGTTCCAGCGCGACGTCGGCATAGGCCCTGCCGAAACCGCCGGTACCGCCGGTGATGAACCATGTCTTCATGGAGTCCCTCCTTGGAGTGTGCGAGGCAGCAGTGCGTCAGGGGGCGATGACCAGGCCGCTGATCAGTGCGCCCTCAAGGGTGAAGCGGTAGTCGAGGTCGACGCTGCCGCCGGGGAAGTCGCCTTCCAGGTGCTGGATGAGGGTGAACCGGTGGGTGCCGGTGCGCATGGCGGCCACCGGCGTGGTGGTGTAGGTGAACTCGGAAGCGGCGTTGGCGATCCAGTCGGTGATCGAGGGGATGCCTGTGTGGGTGCGGCCCTCATCGGTCACGCTCGCCTGCGGGGTCAGGATCCGGGCCGCCGCGGTGGTGTCCCGGGTGTCGAGCGCGGTCACGAACTGCTGGACGGCCGCGGGCAGATCGGTGATGTCGATACGGACAGTGCTGTCGGTCATGGGGTGCCTTACATGAGTGACGGCGTGGCGCTGACGGCGCGAACGCTGCGGTAGGGGAATCCGGACCGGTATCCGTTCCCGTCGGCGGTGGCCATACGGACGGGTCCGGGCATCGGTCGGTAGTAGTCGAGCGTCTCCTGGACGGGGTCGTCGGCGAAGCCCGCCCGGGGGCGGGTGCGGCGGCGCCGTGGTGACCGCGCCCGTGGACGCCCAGCAGGTGGCTCATGGCGATCACGATGGGGGCTCCCCCAGGGAGAGGGTCAAGCAGGTCGAGGCCGGCGGATGCACACTGGGGGCATGTCCTGCGGATTGACGATCGGCGAGTTCTCGCAGTTGACGCACCTGAGCGTGCGGACGCTGCGCCGGTACCACGAGTCCGGGCTGCTGGAGCCCGCCTCGGTGGACCCCGTCAACGGCTACCGCTGCTACACCAGCGACCAGATCCCCACCGCGCAGGTCATCCACCGGCTGCGGGAACTGGACGTGCCGCTGGCCGACGTGGCCAAGATCCTCGCCACCGAGGACGCCGTGGAGCGCGCGGACCTGGTCGGTGAACACCTTCGACGGCTGGAGGCAGAGCTGGACCGCACCCGAGCCGCTGTGACCTCCCTGCGCAACCTGCTGCGCCCCGACGACGCCGGCCTGCGGGTCGAGCTCCGCCCGGTGGCGGCCAGAACGGTCGCCGGAGTCGAGGACCTGGTCGGCCACGAGGAGGTGCTCTCCTGGTTCGACGGGGCGATGACCGAACTCGACGCCGCGGTCGCCGGTCTGCCGGCATGGGGGCCGCCGGGCGGGTGCTACGCCAACGAGCTGTTCACCCGCGGCCGGGGAACGGCGCTGGTCTACCGGCCTGTGGCCGACCCGCCGACCCTAGGCCGGGTGCGACCGGTGGATCTCCCGGCCGGCGAACTCGCCGTGGTCGTCCATCCCGGACCGCATGACGACATCGACGTCACCTACGGCCGGCTCGGCGCCTGGGTGGTCGACCACGCCCTGGCGGTCGATGGTCCGGTGCACGAGACGTATCTCGTCGGCCCGCGCGACGACCCGGATCCGGCGGCCTGGCGTACCGAGATCGGCTGGCCGGTGTTCCGGCTCGCGCCCACACCTGGTCGACGGCCGGACGACGACTGCTGACCCGCAGGGCGAACCCCTGCTTCCGCCGGCGCCAGAACACACGGCTCAAGCGCTTCGAGCCCATCTCGGCCCAGCCCCTCGACCCGCGCCCACGGCTCAATGCCCATGGCGCTCGGCGAGCCGCTTCAGGTTCAGCAACTGCCGTCGGGCCATGATCAGATCGCCGACCGACAGGCCAATGGCCGTCCAACGGCCGGTCTGCATGACGACCTTCAGCAGCAGGCGCGTCCTGTCGGGATCCTGGGGCACGAGGACGTAGGAGAGGAGGGCACCCATGATGGTGCCCGTCAGCTGCTGTCCGGGTTCGACCGACACGATCCGGCCCAGCCGGCGCCCGCCGACAGCGGTGAACCGCTCTCCCACTTCAGGCTCGGGAAGTCCGGCCAGTTCGCGAGGCGAGCGGCGGCCGAGGTTGTCGATCCAGTCGTACGCGTACGGCGCAAGCCTCACTTGCGTGATCCACGGCCACAGCGTTTCGGCAGGCACCTCGACACCCACGCCGCGCCATGCCTGCAGCGCGGGTGAGGTGACGAAGTCGTCGCACGGATAGGGGCGCGCGATCTCGGCGTCGCTCACACCCCACCGGTCACCGATCATGCGTCCGCCCTCCGCCGACATCCCCGCCAGCCGGTGCTCGAAGGTTGATACACGCGTCAGCGGACAGGACAACCGGACCGCACGTCGCTGACATCAACCCAGCCGTACCAGGTCAGGCCAGTCGGCCGCTCGCTGAGTGGCCGGCTCGACGAACTCAGTCTGCCCTGGACGGCAGCTCACAGCCGACTTTCTTCTTTGAGGACTGAAGAGGACGGACGTGGAGGAGACCCTTCTCACGGGTCGGCGGGAGAAGGGCTCCGCCGGCCCCCGATGCCCGCCTCGCCCTTCAGCTGGGCCGACCGAAAGCGGAGACACGGCATGACGGACACCCCGGAGAAGGCCAACGCCAACGCGTGGAGGGCGTACGGCACCCATCACCTCCAGCGGGGCACCCAACCGGCCGAGGCGGACCACGTCGAGTGGGGTCCGGGCGGCACCGGACCGGGCGATGAGCCACTGGGCGATCTCCTCGGCAAGCGGGTGCTCGATCTCGGCTGCGGCACCGCCCGGCACGCCGCCCACCTCGCCCGCGACCGGGGAGCACAGGTGGACGCCGTCGACGCCTCAGCCCCGCAGATCGAGCGCGCCCGGGCCCGCTACCACCGGCAGCCCGGTCTCACGTTGGCCGTCGCGGACGCCGTCGCGCACCTGCGGACGTGCGCGCCGTACGACGTGATCTACTCCGTCCACGCCCTCCCCTACATCGACCCGTACCGCCTCCTGCCCGCCCTGGCCACCGCCCTCAGACCCGGGGGCCGCCTCGTCTTCACCGTCCTGCACACCAATTCCCTCGGCGACGGGCCGGCCACTTCTGTGACCGCGCGGCCGGAGACCTTGCGCCTGGCCGGAGGCGAGGACGTGACGGTGCAGATGTGGGTCCTCAGTTCCGGGCTGTGGGAGGACCTCCTCGTCGAGTACGGGCTGGAGGTGGAGACGGTCACGGCCCTGGACGCACCCGAGGCGGACAACCACGCCTCCTACCGGCTCTTCGAGGTCCGCAGGCCCCACCGGATCAGCTCCCGTCCGCGCACCGGCCGACCGCCGCGGGCACACGCCGCCCTCGGGGTCGGCGCCGTCCTGGGCGGTCCGGGTGGTGTGCTGCTGGGCCGTCACCGACTCGGCACCTGGGAGCTGCCGGGCGGCAGCGTCGAGCCCGGCGAAGCGCTCCAGCAGGCGGTCGTACGCGAACTCGCGGAGGAGACCGGGCTGATCGCCGATCCCGCCGATGTGCGGCTTGTGGGGACGCTGTTGGACAGCGTGGGCGAGGTGGTCCGGATGACGGTCGGCGCCGTCGTCACCCGCTGGCACGGCGAGCCCGCCGACCAGGACGGCGAAAGCGTCGGCAGCTGGCGCTGGTGGCCCCTCGATGCCCTGCCCAACGGATTGTTCGTGTGCAGCGCGCAGATCCTCACCGCCTGGCGGCCCATGCTGCGAATCGACCACCCACCTGCGGCCTTCGCCCCCTTCGCCGACCAGCCCCTGAACTCGGGGGAACGGCCGCCCTCTTGACCGCGACGAGCCGGAACGCCCGTGCGAGCGGCTGGTACGACGGCCGGCGGAGCCGCCGGAATCGCACGTGCCGCACGGCGACGAGGGGAACGGGGGCACCGCGTTCACCGGGCGGCGCCGGGCCTGACCGCTGTCAGGCCCGGTCTCAGGCGCCCAGGCGGTTGATGTCCGGGCTGAACAGAATGCGGTGCTCCACGGGGTGACGGGTGACGGCGAGCATGGCGCGGCCGATGTGTTCGGTGGTCGTGGTGTGCTTCGGGGCGATGCGGTGCAGCACGGGATACAGCCAGGCGGTGAGGGCGTAGGTGAGGCGGTAGACGGTGGTTCTGGAGACGGCGCCGTGCCGTGGCTGGATGTAGCCGGGGCGGAACATGAACGCGGTCATCGGCAGGGCCAACAGGGCGTTCTCCGTGCGGCCCTTGACGCGGGCCCACATGGACCGGCCCCGCTCGGTGCTGTCCGTGCCCTCGCCGGAGACATAGACGAAGGTCAGGTCCGGGTTGTGCACCAGGAGGGCATGCGCGGCGGCGAGGGTGAAGTCGTGGGTGACGCGGGTGTACTCCGCCTCGCCGAGGCCGGCGGACGACACACCGAGGGGATAGAAGCAGGCGTCCACGTCCGTGAGCCGGTCGCTGATGGCGGAGAGGTCGGCGAAGTCCTGGTGGATGATCTCGTGCAGCTTGGGATGGGTGATGCCGAGCGGGCGGCGGTTCACGACCAGGACGCGAGCGACCTCGCTGTCCAGCAGACAGGCGCGCAGGACGCCGTGTCCGACCATGCCGGACGCGCCGAAGATGACGACGTTCATGAGGGGCTCCGTGCGGAGAGGCGAGGCTGGGGTCAGGTGCGCAGGATCGCGGTGGCGACGGCGACGATCGTCGCCCGGCGCCGCTCGCGGTCGACGTCGGACCCCATGACGGGCATCAGCGGGGTGTTGCTGAGGGAGAGCAGGATCATGAGGTCACGCAGTTCCCCGGCGGGCAGGCTGTCGGGGACGGCGCCGTCCTTCTGCGCCTGGGCGATGCTCTCGGCCTTCTCCCTCTGGGCGTCGTAGACGACCTGGGGGAGGGTGTGCTCGGGGCGCTCCAGCTGCCGCCAGGCCGCGAGGCGCACCACGTCAGGGTGCGCCTCGTAGTAGTCGTACAGTCGCCCGGCGTAGCCCGGCAGGTCCGTCGGCTCCATCGGGACCGCGTCGACGATCTCGGTGACGAGGCGGCTGTACACCGTGTCGAACAGCTCCGTCTTGCTGCCGAAGTAGCGGTACAGCAGGGCGTTGTTGACGCCCGCGGTCCGGGTGATGCGATCGACCCGGGCACCGGCGATGCCGTACTGGGCGAACTCCTCGGTGGCGGCCTCCAGGATCTTGCGCCGGGTCTCGTCTGCGTTGCGTGCCATAGGCCCAGCATAAGTAAGTAGGTGCCCACTTGCATAGTCGGCCCCACAGTCGTACGGTCGAGATGTAGGTAACCACTTACATTCCTAGCGCAACAGAAGGCATCATGATCAATTACGAGAAGCTGTACATCGGCGGCCACTGGGTCGCCCCCTCCCTCGACGAGCGGATCGAGGTCCGCTCCCCGCACGACCACTCACTGGTCGGCCGGGCGGCGCAGGCGGCTCCCGTCGATGTCGACGCGGCCGTCGCCTCGGCCCGGCGGGCATTCGACCACAGCCCCTGGCCGGCCCTTCCGCCCGAGCGACGCCGCGCGCTGGTGGCCCGGTTCAACGAGCTGCACGCCGCCCGCGCCCAGGAGATCGCCGCTCTGGTCACCTCGGAGAACGGCTCCCCGGCCTGGTTCACCCAGTCGCTGCAGACCTCGCTCACCGAACAGACGGCCGCCTATCTGAGGTCCTCGGAGAGTTTCGGCTGGGAGGAGGAGGTGACCAGCCCGTCGGGTGCCCGGTCCCTGGTCCGGCGTGAGCCGGTCGGTGTCGTCGCGGCGGTGATCCCCTGGAACGCTCCCCACCAGTCCGCGCTGGTCAAGGTGATCCCGGCGCTCCTCGCGGGCTGCACCGTGATTCTGAAGGTGGCCCCGGAGACGCCTCTGGACGGTCTGCTGCTGGGTGAGCTGTTCACCGAGGCCGGCTTCCCCGACGGAGTCGTCAGCATCCTCCCGGCAGGCCGGGAGACCAGTGAGTACCTGGTGTCCCACCCCGGTATCGACAAGATCGCCTTCACCGGCTCCACCCGTGCCGGCCGCCGGATCGCCGCCATCGCCGGCGAGCACCTGAAGCGGGTCAGTCTCGAACTCGGCGGCAAGTCGGCCTCCATCGTCCTGGACGACGCCGACCTGGACACCGTCGCCGGGGCCGCCCCGCTGCTGGCGTTCGCCAACAGCGGGCAGTCCTGCGTCGCCCACACCCGCCTGCTGGTCCCCCGGAGCCGCTACGAGGACTTCGTCGCCGCGGTCGCCGCTGCCGCCGAGCAGGTCACGGTCGGCGACCCGGCCGATCCCCGGCACCGGGTCGGCCCGCTGGTCACCGCCGCCCAGAAGGAGCGGGTGGAGTCCTACATCCGGTCAGGGCTGGACGACGGCGCCCGGCTCGTCGTGGGCGGCCTCGGTGCCCCCGAGGGCCTGGAACAGGGCAACTACGTCAGGCCCACCGTCTTCGCCGACGTCGACAACTCGATGCGCATCGCCCGGGAGGAGATCTTCGGCCCGGTGCTCGTCGTCATCCCGTACGAGGACGAGGACGACGCCGTGCGGATCGCCAACGACTCTCCCTACGGGCTCGGCGGCGGCGTATGGACCACGGACACCGAGCGCGGCCTCGCCGTGGCCCGCCGTGTCCGTACCGGAACCTTCCTCGTCAACGGCGCCCCCATCGGCTTCGACGCGCCCTTCGGCGGATACAAGGCCAGCGGCATCGGCCGGGAGTTCGGCACGGTCGGCCTCTCCCAGTACGTCGAGCACAAGTCGATCTCGGTGTAGCGCGCCCGTCCGACGACCGCCCACTCCCCCGGCCAGCCGTCACCACCGGCGGCGGGGCAGGCCGCGACCTGCCCCGCCGCCGGTCGCCACGGTCCGCCTCGCCGCCGCCCCACTACCGGAACCGGTCCGGCCTCGCCGCCTTCGACCCCGACGCGACCCGTCGGCTGCCGCTGACGATCGTCGTCGACGCCAAGGGCAAGCCGCTCGGTCTGTACGTCTTCGGGTACGACCGGCGGGCGGTGAACACCGTCATCCGGCGCACGTCCAGCGGCGGCGTCTCCGTGAACGAACTCGCCCTGCACGCCCTGTCCGACAGCGCCCGCCTCAGCGCCAACGCCGTCCCGCCGTGGAGGGGCGATCGAGGTCGAGATGACCGTGTTCGTCTCGCCGTGCCAGAACCGCCAGGCCGCCTCCAGCCGTAACCGTTCCCGAAACTTCCGGCGTTCGGGCAAATGCTGAGGGTCAGGGATTTGCCATGCGCTGGAGGCCGGTTAGGTCGTGTCAGTCGTGGCCGAGGAGTGCCTCGCGCCGGGCCAGCGCCCACGCGCGCTCCTCCTCGATGTCAGGGATGAAGTTCTGTCGTTGAAATGCCGCCCAGGGATCCTCGCCGAGCGGGCCCAGGCGCGCTATCCGCTCGGTCTCGTCGCGTTGCAACCGCGCAAGCGCGTCCAGTACGTCGCCTGGATCCGCACCGTAGGCGTGGCAGAGCAGCCGCAGCCGTCGTGCCAAGGGGGCGCCGCCCGCGTCGTAGCCGACCCTGCGCTGACGGTCCGGAAGCCGCAAGGGCACGCTGTACCAGGCGAGTTGCGCGAGGTCGTCCAGCGCCTCGCCGGGGATGGCCAGGTCCCAGTCGATGACGCCCACCAGGCGGTCGTCCGCCCAGACCGAGTTCCAGCTCGTCAGGTCACCGTGGCGCATGATCAGCCCGGGACGCCAGCGGGCCTCCGGGTCGCACCAGACGGCCCGCGAGGAGGGGCGGAAGTCGCGTACGGCCTCGTGATAGTCCCGCAGCCACCGCCCGAGCGCGGTGACGCCCTCGTCCGCGAGGAGCGCCCGCGGCCACGGGTACAGCCCGACTTCGCCCCGCAGCAGCGACACCACCTCGTGGCCGTCCACGGGACCGTCGCCCAGGGCGCGCGGCGCGCCGGCGAATCCCACCTGCTCCAGGTGGCGCAGCAGTTCTCGCACTGCGGGGGTCCACACGCGCCAGGGCCTGAGGATGGTCTCGCCCTCACGGCGCACCGTCGACAGGCCGCCGCGCATCGATTCACCGTCCGCGATCATGGTGGAATCCTAGTGAGCGGCGGGATTCTGGGGCCGGGCGCGGTACAGCCTCCGGAGGGGGAGCCGGTCCGCTGTGGTCGGGGCGGCGGTCAGGGCGTGTCGCCGGAGTAGTGGAGGCGGCAGATCACACCTGGGCCGGGCGTGCGCGTTTCACCCGGGCGCGGGTCGTACAGGGCGCGGCCTCCGGGCCACCGCGACAGCTCTGTGGCCAGGGCCACACCGTCGTCGACTTCCTCGGCCGGCCGGCCGTGGATGTCCAACAGCAGGCCGTCCAGCGGTCCGCCGACCAGTTCCGCATAGGTCCGGTCCGGAAGCGGTCCGGGGTTGGCGTCGTCGTGGTCCGCGCCGTACACACGGCCGTTCAGCAACTGCTCATCGCCGTTCATGCGGTCCAGACTCGCAGCCGCCACCGACAACGCGGGTTCGCCCGCCGTCACCCTGGCCTTGCAGTGAAGGGACGTGTCCGTCGTCGGCGAGTGCCTCGTGGACGGAGGAGACCGCGCCGGCGCCGTCGCCGACGGCGGTGGCCACCCGTTTCGTCGAGCCCGCGCGGAGGTCGCCGACGGCGAAGACCCGGGGTGCGCTGGTCTGGAACGGCAGGGCCGCCGCACCGAACCGGCTGTCCGTGAGGACGAAGCCGTTGGGGTCCTTGGCCACGCCGTCCAGCCAGTCCGACGCCGGGTCGGCGCCGATGAAGCAGAACAGGGCGCGGGAAGCGAGCCGGTCCCGTCGCCCGTCGGGTCCCTCGGCCACGATCGACGCGAGGGTGTCGGCGCCGTCCAGTTCGCGGATCGTGCTGCCGGTGTGCACCTGGATCCGGGTATGTGCTCGGATCCGGTCGGTGAGGTAGGACGACATCCGGGCTCCGAGGTCGGCGCCGCGGACGATCAGGTCCACCGTCGCGCCGCGGGCGGCGAGGGACAGGGCCGCCTGCCCGGCCGAGTTGGCGCCGCCGACGACCGTCACCGGCTGGTCCTCATAACCTCGGACGTCCAGCTCGGTCGCGGCGTACCGGACGCAACCGGACTTCTCGAAGGTCGTCCATTGCGGCAGGTCGAGGTGGCGGTAGTGGGCGCCGGTCGCGGCGATCACCGCCCGGCACCGGATGCGTGTGCCGTCCTCCAGCAGGACGGCCGGCCGGCGCTCCTCGGAGAGGTCCAGGCCGGCCACGGCGCAGGGCGCGTGGATCCGCACGCCGAACTTGAGCGCCTGGACCATCGCCAGACGGGTCAGGTGTTCGCCGCTGACTCCGTGTGGGAAGCCCAGGTAGTTCTCGATGCGGGCGCTCTTGGCGGCCTGGCCGCCGAGCCCTGCGCGATCCAGCAGTACGGTGACGAGACCCTCGGACGCCCCGTACACGGCGGCGGCCAGACCCGCCGGGCCGGCGCCCACCACGACGAGATCGACCGGCCGCCCGTCGGCTCGATAGGTGAGGCCGAGCACCTCGGCGAGAGTGCCGGGCGTCGCACGCCGCAACAGCGATCCGTTGACCAGCGCGGCCGGGAGGTCGTCCTCGCCGAGCCCCGCCAGGCTCATCAGCGCGCGTCCGGGGTGCGAGGCCGCGTCGAGCCAGGAATGCGGCAGGAGCATCTGCGTCGCGTAGGTGCGTAGTTCCAGTGTCTCCGCGGCGGACGGTCGGCCGAGGAGCTCCAGGGCGTTGTCTGCCGCGTCGCGGATCACGTCGCGCCGTTCCCTGAACGCCTCGATCAGTGTGTCGGCGATGTCGACCTGCTCGGCGAGGGCCCGGCGCAACATCGCCGCCCGGATCCGGACGACCGTCCCGGCGGACACCACCCGGGCGGTCAGGTAGACGTGCTGACCGGTCAGCAGGTTGAGCTCGCCGAGGAAGTCTCCGGGGCCGCCCCGGTAGATCAACCGCTCTGGCTCGATCGCCGTCGCGTCCCGGACGATGTCCACGGCCGCCGACCGGAGCAGGAAGAAGTCGTAGGTGTCGTCGCCGGAGGTGTACAGGTCCCGGCCGGGCTCGGTTTGCTCCGCCTCGCCGTACTCGGCCAGCCTGCGGAACTGTTCGTCGTCCAGGACCGGCCCGCGCTGTGCCGCGCCGTCGTTCACGTGATTCCTCCGAGTCGGGCTGTTTCAGGCACGGACCGGGACGGGCGCCGGCTTCACCCGGGCGACGGTCATGAGGTACAGGAGCAGACCCGTGGTGGTGAGGACGAAGCCGGCCCATACGGTGGACAGGGTTCCCCAGCCGGCGTCGAGGGCGACCGCGCCACCGATCGCGCCGAGGCAGTTGGCCAGGTTGAGGGCGGCCAGATTGAGCGTTCCCATCAGGGTCGGGGCGTCCGGTGCGAAGCCGGTCAACCGGACCTGGATGGTGGGGATGGCGAACATCATGGTCGCGCCGACGCCGAAGAGGCAGGGCAGCAGAATCACCAGGTTGTCGCCCGCCACGCCGATCAGTACCAGGAACGCGAGCGCACCGCCGTAGCCCGCGATCAGACCGCGGTTCTCGTACCGGTCGGCGACACGTCCGCCGACGTGGTTGCCGACCGCCATGCCGAGGCCGAAGACGGCGAGCGCGATCGGGATGAACGAGGGGTCCCGCAGCGCCGCGTCGGTGACGAACGGGCCGATGAACGTGTACACGGCGAAGATGCTGGAGATGCCGAGCGCCGCGACGGTGACCATCAGCCAGACGCCCCGCCGCCGGAGGGCGCCCAGTTCGCCGGTGAGGGAGCTGCCGCGCAGGTCGTCGGTGCGCGGCAGCCAGGCCAGCAGGGCGGCTCCGGCGAGCAGGCCTACGGCGACCACGGTCCCGTACATGGCCCGCCATCCGGCGTGCTGGCCGATGAAGGTGCCGAGCGGTGACCCGGCGATGGTGGCGACGGTGAGTCCGCCCATCACGGTGGCGAACGCCTTGCCGCCCCTGCCCGGCCCGTACACGTACGCGGCGACGACGGCCCCGGCGCCGAAGAACGCGCCCTGCACGCTGCCCGTGACGAACCGGAAGACGACGAACAGGGTGATGTCCGGTGCCAGGGCGGAGAGCGCGTTGCCGACCAGGAACAGTCCGATCAGGCCGAGCAGCAGGGTGCGCCGGTTGACCCGGGCGGCGAGCAGGGTGATCGCCGGAGAGCCGATGATCACGCCGAGGGCGTACGCGGTGATCGCGTAGGTCGCGACCGGAACCGACACGTCCAGATCGGCCGCGAACAGCTGGATGATGCCGTTGCTGCCGAACTCGCCGGCGCCGATCGCGAAGGTGCCCAACGCCAGGGCGAACAAGGTCAGTCTGGGATGTCTGATGGGCGACTTCGCGATGGTGTGCCGCTTCTCCTCGGCGGCGCACTGGCTGTCGTATGCGTGCTGATGCATCGTCTCGTCCTCGGTAGGAGGGTGCCTCGGCAGGAGGGTCAGTCGGACGGCGTACGGGCCGGTGCGGGACGGAGACCGGAAGTGGAGGGCGGGTCGTCGTCGCCTTCGCGGAGGCCGTGGCGGGCGTAGAAGCGCCGCAGAGGTGCCGGGGCCCACCAGTTCGCGTTTCCGAGCAGGCGCATGGTGGCCGGTACCAGCAGCGCCCGGACGATCGTCGCGTCCACCAGGACGGCGATGAGCATCGCCACCCCGATCAGCTTGATGAACGTGATTCCGGAGACGGAGAACAGGCCGATCACGACCAGGATGAGCAGCGCGGCGCTGGTGATGATCCGGCCGCTGCGCTGCAGGCCGACCGCGACCGCCGCGGTGTTGTCACCGGTCCGGTCGTACTCCTCGCGGATCCGGGACATGAGGAAGACCTCGTAGTCCATCGACAGCCCGAACACGACCGCGAGGACGAGGATCGGCTGGGTCGCCTCCAGTGTCCCGGTGGAGGTGAAGTGCAGCAGGCCGGACAGATGGCCGTCCTGGAAGATCAGGACCAGTGCGCCGAACGAGGCGCCGAGCGACAGGACGTTCATCACGATCGCCTTGACCGGCAGCACGACGGAGCCGAAGGCGAGGAACAGCAGGACAAAGCCGGCGCCGCCGATGATCAGCGCCATCCAGGGCAACAGGTGCCCCACGGCGTCGAGTTGGTCGGCGAGCTGCGCGGTCTGGCCGCCCACCAGCACCTCGCCGCCCGGTGGTGCCGGTACGGCCCGGATCCGGCTCACGAGTTCCCGCGCCCGGGGCGATATGGGGTCGCCGTCGTACATGATCGTGACTCGGGCGACGTCCTCCGACCGGCCCGTCACCTCGGCTCCGGACACGCCGTCGACCGTCCGGACGGTGTCGACGTAGCGCTCCAGACCGGCGCGGTCCGACGCGGTCACGATCGCCTCGACCGGTGCCTGCCCGTTCCGGACGAAGTCCCGGTCCAGGGTTTCCGAGACCACGCGGCTCTCGGTGCCCGTCGGCAGCACCCTCGGGTCGATACCGCCGAACTCGACGCGCAGGAAGGGCGCGGCGGCCAGCAGCAGGACCGCGAGCACCCCGGTCGCGTAGACGACCGGGCGGCGCATGATGCTGTGCGCGAGGCGGTACCAGAACCCGTGCGCGACCTCGTCGTGCGGGCGGGCCGGCGGCGGGCGGCGGAACAGCCGCCGTACCGAGAGCGCCTCGACCCGGGGGCCGAGGACGGCGAGCAGGGCGGGCAGCACGGTCAGTGCCGCCGCCATCGCCACCACGACCGCGGACAGACCGCCGAGGCCCATCGAGCGGAGGAAGGACATCGGGAAGATCAGCAGCCCGGCCAGCGAGACGGCGACGGTGACGCCGGAGACCGCGACCGTGCGACCGGCGGTGGCCATGGTGCGGGCTACGGCGTCCTCGACATCGAGCCCGCGGGCGATCTCCTCCCGGAACCGGCCGACCATGAACAGCCCGTAGTCGATCGCCAGGCCCAGCCCGAGAATCGTCACCACGTTGACCGAGAAGACCGAGACGTCGGTCAGGTAGGTCGTCACGCGCAGCGCGGTGAACGCTCCGAGGATGGCCAGAGCGCCGATCGCGAGCGGCAGGCTCGCCGCGGCCACGCTGCCGAAGACGACGACCAGGAGCACGAGCAGCACCGGTATGGAGATCGTCTCGGCGAAGGCGATGTCCGCCGCGACCCGCTCACGGATGTCGCGGTCGACGGTGGTGGTGCCGCCGACCTGGGTCCGCAGGCCGGGCGCGGCCAGGTCGTCCTCGATCTGGTCCAACCGGTCGCCGCGCCGCGCCTCGTCGTCGCCGGCCAGGGTCAGCACCGCGTAGGTGGCGTGCCGGTCGTGGCTGACCAGGGCCGGGCTGCCGGTGGTCCAGTAGGTGACGGTCCTGGTCACCACGTCGTGGGGCAACGCCTGGAGCGTCCGGGTGACGGCTCGCCGGAACGCCGGGTCGTCAACTGTCGTGCCGGGGCTGGTGTACAGGACCACCGCGTCGTTGCCGGTCCGGCCCAGCGTCGCCTCGGCACGTGCGGCCGCGCGCGAGCTCTGGCCCGCCGGGTCGTCGAACCCGCCGGTGGTCAGGGAGCCGAAGACCCGCGTGCCCCAGATGCCGCCGAACGCCAGGAAGGCCGCGGCCAGGCCGATCACCCACCACCGTCGGCGGACCGTCGTCCGCCCCCACCTCTCGAACATCGCGGTCCCCTCCTGGCTGCGTCGGCTCGGTGGTGTCAGCGCGCGGCGCGCTTGACGAGGGCGGCCGTCGCCGCGGGCTGCGCGATCATCGCGACATGCGAAGCGTCGGCCTCGAAGGTGTGTGCGCCGGCCCGGCGCGCCATGAACCGCTGTGCCGCCGGGGGCAGCACCTGGTCGTCGCGGCCGACGAGGTACCAGGACGGAATGGTCTTCCAGGCCGGGGCGCCGGACGGCTCCCCGAGGGTGCGCACGTCCGCCGGCCGCTGGCCGGCCCACATCAGCTCGGCGGTCGCCCTCGGCAGGTCCCCGGCGAACACGTCGTGGAAGCACTCCTTCTTGATGTAGCCGTCGACGAGGCCCTCACCGTAGGGACGGAAGTCCAGCGCCTCCTCGCTGAGTCTGCTTCCCGGGTACTTCGTCTGCAGGCCCAGCAGGGTCTCCCCCTGGTCGGGCACGAAGGCGTTGACGTAGACCAGCGCCTTCACATTCGGGTTGCCGGTCGCCGCGTTCGTGACGACGATCCC
The DNA here is from genome assembly GCF_044747345.1 of Streptomyces sp. NPDC090088. Classification (NCBI taxonomy): domain Bacteria; kingdom Bacillati; phylum Actinomycetota; class Actinomycetes; order Kitasatosporales; family Streptomycetaceae; genus Streptomyces; species Streptomyces sp. NPDC090088. Next base: position 185,313 of record NZ_JBIVDZ010000005.1, on the reverse strand, counting down.
GCCGTAGGAGTGCGCGACGAGCACGAGCGGGCCGCTGAGGGTCGCGAGGATGCCGGCCAGATAGGCCGAGTCGGAGGCAACGCTGCGCAGGGGGTTGGGCGGTGCGACGACCGGATAGCCGTCGCGGATGAGGCGCGAGGCGACCCCGTTCCAGCCGGAGGCGTCGGCGAACGCGCCGTGCACAAGTACCACGGTGGGCTTCTGGCCGCTGCCGCTTCCGGTGTGTGCCTGCGCGGCGGGCGCGTCGAGTGCGGCGCCCACCACGACGGCGGCGGATCCGGCCAACAGGCCCCGGCGAGTTGTCGTCATCGATATGTACCCTTCGTATCCGGTGTTCTCGCTGATGAACGCGGGTCAGCGTAGGACCGGTCACTTGACGGGCACTGAACACGAATCCGGGCGCCCTCCAGGGGCCGCTTCACTACAAGTTCCGTTACCCCACCGCTTTTCCCTGGGCGACGGCACGCGGCGCCGCGGTGTGGGCGCGCTCGTCCAGGGTGTACCGGCGTTGCAGCACGATGGCGATGGTCATGAGCAGGGCCGGCAGCAGGGTGAAGCCGTAGCGGACGGCTGCCAGTGCGCCGGGAGACTGGGTGGCGTGCTCGCCCGCGGTAGTGGCCACGAACCCGCCTGCGGCGAGGCAGGCCGAGTACGCGTACGGTCCCAACGCGCCACCGGTGGCCTCGGCTGCGGTCCACACGCCGGTGTAACTGCCCGCGCTGGCGGTGCCGGCGGGCCCGGCGGCGGCGATGACGTCGGGCACCATCGACAGCGGCATCAGCTGCATCGCGGCGAACGCGACGCCCAGCGTCGCCACGGCCGCGAGCAGCAGGGACAGGCCGGCCGAGGCGCCCAGGGCCAGCACCGACGCGCCGGCGACGAACGCGGACTGGGCGGCGAGCAGGCTGCGCTGCTTGCCGAGACGCCGGGCCACCAGTACCCACAGGGGCGTGGTCAGGACCGCAGGCGCCATGAACGCCGCGATGAGCACGGGCGTGAGCGAGGAGCGGCCCAGTTCGTACTCGGCGAAGTACGGCATGGCGGCCAGGACCAGGTTCATCGTGATCGCGACGGTCAGGTACGACGCGGTCAGCGCGCGGAACTGCCGGTCGCGCAGCGCCACCAGCAGCCCGCCCCGGTGCCCCGGCTGGGTCGGCGTGCCCGGCGCGGCCTGGTTGAGGCGGGCGACGCCGGTGATGCCGACCAGCAGCGCCGCGAGCATGACCGCGCCGAGCAGCAGGGCCATTCCCGTGTAGTCGCCGACGCCCGGATCGTCGCCGGCGACCAGCGGCGCGGCCACGCCGGCGAGCAGGACGCTCACTATGATCACGACGCTGCGGTAGCCCATCAGGCGGGTCCGCTCGTGGTAGCCGATGCCCAGGTCGGCCGGTGTGGCGAGGTAGGAGACCTGGTAGCACGAGTAGAGCAGGTTGCCGGCGACCAGCGCCACCGAGACCCATAGCGCGGCGGTCGTCCCGTGCAGGTCCGACGGCACCGCGAACAGGGCCACGAAGGCGAGCACCACGACGCAGCCGGCCAGCATCAGTCGCCGGCGGTGGCCGACGCGGGCCAGGCCGGCATCGGAGAGTCGGCCCACCCACGGGTGCACCACGATGTCGGCGACATTCGGCAGCAGCAGCGCGAGGCCGGCCACTTGCGGGGGCACGCCCAGGACATCGGTCAGGAAGTACAGCAGGAAGATGCCCGGCACGGTGACCCAGATGCCCATGCCGATCGAACCGGCGGCGAACGGGACGAGTGCGCGCAGGGGGAGCCGAACGTTCGTCATGAGCAGCCTTCCGGGAAATTTGCCACAGGGGACTGTCGTTGCTCGCGTGCGTGGTCAGAAGGCCAGGGCCAGCCTGCGTACGGCCTCCCGCAGTTCCTCCGGGGTGCGGTCGCTGTAGGACAACCGCAGGTGCCGGTCCGAGGACCGCTGCCGGGGGTCCGCCGCGAAGTACTCGCCCGGCTGGTAGAGCACGCCGTGGGCTGCCGCGCGCCGCGACAGCGCCGCGGGGTCCACGGCGTCGTCGGTGAGCCGCGGCCAGAGGAACAGCCCGCCTTCGGGGGCCACGATGTCGAAGGCGCCCGGGAGCTGTTCGTTCAGGGCATCGATCAGCACACCGGCACGTTCCTGATACAGCGCGGTGGCGCCGCGCACGATCCGGTCGAAAAGTTGGGCGTCCTCGGTGAGCAGCCGTTCGATGATCGCCTGGGTCACCGAGGACGTGTGGACGTCGAGCCGGTTGCGCAGCCGGATCACCGGGTCCACGAGGTGCTCCGGCAGCACCAGCCAGCCCACGCGCCAGCCGGAGCCGAGGGTCTTGGTGAAGGTGTTGACGTGGATCGCCCGATCCGACCGGTGGAAGACCTCGACACCCTGGCCCCGGCCGCCGAAGCGCAGTTCACGGTACGGATCGTCGACGATCACGTAGAAGCCGTACCGCTCGGCGAGTTCGATCAGTGCCTGCCGCTTCGGCGCCGAGAGGCTGACCTGGGCGGGGTTGTGGAAGTCGGGCACGGTGTAGGCGGCGGCGATCCGGGTGCCGGTGGCCAGCCGCCGGGCGAGGTGTTCGACGTCGAAGCCGTCGGCCACGACCGGTACCGGCAGGGTCCGCGTCGTCACCATCTCCAGAGCCCACGGGAAACCCGGGAACACCGGATCGTCCACCGCGACGGTGGCGCCGCGCTCGACCACGGTCAGCACCGCCAGGGCGAGGCCGTGCATGCCACCGTTCGTCACCACGATCCGGCTCGGGTCGACGCCCTCCCGTTTCGCGATCCAGTCGCACAGCTCGGCGGACCCGCGCGCCGGCACGTACTGAAGGCTCGCGACCGAGGCGTCGGGGTCCCGCCACAGCCGCTCCGCCGCCTGGCCGATCGCCCCGACGGGCAGGGCCTCGGGCGCGGGGATGCCGCCCAGCAGGCGGATGGTTCCGGGGACCGGGGCGGCCAGGCTGGCGTCGACGAAGCCCTTCGGTGCCGAGAGCCCACGGGCCAGTGATGTCAGCCCACCCTGTTCCTCAGCGCCTGCGGTCATGCGTGGTCTCCGATTCCTGAGAGGAGTTGTTCGGCGCGTCGGGCGAACAGGTGCGCCTCGCATGCGGTGGAGTGCGCGTGGGCCCGTTCGGCTGCGGCCCGGACAGCGGTGGGGGGCGCGTCCCGGGCCTGGAGGAGGCGTGCCCTCAGCAGCAGGATCAGCCCTTCGGCGAACCGCTGGCCGTAGTCCCACAGGGCTTGGTCGGCACGGTCGAGGGCGGCGTCGGCCCGGTCGGGCGATCCGGCGGCCAGCCACATCTCGGCGATCAGTGCGTAGTGGTAGGCGATGCCCCACTGCGGTGGATCGAGCAGCTGGGCGGTCAGGAGTTCCTCGGCCTCGGCCGCAGCGCCGGCCGGGTCCTCGCCGGTGAGGGCGCGTGCCCAACACCAGTACTGCCGGACGTAGTGGTCGGCCAGGGTGCGGAGCCGGTCGAGGTCGGTGGCGATCCACTGCTCGACGGCCCGCCGTGCTGTGCCGGCGTCCCCGGCCATGGAGGCGATCATGGCCGTGTAGTAGGCCCAGATCGAGGCCGCGTACGGATCCTCCGGGGTGTCCCAGGTGGCGACAGAGGCCAGCGCCGCGTCGACGTCGCCGTGCAGTGCGGTCACGACGGCCCGCCAGCCGGGACCTTCCCCGGGAACGCTGCCGTCCCGCCTCAGCGGTGTCTCCTCGTCCGGGAGGACGGTGCCGTCGGCGGCGACGGCGTCCTCCTTGATGAAGAACCGGTACGCCTCGCCGATGTTGCCGATGTCCCACTGGTGCAGGCCCCAGAGATGCCGGCCGTAGCGGACCACGACCGGGTCGGCGGACGCCTGGCCGAATTCGTGGATGCGACGGGCCAACTGCCCGCGGTTCTTCTCCATGGCGGTGTAGGCGCCCATCACCCTGATGAAGAGGAAGTCGGCGGCTTCCGACTCCCGGCCGAGCGTGCGGGCCAGGTACTCGGCCCGCTCCAGCAGATCGACGGTCGAGGTGTCGTACCCCGACTCCCGTCGGACGACGATCGCGAGGAGCGTGAGGGCGGAGAACTCCAGCTCCATCAGTCCCGAGGCCCGGCTGACCTGTACGGCGGAGCGCAGCTGCCGGCCGGCCGACTCGAACGCGAGCTTGGCCGCGGCGCGGCGCCCCGCGCGGATGAGCGCCTCCGCGGTGCGGTCGGGCTCGGCGAGGGGGCCGGCGGCCCACAGGTGGTAGGCGAGGCGTTCGGCGACGTCCTCGTCGTCGGCGTGGATCTGTTCGAGCGCGTCCGCGACGCGCAGATGCAACTGGGTGACCTGCCCGTTCGTCGCGCTCCCGGAGACCGACTCGCGCACCAGGTCGTGCGCGAAGCGCAGCGAGGACGGGTCCCGCGGCCCGGGTTCGAGCAGCCCGAGCGTATACAGCGGTTCCAGGCGATCCAGACAGTCCGCGACGTCCACACCCGTGGCGCGGGACAGCAGCCTGAGGTCGACGTCACGGCCGATCAGCGCGGCCACCCGCAGCAGGTCACGGGCACGGTCGTCGAGCCCGGCCATCCGGTCGCGCACGACGTCATGGACGGTGGAGGGAACCCCGGCCGCAGCAGAGGTGCCGCTGTCACCGATCGCGCCGGCCGTGCCGAGGAGCCGGGCGAGTTCACGGACGAAGAACGGATTGCCGGAGGTACGGGCGTGGATGGCACGGGCGACGGCGTCGCCGGGATCCTGCCCGGCCTCGTGGCGGATCAGCTCGGCCACCTCGGCCGGACCGAGCGGGCCCAGCCGGAACCTGCGGTGACCGGGCCGCCGACCCGCAGCGGCCAGCACCCGGGAGAGGCCGGGGCCGAGTGCGGGGGCGCGGTCGCGCAGCGCGCCGATGACCGCGGTGGACTGGGGCAACCGCCCCGCCAGATGCTGCAACAAACGCAGGGAGGTGGCATCGGCCCATTGGAGGTCGTCGAGGATCAGGAGGGTCGGCCGCCGCGCAGAGGCCCGTCCGACGAGGGCCACGACCTGTTCGAACAGCCGGAACTGGGCGTTGCCGTCCGGCAGTTCCCGGAAAGCGTCGTCCCGCGCCGCAAGCAGACTGCCCAGCCCGCCGGTGAGCCACCGCTCGCCCGCCGCAGCGGGCAGACTCCGCACCACCTGGCCCAGCGCCTGCTCCCAGGGCCACATCGCCGGAGTCCCCTCGCCCTCCAGACAGGAACCCCACACCGTCAGTGCGCCCAGCCGCTCCGCCACGGCGGCGGCCTCCTCCAGCAGCCGCGTCTTGCCCGCACCCGGCTCGCCCTCGACCACACCGATCGCGGTGTCACCCGCCAGCGCACGCTCCACCACGCGCCGCAGCACGGCGAGTTCCTCGCTCCGGCCGAACAAGACGGCCGCCGAGGACCGCCCGGCCCCCTCGTCCGCCTCCCGCGCCGGCGGCGGCGCAGGGGGCTGGGCGAGAATCCGCCGGTGTGCGTCCTCCAGCACCGGACCCGGGCCGATCCCGAGTTCCTCGGCAAGCCGGTCACGGGCCTGACGAAACACCGACAGCGCCTCCGCCTGACGCCCGGCAGCACCGAGAACGCCGATGAGACCGGCCTGCACACGTTCGCTGAACGGTCCCATCGACACGGCCAGTCGCAGGGCCACCAGCACCCGCTCCGGCCGCCCCGTCGACACCGCCAGCTCCGCCGCCGCGATGCACGCGTCGTAGAACTCGTTGTCGAGCGCGGCGAACACCGCCGTGGCGTTGGTCCCCTCGGCGATGCCGTCGCCCGCCGAACCGTGCCAGAGCCCGAGCGCCTCCACGAAGTGATCGAGGGCCGCCTCGTGATCCTGCCGATTCGCCGCAACCCTGGCGGCAGCGACGCGTTCCCGGAAGGAGACAAGGTCCAGCATGGCGGGGCCGGCGGCGAAAAGGTAGGAATTGCCACGGCGTTGAAGGAACGATCCGGCTTCACGGACGGGCAGCACAGGCTCGAACAGCCGACGCAACGCGCCGACGTACTTCTGAAGAATGTTCACCGCCGACGCCGGGACGTCCTCGCCCCAGATCAGATCGACCAACTCGCTCGTACTGACCGGCTGACCCGCGCGGGCGAGCAGCACCGCGAGCAGATACGACTGCTGCCGGGGCCCGGGGTCCAGCTCGACACCGTCCCGCCAGATCCGCAACGGACCGAGAATCTGCAGGCGCAGATGTCCGCCCGAGGAAGCCATGCCCACCCCTACCCCCACTCACGGGCCGACCCCAATCGGCTGCGGCACAGCCACTTTACGGTTGCTTTGCGACCCGGGTCCATCAGCCGGGGCCACCGCCGGGCGGTGCTGTGGTGGCGGAACCAGGTTCCCGATCTGAAGGGACCCGGTGCGGTTCGGCGTCGCCCAGCGGCGGTCGACGTCGTGAACCCGGCTGTCAGCGGCGCGTGTTGTCCGCGAGTTCGGCCAACAGTTCGTCGGCGCGGCGGGCGAACAGGTGGGCCTCGCTCACGACGGCCAGTGCGTGCGCTCGCTCGGCGACGGCCCGGACGGTGGCGACCGGTTCGCCGCGTGCCTGCAGCACCCGTGCCCGGAGCAGGAGCAGCAGGCTTTCGGCGTAGCGCTGGCCGTAGGCTTCGATGGCCGAGTCCGCCCGGTCGAGCGCCGCGTCGGCCTCGTCCAGTTTTCCGGCTGCCAGCCACATCTCGCCGAGGAGTCCGTACCAGGTAGCCAGGCCCGAGCGTGGCGGGTCGCAGAGCGAGGCGACGATCAGATCCTGCGCCTCCGCGGCGGCGCCGACCGGGTCTTCGCCGGTGACGGCGCGCGCCCAGCAGCGGGCCAGCCGTTGGTAGGCGCCGAGGAAGCCGAACGAGAACGCGGGGTCCACGTCGATCCCGCACTCGGCCGCGTGCAGCGCCCGCGCCGGGTCGCCGATCAACGCGGCGACCCTTGCGGAGTACGCCGCCCAGACCGTGATCGCGTAAGGGTCGTCTCCTGCGGCGGCCTCCATCGTGGCGAGTTGGGCCAGTGCCCCGTCGACGTCCCCGTGCAGTGCGGTCGTCATCGCGAGCATCCCGGCCGCGAGCAGTCGTAGATCGCGCCGTAGCGGGTCTTCCTCGTGGTGGGCCAGGTCGTCCAGAACGTTCCAGTCGGTCCGGCTCAGGTACCGGTATGCCTCGCCGATGTTGCCGACGCCCCACTGGTGGATGCCCCAGGCGTACCAGCCGTAGGCGCGCACGGCGGAGTCGTCGGACGCCTCCCCCTGTGCCAGCAACTGGCCGGCCAGCCGGCCGGCTCGGTCCAGCCGTATGCCCTGGGCGTACGCGGCCCAGCGGGAGAAGAGGAAGTCGGCGGCCTCCCGTTCCCGGTCCAGTCCACGGGAGAGGTGTTCGGCCCGCTCCAGCAGATCGACCGCCGAACCCACGTATCCCGCCCGCATGCCGTCCACCGCGGTGAACAGGGACAGGGCAGCCAGCTCCAGCTCCGCCAGGCCCGCTGTGCGTGCGACCCGCGCGGCCGAGTACAGCCGGCGCGCGGCTGCCTCCAGCGCCAGCTTGGCCGCGGCGCAGCGGCCGGCCCGGACGAGCGCGGTCGCGGTGCGGGCCGGATCCGCGAGCGGTCCGGCGGACCACAGGTGATGGGCGAGGCGCTCGGCCACCAGTTCGGTGTCCGTGGCCCTGTGCTCCAGGGCGTCGGCGACCAGCAGATGCAGCCGGGCCGCGCGCGGCGGGGATATGGTCTCGGCCACCGATTCGCGGACCAGGTCGTGCGGAAATCCGAACGAGTAGGGGTCGCCGGGCGAGGGTTCGAGCAGGCCCAGCCCTTCGCACGCCTCCAGGCGGTCCAGACACGTCCGGTGGTCCAGACCGGCGGTGCGGGCGAGGAGCGCGAGGTCGACGGTACGGCCGATCAGCGCGGCGATCTGCAACAGACTGCCGGCGTCAGCGCTCAGTCCGGTCATCCGGTCGCGTACGACGTCCCGGACGGTGGCCGGTACCGCGGTCCGGGCCGCGCCGGCCTCCGTGAGGACATCGCCGTCGGCGAGAAACCGGGCCAGCTCGCGGACGAAGAAGGGGTTGCCGGCCGTGCGGGTGTGGATGAGGAGGGTGGTACCCGGGCCCGGGTCCTGCCCCGTCTCACGGCGGACGAGCTCGGCCACCTCGGCCGGGCCGAGCGGGCCGAGCGGGATTCTGCGATGCTCGGGCAGCCGGCTCGCCGCGGCGAGCATCCGCCCCAGTTCCGGGCTCGGCACGGGCGCGCGGTCGCGGAGCGCCCCGATCACGGCGGTGCCGCCCGGCAGCCGGGCCGTCAGGTGGCCGAGCAGATCGAGCGAGGCGGCATCGGCCCACTGAAGGTCGTCGACGACGAGCACCACGGGGCGCCGCGCCGCTACCTGGCGGACGAGCACGACGGCCTGCTCGAAGAGGCGGAACCGGACGCCGCTGTCCGGCAGGACCGGCGTCGTACGGCCGCTGCCGCGCGGTGTCACGAGACGACCGAGTTCGCCCGCCTGCCAGTCCTCGCGCGCCGCGGTCGGCACTTCGTCCAGAAGGGCGCCGATGACCTCGGCCCACGGCCACATCGACGGCGTGCCGTCCCCCGGCAGGCAGCGGCCCCAGACAACGAGCGCGCCTTGCCGGTTCGCCTCGGCGCCGGCCACCTCCAGCAGGCGGGTCTTGCCCACGCCTGGCTCTCCTTCGACGAGCACCAGCCCCGTCGATCCGGCGAATGCCGATTCCACCGCGTGCCGCACCACCGCCAGTTCCTCGGCCCGGCCGACCAGCCGGTCGTCAGCCGACGCCCCGGTGGTGAACTCGGTCATGGGGCCGGTGGCGGGTCCGGTGATGGGTGTTGCCGGCCGCTCCTGGGGCAAGTCCTCCCGTTCAAGGGGCATTTCCTCGGCCGGTGCCCGTTCCAGCACCCCCAGGTGAGCGGCCACCAGTCCCGGGCCGGGGTCGACGCCCAGTTCCTCGGCCAGCCGGGCGCGGACGGTCCGGAACACCGACAGTGCCTCGGCCGGCTGGCCGGCGGCGGCCAGGGCGGCGATGAGACTCGCCTGCACTCGCTCGTGCAACGGCGCCATCCGCGCGGCCATGTGCAAGGACTGGAGCACCCGTTCGGGCCGGCCTAGCCCGGTCGCCAACTCGGCCGCCGCCACACAGGCGTGGCGGAACTCGTCGTCCAGTCCGGCGAAGATCGCCATACCGGTCGAACCGTAGGCGACCCCGTCCCCGGCCGGGCCGTGCCAGAGGCCCACCGCTTCCAAGTACCGGTCGAGTGCCGCAGCCGGCCGCTGCTCCGCGACGCCGGCCTCGGCCGCCTCGACCAGCTCACGGAACCTGACGACGTCCAGCGTCCCGGGGGCGGCCACGAACAGGTACGCGCTCCCGCGACGTTGCAGGTACGAGCCGGGTTCGCGCGCGGGCAAGGCCGGCTCCAGCAGCCGCCGCAGGGCGCCGACGTACTTCTGGAGAATGTTGACCGCCGAGGCCGGGACGTCCTCCGCCCAGATCAGGTCGACCAACTCGCCGATGCTGACCGGCTCGCCCGCACGGGCGAGGAGGACGGCGAGGAGATACGCCTGCTGCGGAGGACCGGCGTCCAGTTCCACACCGTCCCGCCAGACTCGTAGCGGACCGAGAACCTGCAGACGCGGAGATGCGTCGGAGGAGGCCATTCCTTCTTCCATTCCCAGTCACGGGTCGCCCGCGCTGCCGTCGGAAACGGTCAGGGGCGGCAACAGTGATCGCGGCGGGTTCTTCAGCCCGGCAACGCGCCGAGTGCCACAGGACCGGACAGGCCGGTGTCAGAAGCCGTTGTCCTTCGTGCCGGCGACGGGACGGCGGGCCCGGCGCGGGCGGCAGGCGCGGGCAGCGGGCGCGGCCGGCCCGTCCTACTGGTCGATCACCAGGTCCTCGGTGGGCAGCGTCTGGCAAGCCAGCCGCCAGCCCGCCGCCAACTCGTCGGCGGAGAACATCCCCCGGTCGTCGGTCTCGTAGGCGCCGGAGAGCACCCGCACCCGGCAGGTACCGCACGCGCCTTCGCCGCACGACTGGGGCAACGCGACGCCGACGGCGTTGGCGGCGTCGAGGACCGACTGCCCGGGACCGCACGGGAACGCCGGGGCGCCGCCCACCGTGCCGATCATGAACTCGCTGACCCCGGCCGCCGCAGCGGCGACGGCGATGGCGTGCGCCTTCTCCCGGCGGGTCTCCCTGCTCCGGCCCGACACGAACGCCTCGGTGCGGATGGCCTCGCGCGGCACTCCCAGTTCCCTGAGGCGGCCGATCAGGTCCTGCATCATGGGGGCCGGCCCGCACAGGTGCGCGCGGGTCGCCGGGCCCGCGTACGGCAGCAACTCGTCGAGACCGATCCGCCGTTTCCGGTCGGTCACGAAGACCGACACCTCCAGCCCTGGCAGCCGGGACCGCAGCGCTTCGATCTCCGGCCCGAACAGCACCTCGTCCTGGGTCCGGAAGCTCGCCAGCAGGACGATCCGCCCCGTGTGACCGGCGTCGGCGGCCGCGAGCAGGACGCTCATCAGCGGGGTGATCCCAACGCCCCCGGCGATGAGCAGGAGGGTGTCCGCCGTGCCTTCCACGGGGCCCGGCTCCCAGGTGAACGCGCCGTGCGGGCCGCTGACGCGCAACGCCAGCCCGGCCTCCAGCTCCTCATGCAGGAACCCCGAGCCCAGCCCGTCCGGCTCGTGCTTGACAGCGATCTCGACGAAGCCGCTCTCCCCAGGAGTGCTGCAGATCGAGTACGACCGTTCGATCGGCTCGACGGCGACGGGCAGGTCGACCTTCAGGTACTGCCCGGCGGCGAACGCGAACGGCATCGTGTCTCCGGCCAGGGGCTCGAAGCGGATCCTCCGGACCGTCGGGGTCAGCACCTCGATGCCGGCCACGCGCAGATAGCCCTCCCAGGGCGTGGCCGGGTCGCGGGCCACCCCGCCGGAGCGGATGGCCTGCCACATCGTTCCCAACTGCCGTGGTTTCAGCACCGCGTTCGCCGCCATCAGCCCGCCCGCCAGCGCCCCCACCACGCCGGAACCCCAGGCGTCCTGCCCGGCCACGAACAGGCCCTTGACCGGAGTACGGCAGCCCGCCCGCGCCGAACGCAACCGCTGGGGAGTCGCCGCGAGCCCGTAGAAGGATCCCCGCACGCTGTGCTGATAGGTCTCGAACGACAGCGGCGTCGCCAGTTCGGCAAACGCGATGCGCTCCCGGAAGCGGGGCCAGCGTTCCTCCAGGCGGGCGATCAGCCGTCCGGTCAGCTCGTCCTTGAACTTCCGGTAGCTGTCGGGCCGTTCGTTCTCGGGCGTTCCGCGCCACTGGTCGACCACCTTCGGATCGACGAGTTCCAGCAGCTCCACCGTGTGGAACCGGGCGGCCGGGTTGTTGAGCGAGGCGAAGGAGACGTACAGCGTGCCTTCCCCGGGAAGGCGTCGAACGCCGTCGTGCTCGTCGAGACCCGGCATGAACCAGTGGTTCTCGCCGCGCAGTCCGAACTCGGCCGGCGACCGGTCCAGTCCGAGAAACAGCATGACCGCCGACCGTTCCTCGGGCAGCTCCGCCAGTTCCTGAGCCTTCCCGATCAGGGCATACGTGTTGCGCACTCCGGCCGCCGAGACGACGGTGTCCGTCCGCACCCGGTAGCGGCGGCCGGTGGCGGTGTCCTCGACGTCGACGCCCACCACCTTGCCGCTCTCGACGACGACTTCATGGACCTGCTGCCGGGAGCGCAGCACCACGTCGTACCGCCGCAGGATCTCCAGAACGACCCGGTTGAGCTCATGCGGGCCGCCCACGGGATGTGCGGTGCCTTCCATGAAGAAGGTCAGCGGGACCGCCGCGTGATAGCCGAACGCACTCGATGCCGGCGGAGTGCCGTACAGCCCCCATCGCGCGGCCAGAACGGCCCGCAGACGCGGATCGCGGAAACTGCGGGCAACCTGCTCCCGCAACGATCGGAACGCCGAGGGGAAGAGCCGCTCGACGAGGGGCACACCCGCTCGCCGTACGCCGGCGGGGAACGAGGCGAGGACATTGCGCGCGGTCAGCCCGGCCATGGCCCAGCGCGTGGTCCGGAAGAATCGGTCGATCGCGTCGGACTCGGCAGGGAACCGTTCCTTCAGACGCTCACGGAACCGTTCCTTCGTGGCGGGGACCGAGAAATCGAACCCCGGAAAGTGCAGTGCGTCGTATTCGACCGGCAGGGGCGAGAGCTGCGCCCTTCCGTCCGTCATGAACCCGAGGAACGGGCCGGCGCTCGCGCTCATGTAATGCAGCCCGGTGCCGAAGCGGTAGCGCCCGGCGCGGGAGAACTCGTGCGTCATCCCCCCGAGCGTGTAGTGCTGTTCGAGGACGAGGACACGCTTCCCGCCGAACTGCGCGATCGTGCGCGCCGCCGCGAGACCGCCCATACCCGACCCGATCACCACCACATCGGCTTCCTCGTCCGACACCATCGGCAACCCCCCCAGTCGTCTGTCCTCCGAGGCGCTCAGATTGGCCGAACCGGCTTGACGCCGACTGAATCATCAGTGAAGGCCACCCGGAACCAGGTCCCGGTCTCATTCAATTCCCGTCCAGTGCGGGGTCGTAGCTTTGCGCCGAGCGTGAGGGTGTGGATCGAAGAAGTGGTCGTCATCAGAAGGAAAGGTTGGTCCATGGTGAGCGGGAAACCGACGATCGTGCTCGTGCACGGAGCCTTTGCCGACAGCAGCGGCTTCAACTCGGTGGCCAAGCGGCTTGTCGCCGACGGCTATCCGGTGGTCGCCGCGCCGAATCCACTGCGCGGGCTCGCCTTCGACGCGGTCCACGTCAAGGCGCTGCTGGACAGCGTCGAGGGACCGATCGTGCTGGTCGGGCACTCGTACGGCGGTGCGGTCATCTCCGCTGCAGCCGCGGGGAACGCGAACGTGAAGGCGCTGGTCTACCTGGCGGCGTTCGTGCCGGAGACGGGCGAGAGCGCGCAGGCACTGGTCGAGAAGTTCCCGGGCAGCACCGTGGGCGAGTCCCTGAAGCCTGTGCCGCTCCCCGACGGACAGGTCGACCTCTACATCGACCCGAGGGTCTTTCACCCCCATTTCGCGGCCGACGTGTCGGCGGAGGAAGCCGCCCTCTACGCGATCACGCAGCGTCCGGCCACCGGCGCCGCCCTGGGCGAGCCCGCCACCGGTCCGCAGGCCTGGCACACGATCCCGGCCTACAACCTGATCAGCGGCGCCGACCGGATCATCCCGCCGGCCACGCAGGAGTTCATGGCCCAGCGCTCCGGCGCGAAGACCCAGGTGGTCGAGGGTGCTTCGCACATGGTGTTCGTCTCCCGGCCGGGCGCGACGGTGGCCCTCATCGAGACAGCCGCCAAGGAACAGACGCTCCTTCGGTAGCGCAGCCGGTCACCGCGAGTACAGCGATCCGATGAACCATGGGAGGGAAGATGCACAAGAGCGAGAAGGCCATGAGGTGGGGCCTGCGGGTCCACCTTTTCTGGTACGTCATCGCCAATGCGGCCCAGGTGGTGGTCTGGGCGATTTTCACGTCCGACCACTTCTTCTGGCCCTTGTGGTCGATTCTGGGCTGGGGTATCGGGCTGGCGATCCACTTCTGGGCGATTCGCTCGAAGTCCCGGTCATTCGCCCGGCCGTGATCTGACCCATCGCAAGGAGGACCAGAGGAGAGTCATGTCCGAGAAAGTGATTCCGGGTCGCAACACCGCCGCAGCCGAAGGCGACATCGTCGTCTTCCACATCGGGCTACGGATCAACCGGCTGCGAGCGGTCTCCAGCTGGTTGCCGGCATTCATGTCGATGCCGCGGATGCTGCGTGAGCTGTCACGGGAAGAGGGCAGCGGGCTGCTCGGTTACAAGGTGCTCTACGGCGGCCCCCGGGACTTCTACGTCGTCCAGTACTGGTCCGACAAGGAACGGCTGCTCGCCTACGCCCACCAGCAGGACAGGGAGCACCGGCCCGCGTGGTCGGCCTTCAACCGACGAGCACGCGCCGGCAAGGGGCATGTGGGCATCTGGCACGAGACGTTCATCGTCCCGGCGGGCTCCTACGAATCGGTGTACGTCGACATGCCCGCGTACGGCCTCGCCGCCGCGACCGGTGTCGTACCGGTCGGCCGGCGTGGCGACACGGCGGCCCAGCGGCTGCGGGCGGCGGAGAGGTAGGCGTCCATCGGCGGGTCGGCGGAGGTCGTCAGCGGTGAATGGGGAGGGGGGTCGTATCGACGAGGCGGCGGCCGGTGCCGCCCCAGCGCAGGGCGATGATCTCGGCCATGATGGCGACAGCGGTCTCCTCGGGGGTGCGGGCGCCGAGGTCCAGGCCGATGGGTGAGGCCAGCCGGGCCAGTTCCGGCTCGTCGAGTCCCGCCTCGCGCAGTCGGCGCAGCCGGTCCTCGTGGGTGCGGCGACTGCCCATGGCGCCGACGTAGCGGGCGGGGGTGCGCAGGGCGCGTTGGAGGAGAGGGATGTCGAACTTGGGGTCGTGGGTGAGGACGCAGATGACCGTGTTCTCGTCCACGACGGTCTCGTCGAGGTAGCGGTGCGGCCAGGAGACGACCAGTTCGTCGGCGTCGGGGAAGCGCCTGCGGGTGGCGAAGACGGGGCGGGCGTCGCAGACGGTGACGTGATAGCCGAGGAACTTGCCGATGCGGGCGACCGAGGAGGCGAAGTCGATGGCGCCGAACACCATCATCCGCGGCGGCGGCGCGAAGGACTGTACGAACACGGCGAGTTCGTCGCGCCGCTCCTCCCCCACCCTTCCGACGTGCACGACGTCGGTGCCGCCCCGCGCGAGCAGACCCCGGGTCCGCTCGGCCACGGCGCTGTCCAGACGGGAGTCGCCGAGCGTACCGAGGACGGAGACAGGGGTGACGACCAGCTCTCCGACCAGCTCTCCGGTCGCCCCTCCGGCGGCGCCGTCCCCCGGCAAGGGCATCGCCACCGCCACGGGACGGCCCGCCGCGATGTCCTCCAGTACGGCGGGCAGCTCCGGAAAGCGCCCCGCGCCCGCCGGGCGGACCAGGATCTCGATGATCCCGCCGCAGGTCAGTCCCACCGCCAGCGCGTCGTCGTCGCTGACGCCGTAGGTGACGAGGGCCGGCTCGCCCGTCCGCAGCACCTCGCGGGCCAGTTCGTACACCGCCCCCTCCACACAGCCGCCCGAGACGCTGCCGATCACCTCGCCGTCCTCCGCGACCGCGAGTGACGCGCCGGGTCTGCGGGGCGCCGACTTCCAGGTCCGTACGACGGTCGCCACGGCGAACCGCAGGCCCGCCGCGCTCCAGGAGGCCAGGCCCTCCGCGATGTCCCGCATCCGTATGCCTCCTTCGCCCGCGTCCACCACGGCGCGCCGTGCCGCCGGGGCGTCGGGCCCGGCGTCCGGAGCATGCGAAGGCGGTCCGGCCCATGTCAACGGCTCCTTAAGGCTTCGCTTAGGTCGGCGGAGGGATCGGACGCGAGTGACTTAAGCGATCGGTTAAGCAGCCGTTGACACCCCTCACCGCCGAGGGCCCAATGAGGGCGGACACGGCGCCCGAGGCGCCCGGCCGCGCGCCGGGCGGGACAGGGGGAGTTCGGCATGCAGGTTCCCGCTCCGTTCGAGTACCAGCGGGTGAGCACGGTGGACGAGGCGGTCACGCTCCTGGACCGGCTGGGCGACACGGCGCGTCTGGTGGCCGGCGGGCACAGCCTCATCCCGATGATGAAGCTCCGGCTGGCCAACTTCGAGTATCTGATCGACATCAACGAGCTGCACGACGAGCTGGGTTACATCCGCGTCGAGCCGGGAGAGATCCGCATCGGCGCGATGACCCGCCACCGCGAGCTGCTGGAGTCCGACGAGCTGGCCGCCGCGTTCCCGATCTTCCGGGACGCGGAACGGGTGATCGCCGACCCCGTCGTCCGCAACCGGGGCACGCTCGGCGGCTCCCTGTGCCAGGCGGACCCCTCGGAGGACCTCTCGGCGGTGTGTACGACGCTCGACGCGTCCTGCGTGATCCGCGGGGTGGACGGCGAGCGGGTGGTGTCGATGGAGGCCTTCCACCAGGGGCCGTACGAGACGGCCGTCGGCGACGCCGAGATCCTCACCGAGGTCCGCTTCCCGGTCCGGCCGCGCGGGTCGAGCGCCTACGAGAAGGTCGAACGGCGGGCCGGCGACTGGGCCGTGGTCTCGGCGGGCGCGGCGGTCTGGCTGGACGGGGCGGGACTGATCGCGGACGCCCGGGTCGGGCTGGCGGCCGTCGGGCCGAACACCGCCGGGATTCCGGGGATCGCGGACGCCCTGCGGGGACGGCCGCCCGCCGAGGAGCTGTGGGCGCGGGCCGGCGACATCGCCACCGAGGCCTGCGCCCCGGTCACCGACCGGCGCGGCAGCGCCGAGTACAAGCGGCATCTCGCCCGCGAACTGACCGTACGCGTGCTGCGCCGGGCCGTGGCCCGGATCAACGGAGAGGAGGTGTGATCGTGCAGGTCACCATGACCGTCAACGGCGAAGAGGTCACCCGGGAGATCGAGGGGCGGCTGCTGCTGGTGCACTTCCTGCGCGACCACCTGCGGCTGACCGGCACCCACTGGGGCTGTGACACCAGCAACTGCGGCACGTGCGTGGTGTGGCTGGACGGCGAGCCCGTCAAGTCCTGCACGGTGCTCGCCGCGATGGCGGGCGGCCATGACGTGCGCACCGTCGAGGACCTGGAGCAGAACGGCCGACTGGACCCGGTCCAGCGCGGGTTCATCGAGTGCCACGGGCTGCAGTGCGGGTTCTGCACCCCGGGCATGATGATGACGGCGCGCGCCCTGCTCGACGCCAACCCGGACCCCTCGGACCAGGAGATCCGGGAGGCGATCTCGGGACAGATCTGCCGCTGCACGGGCTACGCGACCATCGTCCGCTCGATCCGCTGGGCCGCGGCGGAGGAGGCCGGCACCCGGACGACTGCCCCGGACACCGAGCACACCGTCGCGACCGCCCCGGGGAGCGCGTCATGAGCACCGTCGCGTCGAACGGCCACCGCACCGCGTTCGTGGACAACGACCGGAAGCCCACCGGGCACGGCCGGATGCTCCGCAAGGAGGACCCGCGCTTCGTCCGCGGCAAGGGCCGTTACGTCGACGACCTCCAACTGCCCGGCATGCTGCACCTCGCCGTCCTGCGCTCCCCGCTGGCGCACGCCCGCATCGTGTCCGTGGACACCACCCTGGCCGAGGCCCATCCGAAGGTCCGGCTCGTGGTGACCGGTGCCATGCTCGCCGAGAAGGGCCTGGCCTGGATGCCGACCCTCTCCAACGACGTGCAGGCAGTGCTCGCCACCGACAAGGTCCGCTTCCAGGGCCAGGAGGTCGCCTTCGTCGTCGCGGAGGACCGCTACGCGGCGCGCGACGCACTGGAGTTGATCGACGTCGAGTACGAGGCGCTCGACCCGGTGATCGACGTCCGCACCGCCCTCTCCCCCGACGCCCCCGTCATCCGCGACGACCTGGAGGGCAAGAGCGACAACCACGTCTTCGACTGGGAGACCGGCGACGAGGCCGCGACCGACGCGGTGTTCGCCCGTGCGGACGTGGTGGTCACCGAGGACATCGTCTATCCGCGTGTCCACCCGGCGCCGATGGAGACGTGCGGCGCGGTCGCCGACTACGACGCGGTGGACGGCAAGCTCACCCTGTGGTCCACCACGCAGGCCCCGCACGCCCACCGCACGCTGTACGCGATCGTGGCGGGGCTGCCCGAGCACAAGATCCGGGTCGTCTCACCGGACATCGGCGGCGGCTTCGGCAACAAGGTGCCGATCTACCCGGGTTATGTGTGCGCGATCGTCGGCTCGCTGCTCACCGGAAAGCCGGTGAAGTGGATGGAGGACCGCGCGGAGAACCTGATCAGCACGGGCTTCGCCCGCGACTACGTGATGCGCGGCGAGATCGCGGCGACCCGGGACGGGCGGATCCTCGCCGTCCGCACCAACGTGCTGGCCGACCACGGCGCGTTCAACGGCACGGCGGCACCGGTGAAGTACCCGGCGGGCTTCTTCGGTGTCTTCACGGGCAGCTACGACCTGGAGGCCGCGTACTGCAAGATGACGGCCGTCTACACCAACAAGGCACCGGGCGGGGTGGCGTACGCCTGCTCGTTCCGCATCACCGAAGCCGTGTACCTGATCGAACGGATCGTCGACTGCCTGGCGTTCGAGCTGGGGATGGACCCGGTCGAGCTGCGCATGAAGAACTTCATCCGGCCCGAACAGTTCCCGTACCGCACGAGGACGGGCTGGGTGTACGACTCCGGGAACTACGCCCCGACCATGGAACTCGCCAAGGAACTCGCGGGCTACGACGCGCTGCGCGCCGAGCAGGCCGAGAAGCGGGCCCGGGGTGAACTCATGGGCATCGGCGTGTCGTTCTTCACGGAGGCGGTCGGCGCCGGCCCCCGCAAGGACATGGACATCCTCGGCCTGGGCATGGCCGACGGCTGCGAACTGCGGGTCCATCCCACCGGCAAGGCGGTCGTGCGGCTGTCGGTGCAGTCGCAGGGGCAGGGCCACGAGACGACGTTCGCGCAGATCGTCGCCGAGGAACTGGGCATCCCGCCGCAGGACATCGAGGTCGTGCACGGCGACACCGACCAGACACCGTTCGGTCTCGGCACCTACGGCAGCCGGTCCACACCCGTCTCGGGCGCGGCGGCGGCGCTGGTCGCGCGCAAGGTGCGGGACAAGGCGAGGCTGATCGCGTCCGGGATGCTGGAGGTGTCGGTCGCCGACCTGGAGTGGGAGAAGGGTTCCTTCCGGGTGGCGGGCGACCCGAACGCGTCGGTGACCATCCAGGCCGTCGCGATGCGCGCGCACGGCGCAGGCGATCTGCCCGAGGGCGTCGAGGGCGGCCTGGAGGCGCAGATCTGCTACAACCCGGAGAACCTGACCTATCCGCACGGCGCGTACATCTGCGTGGTCGACATCGACCCGGGCACGGCGAAGGTGACGGTACGGCGGTTCGTGGCGGTCGACGACTGCGGCACCCGCATCAACCCGATGATCATCGAGGGGCAGGTGCACGGCGGGCTCACCGACGGTGTCGGCATGGCGCTGATGGAGATGATCGCCTTCGACGAGGACGGCAACTGTCTGAGCGGTTCGCTGATGGACTACCTCATCCCGACGGCCCTCGAAGTCCCCGACTGGGAGACCGGGTTCACGGTCACGCCCTCGCCGCACCATCCGATCGGCGCCAAGGGCGTCGGCGAGTCGGCGACGGTCGGATCGCCGCCGGCGATCGTCAACGCGGTGGTGGACGCGCTGGCGCCGTTCGGGATCCGGCACGCGGACATGCCGCTGACGCCCTCACGGGTGTGGGAGGCGATGCGGGGCCGTCCGGTGCCGCCGATCTGAGCGACAGGCCGGGACACGGGTGAAAGCGGCGGTGGAGGTGACAGGAATGGCCGGCACGGTGAGCGCACGGGCCCGCGAACTGGCCGAGCGGCGCGTGCCGTTCGTCCATGCGCGCGTGGTGCGCGCGCAGGCGCCCGCGTCCGCGCACCCGGGCGACGAGGCGATCGTGTTCGGCGACGGCACGATCGACGGTTTCGTCGGCGGGGTGTGCGCCGAGGGCTCGGTACGTACGGCGGCCCTCGGTGCCCTGCACGGCGGCGGTCCGCTGCTGCTGCGGGTGCTGCCACAGGGGGCGGCCGTGTTCCCGGACGCGCCGGGAGCGCAGGTGGTGGTCAATCCCTGTCTGTCCGGAGGGGCCTTGGAGATCTACCTGGAGCCCGTGCTGCCGCCGCCGCTGATCGAGGTCGTCGGACACACCCCGATCGCCGAGGCGTTCGTGGCCCTCGCCGACATCCTCGGCTACGCCACGGCCCGTTCGCTGCCCGACCGTCCGCCGGCCGAGCACGCGGACGCGGTGATCCTGGCCGGGCAGGGCCGCGGTGACGCCGAGGCGCTGCGTGCCGCGCTCGACGCGGGAGTGCCGCACATCGCGCTGGTCGCCAGCCGCCGCCGGGGCTCCGCCCTGTTCGACGAACTCGGCCTCACCGAGCAGGAGCGGGCCCGGATCCACTCCCCGGCCGGGCTGGACATCGGCGCCCGTACGGCCCCGGAGGTCGCGCTGTCGATCCTGGCGGAGGTCGTCGAGTCCGTGCTCCCGGCCCACCGCCTCGGCCGGCCGGTCGCCGACGGCCGCCCGGCCGAGGCGGTGGACCCGGTGTGCGGGATGACCGTGACCGTGGGCGCCGGCACTCCTCGTCTGGCCGCCGGGGACGAGGAGTTCTGGTTCTGCGGGACCGGCTGCCGGGACCGCTGGGCGGCAAGGACGGTGGGCTAGCGGATGAGCGAGTTGTTCTCCGACGCCGAAGACGTACGACGGCGCCTCGCCGAGGTCGGCCACCTGGTCGACGAGGGCACCGCGACCGCTCTCTACCTGGCCACGGTCCTCGACCGGCCGCTGCTCCTGGAGGGCGAGCCGGGCGTGGGCAAGACCAGCGCGGCCAAGGCGCTCGCCGAGGCGCTGGACACCCCGCTGATCCGGCTGCAGTGCTACGAGGGCCTGACCGCGGGCGAGGCGCTGTACGAATGGAACTACCAGCGTCAGCTGCTCGCCGTACGGCTCACCGAGGCGCACGGCGCACCCCTCGCCGACGCGGACCTGTTCACCGAGGAGTTCCTGCTCGACCGGCCCCTGCTGCGGGCCGTACGGCATCAGGGCCCGCTGCCTCCGGTGCTGCTCGTCGACGAGATCGACCGGGCCGACGACGAGTTCGAGGCGCTGCTCTTCGAGTTCCTCGGCGAATGGGCGATCACCATCCCGGAGCTGGGTACGTTCGCCGCCGTCCGGCCGCCGGTCGTGGTGCTCACCTCCAACCGCAGCCGCGAACTGCACGACGCGCTGCGCCGCCGCTGCCTCTACCACTGGATCGACTTCCCCACCCCCGAGCGCGCCGTGGAGATCCTGCGCCGCTCGGTGCCGGCCGCGAGCGAACCGCTGATCGCGTCCGCCACCGAGTTCATCGGCCGGGTGCGCGCCCTGGATCTGGACAAGGCTCCCGGTTTGGCGGAGGCCATCGACTGGGTCTCCGCCCTCGCCGCGCTGCGGGTGTCCCGGCTGGCCCGCCGTGACGTCGTCACCACCCTGAGCGCGGTCGCCAAGAGCCCCGACGACCGCACCACCATCACGGCGGCCCTCGAAGAACTCGGCCACCCCGAAGAGGCGAGGAGACCATAAGCCATGAGGATCGACAACGAGTTCGGCGTCGACGTACCCGTCGAGCGGGCGTGGGAGGCGCTCACCGATCTGGAGGCCCTCGCCCCGTGCATGCCGGGCGCCCAGCTCACCGGAGTGGACGGCGACGTCCATCACGGCAAGGTCCGGGTCAAGGTGGGGCCGGTGATCAGCCAGTTCCAGGGCACGGCCCGGTTCGTGGAGAAGGACGAGGCCGCGCACACCGCCGTGATCAGGGCGACGGGCAGGGACATGCGGGGGCAGGGCAACGCGTCGGCGACGGTCCACGCGCGGTTGCGCCCCGAGGGCACCCGCACGGTCGTGTCGGTCAGCACGGATCTCAGCATCAGCGGAAAGCTCGCCCAGTTCGGCAGCGGCATGATCAAGGAGATCTCGGAGAAGCTGTTCGCCCAGTTCGTCGCGAACGTGGAGGAGCAGCTGCTGGTCCCGGCCGACCCGCCCGCTCCGGCACCGGAGCCCGTACCTACGGCGAGCGCGCGAGCGGATGCGGCACCGGCCTCGGCGGTCGTACGACCCTCCCCCGCCCCCGAGCCGGTGAGCGATCCGGAGCCGAAGCCGCTCTCGGACCCTTCGTCCGGCGCACCGCGCGAGGCGGCATCCCCGTCGGCGACGGCGTCGGCGTCGGCCGAGGCACGACCGGTGTCCGTGCCGGCCGAGGGGGAGAGCGAGCCGCTGGACCTGATGCGGCTGGCCGGCACGTCGGTGTACAAGCGGCTGATCCCGTTGGCCGTGGGTGCTTGCCTCATCGGTGTGCTGGTCTATCTGCTGGTGCGCTGATCCGGAGCCGGTGCGATGACACGGACCGACCCGTTCCTGCCCGCCGTCGACCGGGCCGCGTTCGCCGTGGCGCTGGCGGACCGGCTACGGCTGCGGGGCGTGCCCGTGGGTCTGACCGCGACGCGGGACTTCGTGGCCGCACTGGCCGCGTCGCCGCCGGTCACGCGCACGGCGCTGTACTGGGCGGCGCGCGTCACGCTGGTCCGCGACCAGCCGCACCTGGCCCGGTTCGACGAGGTCTTCGACACCGTCTTCGGCGAGGCCGTACCGGCGGTGGACCCGCACGCGCGCCGCGTCGGCCGCACCGGCTCGTCCCCGCGCGGGGACGGCACCCGCACGACACCGCCCGGAGCACCTGGTGACCCGGTCGAGGGTTCCGGGCTCCCGTGGGTGACGCTGCCGCCGGTGGTCTCGGCCGCCACTCACGACGACGCGTACGCCCTGACCGTGCCGGAACGACTGCCGACCGATGTGGCCGGTGCCGTGGGCACACCGTTCGAGCAACTCGGTGAGCGGGAGGCCGAGTTGCTCGGACGGTGGCTGGAGCGGGCGCTGGGGCGGTGGCCGACACGGCGTTCTCGGCGGCACGCGGTGCGGCCGGGCGGGCACCGGGTGGCGATCCGCGAGACGGTGGCGCGGGCCCGCCGTACCGGCTGGGAACCGGTGCGGCTGGTACGCACGGGGCCCGTGGACCGGCCGCGCCGGGTCGTCGTGCTGTGCGACGTGAGCCGGTCGATGCAGGCGCAGGCCGTGGCGTACCTCCACCTCATGCGGGCGCTCGCGCTGACGGCGCGCGCCGAGGTGTTCGCCTTCGGGACGTCGTTGACGCGGCTCACCACGGTGCTGGCGCACCGCTCGGCCGAGACCGCGTTCGAGGAGGCGGCGGAGCGGGTCGTCGACCGGTTCGGCGGGACCCGGATCGCGTCCTGCCTGGAGACCCTGCTGGCCTCGCACCACGGAGGCACGCTGCGTGGCGCGGTCGTCCTGATCGCCTCGGACGGCTGGGACGGCGACCCGCCCGAACGCCTCGCCGCGGCCATGGCCCGGCTGGGCCGCCGCGCGCACACGGTGGTCTGGCTCAACCCCCGTGCGGGTGCCCCGGGGTTCGCCCCGCGCACGACGACGATGGCGGCGGCGCTCCCCCATGTCGACCTCCTCCTCCCGGCCGACACGTTCGCGGCACTGCTGCGGGTGCCGGGCGAGATCGCACACCTCGCCGGCCGCGGCGCCGAGCGGTCGGGCAGCGCCGCGAAGGGGCGCGGGTCTGTATAGCGGGTCTGTATAGATGTGCGGCTACCGCCGCGCGGGCGCGACCGGCCACGACAGTGCGGCAGCCGATCCACGGCACAGCGCGGCGCTTCGAGCGGAGCGCTCAGCTCCAGAGCGTCACATGGATGGCCGGCCGGAAGCGGCCCGGGGTGACGCCCGCGCCGCGCAGCATGGCCTGGATGGCGCGGGGCGTGGTGACGAAGCGGCGCAGCTCGGCGGCGGCGGGCAGGGCTTCGCGGTCACCGAGGGCGAGGAGGTTCCAGGAGCCGCGGGCGGGTAACTGCGGCCCGTTCAGCTCGTGGAGGCCGCCGTCGGCCAGGTCCTTCGCGACGGCAGACGCCACCGCGAGCGCGATCCCCTTGCCGTGCTTGGCCTCGTCGACGGCGGCGGCATGGCTCTGGAAGATGCGCTGGTTGTGCTCGGCCACCCCGATTCGGCGCACCACGGCGGGCACCAGACCCACCCGCCCCACCGCCGACGGACCGAGCAGCCACGTCTGGTCACGCAGTTCGGCGATCCGAGCCGGCCCGGACCTGGAGGCGAGGGGGTGGCCGGCGCCGACGACGGCGATGAGCTGGTAGTTCAGGAAGTGGGTGCACGTCATCGTATCGTCGATGGTGGCGGGCCGGGGCCCGATGGCGACGTCGACGGTCCGCTCGGCGAGCAGGAGTCCGAAGCGCTGCGGGTCGTGCAGGCTCAGCTCGACGTCGAGGTCGTCGGCGCGGCCGGCGAACAGTTCGATGAGTCCAGGGGCGGCGTACTCGGCGAACAGGCTCGACGCGGCGACCCGCAGCAGCCGCCGCCCGGACCCGGCCTGCCGGACCTCCAGGACGGTCTGCTCCTGCAGTCCCAGCATCTCGGCGGCACGACTGGCGAGCCGCAGCCCACCGGGTGTGAAGGCGAGTCCGTTGGCCGTCCGGTTGAACAGCCTGTCACCGAGTTCCTTGCGCAGATGCGCGATGTGCATCGAGACCGCGGCTTCCGTCACGCTCAGGTCGGCCGCCGCGGCCTTCACGGAGCCGAGGCGGACGGTCACCGAGAACGCCCGCAGTTGTGCCGGGGTCAACAACCACCTCCCGCACCACGGATGCCCATTGACCTGTGACTTGTGTTTCAAGCTAGCGCACAGATCCATCGGGAACCGTGGAAACGACGAAACCAGGAGGGGTTCCCCACTGCCGGGGGGCGCCACCGGCGCGGTGTCGACCCGCGGGCTCAGGCGAGGGCGGCGACCAGCAGGGTGAAGGCGGCGATGAGGACGGCGACGCGGACGTAGTGGTAGCGGCCCCACCGGTTCAGCTGCTCCTTCCAGTCGGCGGGCCGGTTCTCGGGGGTCCAGGTCTTGTTGCGGTTGTTGATCGGGACGAGCAGCAGTATCGACATGACCACGCTGACGATCAGCAGTGCGGCGGCGGCGACGACAAGTCCGGCGCCGTGGTGGTGCCATCCGGCGATGGCCCAGATCGCGCCGAGGACGAGCGAGCCTATGTACCAGAACGGCATCAGGGCGCCGAGCATCCGGCCGCCGTGGGCGTGGCCGAGTTGCCCGCTGTCCTCGGGAAGCGCGTCCAGGATCCGGTTCATGATGAAGGCAACGGAGAACTCCACCCCCACCAGCAGGCCGACGACGACGGTGGTGACGACCTCGAGTGCGTTGAGCATGACGATCCCTCCGTTGATCTAGCGTTGCTAGTAGATAAGGCAACACTAGACCTGCTGCCGCTCAGATGTCTAGCAGTGCTAGGATCGATGCATGTCGGTACAGGAACGCAAGGAGCGCGAACGGGCGGCCCGCGAGCGCCTCATCGTGGCGACGGCCCGCGAACTCGCCGAGCAGCAGGGTTGGGACGCGGTCACCACCCGCCGGCTCGCCGAGCGCATCGAGTACAGCCAACCCGTCCTCTACAGCCACTTCCGCGGCAAACGGGAGATCATCGGCGCCGTCGCCCTGGAGGGCGCCACCGAGATGGCCGCGTTCCTGCGGGCCGCGACCTCCGCCGAGGACGACCCGCGCGCCCGTGTCGCCGCCCTGGCCCGCGCCTACCTCGACTACGCCGCACGCAACCCGGCGGTCTACGACGCCCTGTTCCAGCTCGACGGCGGCCTGCCGTACGCACGGGAGGACACCCCGCAACCCTTGAAGGACGCCTTCGCCGCCCTGATGGAGAGCCTGGGCGAGGTCGCCGGGGACGGCGTCGACCCCGGGCTGTTCACCGAGGTGTTCTGGGCCTCCCTGCACGGCCTTGCGACCCTGACCCGCGCGGGCCGCCTGCTGCCCGAGTACGCCGAGCCGAGGGTGGAACTGCTCGTGGACCGGCTCGCCGCCGTCTGACACACGGCACCGGTTCCGGCATCGGGTGCGTCCGGGCCTTGGAGTTCTCGGCTACAGCTTCCAGTCGCGCAGCTGATCGGCAACGTCCAGGACGCCGATACGAGTGTCGCGGACCTTGCGGACCAGATCCGACAGCGCGCCGTAGGGGGGATCGATGCCCTCGCCGGACTGCGCCATGTACTGGGCGGCGATGAACGCGGCATACAGGCTGTTGCGGTGCGGAAGCGGCTCCAGGCGCACGATGGTGTGCAGCAGCACCGCGGCACGCCAGGCCGTGTCCGGGTCGGCGGCCGCGAGGGTGGGCAGCCGGGTCTTGTGGCGGGCGACCGCGGCCACCAGCGCCGAGTAGTCCGAGACGGACAGGTCGTCGTGGCCGAGCGCGTTCTCCTGGACGTCCAGCAGCCAGGAGACGTCGACGTAGAGGGGCGGCATCAGGCGGCGGCAGCTCCGCCGCCGCGGCCGGCGGGTGGCACCTCGTCCGGGAAGGCCTCGTCGAACTCGCCGCGCAGCCGCTCAGCCCATTCGGTCGCGCCGGCGACGAACCGCTTGCGCTGCATCTCACGGACGCCGAGGTCGTGAAGGTACTGCTTGAGGCTCTTGCCCTCGGCCGCGGCAGCGGCCCGGACACCCTCGAGTTCCTCGTCGGTGAAGGACACGTTCAGGGATGGCATGCCCCTCATGGTACCTACTTGGTGCCAGTCGGGTGAAGCGGGCGTCGGCGCAGGCGCGACTGCCGTCCCGCACTGCCCTCTTCGCCGGCACCACCCCGTCAATCCGGCTGACCCGTCGGCGGGTGGTCATCGACGCTCACGGAGTCGTAGAAGCGAGCGCTCCTGGTGGTGAGGCGAAGGAGGGCGCGGCTGGGGCGCGCGGGCAGAGCGGAGATCAGGCGCGCGCCCTGGGCCAGCCCCCACACACCGCGGCGGGACGTGGGAATCAGTGTCTTCGCCGCACTCAGCGCGACCGCGCGGCTGCCTCGTACGTGCTCCGCCATCGCCCGCTCGTACGCGGGAAAGGCCAGCTCGTGGTCGCCGCCCGCCCGTGCCAGCTCTCCGGCGAGGACGTACGCGCCCACGACGGCCAGGCTGGTGCTGCCGCCGACGGCCGGACCGGGGCAGTAGCCCGCGTCTCCGACAAGGGTCACCCGCCCACGCGACCAGGTGTCCATATGGAGCTGGGTGATCGAGTCGAAGTAGAACGCAGGGGTGCGGTCGAGCTCGTCCAGCCACCCGTCCACGTGGGCGTGCATACCGGCGAACGCATCGCGCAGCAGTTTCTTCTGCCGGGCGACGTCGCGGTGGTGGTAGTCGAGTTCGCGCTGGCTGCGGAACAGGAACAGCGCCCGCGCGTCGCCGAGATGCCGGGCGCCGTACAGGCCGGCGGTGCGGCCGACGCCGACGTGGATGAGGAGTTCGCGGTCGAGGCCGGGGACGTCCGGCAGGGTCAGCACCCCGAAGTAGGCCCCGATGAAGGCGTGATGGCGGCTCTCCTCACCGAAGACGAGGCGGCGCACGTTGGAGTGCAGTCCGTCCGCGCCGACGACGAGGTCGAAGCGGCGCGGCGCCGCGTTCTCGAACCGCACCTCGCCGTCGGGCGAGATCTCGGTGATCGAGTCGCCGAAGACGTACTCGGCGTCGTCGCGTGCGGCGTCGTAGTAGATCTCGCTCAGGTCGTCGCGCATGATCTCGACGTGCCGTTCGGAGGTGGCGCCGAAGATCTTGGACAGGTCGGCCCGCACGGGACTCCGCAGGCCCTCCCCGTAGACGGTCATCCGCTTCGCGCCGGTGGCCCGCTCCTCGACGCGCGCGAGCACGCCCATCTTCTCCGAGATGTTCATCGCGGGCCGAAACAGGTCGACCGCGTGCCCGCCGGTCTTGCGCAGAGCCGGCGCACGCTCGATGACGGTGACGGAGAAGCCGTGCCTGGTGAGCCAGTAGGCCAGCACCGGGCCGGCGACGCTGGCGCCCGAGACCAGAATCCGCATGGAGTCCTTCTCTTTCATTCAGTGGTCATAGGCCTACTGTGTCCGCCGGTAGGCGCCGGTGGATTGGACGAATGTTCCCCTCGTTCGCGCTGGGCCCGTGCCTCGCCGCGTGCGAGTTGCCGAAAGGTGAATGACCAGGTCAGGTGGTGCAGGGGTGGGGACAACCCCATGGGGTGGTGGGGGCTCGGCCCCCGGGGAGGTCTGCGGCTGACCGGCTGGTCCCGGTGGGAGGGCCGTAACGAGACTCGACTGCATGACGACTTCTTCCGACGCCTCGGTCGCGACCGCAGCGGCCGCCGTGCGTCCCAGCAGACTCCGCACCGACGTCGGCAGCGACTTCGCCGGGCTCTCCCGGCGCATCACCGAGGCAGGTCTGCTGCGACAGCGGCACGGCTATTACGCGGTGCGGCTCACTGTGGTGATCGGACTTCTGGCGACGGGCTGGGCGGCGTTCGCCGTGCTGGGTGACAGCTGGTGGCAGCTGGCGGTCGCCGCCTTCATGGCCCTGGTCTTCGGCCAAGTCGCGCTGGTGGCTCACGACCTGGCGCACCGCCAGGTGTTCCGGCACCGCCGCACGAGCGCAATCTGGGGCCGGCTCTTCGGCAACCTGGGCATCGGCATGAGCTACGGCTGGTGGATGAACAAGCACACCCGCCATCACGCCAACCCCAACCACGAGGAACTCGACCCCGACGTCGCCCCGGAGATCCTGGTGTGGTCCACGGAGCAGGCCCGCAACAGCAGTGGGCTGGCCCGCCTCATAGGCGGCCACCAGGCGTTCCTGTTCTTCCCGCTGCTGACGCTGGAGGGCTTCAACCTGCACGTGTCGGGCGTACGGGCGCTGTTCTCGCCTTCCCTGAAGAGCCGCCGGCTGGAAGGCGGCCTGCTCTTCCTGCACATGGCGCTCTACCTGTCCGCGCTGTTCCTGGTGCTCTCCCCCGGCAAGGCGATGGCCTTCCTCGCCGTCAACCAGTGCCTCTTCGGGGTGTATCTCGGGTGCGCCTTCGCCCCCAACCACAAGGGCATGCCCACCTTCACCGGCGACGACCGGCCCGACTTCCTGCGCCGCCAGGTACTCACCTCGCGCAACGTGCGGGGCGGCCCGGTCACCGACCTGATGCTCGGCGGGCTCAACTACCAGATCGAGCACCATCTGTTCCCCAGCATGCCGTCTCCGCATCTGCGACGGGCCCAGGTCGTCGTGCGTGCGTACTGCGAGGAGATCGGCGTGCCGTACCACGAGACCGGGCTGATCCAGTCGTACCGCGAGGCACTCACGCACCTGCACCGGACCGGGGAGCCCATCAGGCGGCAGCGAAAGGCGTCATGACTGCGGGGCGGCCGGTGTGCGCTGACGTGCGAGAAGTACGACGAGTAATGGGTTCGCGCCCGGGGCCGGCCGCCCCCTACTCTGCGCGCCATGGCGAAAGCACGCGTTCTCACACCCCGGGCGGACGACTTCCCGCGCTGGTACCAGGACCTGATCAACAAGGCTGAACTGGCCGACAACGGGCCGGTGCGCGGCACCATGGTCATCCGGCCCTACGGATACGGCCTGTGGGAGCGGATGCAGCAGGAAGTCGACGCCCGGATCAAAAGGGCCGGCGCGCAGAACGCGTACTTTCCCCTCCTCATCCCGCAGTCCTATCTGACCAGGGAAGCCGAACACGTCGAGGGCTTCGCACCCGAACTGGCCGTCGTCACCCACGGCGGCGGCAAGGAACTGGAGGAACCCGCCGTCGTCCGGCCCACCTCCGAGACGATCATCAACGACTACTTCGCCAAGTGGGTACAGAGCTACCGCGACCTGCCGCTGCTGATCAACCAATGGGCGAACGTGGTCCGCTGGGAGCTGCGGCCGCGGGTCTTCCTGCGCACGACCGAATTCCTGTGGCAGGAGGGCCACACGGCCCACGCCACCCAGGACGACGCCCGCACCTACGCGGCACGTGTCCACCAGGAGGTCTACGCCGACTTCATGGAGAACGTCCTCGCCCTGGACGTCGTACCCGGACGCAAGACAGCCCGGGAACGCTTCGCCGGCGCCATCAACACCCTCACGCTCGAAGGCATGACGGGCGACGGGAAGGCCCTCCAACTGGCCACCAGCCACGAGCTCGGCCAGAACTTCGCCAGGGCCTTCAACACCCGCTACCTGACGAGGGACGGCCGCCAGGAATACGTCTGGCAGACCTCCTGGGGCTCCACCACCCGCATGGTCGGCGCGCTGGTCATGATGCACGGCGACGACGGCGGACTGCGCATCCCGCCGCGCCTGGCCCCGGTCCAGGCGGTCGTTCTCGCCGTCAAGGACGACGAGGCCGTGGTCGCCAAGGCCCGCGAGCTCGGCGAACGGCTGACGGCCGCGGGCATCCGTGCACACGTGGACGACCGCACCGACGTGCCCTTCGGTCGGCGCGCGGTCGACTGGGAGCTCAAGGGAGTACCCGTACGGATCGAGATCGGGCCTCGCGACCTCCACGACGGCACCGCCGTGCTGGTCCGCCGCCTGCCCGGCACCAAGGAACCGGCATCGCTCGACGCCCTGCCCGCGCTCCTGCCCACGGTCCTCGAAGACGACCAGGCTCTGCTGCTGGCGCAGTCCCGCGAACACCGCGAAGACCACACCGTCGAGGTCACCACCGTCCAAGAAGCCCTGGAAGCGGCGAACACCGGCTGGGCTCACATTCCCTGGGCAGCACTGGGCCCGGAGGGCGAGGCGAAACTCGCCGAACACGGCGTGACCGTACGCTGCCTCACCACCGCGGACGGATCAGTACCCCACGACGACAACCAACCAGGCACCACCGCCGTCATCGCACGCGCCTACTGACCCCGATGACATGAAGTCGGCCGACTCACCCGCCGCGCCGCCGAAGAGAAACGGACTCGACGAGGATGACCCGATGGATCGTGCTGGCCGTACCCGTCGCCGGCGTCGCGGACATGGATCGGGAGGCGCAGACCGTCGCGGAATTCGAGGGCAACGCGGAAGAAGCGGCGGCGGCACTGCTGCAAGCAGCGACCGGCTTTGAGCATGGACGGAGGAAGACCCGCCGGCGCGAAGTCTTCAAGGCCTCCGACCGCTCCTACTTCGTGCGCCTTCAGGGACGGCTGTCAACATACGGCTTCCTCATCCAACTCGCTGAACTCGTACACGACACGGATTCAGCGCCCGGGGCCCACTCAGAAGTCGCGTCCAACGAGCTGGAATGATCAACGGAAGCCGGATCCGATGTCAGGTGGGAGTCAACGATGGACGGGACCGAGTCAGCGCATACCGCGCGAGTGTCCGCTTACGCGGCCGTGGGGACACGTCTGTCCCTGTTCAGCGACCGTCGGCTTGCGGATGCGGTCTCCGCCGCGCCAGGTCTTGGCTCCGGTATGGGCGGCAGGTCGGCGGAGATGGAGGTCGAGGGCATACGCGTCTTCGTCAAACGGGTCCCCCTGACGGACGTCGAACTGCGGCCGGAGCACGTGCGGTCGACGGCAAACATCTTCGGGCTTCCTCTCTTCTACCAGTACGGGGCGGGGTCGGCGGGGTTCGGTGCCTGGCGTGAGCTGGCCGCGCACGTCATGACGACAGGCTGGGTGCTGAAGAACGAGTACGCCGGTTTCCCGCTGCTGTACCACTGGCGAGTCCTGCCCGACACTCCCCCGGACGGTTTCGTCGACGGGCTCGGCGGCGTCGAGGGGGCCGTAGCGCATTGGGAGGGTTCGTCGGCCGTGCGGCGTCGGCTGGAGGCCATCGGACAGTCCTCCTACAGCCTCGTGCTCTTCCTGGAGCATGTGCCACGGACGCTCGCCGCCTGGCTCGGCGATACCCGTGACGCGGCCCGGTCGCGGCGCGGGGGCGAATCGCCCTATCAGTGGGTCGAGAATGCGCTGGTGCGCGGGACGGAGTTCCTGAGCGCGCGCGGACTGGTCCACTTCGACGCGCACTTCACCAACCTGCTCACGGACGGCCAGCGGGTGTACTTCGCCGACTTCGGGCTCGCGTTGAGCCGCGATTTCGAACTCTCGGCGGAGGAGCGCGACTTCCTCGCCGATCATCTCGTCTACGACCGCTCTTACGCACCGAACCACCTTCTTCGCCACCATCTGCCGGACGGCGTACGCAGCGGCGCCGATCACGGGGATTTCCTGCGGGGATGGATCGACGGCCGCCGACCCGCCGGCATTCCCGCCGACATCGCCGCGATCATCAAGCGTCACGCTCCACACGCCATCGTCCTGGACGATTTCCACCGTCGGCTCCTCACGCAGAGCAAACGCACTCCCTTCCCCGCGGCTGACATCCAGCGGGCTCTGGCCGAGGCGTCATCCCCGGAGGCGTAGGGACCCGCTGCTCCGGTCCGGTCAGCCGAGCACGCCGCATCCCACCAGCGCCCTGGTGCGGGCAAGGCAGCCGGACTCGGTGCAGGCCGGGACGACCGCGCTGCTGACGCCGAGGGTGCGGTTGAGCGAGACGGTCGCTCACTTCCG
Organism: Streptomyces sp. NPDC090088; assembly: GCF_044747345.1. NCBI lineage: Bacteria > Bacillati > Actinomycetota > Actinomycetes > Kitasatosporales > Streptomycetaceae > Streptomyces > Streptomyces sp. NPDC090088. The sequence continues at coordinate 153,261 of NZ_JBIVDZ010000005.1, read as the reverse complement.
GGACCGGAGCACATGAGACGGTCGGCGCAGGAGCAGGTTCGCGGGCCGCCACAGGGCGAAGGCCAGGCCGAGGCCGAGTGGGATCTGCAGGAACTGCTGGATCACCGGAGGCCCTGGCTTGTCCCCCCGCCTGAGCGGGACACGGCCCTGCGGATCGACGGTCACCGTGTAAGTGCCGCCCACCACCCACTTCCAGCCCAGGAGCCCGTTCTCCTCCAAGGGAGCCAGCGGCGGGCCGTCGAGGACGGTGACCGTGTAGAGGTGGACGCTGTCACCCATGCCGTCGCCGGCGGTCCACTGAATCCGCCGGACCCTGACGTGTTCGGTACGCCCGTGCTGGTGCAGTGCCTGCTGATCCAGCTCCCGGTCCTGAAGGAACAGCACCCCGAGGAGGCACACCGCACACAGCAGCCACCGGATGTCGAAGTACCAGCACATGGACAGGAACACGCAGCCGAAGAGGATCACCAGCACGCACAGCTCGTCGATCCGCTGGGCATGCGTGACGAAGGCCGTGCGCTCGATCAGACGTACGACCGCCCACAGTGCCAACGCCGCGCCGGTGCTCGCGGCACCCACCAGCACCCGCCGGCCCACGCCTGTCCGCACTTCGCGCACTTCCTCCACGCTCAACTTCACCCCTGCTCTCGATGAAACCGCCGGCCTGGTGGTGCACGCATTCCAAGGTATGGATTGTTCAACGATCCTTCAATAGCATCGTTCAAGAACCCGTCGTCGGCATCACGGACGCGGAACGGCAACCAACCGGAGGGCTGACGAAGATGAGCGGGTATCAGTTCGAACAGATCGACGACCTCGGGGAGATCCTGTTCTGCGACGACCCCGCGCTGCGGCTCGAGCGCGTGCTGATGAGTCTGGAGACCGCGGAAGGCACCGTCACCCTCCATCACACACAGACACGCCACATGCCCGCCGCCCTCTTCGAGTTCAGGCATGCCCTGAACGTGGGCGACTTCGGGTACGTCGCGCCGAAGGGAGCCCCGCTCGACCAGATACCCGAGGAACCGCAGATCGAAGGCGCCATCCTGTTCGGCATGAGGCGCCTACCGCCCGAGCCCTCCGACCTGCACTGGATCCCCGGATGGGAACTGCACGAGACACCCGATGAACAGCCAAAACTGGAGCAGCGCTTCGGATACACCTACTCCCGGCTGGAACTGCGCACGCCCGACGGTGAGATCTACTCCCGCACCTGGGTCCCGCACGACCCCGAGTGGGAGGCCGCCGCCCTGCGTCGCGGATACGTCGTGTGCCTGTGCGGCGTGGAACTGGGGATCCGCGCACCGTACGCGATGACCGACGCGCAGTTCACCCCGGTCATGCGCCACGAATACTTCCGCCACGGATGCGCAGCGGGTCTGACCATCGGCGGACTCGTCGCCTACGTCAACCACCGCTGACGCGCAACACCGACCCGGCACGCATCGACTACGAACCGGGCCGCGACGCGGCGTTCGAGCGGGCCCTGCGGACGACGCGGTTCGTTGTCCTGGCTTGTGCGCGTACCTCTAGTCGCGCAAGGCTTCGGCTGACGCGGCGTTCGGGGTTTGTTCGGACAGGACGGGGACAAGCAGGTGTGCACTACGAATCTGGTCGCCAAGGAGACAGCGATAACTCGGTTCCTCCAGGACCATCCGCCGGCGGCTGAGGCCGGTCGTGGCCATCACGCCCTCCGCGGATGTGAGGATGTCCGCTGGTCCGAGTTCCCGGAGTGCCCTGCGGCGATCCCGGTGCTGCTGCACGGCCTTCTCGATGAGGCTGCCGCGCCCGAGGCCACGCGCGTACTCACCAACTCCCTCCTCAACAGCGTCAGAGAGATGAACGTGAGCGTTCCGACAGCGCTGCCGTTCCTGTTCCGCCTGGCAAGCGACCCGCAGGTTCCCGTACGGTCCGGGCTGCTGGATCTTCTGGTTTGCATCGCTGGATTCTCCGCGCCGATCGACGGACGCAACGAGGGCGTGGTGCGCTGGTTCGGCAGTGACAGCGATCATCCCGAGCGTGAACAGTGCCGGGCTGTGTTCGCGGAGAACGCGAGCGTCGTGGCGATGTTGGCGGAGGAACTGACCCGACCCGACGATCGAGCAACGCTTCGGCAGGCCGCCGGACTCGACTGAGTCACCGCCATCCGGTCGCTGCCGCGGCCGCGGGTGGCGATGCGGGGAAGGCGACCGCTTCGTCGATGAACGCGCCCTGCCCACGCCCGAATTCACCACCCGCTCCAGTCCCATGGCCGACGATTTCAAGAGCTGGCGGGATTGCCGACGGTCCGTCAGCAGGCACGGTTCATTCGCTCACGGCGTCTTGGGACTCCCAGCGGAGCAGGTCGCCCGGCTGGCATTCCAGCACCTCGCAGAGCGCGGCGAGTGTCGCGAAGCGCACCGCCTTGGCGCGGCCGTTCTTGAGTACCGCCAGGTTGGCGGGGGTGATCCCGACGCGGTCCGCGAGCTCGCCCACGGACATCTTGCGCTTGGCCAGCATCACGTCGATGTCGACGGCGATCGGCATCAGATCACCTGGTCCAACTCGGCCTGCATCCGCGTCGCTTCGACGTCGCGGGCGACGGCCTGGGCGAGCAGCATTCGCAGCACGAGCACGATGAGCGCGACCCCGAGGATGGCCAGGCCGATCCCGCCCATGATGAGGGTGACGCCCGGGTCGTCCCGCTGGCCCGGCGCGTTGACGGCCGTGACCGCGAACCACACGAGAGCGGCCGCCACGATCGCGCCGATCACACCGTCCACGTACCGGAACGCGGCGTGGGAGAACACCGTTCCGCGCCGCACCATCGTCACCAGCCGCCCTACGCAGACCACCGCGACCTGGACCGCCACCATGCCCAGGATCGTGATCACCCGCAGCGAGGTCAGCGGAAGCGTCCCGTCCTCCGGGTCGTTCTTGCTGACCAACGCCCACACCATCCCCGCCTGCACGAACACGGTGCCGACCAGCACCACCCCGAGCACGGCACGCAGCGCGCCTACCGCCAGCTTTCCCATGACCCACCCCTCCATCGATTCACGATGGGAATCTATCGAAATTCGATAGACGAGGCAAGGGCTGAAGGAGCCCGAGACGGAGGCGGAGGCGGAGACGGGCGGTGCGCGTGGCCAGGTGATGTCAGAGCTGTTGGACCGCGCCCGGGCCGTCGCCGTCTCCTTTCTGCGGGAGCGTGCCGGGCAGGGAGTCGTCCCCCCGGCGAAGGCCTTGTACGGCCTCGCCGGCGAAATCGCGCCTCTTCCGCGCTGTCTGGAACAGGAACTCCAGGGCGGTGCCGGTCAGCTGGGGAACGCTGCCAGGACGGCGGGTGTGCTCGGTCTCCGGGGAGTGGCACTGGCGCCGGTCCTTCGTGAGGCGCTCAGCTCCCCCGAGGACGAGACCACGCCTGCCCTGGACAAGGACACGGAGGTCGCCGAGGCTCTGTGGTGCGTCACGGCGGAGGCGGACGAAGCGGTCGCCGTGCCGGATTCGGTCTTCTGCCGCGCCGGACAAAATCCCTGGTCCCGGTGGTCGGTGGTGCGAGCCTCCCGCACTGCGACGCTCTTCGGCTTCGCCGGACGACCGCTCGCCGCCTCGCCGACGGTGACGCCCGGGTGGTCCGCTCGGGAGTCGAAGACCGCATCATCGACCAGGACGACGCCTTCCGCAGTCGCGCGCAAGCGCCCCTCACCGCCTTCACGGATGCCACGGCCCGCTGACCTCCCGACCGGCTTTCTCCGCTACGTGTCGATCGGTGGGTCTCTTCCGCGGGTCGCTCACTCTCGGCCGGGCGGGCCGAGAGGGGTAGTGTCTGCGGGATGACCGCGACGCCCACGGACTTCTTGGCACTTGCCCTGGACGCCCCAGGCGAGCCGCCTCTGCGGCCGCTGCCGCCCGCGGTGGCGGAACTGTTGCGTTCGCTGGACGCCCCGCCCCGGCTGGCGGCGCATCTGCGTGCGGTCCATGACGTCGCGGTGGAACTGACGGACTGGGTGCGGGATCGCTATCCGGAACTGGGCGTGGACCGTGATGGCGTTCTCTTCGGTTCGGCGACGCACGACGTGGGCAAGGTCCTGCATCCCGAGGAACTCACCGGGGCCGGCTCAGCCCACGAGGACGCTGGTCGTGAGCTGCTGCTGAGCCGCGGCTTCCCGCCTTCCCTGGCCCGGTTCGCCGCCACTCACGCCAGCTGGGACGACCCCGTGGTGACGATCGAGGACCTCCTGGTCAGCACCGCCGACAAGGTGTGGAAGGACAAGCGCGTCCCCAGCCTTGAGGACCGGCTCGTCAAGGAGCTGGCCGCGGCGACGCAGCGGGAGCCGTGGGAGGAGTTCCTCGCGCTGGACGATGTGCTCGCTCGGCTTGGGGCAGGCGCTGGGCCTCGCCTGGCCTTCCAGTCGGCCTTTCCGGTGTACACCTGACCCGGTCGCTCGACGCGCGCGCGTCAGTCGGATTGCTGCGACGCCTGCCGCCGTCCCCGGGGCGGTTCGTCATCCGAGGTGGAGGTGTTGTCCGAATCCGTGGCCGGCGGCTCTTCCGCGGAGACAGGGGCGCGGCGCCGTAGGTCGCTGGTGATCATCTTCGCGGTGCCCCAGACCGCTGCCAGACTGGTGGCGAGGCCGACCATGGTGACCCAGCCGGATGTCAACCAGTCCCACGCGACCGTGAGGAATCCGCGAGGGGCGGCATCGACGTGTGCTTCGAGAGGGATCGTCTGCTCGTCCAGGACCGTATCGGTGTCCCGGTAGTACGTCGTGACGGTGATACTGAAGGCGAGGGGCCCGGCGGTGTGCGGGGTAATCCACCAGGTCCAGTTGCTCCAGTCCTCGGAGTCCAGGACGGGCTGTCGGCGGGAGGAGTCGCTCCGGCAGGTGGCGTCACCGTGGCAGTGGAGCTGAACTCCCATTTCCGCACCGACTTGCACGGCTTGGTGCGGTTTTCCGTTCCCCAAGTTACTCCAGCTGCCGGAGACGGTGATCTCAAAAGGGGTTTGGTGTCCGGCCCGGAACTTGAGGCGATGGACGTCGTCGTACTCGACGTCGCCCTTGAACAGCGACGTACGAGCCTTGTCCATCGCCTTGACCCAGCTGTGCTGTGTCGGTACGTCGCCCCTGTCGGGGGCGGAGCAACTGGCCAGGAGGAGAAGGAGAAGCGCGCACAGGACTGCCGACGCGGACCTGGCAAGGAGTGCTGGAGAGGCGCATAACGCGCGCCGTCGAGACCGGCTCCGCCCGCCGTCTCTGCCCGTCATGGCCACCCTCCGGTACGGCGCGGCTACAGCTGTGCAGAGGGGACTTTAGCCATGCGCGACCAGCGTATTCGGGAATCCACGAAAGCTCCGCGAGAATGAGCCACCCAGCTCCGCTTTCCGCAGGGTTGCCGGTGCATCGTCCTGACCTCGTCGCGTATCGGACCGCTTCGGTCAAGAGTCGGATCCCTCATGGATCCCGTTCGGGAAAGACGCGGCATCGCCGGATGCGTCCGCCCTACAGTCGACGTCATGAGCGATCACTCCGAAGCACCTGTCGTGCCGGTCGAGGCCTATGAACCCCCTTACTACGTAGCCGTCTTCACCGCGGTGCGGACCCAGGACCAGAGTGGCTACGGCGAGACCAACGCGCGTATGGAAGACCTGGTGAAAGACATTCCCGGGTATCTGGGAATGGATTACGCGCAGAATCCTGGCGGACTGGCCATCACCGTCGGGTACTTCCGCGACGCCGAGGCCCTCGCGGAGTGGCGGTACAACGCCGAGCACCGTGCCGCGCAGAAGCGCGGGCAGGCGGAGTGGTACGAGAGCTACTCGCTGCATGTGGCCAAGGTGGAGCGGAGCCACGGGTTCGTGCGGGCGAGGGTCCCGCGGAGCCCAGCAACGGACTGACCGACGCGGTCACCCCGGTGTCCGTCCCACCGCCCGCGAACCGCGGAGCTTCCTCAGGTCCATCTCCCGGTCCGAGCGCCGTCGCGTTCCCGCGTAGAAGAGCGTCGCGGTCGTGGCGGTGAACAGGCCGACCGTGGCGTACAGGCCGACGACGTCCACAGTTCGGTCGTCGGTGGCCTCGGCCCACGGTTCGAGGACGTCCAGTGGATCCTTGTAGAGGACGATGTGCTGGCCGCGCTTGAACTGGCCTTGGCAGTTCTGCTGTTCGGTCAGGTCCTGGACCTTGCCCGAGGTGTCCACGACGCGGCAGACGGTGCGCTCGCTGTTCCTGGCGTTCTTGTACGTCGCGGTATCGGCGACCAAGGCGTCGGTCTTCTCGCCGACCTGCTTGACGTAGGTCTCGAACAGGCTGGGCCCCGCGAAGAGACCGAGGGCGAACGTGGTCACGGCTGCGAAGGTCGCGGCCCCCGCGCGATTCCAGAAGCCGCCTGCCACGGCGGGCGCGGCGAACCCCGCGAGGACCACGACGACGATGCCGATCCACGACCAGGGAAACTGGGCAAGGACCGCTCCCGTCACAGCTACCAGCGGGATCGCCAGCGCCCACAGCGACGAGTTGAGCGTCCTGGTGGGCCTCGGGGCGGCGGCGTCCTGTGTCGGGTCGGCCATGCCCGCTGTCCCGGACGTTCCCACGCTGATCCCCCTGTTTGCGACGGGCAGTTGCTGTGAAGATCAGCTTAAGGGAGATCGGGCACTGTCCTGGGCCCGCACACATCGGCGTGGCCTCAGAGAAAGCAACGGCCCTCTCCGCGGTAGGTCGGGACGACGTCGACGATCTTCCCGTCCCGGACCAGGTGCAACTCGTTGAAGCGCTCGCACAGTTCGCCGGCCTTGGCGTGCCGGAAGAAGACCGGCGATCCGACCGCGAGGTGCGCCGCGGGGGCACCGGTCAGTGGCGTCTGCACCTCGCCCGCGCCCTCGTTGCCGTCGTACCGCAGTCCGGGCGGGAAGGTCGGCACGGGCGCCCGGTCCCAGCGCGGGACGCCGGAGGCGACGTAGCCGCCGCCGAGCACGGTCACCGTTTTCGGGCCGGGTCTGCGGACGACGGGCAGGGCGAAGAACGCCGCAGCGCGCGGAGTGAACCGGGAGTACCTGTCGAACAGGGCGGGCGCGAAGAGGCCGGATCCGGCGGTGACCTCCGTGACGGCGGGTTCACTCGCGACCAGCTCCAGGTCGCCGGTTCCGCCGGCGTTGACGAAGTCCAGGGGCGTGACACGGGAGACCGCCTCGACCGCGAGCGCGCGACGATGCCGTAGCTCGCGGTGGGACCGGTCCTGCATCAGCCGGATCGCACGGTTGGCGACCGGCCGCTTCGGCACCGCGTCGCCCGTTCCGGCGATCTGCGCCTCGTACGACATCACACCGACCAGACGGGCGTACGCGCTGCGCTCGACGCGCCGGGCCGCCGCGGCGGCCTGCTCCGGGGTGTGGATCGGAGTGCGCTTCGCCCCGATCCGTATCCGGCCGCCCGCCAGCCAGAAGGACGCGTCGAAGTCCAGGCAGGTCTTCACCCTGACGTCGTGGCGGCGGGCCGCGCGTTCGATCAGCTCGACATGGTCCGGCGAGTCGATCATCACGACGGGCGCGCCCTCGGGGTCCTCGACGGTGCGCTCGGCGAGGGTCCCGAGCAGTTCGGTGTCGGTCGTCGGGTAGGCGACCAGGACGTCCCGGGCGCCGAGACCGTGCAGCCACAGCGCCTCGTCGAGGGTGAACGCCATGATGCCCTGGAAGCCGGGGTCCAGCCCGAGGGCGTGGTCGATGATCGTGCGGGCGCGGAGGGACTTGGACGCGATGCGGACGGGTTTCCCGTGTGCCCTGCGCAGGAGGTCGTGCGCGTTGGCGGTGAACGCGTCCAGGTCGACGAAGGCAAAGGGTGGTCGGGTCCCGGCGAACACCTGCCGGTAGTAGTCCTCGGCATCGTCGAGTGCCGTCATCGGGTCACCACCTCGTCGTGGGTGCCGAGGACCCTTCGGGTGTGGGCGTTGGCGAAGGTCCCGGTCGGATCGAGCTCGGTGCGCCGCTCGGCGAAGTCGTCCCAGCGCGGATAGAGGGGCCGCAGGTCGCTCGCCGTACGGGTGTGCCGTTTGCCCCAGTGCGGTCGGCCCCCGTACGCCGCCATGACGTCCTCGAAGGCGCGGAAGAAGGGGTCGGCGTCCATGCCCTGGTACTGGTGGGCGGCGAGGTAGCAGGTCTCGCGTCCCTCGGCGGTGGACAGGTACGCGTCGTCGGGGGCGGTGAAGCGCACCTCGAAGGGGAACAGGATCGGCAGGTGCTGCCGCTCGACGAGATCGAGGCACGCGGTCAGCGCGTCGGCGCAGTGGCGTCGCGGGATCGCGTACTCGCTCTCGGTGAACTTCACTTTCCTGGCGGTGGCGTAGACGCGATGGGCCACGTCCTCGACCCGCGACTCGGACATCGACCGGGCGACGGTGGCGTTGACGGTCGGCACGAGGGAGGGGAACCGTCTGCCGACCCGGCACAGTGCGCCCAGAACCGTGTTCTCGGCGAACTCCTCACGAAGTCGGCGCTTCCAGTGGGGAGTTGGGCTCGGGGCCTCGTCGGTGCGGGTCGACGTCCTGGTCATGGCCGTGCGGGTGTACGGCCAGATGAAGAACTCGAAGTGGTCGTGGGTGTCGACCAGTTGGTCCAGTTCGGCCAGTACGTCGTCGAGCGGCCGGGGCCGGTCGACCCGGCGCAGGGCGAAGGCCGGGACGCAGGCGACGGTCACCTCGGTGACGATGCCGAGCGCCCCCAGTGACACCCTGGCCGCGCGCAGCAGCTCCGGTGTGGTGGTCCGGTCCAGCTGTCGTACGGTGCCGTCCGCGGTCACCAGCCGCATCCCCACCACCCGCGACGACAGGTTGCCGAACGCGCGGCCCGTGCCGTGCGTGGCCGTCGCGAGAGCCCCGGCCATCGTCTGCGCGTCGATGTCCCCCTGGTTCTCCAGGGACAGGCCGTGCTCGGCGTTGCGCGGGCCCAGCTCGCGCAGGGTGATGCCGGCCTGAAGGGTGACGTGGTGCGCGTCGACCGACAGCACCCGGTTCATGCGCGACAGATCGATCATGACGCCGTCGGTGCAGACCAGGTCGCTGAACGAGTGGCCGCTGCCCACCGCACGCGCGGTGAGCCCCCGCTCGGTCGCGGTCCGCACGGCGCGGACGACCTCTTCCTCATCGCGCGGTCGTACGACGGACGTCGGGTGACTGGTCCGGTCGCCCGCCCAGTTCGTCCAGGTGGCGGTCCTGGCGGCGGTCCTGCCGGCGGTCCTGATGGCGGTCATCGCGCCTCCACCTCCGGGGTCTTCAGACCGGCCCGGGAGGTCAGTCCCATGCGGAGGGCGCCCGCGACTTCGCGCAGCACCGCCCGGGGCGCGGGGCCGGACCCGGTCGCGTTGACCATGCTGTGCGTGATGCCGCTGTGGCGCCGCAGGGCGGCCGGCACTCCGGCGTCCCGCAGCTTGTGCGCGTACGCCTCGCCCTCGTCCCGCAGGACGTCGAATCCCGCGACGGCGACGTAGGCGGGTGCCACGTCATGGACGTCCTCGGCCAGGAGCGGCGACACCCGTGGGTCCGCGGCCAGTTCCGGATCCGGAAGGTAGTGGGCCTTGTACCAGTCCATCTGGGCCTCGGTGAGGAACAGCCCCGTCCCGAACAGCTCGTACGAGCGGTGCTTGCGCGAGAGGTCCGTGACCGGCATGAGGAGGAGCTGCATCGCCGGCGTGGGGCAGGAGGCTTCGCGCGCGCGCCGGGCCGTCTCCAGGGCCACCACGGCGGCGAGGTTCCCGCCCGCGCTCTCCCCGCCGACCCCGACGGCCGCCGGATCGACGCCGTACTCCCCCGCGTGTTCCACGACGTGCGTGAAGGCCGCGAGCGCGTCGTCCACGGCCGCCGGGAACGGGTTCTCCGGTGCCAGCCGGTAGTCGACCGCGATGACGGTCAGCGCGGCGTGATGGGCGAGGAACCGGGCCACGGAGTCGCTGGCGCTCAGGTCTCCGAGCACCCATCCGCCGCCGTGGAAGTAGACGAGCGCGGCCGACGGACGCCGTACCCCCGCCGGACGGTACAGGCGGGCCGCGATACCGCCCTCGGGTGTCGGGATCGTGAGGTCCCGGATCTCCGCCACGGGAAGTTCGTCGCCGAAGATCCAGGCTTCGGAGGCGATCTGCGCCCGCCCCTCGGCGAGTGGCAGCGACTCGAACGTCTTCGATACCGCCAGGCCGAGGACCCGCTTGCCGACCTGCGCGTCCAGGTCCATGACCTGCCCGTCGACGGTGACCGGCCGGCCGGCGACGGCCCGTTTCACGGCGGCCGGGAGGCGGCCGAGTCCGCGTGCCGCGCGGCGCGCCACTCTCTCGGACAGCGGATGTACGTCGGTCATCGCGTCACGCTCCTTGGGGGTTGGGCTGCTCGGCGGCTGGAGTGGCGCCAGGCTAGGTTCAACTCTGGACGTTTGTCCAGAGTTCGGTGAGGTGTCTGCCGGGGTTCCGGCGCTTGGGCGACCGGAACCCGGTCGGGTAGCTTCGAGGCATGGGGATCAGGCCGCAGACGCACTACGCACGAGGACAGGCACGCCGGGAACGGCTCCTCGATGCCACGGCGGAGCTCATCGCCAGCCGCGGCCTGGAGGGGGTGACCCACCGGGCGGTGGCCGCGGCGGCCGGGCTGCCGGCGTCCACGACCTCGTACTTCTTCGCCTCCATGGACGAACTGATCGGCGCTGCCGTCACACGGATCGCCGACGGCGTGCTGGAAGCGACCCGGGACCTGGTGGCCGACGCGCCCACGGCCGACGGCGCCGCCCCCGCCCCGGACTACGTCGACCAGCTGATCGACGTTCTGATCGCGTCCAAGGAGACCCTGATCAGGGCCCAGTTCGAGGCGTATCTCGCGACCTCGCGGCGGCCGGAACTGGTCGAGCCGGTGCAGCGCATCGTGCAGGCCCTGGAGGACGCGGCCGAATCCATGTTCGTCGCCCTGGGAGCGCCGGACGCGCGTCTCGCCGGCCGTGAACTCGTCGCCATGGTCGACGGGTTCGCCCTGCAGCGGCTCGCGCATCCACGCCCCGACGACCGCGCGGTGCTGCGCGACGCCCTGCGTCGGCTGATCGCGGCCCACCTCGACGAGGCATCCGCGCGGCCCTGAGGATCGGCACTTCCCCCGGCGAGGCGCCCGCACCCGGGGGGGGCGGCCCCGTCATCCCTTCCCGGCGAGGCGGTCGAGCGCCCTCATGGCGACGGTCATCGCCCGTGCGTAGCGCTCGCCACCGACTCCGGGAGGCCGGCCGAGGGACCGCCCGCGCTGCCGTGCCACGGTCTGCGGGTCGGTGTACTTGAGCAGGCCCTGGCGTCCGTGGCGCGTGCCCTGGCCGGAGGCACCCCAGCCGCCCATGGGGGCATCGGTGGATCCCCAGGCGGCGGCGTAGCCCTCGTTGATGTTGACGTTGCCGCTGCGCAGCCGGTGCGCGAGACGCCGCCCGCGTGCGGGATCGCGGGTCCACACGGAAGCGTTGAGCCCGTAGCCGGTGTCGTTGGCACGGGCCACGGCCTCGTCGTCGCTGCCGACACGGTAGAGGGAGACGACGGGCCCGAAGGTCTCCTCCGCGCAGACCCGCATGGTCTCGTCGACATCGGTCAGGACCGTGGGTTCGTAGAAGGTCGGCCCCAGGTCGGGACGCGCCCTGCCGCCGACGAGCACCGTGGCACCCCGGGCGGTGGCGTCGTCGACGTGCCCGCGGACCGTCGCCAGCTGCCGGGACGACACCAGGGGTCCCAGATCGTGGCTCCAGTCCAGGGCATGGCCGAGTCGCAGTCCGCCCACGGCCTCGACGAACCCCGGTACGAACTCGTCCCAGACCTGCTCGTGGACGTAGAGCCGCTCCAAGGAGACGCACAGCTGCCCCGCGTTGGCGAAGCAGGAGCGGACCGCGCCGGGGACGGCCTTGCCGAGGTCGGCGTCGTCGCAGACGAGGAGGGCGTTCTTGCCGCCGAGTTCCATGGAGAAGTCGGTCAGCCGCTCGGCCGCTCCGGCCGCGAGGGTGCGGCCGACCCGGGTGCTGCCGGTGAACATCAGGAAGTCGGTATGGTCGATGACGGCCTCCGCCAGCTCGGACCCGATGCCGGTGACGACGGTGAACACGTCGTCCGGCAGCCCGGCTTCGGCCAGGAGCTCCTTGGCCCACAGACAGGAGAAGGGGGTGAGCTGGTCCGGCTTCGCCAGCACCGCGTTGCCGGCCAGGAGCGCGGGCAGTGCGTCGGTCACGCCGAGGGAGAGCGGGTAGTTCCACGGCGAGAGGACGGCCACCACACCCTTCGGGTGGCGGACCTCGTGGGTGACGGTCAGGCCCGGCACGGCGCCGCGCCGCCGGTGGGCGCGCAACAGGTCCGGGCCGACGGTCGCATAGTGGCGGCAGACCTGGGCGACGTCGAGGATCTCCTCGAAGGCGTCGGTGCGGGTCTTCCCGCTCTCCAGCTGGACGATGTCGAGGATCTCGCTCTGCCGGTCCAGTACGAGCCTGCCGAACTGCCGGACGACGTGGGCGCGTTGCCGGACGGGCACCCGTGCCCAGCCCCGCTGCGCGGCTCTGGCCCGCCGTACGGCGGAGACGACGTCATCGGGGGTGGCGTGCGGGATGTCGCCGATCCGTCGTCCGTCGGCGGGGCAGTCCACGGGGATCCGGTCACGGTCGCCGGGGACGGTCGCGAGCGCCGCGAGGCGGGCCATCCGGCGGGCCTGCGGGTCCGGCGGCCCGGACCGGTCGCGGTGGCCGGCGGTGGGCCCGTCGGGTGCGGGGTGCAGAGGGGACATGGGCGGGGATCACTCCTTCGGGTCAAGCGGGGGCTGAGGCGTTCAGGCGAGGTCTGAGGCATTGAGGCGCGCGGTCACCAGTCGCCGTGCCTCGGCGGACTCCGGCAGGAAGGTCACCGCCGGGTAGACGTGGAAGCCGTCGGCGCCTTCGAGCAGGGTGATGTCGACACCGGCCGCCCGGGCCCGGGCCGCGAAGTCACGGCAGTCGGCCACGAAGATGTCGCGGGTGCCGACGATCACCGTGGTCGGGGGCAGCCCGCGCGGGTCACCACCGCCGGGACTGACCTGGGGCGAGTCGAGAGGGAGCGCTCCGGCCCACAGCCGGCCGGCGTAGCGCAGCCCGACGACGCCGAGCGTGGGATCCCGGACGACGACATCGGCCACGCCGGGGTTCGTGAGTCCGACGTCGAGCCACGGGGCGAAGAGCACGAGGTGCCGCGGCGCCGGCAGCCCCTCGTCCCGCAGGCGCATGGCCGTGGCCAGCGCCAGCCCGCCGCCCGCCGAGTCCCCGGCCCACACGGGCGCCGTACCGGACTCCGCGGTCAGCCGTACCTGGAGGTCGAGCAGGGCCGGGACGACCGTCGCGGCCGTCCCCTCGGGGGCCAGCGGATAGAAGGGTGCGATCACCCGGGCGTCGTTCTCCGCGGCGAGTGCGGCCATCAGGTCCCAGTGCTGTACGACGACCGGATTGATGTAGGCGCCGCCGTGGAGGTAGACGATCGTGCGCTCGGGCCGCCGGTCGCGGACACCGATCTCGGCACACCGCAGCCCGCCGCGGTCGTGCACCGTGACCTCGTGGGTGCGCCGCAGCCGCCGCGGCACGGCGGCGGGCCCCTTGCCGCGGTTGCGGAGGCGGTCGGCCTCGGTGGACGCGTCGGCGCCGAGGATCCTCTTCGTCCTGGTGACGGCGAGCCCCGCGCACACCAACCGCATACGCAGCGACGGACGGCTGCGCCGGGTCACAGCCTCGCCCCGCTCCCTCGTGGACATCTCGAACCTCCTCACCCGCCGGGCGACGCCGCGGCGCTCGTATGCACTGGTCGCGTGTGCTGGTCGTATGCGTCGGTCGTCGCGTTCAGCTGCGTGTTCCCGGACGGGGTGAAACGCGGGCACGTGCGTCCCACCCGGCCACGGCGCCGGCGCTACGACTCCCTACGACTCCCTGAGCGCGGCCAACTCCCGGTCGACCAAGGCGTCGTGCGCCCGCTCGTCCTCGCGGGCGCGGCGCGGGTTCCACCGGCCGGCCATGAGGAAGACGCAGGGCAGGAACAGCAGCTGACCGGCGACGCACACCCACCACCAGGTCTGCCACTGCCTCGGGTTGTCCCGGGCGGCCTTCGCCACCTCGGCCCCGTGCGCGGTGAGGTACGCCATGTCGCGCTTGCCGATCGCGGTCGGCGCGGCCTTCAGGTCGGCGGCATAGCGCACCGCGAGCCGCAGACCCTGTTGGGTGCCCGGGTCACCCAGACCGGCCAGCAGCTTGACGGCCGCCGCCCGGTCGACTCCGAGACCGGCCGTGATCTGTTTCACCGCATCGGCCTGGGCGGCCGTGTCCCGCGGGTCGGCCTGGATCGCGGCCATGGTGGCGGGGGCGACGGTCTGGGCGGCGGCCAGCTGACCACCGCGTACGACCGACTGCGCCCTGTGGATCTGGACCGGCCCCGCGCCTTCCGCCGTGGCGACCTGCCCGAGCAGCTCGGCCAGCGCGTTCCGGTCGGCGGGGTCCTGCCGTACGCGGGCCGCGAGGGCGGAGTCGATGCCGGTGACGATGGCGAACTGCCGAGGGTGTTCCTGCTGCACGGCGGTGATCCGTGCCCCCTTCTCCACCAGTGTCGAGGTCGCCGGGACGATGAACGTCAGCACCACGAGGGAGAGGGTGACGACCAGCCGCAGCGTCCAGCCCCAGACCGCGAGCCCGACCGCGGTGGCCGCCGGGTTGCGCTTCTCCACGGTCTCGGTGAACGAGGCCATCCAGGCGACGTAGGCCATGCCGCCGCCGACCGAGCCGAGGACGAAGTAGAGGGCGAAGTCGTAGTAGCCGGTGTCCGGCCGGGTCGCCGCGACGGCGAACAGGACGGTGCCCACGACGCTGATGAGGCCGCCGAGCACCATGAACGGCTTGCGCACCCGCAGCTTGTCCGACAGCAGGCCGAACACCACCAGACTGATCGCGTTGAACGCCCAGTACCAGTTGACGAGGGCGTTGGCGCGCTGGTCGCTGTAGCCGAACGTCGTCGCGAAGTAGACGACGGCGAAGCCGACCAGCGCGTAGTAGAGCAGCAGGAAGACACTGATCGCCACCGCCGGGCCGACGATGCCGAGGCTCAGCATCTGCCGCCACGCACCGCCGGGTTCACTTGCGGAGCCGGCGTCCTTCGCACGGGCCTCCACCAGGGCGCGGTCGCGCATGCTCACCATGAGCTGGTCACGCAGCGCCGGGGACAGCTCGCGCAGACCGAGGAGGGCGGCGACGAAGACGACGAGCCCGACGACGCCGCAGACGTGGAACTGGAAGCGCCAGTCGGGGTGTTGGTCCAGCGTGTTGCTGGAGACGGTGGTGACCACGAGGCTGCCGAGGACGGGGCCGAGCGTCCAGAACCCCATGGCGGCGCCGCGCCCCACCTGCGGGGAGAAGTCGCGGATGAGCGCCGGGGTCGCCACCAGGACGACACCCTCGACGAAGCTGAGCAGGACGTACAGGACCAGGTACGCGACCCCGTTCGGGGCGTGGGGCAGGCCGACGAGGATGATCAGGCCGGTCGCGAGCAGGCCCCCGACCACCAGGTTGGCCCGGCCCCAGCGGTCGGCGAGTCCGGCGAACAGCGAGGCGAAGGCACCGACCGCGTTGCCGGCGACCGAGATCCAGACGAAGTAGCTGAAGGACATGCCGAGTTCGGTGATGATCTGGGTCGCCACCGAGCCCGAGACGTACAGCTCGTAGTAGAGGACCACGGTCGAGAGCACCGTGATCGCCAGGTACAGGTACCGGAGTCCGGTGTCGGGATAGTGGGACAGCTGCCGGTTCCACAGGCCGCGTCGCGCTGCGGGACTTCCATCGGGGAGCACGGGGACGGGGGTCGTTGTCACGGTGATTCCTTCCCTGGCGGTACGCCGGTGGCGCACCCAGCGTGTGGGGCGGGAACCCGGTCGGGAGGGCCGGCCCGCACCGGTCCGTGGCTCGACGGCCGCTACCTGGACGCCGATGACCCCGGACCCTTTCGCCGCGGGACCGCGGCGTTTTCACGGGTGGCTCGCCGGGTCCGCGGACCACCGTTCGGCGGGCGGTCTCGGGGAGGGCGCTTCGTGGACGCCGTCCCGCTCCTGTCCGCTGCCGTGGACGTTGCGGAGACGGTAGGACGTAGTCTGGGCAAATGTCCAGACTTCGATGACCGAATGTTCCGCACGAGGCGAAACATCGCTGGTCACAGGCGACTTCACGGTCGGCAATCGGCGACAGCCACAGCTACGGTCGGCGGGCCGGCGTTCGGCGTTCTCACCAACCTGACTCAGGGATGGCCCCCTGGAACACGGAACCAACTCGCCGACCCGGGCGCCGCCTGGTCCACCGCCGCATTCGCCGCCGGAGCCCAGATCGCCGTCGCCTACGCGGTGATCGGCCTTCCCCTCCGGCTGATCCACAGCCGAGCAGCCACTGTGTCGTCCGACGCGACGGCGAGGGCGGGCCGCCGCACGCGACAACCGATCGCCCCGCGCGACGAAAGGGCCCGATTTGCCGACCCGAACATGCGGAGACCTAGGCGACCGTGAGGACGATCTTGCCCTGGATATGACCCCGGGAGGCGCGTTCGTGTGCCGCGCGGGCGTCCGGGAGGGGGAAGGTGCTGTCGATCGCGACACGGACCGCGCCCGCGGTGAGGAGGCGTCCCGCTTCGGCGAGTTGCGGGCCGTGCGAGCGGACCTGGGTGCCGGAGACGGTGACGCCGAGGTTGGCGGTCTCCTCGTCGTCGTACGCGCCGAAGAAGACGGGGAACAGGGCACCGCCGCGCTTGAGTGTGCGCAGGAAGCGGCTGCTGTCGGGGCCGCCGACGGCGTCGAGGACGAGGTCGACGTCGTGCGCGAGTTCCTCGGGGCGAGCCCTGGTGTAGTCGATGAACTCGTCGGCACCCAGCTCGCGCAGGAAGGACTCGTGGGTACCCGATGCCACCGCGATGACATGGGCGCCCTTCCACTTCGCCAACTGGAGCGCGAAGTGGCCGACGCCGCCCGCGGCTCCGTTGACGAGCACCCTCGTGTCGGCGTCCAGGGCCACCGGGCGGTGCCGTGCCGCCTGGAAGGGTGACGGGTGGTCGTGGCCGAGTTCGATCAGGAACTGCCACGCCGTCAGCAGGGACATGGGCGCACCGGCGGCGTGCACATGGTCGATGCCGGCCGGCTTGTGCGCGAGGTCGGACGCGGGCGCGGCCACGTACTCGGCGTACGCCCTGCCGTCGAAGCTGGGGAAGCGGAGGAGGCCGAAGACCTCGTCGCCGACGGAGAAGCCCTCCACGCCCGGGGCGACGGCCTCGACCACGCCCGACACGTCCGTTCCGGGGGTCACGGGCAGGTCGAACGTGGGCCTCGTCTCCGGAGGGATGTTGCGCAGCCCGTCGCGCAGGTACCAGTCGGGAGGATTGACGCCGACCGCGTGCACGCGGACGAGCACCTCGCCGGGAGCCGGTTCGGGGAGCAGCACCTCGTCGTAGCGCAGCACTTCGGGGCCGCCGTGCTCGTGCAGCCGGATGGCCCTCATCGTGCGTCCTGGCATCGTTTCCTCCTGCCCCCGGCCGGGGGTACCGTTAGCGGATCAGTGGTCCATATATCCGGACCACTGATCCGAATATATGGACCACTGATCCGGATCGTCAAATGGACCACCGGTCCGGATAGTCAAGAGGGATGGATGCGGGCCGACGCCAGGAAGAATCGCGACCACCTGCTCGCCGTCGCGGGTGCCGTCATCGCCGAGCAGGGCGCCGAGGCGTCGCTGCGCGACATCGCGCGCAGGGCCGACATGGGGCTCGCCACGCTGCTCCGTCACTTCCCCACGCGCGAGGCACTGCTCGACGCCTTGCTCCGGACGAGCTTCGACGGGCTGACGGCGAGGGCGGCCGAGCTCGAGACGTCGAGCTCGGCCGAGGACGCACTCGTTTCGTGGCTGCGTGACTGTGTGGCGTGCGCGCACGAGTACCGGGGCGCGACCGCGCTGATGGCGGCCGCCCTGGAGGACAGCGAGTCCGCGCTGCACGCCTCGTGCGTCACGATGCGCGCGGCCGGCACCGGGCTCCTCGCCCGGGCCCAGGCCGCGGGCGCGGCCCGGGCCGACATCGACGGCACCGATCTGTTCGCGCTGGTGGCGGCGCTGGCCTGGATCGGCGATCAGCCCTCGCTCACGCCACGCGCGGACCACCTGCTCGATGTGGTCGCGAGCGCGATCCTGACGAACCGACCGGCGTGAACGGGTTGTCCCGGGACGCGGTGGGCGTCCCGGGACGAGGGGTGTCCACGGCCGGTGGGGCCGGGTGGGGTCAGGGGATGAGCCGCCACTGGGCGATGTAGCCGACGTCGATCGCGGCGTGGTCCTGGACCCGGAGTTTCCAGGTGCCGGAGAGGGGCTGCGCGGAGGCGTCGAGGGTGAACGTCTGGTCGACGTTGTCGGCGGAGCCGCCGCTGCGGTTGAGGAGGGAGTAGACGGTTCCGTTCGGGCCGACGAGGTCGACGGTCAGGTCGCCGCGGTAGGTGTGGACGATGTTGACGTAGACCTGGGTGGTGGCGGACGCGTTCCCGGTGCGGCCGGTCACGGTGACCGGGGACTCCACGGCGGCGGCGTTGTCGGGGATGTCGACCCGGGTGGCGTTGGCGTAGACGTAGGCGATCTGCCAGGAGAACCGCTCCGTGGCGGAGGCACCGGTGTCGTCGGTGACCGTGACGGTGACGTCACTGGTGCCGAGGGTGGTCGGGGTGCCGGATATCAGGCCCGTGTCGCTGATCGTGAGGCCGTCCGGGAGACCGGTCGCCGTGTATGTCAGGCCGGCGCCGGAGTTGGTGGTGTAGGCGTCCGTCTGGAACGACACCGCCTGCCCGATTCCGCTGATCTGGTCGGCGATGGGTGCCACGTTCACGCCGAGCGCGATCCGGTTGCCGACGTTGATCGCCGCCCACGCGTCGGCCACGGCGAGGTAGGAGGGGCTGTAGGCGCCGAAGAGGTCGGCCGCGGCCTGGAGGGTGGCCGTGCGGGCACCCGCGTAGTTCGTGCTGGACGTCATGTAGGTGGTCAGCGCCCGGTACCAGACGCGCTGGGCGTTCTCGATGCCGATGCCGGTCACCGGTTGGCCGTCGTAGGTGGGGCTGTCGTACGACACCCCGTTGACGGTCTTCGCTCCGCTGCCCTCGGAGAGGAGGTAGAAGAAGTGGTTGGCGGGGCCCGAGGAGTAGTGGACGTCGAGTCCGCCCAGGGACGGGCTCCAGTAGTCGTTGGACGCGCCGTCCTTGGAGGGCTTGTCCATGTACCGCAGGGGCGTGCCGTCGCCGTTGATGTCGATCTTTTCGCCGACCAGGTAGTCCGGGACGTCGGCGGGCAGGTTCTCGTAGAACTCGACGGCCGCGGCGAAGATGTCGGAGGTCGCCTCGTTCAGGCCGCCCGACTCGCCGGAGTAGGTGAGGCCCGCGGTGGCGGCGGTGACGCCGTGGCTCATCTCGTGTGCGGCCACGTCGAGCGCGGTCAGCGGGTGGGTGTTGCCCGATCCGTCGCCGTACGTCATGCAGAAGCAGGTGTCCGACCAGAAGGCGTTGACGTAGCCGTTGCCGTAGTGGGCGCGGCTGTAGGCGGCGACGCCGTCGTTGCGGATGCCGTTGCGGCCGAAGACGTTCTTGTAGAAGTCCCAGGTGGCGGCGGCGCCGAAGGCGACGTCCACGCCCGCGGTCTGCCGGTTGGCCGGTGTGCCGTCGCCCCAGACATCGTTGTCGTCCGTGAAGAGGGTGCCGGTGCCGGAGGTGCCCTGGTTCAGGTCGTAGGTGCGGTGTCCGGCGCGGTCGCCGTCGACGAGTTGGTAGGTCGAGCCGGAGAGCGTGGTGCCGAGGGGCACGGTTCCGTTGAACTGGCCGGTTCCGGTGCCGGTTTCGATGCCCTGGTACTGGAAGATCCGCTTGCCGGAGGCCGCGTCGGTGATCACGTGGAGTTCGTTGGGCGTGCCGTCGTCCTGGAAGCCGCCGACCACGGACTCCCAGGCCAGGGCGGGCTTGCCCGAGGCGGCCCAGACGACGAGACGGGGGCCGGCGTCGACCGCGGGCCGTTCGGCGCCCGCCTTCGCCGCGAGGGTGAGCGCCTGGGCCTTCGCCGCGGCCGAGGAGATCCTCGCCTTGGTGGACGGGACCGCGAGGTTCGCCTTCGAGGCCCGGGACACGGTCAGGCGGCCCGCGCTGTCGTGGACGACCAGGTCGCCGCCGAGGACGGGGAGGCCGGCGTAGGTGCGGGCGTAGCGGGTGTGCGTGGTGCCGTCGGCGTCCCGGGTGACGTCCTTGACGAGCAGCTTCTCGTCGGCACCCAGGCCGAGGGTCTTCGCGGTGCCGGAGGCGCCGGCTGCGGCGTTCTTGAGCAGGGCGGCCCGCTTGGCCGGTGACAGCGGCGTCGGGGCCGCGCCGGCCCGGGGCGTGGCGTGGATCCTGGCGGGGCCGGGGTCGCCGGGCGCGGCCAGGGCGGTGCCGTTCTGGAGGCCGGCCGCGAGGAGGGTGGTCGCCGTGGTCAGCGCCAGGGTGATGCTGTGTCTGACACGGCGGTGGTGACGGTCCTGCCGGAACATGGCGTTCTCCTTCTGTGGGGTGGTCGGGCTCGGTGGAGCCCGGGAGAGCGGGTCGGCTGGGTCGAGCCGTCCGGCGGCGCGCGGGTCCTGGAGGGGGGTGAGCAGGGCGGGTGGGCACGGTGCGACGAGGTGACGTCTGCTCGGCCGTGCGGTGAAGTGGGGGCTGAGATAGGGATTTTGCGTGAGGGAGCTGTGAGTTCGCGGTGAACTTTCGCAGAGCAGATTGACATCCGCCGCTCGCGATTGTCATGAGCGCAACACCACAACGGCTGGAACTGACGGTTGCGAGCTACGGTTTCGACCGGCGCGGCGACGGTTTTTGGCCGGGTGGGGGCCCAGCGGGACAGCGGGGCGGCGTGCCACGCGGGGTCCGTCGTCCAGGTGGACCGCTGCGCCGAGCGCGGTGACGATGACGAGCAGGTGACATCGGCCGAGGTCGTCCCACTCCCCCGCCAACAGCCGTGACCGTATGGCAGTCGAGGCCGCTTGAGGACTGTCCCGCAATTGATCTCGTGCTCCTGGCGGTCGGGCGACCGTCCGATCAGCGGACCGGCGATACGGGACCACCAAGCCAGGGCCCTGACAGCCGCCGTCGGCGATAGTCGTGGTCCTGCCGACGGCCGCCCTCGCACCCGATGCCGCCCACGCCCCGCAGTCGTCGCGGTCGGCCGAGTACCCGTAGCGCTGCCGCTGCCTGAGGACCGGCAACGGCCCCATGCGGTCGATGATCCGACCCGGCAGATGGCTCGCAGATGCCGAACAGCGGGGCGAGTTGCCTCGATGCCAGGTTGGCCCGCCAGTACGCGGTGACCAGAAGTGCACCCGCTCGTCCGGCGGCGCGGCACGGGGTTCCAGGATGCCGGCTTCGGGCTGCGGACCTTGACCGTGGGAAGCGGTCACGTGCCCGACTCCGCGCACCCCAGGGTCGGTTGAGGCGGTCAGGCCAGGGGGCGCCCCGGTGCGCCGGCATCTCGCCTGCCCGACCACTGCGCTTGCTGCCAACGGCGTCACCGTGGCCGGTGTGCGTCAGGTGGACATGACTGTCCTTGCGCCTGCCGGCGTGGAGCATCCTGTCTGCCGGCAGGGGTGGACATCGCGGAGGCGGCTGATCTCCACCCTCGTTTCCACCTATGGGTCCAGGTGCTGTGAGCATGATCGCAGCAGGCTTGGGGGCATGACAACAACCGAGTGGATCACCGACATCGCCCTCGTCCTCGTCGTCTTCCGGCAGCTCCGGGAAGGCCGGCTCGACCTCAAGTCCTTCCTGATCCCGCTGGGCATCGTGGCCTTCGTGGCCCACCAGTACCTGGACAGCATCCCCACCGCGGGCAACGACCTGGTGCTGGTCGGGGTCCTGATGGGCGTCGGTGCCGCGCTGGGCGTCGCCGGCGGCGTCTACACCCGACTCCGGATCGTCGGTGAGCACGTCCTGATCAAGGCCGGTGCGGTGTCGGCGATCCTGTGGGTGCTGGGCATGGGAGCGCGCATGGGTTTCCAGCTGTGGACCGAGCAGGGCGGGGGCGCCGACGACGTCGCCCGTTTCAGCGTCGCCCACCAGATCACCAGCGAGCAGGCCTGGGTGGCGGCGTTCGTCCTGATGGCACTGACCGAAGTGGTCACGCGGCTGGCCACGATCTTCATACGGGGCCGGATCACCCGGGCTGCGGCCGACCCCGTGCCCGTCCTCGACGGTGTGGCCTGACCGTGCGTTATGTTCTGCCCATGACCGCAACCGAGAGCGCCTCGCCCCCTGGCCGGTCCACGGCCCAGGGGGCGGCCCCGCAGCCGGTTCCCGGACGGGACCCGCGTGTGCAGTGGCTGCTGACCCTCGCGGTGGTCGTCGTCGGGATCCTGACGGTCCGCCCGATGGGCTTCAGCGGCTGGGGCCTGGCCGTCACCGCTCTCCTCGTGGTCAACTCCGTGGCCCTGCTGGCCCGGCACCTGCCCGAGCACAAGGTCCCCGGCCGTCCGGCCCTCCTCTGGCTGACCCTCGGCGTCGTCGCGGCCGCCGCCCTGATCGGTGCCAGCCGCAGCGGATCGGGCTATCTCTTCGCCTTCTTCCTCTCCGGTCACATCGGATACCGCCTGGAGACCAAGCCGGCCCTCGCGCTGGCGGGGATCTGCAGTCTGCTCTGCGGCGGGGTCCTGTACTTCGGCCTCGGGCCGGGGCACGACGTGTTGTCCTGGACACTCGGGCTCGCCACCGGCATCCCGGTCCTGATCGGCATCGTCAACCGCAGCCAGCGCCGGGCCGTGGTGGCGGCGATAGAGGCGGCCGAGTCGGCCGAGCGCGCCGCCCGAGCCGAGGCCAGGACCGCCGTACTGACCGAACGTGGCCGGATCGCCCGGGACGTGCACGACGTGCTGGCGCACTCGCTCGCCGGCATCAACATGCAGTTGGAACTGGCCGACGCGCTGATCGACACCGGTGACCTGGAGAAGGTCCGGGAGGCCAACAACACGGCCCACGGCCTGGTCAGAGAGAGCCTGAAGCAGGCGCAGTGGACCGTGCACGCCCTGCGCGAGGACTCCCTGCCGCTGCTGGAGAGCCTTGCCGCGATGCTCGAATCGTCGGGCCACCGGGACGTCCTCACCGTCACCGGGACCGTCCGGGAGGTGCCGCCTCAGGTGACGCAGAACCTGCTGCGGATCGCCCAGGAGGCGCTGACCAACGCCGCCCGGCACGCCCCTGGCGGAGACTTGGCCGCCGAACTGGACTTCGCCGGCTCCTCGATGACCCTGACGATCCGCAACCGCCCCGCCACGCGCGCGGTGACGGCGGGGATCGGCAGCGGGATGGGGCTGATCGGAATGCGCGAACGCGTCGCCCTGTTGGGCGGCACCGTCACCGCCGGCCCGGTCACCGAGGGACCGGACCAGGGCGGCTGGAATGTGAAGGCAGTGATCCCGGGATGAGCGAACCGACCGAAACTCCGCAGCCGTTGAGGGTGGTCGTCGCCGACGACCAGGCCGCCGTCCGGGAGCCGCTGGCCGCCGTGCTCGGGCTGTCCGAGGGCATCGACGTCGTCGCGGCCGCGGCGGACGGCAGCGAGGTGCTGGCGGCCGTCGCCGCCGGGCCGGTGGACGTCGTGCTGATGGACCTGCGCATGCCCGTGATGGACGGGATCGAGGCGACCCGCCGCCTCGGCGAGGAGCACCCCGAGGTGGCGGTGGTCGTGCTGACCACGTTCGCCGACGACGACTCGGTCCTTGGCGCGCTGGGCGCAGGGGCGCGCGGCTACCTCACCAAGAACGCGGGACGCCAGGACATCACCCGGGCGATCCGGGCCGCTGCCGCCGGCCAGTCCGTGCTCGACCGCGAGGTGCAGGACCGACTGCTCGCCGCCGTCCGGACCAAGGCGCCGGCACCCGGGCAGGGCCTGCCCGAGGACCTCACTCCCCGGGAACGCGAGGTGCTCACGCTGATCGGGCAGGGCCTGCCCAACCGGGGCATCGCCGAGAAGCTCTTCATCAGTGAGGCCACGGTCAAGACCCACATCAACAACCTGTTCGCGAAGGCGGGGATCCGCGACCGCGCCGACGCCGTCCGCCGCGCCATCGAGGCAGGTCTGACCTGACCTTCCCGCTGTGGGACCGCGTCGCGATGCGGTTCCGGTCGGACGGCTGGTCTCCGGCGCGGGGGGGGGCTCACTCGTCTTCGTCCGCACGGTCGGCGCCCGGGAATACGGCCCCGCTCGGCATCCGCGGGCGTCAGGTGTGAATCGCGTACAGGAAATCGTCCGAACTGCCGACGTACACGGTCCCGTCCGCCACCACGGGCGTCGCATACACCTCCCCGCCGGTTTGCAGACGCCAGCGTTCCTCGCCCGTGACCGCGTCCACCGCCCAGAGCGACATGTCCTCGCTGCCGATGTACACGGTCCCGTCCGCCACCGCCGGTGACGACTGACGAGCGGTTCCGGTCTCCTGCTTCCAGCGTTCCGCTCCGGTGGCCGCGTCCACGGCCCACAGGTACCAGCCGTTGCTGCCCATGTACACCGTCCCGTCGACGACCGCGGGCGTGGACCACGTCGGACTGCCGAAGGGCCGCTGCCACCGCTGTTCACCGGTGGCGGCGTCCAGCGCGATCAGACCGTGGTCACAGCCGGCGTAGACGGTACCGTCGGCCACCACCGGCGAGGTGTGCGGTGAGGCGTAGGTCTTCACCTGCCAGAGTCTGCTTCCCGTGGCGGCGTCCACCGCCCACAGGGAGTCACGGGGGTGCGAGACGTAGACCCGGCCGTCGACCACCGCGGGGGAGGTGAACTCCTCGTAGGAGCGTGGGCGGCGCGGCCTGAGCCGCTGCTTCCACCGCCTGCGGCCGGTCGTCGCGTCCACGGCCCGGATTCCGTCGCCGACGGCCAGGTACACGGTGCCGTCGGCCGCCGTCGGCCGGGTATCTGCCGCGTAGTCGGTCGCGCGCTTCCACCGCAGGCGGCCGGTGACCGTTTCCACGGCCCACAGGTGCCGCCCGTTGCGGATGTACAGGGTGGCGTCGGCGACCTCCGGTGACGAGTGGAACGGGAGGGCGGACGTCAGTCGCCACCGTTCCCGGCCCGTGGCGGCGTCCAGCGCCAACAGGTCACGGTGGGCGGGCTGGTACACGACGCCGTCGGCGACGGCCGCCGTGAAGTGGCCCGCGCGCGGGACCCGCAGCCGCCAGCGCACGGTGCCGCTGATCGCAGCGGGATCCGCCGGAGCGGGTCCTTGACGGGTGCTCGTCCGGGTCGGACGGGGAGCCGAGGCACGGTGGTCCTCGGCGGGTGCTTCACCGGGCTGTTGGGCCCGCACGGCGTAGAGGTGCTCGTCCAGGCTGTCGACGTACACCGTGCCACCGCTCACCAACGGGGTGGAGTGCACCGGCTCGGTGGTCCTGACCTTCCAGTGTGTCTCGCCGGTGGCCGCGTCCACCGCCCACAGGCGTCCGTCGTGGCTGCCCGCGTACACCGTGCCGTCGGCGATCGCCGGCGTCGCGTGGATCTCACCGCGGGTTCTCAGCCGCCATCTCTCCCGACCGGTCCCGGTGTCCACCGCGATCAGATACCAGCCGTAGACACCGACGACCGCGATGCCCTCGGCCACGGCGGGGCTCGCCCACACCGCCCCGCCGGGAGACAGCC
Organism: Streptomyces sp. NPDC090088; assembly: GCF_044747345.1. Taxonomy (NCBI): domain Bacteria; kingdom Bacillati; phylum Actinomycetota; class Actinomycetes; order Kitasatosporales; family Streptomycetaceae; genus Streptomyces; species Streptomyces sp. NPDC090088. The sequence continues at coordinate 127,604 of NZ_JBIVDZ010000005.1, read as the reverse complement.
GCCAGCGTTCCTCACCCGTCGCGGCGTCCACCGCGACCAGGCCTTCGTCATTGCCCACGTACACGCTGCCACCGGCCGCCGTCGGCGTCTGCCGAACGCCCCCGGGGGGACGGACCTTCCATCGCCTGCTGCCGGTGGCCGTGTCCAGGGCCAGCAGATGCCCGCCCACGGCCGCGTACAGGACGCCCTGGGCCACGGCCGGGGACGGACTGCCCGAGGTGCGATGGTCCACCACCTTGACGTCCCACACCGACCGGCCGGTGAGCCCGTCCAGGGCCCACATCCTGCCGTCGTGCGACACGGCGTAGACGGTGCCGTCCGCCACCGCCGGCATCGACATCTTCGACCGGCGCGCTTCCCTCTTCCACCGCACGTCGCCGGTCGCGGCGTCGACCGCCGTCAGACAGCCGGCCCTGTCGGCGAAATACACGACGCCGCCGTCGGCCACCGGCGATGATCCGACTCCGGAGCCGTCGCGCAGCGTCCAGCGCCGCTGTCCGGTGTCCGCGTCGACCGCCGCCAGACCGAAGAGGCCGTCGAGGAGATAGACGGCGCCGTCGGCCATCGCCGGTGTGTGGTAAAGCACGCCACCGCCGGGCACCTTCCAGAGAGTCCTGTCACCGACATCGATACCAGTCATCTTCTCTCCCTCCCCTGGCGGGCCTTGTCACGCGGTTGACAAGCGCGACCATGAAATCCCCTGGCTCCGCGGCGTGTTGCCCGCGGCCGAACGTGTTCACTGTCCGGTGAGCGGGAGGCTGAGCACGCCGCGGTCGTGTCCGACGATCAGGTCCGCGCCCGCGGTGGCCAGACAGGTGAGCGCCACGTCGAGAGCGATGTGCTCCACCACGCCGGTCGCCGGTTCCCATATCCGCAGCCGGTGACCGTGCCGGGCGCCGGTGACCAGGACCGTGCGGCCGTCGGGCAGGGTGGTGGCGGTGACGACCGGCAGGCCGGCGGTGCCGGTGGAGGCGGGCAGGCCGCCGCCGACCGGCGCGCCGGTGGCGAGGTCCCACAGCATGACCGCACCGCGGTTGTCTCCCGTGGCCAGCACGGCCCGGTCCGGTGTGGGCACAGCCGCCACCGCTGCCGCACGGTGGTCGGCGTCGGCGAGCGCACGTGCGCTCAGCTGCACGGCCGCGCCCTTTTCCCAGGGGTCGTCGACGGCCGGATCCCACACATGAACGCGGCCCGCGGTGTCCGAGGCCGCGATCAGCGCCTGGCCGGCGGAGATCGGGACGGCGGCGATCGACTGGATCGGGCTGCCGTAGGGGTTGAGGCGTCCGACGCACTCTCCGGTGTCCGGTTGCCACAGCCGGACCGCGCCTCGGGGGGTGGCGGTGACGAGCAGGGTGCGGCCGTCGGGGACGGCCGCGACGCACATTCCGGTCACCCCGCCGGGCCAGTCGCCGGCCGGTTCGCGGACCGGTTGCCCGGTGGCGGGGTTCCACCAGCCGATCGTCCCGGTATCGCCTCCGCTCGCCAGCAGGACGCGGCCGTCGGGCAGGGACACGGCCGTCATCGAGCGGACCCGGTCGGGATGTCCGGCCGCCGGATCATGGACGAGCCGGCCGTCGGCCACGTCCCACAGGCACACCACGCCGCCTCCGCCTCCGCCTCCGGCTCCGGCCACGAGCGTCGGCAGCCCGGGGCGGGATACCACGGCCAGTGCGTCGACGCCCCCGGACGCACCGGGCGCGGAATCGGAGGACATCGCCATGTCGGAGAACACCGTCATACGGCCCCGGGGTGTGCCGTCGGCCGCGAGCACCGCGTCCCCGTCCCGCCGGAACCGGGGCGCCGCTTCACCGGTGCGTCCGGCCGCCGCCGGCTCCATCGTGGCGGCCGGCCCGCCGGAGTCCGTCGACGCCCCCGCCGACCACTGCCTGGGACGCGCGCCGTCCGGGTTCTCCGCCAGGCCGTCGGCGATCGCCCAGGTCCGCTCGCAGTCCCAGCAGCGGAAATGTCCGGTGAGCGACATCAGTTGGCGGGCGAACTCCCTTGCGGCTCCTTGCGGAGTGCCCCGGACCGCGACGATGCCGGCGACCAGGCACAGCACGGCCGGCCCCGGTGTTTCGGGGGTCACACCCGCCACCGCGACTTCGCGTGCCACCCGCAGGAAGGCCTCCCATCCCTCCCCCAGCGCCTCCTCCCGCAGCGCCGCGGCGAACTCGCCCCAGGGATGCCCTCCCGCCCGGACCGGCGCGGGAGCCGGCACCCCCGGAACCTCGGAGGGCCGACCCGCCGGGTCCACGAAGAACTCGGCGATCTCGGTGTCGCTCCCACACCCGGGACACACCAGCAGGAGGCCGCTCTCCCGGGCGTCGAGGAGCCGGTTCAGCGCCTCGCCCGTGTAGTGACCGGCGAAAGCCACGCAGGAGAGCACGAGATGAGCGCAGACCTGCGCGGGAACGCCGGCGGCCGGCAGGCTCCGGGCAGCCGCCCGCTCGGCCAGACGCAGCGCGGCACCGAACCCCGCCTCAAGGTCGTCCGGGACGGGGGGCAGGTGGTCGGCGGTCACGATGAATCCGAGGTCCACCCAGAAGTCCGCGGTCTGTCCCGGCGGTAGGGCCGCCACCGCCTCGACGAGATACGGCAGCGCCGCGTAGGCCCCGTCGGCGACGACCCCGTCGTCCATCAGACCGCCGGCCAGGTACGTCCAGGTCTGCCGCCATGGGTCTCCGCTCCCCGTGGCCGTCGCAGCGCTCTCGACGGCAGCCGCGGAAGCCAACTGCTCCAGAAGTACTTCCACCTCCTCGGCCTTCACACCATCGAGATCACGCCAACGAGGGCTGTGCAAGGGCAGCTTCGCAATCATGGAACGAGTCTCGCAGTCGGCACTGACAATCAGGACGCGGTGTGCCCTCCGACGGCCTGCGGCTCAGCAGACGGCTCCCGCCTCCAGAACGCCCGGCCGGTTGACGAGGACGGCGTGGCTACCATGCCGGTTATGCCCGGGCAAATCCAAAGCGGCGGTCCGGCCCGTGAACTCGCGCCGCCGACTGGACAGTTCACCGATCCTGGATCGCTGGTGCACGGTGACCCGGAGCTGATCCTCGCGGCCCTGGACGTAGCTGCCGGGCAGGAGGAGGCGCTGACCGCCGCGGTATACCGGGCGTCGGGGCATGTCCACCGTGACGCCGGCGCGGAAGTGCGGCGGCAGGTACTGGCGTTGGACGCCGCCAGGTACGGGAACCGGGAGTTGGCGAGAAACTTCGCCGAGGTCGCGGTTCACCAGGAGGAGGCTGACACCTGGGTCGTACGGTGGGCGACGGGCGGCGACCTGGACTCCCGGCTGCGGTACGCGTTGCCTGGCCACCGGCGAACTGCTGGCACCGCCGCTGACCGGACACACCGGTCGGGTACGCGCGGGGGCGAACGGCATGCTGGACGGTCGCCCTGTCGTCGTCGCCGGCGGCGACCGAACCGTGTGGATGTGGAACGCGGGCACAGGGCGGCAGATCGGTACGTACACCCTTGCTTCCCGTATCAAGGCACTGACGGTGGCGCCCGACGGGCGGATCGTGGTCGGTTTCGGTGCGGACATAGCGGTCCTGACCCATCGCCACTGACTTCGCGCATGTGACGGTCCGTCCGGATCCCGCGCAACTGCCCGCCGCCTTGGCGGCGGTGCGACCTCAAGGCTGCTTCGGGGTACCCGGAGGGTGAGAGAAGCCTGCCGCCGCCGTGCAGGCAACTCCGTCCGGGCTCGACGAGCCGGCCCGGGCCGACCTCGTCGCATGCTGCGGGTCACCGATCGCAAGAAGGAACTCGTCATCACCGCGAGTGTGCGTCAGCGATGGCGGCCGGATGCGGCGAAGCCCCTGGCGACCGGTTTCGTCGTGGGCCGCCAGCGGCGACCCGCGAAGAGCTGGATCGGCGCGATCAGTTCCCTGGGGTGGACGCGGGTGGCGTCGCCCCAGTTCTTCTCGTAGACGATGAAGGAACCACCCCCCTCCGAGGTGACGGAGTTCAGCTCACACCACGCCCCGCTCGGAGCATGCCCGGGGACGAAGCGCAGGTGCACCTTGCCGTAGGGCTTGTCGGGATGGTTGCTGACAAACACCGCGTCCACCAGTGCCCAGGGGATGTCCAAGGATCGGCGCGGCCCGGTGCTGCGGCGGATGTGCAGGCCCTCGCTGTCGATGAGCACCCGGTCGGAGCGCCGTAGCAGCGCCGCGGCCCCGGCGATGAGACTCACCACCGCCCAGGCGACGAACCCGGTCGTGAAGGCGCCGGCCACCGCGTTTCCGAAAGCCGAGGTTTCGTATGCGTCGAGGTAGCGCAACGGGATGACCGGATGGCCCGGTGAGGTCGCTCCTCCGACCGCGCCGAGCACCGCGACGAATCCCCCGACGCCCGGACCCCAGGAGCCTGTCCCCTCGCTCATCATGGCGCCGACCGACTGGACCACGGTCACCGGACCTGTCTTCAACTCCGGGGCGTCGACGACTACATGCTCCGCCGCCCCGAGGACGCTGCCCTGGTGGGACGCACGGCCCTGACCGGCTGCGCGGTCGGGGGCGGATGTTCGTCGTGCCCGGGCCGACTGCAGACGGTATGCGTTGTCCGCCGCCTCTGCGGCTCGCCGGACGTGGAGAGCGCGGAACAGCGTGGCCGCGTCGGTCAGCAGTCGGGTGCGGTGTTCGAACCGCTGTCCGTCCGCGGTGCCGTCCGTGGTGCCGTCCGTGGTGCCGGGTCCGCGCCGTGGCTGTTGTCCGATGCCCCGCAGCCGTGCGGCGACGGCGGAGGCGTCCGCCGGGCGGTCCGCGGGGTCCTTGGCCAAGAGGTCCAGCACGAGCCGGTCCAGTTCCTCGGGGATGTCCGGCCGGGAGGCCGCCGGCCGCGGCGGGGCGCCCTCGACATGCTGGTACATGGCGGCCGGCCAGTCCGCCCCCGGGTCCACCCATGTGCGCCCGGCCAGGAGTTCGTAGAGCACGCAGCCGAGCGCGTACAGGTCGCTGCGGTGGTCGACCGCCAGCGTGGCGAACTGCTCGGGCGCCATGTAGGGCAGAGTCCCGGCGACCTGGAATCCGGTCAGCAGATGCGTGGCGTTCGCCAGCCGGGAGATGCCGAAGTCGCAGATCTTCACCAGGCCGGAGTCCTGCAGGAACAGGTTGGCCGGCTTGACGTCGCGGTGCACGACACCCTGCGCGTGAGCCGCGCCGAGCGCGGCCGCCACCTGTCCGGCAAGGTCGACGACCTGCTCCACCGGCAGTCCCCCGGGGTGCCGGGCAAGCTCTCCTGCGAAATTGTGCCCGACGAGCCGCTCCATCACGATGTACCAGGGCGTGCGGCCGTCGTGGGAGGGGCTGCCCATGTCGAAGACCGTGGTGATGCCGGGGTGGGACAGCATCGCGCCGATCTCCGCCTCCCGGCGGAACAGAGCCAGGTCACGCGGCTCCGGAACGCCGGCGGGCGAAAGGATCTTCACGGCGACGCGCCGCTTGAGGCGCAGGTCCCTGGCTTCCCATACCTGGCCCATGCCGCCACGCCCCAGCGTGTGCAGGAGCTCGTAGCGCCGGCCCAGCAACAGCCCGGCCGAGACCGTTCCGCCGTACATGCGCTGCCTCCGCGCTCGGGTCCGACAGTCGGCGTTGCTGTCGCAGCATAGCCAGTTCACCCACCCAAAGGAACACCCGTGTCTTTTAGGGGCGCGAGGGGGTGGGCGGCCGGTCAGGGACGCGAGCCCAGTAGGCCGGCGTCCCAGAGCCGCCGCACGTAGCGGTTCAACTCCTCCCCTGCGGCATCGAGTTGACCGCGGTCGCCATCGGCCACCGCCGAGGTCGCAAGGGCCGTGGTGGAGGCCAGGATCATCCGGCAGACGAGCCGGCCGTCCTCGTCCGCGACTCCAAGGGTCTCTGCGACCAGGTCCACCACGGTCTCGTACAAGGGCGCCCGGACGGGGAGCACGCCGGGGCCGGCCGCGAACGCCTCCACCAGGCAGAGCCGGGCCGTGGGCCAGTCGGCGGCCAAAGTACTGAGGTAGGCGCTGACCAGCCGTTCGAAACGGAGTGGCGAACCGTCCTGCGCGCCACCCCCGGAGCCGCCGGAGCCGCCGTCCAACACGGCCATCCGGTCGAGGACCTGCGTCAGCAGACTCTCCCCGGCCGCCTGGTAGGCCGCGGCGAAACAGTCCGCCTTGGAGTCGAAGTAGCGGTAGAACGTCTGCCGGGACACCCCCGCCCGCCTGATGACATCCTCGACGGTCACGGCGGCGTATCCCCGCTCGGTCAGCGCCTGCGCCATGGCCGTGTACACCCTGCCCCGCTGCACGACCTCCGCCTGGTCGGCCGGCAGGGCACTCCTGCCCCGGGGAAGCTTGCGCCGCGGTGTCGTCACAGACGCAGGCTAACCTCCGGCGACGCCGCCTGGTCTCCCCTCCCGTCGACGGAGGCCGAGGCACGGGCGCGGGCCCGAATCGTCGAGCGTTCCGAGGCTGTGCGGCCGCGGGATGCCAAGGGCTTCCGGCTCCCAGGAGGAGCCGCCCGCACCCCGCGCCGATGGAAGCGGTCATCACCTATGTCGACGCCAAGGCCGGCATCGACGCCGCCGATCCAGAAGATCACTCCGCGGGCGGGCTTGTCAGCGGCGGGGTTTCACGGCCGAGGCCACGGCCGGCCTTCGAGACGCTCGATTCCGCTGTTGAAACGCCTCAGATAGCCGGCGAACGCCGCGATGTCGTCTTCCGGCCAGTCGTCCATGACGCGTTCCAGCGCCGCGATCGTGGACTCGCGTTCCTCGTCGAGCAGTTGCCTGCCGTTCTCGGTGAGGCAGAACTTGCGGGCGATGCCTCCCTCCGGATCGGGAATGCGTTCCACCAGTCCGTCGCGCTGGGCTGCGGCCGTCTGGCGGTTGAGAGTCGAGGCGTCGAGCCCGAAAGCCTCGCTCAGCTCGCCGATCGACATGGGGCCCTGGATCCGCAGACGGCTGAGAATGACGTAGGCGCTGCGCTCGATGAGCCCGTCCTTGCGCCGTCCGCCGCGTCGGCCCAGGCCGTGCCGGCTCAGGAGCATTTGCTCGTACTCGACTTCATGCACGGGGTCAGTCACGCGAATGCCACCTCCGCTCCCCGGTCCACCCTGTCGAGCCTGCCTGTCATGTGTATCACCCACGACTGATGCACCATGCACACAACATGCGTGATACACATCATGTGCACAATACACATCCCCGGAACCGTAGGAGTCCTTGAATGGACACCCCCGAGCCGACCGGCCATGCCGGCCGCGTGGTCGCCACCCTGGCATTCGCGGGCACGGTGGCAGCGATCATGCAAACGCTCGTCACCCCGCTGATCGCGGAGCTGCCGACCATCCTTCACACCTCGTCCTCGAACGCCGCCTGGGTCATCACCGTCACCCTGCTGGTGTCCGCCGTGTGCGTACCGGTCACCGGACGCCTCGGCGACATGATCGGGAAGCGGCGCATGATCCTCGTCTGCACCGTGCCCCTCATGGCCGGCTCCGCGGTGTGCGCGGTCTCCTCGTCCGTCGCGCCGATGATCGTCGGACGCGGCCTCCAGGGGATGGGCATGGGCATGGTCCCGCTGGGCGTCGCCCTGCTGCGCGACGTGGTCCCGGCGGAGCGGCTCAGCTCCTCCATCGCGCTGGTCAGCGCTTCCATGGGCATCGGCGGCGGCCTGGGCCTGCCCATCGCGTCCGCCGTCGCCCAGTACGCCAGTTGGCGCGTCCTGTTCTGGGGCGCGGCGGCGCTGGCCGCGGTGATCGCCGTTCTGGTCTGGAGGTTCGTCCCGGACATACCCGTCGTGGCCCGGCGAGAGCGCTTCGACACAGTCGGCGCGCTCGGCTTCGCCGCCGGACTGGTCTGTCTCCTGCTGGCGGTGTCGAAGGGTGCCGACTGGGGCTGGGCCTCCGGCACGATCCTCGGGCTTTTCGCGGCCGCCGTGGTGCTGCTGCTCGGCTGGGGCATCTGGGAACTGCGCATCCCCAGCCCGCTCGTGGACCTGCGCACGACCGCCCGGCCACGCGTCCTGGTGACCAACCTCGCATCGGTGTTCGTCGGCTTCGCCATGTACGCGAGCCTGCTGATCTTGCCGCAGTTGCTGCAGTTCCCGAAGGCCACCGGTTACGGTCTCGGCCAGTCGATGCTCGCGGCCGGCCTGTGGATGGCGCCCGGCGGACTCATGATGATGATCGTCTCCCCCTGGGGCGGCAAGCTCACCAACGCCCGCGGGCCGAAGTTCACGCTCATCTCCGGTGTCCTGGTCATCGCGCTGGGTTACGGCCTCTCGCTCGCGCTCATGGGCCAGGCGTGGGGCTGCATGCTGGTCAGCATGGTGATCAACAGTGGGGTCGGTCTGGCGTACGGAGCGATGCCCGCCCTGATCATGGGCTCGGTACCGCCCGCCGAGACCGGGGCCGCGAACGCCTTCAACACGCTCATGCGTTCCCTCGGGACCTCGATCGGCTCGGCGGTCGTCGGCGTCGTACTCGCCCAGATGACCTCCACGGTCGGCGGCTACACCTTCACCTCCGAAAGCGGCTTCCGCACCGGTCTGCTCGTCGGTTGCGGTGTCGCGGTGGCCGCCGCACTGGTCGCCGCCTGCATTCCCGCCGTCCGCGCCGAGGCCGGCGACCGGCGCAGCGACGAGAAGACCGAGGAGCAAGTGGCGACCGCCTGATCCGGGCCTCCACGGCGGCGACAGGCCTGGCCGAGAACACGACGGCAGCCCCTCGTTCGAAGCCCGCACCCGTGCCCCCGTGCCGCCACGCCCCGCAAGGGTATGACGGCACGGGTCCGCACGGGGGCGGAGCAACCGGTTGAGAATCCCGCCGCAAGGCGCCCCGGAAAGCCCCTGGTGTGCCACACCGGCCAAGGCGCCCACACCGGCTCCCGACAGTGGACCGACGTGGCACCGGCCGACGCGCAGCCGGCGCCACACCTCCGCCGTGCTGAAGGCAATTCGGTCCCGATGGCGAGCCCTGCCGCGCGGGAGGATCGCGGTGGTCCTCGCAGCCACACTGCGCCACAACCAACGCGCCCCCACATGGTTCTGCGAAGCCACCGTTGAGCATCGGCACCGTCGGCTCTCCCGCAGCCGTTCTTCCTGTCCGGAGGCCCACCCGAACTCGGCTGTTCGATCATCCGATTGACCGACCGGAACAGGCGCCGATGCGATCATCTGTCCATGGACACGACCGCAGGAAAGATGATCGCCGTCCCTCCTGGGCAGGTAACGCTGTCGGACCGCCGGACGCAGCGCAGTTGGTCGGTCGACCTCGCGCCTTACGAGATCGCGGCATTCCCGGTCACCCAGGCACTGTACGCACAAGTCACCGGCCAGCGGCCGAGCACTGCCCGCGGCGACGAACTGCCCGTCGAGAGCGTTTCCTGGTGGGACGCGGTCCGGTTCTGCAATGCGCTGTCCGAACAGGAGCGGATCCCATCCGCCTACCACTTCTGTGCCGACGGCGAAGGAGTCGAGTGGGATGCGTCCGCCGGCGGATACCGGCTGCCGTCCGAAGCCGAGTGGGAGCACGCCTGCCGTGCCGGTACGACCGGACCGCACTACGGGCCGCTCGACGAGGTCGCTTGGTACCGGGACAACTCACACGAGCGGATCCACGAAGTAGGAGGCAGGCGACCCAACCCCTGGGGTCTGTACGACGTGCTCGGCAATGTCTGGGAGTGGTGCTGGGACGTCTACGACGCCGAGGTCTATGGCGAATACAGAGTGCTACGCGGTGGCGGCTGGTTCGACGAGCACTGGAGTTGCCGAGCCTCCGCGCGCCGCCGCAGCCACCCGACTTTCCAGGTCGACGACGTGGGATTCCGCGTCGCACGCTCCCTCGTGCGCTGAACCACGTCCACCGCGGCTGCTCGACGGGGGTCACCTCCAGGGCAAGCTCGTCCTCACTGTCCGAGTCCCTCGCGGGGCCTCGCGTGTGCGCGGCCCCGCTGGCACGAACTCGAACGTCACCTCCAAGCCACGTCCGGGGAGGCCTCGGCGGCCAGTCCTCGCATCACGTGTTCGAGCAGGGCGAGCAGCACGTTCTTGACCGACTCCCTGTCCCGGGCGTCACAGAGCACGAGCGGTACCCCGGGCGGGAGGTCGAGGGCCGCGCGGATGTCCTCGGGGTCCTCGTCGCACATGCCGTCGAAGCAGTTGACGCCGACGGCGAAGGGGATGCCGCGGTGCTCGAAGAAGTCGACGGAGGGGAAGCAGCTGTCCAGCCGCCGGGTGTCGGCCAGGACGACCGCGCCGAGGGCACCGCGGGACAGGTCGTCCCACATGAACCAGAAGCGGTCCTGTCCGGGTGCCCCGAAGAGGTAGACGACGAGGGCCGTGCTCAGGGTGATGCGGCCGAAGTCCATGGCGACGGTCGTGGTGGTCTTGCGCTCCACTCCGGCCAGGTCGTCGACGCCCACGCTGGCCTCGGTGATCAGTTCCTCGGTGCGCAGGGGCTCGGTCTCGCTGATGGTGCCGACGAGCGTGGTCTTCCCGACGCCGAAGCCGCCGGCGATGAGGATCTTGGCCGTCGCCGCGTCGGGCGAGACCGCGGTGAGGTCAGAGTCTTCGAATGCCATCGATCACTGCCTGAAGGAAGCGGGCGTCGGGGGTACCGGCCGCCGTGGGTGCGGAAACGGAGACGAGTTCGGTGTCGAGAAGGTCGCCCAGCAGGATGCGTACGACCGTGACGGGCAGGTCGAGGCAGGCCGCGACCTCCACCAGCGCCGTCGGCCTGCGGCACAGCGCGAGCAGCCGGTGTTGTTCGGGCTGGAGCCGCTGGGCGCGGGTGGGTGGCCGGACGGTGCTGATCAGCGCGATCAGATCGATGTCGGCAAGGGCGGAGTGGGTACGGCCGCCGGTCACGGTGTAGGGGCGGATGAGGTGGTTGGGGTCGTCCTCCGCCCAGGGGTCTTCCTCGGACCAATGTCTCATTCATGCTCCCCCGTATGTGGACCGCCGGTGTACTGGGGAAAGCGGGGGGCCGCGCTGAGGTACTGGCCGACCTGGCGTACCAGCATCGTCATCTCGTAGCCGACGTTGCCGACGTCCACCGCCGAGGTGGCGAGCACCGCGAGCCGGGCGCCGCCGCCGGCCGTGGTGACGAAGAGGAACAGGTCGTCCATCTCGATGACCGTCTGCTGGACCCGTCCGCCGCCGAAGTGGCGGCTGGTGCCCTGGGCCAGGGAGTGGACCCCCGATGCGATGGCCGCGAGCTGCTCGGCGTCGGCCCTGGCGAGTCCGGCCGAGGAACCGACCAGCAGACCGTCCTCCGAGAGCACGATCGCGTGCCGCGTCTCCGGAATGCGGTCGATCAGGTTGTCCAGAAGCCAGGACAGACCTTCGCGCGCGGTGTTCGTTCGTGTCATGGGGTGGTGTTCCTTGTCGGGCTGGTGCGGGTGGGCAACGGACGCTGGTGGGACGGGGGCTGGGGCCAGTCCGGTGCGGGCACCTCGTCCTGGGCGCGGGCTCGCCGGGTGCCGTCTCGCAGTGCCGCGAGCATCGAGCGGGCCTGTTCCGGGCGGCGCTCCTCCGCCGCCCGCCCCGGGCCGTGGTCCGGCTGTTCCTCGTGCCGCTCGCGAAGCTGGGGAGCGAGGTTGGCCAGCCGGACCCGGCGCGGCAGCCGACTCGGGCCGCCGGGGCGCGACGGACCCGCCATCGCCGACGAGCCCGCCATCGCCGACGGGCCTGCCATGGCCGTGCCGCCGGGAACCGGTACGGACCCGTCGCCTCCGCGTCCGGCCACCTGCGGCCGGGCCGCCGCCGGGCCGCCCCGCGTCGCGCCGGGCGAGGGCGGGCCGGGCGGAGTCGCGCCGGGCGCGGCAGGCGGACGTATCCGGGCAGCGGCCGGAGTCGGGGCAGGAGCGGGCGCGGGAGTCGGTGCCTGAGACGGTCCAGGAGCCGGGGCCGCCGTACGGGTCCGCCTCGGCATGCCGGCGATCGTCGACTCCTCCGGCGGCGCGCTGTCGACCGAGGCCAGATGGCGTTCCGCCCGCGGGTCCAGCGTCATCGGCGGGAGGTCGGCGGCCGGTTCGGTCAGGTTGTGCGGCAGGATGACGACGGCCAGCGATCCGCCGTACGACGAGGGCTGCAGGCTGGCCTTGATGCCGTGCCGCTGGGCGAGATGGCCGACGGTGAACAGCCCGAGGCGCGGATCCTCGCCCAGCGAGGTGATGCTGAAGTCCTTGGGTTCGTGCAGCAGGACGTTGGCGGCCTCGTACTCCTCCTGTGCCAGCCCCAGGCCGCGGTCCTCCACCTCGACGGCGTATCCCTGGGCCACCGGCAGGGCGCGGACCCGGACTTCGGTGTGCGGGGGCGAGAACGTCACGCCGTTCTCGATCAGTTCCGCCATGAGGTGGATGGTGTCGCCGACCGCCGGGCCGGCCAGGGCGATCGCCGGCATCGGCTCGACCACCACCCGCGTGTAGCCCTCGATCTCGGACACCGCGCTGCGCAGCAGGTCCGCGAGGGACACGGCCTGCTTCCAGCGGCGCCGGGGCGCCGAACCCGACAGGACCGTGAGGCTTTCGGCGTTGCGGCGCATCCGGGTCGCCAGGTGGTCGACGCGGTAGAGGTCGGCGAGGAGCTGGGGGTCCTGCTCCTTGCGTTCCATGCCGTCGATGACCGTCAGCTGCCGGTGCACCAGGATCTGGATACGGCGGGACATGTTGAGGAACACCGTCCGGGCGCCCTCGCGCAGCTCGGCCTGTTCCAGGGCGACACTCACCGCGATCCGCTGGGCGCTGTTGAAGGCCTCCGCGACCTTGCCCAACTCGTCCGTCCCGTAGTCGAGTTCGGGGAGGTCGTCGGGGCCGGCGTGCTTGCTGTCGGTGCGCAGTCTGCCGATCAGTTCGGGGAGCCGTTCCTGGGCCAGGTCGAGGGTGGCCTCGCGCAGGCCGGTCATCCGCCCGATGAGCGATCGCGTGATGCGCCAGGACAGCACGGCGACGGCGAACACCGCGAGCAGCGCGAGGGCGCTGCCGGCCATGACCCGGTCCCTCAGCTCGTTGTTGCTGTCGACGTTGTTCTGGGTGACCTGGGCCAGGTACTGGTTCTCCACGCCCTGGACCTCGGTGAACACACGGCTCGGCGCGGCGGCGCGCGCGGCTGTGAGGCGGGGCACCTCGATGGTGTCGCCGCCGCCCTCGGCCGCCGCGGGAAGGGCCGCCTCGAAGGCGTTCAGCTCGGCCCAGTCGCGGCCGTCCATGGTCTTCGCCAGATCCTGCCGCAGCTCGGTCGGCAGATAGGGAGCGACTTCGTTGGTGAGGATGGAGGCGCGAACGGCGGCCTCGGCGGCCAGAGTTGTCCGCTCCTCGACGCTCAGCCGGCCGCCGGCCGCGGCCGCGTCCAGGACGGCCCGCTCCCCCGCGAGCGCCTCGGCCGCCCGCAGGAACGACAGGGCGTGCGCGGCCTCCGCCGCCGTGGCGCCGCTGCCGTTGTCCGTGCTCAGCGTTCCGAAGAGGTTCAGCACCGACTGGATCGTCTCCGAGTACACCTCGTAAGCGTGCCGCCGGTCGGCCTTTCCGCCGTCGACGGTGGCTCGTTCCGAGGTCAGGGCGTCCAGTCGCTTCCGCACGGTGGCCAACTGGGCCTGGTACTCGGCCGATCCATCGCTGGCGGAGGCGGCGTCCGCCTTTCGGAAGGCGGCGAGGACTCGGTCGGTACGGGCGCGCTGGGCGACCAGCGCGGCACGGTGCCCGTTTCCGTGCGGCGACAGCAGGAGCACCGTCAGCTGGCGTTCCTTCTGGAACTCGCCGACTCCCGGCACCAGCGCGTACGTCGTCTTCGCCGCGTCCCCGACGTGGCCCGCCTGGCGCCACTGGTTGAACAGCACGGCCGAGCCGCTGAACCAGAGCAGGACCATCGCCACCGCCGGAACCAGCGCGAGCGAGATCAACGAGGCGCGGATGCTGCGGCCCCGGCCGGTGTGCGGCCTCGTGCGTACGGCCTTCCCCCGGTGCCTGCTCACTTCGCCCGCCGACGGGGGGCGGAGCGGGGGCGGAAGCGGTCTGAGGCATGGAGCTGGGGCACCGGGAAATTTCCTTTCCGGAAGGGAGGCGCGCACTGCGTCGCGGGCATGACGAACATGCCGACGGGGGCCGGGAGTTGGGTGGAGCACGAGTGGACGTGCACGAAGGCGCTGCCGATTCGGGCGGACCATCCACCCTGTCAGGAAGCTGAGGTAAGCATGAAACCGACCATGCGGAGCACGGTCAAGCTGGTGCACAAATATGCCGCAACAACTGTTTAGGACAGTCAGTACACTATGCGCGTAGACACTTCTGACGCCCCCTCATGCGGAACCTTCCCCTCACTGTTGCGTTTTGACTGATTACACATGGTGAGGCGAGGATTCCGACCCCTTCGCGCGCCGACGAGGGGCCCCGCGTCACCCCAGGAGGCCACATCCATCACCTCCATGAGGTGTGGCGCAGATCACAATCGACGAGGGGAGGTGAAAGCCCTTCCCCTCCCCTTCACCAGCTCGTCACAGGCTTCGACGGAAGCCGGGTCAATTCAGCCAAGGAGATTGGGGCGCTCGGTCGAAAAGGTCACCCGTGACCGCCGCGCACATGAGCCAGGGAGGGATCGAGACGAACTCAGTACACTCAATTAGCCTGCCTGCCGTTACAGTGGGCTCCACCCACGAAGGCGCGGGGACCGTCGACGCGGCGGCTCACGGCGCCTTCGACGCCGAGGCAGAGGAGTTTCTCCGTGACGCAGGCGAGCGTATCCACGGAGCCCCGGATGCTGTCCGGGCGCCGCATCCTCGTCACCGGTGCGGCCGGCGGCATCGGAGCGGCGGCGGTGTCCGTGTTCCTCTCGGCAGGGGCGCAGGTCGTCGGGCTGTTCCACTCAAGTCCGCCGCCGGACGAACTCCGCGACCGGTGCGACTGGCTGAGCTGCGACGCGCGTTCCCGGGCTTCGGTCGACGCGGCGTTCGCAACGGCCTCCTCGCTCCTCGGCGGCCTGGACGTGCTGCTCAACGCCGCGGGCAACTGGCGGGCGGGCGTGCCGGAATCCCTCTCCGGCGACGAGTTCGACGCGGTCCTCGACGTCAACCTCCGGTCCACGGTCTTCACCAACCAGGCCGCGTTCGAGCACATGCGGCACGCCGGCGGGCAGATCATCAACCTCGGGTCGGGCGAGGGCGTACGCGGCAACCCGCTGGCACCGCACTACGCGGTGGCGAAGGCCGGCGTGCACGCCTGGACCCGTTCCGTGGCCTCGGCCTGGGGCAGGCACGGGATCACCGTGAACGCCCTCGCGCCCGCGGTCCGGACCGCGGGCGCGGACCGCCTCTGGGAACACCTGGGCACGGAGGGAGCCGCGCAGTTCAGGCAGAGCCTGCGCACGGCCATGCCCCTGCGAGGCGAACTCGGCGATCCGGAGGCGGACCTCGGCCCGGTGATGGTGTTCCTGGCCAGTCCCGGGGCCCGTTTCATGACCGGCCAGCTGATCGCCGTCAACGGCGGCATCCAGATGCTGGGCGCGTGATGACGCGGCACGAAGAAATGAGTGACCTCAATAGCGCTCGCGTTGGTCTTGAACATCTCACTCTTCGCGCGGCGCCGCGGTCCGAGTCCGGGTGTCCGCGACCGGAGCACGCGTCACGAGACGGTGGGGTCGGCAGTCGGCTTGGGGCTCAGGCCCGAACGTCCCACAGCACGTGCAGCGCGTCCGGCTTGCGGAACACCAGGCCGTACGGCGTGGCGGGCCGCTCCGGGTCGAGGCGGAGCCCGGGGAGGCGTCGGAGCAGGTGCTGCAGGGCGATGCGGGTCTCCAGGCGGGCCAGGTGGGCGGCGAGACAGTGGTGCGGGCCGTGGGCGAAGGCCAGTTGGAGGCGGGCCTCGGCGCGGCGGACGTCGAAACGGTCCGGGTCGGTGAAGACGGCCGGGTCCCGGTTGGCGCCCGTGAGGGAGACGCTGACCAGATCGCCGCGGCGGATGGCGGCCGAGCCGAGAACGGTGTCGCGGGTGGCGTAGCGGTCCACCACGGCGGCGCCGGGCTCCAGGCGCAGGGACTCCTCGACGGCTCCGTCCAGCAGACCGGAATCGGCTTGTACGAGGGCGAGTTGGCCGGGGTTCTGGAGCAGGTGGAGCAGCGCGTTGGTGATCATCGCCTCGGTCGTCTCGATGCCGCCGAACATCAGGACCGCCGCGTTGGACGCCACTTCGGACAGTTCCAGTTGCCCGGCGGCGGAGACGAGGAGCGAGGACGCGTGCCGGTCGGCGACGGTGGCCTCGACGGCGGACCGCAGCCGCTCGTAGGCAGCGGGACCGGCCGGGCCTGCCTCCAGGCCCGCGGTGAGGTCCGAGACCGACCTCACGATGGCGTCGTACCAGGAGAGCACCGTGTCGGTGGTCGCCCCGACCAGTCCGAGTGCCTCGGTGACGACGGCCACGGCGAGCGGTCCGGCGAAGGAACGACGCAGTTCGGCGGCGCCCGCCGGTTCCAGTGCGGTGACGAGACGGTCGGTCTCCCGTTCTATGAACCCCGCGAAGCCCTCGTGCACTCTCCGGGGCCGGAAGGGGGCCGCGAACGGCTCGCGGTGGCGGGCGTGCTCGGCACCGTCCAGGGACAGCATGCTCGGGCCGACGACCTGGGCGGTGGTGAAGCGGGGGTCGTCGACGGTGAAGGTGACGGAGTCCCGCATGACGTCGAGTGCCAGGTCCCGGCGGGTGACCAGCCAGCCGTTCAGCTCGGGCAGCCACGACACCGGTTCGTGGGTGCGCAGCAGCGCCAGGCGCGGGTGCGGATCCCGGGCCAGTTCGGCGAGCGTGGTCGAGGCGCCGAGGGGGAAGGAGACGGCGGTGCTCATCGCGCCGTCCGGCCGGGGAGCGGGAAAGGGTTCACGGGGCATCGTAACCACGACACTCCGACCGGCCGGTCCACCGGCCCCCGACCCGTGGGCGCCGCGCGGCCCTGCCGCGGGCCGTTCTCGCCGCCGGGCAGCGGCGAGCCGATCCTCGCCGTCGGACGGCGGGCGCGGTCCGGTGTCCTCGCCGTCGGACCTCGGGCGCGGTCCGGAGTCCTCGTCCCCGGCACCGCCAGGGGGCAACGCGGCACTCGGCGAACGGGCTTGGCGTCGGCGGGCGCGGCGAGTCCGGCGATCGTGGTCAGACGTCCTGGGCAGGCGCGTTTTCGGCCGTCACGTCGTCGACCGACACCGCCACGGGGGTACCGGCCTCGACAGTGCGGCTGACGGTGCACAGCCGGTCGTGGGAGATGGCGACCGCCCGGGGCAGGATGGCGCGGGAACGATCGCCCTGTGCGCCGTCCGGGAAGGTGACGTGGAAGCTGACGGCGAGGTCGGTCATGCGGTTGCCGTCCTCGTCGCTGACCTTGTGGCCGCTGACGGTGACCGTGAAGGCGGTCGGCTCGGTGTGGCGGCTGGTGGAGGCGTCGACGTCGGCCGCCGTACAGCCGCCGATGGCGGCGAGCAGCAGCTCGACCGGGGTGAATTCCGTGGCGTCGCCGTCGCCTGTGCCGGCGCCCGTGCCGAAGTCGATCGTGCCGCCGCGGGTGTTCGTCGCGGTGAAGTGGCCGGTGCGGGTGCGCTCAACCGTGACGAGGCGCAGGGAGTCATCGCTCATGTCGAGAAACCTAGGACACCCCTGTCGTCAGCGCAGGATGTTGACGGCCCGTGCCACCACCAGGACCACCGTCACCAGGGAGACCGTGGACTGCAGCATCATCAGCATCTTGGCCCAGCGGGACAGCGGCATCACGTCGGTCGGGCTGAAGGCGGTGGAGTTGGTGAAGGAGAGGTAGAGGTAGTCCAGGAAGGCCGGTTCCCAGTCGGTCGGCGCGGTCTCGGGGCTCTGCATCTGTACGAACAGGAAGTCCGCGTACTGCTGGTGGCCGCGGACCCGGGCCATCGGTCCGCCGCGGTCCCACTCCCAGTACCAGAGGGCGAACACGATGACGTTGGTCAGCCAGATGCCGCCGCCGGTCAGCAGCAGGGGCCCGGCGTCCTTGCCCTCGGTGCCGTTCACGAGGCCTGCCACCAGTCGGACCGCCGACCAGCCGTTGGCGACGCTGATCACGGCCATGAGGGCCAGTCCCAGCAGGCGCAGCCATCGGGTGCGGGGCTCGACCCGCCGGGGGTTGCCGGCGATCAGGCCGGCCAGCAGCACCGTCTCCAGGACCGGCAGGACCCAGTACGGCTGGAAGGCGAGCCGGTGCGGCAGCATCAGCTGGAGGGCGACGGCGACCAGGATGACGGCGGTCACGGCCCACCGCGGCTCGCCCTGGGTGGCTCTGCGCCACGCGGGCACGACGTCGCGCTCGCCGCTCTCCAGCCGCCGTTCGATTCTGGCCAGCCGGTCCTCGGCATCGCGCATTCGGTCGCTCATGAAGCTCATTGTCCCGGGGCGTGCCGCCTGGTGGTCGTACGGCATCGCGGATCTTCGTTCGTCTCTTACCTGGAGTCCGGCCGGTCCGGGACGGGGTGGGATGGGGTGGGGCTCGGCCCGGTGGGGCGAGGTCGGTGTTGAGCGGGGTGCGTCCTGGCGAAAGCATGGGTGCGGTGGGACGGACACACTGGCACGGAGACGAAGGGTTGTCGCATGCACACGACGCGCGGGGAGCACCGCAGGGTCACCCTGGCCGCCTGGCCGACACCTCTCGAACCGGCCCCGCGCCTCGCCCGGGCGCTCGGTCTCGGGCCGGACGACCTGTGGATCAAGCGGGACGACCTGATCGGGCTGGGCGGCGGAGGGAACAAGGTCCGCAAGCTTGAGTGGACCTGTGGTCAGGCTCTGGCGGAGGGCGCGAGGACGCTGGTCACCAGCGGGGCGCCGCAGAGCAACCACGCGCGCCTCACGGCGGCGGCCGGAGCCCGTCTCGGCATGGACGTCGTGCTCGTCCTCGCGGGCGAGCCCGCCGAATACGGCAGCGGCAGCGACGGCGTCGAGGACACCGTCACGGCCGCGGGCAATCTGGCTCTCGACGGTCTTCTCGGCGCGGGGATCGTCTGGGCGGGCGCGGTGGGCGGGACGGAACTCGCGGCCGTCCTCGACCGTGTCGTCGGGGAGCTGCGCGAGCGGGACGCGGCTCCGGCGCTCATTCCGTTCGGCGGATCGAGTCCCGTCGGCGCCCTGGGCTATGTCGAGGGCGGGCGCGAACTCCTCGCGCAGGCTCCCGACCTGGCCACCGCGGTGGTCGCGTTGGGCAGCGGTGGCACGATGGCCGGGCTGGTACATGCCCTGGGCCCGGAGCGGGTCCTGGGCGTGCACTGCGGGGCGGTGGCGGATCCCGCACGGACGGTCGACCTGTTGCTGACCGGCCTGTACGCGCCCTCCCCCGCGCCGCGACAACCACCTCTGCGGCTACGGCTGGACCAGGTCGGTCCCGGATACTCCCGCCTCACCGAACCGGTCGCGGACGCCCTTCTGCTCGCCGCCCGGACCGAGGGGCTCGTCCTGGATCCCGTCTACACCGGGCGGGCCATGGCCGGTCTCGTCGCCGCCGTGCGCGAGGGGGACATCCGCCCGGGTGAGCGCACCGTCTTTGTCCACACCGGAGGGCTTCCCGGTCTCTTCGGCCATCCGGAGGCACTGGTGCGGGCCGGAGAGGCTCTCGCGGCCCGCACCATGTGATCCAGGGCTGTTCACGCGTGGCCGTATCGTCGTACGGCTGTGTCGCCAGGCCGGACCGTGTCGGGGCGGGGCCCGGCTCGGCTCGGCTCGGCTCGGCTCGGCTCGGCTCGGCTCGGCTCAGGCGGAGAAGACGGTGAGGAGGGTGGCGATCCTGCCGTCCCGGACGGTGATGATGTCGATGCCGCGCACCGCGGGCTCGCCTTCGGGGCCGAAGGCCCAGGCGAGCGCGCCGTCGTGCGGACCGGCGTAGTGGCGGCTGTCCTCGGTGAACCCGAAGTTCGCGGGGACCTTGTCGAGCAATGTGCGCGCCTTGTCCTCCAGTGCGTCCCAGCCCGTGCTGACGCCTTCCGGATCGGTGAACACGACGTCCTCGGTGTAGGTGCGCTCGATCGCCGCGCGGCGGGAGCCGGGGTCGCGGTTGCCGAAGACCTCGTGCAGGTTGGCCGCGAGCAGGTCGGTCACGCTGGGCATGATGCTCCTTCGATGAACAGGGATCGGTGATCGGTGATCGGTGATCGGTGAACAGGGTTGTCAGATCTGGCTGGCGCCGCCGTCGACGTAGATCTCGGCGCCGGTCATGTAGCTGCTGGCGTCGGACGCGAGGAACAGTACGGTCTCGGCGATCTCCTCCGGGCGCCCCAACCGGTTCATCGGCACGCCGGCGGCAAGGCCCTTGAGCAGCTGTTCGGCGGATCCGGGGTCGTCGGCCAGGCCGCTGAGGCCGGGGGTCTCGATCGGACCGGGGGCGATGCTGTTGACCCGGATGCCCCGGGTGACGAGTTCGGCGGCCCAGCTGCGGGTGAGCGAGCGCAGGGCGGCCTTGCTGGCGGCGTAGACGCCGAACGACGCGGCGCCCTTGGTGTCGATGTTGGAGCTGGTCAGGATGACCGAGGAACCGGGCTTGAGCAGCGGCAGCGCCTTCTGCACGGTGAAGAGAGTGCCGCCGACATTGGTGTGGAACGTCTCGGCGTAGTGCTGCCAGGTGACGTCGGGCAGGGCCGCGAACGCTCCGCCCCCGGCGTTGGCGAACACGATGTCGAGGCTGCCCCGCTGTCCGATGACGGCGAACAGCCGGTCGAGGTCGTCCAGGTCCGCGACGTCCGCGCGCACTCCGGTGGCACGGTCGCCGATCGAGGCCACCGCCTCGTCCAGGGCTCCCTGGCGGCGGCCGGTGAGGAAGACGTGCGCGCCTTCCGACGCGAGTCGCCGGGCGGCGGCGAGGCCGATGCCGGAGGTGGCACCGGTGACGAGGGCGGTCCTGCCGTCGAGCTGTCCCATGGTCGTTTCTCCTTGAGTGGGGTGACGTGTCACTGGAACGGTCACCTTCTTTCTGTACCTTTCGGTACTGAATAACGGCGGCACCGCGCGGACTATTTCCGTACCGGCCGGTTAAGATTTATGGGACGCCTGGGAACGGGGTGCGGATGGCGGAGCGGGGCAGACCTCGGGGTTTCGACGCGGACGCGGCGCTCGACCGTGCCGTGGAGGTCTTCTGGCGCCAGGGCTACGAAGGCGCGTCGCTGAGCGACCTCACCGAGGCCATGGGCATCAACCGGACCAGCATGTACGCGGCGTACGGCAACAAGGAGGAGCTGTTCCGCCGCGCCGTGGCCCGGTACGCCGAGGCGGACATGGCCTATGCCCGCGAGGCGCTCACGCGGCCCACCGCGTACGCCGTCATCGAGGCCTTCCTACGGGACAACGCCGACGCGCTCACCCGCGTCGGCCGCCCGCCCGGATGCCTGTCCGTGCAGGGCGGACTCGCCGAGGGTGGCGACCACGGCCATATCGCCGGGTTCCTCGCCGACAGCCGCCTGGCCGGCGAGCGGGCACTGGCCGACCGGCTCACCCGCGCGATCACGGAGGGCGACCTGCCCGAGGACACCGATCCGCTCGCGCTGGCCCGTTACGTCATGGTCGTCAGCGAGGGCAACGCCGTCCACGCGGCGGCCGGCGCGGGGCGCGCGGCGCTGCACGCCACCGTCGACATCGCCCTGCGCGCCGTGCCCGGTCATCACACGGACGGCGCGGCCTGACCGGCCTGACCGGCGCGACAGGCGCGGGCGGACGAGCGGACGGACGGGGCGGCGGGGACCGGGAGACCTGGGATGCGACGCCGGCAGCGGGCTCGGGCAGCGGGTAGCGGCCGGCGGGCGACGTCGGTTAGGCCCGCCGGTCCCGCGGCTCAGCAAGGACGTACTTGCCCATGACCCGTTCCAGGCCCGGCCCGGTCCGGGCCCCGAGTACTACCCCAGGTCGAAGGTGTTGGGCAGGCCCAGGCGGTAGCGCACGGCGTCGATCCGCTTCAGGGGCTCCAGCTCCGGGGGCCGGAACAACTCCCAGATGTGGCACCGCTCGGCGGTCGAACCGTCCGCGTCCAGGAGTGCGTTGACAGCGCGGCGCGCGGACTCGTTGGCGCCTTCCATGGTCGCCAGGTCCACGTCGGTGTGGACGTAGTCGCCCGCGAGGAAGAAGTTCGGTACGGCGGTCCGTGCCGACGGGCGGTTGTAGAGGGTGCCGGTGGGGTGGATGAGGAGCTGTTCGCGGTTCTGCGGGTCGGGGCCGCCGAGGCCGGTCACCGCCGGGTCCATGAACCAGCCGAGCCGGTCCTCGTCCCTGAGGGTGGTCTTGCCCGAGTCGTTGAGCCCGTCCTTGAGCTGGGCCCACAGTTCGCTGACGATCTCGTCCTTGGTGCACTCGCGGGCCGTCTTGCCGTACAGGATTCCGGGCTTGTCCCACTCGGAGATGATGGTGGACAGGCACTCGTGGGCCTGCCCGTCCCCGTAGTCGCGTGCGAAGTCCCGTCCGTCCCAGAACTGCGTCTGGCCGATGCCGGTGACCGCCCAGGGTGAGTCGAGGCAGTTGATGTGGCCGTGCACGACGGGGGTGGGCGTGCGCAGGTAGAACATCACGCCGGTCATCCAGTCCGTCTTCAGCGCGTCGCACCGCCCGAGTTGCGGGTCGGCGGCGCGCAGGGCCGGGCCCCAGGTCACGCGGGCGTGCTCGACCGGGAGGGCGGAGACGTAGTGGTCGGCGGTGATGGTGCGCAGGCGGCTGCCGTCGTGGGCCGCCACCTGTACGCCGGTCACCCGGCCGCCGTCGTACACCACCTCCCGGACCTCCGTGCCGAGCACGAACTCGACGCCCCGGGAGCGCAGATGGGCCTCCCAGGGGTCGATCCACGCCTCGCTGGTCGGGGCGTTCAGCACCCGGTCGACGTCCGCGTCGCCGTCCATGCCGCGGCCGAGCAGGCCCCACAGGATGAGGGCCTCGATGATGACGCGGCCGACGGTGCGGGTGGAGGCGATCTCGGCGCGGGTGGCGACGAGGTTGCGGGTCTGGCCGATGCCGAGGAGCACCTGGTACTCGCGGCTCATCTCGCCGGCCCGGATGAAGTCCCACCAGGCGACTCTCTCCCACTGGCCCTCGCGGCGGGCGTCGCAGCTGGTGAGGTGGACCAGGAGGCGGTCGGCGAAGTAGGCGGCCTCGTGGGCGGGCAGGTGGGTGGCCAGGTCCAGTACGGACAGGATCTGGTCGCGGATCCAGGACGGGGTGAGGTCGCCGGGGGCGGGCGGGGTGGTGGCGCGGCGGAGCGGGAAGTGCAGGTCCGGGCGGCCTGAGCCGCGGGCGAACAACTCCTCGGTACCGTTGCGGAGGTTGTCGTGGACGCCGTTCGCGTTGCCGGGGAAGGGGATACGGCGCATGGTGTCCGGCAGGTTGCGGTAGAAGCCGGGGAAGAAGCGGAAGCCGTGCTCGCCGGGAAGCGGCTTGCGGCCGCCCGTTCCGGTCCCGGGGACGTCCATCGAGCGGGCCTTGCCGCCGAGGACGTCGTAGTACTCGTAGACCGTGACCTCGTAGCCGCGTTCGGCGAGTTCGTGGGCCGCGCTGAGGCCGGAGACCCCGCCGCCGAGGACGGCGACGCGCCTGCCCGAGGAGGCCGCTGCCGCCGCGCTGCCGGCGGCGACCCCCAGGGCACCGGCCGTTCCCCCGCCGACGACCCCGGCGACCGTCGCCCCGGTCGCCGTCAGGAAGTGTCTCCGGCTGTGTCCGTCATGGCTCTGGGACTGGTGCGCGTGTTCTGTTGCCATGAGCATCGGAGGCTAGGGAGGGTCCCCGGACGCCGGAAGCCCTTTCCCTTGTCACCTACAGCATCCTCACAATCACAGGGAGTCCTTTCCAACTTCCTTCCCAGGCAAGCAGGTTGCTCTGACGGACCCGGCCCTAGCCGATGGCACCGAGGACAGCGCCGGGATCGACGCCGGTCAGCTCGCTGCTCGCGTCCCACAGCCGGGCCGCCACCGAGGGATCGGCGGCATGGCTCCACACCGGTTCGGGTCGGGGTTCGCCGCGCAGACCGAAGACGCGCGGTCCCCACAGCAGGCCGCCGTGCACGGACGGGTCGAGTACCGCCCGGACCGCCGGCCAGGCGCCGGCGTGCTTGCCCTGGACGAGCAAGGCCGCGGGCGCCGCGCCCCACCGGGCGCCGGCTGTGCGCGCGTGGACCGGGGGCCGTGGCGGGGTGAGGGAGTCCAGCGCGCCGCCGGGATGGACCACCACGCTCGCCACCGTGCCGCCGGCCGCCCGTAGCCGCCGGTCGAGTTCGACTCCGAAGGACATCTGCGCCAGTTTGGAACGCCCGTAGGCGCGCTTGGGCCGGTAGTCCTTCCGGGACTGGAGGTCGTCCAGATCCAGCCGCTCGGACTTGGCCGCGAAGCTGCCCGTGGTCACCACGCGGGCCACGCGGGCCGCCGGTGCGGCCGCGAGCAACGGCATCAGCCACCGGGTCAGCGCGAAGTGCCCGAGGTGATTGGTCGCGAACATGAGTTCATGGCCGTCCGTCGTCTCCCTGCGCGGCGGATCGTCGAGCGCGACACCCGCGTTGTTGACCACGGCGTCCAGGTGTGCCACGCCCAGCGACCCCACCGAGGCTTCGAGCGACGGGAGGTCGGCGAGGTCCAGCCGTACGGCCCGCACCCGCGCGTCCGGGACCTGTGCGCGTATCGAGGCCATGGCGGCCTCGGCCTTCGCGGTGTCGCGGCTGCCGAGCACGACGGTGGCCCCGGTGGTCGCCAGTTGCTCGGCCACGAAGTACCCGATTCCCGCGTTGCCCCCGGTGACCAGGAAGACCCGCCCGTCGGCACGCGGCAGCCGGTGCACGTTCCAGGGCGGTGGGGCGGAGGTGGACGACATAGCGGCGGGCTCCCTTGCTGTCGGCGGCGAGGCGATGGGGATCGTGGCTGCCGCACCGGGCAACTCGGCGTCCACGGTTCCAGCGAGCACCGACAGACGGCCGACGGATCACCGACAGCTCCGGGCGACCGAGCCACGTGCTCACAACGAATTGAAACCGTTCAATCGAGTTGCCCCCACCCTCTGACGCCCCGCACTGCCCGACCTCTCGAACCGAGCACGTGAGAAAAACAACCGCACGATGATTGACCCCCGCCCCTCCCGGCTCTACGTTTTCCACGCCTCTCCGTTCTGAATCGATTCATTCCTTTCTCTGTGCGAGGAGTCGTAATGATCAGCAGGAGGAACATTCTCGCGAGCGCCGCCGCCGCGGCCGTGGCGGCGGCCGTCGACAACGGGTCGGCGGTGGCCGCGCCGGTGCGCGGAACCGCACCGGCCGGGGCGCGACGCGCGGGCCCGCGCGTCGCCGGGCCCACCGTGGAGTACGTGCGCCACCCCCTGGGCATCGACACCCCACACCCCCGTCTCAGCTGGCCGCTGACCGCCGACGGGACGGGTGTGCGGCAGAGCGCCTACCAGGTCCGGGTCGCCACCAGCGTCCCGGCGCTGGCGCGTCCGGACGTGTGGGACAGCGGGAAGGTCACCTCCGCCGAGTCCGCGCTCGTGCCGTACGCCGGGCCCGCCCTCGAGCCGCGCACCCGCTACCACTGGGCCGTGCGGGTGTGGGACGGCGACGGCGAGGTGTCCGGCTGGAGCGAACCCTCGTGGTGGGAGACCGGGCTCATGGACACCGGGCAGTGGACCGCCGACTGGATCTCCGCCCCGGCGAGCCTCACCGACGCGCCGTCCTTCGAGGGCGGTTCGTGGATCTGGTACCCCGAGGGTGATCCGACGAGCAGCGTGCCGACGGCCACCCGCTGGTTCCGCGGCCGGGCCGACCTGCCCGACGGCATCACGGCGGCCACACTCGCCATCACCGCCGACAACGTCTACGCCGTCTCCGTGAACGGCGTCGAGGTGGCCCACACCGACCTCGACACCGACAACGAGGACTGGCGCCGCCCGGCCGTCGTCGACGTACTGGACCAGGTGCGCGCGGGAGACAACGTTGTCGCCGTGGCCGCCACCAACGCGACCGTGGGTCCGGCGGGGCTCCTCGCCGTCCTCGTGGTCCGTACCGCCGCCGGTGAGCGGAAGGTGTTCACGGACGACTCCTGGAAGACCAGCGACCAGCAACCCGCCGACGGCTGGGCGGAGTTGGGCTTCGACGACGGCGGGTGGCCGACGGTCCGGGTGGCGGCGCCCTGGGGCGGCGGCCCCTGGGGGCGGGTCGTCCCGGTGTCGTACGCCGTCACCCAGCTGCGGCACACGTTCCGGCTGCCGCGCAAGAAGGTGTCCCGCGCCCGTCTGTACGCCACCGCGCTGGGCCTGTACGAGGCCCACCTCAACGGCAGCCGGGTGGGCACCGACCAGCTCGCGCCCGGCTGGACCGACTACCGCACCCGCGTGCAGTACCAGACGTACGACGTCACCGGCCTGCTCAGACCGGGCGCCAACGCCCTCGGCGCCCACCTCGCACCGGGCTGGTACGCCGGAAACGTGGGCATGTTCGGGCCCGGCCAGTACGGCCCGCACCCGGCGCTGCTCACGCAGTTGGAGGTCGAGTACGCGGACGGGACCGCCGAGCGCGTCACCTCCGGCACCGGCTGGCGGGCCGCCGCCGGGCCGATCGTCGCCGCCGACCTGCTGAACGGGGAGACGTACGACGCGCGCAAGGAGACCCCCGGCTGGACCTCGCCCGGGTTCGACGACGGGAGCTGGCTCGCCGTACGCGGCGAGGGCGACATCGGGCCGGGGCTGATCGTCGCTCAGGTGGACGGACCGGTGCGGGTGGAACGGGAGTTGACGCCGCAGGCGGTGACCCAGCCCAAGCCGGGAGTGTATGTGTTCGACCTGGGGCAGAACATGGTCGGCTCGGTGCGGTTGCGGGTCTCCGGCGACGCGGGGACGACCGTACGGCTGCGGCACGCCGAGGTGCTCAACCCCGACGGGACCGTCTACACCGCCAACCTGCGCAGCGCGGCGGCGACGGACACGTACACCCTCAAGGGCCAGGGGGAAGAGGAGGTCTACGAACCGCGCTTCACCTCGCACGGGTTCAGGTACGTCGAGGTGACCGGGTTCCCCGGCACGCCGACCGCGCGGGCGGTCACCGGGCGGGTCATGCACACGGACGCGCCGTTCACCCTCGACTTCGAGACCGACGTGCCGATGCTGAACCAGCTGCACCACAACATCACCTGGGGGCAGCGCGGCAACTTCCTCTCCGTGCCGACCGACACGCCCGCGCGCGACGAACGGCTGGGCTGGACCGGCGACATCAACGTCTTCTCGCCGACCGCCGCCTACACCATGGAGTCCGCGCGGTTCCTGTCCAAGTGGCTCGTCGACCTGCGGGACTCGCGGACCTCGGCGGGCGCCTTCACCGACGTGGCGCCGGTGGTCGGCACGCTCGGCAGCGGTACGGCGGGCTGGGGCGACGCCGGTGTCACCGTCCCCTGGGCCCTCTACCAAGCGTACGGCGACCGCCAGGTCCTCGCGGACGCCTGGCCGTCGGTGCGGGCCTGGCTCACGTACCTGGAGCAGCACAGCGTCGGGCTGCTGCGGCCCGCCGAGGGGTACGGCGACTGGCTGAACGTCGACGACGACACCCCCAAGGACGTCATCGCCACCGCCTACTTCGCGCACAGCGCCGACCTCGCGGCCCGGATGGCCGGTGAACTCGGCGAGGATCCCGCGCCGTACAGCGACCTCTTCGGCCGGATCCGGGCCGCCTTCCAGAACGCCTACGTCACCGCCGACGGGCGGGTGCGGGGCGACACGCAGACGGCGTACGTCCTCGCCCTGTCGATGGACCTGCTGCCGGACGCGTCCCGGAAGGCGGCCGGCGACCGGTTGGTGGCCCTGGTCGAGGGCCGGGACTGGCACCTGTCCACCGGGTTCCTCGGCACGCCCCGGCTGCTGCCCGTCCTCACCGAGACGGGGCACACGGATGTCGCCTACCGGCTGCTGGAGCAGCGCTCGTACCCGAGTTGGGGCTACCAGATCGACCGGGGCTCCACCACGATGTGGGAGCGCTGGGACTCGATCCGGCCCGACGGAAGCTTCCAGGACCCGGGCATGAACTCCTTCAACCACTACGCCTACGGCTCGGTGGGCGAGTGGATGTACGCGAACATCGCGGGTATCGCGGCCGGGCGGCCCGGCTACCGGGAGATCGTCGTCCGCCCGCGTCCGGGAGGCGCGGTCACCTCCGCCCGCGCCACGTTCACCTCGGTGTACGGGCCCGTCTCCACCCGCTGGCGGCTGCGGTCCGGCCGCTTCACCCTGACCTGCGCGGTGCCGCCCAACACGACCGCCGAGGTGTGGATCCCGGCGTCCGACCAGGCGACGGTCACCCACTCCCACGGCACGTTCCTGCGCCGCGAGGACGGCTGCGCGGTGTACCGGGTGGGCTCGGGGACCCACGAGTTCACCGCCTGACGGCCACCCGCCCGGCACCCACACGAGGGGGTGCCGGACGCGGTGTTTCCGCGGCGGCGTGCGGGAGGGGGGCGGGCCGCCGCCGGAGAGGGTGCGTTCGTAGGGAGGCGTGGGCAATTCGCCTTCGGGGTGGCGGTGTCGGGGTGGGTGGGGTACGCCAGGGGTGTCATCGTGAGCGGTACGGGGGGGTACGCGGCGGTATGGAAGAACTGACGAAGCTCGGGGAATGGGTCGCACTGATCGACGCGTGCGTCGAGCCGATCGCGACGGGGCAGGTGGATCTCACCGACCCCGACTGGGTGCGGAAGGTGCGGGAAAGCGCGCATCCGCTGGACGAGGCGGGGCTGCGGCCGGAGGCCGAGGCGGCGCTGCGGGACGTGCTCTCCCGGTACGAGGCGGGCGGCGAGGACGTCCGGGCCACCCTGCGCGCGCTGCTGGAGCGGTGCCACTCGTTCTCCTGGGCGACGACGCTGCCCTTCGCCGCCACGCCCCAGGGTTTCCGGCAGCGCCTGCTGGAGATGTCGGTCGAGGATCAGGGCCAGGACACACGGGACATGATGGTCGCCCTGAACGACCTGTGCGGGCAGGCACGGGATGCCGGTGTCGACCTTCGCCCGCTGCTGCTGGAGGTGGCCGGACTCTCCAGTGACATCGACAAGTACGGGATGGGTTCCACGCGGGACATCCTGCTCCGGGCGGCGGGAAGGGAGCCCACCGGACTCTGGTGAGGGTCTGTCGGGTCAGGTGAACAACCTCATGCCGCCCCTCTAGGCGTACCGACTAGTCGGTACTACCCTCTGGCCACGCTCTCGGAGCCGGGTCGCCGCGCACCCTCGTCGAACCGACGTGGGCACCCGGTCTCCGGGCATCCCTGGGAGGAGCCGTATGTCCGCCGCTACGACGCCGTTCGACGCCGACAGACCCGCGCCCGATGGACCCTCCGCGGACGCCCGCGGCCCGCTGGCCCGGCTGTACCGCCGTGAACTGGCCGACTATCCGTCCACCGGCCGCCGCATGACGTATCTCGCGATCGTGGTCGTCACGACGGTCGTCCTGTACTACATGCTGTACATCCAGTACGCGGTGGCGACGTCGATCATCACGCACTTCGGCATGACGTACCGCTACTTCATCTGGGTCTCGGTGATCGGCAACGCGATCGGGGCCTTCGCCTCGCTCGTGGCCGGCCTGGCGGACCGCTGGGGCCGGGCGAACCTGGTGGTCTACGGGCTGCTGGTCGCCGCGCTGCTGGTCTTCTTCGGGTTGCCGAACGCGGCGAACAAGACCACCTATCTGGTGCTCTTCGCGCTCGTCAGCTTCATCGAGGGCATCGTGCTGGTCGCCACCCCCGCGCTGATCCGGGACTTCTCCCCGCAGCTCGGCCGGGCCACCGCGATGGGGTACTGGACGATGGGCCCGGTCATCGGCTCGCTGGTGGTCACCACCGTCACCAGCAACACCCTCGACAGCGCCACCTGGCAGGACGAGCTGCGGTACTCGGCGATCGCCGGGTTCGTCGTCTTCGTCGTCGCGATCTTCGCGCTGCGCGAGCTGTCCCCGGCGCTGCGCGACCAGATCATGGTGACGCTGCGGGACCGGGCGCTGGTCGAGGCGCGCGCCAAGGGGCTGGACACGGAGGCGCTGCGCCGTGGCGAGTGGCGGCAGATGATGCGGCTGGACGTGCTGGGCTCGGCCTTCGCCATCGCCGTGTTCCTGCTGCTGTACTACGCGGCGGTCGGCAACTTCGTCGTCTACTTCGCGACGGTCTTCGGTTACAGCGAGCAGCGCACCAACGCGCTGGCCAACTGGTACTGGCTGGCGAACGCCGTCGCCCTGGTGCTGGTCGGTCTGCTCTCGGACCGGCTGAAGGTGCGCAAGCCGTTCATGGTCGTCGGCGCGGTCGGCTCCATCGCGGTGACCGCGGTCTTCGCCACCCGCGCCACCCATCTGACGACCGACTACTACACGTTCGCCTGGCTGTTCGTCGGCATCGGCGTCTTCAGCGGCATCGCCTACGCGCCCTGGATGGCGAGCTTCACCGAGACGGTCGAGAAGCACAACCCCGCGGCGACCGCGGCAGGGCTGGCGGTGTGGGGCTGGACGGTGCGGATCGTGGTCGCCGTCTCCGCGGCCTTCATCCCGGTGCTGGTCACCTCCGTGACCCCGCTCGTGGAGCACGGCGCCGAGGTCAAGGCCGCCTCGGCGCAGGCGGCGCCCG
Source organism: Streptomyces sp. NPDC090088 (assembly GCF_044747345.1). NCBI lineage: Bacteria > Bacillati > Actinomycetota > Actinomycetes > Kitasatosporales > Streptomycetaceae > Streptomyces > Streptomyces sp. NPDC090088. The sequence goes on along the minus strand of NZ_JBIVDZ010000005.1, from coordinate 97,078 downwards.
CGCTGGCCGTCGTCGACGCGCACCAGGAACTCTTCGCCGAGCTGAACAAGTACACCCCGGCCACCGTGCCGGCCGCGCTGAACGCCCGCGCCCTCCGGGAGGTCGGCGCGGCGGACCTCGCCGTCGTACAGAAGGCGGCGCCGCAGCTGAAGGTGTTGCAGGAGCACGGTGCCGAGGTACAGAAGGCGACCAAGGACGGGCCGGGCGAATGGCGCACCTGGTGGTGGATCTGTGTCGGCGGCCAGGTGCTCTTCCTGCCCTTCGTCTTCGTGATGGCCGGTCGCTGGAGCCCTGGGAAGGCGCGGATGGACGCCGAGGCGCACCAGGTCGCGGTCAACCGTGAGCTGGCCGCCCTCACCGCCGCCGAGGACTGATCGCCCGCGCGGTCGGCCGTCCGTGGGCGGGGCGGCCGGCCGCGCGGCACCGGATTACCGACGCGGCCCTCGTCTTCGGCAGGATGGGCGCCATGACCGAGATCCGCACCCCCCGCCTGCTCCTTCGTCGCTGGTACGACGACGACCTCGCGCCGATGGCCGACATCAACGCCGACCCGCGCGTCATGCGCTGGGTCGACGACGGCTCGGTGCGCGACCTGGAGGACACGGCCACGGCCATCGAGGAGTGGGAGGAGGAGTGGGACGAGGAGGGCTTCGGGCTCTTCGCCGTGGAGCTGCTGGGCTCGGGCGAGCTCGCGGGGTTCACCGGTCTGTCCGTGCCCGGCTTCCTGCCGGAGGTGATGCCCGCCGTAGCGGTCAGCTGGCGGTTCGGCTCACAGTTCTGGGGGCAGGGGTACGCGTCCGAGGCCGCCCACGCCACGCTGGAGTTCGCCCTCCAGGACCGCGGCCTCGACCGCGTCATCAGCATCAGCCGGGTGGGGGACAGCGCCTCCGAGAACGTGATCCGCAAGCTCGGCATGGTTCCCGAGCGGGAAACGGTGCACCCGGTGTACGCCCATCCCCTGAGCGTTCACTCCATCGATCTGACGGAGTTCCAGGCGTGAGGCAGCCGCACCGTCGATCATCACCCGGCTGCTGAACGCCGGCCGCACGTCCCCGACCGCACGTCCCCGACCGCACGCCACCGGGCAGACACGCCCCGTGCTTTCATGGAACCGCGGCCGGGCCCGGATCCGGATGCCGCTGTCAGGGAGGCGACGCCGGTGTGCAGGGTGGATCACGAGGCCGCGGCGACGGCCGCCACAGCGGCTCTCGCGGCGGCCCACCCGCACCTGGGACAGGCGGCTTCCACGCATCCCGCGCTGGAAGGGTGCGAGGCGGTGGAGTGGTCGTCCATTCCCGGGTGCCCGGTCGATGTCCCGGTCGTGCTGCGCGGGCTGGCCGATCCCGACGCGGCCGAGATGGCCGAGCGGGCGTTGGACTGGCTGGTGATGTCAGGGCCCATGTCCATCAGTCCCACGATGCCGGCGGTCGTCCCCTATCTGCTGCGACTGACCACCGACCCATCGGTCCCGCGCCGCAACGAGCTGTTCGGGATCGTCCTCGTGGCCGCCGCCCTGTCCGCACCGACCGACCCCCGCAGCTCCTGGGACCTGGCAGTCGGCGGACCCGAGGCCGACCATCCTGAACGGGCCCTGTGCCGAGCGGCGTTCGCCGCCGACGCCGCGTGCGTACGACGTCTGCTGGCCGACGATCAGCTGCTGGCCGAGTTCGGCCCGGACGAAGGCGAACGGGCGTCACTGGCCCAGGCGGCCGGCTTGTAGGGGGCCGGGGCTCTCCTGGGCCACCCCGGCCGGCAGGAGGGATCAGTCCGTGAGCAACATGCCGGGTCGCAGCCCGAGTTCGGACTCGGCCACGGTGCGCGGCATGTCCTCCGTGGGCGCCCTGCGGTGGTCGGCGCTGGTGTTGATGTACGCGCTGGCGCCGTCGATCGCGACGAGGACACGGGTGGCCGCTCCCCAGGGATCCGCACAGCCGAAGACCCCGGCCGCGGCCCCGGCGGCGATCAGCTCTTCCAGGCGCCGGCACCACCGCAGTTCCTGCTTCGTCACGTGCTCGCGCAGTACCGGACGGTAGCGCGACAGGTGCCGTGCGTTGAGCCAGAGCCTGCTGACGTCGTCGAAGTCGGCGCTCGACGTGAGGCCGAAGAACCGCCGGAAGGCCTGTAGGGGGTCGCCCGGCTCGGGCGGCAGCAGGCTGTCGAGTTCCTTCATCGTGGCGTGGGTGAACGCCTCGGCCACCAGCTCGTCCACGGCGGGGAAGTAGTGGCCGACAAGTCCGGGCTGGACACCGAGCTCGTCGGCGACGCGGCGCAGGGTGACGCACTCCAGACCCTCGGTGAGCCCGATCCGCGACGCCGTGGCGACGATCTCGGCGCGGCGTTCGGCGGGCGCCTTGCGGACGCGCCTGCCCGGGGCTCTTGACGTCATACGGCTAATGTTATTGAGTAGGCGACCAATAAATCAATTGGTCGCGCACCCAATAAGTGGGATCGGCCGGAAACCGACGCTCGCAGAGAGGCCGATGTCCGCCCGAGACCACCGCTCGCCGCGGCCCCCGGCCGACGCAGCACCGTCAGGAGACCCACGTGAACGACTCCCCCACCGATGCCGGTGAACCGGGCCGTCTCCGTGGACCCCACGTGGACGCGGGCGGTGATCGTCGCCTCCCCGGGCCCCGCGCGAAGCTCGCGGACCCCGCGCCGACGGCCCGCACTGAAGTAGTGAAGGCCCCCTGATGCCGTCGCGGCTCTCCCCGGCCGTCGACCTGGACCCGGACACGGGCCCGGGCATCCGGGACGTCACGGTGCGGCCCGCCTCCACCTCTCCGGCCGCCTTCCCCTGGAGGAACTCGCCGCCCGGACCCGCCCGTTGGGCGAAGCCGCCCAGGCGTTCGGCGACCGCGGCTCCGACTCCGGCCTGAGGACCGTCCTCCAGCCCTGACCAGCTTCCTTCCCCCTCCCTCATCCCCCTGCCACTTGGAGGCACCATGTACGCCGTCACCGACCCGGCCACCGGCGAGATCGTCGAGACCTACCCGACCGCCACCGACGCCGAGATCGCCACGGCCGTCGACGCCGCGCACGCCGCCGGTGCCTGGGGCCGGTCCAGCTCCGTGGCCGAGCGCGCCGCGCTGCTGCGCCGCCTCGGTGACCTGCACGCCGAGCACAGCGCGGAACTCGCCGCGAGCATCGTGCGGGAGATGGGCAAGCCGCTCGCCGAGGCGGAGGGCGAGGTCGGCTTCTGCGTCGACATCTACCACTACTACGCCGACCACGCCGAGGAGTTCCTCGCCGACGAGGTGCTCGACGTCACCTCCGGCCCCGGCACCGCCGTCGTGCGGCGCGGTCCCGTCGGCGTGCTGCTGGGCATCATGCCGTGGAACTTCCCGGCCTACCAGGTCGCCCGGTTCGCGGCCCCCAACCTGGCCGTGGGCAACACCATCGTCCTCAAGCACGCCCCGCAGTGTCCCGCCACGGCGGCGCTGCTGGAGCGGCTGTTCGCCGAGGCCGGCTTCCCGGCGGGCGCGTACGTCAACGTGTACGCCACCAACGAGCAGATCGCCGACGTGATCGCCGACCCCCGCGTGCACGGCGTCTCCCTCACCGGCTCCGAGCGGGCCGGGGCCGCCGTCGCCGAGATCGCCGGCCGGCACCTGAAGAAGGTCGTGCTGGAGCTCGGCGGCTCGGACCCGTTCGTGGTGCTGTCCACCGACGACCTGGACACCGTCGTCGAGGCCGCGGTCGCCGCCCGTCTCGACAACACCGGCCAGGCCTGCAACGCCGCCAAGCGGTTCGTGGTCGTGGCGGACCTGTACGACGCGTTCGTGGAGAAGTTCACGGCCCGCCTCCTCGACTCCGCCACCGGGGCCCCGCTCTCCTCGGCGGCCGCCGCCGAGACCCTCGCCAAGCAGGTCGGCCAGGCCGTGGCGGAGGGCGCCACCCTCCACGGCTCCGGCGAGCGGCAGGGCGCCTACTTCCCGGCGGGCGTCCTCACCGGCCTGACCACCGAGCACACGGCGGCCCGCCAGGAACTGTTCGGACCGGTCGCCATGGTCTTCCCGGCGACCGACGAGAACGACGCCGTACGGATCGCCAACGACACCCCCTACGGCCTCGGCTCCTACGTCTTCACCACCGACCCGGAGCAGGCCACGCGCGTCGCCGACCGCATCGAGGCCGGCATGGTCTTCGTGAACGGCGTCGGCGCGGAGGGCGCCGAACTCCCCTTCGGCGGCGTGAAGCGCTCCGGCTTCGGCCGGGAACTCGGCCGACTCGGCATCGAGGAGTTCACCAACAAGAAGCTGATCCGCACGGTGGCCTGAACGGCACGGCCGATCAGCGGGCGGGCCCCGGGCGGTACCGGACGGCATCTCGCGCGGGGCCCGCGCCGTCTCGTCGTGGACGCCTCCGAGCCGCGCCTGACGCGGAGCCGCGCCGCGCGAGCCGGGGGCCTGCGAGGTGGCTGAACGTTCTCCGCCGCTCACTCGCGGCGGCCGACTGCGCCTCCCGATCGTTCGCCGACAGGGGCGCCCGGTTCGCCCACTCCGGGATCGAAGACCGCGTCCACGACCATGACTCCGTTTCCCAAGGGCACGCTCAGCAGTTCCTCACGCCGGATCAGCCCGGTCGGCGTCGCACGGAATCGGCGACCACCCCTGCCACGAACCTGCCGACGACTGCCGTGGCCGGTGGGCCGGGGTCGCGGTCGGCGAACAGGAGATGCCCGCCGCCGACCAGGGAGAGGGTGAGTGAGCCGATGTCGGCGTCGGCCGCGATGCGGCGCCCAGTCCTGGCACTGGGTGGATCCGGACGTCGGTGCCCTGAAGGCGGCATGTGTGCTGCGTCCAGGGGGCCGGCTGGCGGTGTTCGGGCACGTGTACGAGCCGCCTGCCGAGGTGGCCGAACCGTTCGCCGCCGCCTTCCGGCGGGCAGCGCCCGACTCCCCGCTCAACGGCCGACCGGCCCGCCGTCCGCTCGACCTGTACGAGGCGGCGTACGCGAAAATCGCCGACAGGATCCGCGAGACGGAACAGTTCGACGATCCCGAACAGTGGCGATTCGACTGGGCGCGGTCCTACACGCGCGACCAGTGGCTGGAGTTGCTGCCCACCACCGGCGGCCTCACCCGGCTGCGTCCCGATCAACTGGACGGGATACTGGACGTGGTCGGGGAGGCCATCGACTCCCTGGGCGGCCGGTTCACGATGAACTACACCACCCTGGCCGCAACCGCCCTGCGCGCCGCCACCTCCTGAGCCAACCGGCGGAAACGGACCTGTGACGGGGACAGGGGCACCGACGGGGGCCGCTGCGATCACGAGCCGGGGGGTGTGTCTGCCCGCACGGTGTTGCGGTCAGCCACGGTCCGTGCGGACGGCGAGTTCCGTCTCCACCAGCCGGTTCAGGTGCCGGCGGGCGTCCTCGGTGCTGAGCGGTGGTGACTGGCGCAGTCGTTGGAGGGCGAGGCCGTCGGCGAGGGCGGCGAAGCGGACGGTGAAGCCGTCGAGGTCGGCGCCGTCGAACTCGCCGTCCGCGACGCCCCGTTCGGCCAGGGCGCGGATCTGCCGGTGCCAGGCGGTGTAGCGGTCGGCCTGGCCGCGGGCGAAGGCCTCGTCGGTGGCCGGTTCGCCCGCGTGCCAGTAGTCGAACCACATCCGCCAGTGCCGGTCGGTGTCCTCCGTGAAGAGGGCGTCGACGAGCAGCCGCAACGCCTCGGCACCGCTGCCCGCCTGCTCGGCGGCCTCGCTGAGCTCCGCGTAGTAGCGCTCGATGTGCAGCACCATCGCCTCGGACAGGATCTCCTGCACACTGCCGAAGTGATAGGTGACCGTGCCGACGGAGACCCCGGCCGCGGCGGCCACGTCCCGGACGCCCACCGAGGCGTAGCCGCGCTCCGCGATCAGCGGGATGGCCGCCTCGACGATCAGCCGTCGGCGCACCTCGGTGGGCTGGCGGGTGCGGTCGGCGGCGGCGACGGCCCGGCGCGGGGGCTTCGCGGAGCGCTGCGGCTTGGCGGCGGTCATCCCGACGTCCTCGCGCTGGTGTGGTGCCAGGACCGCTTGACCACTGTCTCTCCGTTCGCCCGTGCCTCGATGCGGCTGTCCATGACGAAGTCCGCCGCCGAGGCGCGCAGCTCCGTACGCGCCATGATCTCAGCGTCGTAGTCATCGCCGCGCCGCAACCGGATGCGCCACTCCGACACGGCGCTCGCGGACAGCGGGTCGTCGCCGCGGACACGGTACGTCTCGCGGGCGCTCTCCTCGTAGCGGAGCCCGTCCGGGTACGTCCGTGATCCCCCGTAGTTGGGGTCGACCTCCAGGGTCCACTCCCCCGCCGCCACGTCGTGCGTGACGAGCCGTTCGGGGCGGGGTTCGGCGGGCCGGTCGTGGGTGACCGGGAGCGGTGGCGCCTGCTCCGGCTCCTCGAAGGCGATCGGCGGTTCCTCTCCGGCCGCCCGTACGGGCAGGAGTACGGCGCTGTCGGCGGGCACGACCCGCAGTTCGCCGCGCTCGCCGTGCGGCCACACCCAGGGCCAGTAGACGTCGGAGACGGCGACCCGGACGCGGTGGCCGGGCGGGAAGGCGTAGCCGATGCCGGTGAGTTCGATCTCGACGTCCTCGTACGTGCCCGGGGTCCACTCCACCGTCCGGTCCCGGCCGTGCCGGCTGAGGAGGTTGAGCACCCCCCGGGTGACCAGCGTCGAGGAGCCGTCGGGAGCGACGTCGCAGAGCCGGACGATCACGTTGGCGCGCGGGGTGGCGCTGTCCAGACGCAGCCGGACGCGGGGCCTGCCGAGGATCTCGACACGTTCGGCGAGGGGTTCGGAGTCGAAGCAGACCGAACGGCCGTCCTCCTCGCGCTGGTCGGGCGGCAGGTCGCCGGCGTTGCCGAAGGGGAAGAAGCGGCCGGCGTCGAGACCGGTGTTGAGCGGGGAGCGGACCAGGACCGGCTCGCTCCCGGCTGCCAGGGTGCGCTCGCTCCAGGTCACCTTCGGGGAGGGCCAGTTGTCGTCGCCCACCCAGCGGCCGGGCATCACGTCGTACGAAGTCGCGGGCGGGACCGGGTCGTTGATCCAGGCGCGCAGCAGTGGTTCGCGCATCACTCCGGTGTCGGTGCCCTTGAGGTGCTGGTCCCACCAGCGCAGGGTCTCCTGGAGGAAGCCGATGGCCGGGCCGGGCGGCAGCCCCCGGTCGGGGTACTGGTGGGACCAGGGGCCGATGAGGCCGCGGACGCGGTCGGCCGGGAGGTGTTCGACGAGGCGGAGCACGGTGTCGCGGTACGGGTCGTGCCAGCCGCCGACCGCGAGCACGGCGGCGTCGATGGCGCCGTAGTCCTCGCAGACGCTGCCGTGCTTCCAGTAGGCGTCGCGTTCCTGGTGGTCGAGCCAGGTGTGCAGGAAGGGTTGGAGGGCGTCGAGGCGTTCGCGCCACATGGGCAGCCAGCGGTCGGCGCCGACGTTCGCCGGGTCCGGCGGGCGGGAGGCGAAGGCCAGCATGGTCCCGGCCCAGGCGAGCATGTCGATGCCGAGGACGGCGCCGCCGGTGTAGTGGACGTCGTTGTCGTAGCGGTCGTCGGTGGAACAGACGGTGACGACGGCCTTGAGCGGTTCCGGGGCGAGGGCGGCTATCTGGAGGGAGTTGAAGCCGCCCCAGGAGATGCCGAACATGCCGACCTTGCCGGTGCACCAGGGCTGGGCGGCGAGCCAGTTGACGACGTCGACGCCGTCGGCGAGTTCCTGGGCGTCGTACTCGTCGCCCGGGGTCCCCTCGCTGTCGCCGTGGCCGCGGATGTCGACCCGGACGGAGGCGTAGCCGTGTCCGGCGTACCAGGGGTGGCGCTGGGCGTCGCGGGGCGCGGTCCAGTCGCTCTTGCGATAGGGGAGGTATTCGAGCAGCGCGGGTACGGGGTCGGCGTCCGCGTCCGAGGGCCGCCAGATCCGTGCGTGCAGCCGGGTGGCGCCGTCCCGGGTGGGGATCCAGACGTCCTCGCGGACGACCTGGCGCTCGAACTGTTCGCGGTACTTCACGAAACTCCTTCGGCCACGAGGGTGTTGAGGGGCGTCCAGCGGCGGACGCGGTGGCCGTCGCCGAGGTCGGTCCAGACGGTGTCCGCGTCGGTCGCGTCCGACCAGTCGGGGGCGTCGTCGGTGCGGGGCGGTGCGTCGGGGTCGGGTTCGAGGGCGGCGGCCATCAGCCGGCGGGTGTAGGGGTGGCCGGGCGCGCCGAACACGGCCTCGGTGGGCCCTTCCTCCACCACGACCCCGTGACGCAGGACGACGACCCGGTCGGCGATGCCGCGCACCACGGCGAGGTCGTGGCTGATGAACAGGCAGGCCAGATCGCGTTCCCGGCGCAGGTCGTCCAGGAGGCGGAGCACCTCGGCCTGGACGGAGACGTCCAGGGCGGTGGTGATCTCGTCGGCGATCAGGACGTCCGGTTCACCCGCCAATGCCCGTGCGATGCCGATGCGTTGGCGCTGGCCGCCGGAGAGCTGGGCGGGCAGCCGGTCGGCGAGGGCCGGGTCGAGGCGTACGTCGGCGATGAGCCGGCAGGCCTGTTCGGCGGCCTCGGTGCGGCCGGTCGCGGTGCCGAAGAACCGCAGCGGGCGGCGGACGGCGTCACCGACGGAACGGCGGGGGTTGAGGGAGGTGTCGGCGTTCTGGAAGACCAGCTGGACCCGGCGGCGCAGCGAGAGCGGGCGCTTCGGCGCCGGTCGGGCCAGGTCACCGGCCTCGTGGGTCATGGTGCCACCGGAGGGGGTGCGCAGTCCGGCCAGCGTCCAGGCCAGCGTGGACTTCCCGCTGCCCGACTCACCGACGAGGGCGAGGACTTCGCCCCGGCGGACGTCGAAGGACACGCCGTGCACGGCGCGGGTGCTGCCGTAGTCGATGGTGACGTCGCTCGCGGCGACGGCGACCGGCGCGCCGTCGGGGACGGCGGCCTTGGCACGGACCGTCCGCTCCCCCGCCTCGTCGACGACCGCGAGTCCGGCGTCGTCCAGGCGCGGCACGCTCGCCAACAGCCGCTTGGTGTAGGGATCCTGGGGTGCGGTGAACAGCCGGCGGGTGGCCGCAGACTCCACCACCCGGCCCGTGTTCAGCACGCACACCTCGTCGGCCATGTGCGCGACGACGCCGAGGTCGTGGCTCACCAGCACGGCGGCCAGGCCGAGTTCGTCGCGCAGGGCGGCGATCAGGTCGAGGACGCTGCGCTGGGTGATGACGTCCAGGCCGGTGGTGGGCTCGTCGAGGACGAGGACCTTGGGGCGGGCGGCGATGGCCATGGCGATGGCGACGCGCTGCTGCTGGCCGCCGGAGAGTTCGTGCGGGTAGCGGCGGGCGAGTTCGGCGGGACGGGGCAGCCGGACCTGTTCGAGCAGGTCGACGACCGGCACCTCGCCGCCCGCCTCCTCGATCTGCCGGCCGATGCGCATGGTCGGGGTCAGTGCCTGTCCGGCGTTCTGGCCGACCATGGCGACGGTCCTCCCACGCAGCAGCCGCAACTCCCGTGCGGGCAGCGCGAACACGTCCCACCCGTCCACGTGGACGCTGCCGCCGGTGATCCGGGAGCCGTGCCGCAGATGGCCCAGCAGGGTGGCGGCGACGGTGGACTTGCCGCTGCCGGACTCGCCGACGAGGGCGAGGGTACGGCCCGGGGCCACCGCCAGGGACACCTCGTGCACGACCGGCACCTCGCGGCCACCGGAACGGTAGGCGACGGAGAGGGAGTCGACGGATACGACAGAGGTCATCAGGAACCCTCCCTGATCCGGTCCACGCCCCACGCCTTGGCGAGGCCGTCGGCCGCGAGGTTGAGCCCGACCACGAGGGTGGCCAGGGCGATGATCGGCGCGAGGCTCGCCATCGGGACGACGGTGATGGCGGTGCGGTTCTCGGCGACCATCAACCCCCAGTCGGGGGTGGGCGGGTCGGCGCCGAAGCCGAGGAAGGACAGCGAGGAGATCAGCAGCACCACCCAGGAGGCGCGCATCGCGAACTCCACGCAGACCACGTCGGTGATGTTCGGCAGCACCTCCCGGCGCAGGATCGCCCAGGTGCTCTCGCCCCGGGCCCGGGCTGCGGTCACGTAGTCCATGGGGACCACGGCCAGCGCGGCGCCGCGCACCACGCGGACGACCTGCGGGACGTAGACGACGGCGATGGCCAGGACGATCACCGCGGGTCCGGTGCCGAGGGCGGTGACGATGACGAGCAGTGCCAGGATCGACGGCACGGACAGGATCGCGTCCAGCACCCGGCCGAGCAGGTCGTCGAACCAGCCGCCGCGCAGGGCGGCGGCGCAGCCGACGACCGTGCCGAGGGCGACGGTGATCAGAGTGGCGGCGACGGAGACGCCGAGCCCGTACCGGCCGCCGTACAGCACCCGGGCGAGGACGTCGCGGCCGTACTGGTCGGTGCCGGCCCAGTGCTCCCAGCTCGGGCCGAGCAGGGCGTGCGAGGCGTCGTTGGCGATCGGGTCGTAGGAGGTGAGCAGCGGGGCGAGCAGCGCCACGAGGACGTGCACGGCGACGACGGCGAGGCCGACCAGGGCGGTGCGGGACGAGCGAAGGCCTCGCCAGGCGCGGACGGCCGCGTGCGGGGCCGCCGGGGCGGCACCTGCGGTGGCCGGGGTGGTGTCGAGTGCGGTCACCGGGTCCTCCCTCGGGTGCGGAGCCTGGGGTCGAGGGCCATGGCGCCGAGGTCGGCGGCGAGGTTGCAGACGACGTAGATCACGGCGCTGACGAGGGCGATGGCCTGGATGACGGGCAGGTCGCGGTTCTGTACGGAGGAGAGCATCAGCTTTCCGATGCCGGGGTAGTTGAAGACGTTCTCGACGACCGCGACCCCGCCCGCGAGCCAGGCGACGTTGAGGGCGATCACGTGCAGGGTGGGCAGCAGCGCGCTGGGCAGTGCGTGCCGGGTGACGATCCGCCAGGTGGACAGGCCCTTGAGGCGGGCGGTGGTGACGTACTCGCCGGCCATCACGTCGATGACGGAGGTGCGGGCCATCCGCACGATGTAGGCGGCCATCACCACGGCGAGCGCGAGCGCGGGCAGCCATACGGCGGGCAGGAGCTGTCCGGTGCTCGCCTCGGGGCCGTAGAGGACGACCGCCGGGAACCAGGGCAGCGCGACCGAGAAGACCAGCACCAGGACGGTGGCGACCACGAACTCGGGGACGCTCATGCCGACCAGGCTGACGGTGGAGATGAGGTGGTCGGGCCAGCGGTCCCGGTACAGCCCTGCGAGGACGCCGAGGACGATCGACCCGGTCACCGCGAACAGCACGGTGACGACGGCGATGAGCGCCGAGTTCCCGAGATACAGGGCGACTTGGCCGCCGACGCCCTTGCCGGAGACGAGGGAGGTGCCGAAGTCGCCGTGCAGGGCACCCTTGATCCAGTCGAAGTAGCGCTCCCAGGCAGGCCGGTCGAGACCGAGCTGGTCGCGCAGGGCGGCCACGGCGTCGGGGGTGGCGTCCTTGCCGAGGATCTGCGTGGCCACATCGCCCGGCAGCGCCTGTACGGCGAGGAAGACCAGGACGGAGGAGAGGAGGAGTGTGCCGACGGCCGAGGCCAGCCGGCGCAGGGTGAACGACAGCATGCTCAGGCCCCCTTCACGCCGATGTTGAGGTAGTCGAACTCGAAGCCGTGCTCCGCGTAGCCGCGGACCTTCCGGGAGATGCCGACGAGCCGGTCGGCGAACATCGGGGTCATCGCCCCGCCCCGCTCGATCACCAACGTCTGCGCCTCGCCGTACAGTTCACGGCGTCCCGTGTCGTCGGTCTCGGCGCGGGCCCGGTCCAGGACGGCGTCGAACTCCTTGTCGGACCAGGCGGTCTCGTTGTAGGAGGAGCCGCTGCGGAAGATCTGGGTGAAGAGCTGGTCGACGGGCCGCCCGGTGAACCAGTAGGTGGCCATCAGCGGCTTCTTCATCCAGATCTGCGTGTAGTACGAGTCCGCGGCGGCCGTCTTCACCTTGATCCGGATACCGGCCCGCTTGGCGGAATCCTGGTAGGCGAGGGCCATCGGCGTGAACAGCGGGTCGTAGGAGGAGGTGTAGAGGTCGACGGTCAGGCCCTCGTGTCCGGCCTGCTTGAGGAGGTGGCGGGCCTGCTCGGGGTCGTGCGCGGGGTGGGTGGTGATGTGGGCGGGGTCGCTCGGCGGCACGGGGTTGTCCCACCCCGCCGTGCCCGCGCCCTGGAGCGCCACCTTCACGACGTGCTCGGGGTCGTAGGCGAGCTTCATCGCCTGCCGGACGCGGACGTCGGTGAAGGGTTTCTCGGTGGTGAGCATCGGCAGCACGTACCACTGCGCGTCCTTCACCCGGGCGACGGTGGCCCGGTCGGAGGCGGCGACCACCCGGGCGGTGGCGAAGTCGAGGTTGGTCTGGGAGAGCAGGTCCACCTGTCCGGCGAGCAAGGCGTTGGAGCGGGCGGACATGTCGGCGACCGAGTAGAAGGCGACGGCGTCGAGGACGGGGCGGCCGGCCCAGTGGTCCTTGTGCGCGGTGACCCGGCCGGGGCCCGCCGGGGCGAAGGACTCCAGCTTGAAGGGGCCGGTGCCGATGCCGGTGCGGCCGATGCCCTTGGCGCTGCCGTCGGGGATGACGTAGCAGTTGTAGTGCGTGAGGAGGCTGGGGAACTCGGCGTTCGGGGTCTTCAGGGGGACGACGAGGGTGTGGGCGTCCGGGGTGCGCAGCGTCTTCGGGTCGACGAGCGGGGCGAGGACGGCGGCCTGGGGTGAGGCCGTGGCCTTGTCGAGGATGTGCCGCAGTGTGTAGGCGGCGTCGGCGGCGGTGAAGGCGCGTCCGTCGTGGAAGGTGACGCCCTTGCGGAGCCGGAAGGTCCAGGTGCGGGCCTTGGCGTCGGACTCCCAGGACTCGGCGAGGTCGGGGGCGAGTTCGCCGCCCGTACCGACGCGGACCAGCCGGTTGTAGAGGGCGCCGAGGTATTCGTACGCCGACAGGGAGCTCGCCGGATCGAGGGTCTCGGCGTCGGAGGCCGGCGGCCGGGCGATGCGCAGGGTGCCGCCGGGGTCGGGGGTGCCTTTCAGGGCGGCAGCCGTCAGGTCGGGGGCTGCGGCTGCCCCCGTACAGCCGGTGAGCAGCCAGGACGCGCCGAGCGAGGCCGTCGCGGCCGCGCCCGCGGCGAGCACCGAGCGGCGCCCCGGGAGGCGCCCCGGGAGGTGGATGTCGGGCATGGACCGACCGTCTCCCTCGCTATTCGTTCAGCGGAACGATTGAGTGGAGTTCGTGAACGATAACCAGGAGACGACTTCCAGCCAACCCTTCGGGCGCGGAAATTAACCTGCGGAAACGCATCGGTAACGGCACGGGAGGCGCAGGGGGCGCCCCCGCCTAGGCGTCCCGGAGGCGGGCTGCGGTCGCGTGGTGTTCGCCGACGAGGTGACGGAGCCAGGTGTGGGCGGGGTCGTCGGTCATGGTGGTGTGCCAGAGCGCGGTGACGGTGTACTCGGGCATGGGCAGGGGCGGTTCGACGGCGGTCAACGACAGCGCGTCGGCATAGACGGTGGCCGCGTGGGTGGGGATTGTGGCCAACGCCGGCAGGGTGGTGAGGTGCAGGGCGGCACCGGCGAAGTGGGTGGTGGAGGCGACCACCCGGCGGGTCAGTCCGCGCGCGTCCAGCAGGTCGTCGACGATGCCGCGGCGGCCGTCGTAGGAGATCAGCAGGTGGGGGTGGGCGAGGTAGTCGTCCAGGCCGAGGGGTGCGGTGAGGGGAAGCAGGCGGGGGTTGAAGAGGCAGGTGTAGCCGGAGCGGAACAGGTCCTGGGTGCGGTGGTCGGGGCCGTGTGCGGGGGCGGCGGCGATGCCGAGGTCGATCTCTCCGCGATCCAGCATGTCGGCGACGGAGTTGCGGTTGGCCTGGCGTACGGCGACCCGGATGCCGTCCAGGCCGGCGGTGGCGGTCAGCAGCCGGGGCAGCAGCGCCGCTTCCAGGTCGTCGGACATACCGAGGGTGAAGGTGCGCCGGGCGGTGGCCGGGTCGAAGCGGTCGCGGCCGGTGACGGCCTGCCCGATCAACCCGAGCGCCGGTTCGATGCGGCGGGCGAGCTCGACCGCGCGACGCGTGGATTCGACACCGGTGCGTGTACGGGTGAACAACTCGTCGTCGAAGAGCCTGCGCAGCCGGCCGAGCGCGGCACTGACCGCACCCTGGCTCAGATGGAGGGCGGTGGCGGCCCGGGTGACGCTGCGCTCACGCATGAGGGCGGCGAACACCACCAGCAGGTTCAGGTCCGCCTTCCTGAATTCACTGCCGTAGATGTCGATCATCATGGACATTAGCTTGCTCGATGATTGGCGTGATTTCTAATCTCGGGGACATGACCTCCCAGAACCCCATCGCCCCCGCCGCCTCCGAGTCCCGCCGTACCGTGACCGCCGCCGTGGTCCAGGCGACCGCTCCGCTCTTCGACACACGAGCCGCCCTGGACCGGGCCGGGGAACTCATCCGGGAGGCGGTCTCGGGCCGGGGAGCCGAGGTCGTCGTCCTGCCCGAGGCCTTCCTCGGCGGCTACCCCAAGGGACTGGACTTCGGCATCACCGTCGGCAGCCGCACCCCGGCCGGCCGCGAGCTCTTCCGCCGGTATCACGCCGCCGCGATCGACGTCCCGGGCCCCGAGGTCCACGAACTGGCCGCCCTGACCCGGGAACTCGGCTGCCACGCCGTCGTCGGCGCGGTCGAACGGCAGCGGGGCACCCTGTACTGCGTCGCCCTCTTCTTCGGGCCCGACGGCTACCTGGGCCTGCATCGCAAGCTCATGCCCACCGCCGCCGAACGCTATCTGTGGGGCCAGGGGGACGGCTCCACCCTCCCCGTCGTGGACACCGGCGCCGCCCGCATCGGTGCGGGCATCTGCTGGGAGAACTACATGCCGCTGTTCCGTACGGCGATGTACGCCAAGGGCGTCGACCTGTGGTGCGCGCCCTCGGTGGACGACCGGGACGCCTGGCAGGCCACCATGCGGCACATCGCGCTGGAGGGGCGCTGCTTCGTCCTCGGCGCGAACCAGTATCTGCGCCGCGACGCCCTGCCCGCGGACCTCCACCCCGTCCAGGGCGACGACCCCGGTACCGTCCTGATCGGTGGCGGCTCCGTCATCGTCTCCCCGCTCGGCGAAGTGCTGGCCGGCCCGCTGCGCGACGGCGAAGGCATCCTGACGGCCGAACTCGACCTGGACGACCTCACCCGCGCCCGGTTCGACTTCGACCCCGCCGGCCACTACTCCCGCCCCGACGTCTTCACCCTCCACGTCGACGAATCCGCCCGCGCCACCGTCCGCACCGTCTGACCGGCAGGACGGTGGGACAGTGCTGACGGTGGGCGTCCGTGACGCCCGGTCACCGACGGGCGTCCCAGAAGGCGCAGTGGTGGCGGAGCCGCGTCGTGCGGGTGGGGACGACGTGGTCCGGTGCCAGGGACAGCACCGTCTGCCGTGGCCAGTAGGGCGAGGAGGGACCGTTCGGGTCGGCGGTGCGGGCGAAGCGGGTCCAGTAGTCGATCATGGTGTCGGCGAGGCGGTGCCGGGGCCGGGTCGCGGGCGCGGCCGCCCCAGGTGGTCAGGGCACGGTGCATGCGGATCGTCTCGCCCTCCGGTCAGCTGCCGCCCATGCCGCCCTGAGCGGCGATCATGGTTGTCGGCAGTGCGCGTACGGCTTTCTCCAGGCCGGGCGCGAGCGCGGCCAGCCGTCCTGTGCAGGCGTCGATACGGGTGCGGTAGGCCTTCTGGTCCGGTCGGGACACGACCGAGCGGACGCGGCCCGCCGCGGCCAGGGCCAGTAGTGCGGCGTCGGTGGCGGGAATCTCCCCGACGGGCCCGTCCCCGCGCAGGGCCGCGGAGACCCGGCCGCGGAGGGCGGTGGCGATCGCGGGGTCCGTCAGGGTGAGCCGTCGGCTGCCGAGACGGGTGCGGGGTGCCCGCACCGTGAGGACTCCGGCCGTGGCGAGCCGGTCCTCCACCTCCGTCCGGGTCCGTCGGCGGTGGCGGCGCATGAGCCCCTTCCAGCCGTGCCCGGCGGCGGCGTCGCGCAGCACGCCGTCCAGGACGGGGTCACCGGTCGGCGCCGTGCCGCAGACGGTGACCGTGCCGCCGTCCTCCCCGAGCCGGCCTCGTGACGCGAGGTCGACGAGGGCGGCGGCGCGCAGGAGCAGTTCGGTCCGGGAACGGTCGTAGGGGCCGCCGGCCACGTCGTCGTGGGCGAGCAGGTACATGAGGCAGGCCAGGTCGTCGATCACCCTTCGACGCTAGGGCCGGCCGCCCGGGCACGGATCGGCCGCGGGAACGGACCGGGACTGGGAGCGTGGGAGGACCACTGCCCGGCCTCCTCCTCAAGGAGGAGACGGTGTGCTCAGGGGCTGCGCGGGTGCACGAGGCCGTGGTCGTAGGCGGCGACGACGGCCTGGACGCGGTCGCGCAGCCCCAGTTTGCGCAGCACGGCGGTGACATGGTTCTTGACGGTGGCCTCCGACAGGCGCAGCCGCTCGGCGATCTCCGCGTTCGACAGTGCCTGGCCGATCAGGGTGAGCACCTCGCGTTCGCGGCCGGAGAGGTCCCGCAGGGACGGCGGCGGCGCCGGGTCGGGCGTGGTGCGCAGGAACCGGTCGAGGACGCGGCTCAGCACGGCCGGTGCCAGCAGCGAGTCGCCGCGCGCGGTGAGGCGGATCGCCTCCACGAGCTCGCCGGGGCGGATGTCCTTGAGCAGGAAGCCGCTCGCCCCGGCCCGCAGGGCGGCGACCACGTGTGCGTCCACGTCCCAGGTGGTCAGCACGAGCACTCGGGACCGGCTGCCGCTCCCCGCGATCCGCCGGGTCGCCTCGATGCCGTCCACGACGGGCATGCGGACGTCCATCAGCACCACGTCGGGGTCCAGTTCCCCGGTCAGCCGTACCGCCTCCTGGCCGTCGGCGGCCTCGCCGACCACCTCCAGGTCGTCCCGGGCGTCGATGATCATGCGGAATCCGGTGCGGACCAGGGCCTGGTCGTCCGCCACCACCACGCGCAGCGTCATGACGCGCGCTCCACGGGCAGTCGCGCCGCCACCTCGAACCCGCCTCCGGGCAGCGGGCCGGCCCGCAGGCTGCCGCCGACGAGCCGCGCGCGCTCCCGCATCCCCACCAGGCCGCGTCCCGCTCCCGGCGAGGCCGGGCCGCTCGGCCGGGTCCGCCCGTTGTCGACCACCGTGACCTCCACGCACTCCCCTTCCACTGCCACACGGACCCGCACCTCGTCGGCGCCGTCGGCGTGGCGCAGCGTGTTGGTGAGAGCCTCCTGGACGATCCGGTACGCCGCGAGGTCCACTCCGGCGGGCAGCCCCTCGGCGGCACCCTCGCGGTGCACGCGCACGGTCATCCCGGTCGCGCGCACGCGGTCGGCCAGCTCGTCGAGCCGCGCGAGCGAGGGTCCCGGCCGGCGGTCGCTTTCGCTGCCGCCGCCAGGTGCGGCCTCCGGCTCCCCCTCCGCCTCGGGCCGGAACGCCCGCAGCAGCAGGCGCAGTTCGCCGAGGGCCGAGCGGGCGCCGGACTCGATGGCGCGCAGTGCCTGGCGGGCCTGTTCGGGCCGCTGGGCGAACACGTCGTCGGCGGCGGCCGCCTGGACGACCATCACCGAGAGGGTGTGCGCGACGACGTCATGGACCTCGCGGGCGATCCGCGCCCGCTCCTCCACCACCGCCCGGCGCGTCTCCGCCCTGCGCCGTGCCTGCTGCGCCCCGCGCCACTGCCCGGCGGTCCACGCCAGGAGCACCGTCAGCAGGTAGACCGCGAGCCCGGCGGATCCGCCCGCGTGGAACGCCAGTGGCGCGGGCACGCACATCGCGGCGAGCGCCCGTACCGAGACCCGCCGTGGCCTGGTGGCGGACAGCGCGCACAGGGTGACCTGTGCGGCGAGCAGCGCCCCGGTCAGGCTCACCGCGGGCAGCAGCGCCCACACCGCGAGCCCCGTCAGCGCGTTCACGGCCAGTACGAGGACGGGGGCGCGTGTCTGCCACCGCAGCGCGCAGGCCTGAACGAGGACCAGGGCGACGGCCACGGGCAGTCGGCGGCCGTGCTCGGTGCCCGCGACGAGCACCGAGGTGCCGAGGACGGCGAGCACCAGACCGGCCGATCCCCACCACAGCGCGCGGGCCGACCGGGCCGACAGCTCGCCCCGCGCTTCCCCGGCACACGCCTCGTCGGGCTGTCTGTTCCAGCGGTCCACGCCCCGACCCTACCCAGCGGCGTCGGCCGGGCCGCTCAGCGAACCACCGGCGCGGTGCCCCGAGCGTCTCTCAGGCCACCAGGCCCGCGATGTGGGCGGTGACCGTGTCGAAGATGTCGTTCCAGGCGGACTCGTCGCCCAGGACGAGGTAGTTGAGGGTGAGACCGTCGGTCACGGCGGCGAGATAGCGGGCCAGTACGGAGACGGGGACGCGGAGTTCGAGGTCGCGGCTGCTGCGCAGCTGCTCGATCAGCTCGGTGTAGGCGGCGCCGTACAGCTCGTACTGCCGTCGGGCCAGGTGCTCGCATCCCGGCTCGCGCAGGGCGTACTGGGTCAGTTCGTAGGTGAGCATGTGCTCTTCGGGGCGGTCGCGGACGTGGTCCCAGTAGGCCTCGAAGCCGGCCCGGACGGTCTCCTCCAGCGTGGTCCTGGGCCGCAGTGCCTCGCGTACGACGGTCACCGAGTGGTCGGTGAGGGTGGTGATGACGGACTCGATCAGGGCCTGCTTGGACTCGAAACAGTAGTGGAAGACGCTCAGTGACACGCCGGCCTCGGCGGCGATGGCCCGGGTCGTCGCCTTGGCGACACCGTCCCGGGCCATCGTCCTGATGGCCGCTTCCGTCAGCTGTTCGCGCCGCTGTGCCGACGGCATGCGTGCCATGCGTGAACCCCCGCCTCAGGCGCTGTGGACCCCGACCTCGTAGAGCGAGTATCCCCAGTCGGTGCCTCGGTCGAGTCCGTGGACCCGTACGTAGCGGGCCGGGGTTCCGGTGAACCTGGCCGTGTCCAGGCCGCCGTCGCCGCTCGTGGTGGACCAGGCGGTCTGCCAGGTGGTGCCGTCGGTGGAGAGTTCGATGCGGTACGACTTGCCGTACGCGCGCTCCCAGTCGAGCGTCACGCGGGAGACCAGGTGGGTGGAGCCGAGGTCGACCTGCCACCACTGGTCGTCGCTCCAGTCGCTGGCCCAGCGGGTGGAGTCGTCGCCGTCGACGGCGCGGCCCGGCTGGTAGCTGGTGAACGGGTTCGACTCGGACGAACTGGCCGTGGCCGGCTGCCCCTTGGCGAGGTTGACCGAGGCCTGGTGCTGTTCGGTGGCGCCCCAGGTGTCCAGGTAGGACTCGGCGCCCCGGAACAGGTCGTTGACCACGTCCTGGCCGCCGACCTGCCGGATGTCCTCGATCCAGTCGGGGATCATGCCGGCGTGGGCCGCGCCGTCGGTGTTGATGTCGAAGGTGCGTTCGCCGGAGGTCTGCTTGTCGATGACGGAGCCGCCGTCGACGCTCTTGAAGGGGTACGTCACCTTGTTCGCGGCGTCCGCTCCGCGCGGGGCGGGGTGGTCGCCGATGCCGTTGAAGTCGGTGCCGTAGCCGTAGCCCACGCCGTACTTGTCGCGCAGCGCCTTGGTCCGGGCGGCTTCCGCGACGAAGCCCTCGGAGCCGTGCATGTACTGGGCGACGAAGCCGCCGAGGGCGTAGACCCGCTCGGTCCAGTTCAGGTCCATCCAGCTGTGCGAGGAGATCACGCCGGGGTAGGAGGCGGACTCCAGGATGTCGAGGGCCTGGCCGACGGCCTTGACGCCCATGTGGTCGATCTCCAGCATCATCTTGCGCTTCATCATGCCGCGCACGGCGTACTCGCCGAGTTCGGTGAGACCGCGTTTGTTGCACTGGGCGTCCGAGTCGTACGCGGGGACGTCCACGCCCGCCGGCAGGTCGGACTCGGCCTCCGAGGACGCGCTGCCGATGGGGTTGTCGTGCTGCGCGCCGGTACACTTCTCGGTCTGCCAGAAGGTGCCGGTGGACAGGAACTGGCCGACGTTGATGGCCGTTCCGAGGCCGCCGGAGTCGAAGCGGACGCCGCACAGCGCGTTGTCGAACTTGTGGCAGAGGAACATGGAGCGGACGCCGAGCGCGTAGAGCTCGTCGAGGCCCTTGTCGATGTCCTCCTTGCTGCACTGCGGGATGTCGAGGATCTGCTTGCAGCCGAAGGGTTCGGAGGTCTCGACCCCGAGGACGACGGCGAGTTTGCCCTCCTCGATGACCTGCCGCGCCTGCGCGCTGTCGGTGACGATGCGGAACCAGCCCTTGCCTGTGCCGCCGTACATCGTGTCGATGTACGCCTGGAGGGCGTAGGTCATCTTGGCCTGCAACCGGATCGAGGTCATCTCGTCACAACTGCGGTCCTTGAAGGGGTAGATGGAGCAGATCATGCCGTTGGTGACGAGGTCGTTGACCAGCACGCGCTGTCCGCCGCGCCAGGCCCGCTCCACCCAGGCGTAGTAGTCGGCCTGGTGGGTCATCGAGTCGTACGCGGGCCAGTCCTTGAAGGTGGGCCAGCCGACCGGGTCGTGCTTGCCGTCGCCGCCGTGGGTGATGTAGTCGAAGAGGGCGAGGGTGCCGTCCGGGTAGTGCTCGGGGCAGTCCTTGAGGGCGTCGGCGACACCGGCCTCGGAGAAGACCTTGCCGCAGATCAGCCGGCCGCCGAAGGCCTCGTTGCCGAACAGGTGGTTGTGCGCGTCGACGAACCCCTGTACTTCGCCTGCGGAATCGGTCCCGGTGAACGGCTCGCCGGTGACGTTGATCTGGACGTCCGGGGCGGGTCGGGCGGTCGGGTCCCACCAGTTGTTGCCGGCCGCCGAACTCGGCGTGGGCCCGAGGGCCATGGTCAGTACCAGGAGCAGCAGCGACAGCATGGTGACGTGCCTGCGTCTGCGGTACGAGCGTCGAGTCGGCGTCACGGCCCACGTCCCTCGGTCGGCGGGGGCGCGGTTGACGAAACCATGGCGTTGTCATGAACCGCGCAATACCTGGGACGAGGATCGGGCCGCGCGCCCACCGAGTCAAGTGTCCGGGACGCTTGACCTGATGACTCAACTCCTCGATTCCCGGGCCCAGTCGGCGAGTACCGGAACGCACCGCTCGGCGAAGTGCTCGTAGTCGGCATGGGTGTTGTAGACGTGGGCGGACACGCGCAGATAGCCGATCCCGCCGAAGCTGGTGAAGGCGGCCTCGACGGCGAGTTCGCGGGCCACCCGGTCGCGCAGCGCGTCGGCCTCGATCCGGCTGCGCCCGAGACCGTCGGGCAGCCGCACCAGGCGCATGCCGGGGACCGGCATCCCGACGTCGGCCCGGCTGTCCGCACCGGTGAGGCGGGTGAAGGCGGCGCCGATGACCTGGGCGGCGTGGTCCGCGAGCCGGTCCATGTGGCGGCGGGCGGCGGACCAGCCCCAGGTGCGCTCGACGAAGGCCAGGGAGGTCGGGGCGGCCAGGTAGGAGGTGGCGTCGAGGGTGCCCTGGTGGTCGAAGCGGTCGGGGTACGGCTCCCCGGCGCCCCAGGAGTCGATCAGCGGGTGGAGCAGGTCCCGCAGCGGCCCGCGGGCGACCAGGGCCGCGGTGCCGCGCGGGGCGCAGCCCCACTTGTGGAGGTTGCCGGTCCAGAAGTCGTACGGGGCGTCGGCGAGCGGCGCGGCGAGCAGACCCGGCGCGTGCGCGCCGTCCACGAGCATCGGTACGCCCCGGCGGCGCGCCTCCGCGCCGATCCGCTCGACCGGCAGCCGGCGGGCGGTCGCCGAGGTGATCTGGTCGACCACGACCAGGTCGGTGGCCGCGCCGATCTCGGCGACGACGGCCTCGTACGCCTCGTTCTCGTCCGCGCCGAGCGGCACCCGCGCCGTACGCACCCGGCCGCCCCAGCGGCGGGCCAGCCGCTCGGCTCCCATGGTGACGGCGCCGTACCCGTGGTCGGTGACGACGACCTCCCCGCCCGCGCGGCGTCCGAGCGCGTTGTAGACCACGCTGGCCCCGGCGCTGGCGTTCGGCACCAGGGCGAGGTCGCCGGGGTCGACGCGCAGGAAGTCGGCGAGGTCCGCCCGGGTGGCGGCCAGCCGCTCCGGCAGTTCCGGGAACCACACCACCGGCGCGCGCTCCATCTCGGCGCGCAGCTCCGCCTGCCGCTCCTGGGCCACCAGCGGGACGGCGCCGAACGATCCGTGGTTCAGGTGCCGCAGGGCCGGGTCCAGCGACCATGCCTCGGCGGCGGGCCTGCCGTCGGGCAGCAGCAGGGGGTGCGGCGCGACGGCCACCTCGGTCTCACTCACGTCAGCGGCCTCCGGGAACACAGGTGATCACCCGGCATCCTGGCACGACGGTGACCCGCGCCCGGGCGGCGGGGCAGCCTCGCGGCCCGTCCGCCCGGCACGGAGCCGCCCGGCGCGGAGCCACCCGGCGCATCCTCCGCCCGGGACGTCCTCCGCCCGGCGCATCCTCCGCCCGGGGCGGCGACCTCCCCACTCCGGCCCGGCACGGAGCCGCACGGCGGGCCCGTCGACCGGGCCGGCGACCTCCCCACTCCAGCCCAGCACGGAGCCGCACGGCGCGTCCTTCGCCCGGGGCGGCGGCCTCCGCGCGCCGGCCCGGCACGGTAGCCGTTCGCCGGGTGGTCCCACGCCGGGCGGCTCTTCCCGTCGCGGGGTCCTCCGGTCCGGCGCCCTCCGGTCCGGCGCCCTCCGGTCCGGCTCCCCTTCCGTGGTGGCGCCTGTTCGCGGCGCTCAGTCCACGGGCCAGGTGTGCGCGGCCGCGTTGAGATGCATGTAGTCCATGTACGTGGTGGTCATCCGGCGCAGCGCCTCCCGGCGGTCGTGGATGCCGGCGTTCTCCAGGTGGTGGACCGTCTCCGCCTGCCACAGGGCGCCGTTGCGGCCGTCGACGCAGCGTCGCTCGATGATGCCCAGCATGGGCTCGCGCCAGGAGGCGTCCAGGCCGGCCAGCTCCAGGCCCCGGTGGGCCAGCGGCAGCAGCCGTCTCAACACCAGCTCCGTGACGGGCACTTCGCCCGTGCCGGGCCAGTACAGGCGGGCGTCGATGCCGTCGCGGGCGGCCGTGTGCAGGTTCTCCTCGGCGACCGCGAAGGACATCCGCGACCACACCGGGCGGTCCTCGTCCACGAGGGCGCGGGTCAGGCCGTAGTAGAGGGCGGCGTTGGCGATGATGTCGGCCACGGTGGGGCCGGCGGGCAGGACCCGGTTCTCGATGCGCAGGTGCGGGCCGCTGTCGGTCACGGCGTAGACGGGGCGGTTCCAGCGGTAGATCGTGCCGTTCTGCAGGGTGAGTTCGCCCAGCTGGGGCACCCCGCCGTCGTCGAGGGTGCGCTGCGGGTCCTCGTCGTCGCACAGGGGCAGGAGCGCCGGGTAGTAGCGCACGTTCTCCTCGAACAGGTCGAAGACGCTGGTGATCCACCGTTCGCCGAACCACACCCGCGGTCGTACCCCCTGGGCCTTGATCTCCTCGGGACGGGTGTCGGTGGCCTGTTCGAACAGGGGGATACGGGTCTCCCTCCACAGTTCCCTGCCGAAGAGGTAGGGCGAGTTGGCGGCGAGGGCGATCTGCACGCCCGCGATCGCCTGGGCCGCGTTCCAGTAGTCCGCGAACTCCCTGGGCTCGACCTGGAGATGGAACTGGGTGCTGGTGCAGGCGGCCTCGGGGGTGATCGCGTCCGCGTACATGGAGAGGCGGTCCACGCCCTCCAGCCTGATCCGCAGGTCCTCACCGCGGGCCGCGAAGATCTGCTCGTTCAGCAGCCGGTAGCGCGGATCACCGGACAGGGAGGTCTCGCCGACGTCCGACTCCCCCAGCGTCGGCAGGATCCCGATCATGATGAGGTGGGCGCCCACGGTCGCGGCGCGGTCCTCGGCGTGGTTGAGCGCGTCGCGGATCGTCTGTTCCCAGGCGCCGGGGCCGCCGGACGTCAGCTGCCGGGGCGGGATGTCGATCTCCAGGTTGAAGCGGCCCAGCTCGCTGGACCAGGCGGGGTCGGCGATCGCCCGCAGCACCTCGGTGTTGCGCATCGCCGGGAGCCCGTCGTCGTCCACCAGGTTGAGCTCGATCTCCATGCCGACCTGGGGGCGCTCGCTCTCGAAGCCCGATCCGCGCAGCATCTGCGCCAGTGCGTCGAGACAGCCGTGCATCTTCTCGCGGTACCGGCGCCGGTCCTCCCGCGTGAACACCCGGGCCGGCACATCACGTCCCATCGGGCCCTCCCGAGTCCCCTCGGCGGATGCCTGTCGTCCCAGCGTCGCACCTCACCGGTGTCCCCGACACTCGTCATCGCCCCGGTCACGCGGCGCGCTCGGCGGCGGGGCGGAGAGTGACCGGCGGTGCACGTCCCATCAAGAGGTCAAGGATTGGCATGGACCTGTCCATGATCAGCGGCTAAGCTCGGCCGCGTACGCCTGAGAGCGCTCTCACCGGTCTGCCGTTCCACCCCCACATCACTGGAACAACGAAGGGGCACTCCCTTGAGACGCACCACAGTCATGCGCTCCGCCCTGTCCGCGCTCCTGCTCCTCGCCACCTGGGCGACCGCGAGCACCCTGCCCGCCTCCGCCGCCGACACCCCCGCCCGGACCGCGGCCGAACCCGCCGCCCCCGCCCTCGTCTCCGCCATGCAGCGCGATCTGGGCCTGACCAGGACCCAGGCCGAGGCCCGGCTCGCCGCGGAGCGGACGGCGACCACCGTGGAGCGCACCGCGAAGCGGGCCGCCGGAGCGGCCTACGCCGGCTCCTGGTTCGACGCCGACAGCGGCACCCTCACCGTCGCCGTCACCCGTGGCGCGGACACCGGCGCCGTGCGCGCGTCCGGCGCGACCGTACGCCTCGTCGAGCACAGCGCGCGGCAGCTCGACGCGGCGAAGGCACACATCGACGACCTGCCCGCCCCCGAGTCCGTCGCGAGCTGGTACGTCGACCCCGAGGCCAACGCGGTCGTCGTGAACGTCGTCGACGGACACCGCGCTGACAACGATGTCCGATCCTTCCTCGCGCAGGCCCGCTCGGCCGGGCCCGTCCAGGTACGGCGGACCGCGTACGCGCCGAGCACCCTCGCCGCCGGCACCGTGGGCGGCGATCCCTACTACACCGGCAACGTCCGCTGTTCCATCGGCTTCTCGGTGTACGGCGGCTTCGTCTCCGCCGGCCACTGCGGCCAGCCCGGCGCCGCGGTCTACGGCTGGGACGGCTCGTACGTCGGCACCTTCCAGGGCTCCTCGTTCCCGGACAACGACTACTCCTGGGTGAGCGTCGGCAGCGGCTGGTGGACCGTACCGGTGGTGCTCGGCTGGGGCACGGTCTCCGACCAGTTGGTGCGCGGTTCCGCCGAGGCCCCCGTCGGTGCGTCCATCTGCCGTTCGGGCTCCACCACGCACTGGCACTGCGGCACCGTCCTGGCCAGGAACGAGACGGTCAACTACAGCCAGGGCACGGTCTACCAGCTCACCAAGACCAGCGTGTGCGCCGAACCCGGCGATTCCGGCGGTTCCTTCATCAGCGGCGACCAGGCGCAGGGCGTCACCTCCGGCGGCTGGGGCAACTGCTCCTCCGGCGGCGAGACCTGGTACCAGCCGGTCAACGAGATCCTCAGCCGCTACGGCCTGACGCTCCACACGGCCTGATACCGGGCCGGGTGCACGACGCGAGCCCGCCCTGGACGATACGGCCGCTCCCCCGGCCCGCCGTCCCTGCCGGTTCGCGTCGTGCACCGCCGCGGCTCCGCACGGCGCCCGGCCGGCGGCGTGGTGTTGAATGCGGGTTCATGAGCGAGAGCGGACGTGCGGCGAGCCGGACGGCGGTACTGGTCTGCCAGGGGCGGGCGGTGGCGGACGGCACGATCGCCACGGGGCGGTTCGTGGATCCGGTGGCGGTACGGCTGCTGCGCGCCGCCGAGCGGGTGCCCGTGGACGAGGTCCGGGCCGGCACGGTGCCGCAGGGCTGGCAGGCGCGGGTCGCGTACGAGAGTGTGCGGGCGTGCGCCGAGGTGGTCGTGCCGAGGTCGGTCGCGATCGACGACGCGCTGCGCGCCCGTCCGGCCGGCCAGCTCGTGATCCTCGGCGCCGGTCTGGACACCCGCGCGTGGCGACTGCCCGAGCTTGCCCGCACGGATGTGTGGGAGGTCGACCATCCAGCCTCCCAGCAGGACAAACGCGACCGCCTCCGGGACGCCGCGCCCCTGTCGCGAGATGCCGGGGAGGACGGTCCGGGCACCGCCGAAGCGGCAGCCGTCGCCCGTTCCGTACGGTTCACTCCGGTCGACTTCGCCGTCGATGATCTCGGCGCGGCGCTGGACGCGGCCGGGCACGACCCATCGGCCCCTACCGTCTGGTTGTGGGAGGGCGTCGTGCCGTACCTCACCCGCGACGAGGTGCGGACCACGGTGGCCGCCCTCGCCGCCCGGACCGCCCCGGGCAGCGCACTCGTCGTCAACTACCAGGCCCCGTCGGCGAGGGCGACCGTCGGCCGTCGTCTCGCCCGCGTGCTCGGCAGCTCCGTGACCTCGGGCGAGCCGTGGCGCTCGCTGTGGCGGCCCGGGCAGCTGGCGCACCTGCTGACGGAGTACGGCCTGCGGGTGGTGTCGGACGACGATCTCCTCACGCTCGCGGCCGCGCTGGGCAGCCCGGCGGACCGGCGGTCGTCCCTGCGGTCCGGGCGGGTGGCCGTGGCGGAGAGCTGATCCGGTGCGCGTCCGCGATCGCCGCAAGCCCGGCTCCCGAGGTGGTCGGCCGCCGGGGTTCGACGGGACCGACCACCACGAGCGTCATGCGCCCGGACGCGGCATCACTCGGTGTACAGCAGCCACGCGTTGGGCAGCGAGACCATGAAGGCCGTCAGGTACCGAAGAGCGACGAGAGTCCATCCCGTTCCCCTCCAGACCGCCTGCCGTCTCGTCACCATCCAGAAGGTGAGCGGTATCGAGCCCAGCACCCCGCCGATGCCCCACAGCACCAGGGGATATACCTGTTCCGGGTAGGCGAGGCACAGGTAGATCCACCACACGGCGGCCCCTGCGGAGAACACCGCTTCGAGGAGCAGCAGTGTCCTGTGCCCGCCGGCGAGTGGCATCGCCTGGTGCGGGACCGCCTTCACGAGTCGCGGCATGTGGATCTCCTCAGTACCAGTTCGGGTAGATCTTCGCGATCCAGACGGTCATGTTCTTGTACTTGCCCGTCCGCTGCGCCGTGAGGGCCTTGGTGTGCCCGGGAGAGTGCTGCGAGATGTAGATCTTGTGGTTGGCGCCGATCTTCGTGACCACGGAAGCATGACTGATTCCGGACCACCCGTTGGGCTTGTCGTCCCCCTTGATGTTCCAGTTGTAGAAGACGACGTCCCCGACCTGCACCTGGCTCTTCGTCGTGTGCCAGTCGTAGACCGCGTAGTTGTAGGCGAAGTTGGCGAAGCCGAGGGCATTCGACCACGAAGTCGACTGCGTCTGACGCAGGAACATCGTCTGCGGACTGCTGGCCGCGCTGCGATGCCACCAGTAGTCCACCTTCTTCCGGTTGGCGTAGCTGCCGTACTTCTTCGCCATGCCGCCACCGGAATAGAGGCTCCGGGAGACGAAGTTGGTGCAGTCGTTGCCGTACCAGTAGGTGTCCTCGTCGTCGTTCACATGCTTCTTCGCCCAGGCGACTTCGCCGGTGTAGGAGATGTTGCTTCCGGAGATCTGCGTCGCGTCGGTCGAGGCTTGGGTCGCGGTGCTCGTGGTGTCGCCGTCGACGAGGGCGCCGTTGCTGTCGACGCTCATGGCGGCCGGGACGTCGGCGGGCAGTGCGGAATCGTCGGTGGTCAGGGATTCCGAGAACTCCGTCAGGGCGTCCGCGGACTCCTGGACCGTCTGCTCCGAACCGGTGGCGTCCACATGGGAGATCAGCTCCGGGATGCTTCCCGTGGTGAAGGTGTAGACGTCGGTGCTGTTCTCCGAGGAGTCGGTGGCGTCCGCGTCCTCGGTGTCGATGTCCGCGACGGTCGTGTAGGTGATGTGGGTGGTGGCCCGGACCGAGATGGTGCCGTCGCTGTTCGAGAAGGCGATCGGATCGGCCAGTTCGACGGTGGACGCGTAGTTGTCGAAGCCCTCGTCGGCGAGTACGGCGCGCTCCTCCAGGAAGGAGTCCTGTTCCTCGGTGAGAGCGTCTTCGAAGCCCGACCCGTAGGTCGCGTCCGAGGAGGCGGTCGCCGCGTTGACGGAGTCACCGGTCAGCAGGTTCTGCCCGGATTCGAGGTACTGCTGGACCGCGTCGAAATAGACCTGCTTGCCGCCTGTCACGGCCTTCGGTGTCGCGGCGGCCGAGGTGACGGACGCGCCCGTACCGTACGTGTTGGTGCCCGCCACGGTGAAGGTGTACGGGGTGTTGTCCGTCAGGCCTGTGATTACGGCGGAGTTCCCCGTGGTGGTCGCGGTGGCCGCCTTGACCCCGGAGTTCGTGGTCGCCGTGACGCCGTAGGTCGTCACGTTGGACTCGTCGCTGGAGAAGTCGCCGTTCCACGTGATCAGCGCGCTCTCGGCGCCGGCGGTGACCGTGAGGTCGGTGACGGCCGAGGGCACCGTGGTCACCGCCGCCTCCGGGTCCGTGCCGTCGCTTCCGCCGTCGTCCGAGGTGACGTCGACGGTGAACGACTGCTTCGGGCTGTAGGAGGAGCAGACGGCCCCGTTGCAGGCCCGCGCCTTCCAGCTGTACGTGGCTCCGTCGGTCAGCGTCTCGGGCACCTGGAGGGCCGCCCGCTCACCGGCGTCCACGGCCGCCACGCCGAGCGGGTTCTCCCCGACGACGGCGGAGGAGCTGTCGTACAGGACGTACTCCGCGGTCAGGGCGTCCCGGTCGAGCGTGGTGACCATCGCGGTCAGGAGCGGGGTGGTGGTCTCGGTGGCGCCGGTCTGGAGGTCGGTCGGCACGTCCGGGATGTCGAGGGCGCCGGTGTCGACGGTGAAGGTCTGCCAGGAGGTCCAGGCGGTGGAGTAGTCGGTGCCGTCATAGGCACGGGCCCGGATGCGCAGGTGGGTGCCGTCCTTGAGCGGGGTGGACGACGGGACGGTCAGGGCGGTCGACTTGCCGGAGCTGACGTAGCCGCTGGACTGCGTCAGCGTGTACGTGGTGTCGGCGTAGTCGGGGTCGGGCTCGACGGCGTACTGCACCCGGACCTTGGCACCGGAGTCGACGTCGCCGACCTTCGCGGAGAACACCGGGGTCAGCGAGGTGACGACCTTCTCGCTGCCGCTGGTGGTGCTGGGCGCTAGCGTGAGCGAACCGGGTGTCTTCGGATACGAGTTGTACGTCACCGTCAGATGCGGCTCGGTGGAGCCGTCACCGGAGACGTAGTTGGCGGAGCGGAAACGGCGCCAGGTGTAGGAGTCGGTCTCGTCGAGGCCGCGGATCATCAGCCCGTAGTTGGCGGTGCCGTTCGCCCACGCCTGGACGATGTCGTCGATGTCGAAGTTCATGGTGCCGGCGGGGCAGGCGCTGCTGTACCCCTTGGCCGCGGTGTTGATCACCTGGCCGGTGGTGGTGCCGGCCGGCTTGGTGGACCAGGTGATGTCCGACGACGACCAGGACTCGGTGATCCGGCGCACCGCGGTGCCGGTGCCTCCGGTGCAGGAGGAGGACCAGTAGGAGTACAGGGCCAGGTTGGTGTCGGTGATGTGGGTGCCCACGAAGTCCGAGACGTCGAACTTCAGGTAGGAACGGGCCACGGTGTCGCCGCCGTTGTACGTGCCCGACTTCAGTTCGGTGGAGGAGATCTGCGAGTCGGTGTAGTTGGTGGCGACCCAGGTGTCGGTGGTGACCGCGAGGGTGGAGGTCGGGTCGACCGTGACCGGGTAGGTCAGGTCCTGCGCGAAGTAGTCGGCGTCCGGGTGCAGTACGAGGGTCTGGGTGCCGTCGGCTGCGGTCTCGATGTCGGTGTCCACGGACGCGAGGTGCTGGGACTCGCCGGAGACGGCGTCCTTCGAGGAGTCCCACATCATCGGTGCGGGGGCCTCGGCCACCAGGTCGCCGGCGGTGTTCCTCAGCAGCAGATGGCCGGAGTCCGCCTCGGAGAGGGTGAGTCCCCTGAGGGTGACGGGGATGCGGTAGGTGAGGTCTCCGTCGGGGGCCTCGTCCAGGACGACGTTCTGGGAGAAACCTTCCTTCAGAGCGGTGACGGTGAGCGTCTGCCCCTCGCCGAGGTCATAGGCCGCGGTGTCGCCGGTCACCTTCGGCGTGGGCAGGGTGTCCTCCCAGCCCAGGGCGAGCGAGGCGGAGCCCTCCGCGACCGAGGCCAGCCGCTTGTCACCGCCGTCCGAGACGGTGATGTCGGCGGCGGCCGCCTCGGGCTCCAACGCGGGCCCCTCGTCGGACAGTTCGGTGTCGATGTCCTGCCAGGAGCCGTTCTCGTCCTTGACCCGTACGGGCCCGGCGTACGACTCGGTCGTCAGGGTGCCGTCCGGGTTGACGTAGGTGGTGGAGGTCTCGGTGCGCTCCGAGGCCAGCTCGACCCGCTCACCGCTCAGCTTCGCCTGCCGGCGGGCGAGTTCGTCCTCGGACAGGAAGGACAGCGCCTTGGCGGCCGCCTGGCCGCTGGTGTCGTCCAGTGTGGTGACGGGGACACTCGCGGATCTCCCGCCCCCCGCGGTGCCGCTCCACCGCTGCTGCCCGGCGGGCGCGGTGCTCATGACGAGCCCGGCGAGCAGCAGCGCCGAGCCGGCGGCCAGCGCGCCGCGTCTGTTTCCGCGCCGGTATCCCCGTCTGAGGCCCGGCGCGCCGGGCACGGCTCTGTCTCTCTTGTTCACATTCCCACCCTCAAGTGCGGCGATGACAGCGAGAGTTCGACTGTCGTGGGCGGGAAGGTAACCGTCGCACTTGTGTGACCAGGCAGAACGCGGGCGTGGGCGGCGGGGCCGCTGTCCAGGAGATGTGGATCACCGAAGCGGAAGCACTCGTGCCGCTATGGGCCGGCTGTACGCGTATCGGGCGGTGTCCACATTTCCTCCCCAGGGGGCGCACATCTACGTCCCCCGGGGTCGCCACCGGACGGCTCCTGGAATTTGATCAAGCTGTGACCTGCGTCGATCGACCGCGGTACCGGCCTAACCGCACGTCAGCGTCGGTGTCCCCCAGTCGCCGTGGTCGTTGCCGTTGCCGTCGCCCGCGTCGCCGACCCTGAGGTCGATCACCTGGGCGCCGCTGACGTCGACGTCGATCGGTACGGCCGCCTGTTTGCCGCGGATCGTGGGTGTGGTGACCAGGGTCTTGCCGTCGGCGATGACGGAGAAGGTCACCGTGCCCGCGCCGTTGGTCTCGTCGTCGACGCCGACGTCCGCGGTCAGGCGGGAGCAGGTTCCGGCGAGGTAGAGCTGGACGTCGCTGACCGAGTTGGTGCCCAGGCCCTTGGCGTGGGCCACGCCGGCGATGCTGATCGTCCGGCCGTCCCCGGCCGCCTGTTCGCCGACGCTGCTGTCGCGCTCCACCGGTCCCCAGCCGTTGGTGGCGGACAGGAACGGAAGGTCGCTCACCGCGCTCCTGCCGGAAGGGGGAGCGGGTGGGATGCCGCCGACGATGCGCTCGTCGGCACCGGTCGCCTGCCGTCCGTGCTGCACGTAGTGCGCCGTGGTGGTGAGGGCGGAGGCGGACGGGAGGGTGCCGGTCGGGGGGACGACGTTCCAGGTGAAGGTGGCCGATCCGCCGGGTCGTACCCGCTTGACCGAGGCGGGGCCGGTGGCGGTGACGCTCCAGCCGTCGGGGGCGTCGAGGGTGGCCGTGAGGTGGGAGGCGGAGGATGCGTCCTTGGGCACCCGGACGGTGGTGCGGGCCGTGAAGGCCTGGGCCGGCTGGGCGGTGTCGGGCACGTCCAGGGTGACATCGGCGCCCGGGCGCTTCGGCATCGCGTACGTGCGGGCGTCGTAGCGGGGGCTGTCGTTCTGGGCGACGCGCAGGGAGGACGCGTAGCTGCCGTAGTCGGTGAGCGCGACCTTGCCGAGGCCGCCGGTGCTGCCGTCCAGGTTCCAGACGGCGATGGCGATGCTGTTGTGGCCGTTCGGGTTCAGGATCCCGTTGGGGATCGGGAAGGTGTGCTGCGGGCCGAGGTAGTTGACGTAGTTGCCGAGCTGCCAGCCGTTGACGAAGATCGTGGCGCGGTACTCGCGCGACGCGTCGTCGGTGAACGTCAGTCCGACCGAGGTGTCCTGACCGCGTGGCAGGTCCAGGTCGGCGTCGGTCCGGTACCAGGAGACCCCGGGCCGGGTGTCGGTCGTCGGCAGGGTCACCTTGTTCCACTTGGCGTCCGGGTAGCCCGGCAGGGACCAGCCCGCCCGTTCGCCGTACAGGCCGCCCGTCGACAGCGGGCCGCGCACCGTGTCCTGGAGGTCCTCGCCGCCGCGTACGCCCTGAAGGCGCCAGGTGATGGAGGTCAGCGGGGCGCCGACGAGGGAGGCGCTGGTCAGGCCGCGGGCGGTCTTGTTGCCGTTGGTGGAGTTGTAGTCCTCCTCGTGCCCCATGTTCACGGTGAGCACGGAGAGGACGTTGTCGCCTGCGGACTTCAGCGCGCCGGCCGGGAAGGTGAAGTCGCCGCTGCCGGTGGTGGAGCTGCCGAGGAAGGTGCCGTTGAGCCAGACGGAGAAGGCCTGGGCGTCGCCGCCGGAGTCCGAGACCAGGTGGATGCCTGACTCCTTGCCGGTGGCGCGGAACCGGCCGCGGTACCAGGTGTTGCCGGTGTGGAAGCCGTAGTCGTCGGCGTAGAGCACCGGCAGCGAGTTGGCGCCGGAGACGCTGTTGGTGCTCGACTTGTCGGCCACCTGCCAGCTGGAGTCGTCGAAGCCGGGGGCCGCTTCGGGGGATTCCTCGGCGTGCTTCCAGTTCGTCAGCGCCGGGAGGTGCACCGCGGCGGCGACCGGGATCGCCCCGGTGAGGCTCGCGGTGCCGGTGGTCCGGGTGCGCACGGTCCGGCCGTTCCAGGTGACGCGGGCGGCGGAGGTGAACACCTCGATGTTCTTGTCGTCGGCGTTGTCGCCGGTGAGCGCCACGGTGCGGCCGCCGTCCAGGCTGGTCGCGGTGCGCAGCAG
The DNA here is from genome assembly GCF_044747345.1 of Streptomyces sp. NPDC090088. Lineage (NCBI taxonomy): Bacteria > Bacillati > Actinomycetota > Actinomycetes > Kitasatosporales > Streptomycetaceae > Streptomyces > Streptomyces sp. NPDC090088. Next base: position 64,048 of record NZ_JBIVDZ010000005.1, on the reverse strand, counting down.
GTGGGTGCCGCGGACGAGGACCGGGCCGTTCGCGGTGTCCTGGCGCCAGAAGGTCTTCGCCGTGTCCTTGTCCGCGACGAGCAGGAGCAGCGGGCGCTTGCCGCCTCCGCTGATGCTGATCCGGGTCAGGCCCTGGTGCGTGTAGTTCAGCCGCAGGTCGCCGGTGGCCGGGTCCCAGGTGGTGGCGGCGGTGCCGTCGCTGGTGGTCACGGTGGGCTCGGAGGAGTAGCGCAGGACCGTCTCGCCGTCGCTGCCCGCGTCACCGTAGAGCACGGCCACGTCCCGGTCGCCGATGGTCGCGCTGGTCATGATCTCGGAGGTGGAGTACTGCAACTGCGAGTCGCCCAGCCGGTAGTTCGCCACGATCACGTGCGAGTCGCGGCCGTCGAGGGTGATCGCGGTGCCGGGCTGCTGCGGGACGACCGGGTAGGCCGGTGTCGCGGTGTCGGCGGTGGGCACGTCGATGGCGTCGACCGCCACGTAGTTGTCCGTGGACGCCGAGCTGTGGCTGCCGCTGACGACGATCTTCAGCGTGTGCGCGCCGGGGGCCAGGCCGGTCTTCTGGAAGAGCACCGCCTGGTTCTCGGAGCCGGAGTCGTCGACGGTCGCCTCCTTGGTGCCGTCGAGGTAGACGTCGGCGTAGCCGTGGTTGTTGGTCTTCGAGCCGATCCAGCGGATCGCGGTGCCGTCGAAGGGGACGGTGAGCGAGTCGCCGGCCTGCTTGGAGAAGGACTCGGTGTGCCGGTAGTCGCCGCCGGTGTAGCTGGTGTCGGCCACGTGCGACCACGAACCGCTGTACTGGAGGGCGGAGTCGGGGTCGTCCCAGGTGTAGGTGGTGTCCGTGACGGGCTGGGCGTTGAAGTCCAGCGAGATGTGGGTCTTGTCGACGGCCGTCGAGGTGGAGTTCCCGTGCCGCAGGACGTGGAACTGCGTCCTGGTGTCGGGGTTCATCCGGGCGGTGTCGACGACGGCGGAGTCGTCCGGCGGGGTGGCCCTGATCGCCTCGGTCTTGGTCAGCGGGGCGACGGCCTGGGTGAAGTACCCGATCAGCTTGTCCTCGTCGTACTTCGGATCGAGCTGCCGGTTCTCGCGGATCGCGGCCCCGTAGTCGTACGACGTGTAGTTCTCCGGCATGCCCAGCCAGCCCCAGTTGGTGCCGCCGTAGGTCATGTAGAAGCTCTGCGCGGTGGCGCCGACGGCGATGTTCTGCTTGTAGAACACGTTGGCGAACTGGTCGTTGATGAGCTGGGCGCACTTGTCGTAGCCCGGTCCGCCCCAGGGGTCGAAGGCGCCGCCCTGGAACTCCGGTGAGTACAGCGGCTTTCCGGCGGGGTGGTCGTAGCTGATGTCCGGGACACCGTTCCACTTCGAGGGGTTGGAGCAGTTGAACCCCTGCGGGTAGGAGTCCGGGCCGTCGACGTCCAGGGCGCCGGTGCCGGAGTTGAAGGTGCCGTTGTTGTTGCCGGTCAGCGGGACCGTGATGCCGTCGGCGCGGGCCTTGTCCTCCAGGTGCTGCATGTAGGAGCGGCCGGCGGCGGAGCCGTTGTAGTACTCGTTCTCGACCTGATAAGCGATCACCGACCCGGTGCCGTTGGTGAGTTGGTGGCGGGCGATGATCCGGTCGATCTGGGTCAGCCACTCGTCGGCGTACTTCAGGAACCGCGGGTCGTCGCTGCGGTTGTTCCCGGCCTTGGTGGTCAGCCAGCCGGGCAGACCGCCGCTGTCGACCTCGGCGTTGATGTACGGCGCCGGGCGGGCGATGACGTAGAGGCCGGCCTCCTCGGCCATGTCGAGCAGCTTGTCGACGTCCCGTACCCCGGTGAAGTCGTACACACCGGGCTTCGGCGAGTGGTAGCCCCAGTCGAAGTACAGGGAAGTGGAGTTGAAGCCGGCGGCCTTCATCTTCTGGAAGATGTCGCGCCACAGGTCCTGGCTCGGGAGCCGGAAGTAGTGGAACTCGCCGGACCACAGGTAGGTGCGCCGGCCGTCGACGAGGAACGAGTAGCCGTCGAGGGTCACCGTGTGCGGCTGCGGGTCGGCGGCGGGCGCGGCGGCCGGTGGCCGTTCGCCGACGTCCCGTGCCGCGGCGGGCGCGGTCATGCCCACGGCCAGGGCGATGGTCGCGGTGGTCGCGAGGACCGCCCTCCACCACCGGCCACGGCCGGGTCTCGCGACCTCTGAACGGATCCGACTGCTCCCCACCGCGGCCTCCATCCGCCTGAGCAATCAGGATCGAACAGACTCAGGCAAAGCCGAACAGTAGAGCCACACGAGTTCCCACACAATGGGGCGGGAGGACACACCTCTCAGGTCTGAGGACCTTCCGCCGCCACCCCCAGCTCGGTCGCCGCGCGTACGGCGAACCAGACCTCGGTGAAGGCGGCGGTCGTCGCCAGGTCGCGGCCGGTCACCTCACCGAAGCGGCGCAGCCGGTAGGAGAGGGTGTTGGGGTGGATGTGGAGGGCCGCGGCGGCGTCCTCGGTGCGGCGGTCGCGCTCCATCCAGGTGCGGACGGAGACCAGCAGCTGGGAGCCGTGCGCCTCGTCGTAGCGCAGGGCCTCGCCGAGGACCTGCTCGACGAGTGCGGCCAGCAGCCGGCGATCCTCGGGCAGCCAGCGTCCGGTGGCGTCCTCGCCGTAGTGGACGAGCGGCTTGCCCGCCTCCTCGGCGCGTCCGGCCGCCCACTCCGCCTCCTGCCGGGCGACCCGCAGGGGCTCACCGACGGTGAAGGGCCGGCTCACCCCGCACACCGCGCCGGGCAGGTCGGCCAGGGCCTCGGTGAAGCCGGGCTCGGCCAGGACCAGCCGGTCGTCGCCGCGGCGCAGGGTGAGGTGGGGGTGGTCGGAGAGGGCCACGCCCAGGTGCTCGTCCGGGGCGCGCCGGACCACCGCGAGGACGACGGGCCGCTGCGCGTCGAGGCCGTGGTGGGCCAGCCGGCGCTGGGCGCCCGCCGGGTCGAGGGTGTCCTGGAGCATCTCGGCGAGGGTCTCCGCCCCCTCCCGGCGGAGCACCTCGCGTTCCTGGCGGACCATCGCCAGCCGCAGGGCGGCGACGGTGGCCAGGTGCTGGACGACGGCCAGTCCGGCCGGGCGGGCGCCGGACTGCTCCAGCGCGACCAGATAGCCGGCCGCGCCGCCCGGGCCGAGGACGGGGAGCACGAAGCCGCCGGGCACGGTCGGCGGGGCGTCCGGGTCCGCGGGGAGCACGGAGAGGTCCTCGGGGGCGGCGACGCCGGGCAGCAGTGGGCGTCCCTGGGTGGTGCAGAGGAAGATCCGGTAGCCGCTGAGCTGCTCCAGGCGGGCGAAGAGCGCGGGGATGTCGAGGTTCTCCTCGGCCATCCAGCGCAGCGCGCCGAAGACCTGGAGCTGGGCGCCGAGCCGCTCGGCGGACTTCTCACTGACAGCGGCGGCCACCTCCTGGGCGATGGTGACGAAGGGGACCGCGAGCGGTACCTCCAACACGGGGAAGCCGCGTTCCTCGGCCGCCGCGAGGAACGCCTGGCGCAGCGGCGGGGTCCGCAGCTGGGTGCTGAGCACCAGGGCCGCGACGCCCGCGTCGTCGAGGCGCTCCAGGTAGCGCCGCTGGCCCTCGCCGGTGCGGGGCACGGCGAGGCCGACGGTCATGATCACCTCCGAGCCGTGCAGCCAGGGGGTGGGGTCCTCCAGCTCGCTGACGTGCGCCCAGGAGACCGTACGGCCCAGGCCGCCCCTGCCCGCGAGCAGGCGCATCTGCAGCGCCGGGAAGGACAGCAGATCACGGACGGTGAGGGCGGAACGGGCCGGCCCCGCTCCATCGGTTTTGTGGTCAGACACAAGTCCACTGTAGTTCTTCGTGTCGTCAACAATTGACCGGATGGGCAGCCGCTTCGCACACTGAGGCATCCCCCGCTACCGGAATTGTTCACTCCGAGTACGGGATCCGTTCTTTCCCGGCGGTGCGCTTCCGGGCTCGACAGGAAGGTGCCCGATGACGACCGAGCCCCGTGGACCCGTGGATTCCTCCCGTGTCCCCCGCTACGCGGGACCGGCGACCTTCGCCCGGCTGCCGCGGCTGGACGAGGTGGCGCGGGCCGACATCGCCGTCGTCGGCGTCCCCTTCGACACCGGTGTCTCCTACCGGCCCGGCGCCCGGTTCGCCCCGGCGGCGGTGCGCGAGGCGTCCCGGCTGCTGCGCCCCTACCACCCGGGTCTCGACGTGTCGCCGTTCGCGGCGGCGCAGGTCGCCGACGCCGGCGACATCCCGGTGAACCCCTTCGACATCAACGAGGCGATCGAGACCGTCGAGGAGGAGGCGGGCCGGCTCCAGTCCGAGGGCGCGAAGCTGGTCACCATCGGCGGCGACCACACCATCGCGCTGCCGCTGCTGCGCGCCGTGTCCAAGCGGCACGGCCCGGTCGCCGTCCTCCACTTCGACGCGCACCTCGACACCTGGGACACCTACTTCGGTGCCGAGTACACCCACGGCACCCCGTTCCGCCGCGCCGTGGAGGAGGGCATCGTCGACACCGAGGCGCTCAGCCACGTCGGCACCCGCGGCCCCCTGTACGGCAAGCGGGACCTGGAGGAGGACCGTCGCCTCGGCTTCGGCATCGTCACCTCCTCCGACGTACTGCGCCGGGGCGTCGACGAGACCGTGGACGCGCTGCGGCAGCGCATCGGCGACCGGCCGCTGTACGTCTCCGTCGACATCGACGTCCTCGACCCCGCACACGCCCCCGGCACCGGTACCCCGGAAGCCGGCGGCATGACCTCGCGTGAGCTGCTGGAGATCCTGCGCGGCCTGGCCGGTCTCAACCTGGTCGGCGGTGACATCGTCGAGGTGGCACCCGCCTACGACCACGCCGACATCACCTCGTTCGCCGCGTCCCACGTGGCCTACGACCTGATCAGCCTGTTGACCCTGGACTCCGCCGTCCCCCGCGAGGAGCAGAGATGACCACCAGCCCCCAAGGGGAGCAGCACGACGCCCCGGCGCTGACCGAGATCGAGACCTACGGCGTCGAGCGCATCCCCGACGCCGACCGCACCGCCCGGCCGCTGGACCTGTTCCGGGTGGCCTTCGGCGGCGCGAACACCTTCGCCACCTGTGTCCTCGGCGCCTTCCCGATCCTGTTCGGGCTGTCCTTCTGGCAGGGCCTGGCGGCCACCGGCCTCGGCCTGGCCGTCGGCGCGCTGATCCTCGCCCCGCTGGCCGTGTTCGGACCGCTGAACGGCACCAACAACTCGGTGTCCTCCTCCGCCCACCTGGGCGTGCACGGCCGGGTCGTCGGCTCGTTCCTCTCCCTGCTGACGGCGGTCGCCTTCTTCTCCATCTCCGTGTGGTCCTCCGGCGACGCCCTCGTGGGCGGCGCGCACCGAATGTTCCACCTGCCGACCAACGACGGTGTGTACGCGCTCGCGTACGGGCTGTTCGCGGCGCTGGTGCTGACGGTGTGCATCTACGGCTTCCGGTTCATGCTCTTCGTGAACAAGATCGCGGTCGCCGCGGCCTCCCTGCTCTTCGTCCTCGGCCTGTTCGCGTTCGGCGGCGACTTCGACGCCGGCTACCAGGGCAGCTTCCACTCGCTGAGCACGCCCGGTTTCTGGCCGGCGTTCATCGGCTCCGCGCTGATCGTGCTCTCCAACCCGGTCTCGTTCGGTGCCTTCCTCGGTGACTGGGCCCGCTACATCCCCGCCGACACCCCGCGCCGCCGGGTCATGGGCGCCGCCTTCCTCTCCCAGATCGCGACGATCCTGCCGTTCTTCTTCGGCCTGGCAACCGCCTCGATCATCGCCGCGAAGGCGGGGAAGTTCCTCGACCCGAGCGCCCCGGACTACGTCGGCGGCCTGCTCGCCGTCTCGCCGTCCTGGTACTTCCTGCCGGTCTGTCTGCTCGCGCTGATCGGCGGCATGTCCACCGGCACCACCTCGCTGTACGGCACCGGCCTGGACTTCGCCAGCGTCTTCCCCCGGTTCAGCCGGGTGCAGGCGACCGTGTTCATCGGTGTCCTGTCGATCTCCTTCATCTTCGTCGGCCGGTTCGCCGCCAACCTGACCCAGTCCATCTCCACCTTCGCGACGCTGATCATCGTCTGCACCGCGCCGTGGATGGTCATCATGACCCTGGGCTTCCTCACCCGTCGCGGCTGGTACGACCCCGACTCGCTACAGGTCTTCAACCGCCGTCAGCGGGGCGGCCGTTACTGGTTCACGCACGGCTGGAACTGGCGCGGTATGGCCGCCTGGCTGGCCTCCGCCCTGCTCGCGGTCCAGTTCGTCAACCTGCCCGGCCAGTTCGTCGGTTCCCTGGGCGACCTCGCGGGCGGCGTGGACATCTCCCTGCCGGTCGGCCTCGGCCTGGCCGCGATCAGCTACCTCGCGCTGCTGTGGCTGTTCCCCGAGCCGCGTGCCGTCTTCGGTCCCGAGGGCCCGCGGCTGGTGCGGGCCGTCGACACCCCGGTGCCGCCGATCACCTCCGCCGACGGGTCGACCGTCAGCGTCCCCGAGCCGGCCGAGGTGTGAGCGGGATGCGGCTGATCGACCTGTCCGTGCCCCTGCGTACCGGCATGCCGGTGTACCCCGGGGACCCGGAGGTCGACATCCGGCCCGCGCTCACCGCCGCCGAGGACGGTGTCAACGTCCTGCATCTGCGGATGGGTTCGCAGTCCGGCACCCACGTGGACGCCCCCTCCCACATCGAGGACGGCCTGCCCGCGCTGGACGAGCTGCCGCTGGACCGTTTCGACGGCCCCGCCCACGTGGTCGACGCCCGGGGCCTGCCGCCCCGGGCGGCCATGGGGGCGGAGCTGTTCGCGGACGTGCCCGCGGGCCGGATCGTGCTGCTGGCCACCGGCTGGTCCGCCCACTGGGGCACCGACGCCTACCACGGCCACCCCTACCTGACGGAGGAGGCGGCCGCCCTCCTCGTCGCCCGGGGCGTACGGACCGTAGGGATCGACGCGCTCAGCGTCGATCCCACCCCCGGCGAGACGCTTCCGGCCCACCGCATCCTGTGCGGCGCCGGAGCCGTCATCGCCGAGAACCTCACCAACCTGGCCGAGGTCCTCGACGCCCAGGACGCCGGCCACGACGTCCACGTCAGCCTCTTCCCCCTTCACCTGCCCGGCGCGGACGGCGCACCCGTCCGCGCCGTGGCCCGGATCCCGGAGCCGCAGCCATGACGAACGACCACGACACCGTCCTCGCCGCGGCGGACGCGCTGATCGCCGCCTTCGCCGAGGGCCGCACCGACGACTACTTCGACGCCTTCTCGCCCGACGCCAGCTTCGTCTTCCACACCACCGGCAAGCGGCTGGACTCCACCCAGGAGTACCGCGACCTGTGGCGCACCTGGACCGAGGAGGACGACTTCCGCGTCCTCGCCTGCGACTCGGCGGACCGCCGGCTCCAGCTCTTCGGCGACACCGCCGTCTTCACCCACTCGGTGACCACCCGCGTCTCCACCAAGGCCGGCGAGGAGACGGTGCACGAGCGCGAGACCATCGTCTTCCACCGCACCGGCGACGGCGACTGGCCCGCCGTGCACGAGCACCTGTCGCCCGCGGCCGCCTGACCGGGTCGGTCGGCGGCCGCCCACGAGCCGTCCACCGCCGAGGGGGGAGACGCTAGCGCGCGGTCGTGGCCCAGGCCCCGAGGACGAACCCGCCCTCCCCCCGGCGTACTTCGACGGCGCCCGAGCCGGCGAAGTGCGCGGGGATGAGCAGCTCGCGTTCGTCGGCCGCCCGTTCGAGGATCCGGCTGCGGCTGAGCGCCGCCTGTTCCGGGTCGAGGCAGGCGCCGCTGTTGCAGCAGGGCTGGAGGATCTGCACCGGGCTGTGCACCAGGTCGCCGACGAAGACCGCACGGTCGGTGCCCGACGCGAGGCGCAGCACGGAGGAGCCGGGGGTGTGGCCGGGCGCGGACTCCAGCGTCAGGTGTTCGTCGATGTGGTGCAGGCTGTCCCACAGCACGACCTGTCCGGCCCGGTGCACGGGCGCGACGCTGTCCTCGTAGATCAGTCGGTCGACCTCCCGGAGGCCGTTCCCGCCGGTGTTGCGCGGGCCGTAGTGGAAGTCGTCGGCGGCCGGAACGAGGTACCGGGCGTTGGGAAACGTCGGCACCCACTCCCCGCCCGCGTCGACGGTGTTCCAGCCGACGTGGTCGGCGTGCAGGTGGGTGTTGACGACGACGTCGACGTCCCGCGGCCGCACCCCGGCCCTCGCCAGCCGGCCGAGGAAGTCGCCCTGACGCCGGTGGAACGGCGCCATGCCCGGCCGCTCGCGCCCGTTGCCCACGCCGGTGTCGACGAGCACGGTCCGCCCGGCGCTGCGCACCACCCACGTCTGCAGGGCGAGCACCGCCCGGTCGCTGTGCGGCTCCCAGTGGTCCGGTACCAGCCAGTCCTCGTTCTCCTTCCACACCTCGGGGGGAACCTCCGGGAACATGTCGGAGGTCGGCGCGAACGGCTGCTGCCACTCGACCACCCGGATGACCTCGACATCCCCCAGCACCATGCTCTGCGCACTCTCGGTCTCGTTCGTCATGTGCTTGAGCCTAGGGAGGCCGGGTGAGCCTCTCAATGCGTCCCATGCTCACTGGGATACGCATCCGTCTCACGCGCTTGTACGGGGGATACGCTGGGCGTATGGACGTGGTCAGCGACGCGATCTCCGCCGTACACCTGGGGCACCCCTCCTCGAACCGGGTGCGGATCGGTGGGAGCTGGTGCACGCGGCTGGATCCGTACGACGGCGCGGGCTTCCACGTGGTGCTGCAGGGCGGCTGCTGGCTGCTGCCGGACGGCGGCGCCCCGGTGTCGCTCGGTGTGGGGGACGCCGTTCTGCTGCCCCACGGCACCGGCCATGTGATCGCGGACTCCCCGCTCGACCCGGCGGTCGCGGCGGCGAAGGCGGTGCCGTTCGAGCGCTTGTCCGAGGGGACCGGGCCGCGGGCCCGGCCGCCCGGCCGGGACGCGACGGAGCTGCTCTGCGGCAAGTACCGGCTCGACTGCAGCCGGATGCACCCGCTCATGACGGAACTTCCCGAGGTCGTCCATCTGCCCAGCAGAGTGGGCCGCCACCCCGAACTCCGGGCCGCGATCGACCTGCTCGCCGGCGAGCTGGACGAACGGCGGGCCGGGGCCGGAGTGGCGCTGCCGAGCCTGCTCGACCTGCTCCTCGTCTACATGATCCGCTCCTGGATGGCCGAGACCACGGGAGGAGCCTGGCCCGCCGCGCTGGGCGACCCGGTGACGGCCGCCGCCCTGCGCGCCCTGCACGCGGACCCGGCGGCCCCCTGGGGCAACGACCGCCTGGCCGCGGCGGCGGGCGTCTCCCGCCCGACCCTGGCGCGCCGGTTCACCGCCCTGGTGGGCCGCCCTCCGATGGCGTACCTCACCTGGTGGCGTCTGATCATCGCCGCGGGCCTGCTGCGGGACACCCCCGACACCCTGGCCGCCATCGCGGACCGGGTCGGCTACGGCAGCCCGTACGCCCTGTCCCACGCCTTCGAGAGGGAGTTCGGCCTCACGCCGGGGCGGTACCGGGTCCAGGCCGCGGAGCGCGGGCAAGGTCTCCCGGAAGCCGTCCCTCCGAGGTCGTGATCGCCCGTCCGACTGAAGGACGGACCACGCTACGGCGTCCAGCTGGTCGGGGACCGGTGCGACGCCGGGCCAAGGGCCGTTCACCCTTACCGGGTGCCTCCCCGAACGGGCTCGACCGCGGCCACCGACGGTCGCCCCGAAGCCGTCGCCACAGCGGCGGTGGCCGGGAGCCGGCGGCGCCACAGGAACATCCACACGACGATCGGCCCTAGCACCACGTACTCCAACGCCGGAGTGACCGAGGCGGCCGTCGACACCGGCAGCACGCACACCAGCAGCAGCCGGGCCAGTGCTTCGGCCACAAGTCCCGCGCCCAGGACGAGGGTCTGTGTCCGGTGCGCGCGCAGTCGGCGGGTGTCGCCGGGCGGGTGGCCGTGGAGCTTGCCCGCCAGGTAGGCGGTGGCCGGAGTTCCGCGCAGACAGGTGCCGAGGAACACGAGCCCGGCCAGACCGCTCACCAGCGGGTCGCGCAGGAGCAGCAACCGGGGATCGGCGGTCAGCGCCGCGAAGAGCGCCGAAAGCCCGTACATCAGCAGCATGGTGAACGCGAGGGCGTCGGCGCGGCGGTCGTACAGCGCGGTGGCCGCCAGCCAGGCGGCCGCCACCGCCGACGCGGTCAGCAGGGCGGGCAGTGTGTCCAGGCCGCCGAGGACACCGCCGTAGTACGCGAAGGAGGCGATACCCAGGTCGAGCGCCAGCCGGGCGAGGCGTGCGAAGCGGTGGGGGCGGAGGCGGGACGGTTCCATGGCTTCTCCCGGTCGCGTCGTGGCACTGCGGACTCTTTTTTAGCCTTGCCATGCTAAATAAATAGTAGCACGGTGGTGCTATAAAAGACGGATGCCGAAGATCGTGGATCCCGAGGAGCGCCGCCGCGAGGTCGTGGAGGCCGTCTTCCGGGTCGTCGCCCGGGGCGGAATTCAGCAGGCCACACTCCAGCACGTGGCCGCCGAGGCCGGGCTTGCCATCGGCTCCGTACGGCACTACTTCGACAGCCACTCCGAGCTACTCGCCGCGGCGGCCCGCGAGATGGTGCGGCGGGTGGCGGCCCGGGTTCAGGAGAAGCTGGAGCAGCCCCCCGCCGCCGATCCGCACCGCCTGGTGGAGGAGATCGCGGGCCAGTTCCTGCCCCTGGACCCGGCACGCGCGGACGAGACCGCCGTCTGGCTGGAGTTCGCGGTCGCGGCACGCACCAACCGAGCCCTGCGCCCGACGGCCGCCGAACTCCACGAGGGGCTGAGAGATGTCGCCGCCCGGCTGCTCCGTCGCCTCGGTGTGACCGACCCGGTGGCGGCGGAACACCTGGCAGCCGTCATCGACGGCCTCGCCCTCGACGCCGCGCTCCAGCCGGACCGGCTCCGCCCGGACACGGTCCGCGCGGTCCTGCGCCGCCACCTGGCGCAACTGCCCGCCGTACAGCAGGACGGCCGTACGGACACCCCCTGAACAGAGGGAGCCCGTACGGCCGTCGAGATCAGCCGCGGATCACAGCGTCGTGGTGGTCTGCTCTCCGGATCCACTGCCCGCGAGCCACTGGCTCCAGTCCAGGTTGAAGTCGGCGTAGCCGTTGTCGGCGGGGGCCTTGCCGCGGGGCGAGCCGGTGATGGTGACGGGGTCGCCCTGCTTGACCTGGCCGTAGAACCACTTGGCGTCCGCCAGGGACAGGTGGACACAGCCGTGCGAGCCGCGTGCGCTGCCGCTGCCCGGGTAGGGGTCGCCGGTCGAGTAGTGCACGTACGTGCCGGACTGGGTCAGGTGGATGTCCCAGGGCAGGGTCAGGTCGTAGTAGTTGGGGCTGCCCTTGTCGCAGCTGATGCCGACGCTGCAGGAGGTCATGTGGACCTTCTCCTGCTTGTCGATGACGGCCATCGTGCCGTCCCACGTCGGGTACTGGGCGCTGCCCGCGTTGATCGACAGCGTACGGACCGCCTGGCCGTTGCGGGTGACCTTCATGGTGTGGCCGGTCACCGAGACGTCGGCGCGGACGTCGTCGCCGACCGTGAAGGTGTGGGTGTAACTGTGCACGCCATAGCGTCCGTTGCCGTTGCTGACGCCCGTCATGTCGGCGTCGATCCGGACCTTCGTGCCGGAGGGCCAGTAGTCCTTCGGCCGCCAGTCGGCGCGCTTGTCGCCCATCCAGTGCCAGGCGCCGGCCACCGACTGCGAAGCGCTGACCTTCATGTGCTTCTCGACGGTGGCCCGTGCCTTCTCCGCCACCGGGTTCGTGAAGATCACCGAGATCGGCATGGCCACGCCGACCGTGGTGCCGGTCTGCGGGGTGATCGTCTCCAGCAGCATCGGCGGGCCCGCGGGCTTCGTGGGCGACGGCGAGGCGCTCGCGCTCGGCTTGCCCGATGCCTTCGCGTCCTGCCCGCTCGCCTTGTCGCTGCTGCCCCCGCCGCAGGCGGTGACCCCCACCAACATCGCGACCACACCGAGTGCGATTCCTATGCCGCCCTTGCGCCGTCCCACGCCCTGCCTCGCTCTTCTCACGATTTCCGGTCTCCGGTTCCCGAAGGCCCCCACATTCCTGTGTGACCCCTCGGGCGGGGGTCGCGGTTCCGTGCTGCGCGTAAAGCGTGGATCAAGAATCGGTGTGGGGTCCCTTCGCCGGCCTTCAGCCGAGCTGCTCCGCCAGTCCGACGACGATGTCCTCCGGCCCGCGGACGTAGCAGAGCCGATAGATGTTCTCGAACCGCACGATCTCGCCGACGAGTTCGGCTCCGTGGGCGCACAGGCGGGCGACGACGTCGTCGATGTCGTCGACGGCGAACATGACGCGGCGGAGGCCGAGCGTGTTCGCCGGAGCGTTGTTCGGCTCGGGGGTGATGGCCTTCGGCCGGTGGAACTTCGCCAGCTCCACCCGCCCGTGGCCGTCGGGGACCCGCAGCATGGCGATGTCCTGCCGCACGTCGTCGAGCCCGATGACCCGCTCCGCCCCGCGCCATTCGAGTGGCCCCTTGCCCTCCAGCTCCATCCCGAGTTCCACGAAGAACGCGATGACCGCCTCAAGGTCGTCGACGACGATGAGGACGTTGTCCATCCGCTGGATCGCCATGCTGGGCCTCCTTCACCGGCACGGCCACGGCAGCCGCGTCCGCCCCGGGGACGGAGCCAGTGAGCCGTCCTCGACATCCGCGGCCACATCCCCCCCAACCTCACCTTCCACCCCCGCGCCCTTCTACTGTGGCCCGATGAGGAACGACCGACGTGTCCGCCGCCTCGTGGTGGACGGGGCCGTCTGGAACTGGACCGTCCGGCAGCGGGTGAGGCCCGACTACGCCGACTGCCGCCTGACGCTCTCCTTCTTCCCGGAGGCGTCGGAGGGGAGCGGCCGCCGTCGGCTGTCCCTCGTCTTCGCGCCCGGGCCGGACCGGATCGTCTCGAACTCGTACTTCGAGGCGGGCACGGTCGTGCGGCTTCCCGACCGCAGTTGGCTGAACCTCTACGAGCCGGGAACGGCCCGGCGCCTGTTCGACGCCGCCGCGACCGCTCTGGGGATCCGGGAGCTGGAGCGGGATCTCGAAGTGGACGGCTGGCCCTACTTCGCCGTGGTCCTCAGCGGCTGACGATCCTCGATCGCCGGGACGCGCCTCACGGCGAGGGGGCCGCCCCTGGCGAGGGCGGCCCCGTACCGTTCGGCGTCGTACGGCGGTTACTCGATGTTGATCTTGAAGGTGCTGGTCGTGTTGCGGATGTCCTGGGCGTTGCCGCTCATCCGCAGGTTCCGGAAGGTGGCCTCGCCCACGGCGGGGCCCTGACCGGGTTCCGGCAGCTCGTTGGCCCAGATGCCGAAGCCGGACTTGGCGTCGAAGGTGTCTCCGCTCTTCTTGGAGTCGGTGATGGAGATGTCGGTGAAGATCGTGTCCTTCACCGGGAACTGCGGCTGGCCGCCGACGTAGTTGGTCTGGAACATGACGCCTCCGTAGGTGGAGTCGTCGATGTCCACGTCGTCGACCCGGATCCCCTGGAAGACCTTGGAGGCGGAGAAGGCCCAGATGGCGGGGAAGACCTGGGAGCCCCAGAAGTGTCCGCCGGTCCGGTCCAGGGAGACGTTCTCGATCGTCGTGGGATCGGTGCCGAAGCCGTTCATCGGGTAGCCGAAGTCCAGCGAGGAGATGGTGATCCCGGAGTAGACGAGGGTGTCGGCGACACGGATGTTGCGGAAGGTGTTGTCGTAACCGCCGTAGACGGCGATACCGGCCGCGCGCCAGGTGAGGGTGGAGGTCAGGTTCTCGTAGAGGTTGTTCTTCTCGTCGGCGCCGCCGGCGTCGACGGCCGAGAAGAGCGCGAAGCTGTCGTCGCCCGTGGCGCGGGCGTCGTTGTTGACGACGTGGTTGTCCGTGGAGCCGTTCGTCATGTTGATGCCGTCGGCGAACGTGTCACGGATCCGGGAGTTCGAGATGGTCATGTCGTCGGTGTTGGCGCCCCAGTAGAGGCACACCATGTGCTCGGCCCAGATGTTGTCGATGGTGATGTTCGAGACGTTGGAGAAGTCGAAGACCTTGCCCGGGCCGTCGATCCGGGACGTGTAGTTGCCGAAGTAGGCGAAGCCGGTGAACGTCGAGCCGTCGGCCGTCGATTCGGCGCGGAAGCCGATGTCGGTGTTCTCCTGCGAGGAGGGGGCGTGGAAGCGGGTGAACCACGGGCCCGCGCCGACGACCTTGACCGCCTTGCCGTAGACCTGGAACTTGCCGGCGGTCTCGTAGTCACCGGTGGGCAGGTAGACGCCGACGAGCTTGCCCGTGGTGTCCATGCGGACCTTGTCGAGGGCGTTCTGGACGTCCTGCTGGGTGAAGCCGACCGGGACGGTGTAGGCGGCCGGGTCGGGGTTGGGGGTCGCCGTCGCCTGTTCGGTGTTGATGAAGTCGACGGCGTAGGTGGAGGTGTTGGCCGCGTCCTTCTGGAGGCGGATCCTGGAGCCGGCCGGGACGGTCCTGCCGAGCAGCAGGTTCGCCTCGTCGTAGATGTGGCGCGGGGCACCGGAGCCGGGCGAGTTGCCGGGCGCGGTCTCGTTGCCGTAGAGCCAGGCGTACTTCGAGGTGAGGTCGATGGCCTTGAGGAACTGGCCGTCCACGTAGACGTTCAGGGTCGTGTCGGTGCCGTCGGGGACGGAGAAGCGGGTCACCAGGGTGTTGGTGGCCGCGCGGGTGGTCCACTCGACGTACTGGCCGGTCGCGTCGAGGGTGACCGCCTTGCGGCCGCTCGCCTCGCCGGCGATGTCGCCGATGGTGCGGTTGGGTCCGACGACCTTGGCGCCGCCGCCGACCGTGCCGTCCTCGGCCTCGTACATGTCGTAGGGCATGTCCGCGCCGCGGCCGACGAACAGGTTCTGTGCGGTGGTGTTGTTGGTGCGCTTGACCGGCAGTTCGTTGGTGTCGTCGGCGACGACCGTCGTGACGGTGTACTTGCCGTTGACGGCCGTCCAGGAGCCGAGGCTGATCGGTGCGGTCGTCCGGCCGGCCGCGATGGTGCCGTTGTAGGAGCCGGCGAGCGTCTTGACCGTGGCGCCGCCCGCGTCCTTGACGGTCAGGGTGACACCGTGGGCGCCGGAGGCCGAGTCCACCGTCCCCTGGTTCTTGAGGGCGACCGTGAACGCGACGGGGTCACCGGCCGAGGCGCTGGAGGGCGTCCAGGCGACCGGCGCCGCGACCAGGTCGGAGCTGGCGACGGGCTTGACGACGAGGGCGTCGGAGCGGGTGAAGGTGTTGTTGCCCTCGTTCTGCTCGATGACCTTGTCGGACGGGTCGACCTCGGCGCCGACCGGGTAACTGCCCGCGTCCCGGGTGCCGATGCTCGCGGTGACCGTCGTCGAGGCGCCGGCCGCGAGGGCGGGGACGTCGGCCGTGGCCGTCTTGGTGCCGCCGAGCGTGAAGTCGAGGTCGGTGGCCTTGGACGCCTTGCTGCCGCTGTTGGTGACGGTCGCGGTGAGACTGACGGCGTCCGACTCGACGGGCGCGGCGGGTGCGTTGGTGATGCCGGTGACCTTGAGGTCCGGGTTGGCGGCCGGGGTGCCGATCACCTGCAACTCGGCGACCTGCCCGCCCGGGGCGCCGGTGTTGGAGGCGAACCTGAGCCGGATGTCGGCGGCGGCGCCGGAGACCGGGATGGTCACGGTGTTGCCGGTGGCCGGGTTGAACGTGTAGTCCTTCGCCGCGACGAGGCTGGTGAAGGAGGTCGCGTCCTGGTCGCGGCCGAGCACCTGGATGTTCTGGGTGCGGGTGGACCAGGCCGGGTCCGGGTTGAGCTTGACGACGACCTGGCCGAGGTCGGCATTGGCACCCAGCTCGGTGGTGAGGGTGGCCGGGTAGGCGCCGCCGCCGCTCTCCCAGTAGGTGCCGATCTGACCGTCGTTGGCGTTCGCGGCGACATAGGTGAAGGTGTACGAGGAGGCCTCGACGGGCTTGCCCCGGGCGAGGTCGGAGCCGGTCCCTGAGCCGGGCCGGGTGACACTGCCGGACGCCACCGAGACGTTCCCGGCCGCGTCCTTCGCCTTCACGTAGTAGGTCACCGTGGCCGTCGCCGACGGGGTGTCCGTGTACGTCGTCACGTCGCCCGCCACGCTCTTCACGAGCTGGTCGTCGGCATAGACGTCGTAGCCGGTGACCTGGACGTTGTCGCTGGACGCCTGCCAGGTGAGCTTCACGTCGCTGCCGGACTGCGTGTAGGCGAGGTCGCCGGGCGCGGTGGGCGCCTGGGTGTCTCCGCTCGCCCCCTTGCGGGTGACGCTGTCGCTGTTGGCGGAGACGTTGCCCGCGGCGTCCTTGGCGCGCACGTAGTAGGTGATGTCGCTGCCGGCCGGCTGGGTGTCGGTGTAGGTCAGGACGTTCCCGGCGACGCTCGCCCGCAGCTGCCCGTTGGCGTAGACGTCGTAGCCGGTCACGCCCTTGTCGTCGGTGGCCGCGTTCCAGGTCAGCTTGATCTGCCCGGTGGCCGGCTCGGTGTAGCTCAGGCCGGCCGGCGCGGTGGGGGCCCGGGTGTCGCCGGTCGCCGGGCCGTGGACCTCCAGCTCGGACGCCTGGCCCGCGGGCCAGCCGCTGTTGGCGGTGAAGTACACGCGCACGTACCGCGTGGTGGTCGTGTCGAAGGAGATGGTCGTCGACTGGTCGTCGGAGCTGTCGAAGGTGTACGCCTTCGAGGCCGTGAGGTCGGTGAAGTTCTGGTTGTCGGTCGAGCCCTGGACCTTGAAGGTCTGGCTGCGGCTCGGCCAGCCGCTGGGCAGCCGCAGCGTCACCTGGTTCACCTGGACCGACGCGCCGAGGTCGACCTTGAGCCACTGTGGGAAGGCGTTGTTGGTGCTCTCCCAGTAGGTGTCGCGGTTGCCGTCGCCGGCGTTGGCCGCGCCGTAGACGTCGGCGTGGCCGCTCTCGCTGAAGGTCCTGCCGAGGGCGAGGTTGGGGGTCGCGGCGGCGGTCGTGAGGACCTGCAGCTCGGCGAGCTGGGCGGTGCCGGCCACCGAGTTGGCGGTGAAGTCGGCGCGTACGTACCGGGCGAGGGTCGCGGGGAAGGCGACCTTCACCGTGTTGTCGTTGCCCGGGCCGAAGACGTACCGCGCCGACGACTTGAGGGTGGCGAAGCTCTTTCCGTCCTCGCTGCCCTGAAGTGCCAGTGTCTGCTTGCGGGTCTGCCAGTGCTCGGGCAGGCGCAGCACGACCGCGCGGACCCGCCTGGTCCGCCCGAGGTCGGTCTGCACCCACTGGGCCGACTTCTTTCCGGCCTGCCAGTAGGTGTCGGTGTCACCGTCGGTGGCGTTGGCTGCCGGGTGGGCGCCTTTGACGCCGTCCGCGTCGGTCGCCGCGTGGGCGCCGACGGCGGGCAGGCCCAGCACCATGACGGCGGAGGCGAGCGCGGCGGTGGCGGCGCGCCGTCTCCAGGATCTCGGCTTGTGTCGAGTCATGCGGGGTCACTTCCTGCTCAGGCTCGCGCGCCGGAAGGCGGCGAGGGCGGCTCGTTCCTGGCGGAGTGGTGCAGAAAGATGCGGTGCGCAGATTCTTGCGTCGTTTCATCGAAATATTGCAGAGCAATATGGCCTCGTCTACCGGCAGAACTGAACTCCTTGCGTACTCCCGCGTCGGCAGCCGCCGCTCCAGGTCCCGGAGAAACGACGAACGCCCCCCGAACCCTTGCGGGTCGGGGGGCGTTCGAGGGGCTCTGGTCAGCCGCGCGGGCGCTCGAAGGTGAGCAGCAGACCCTCGACGGCTCCGGGACCTATGCGGCCCTTGACGTCGGCGGACGTGATGGCCTTGAGGGCCCAGCCGTCCTCGGCGTGCTTGTTGAGGACCTTCTCCAGTTTGTCGCTGTCCAGTGCGTCGCCGATCAGCGACTCCCGGAAGGTGACGACCTTGTACTCGTAGGTGTAGGCGCTGCTCATGACTGCGGGTCCTCCTGCCGGCCGGGCCGGATCGGGGTGGATGGGCCAGGGCCAAGACAATCATCCCCGGGTTCCGCCGTGCACAGGTGGCCGCCGTTTTCTCCGTCAGGGGCGGTCGACGCGGAAGTGGAAGCAGCCGAACTCGACGGCGCGCACGTGCACCTGGGCCGTGCGGGGGTCGTGGAAGGCCTCGGTCAGGGCGTGTTCGAAAGCCGCTTGGGCGTCGTCGGGAAGGAGCAGCATGCGGCCGCCGGTGATGTGTCCCCGGTCGTCGTAGCGGCGCAGCACGCGCAGCGCGCCGGGACGGGCCCATGGGTAACCGGAGTTGTCGCTCGCCGGGCCACCGCACTCCTCGGCGTGCACGAAGACCGGCCCCTGTTCGTCGTAGGCCCCGGGATCGGCGCCGGCCTGTGCGGCCCAGCGGCGCAGCGGGGCGTAGGAGACCAGGGCGATGCGCTCTCCCACCGTGCTGGACCGCAGACAGCAGCGCAGGGGCGCGCCGCCCTCGTCGTCCGGGTACGGGCGCGGCGGACGGCCGGCGTCGTCACGGACCCGGAGCTCCTTCAGTGCCGCGGGCGGGATGGGGAGGGGAGGAAAGGCGGTGGTCATGGCGTCCAGCGTGGTGCGGGCGGGGCCGGAACACCGGCGGGAACCGGACGCCGTCCTGCGCGCCCGGGGATCCTCGGCGGAGGGTCCGGCACGCACCGGTGCGTGCCCTGAGGCTCACGAGGTGTGCGACGGCGCACTTTCCGAAGCATTCACGCCACCTCGCACTCCCCGAATGCTTCAGCACCTCCTGGGCAGAGATCCCACGGTCAGCTCCGCACCCGACGGACCGCTCCCGCCGACTCCGGCCGCCCCTCTGGCGGACCACGCCCACGCCGGAGACCATGGCGCCCTGCTCACACGATCGCGACGCACCAGACGGCGTCCCGGACGACCGGCGCAACCGGCTTCGCACGCTCTTCCGACCGCACGGCGTGCGGTCACCCGAACCGCCCTCCCCGCACGCGGTCCGCCGCACCCGGGCCCGGTCCCCTACGAGGAGTCGCCGAAATGTCCTACGATCCCCCCGAGTTACCCACGGGACGACCCCCGTACGACCGCCCGTCCCCCACCTGGTCGACCGAACCGGAGCCGTCCGGTACCCAGTCGGCGATCCCCCGCTCCGGCGCCCACCGCACCCTGCGCCTGCTGCGGCGCGCGTACCGCTGGCAGCGGCGGGTGGCGACCGTCACCGCGCTCGGCTACTTCGCCGCCTTCCTCACCCTGACCGTCAAGGCGCCTTCCCTGATGGCCCGCCCCGGCCCCGGCGGCCTGCCCACCGGCCTGGTGCTGGCCCTCGTGCAGATCCCCGTCACCTGGCTGGCGGTCCTGCTCTACGAGGCCGCCGCGCACCGCTTCGTGGACCCCCTGGCCCGCCGCGCCCGCCGTCTGACGCGGGTGGCCGTCGCGGACCGGGAGCAGGCGCCATGACCGGGTTCGGCGGTTCCGCCCAGTCCTGGTCCCTCGTCGCGTTCTGCTCGGTCGTCGCCCTCACCCTGCTGCTGTGCGTGCTCACCGGCCCGGAGGCGGACGACCTCCCCGAGTTCTACACCGGCTACCGGTCCCTGTCGCCGTTGCGCAACGGGCTCGCCGTCGCCGGTGACTACATCTCGGCGGCCACCGTCCTCACCATCGGGGGGATCATCGCGCTGTGCGGCTACGACGGCATCGTGCTGGCGCTCAGTGCCCTGCTGTCCCTGCTGTTGCTGATGTTCCTGCTGGCCGAACCCCTCCACAACACCGGCCGCTACACGATGGGCGACGCGCTCGCCCGCCGACACCCGGCGCGGTCCGTACGCGTCACGGCCTGCCTGGTCACCCTCGCCGCGCTCGTCCCGATGATGGTCGTACAGCTCGCCGGGGTCGGTGAACTCCTGGCGTACGTCCTCGGGTTCACCGACGCCGGCATGAAGAACGGGTGCGTGGCCGGGGCGGGCGTCCTCATGATCAGTTACGCGGCGCTGGGCGGGATGCCCGGCACGGCGCTGGTCCAGATCATCAAGACGGTGGCGCTGCTCGGCTCCGGGCTGGTGGTGAGCGTGCTGATCCTGCGCCTCTTCGACTGGCAGCCCCAGGCCCTCTTCCACGCGGCGGCCCGGCACAGCGGGGCGGGGCCCGCCTATCTGACCTGGGGCCTGCAGTACTCCGGCAGTCCGCATCCCGCGCTGGACATGGCCAGCACCCAGTGCGCCATCGTGCTCGGCGGTGCCTGCCTGCCGCACGTCACCATGCGGATGTACACGGCGGGCACACCGCGACAGGTGCGCCGGGCCATGTCCTGGGCGGTCTCCTCGGTGACCCTGTTCATCCTGATGCTCACGGTGATCTGCGTCGGCGCCACCGCGCTCGTCGGCCACGACCGCGTCACCGCCGCCGACGCGCACGGCACCACCGCCTACCTGCTCGGCGCCCGCGCCGCGTTCGGCACCGACCTGTCCCGGCCGGAGAGCCTGCTCTTCGCCACCGTCACCACCGCCGTCTTCCTCACCCTGCTGGCCTCCGTCGCCAGCATGACCCTCGCCTGCGCCAACACCCTCGCCCACGACCTGACGGCGTCCCGCGCCACTCCCCCGGCACCGGCCCGGGAACTCGCCCTGGCCCGGTTCAGCGCCCTGGCCGTGGGCGTCCCCACCGTCCTCCTCGCCGTACTCGCCCAGCACCACAGCCTGCAGCCGCTGGCCACGGTCTCCTTCACGCTCGGCGCCTCCGCCATCGCCCCCGCGCTTCTCTACACGCTCTTCTGGCGCCGCTACACGCGCAGGGCACTCCTCGCCACCCTCGTCGTGGGCACCCTCAGCGTGCTCGCCCTGACCCCCGGCACCACCCTGGTCTCCGGGACACCGCTGTCGGCCTTCCCGGACGCCGACTTCGCCTGGTTCCCCTACAACACGCCCGCGCTCGTCTCGGTGCCCGCGGGCTTCCTCGCCGGCTGGCTCACCACCGTGCTGTCCGGCCGCCGGGCCGGCGCCCGCGAACGCAGCCGCTACGAGTCCCACGAGCACCACCTGCTCACCGGCCCGCCGCCCCACCGTTCGCCCCGGTAGTCACCGGCCGGAGCGCGCTCAGGCCCGGGGAAGGCCGCCTGGACGGACCTTCCCCGGGCCTGAGCGGACGGCCGGACGCTACTTCTTCGCCGCGGGCGGGTCCTCCAGGCCGCCGGCCATGGACGTGGCGGCCGCGTTCAGACCCGCCACCGCGGCCTTGGGCAGCGCCCCCGCGACCTTGGTGGCGAGGTCACGGGTGTGACCGGGGGCCGGTCCGTCCGCGGCGTGGGCAGGGGCGGCGAGAGCCACGCCCGTCAGGGCGAGCGCGGCGGCGGTGATGATCCTCTTCATGCCCTCAGGAACGACCGTCCGCGGCCCGGGACACGATGCCTGAGCCGTTCGGCGTCCCGTTCCGGACCGCCGGGGCGAGGCGGGGGCCCGGCGCCGAGCCGTGCCCCGAGTGGCGGCCCCGGCGCGCTGGGACCACGCTGGATGCCGGAGAGAGCCCGGCCGGGCCGCGCCGGCCCGGGTCCCCGGGCGCGCGGTGTTTGCCCCGCGGCCGCAGGGTCACCCGTTCAGCCGGAGCCCGCGGGCTCCGTGGACGACGGACGCGAGCGCACCGGTACGGCGCCGTCCCGAGGCGAGCCCACGGGCGCACTCGCCGGTCCCCGGACACCGCAAGGGCCGTTTCCTCCACTGCTCCATGCGGAGAAAGGCAGAGCCATGACGCAGAAACCACCCCTCACCACCACCGACTCCGGTGCCCCCGTCGAGAGCGACGAGCACTCGCTGACCGTGGGGCCCGGGGGGCCGATCCTGCTCCAGGACGCCTATCTGATCGAGCAGATGGCCCAGTTCAACCGGGAACGCATCCCCGAGCGCCAGCCGCACGCCAAGGGCAGCGGCGCGTTCGGCCACTTCGAGGTGACCGAGGACGTCAGCGCGTACACCATGGCGGGCCTCTTCCAGCCCGGCACCCGCACCGACCTCGTCATCCGCTTCTCGACGGTCGCCGGTGAGCGCGGCAGCCCCGACACCTGGCGCGACCCGCGCGGCTTCGCGGTGAAGTTCTACACCGGCCAGGGCAACTACGACATGGTCGGCAACAACACGCCGGTGTTCTTCGTGAAGGACCCGATGAAGTTCCAGCACTTCATCCGGTCCCAGAAGCGCCGCGCGGACAGCAATCTGCGCGACCACGACATGCAGTGGGACTTCTGGACGCTCTCCCCGGAGTCCGCGCACCAGGTCACCTGGCTGATGGGCGACCGCGGTATCCCCCGGACCTGGCGCCACATGAACGGCTACACCTCCCACACCTACATGTGGATCAACGCCAAGGGCGAGCGGTTCTGGGTGAAGTACCACTTCAAGACCGACCAGGGCATCGAGTTCCTCACCCAGCACGAGGCCGACCAGATGGCCGCCGTCGACACGGACTACCACGTGCGTGACCTGTTCGAGCACATCCGTGACGGCCAGTTCCCGAGCTGGACCCTGTACGTGCAGCTCATGCCGTACGCGGAGGCGGCCGGCTACCGCTTCAACCCGTTCGACCTCACCAAGGTGTGGCCGCACGGCGACTATCCGCTCGTCCCGGTCGGCCGGATGACCCTGGACCGCAATCCGACCGACAACCACGCGGAGATCGAACAGGCGGCGTTCCAGCCCAACAACTTCGTGCCCGGGATCGGGCCCAGCCCCGACCGGATGCTGCTGGCCCGGCTGTTCTCCTACGCGGACGCCCACCGGCACCGGATCGGCGCCAACTACCAGCAGCTCCCGGTGAACGCGCCCGTCGTCGACGTCCACAGCTACTCGAAGGACGGCGCGATGGCCTACCGGAAGACCAGCGATCCGGTGTACGCCCCCAACTCCAAGGGCGGTCCCGCCGCCGACCCCGCGAGCTTCGGCCCGCCGCCCAGCTGGGCGGCGGACGGCGAGATCACCCGTGCCGCCTATGTCTCGCATCCCGAGGACGACGACTGGGGGCAGCCCGGCACCCTGGTGCGGGAGGTGCTGGACGACGCCGCCCGCGACCGGCTGGTCGACAACGTCGTCGGGCATCTCCTCGACGGTGTCACCGAACCCGTCCTGGAGCGCGCCTTCGCGTACTGGTCGAACATCGACGAGACGACCGGCAAGCGCATCGCCGACGGCGTACGCGCCAAGACGGGCTAGCGGGCCGCCCAAGGCGCCGCCCGGCCCCGCCGTCGCGTTCCTTGGACGGCGGGGCCGGGCCGTGTGCTGCCACAGCCCGGGCACAGCCGAACCACGCCAACTGATATGAATACCTCACCGCAGGTCATGTCCACGCGGATGCCAAGGGGGGCTCCGCACGCCGGTGGCGGCCCGCCCGGTTGCGACGCGCTCACCGCCCGGAGACGTTGATGAGAAGTCTGGATCCCTCGGATCCGCCCGCCGTCGGCGGCTACCCGCTGCTGGCGCGGCTCGGGGAGGGCGGCATGGGGCAGGTCTTCCTCTCCCGGACGTCCTCCGGCCGCCCGCTGGCGCTGAAGACGGTACGGAGCGAGTTCGGTCTGGATCCGGGCTTCGAGGAGCGGTTCGCACGCGAGATCGCCAGCAGCGACCAGGTGCGTTCGCCGTGGACGGTCTCGGTGGTCGACTACAGCGCGCCGGGGCAGCGGCCGCAGTGGCTGGCCACGGAGTACGTCGCGGCACCCACCCTGGCCGACCGGGTGCAGCGGCACGGTCCGCTGCCCGAGGCGACCGTCCGGGCCCTGGGCGCGGAGCTCGCCGAGGGGCTCCGGGCCGTGCACCGGGCGGGGCTCGCGCACCGGGACGTGAAACCGTCCAACGTGCTGCTCGCACGCCGACATCCGCTGCTCATCGACTTCGGCATCGCCCGGGCCGCCGACGACACCCGCCACACCCGCACGGGCGGTGTCATCGGCTCGCCCGGGTACATGGCTCCCGAGCAGATCACGGGCGGGGCCTCGGCGGAGCCCGGCGACGTCTTCGCGCTCGCGGCGGTGCTGGTGTACGCGGCCACCGGGCAGGGGCCCTTCCTGCGCCGCGGGGAGGAGCCGTCGGCGGCGCAGCTGCTCTACCGGATCGTCCACGAGGAACCCCGGCTCGACGACGTACCGCCGTCGCTGGTGCCGATACTGACCGACTGTCTCCACAAGGCACCGCGATCCCGCCCCACGGCAGAGGAGTTGATGGAGCGGCTCGGACCGGGTGCCGGGGAGTGGGCCGCGGTTCCGCCGCCGGGTCTGGCCGAGGACCTCGCCGCACGGGAGGCCGAGCTGCGGGCGCTGCCGGCGGCGCCGACCGCCGTCACGGCACCGCCGGTTCCGCCCGCGCCGCCGGGATTCGGGCCGCCGCCGACGGCGTACGGTCCCCCGGAGACCGCCCCTCCTGCCGCCCCTGCCGCTGCCGGGAGCGGGTCGGTACGGATCCGGACGGCTCTCGCGGGCGCGGGCGTGCTGGCCGTGGTCGCGGTCGTCGCCGCAGCGACCTGGTCGGGGTGGGCCGGGGACGGACAGGGCACGCACGGAAAGGCCCCGACCCCGTCCTCATCGTCCTCGTCCGGCTCGACCGCCGCCGACGCGCTGCCGGCCTCCTGGGTGGGGACCTGGCGGGGCTCCGGACCCGGCTCCACCGCGGGCGACGGGGTGTTCACCGCCCGGACGACGGGCGTGTCGGTGACGCTCAAGCTGCACGCGGCGAAGCGGGGCGGTCTGGTGGGCCGTCAGGTCAGCCAGGTGACCGAGGCGGGCAGCGGCGACGACATCGGCTGCACCGAGACCCTGCGGCTGCGGGAGACGCACGCGACGACGATGGTGTTCCAGGCGGTCACCAGCACCCCCACGGATCCCTCGGCCGGTGTCGTGTGCAGGCCGGGCAACCTCTACACCCTCACCAAGGGCGGGGCCGACACCCTGACGCTCGGGGACGAGGGCAGCCAGACGGCCGGATCGCCGTCCCGCCTGCACCGCGTCGGCTGACGGATCCGCAGGAATCCCCCACGCCCGGACACCTACGCACACTTTCAAGCCTGGTCTGAACCAAAAAGGAAACACATATTGACCTGGTCGAACAGGATGCGTAGGTTCCGGGCCGAGCCGGTCGAAGAGCTGTGTCGCCGCGCCGTCGGTGCGGCCCCCCCCACTCCAGCTTCGAAGGGACGTGCCGTGCGTGGATCCCCGCCCGCCTGGAATGTCATGACCGCGCCAAGATTATGGAGGCGGAGGCCACGGGTGGCCGCCGTCCTGGCCGCTCTGGGTCTCGCGCTCGGTCTGCTGCTCGGGTTCCCGGCCGCCTCGCAGGCCGCGGGCTCGCTGCCGTGCGACATCTACGCTGCCGCCGGCACCCCGTGCGTGGCCGCGCACAGCGTCACCCGGGCCCTGCTCGCCTCCTACGACGGCCCGCTCTACCAGGTGACCCGCGTCTCGGACGGCGCGACCGCCGACATCGGGACACTGGCGCAGGGCGGGTACGCGAACGCGGCGGCCCAGGACGCGTTCTGCGCGACCAGCGGCGGCTGCCGGGTGACGCGGATCTACGACCAGAGCGGCCGCCACAACGACCTCACCCCCGGCCCGGCCGGCACCGCCGGCATGGGCGACGACCGGGGTGCCGACGCCTCCGAGATCGCCGTCAGCGCGGGCGGGCACAAGGTGTACGGGCTGTGGATCTCACCGGGCGTCGGATACCGCTACACCGGGGTCGCCTCCGGCGTCGCCGTCAACGGCCGGCCTGAGGGCGCCTACATGGTGGCCAGCGGCACCCATGTCGGATCCGCCTGCTGCTTCGACTACGGCAACGCCGAGCGCACCCCGGCCGACACCGGCAACGGGCACATGGACGCCGTCTCGATCGCCACCACCTGCTACTTCGCCCCCTGCACCGGCAACGGCCCCTGGGTGGAGGCCGACCTGGAGAACGGCATGTTCCAGGGCGACAACGGCTCCAACACGGCCAACCTGGGCAACAGCAGCACCTTCGTCACCGCCGTCCTGAAGAACAACGGGCAGACCAGGTACGCGCTCAAGGGCGGCGACTCCCAGTCGGGCGGGCTGAGTACCTGGTGGGACGGGGCGCTGCCCACCCGGGGCGGCTATCAGCCCATGCAGCAGGAGGGCGGCATCATCCTGGGCATCGGCGGCGACAACAGCAACTGGAACCGGGGCACCTTCTTCGAGGGCGTCATGGTCTCCGGCTATCCCACCGACGCCGCGGAGAACGCCGTCCAGGCGAACATCGTCTCCGTCGGCTACGGCGGCGAGACCGACGTGCCCAACGGTCCGCAGGGCACGATCACCGGGCCGGGCGGCACGTGCGTGGACGTCGCCGCCGACGACACCGGCACCAACGGCGCCGCCGTACAGCTGTGGGACTGCCAGACGTACGCCGAGGACCAGCACTGGACCCACAACCCGGACGGTTCGCTGTCCACCCTCGGCCGGTGCCTCGACATCGAGAACAACGGCACGGCGGGCGGAGCCAAGCTGGAGCTGTGGGACTGCGACGGCGTCGGCGGCCAGAAATGGGTCCAGCAGGCCGACGGCTCCCTCCTCAACCCCCAGTCAGGACGCTGCCTAGACTCCCCCAGCGGCGCCACCGCCAACGGCACCCGCCTGCAGATCTGGGACTGCAACGGCGCCACCGCGCAGAAGTTCTCGGTGAACGGGGGCGGGCCGGTCAAGGGACCGGGCGGCACCTGCGTGGACGTCGCCGCCGACGACACCGGCACCAACGGCGCCGCCGTACAACTGTGGGGCTGCCAGACGTACGCGATCGACCAGCACTGGTACCACCGGTCCGACAACACGCTGTCCACGCTGGGACGTTGCCTGGACATCGTGGGCAACGGCACGGCGAACGGCACCAAGGTCGAGCTGTGGGACTGCGACGGCGTCGGCGGCCAGAAATGGGTCCAGCAGGCCGACGGCTCCCTCCTCAACCCCCAGTCAGGACGCTGCCTCGACTCCCCCAACGGCGCCACCGCCAACGGCACCCGCCTGCAGATCTGGGACTGCAACGGCGCCGACGCACAGAAGTTCGGTCTGAGCTGAGCGGGGGCCTGGCGCTTTTCCGTCGAAGGGTGTCACTCATGCCACTGGGAGGTGGCACGGCCGCTGGTTACGTTCGGTGCGTGCCCGGCAGCGGCCGGGTGCGCCGCCGGCCGAAGGAACCGTCATGCACGCCCAGATCGTCCTGTTCGAGGGCTTCGATCCGCTCGACGTGATCGCTCCCTACGAAGTGCTGTCCGCCGGCGGAGCCGCCACCGAAGGTGCGGTGACCGTCGAACTCGTCTCGGCCGAGGGGCCCCGTGACGTGGTCGGCGGTGTCGGCGGGCTCGCGCTGCGGGCCACCGCGCGGCTGGACCCGGACCGCGCCGGACTGGTCCTGGTCCCGGGCGCGGCGGGCCGTACCGGCGATCCCGTCGAGGTGCCCGACCACGAGGCCGGGACGACGGAGTCGGGGCCGGACGCCACCATCCCCGAACTGCTGGGCCGCACCTTGAGCACCGAACTGCCCGCGCTGCTCAAGGCCGCCGCGGCCAACCCCGACGTAACCCTCACCGCCGTCTGCGGCGGCTCGGTCGTGCTGGCGATGGCCGGTCTGCTGGAGGGGCGCCATGCCACCACGCACCACATGGGCCTGGACCTGCTCGACGCCACCGGAGCGCACGCCGTACGCGCCCGGGTGGTCGACGACGGCGACCTCGTCACCGGCGCCGGTGTGACCTCCGGCCTCGACCTGGGCCTGTACCTGCTGGAACGCGAGGTCGGCCCACAGGTCGCACACGCCGTCGAAGAGCTGTTCGCCCATGAGTGCCGCGGCACCGTCTGGCGGAACACGGGCCCTCGTCCCGCCCACTTCTGAGCCTCCATCCCCTCTTCCAGGCGGCGGGCGCGGATGTCGGCGAGGTTTTCCTCCGGCGGGTGCCCGCTCTTCATGTGGACGCCTTCGCACCGCACTGGGATGTGCGGGCGCGGTGCGGGTGTGCCGGGTGGCATCGCGGGAGTCGTAGGTCAGGAGAGGTATGTCTGTCACAGCCGGGACGCAGGGGCGCGCAGCGCGCGGTGGACGACGCGGAGCCGGACAGGGGTTCGCGCTGGGGACCGCTCTGGCCCTGATCGCGTTCGTCCCGCCGGCCGCCGCGAGTACGGAGGTCACCGCACCGGCGGCCGGCACCTACTCCTGGACCACGCAGGACGTGGCGCCCGGTGTCCAGGTCCGCACCGGGGTGCTCGACGATCCGCGGGCGGCCGGCGTGTGGACGGTCACCGTCCAGGCCCAGGCCGTCAACCGCTCCACCGGCGCCGCCACCTGGGCCCCGCTCGGGGACCGCGACTGGGCCGACGCCACCGCCGGACGGCTGCGCGCCGCCGGGTTCGCCCCGCGCCTGGAAGAGGTGACGTGGGACCGGTACGCCGACACCCCGCACGGCACCATGGGGTGGCAGGTCAGGGTCGGGCGGTACGCCACGCAGGCCGAGGCGGGCACGCTCAACTCGGCGGTGTCGGCGGCGGGTTTCCGTACGGCCGTGGAGTGGACGGGCTACGACGGACGGCAGTCCGCCGACGCGGAGCGCGTCCATGTCGCCGTGGTCGATCCGGCCCGGCTCGCGGGCACGGTCGAGGTGAGCGACGGCGGTGACGCCGCCGACCGTGAGAAGACCTCGGCGGTGGCCGCCCGGCTGGGCTCCCTGGTGGGCGTCAACGGCGGTTTCTTCATCACCTCCGACGCGGACGGCGTCCAGGGCACCTCGGCCGGACTGTCCGTGGTGCACGGGGAGTTGCAGTCCATGGCGGCCGACTCGCGCGCCGCGCTGATCCTTGCGGACGGTGGCCGGCGGGTGCGGGTCGCGGACCTGTCGAGCACGGTCACCGTGCGCGCCGGTTCCGCCGCGCACGCGGTGGAGGGCATCAACCGGGTCCCGGGCAAGGTGCGCAACTGCGGCCGTCCCGGCGCCGTGCCCACGGCGCTCCCCCGACAGGACGTCACCTGCACCCTCGCGGACGATCTCGTCAAGTTCACCGACGCGTTCGGGGCCGCGCTGCCGACGGGGGCCGGGGTCCAGGTGGTCCTGGACCGGCACGGTGTCGTCGTCTCGCTCGGCGACCGGGGCGGTTCGGTGCCCGCCGGGGGCTCGGTGCTCCAGGGCACCGGGACGGCCGCCGGATGGCTGACCGAGCACGCAGAGCCGGGGCACCGGCTGACGGTCCGCGAGGTCGTCCGGGACGCCTCGGGGCGGCAGGTGCGGCTCGGTCCCGACGACAGTGTCGTCAGCGCGGCGCCCACCCTGGTCGAGGGCGGCCGGGTGCACATCGACGCGGCCGGCGAGGGCACGCTCGACCCGCTCGACCTGTCCTTCGGCTTCGCCTGGTCCAACGTGCGCCAGCCGCGCACCCTGGCCGGTGTCGACCGCCGCGGACGGCTGCTGCTGGTCACGGTCGACGGCCGGCAGCCCGGCGTCAGCGAGGGCTTCACGCTCGCCGAGGCCGCCGCGTTCATGCGTTCCCTGGGCGCCGTGCAGGCGCTGAACCTCGACGGCGGCGGCTCCACCGCGATGGCGGTCGACGGCACCCTCGTCAACACCACGTCGGACGCGACCGGCGAGCGTGCCGTCGGGGACACGGTCCAGGTCCTGCCGGACGTCCGGAAGGACTGACCCGGAGCGCCCCGCCCCACGCGCTACGGGCGGGGCGCTCCTGCCGGGTCACCCGGCTACTGGTTGCTGAACGCGGCGTCGAAGGACGCCTTCGGGAGGGGCCACAGCAGCGAGCGTACGAAGGTGATCGCCTCGGCCGCGCCGTGCAGGCGGTCCATGCCGGCGTCCTCCCACTCGATGGAGATGGGACCGGCGTAGCCGATGGACTCCAGGGCGCGGAAGGCGTCCTCCCAGGGGACGTCGCCGTGGCCGGTGGAGACGAAGTCCCAGCCGCGGCGCGGATCGCCCCACGGCTGGTGCGAACCGAGCACGCCGGCCCGGCCGTTGCGGGGGCGCAGCCGGGTGTCCTTGCAGTCGACGTGGTAGATGCGGTTCTTGAAGTCCGTGATGAACCCGACCGGGTCGATGTTCTGCCACATCATGTGGCTGGGGTCCCAGTTGAAGCCGAAGGCCTCCCGGTGGCCGATGGCCTCCAGGGTGCGGACGCCGGTCCAGTAGTCGTAGGCGATCTCGCCGGGGTGGACCTCGTGGGCGAAGCGCACCCCCTCGGCGTCGAACACGTCGAGTATCGGGTTCCAGCGGGTGGCGAAGTCCTCGTAGCCCGCCTCGATGACGGACGCCGGTACCGGCGGGAACATGGCGACGTAGGGCCAGATGGAGGAGCCCGTGAAGCCGACCACGGTGTCGACGCCGAGTTTGCGGGCCACCCGTGCGGCGCGCTTCATGTCCTCGGCGGCGCGCTGCCGGACGCCCTCCGGGTCGCCGTCGCCCCAGACGTACGGGCGCAGGATCGCCTGGTGCCGGAAGTCGATGGGGGCGTCGCAGACGGCCTGCCCGGCGAGGTGGTTGGAGATGGCGTAGACCTTGAGGCCGTGCCGGTCGAGGATCTCCAGGCGGGATGCCGCGTAGGCGTCGTCCTCGTCGGCGCGCTGAAGGTCGAGGTGGTCTCCCGAGGCGGCGATCTCCAGGCCGTCGTAGCCCCACTGCGCGGCGAGGCGGGCGACCTCCTCGAAGGGCAGGTCGGCCCACTGTCCGGTGAACAGGGTGACGGGGTGGGTGGCTGCGGTCATGCGGGGTCCTCCTTCTCGGGTGGGGTCTCGATCCAGGCGCCGTCCCGCGCGGCGGAGGCCAGGACGGCCTCGGTGAGCCGTGCGGCGCGCAGTCCGTCGGCGAAGGTCGGCATCCCTTCGGGGTGTCCGCCCCGGACGGCGCTGTAGACGTCGGTGACGAACGCGGTGAAGGCGTCCTGGTAGCCCAGGGCGTGGCCGGGCGGCAGGACGGACATCCGGGCGGAGTCGGGGGCGGCGGTGGCGGGGTCGCGCAGGAGCAGCCGCGACCCTTCGCGTCCGCCGATCCAGAGTTCCTCGGGGCGTTCCTGTTCGAAGCGCACGCTCTGCCGGGTGCCGTGGAGTTCGAAGGTGAGGCTGTTCTTGCGGCCGGGGGCGAGCTGGCTGACGAGCAGGGTGCCGAGCGCTCCGTTGCCGAGTTCCACGAGGAGGGCGGCGGTGTCCTCGTTGGTCACCTCGGTGTCCGCGCGCCGGCCGAAGACGGTCCGGGTGCGGGCGGCGAGGCGGTGGATGCGCTGGCCGGAGACGAACTCGACGAGATCGCAGAGGTGGGAGCCGATGTCGGCGAACGCGCGGGAGGCACCGCCGGCCGCCGGGTCGGCGCGCCAGTTGGTGTCGCCGGGGTCCAGGAGCCAGTCCTGGAGGTAGGCGGCGTCCAGGGTGAGGACCGTGCCGAGCTGTCCGTCGGCCACCAGGGAGCGGGCCTGCCGGGCCATCGGGTGGTAGCGGTAGACGAAGGGGACCGCCGCCACCCGCCCGGCCTCCCGCGCGGCCCGGACCAGGCGTTCGGCGTCCGCCGCCGTGGTCGCGAGGGGTTTCTCGCAGATGACGTGGGCGCCGGCCGCCAGCGCCGCCGACGCGTGCTCGGTGTGCAGGCGGTTGGGGCTGCACACGTGTACGACGTCGAGGTCGCCGGCCGCGGCGAGGCTGTGGGCGTCCGGCTCGGCGCGTTCGACGCCGAGGCTCCGGGCGGCCTCCTCGCCGCGTTCGGGCGTCGAACTCGCGAGGGCGATCGGCCGACCGCGCGCGGCCCGGCTCGCGCGGGTGTGCACGGCCGCCATGAAGCCGCCGCCGATGAATCCGGCGCGCAGTGGTGCCTCCACCGGGACGTTCACAGGGTGGCTCCGTAGGGGTCGCGGCCCTCGGGGACCAGCGGGGGCACGGGTGCGGTGCTGGCGACGGGCACGGTCTCGCCGGAGACGACAGCCTCGTCGATGGAGATCATGGTGTCCAGGACGTGGTAGCCGAGATCGCCCGTGGCGATGTGGGGGTGTCCGCCGCGGATCGCCCGGGCCATGTCGAGGACGCCGAGCCCGCGGCCGGCCTCGATGCCGACGGGCGGGACGGTCTCCCACTCCGGGTCCCGGTCCCGCTGCTGCACCCGCGTGATCCGGACGTCGCCGGCGAAGGTGTTGGGGTCGGGCAGGACCAGGGTGCCCTCGGTGCCGGTGACCTCGACGAACCCGGTGCGGGTGAGCGGGGAGTCGAAGCTGAACACGCTCTGGCCGACCCCGCCGCCCTCGAACCGGGTGAGCGCGGACACATGGGTGGGCACCGCCACGGTGAACTCGGTGCCGGCGCGTTCACCGCTCCGTACGGTCCGCACCTTGCGGGCGGTCGAGCCGAGCGCGGCGACCCGGTCGACCGGCCCGAACAGGCAGACCAGCGCGGTGAGGTAGTAGGGCCCCATGTCGAAGAGGGGACCGGCGCCCTCGGCGAACAGGAACTCGGGGTTCGGGTGCCAGAGGTCGGGGCCGGCGTACTGCATCACGGTCTGCGCGGACAGCGGGGTGCCGATGTCGCCGCGCGTGATGGCCCGGCGGGCCGTCTGCAGGCCGGGGCCGAGGATCGTGTCGGGGGCGACGCCGACCCGCAGGCCCGCCTCGGCCGCCCGGTCGAGCAGGGCGCGGGCGTCGGCGCGGTCGACGGCGATGGGCTTCTCGGACCAGACGTGCTTGCCCGCCGCGACGATCGCCGAGCTGACCTCCGCGTGGACGGCGGGGACGGTCAGGTTGACGACGATGTCGACGTCCGGGTGGGCGAGGACGTCCGCGGCGGTACCCCACTCCTCGACACCGTACTTGCGGGCCTGGGTCTCGGCACGCTCGGTGTCGAGGTCGCCCACGACGGCCACGCGCAGGTCGGGGAAGGCGGTGAGGTGGGTGAGGTACTGGTCGCTGATGTTGCCGGCGCCGATGAGGCCCACGCCGACCGGGTTCCGTGCCGCCATCAGGCGATGCCCTTCCCATGGAGGTAGGCGACGCCGGTCGCGATGCCCTCGAAGATGTCACCGTCGTAGTGGTCGAACTCGAGGATGGCGTACTCGGCGTGCGGGGCCGCGTCCAGCGAGGCGTCCAGCGGAATCCGGCCGTGGCCCGCCGGGACCTGCCCGGTGTCGGCCGGGTCGAAGGGGGCGCCCGAGGTGAACGGGTCGTCGATGACGGGACCGTCCTTCACATGCAGGGCGCGCACCCGTGAACCGAGGCGGTGCAGCAGGGAGACGACGTCGTTGCCGCCCGCGGAGGCCCAGAACAGGTCGATCTCCAGGGCGACTTCCGGGTTCAGCAGGTCGGCGAAGTACTCGAAGGCGTCGACCCCGGCGACGGTGTGCACGAACTCCTGCGAGTGGTTGTGGTAGCCGACCCGGAGCCCGTGGTCGGCGGCGCGCTCGGCGGCCTCGTTCAGGAGGGTGGCGGTGCGGGTGATCTCCTTCTCGTCGGCCCACCGGGAGGCGGGGACGAACGGGTCGAAGAGGATCTCCAGGCCCAGGCGGCGGGCGGCCCGGAAGGTGTCGTCGAGGGAGTCCGGCGACGCCCCGTCGGGCGACAGGAAGCCGGCGTGTCCGGTCCGTGCGGACAGGCCGTGGGCGGCGAGGGCGTCGGCGAGTTCGTCGGCGCGGTCGACGAAGCCGAAGACCTCGACGTTGCTCAGCCCGAGGGCGGCCAGGCGGCCCAGGGCCGCGGCCTCGTCGTCCTGCAGAGCCTGGCGTACGGAGTAGAGCTGAACCGACAGCTGTGGTGTCGACATGAGGGACTCCTCTCGTGGCGGGACGGCCGAGAACAGAATACCGACAGGGGTGATGGTTTCTAGAGGTGGTTAGCATTTCGTTCATGGCAAGGGAGACGGCGGCGCGGCCGGGGACGGCCCCACGGAACTACCCCAAGGGGGAGCGCCGGCGCGCCCAGATCATCGAGGCCGCGTTCACCGCGTTCGGACAGGTCGGCTACCGCAACGCGAGCATGGTCCAGCTCGCCGCCGCCTGCGGTGTCTCGCGCGCGGGGCTGCTGCACCACTTCCCGACGAAGGAGTCGTTGCTGGCGGCGGTCCTGGAGCAACGCGACCGGCAGGACGGCGTGGACTTCTTCCAGTCGGGCGCGGTCGCCCACGACGGCCTCGCCTACTTCGCGAGCATGATCCGGCTCCTCGCGCACAACCAGGCCAACCCGCTGATCGTGAGCCTCTTCGCCGTGCTGTCGAGCGAGTCCACGGCCGCGGACCACCCGGCGCGCCCGTACTTCGTCGCCCGCTACGAACGCACCCGCCGCGAGATGCAGCTGGCCGTCGACGACCTGACCCGACGTGATCTCCTGCGCCCCGGCGTGGACCCGTCCGGGCTGGCGGCGGACCTCATCGCGTTCATCGACGGACTACAGGTCCAGTGGCTGCTCAGCCCGGACGCCATCGACATGCCGACCCATCTGCGCACCATGCTGCGCAGGCTCATCCGCGTCGAACTCCCCTAGCCGCCCCGGCCGTTCGTTCCCCCTCAGCCGTCCAGCCCCATCGACCAGCTCCGAGAGGACGAGCCGTCGTGGATGTGTACGAAGCCGTGGACAGCCGCCGGGCCGTGCGGGCGTTCAGCGACGAGCCGGTGGACCGCGGAGTGCTCGAACGGGTGCTGGCCGCGGCGGCCCGGGCGCCGTCGAGCGGGAACCTCCAGCCCTGGCGGGTGTACGTGGTGACCGGCGAACCCCTCGCCGAGCTGAAGCGGCGGGCGACGGCCAGGGCCCGGGCGGGCGACCCGGGCGACGAGCGGGAGTACCCGATGTACCCGGCCGAGCTGGGCCCGCCGTACCGGGACCGTTTCGCGGAGGCGGCGGCCCAGCGGTACGCGGCGCTGGGCATCGAACGACACGACCCGGACCGGCCCTTGAAGATCGCCGCCCTGAACTCGGAGGCGTTCGGGGCACCCGTCGTGCTGTTCTGCTACCTCGACCGGACGATGGGGCCCGGGCAGTGGGCGGACGCCGGGATGTACCTGCAGACGGTCATGCTGTTGCTGCGGGCCGAAGGGCTGCACAGCTGCCCCCAGGTGATGTGGACGATGTACCGCGAGACCGTCGGCCGGCTGGTCGGGGCCGCCGACGGACTCGTGCTGCTCTGCGGGGTCGCGGTGGGCTTCGAGCGGCAGGGCGTGCCACCGGTGCGCACCGGACGGGCGGACCTGGCGGAGACGGTGCGGTTCATCGGGGAGTGACCAGGAGCCGGTGAGCCGGGTTCGGCCATGTGCTTGAATGCCCGCCATGGACGGCTCCGCCCGCATGTGGATCAGTGCGATTCCCTCGCTCGACCCGGACTACCGGGCCGTGATCCTGGACCTCGACCACACCTCCTCCGACCCGGCCGAGCGGATGGCGGGTGTGCTGCTGAACCGGGGTCACGAGGGCGAGGAGGGCGTGTTCTACCTGCTGCCGCACGATCTCTGGGCCCGCTACGAGCGGACCGGCGACCGCCTCGCCGTGTCCCTGCTGGCCTACCGCAGCCTCCTCGCCGACGACCTGACCTCGCATCCGGCCGAGCTGCGCGCCCACTTGGACGGGCTCCCCCGCGATCCCCTGGACGAGGACCGGGTCGTCCTCGTGCGCCGCGAGACCGTCACCGATTTCGAACCCGCCGAACGGGACGGTTTCCGGCAGCCGGTCGCGCTGATCGGCCACGGCCGCGGACCGGTCTCCCTGGCCGAGCTGCTCGGCCTGTTCGAGAAGCTGGAGGTGGGTGTAGCCGTCGTTGCCGCACCCGAGCCGCCACCGGCCTGACCGTCCGACCGGCCGCGCGGCGCCCGGCATCCGGCGTCCCGGTCACACCCCGAACAGGCGCGCCGCGTTGTCGTGGCACACCGCCCGCAGCCACTCCGGTCCGAGGTCCAGCCGTTCCAGGGCCTGGAGCTGGTGGAGGTAGGGGTAGGGGATGTTGGGGAAGTCGGAGCCGAGCAGGATGCGGTCGCCCAGGTCGGCGACCCGGGGCAGGGCGCGGCCGGGGAACGGCATGAACTGCTCGGTGAAGTCGGTGAACGCCATCGTCGTGTCCAGCCGCACCTCCTCGTAGCGCTCGGCGAGGCCGAGGAACTCCTCGTACTCGGGCATCCCCATGTGCGCGACGATCAGCCGCAGTCGTGGATGCCGGGCCAGCACCCGGGCGATCGACTCGGGGCCGGTGTGCTTGCCGGGGGCGGGACCGGAGCCGCAGTGGATCACGACCGGTGTCCCGGCGTCGGCCAGCAACCCCCAGGCGGGGTCGAGGAGTTCGTCGGCCGGGTCGTAGGCCCCCACCTGGACGTGCGCCTTGAACACCCGGGCGCCCGCCGCGACGGCCTCGCCGACGTACGTCTCGACGCCGGGCTCGGGGAACAGGGTCGCGGTGTGCAGGCAGTCGGGGGTACGGCCGGCGAAGTCGGCGGCCCACGCGTTCAGCCAGGTCGCCATGGAGGGCTTGTGCGGGTAGAGCATCGAGGTAAAGGCCCGGACGCCGAACTCCCGTAGGAGAGCGGTCCGTTCCGCCTCCTCCTTGCGGTAGGTGATCGGCCACTCCAGTCCGCCGATCAGCGGTCCGTTCGTGTCGAAGTAGTCCCAGACCTTGTGCAGCACGCGCTCGGGCATGAAGTGCGTGTGGACGTCGACCAGGCCCGGCAGACCGAGCCGCTCCGTGAACCGGCGTACCGCCGCGGCCTCCGCGGTACTCACGCCCGCCTCCGCGCCGGCAGCCCCGCTCGGCGCCGGTGTTCCCACCGGGTGGAGGTGGCCATGGGCGGAGGCGGGTTCGGCAGGGCCCGCGGGTGCCGTGCGGTGATCGTTCATACCGCCCACGATCGACGCCGGCGGGCGACGCGTCCAGCCCTTGCCGGGCGGCGCCGCCTGAGGGACTCATCACGCCGCCTTGGCCGCGCGAGGGCGTGGCGGACGGCACCCGGGCACGCGGGTGCCGCCCTTCCGGCGCGTCGGACCGGCCGGGCCCTCAGGACAGGTAGCCCTCCACCTCGGACGCCGGACGGACGCTCGCCCCGGTGGGGTCCTGCCCCGCCTCGACCCGGGCCCGGCGCTGCCGGAGCAGGTCCCAGCACTGGTCGAGCTCGGTCTCCAGGCGGGCCAGGCGGGCGTGCTCGGTCGTCCCGTCGATCTCCTCCTGCGCCAGGCGGTCACGCAGGTCCTTCTCCTGGCTGATCATTTCCGTGATGCGGCCGAGGATCTCCCTCTCGGCCTCGGCCTCTGGTCCTGTCATGGCTGCCTCTTTCCGCACGACGGAGTGGTTCGGCGTACGACGGGGCACCCGCCGTATCGTCCGCCCCTCTCCCCCACCTTCTCCCACCCGGCTCGTGGGCGCATCGGTCAGTCGACCCGAACCGCTGTGGCGGTCCGGCACCAGGTGTACGGTGATCCGCGGAAAGCGGTTGCTGAAAGCCGGGCACACCAGGGGGACACCGTCGATGGCATCGACGTCGCAGAGACCGCTCGACCACCGCTACCGGGGCGAACACCCCGTCCGCACCCTCGCCTACCTGCTGCGCGCCGACCGCCGCAGCCTGGCGGTGGCGGTCCTGGTGTTCACCGTCAAGCACAGTCCCATCTGGCTGCTGCCGCTGATCACCGCGTCCGTCGTCGACACGGTCGTCGGGCACCGGCCGGTCTCCCGGCTGTGGACGGCCGTGGCGCTGATCATGGCGATCCTGCTGGTCAACTACCCGTTGCACGTGCTGTACGTACGGCTGCTCTACGGCAGCGTCCGCCGGATGGGCACCACGCTGCGCTCGGCGCTGTGCACGCGCATGCAGCAGCTGTCGATCGGCTACCACTCCCGGGTCAGCGCGGGCGTGCTGCAGGCCAAGGTGGTACGGGACGTCGAGACCGTCGAGCAGATGGTCCAGCAGACCGCCGAACAGGGCCTGGGCGCGCTGACCGTGCTGGCCGGCGGACTGGTCATCATCGGTGTCCGCACACCGGAGTTCCTGCCGGTCTTCCTGATCGTGGTGCCGGGCGCGACGCTGATCGTGGCCCGGCTGCGGTCGCGCCTGCGCAGCCACAACGAGCACTTCCGGCACGAGGTGGAGACCCTGTCCTCCCGGGTGACCGAGATGACGCGGCTCATCCCGGTCACCCGCGCCCACGGCCTGGAGGGCAAGGCACTGCGCCGGATGGACGGCACCCTGCGCCGGCTGCTCACCTCCGGGATGCGCCTGGACCTGGTCAACGGCCGTTTCGGCTCGCTGGCCTGGGTGGTCCTCAACGTGATCGGCGTTTCCGTGCTGGCCGCCGCCGCGCTGGTGTCGTACTACGGCGTCTGGGGTGTCAGCGCCGGTGACGTCGTCATGCTCAGCGCCTTCCTGACCACCCTCACCAACTCCACGACGACGCTGACCAGTCTGGCCCCGGTCATCACCAAGGGGCTGGAGTCGGTGCGTTCGGTGGGCGAGGTGCTCCAGGCACCCGAACTCGAGGACAACGAGGGCCGGACGGAGGTCACCGCCGTGCGCGGCGCCGTCACCTTCGACCGGGTCGGCTTCGCCTACGAGGACACCGGCCGCCCGGCCGTCGCGGACTTCACCCTCGATGTCGTACCGGGCGAGACCGTCGCCCTGGTGGGCGCCTCGGGGGCCGGCAAGTCCACCGTGCTCAACCTCGTCATCGGGTTCATCCGGCCCACCGCCGGCCGGCTGCTCCTCGACGGCACCGACATGAGCGGCCTCGATCTGCGTACCTACCGGCGGTTCGTCTCGGTCGTCCCGCAGGAGTCGATCCTCTTCGACGGCACGGTCCGGGAGAACGTCGCCTACGGCATGGAGGACGAGGCCGACGAGGAGGCGGTGCGCACGGCGCTGCGTGACGCCAACGCCCTGGAGTTCGTGGACCGGCTGCCCCAGGGCCTGGACACCGTGGTCGGCGAGCGGGGCGCCCGCCTCTCCGGCGGGCAGCGCCAACGCCTGGCCATCGCACGGGCGTTGATCCGCGATCCACGGGTGCTGGTGCTGGACGAGGCCACCTCGGCGCTGGACACCCGCTCCGAGGCACTGGTGCAGCAGGCCCTGGCCCGGCTGCTGCGGGGCCGTACCACCTTCGTGGTGGCCCACCGGCTGTCCACCGTGCGCGGCGCCGACCGGATCGTGGTGATGGACGAGGGCCGTATCCGCGAGATCGGCACCCACGAGGAACTGCTGCGCCGGGGCGGTGTCTACACCGCGTTGCACGGCGGACAGGTGGCCTGACGATACGGGGACACGGCGGGCGCGCGGTCCCCGGCGCCCTGACTCCCGGAACGCGCCGCCCGGCGGGACGGAGACCGCGGTGACCGGCCGCGTGTCCGGGAGAGCGGGCGGCCCGCTGACGGCATGCTGGAAGCATGATGGTGCTCGCCGTGCTCTTCGCCGTCCTGGGTGCCGTCAGCAATGCCACGGGCACGGCCTTCCAGCGCAAGGCCGCCTCCACCGCGCCCGGCAGCCGCGGGGTGCGCCTGCTGCTCACCCTGATGCGGCGGCCCGCCTGGGCCATCGGCATCGCCGGGGTCGCGGGCGCCGCCGTGTTCCAGGCGCTGGCCCTGGTGAACGGCCCGATGGCGCTGGTCCAGCCGCTGTTCATGCTGGAGCTGCCGTTCGCCCTGCTGATCGCCGTACCGCTGCTGCACCGGCGGCCGAACGCGCAGGGCTGGTGGGCGGTCGCCGTGGTGGTGGGCGGCCTGGCCCTGCTGCTCGGCTCGGCGGCGCCGTCCGGCGGGCGGGACCAGGCGTCGATGGCACGCTGGATCCCGGCCCTGGCCCTCACCCTGGGCGCCATGGGCGGCACCGTGCTGCTGGAGCGGTCCTCCTCGTCGCCGCTGTTCCGGGCGGCGGCCCTGGCGACGGGTGCCGCGATCGGCAACGCGCTGACCGCCGCGCTCATGAAGTCGGCCACCGACCGGCTCGCCCAGGCGGGTCTGCCCGCCTTCCTCACCGCCTGGCAGACCTACGGTTTCGCGCTCGCCGGGATCACCGCGCTGATCCTCCTGGAGAACGCGCTGCAGGCCGGTCCGCTCGTGGCCTCCCAGCCCGCGCTGACCATCGGCGACGCGGCGGTCAGCCTGCTGCTGGGCGTCGTCCTGTTCGACGAGTCGGTACGGACCGGCTGGTGGCTGCTGCCCGAGGCGATGGGCGCCGGCCTCATCCTGTGGGGGGTGGTCCGGCTGACGCGTGTGGTGCCCCATCTCGCGGATGTCGTGCACTGAGCGGCCGCCCCGCGCCGCGCGTTCTCGCGCGGCGCGGCATGGCGAAGGGCCCGTCCACAGTGTGGACGGGCCCTTTCGTCGAGCGCCGGGCAGGCCTTGCACCTGCATTTCTCCGCAGGAAGCGAAGCGTCTTTCCTTGGACCACCAACGCGTCACCGAGCGCCGGGACTTCACGGCGACCGGCTCTGGATCAAGAATAGCGCACCCGATGGTGTGATCGTCACACCGGGCCCGCGGGCCCGCCCCGCACTCAGCCGTCACCGGTGGAGAGTTCCGGAGCGGCGGTGACGATCGCGTGCACGGTCTCGGTGACCAGGCGCCGGTCGAGGGGGGCGTCGGCGAAGGCGCGGTGCATCGGCCAGCCCTCGATCAGCGCGTCGAGCGCGCGGGACACCCCGGGCGTGAAGTGCAGGGCGAGGCTGTCCCTGCTGCGCTCCAGCCAGGTGCGGGTGGTGGCGGAGACCGCCTCGTTGTGGTTGGCGTAGGCGTACATCTCGAAGATGAGCGTCATGTCGCGCTCGGTCGCGTAGGCCGGTCCGCAGATCAGCTCGACGACGGCCGCCTCGGCCTCGGCCGTCGAGGCGGCGGACTGCAGGGTCCGCCGATAGAGATGCGACATCGTGTCCGAGAGCCGGGCGAAGGCCTGGGCCAACAGGTCCGCGATGCCGTCGAAGTAGTACGTCAGCGAACCGAGCGGGACCTCCGCCCGCGCCGCGATCTTCCGATGGGTGGTCCGGTGCACACCCCCCTCGGCGATCACCTCGAGGGCGGCGTCCAGAATGCGCTCCTTGCGTCCTGGGTCGTTCGGGATCTCGCGTCGTGTGCCGCTCACGCCCTCAATGTGTCATGGGTGAAGCGGTCCCGAGTGTGTACAGATGTACAAGCAAGTGTGTACGGTCGTACAGACTCAGTCGCACAGACTCTTGCACGACACCTCTGGAGCCCCCGCCCATGACCGCCGATCCCACCCGGCGCCGTACCGCCGTCTTCGTCCTGTTCTTCGCCCCCGGGCTGACGCTCTCCTCCTGGGTCACCCGCACCCCCGACGTGCGCGATCTGCTCGGCGTGTCCACCGCGCAGATGGGTCTGATCCTGTTCGGGCTCTCGGTCGGTTCGATGGCCGGGATCCTGTGCTCGGGAGCGGTCGTGGCCCGCTGGGGCGCCCGTTTGGTCATCCTGGTCGGCACCTCGACCGTGGCGGCCGGTACGGCGGTCGTCGGAGTCGGCGCCGCCGCCGGCTCGGGTACCGCCGTGGCGCTGGGCCTGGGACTGTTCGGTCTCGGCATGGGCGGTGACGAGGTGGCCCTGAACATCGAGGGCGCGGAGGTGGAACGGCTGCTGGGGCGCTCCACGCTGCCCGCCATGCACGGCTTCTTCAGCCTGGGCACGGTCGTCGGCGCGGTCGGCGGTATGTGCCTGACGGCGATCGACTTCCCCGTCCTGGTCCATCTCGTGGCCGTCACCGCCGTCGTCCTGGTCGCCCTCGCCCTGGTCATCCGGCGCGTACCGGCCGAGGTCGGCCGGCAGGCCGCCACCGGCGCCCGTGAACCGGGCGCGGCCCGTACGGCGGTCTGGAAGGACCCCACGCTCCTGCTCATCGGCTGTGTCATCCTCGCCCTCGCCCTGGCCGAGGGCAGCGCGAACGACTGGCTGCCGCTGGTCATGGTGGACGGGCACGGCTTCGACGCCGCGCTGGGCTCGGCCGTCTACGCCGTCTTCGCCGCCGCGATGACCGTCGGGCGGTTCGTGGGCGGGCGGTTCGTCGACCGGTTCGGGCGGGCGGCGGCGCTGTGCGGGAGCGCGCTGGTGGGGGCCGCCGGACTGGCCCTGGTGATCTTCGTGGACAACCAGGCCGTGGCGGCGGCCGCCGCCGTCCTGTGGGGACTCGGGGCCTCGCTCGGGTTCCCCGTCGCGCTCTCCGCGGCGGGCGACTCCGGCGAGGACGCGGCCGCGCGGGTCTCGCTCGCCGCGACCGTCGGCTATGTCGCCTTCCTGGTGGGCCCGCCGTCCCTCGGTTACCTCGGCGAGCACTTCGGGCTGCGGCACGCGCTGATCCCGGTGCTCGTGCTGGTGGTGGCCGCGGCCTTCGCCACACCTGCCGCGCGTTCGCCGCGGACGGTGCCGGGGGCGCGGGAAGTACGGGCGGTGCGGGACCCGGAGGCGGACCGCGGGTACCCGTCGGAATCCGCAGCCGCATCGGCGCCGACGTCGGCGCCGTCCGTCAGCTCGTCGGATGCGAGCCCGGAGTGTGACCGAAGGCCCGACGGAAGGCGTCGATGAAGGCGCTGGCCGACGACCAGCCGCAGGCGTGGGCCACCGTCGTCACCGGGGTGCGGTCGGCGAGCAGGACCAGCGCGTGGTGCAGCCGCAGTTGGGTGCGCCACTGCGGGAAGGTCATGCCGAGGTCGCCGCGGAACAGCCGGGACAAGGTGCGGTCGCTGGCGCCGACGACGCGGCCGAGTTCCTTGAGCGTACGGTCGTCGGCCGGGTCCGCCCGCAGGATCGCGCACAGCTCGCGCAGCAGGGGTGCGGTCGGGGTGGGCAGGTGGAGCGGCTGCTGCGGTGCGGCCCGCAGCTGGTCGAGGAGGACCGCGCGGAGCCGGGCCCGTTCGGGGCTGTCGTCGTCCTCGCCGCGGGTGTAGGCGATGATCAGTTCGCGCAGCAGCGGGCCGACGGCCAGGACCGTCGGGGCGTCGAGGCCGAGGGGGTTCTCGGTGGCGGGCAGCCCGAGGAAGTGCAGTTCGAGTTCGCCGTAGGCCCGGTGCGCGTGGACGGTGCCGGCCGGTACCCAGATGGCCCGGGTGCCCGGGGCGACCCAGGAGCCCGCGCCGGTCGTCACAGCCAGCACTCCGCGGCCCGCGTAGACGATCTGGTGGTCGTCGTGCCGGTGGGCGTCGATCTCGTGGCCGGGGGCCAGCCGTCGGGTGCGGGTCGGGGCGACCGGATCGTGGCGGATTTCCGTCATCACTTGGCAGATTACCGGAAGTGGGACAGCCGGCCGGGCCCGGAGCATGGCCGGGTGCGCAGGAATACCTCGATCACTCTGCTGTCCGTCGGCCATGGCTGTGTCGACATCTACCAAGGTGCCGTGGCGGCACTGCTGCCGTTCTTCGTCTCCGAGCGCGGCTATTCGTACGCGGTGGCCTCC
This sequence comes from Streptomyces sp. NPDC090088, assembly GCF_044747345.1. NCBI lineage: Bacteria > Bacillati > Actinomycetota > Actinomycetes > Kitasatosporales > Streptomycetaceae > Streptomyces > Streptomyces sp. NPDC090088. The sequence goes on along the minus strand of NZ_JBIVDZ010000005.1, from coordinate 20,745 downwards.
GGTGTCGTCCTGGCCGCGTCCGTCCTCTCCTCGGTGGCCCAGCCGTTGTTCGGCATGCTCACCGACCGCCGGCCGCTGCCCTGGCTGTTGCCGGCCAGCACCCTGCTGAGCGGTGCCGGTGTCGCGCTGAGCGGGGTGGGCGGCTCCTACCCGCTCACCCTCGCCGGCATGGCGCTGTCCGGGATCGGGGTGGCCGCCTATCACCCCGAGTCCGCGCGGGTCGCGCGCCTCGCCGGCGGGGGCGGTCACAGCGCGATGGCGGTGTTCGCCACCGGCGGCAACATCGGCTTCGCGCTGGCCCCGCTGACGGTGGGCGCCGTCGTGGCGGGCGGCGGGCTGCGCTGGACGCCCCTGCTGCTGATACCGGCGCTGGCCGGTACCGCGCTGTGCCTGCCGGCGCTGCGCGCCCTGCGGGACGGGAAGGCCCTCGGCGCCGCCGCGCGGATGCCGGCCGGGAGCGACGACGTGCCCTCCTTCGTACGGCTGTCCCTGGCCGTGGTGTTCCGGTCGGTCGTGTTCGTCGGCCTGAGCACCTTCGTCTCGTTGTACGCCCGGCAGCGCACGGGCGGCGGTACGGGTGCGGGTACGGCGGCGCTGACCGTCCTCTACCTCGGGGGCGCGGTCGGTTCCGTACTGGGCGGGTCCCTGGCGGGCCGCTGGGGACGGGTGGCCGTCTGCCGCTGGTCGTACGCGCTCGCCGTCGTGGCCGTCGCGGGTGTGGTGTGGGTGCCGGGCCCGGCCCTCTACCTGTTCGTGGCGCTGACGTCCGCCGGGCTGTACGTGCCGTTCTCGCTCCAGGTGACGCTCGGTCAGGACTATCTGCCCTCGCGGATCGGCACGGCCAGCGGGGTCACCCTCGGCCTGACCGTGAGCATCGGCGGCCTGGCCGGACCCGCTCTCGGCAGCCTCGCCGACGCCACGTCGCTGCAGACGGCCCTGGCGCCGCTGGTCCTGATGCCGGTCCTGAGCGGCCTGCTGTTCGGCACCCTGCGCGAACCCGGTGTGCCCCGCCATCAGCCGGATCCGCACCGGGAAGTGACCGACCGAGCCCCCTGCTAGGGTGCGCCGATGTCATCGATCAAGAAGTTCCAAGTCACCTTCGACTGCGCGCAACCCGAGCGCGTCGCCCGCTTCTGGTGCGAGGTGCTGGGGTACGAACCACCGCCGCCACCGGAGGGGTTCGCCACTTGGGACGATTTCAACGGCTCCCGGTCTCCGGAGGACCGGGACAGGTGGTTCTCCTGCAGTGACCCCTCGGGTGTGGGCCCCCGGCTGTACTTCCAGCGCGTTCCCGAGGGCAAGGTCGTCAAGAACCGGGTGCACCTCGACGTACGGGTGGGCACCGGGCTCGTGGGGGAAGAGCGCCTGGCGACGCTGAAGGCCGAATGCGCACGGCTGGTCGCGCTCGGCGCGGTGTGCGTGCAGGTGCTGCTCGCCGACGACGAGAACGAGTCGTGCATCGTGATGCAGGACGTCGAGGGCAACGAGTTCTGCCTCGACTGAGCACGCCGCGATGGCTGCGAGACGGTGAACCGCCTCCCATCCCCCGGCGCCACATGGTTGTTGGCGGCGGATGGGAGGGCGGTGACGGTCCCGTCCGATCCGGCCCTCCGCGGGGACCGGTCGTCTCGTTACTGCTCGTCGCGCTCGGTCCGCCGTCGGGCGATCTCGGCCTTGACGGACTCGTGCAACTCGTCCGACGTGAAGCCGAGGTTGCGCAGGATCTGCGCGGCCGGGCTCTCCTCGACGCGGATCAGACCCAGCAGTGTGTGTTCCGTGCCGACCCAGTCGTGGCCGAGGTCCGCCGACGCGCGGCGCGCCTGCCCGATCGCGTCCTTGCTCTCCTCCCGGAACGGGATGTGGCCGCGCAGCGCCTTCTCCCCGGCCGCCGGCATCACTTCCGCGATCGCGTCCCGGACGCGCTGCTCCGACTCGGTCCTCGCCACCAGCACCTCGTACGCCAGGCCCCGAGGTTCGCCGAGCAGGCCGAGCAGCAGGTGTTCGGTGCCGATGGAGTCGTGCTTGTACGTGCGCGCGGCCTCCTGCGCCAGCACGATGCCGTGCCGGTTCAGATTGGTGAACCCCTCGAACGCGGAGGGCGCGTGGCGTTGCTGGGCGGCCTGCTTGGACACGCCGATGGCGTCGCCGATCTCGGTCCAGGACGCGCCGGTCTGCTTGGCCTTGCTGACGTAGTGGTCGATGAGCTGGTCACCGAGGTCGGACAGCGTCTGCGCACGAAGTCGCGCCTCGCTGATGCGGGCCAGCTCGTTGGCTTCAGGGAGTTCCTCGTCGAGACGGGCGATCAGGTCGGCGAGGCTGATGTCGAGTGGACTCATGCGTCAATCTTAAGTTGACGATGTCTCAGCGTCAACTTGTAATTGACGATCGGAGCCGGGGGACGCCGCGCTCGAAAATCAGTGGATCGGCGCCGCCGTGCGCCCGTACCGTGCTGCCGATCCCCGTCGTCTGGCCAAGGACGTGCCGTTGTACACCGTGTGAGACCCCCCGAGCGCTGATCTGTCGCGCGTCGCACCTGTGCGCCGCGCTGCTTCTTGCTGCGGACTTCTCACTGAAACCGGTGTACTTCTGTGCTCAACATCTGGGTGGTCATGCCCACCTGCCTGCCGCTCGTTCTCCGCCGTTGCCACACGTGCGCGTCCGGGACCTTCCGGGCGAGCGGCAAGTTCCGCGTCAACGCACACCACAAACTCATCGATGTCTGGCTGCTCGTGCTCTGCACCGGCTGCGGGGAAACGGCGAAACTCACGGTCCTGGAGCGCGTCAACGTGCGCTCCGTACGGCCGGAACTGCTGGACCGGCTGCACGACAACGACCTCGGCCTGACAGCCGAGTTGCTCCAGGACCCGGTGGTGCAGCGCCGCAACCGCATCGCCCTCGACTGGGACGGCGTCTGGCGCCTCGACACCGGTGGCTCCGACCACCTGGACCGCGAGGCCTTCGACGTCTCGGTCCGCTTCGCGGCCCCGATCCCCGTCCGGCCGGTGCGGCTGATCGCCGAAGGGTGCGGCCTGTCCCGAGCCGAGGTCGAGCGGCTGCTCGCGGACGGGCAACTCGTTTCGGCGGTCCGGCTCAGCGGCAGGCTCTCCGGCGACTTCACCTTCACACTCAAGCGCCGGGAGGGCCGACCGGGCACGGTCCCTCCGCGAACAGGGCTGATTTGACGGGGATTTCAGGTGAGAGATTCGGTAAGCAAATCCCATCCAACCCTCAACTGCCGTCTTGAATCGGCGTTCTCCCGGCCCCGTATTCACGCTCGAACCGCACACGCGGGACGTACGGGAGAGAAAGGGAGGAGTGGCTGTGTCGTTCGCGAAGATCACGCTGGCAAAGAAGGCCAAGAAGAAGGAAGTCGGGTGTGCCGCCAAGGAGGCGCATCACCCGCACCACCACAAGAAGCACCACCGTAAGCACAAGAAGCACGCCAAGTAACGCGACCGCCGGACGGCGCCGGGGTCCGACCGCCCTCCGTCACAGGGTGGACGGCCCCGGCGCGCCCACGGAGTCAGGGAGTACCGGCCGGTCATGTCCACCGCCGCACCGCTCGACAGATCCGCCCACGCCGGCCCCACGAGTCCCGCCGGTCCTGCCGGACCCGCCGCCGCGTCGGCGCGGATGCGGCACGCCCGGCTCTCACCGTGGGCCGCGTTCCGTACGTTCTGGCCGTTGGTCAGCGGCAATCGCACCGCCGTACTGGTGTCGGCGCTGCTCCTGGTGGTGTCGGCGGGCTGTGACGCGGGCGCGATCGACCTCGCGGGCCGGCTCACCGACGACGTGCTCACGCCCGGAGACCTCGCGGCTTTCTGGGATCCCGCCGCCCTGTGGCTGGGTCTCGCCGTGTGCGGCGCGGTCGCCGCCGCGGCCGGTGGCTGTCTGGCCGGCTGGACGAGTGAGCACTTCCTGCTCGGTCTGCGGGACCGTCTCTTCGCCCATCTCCAGCGGCTGCCACCGGACGGCCTCGACCGCTTCGGCACCGGCGATCTCGTCTCCCGCCTCACCGGGGACGTCGAGGTCGTGGAGACCCTGGTGGCCTCCGCGCCCGTCGAACTGCTCACCTCGGCCGTCGGCGCGCTCGTCTTCGCCGCCGCCGCGCTGTACACCAGCTGGCGGCTGGCGCTGATCACGTTCGCCGCCGCCCCGCTGATCTGGCTCGGCGCCCGGGTCTTCGGCACGCTGATGCGCAGCGCGACCCGCGCGGAACGCGACAGCAACGGACGGCTGGCCTCCCTGCTGGAGGAGAGCCTCGCCAACATGCCGCTGGTGCAGGCCTACGGCCGTCAGCAGGCCGAGCGCGCCAAGGTGCACCGCGAGGGACGGCACTGGATGCGCGCCGGGCTCCGGCAGATCCGGCTGTCGTCGGTGTACGGCCCGCTCGGTGAACTCCTGGAGACGGTCAGCGTACTGACCGTCATCGGAGCCGGTGCCTGGCAGATCTCCGCGCACCACCTCAGCGTCGGCGGACTGCTCGCCTTCGCCGCCTACCTCGGCTATCTCCACCCGCGGCTACAGGAACTCGGCGAACTGGTCGTCGGCGCCTCCTCGGCGACCGCCGCCTGCGAACGGCTCGTCGAGGTCCTGCGCACCGCCCCGGGTCCGGACGTGTCCGGTCCGGGTGTCCCGATGCCGACCGGGCCCGTGCGGGGTGCCGTCACCTTCGAGGACGTCGGTTTCGCCTATCCCGGCGAGCGGTGGCCCGTGCTGGACCGGGTGCACCTCGATGTTCCGCCGGGTCTGCTGGTCGCGGTCACCGGGCCGAGCGGTGCGGGCAAGTCCACGCTGGCCGGTCTGCTGCTGCGCTTCCAGGAGCCCTCACGGGGCCGCGTCCTGCTCGACGGGCAGGACATCGCCCGCCTTCCCGTGGACGAGGTGCGCCGGCACATCACCCTGCTCCCGCAGGAGAGCATGCTCTTCGACGGCACGGTCCGCGACAACATCGCCTTCGGCCGGCCCGACGCCGACGACGCGGAGGTGCGCGCCGCCGCCGTCGCGGCCGACGCCCACGACTTCGTGGCCGCGCTTCCCGACGGCTACGACACTCCGGTCGGCAGACGGGGCAGCGCGCTCTCCGGCGGCCAGCGCCGCAGGATCGCGCTGGCCCGCGCCCTGCTGCGGACCGCTCCCGTGCTCGTCCTCGACGAGCCCACCGCCGGCCTCGACGACGCCGCCGCGGCCCGCGTGATGGGGCCCCTGGGCCGGCTGGCTGCGGGCCGTACGACGTTTCTGATCACCCATGACCTACGGCTGACCGCCCGGGCCGACCTCGTCCTGCACCTGTCCGACGGCACCGTGACCAGCACGGCACCGCCCGCGCACGAAGGCGCGGGCGGGTAGGGGTCATGGACCGCTGCGGGCAGGCAGTCGGACTCGGCGAGGGCGCGGACGGCTGCCGGCGGGTACGGACGGGCGAGGGCAGGTACGGACGGGCGAGGGCAAGTGCGAACGGGAAAGGACGGGTACGGACGGGCGAGGACGGGTGCGTCAGACGGTCGGCCGACGGTCTTCGACGGCGCGGTCCCGCACGCCCTCGCCCTCGCCCCCGGCCTCACCTTCGGACGCGGAGGCGTGGCCTCCCTCGCCGGCGCCCTGCGCGGTGACCACCTTCGAGGGACGGTCACCGCGGTCCAGGAAGCCGCCGGTGACGGCGAGTCCCAGGCCGGCCATGGCGAGCACCGCGCCGACGAGGTTGGGCGCGGCCCAGCCCCAGCCCGCCGAGATGACCAGGCCGCCGAGCCAGGCACCGGCCGCGTTGGCCATGTTGAAGGCGGAGTGGTTGGAGGCCGCCGCCATGGTCGGGGCGTCCTTCGCGTTGATCATCAGCAGCATCTGGACGGGCGTGGTGATGAGCGCGCCCATCGCGCCGATGAAGGTGACCGTCACCAGGGCCGGCACCGTGCTGTGGACGGTGAAGTAGAAGGTCACCAGGGCGGCCGCGAGCAGGGTGATGCCGGCGTACAGCGTCGGGCGCAGGGCGCGGTCGGTGAGGGGGCCCGCGACCAGGGTGCCGACGGTCATGCCGACGCCGTACAGGGCGAGGACCAGGGTGGTCGACGCGTCGGAGATGCCGGTCAGGTGCGTCAGCATGGGGACGAGGTAGCTGTACACGGCGAAGAAGCCGCCGAAGCCGACGACGGCGGTGGCCAGGCCGATGAAGACCTGCCGGTTGCCCATCGCGCGCAGTTCCCGGCGGATGCCCGCCTGCGGGCCGCGCGGCTGGTGGGGCACGAGGAGGGCGAGGGCGGCGAGCGCCACCAGGCCGATGACGGCGACCGCGCAGTAGGCGTAGCGCCAGCCCAGGTGCTGGCCGAGGGCCGTGCCGGCGGGGACGCCGATGATGTTCGCGATGGTGAGGCCGAGGAACACCCGGGACACGGCGCGGGCCGCGCGGTCGGGGGCGACCAGCTTGGAGGCGACGACGGCGCCGACGCCGAACAGCGCGCCGTGCGGCAGTCCGGCGAGGAAGCGGGCGGCGAAGAGCAGGCCGAAGTTCGGGGCGAGCGCGGACGCCGTGTTGCCCACCACGAACAGCCCGGTCAGCAGGAGCAGCAGCCGCTTGTGGGGAACCCGCGCGCCGATGCCGGTGAGGACGGGGGCACCGACGACGACGCCGAGCGCGTACGCCGACACGAGGTTGCCCGCGTGCGGCACCGACACCCCGAGTCCGTCCGCGATCTGGGGCAGCAGGCCCATGGTGGCGAACTCGGTGGTGCCGATGCCGAACGTGACGACGGCAAGGGCCAGCAGAGCCAAAGGCATGGTGGCGGAGGGGCCTTTCGGGGACGGTGGATCCGGGGACGGGGAGCGGGGCGGAACCGGGACGGTGTCTCCGGGACCGGCCGCGCCGAGCGTCCTTGCCCAGCACACCCCAAGAACGTTGCAGCGAGATCGACCGGGCGCGCATTCCGGGATCGGCCCCGGCAACGGGGTGAGCTGCGTCACCACGCCGGACGTCCGGGTCCTCATCCCCGCGCGAGGGCCTCCTGGCATCCCGCGCACAGGCCCCACCAGGTGATCTCGGCCTCGTCGACGGCGAAGCCCAGGTCCTTCTCGGGGTTGAGGCAGGGGGCCGCACCCACGCTGCAGTCGACGTCCTCGATCAGGCCGCAGCGGCGGCAGACCAGGTGATGGTGGTTGTCCCCGACCCGCAGCTCGTACCGGGCGGGCGAACCGGCCGGCTCGATGCAGCGGATCAGCTGTGCCTTGGTGAGGTCTTCGAGGACGTTGTAGAGGCCCTGGCGGGAGAGTCCGCCGGCCGCGGCCGGGTCCGTGCCGATGCGGGTCTCGAGGTCCGCCGCCGTGGAGTGCGGATGGCCCCGCAGCGCCGTCAGCACCGCCCGGCGCTGGGCGGTGCTGCGCAGCCCCTTGCGCCTGAGCAGGTCGCCCACCGGCTGCTCCATGGTCATGTCGCTCTCCTAGGACCCGTCTGCCGGGCGGCACTTCCGCGCGGCCACGGCGTCTCCCGCGCCACGATAACAACCCAGAGTTGACTGAGTCAGTTCTAGGCGACCTCGGCCGTACGGCACGCGCCGCACACCAGACGTCGCGCCTGGACGGCACTGGTCATGGGGATGACCCCGACCGGCCGCTGAACGGTCGTCCGCGTGATCCGCGAGTGGTCGGCGCAGGTGAAGAGTCCGCAGCGGGTGCAGGCGCCGATCCCGGTGCGGTCGGTGCGGCCCTCCTGGGCGCAGTCGTAACAGTGCATGGCGTTTCCCGAAGTGAACTGGCCCACTCGCCTTGCGCGGTGGGGTGTCGGATGTCTGCGCGACGGGCGCTCACGCCCTCGCCGCCCTTCGAACATAGCCCGCTAGTTTTGACAGAGTCAACTCTAGGGATCCATGGAACCGCCCCCGGAACCATCCATCGAATTCCCGGCACCTCTGGACCGCGAGCACTTGTTCACTTACTGTCTAGACATGCCTGGACAGGTTCACAAACACCAACGCATCGCCCACGTTCTGGCCGACGAGATCCGCGCCGGGGTCCACGCCGACGGCAGCCGGCTCCCCGGGGAGCACGCGCTCAGGGAGCGGTTCGGCGTCAGCCGGACCACCCTTCGGCAGGCCCTTCAGGTTCTCGGCGAGGAGGGCCTCATCGCCACCCACGCGGGGATCGGCTCGTTCGTCACCTTCGACGGGACGCCACTCGACAACCGGCTGGGCTGGACCCGGGCGCTGGCCGAACAGGGCACCGAGCTGACGACCGAGATCCTCCGCTTCGAGGAGGTCCCCGATCCGGAGCTGGCCGCCCGGCTGGGGCTCGCGTCGGGCACGTTCATCGCCCTGGACCGGGTCCGGCGGCTCGCCGGGGGTCCGGGCGTGTCCCTGGAACGCAGCAGGGTGCCGGCCGTCGGCGGCCTGGCCGGGCTGCCCGGGCGCGGGCTGGACGGCGGTTCGCTCAGCCGGGAGCTGATCGCGGCGGGCCGGGTCACCGACTCCGGTGAGGGCGTGGTGTCGGTGCGCGGCCTCACGGAGGCCGAGGCGGCGGTGCTGCACCGCTCCCCCGGTGAGTCCTTCCTCCGCCTGGACCAGGTCTACCGGGCCGCCGACGGCTCGGTCGTCGAGCAGGTGAGCAGTCTGCTCGACCCCGCCCACTTCGAACTGCACGTCCGCTCGGGCAGGGGAGGCCGGCCGTGACCGACCGGCTCGACCGCGCCCTGGGCGCCTTCTACGGACTCGCCCTCGGTGACGCCCTCGGTATGCCCACGCAGGTGATGTCCCGTCAGGACGTCGTGCGCGTGTACGGCGCCATCACCGGGTTCGCGTCCGCCCGGCCCGACAACCCGGTCAGCGCGGGCATGCCCGCGGGGTCCGTCACCGACGACACCGAGCAGGCCGTCCTGGTCGGCCGGCTCCTCGTCGAGGGCGGCGGCCGGATCGATCCGCTCCGGCTGGCCCACGAACTCCTCGGCTGGGAACGGGAGATGAAGGCCAAGGGCTCCTTCGACCTGCTCGGTCCCTCCACCAAGGCCGCACTCGACGCGGTGGCCCGTGGCGTCCCCCCTCGGGAGGCGGGCCGCAACGGCACGACGAACGGCGCGGCGATGCGGGTCACCCCCGTGGGGATCGCCTTCGCCGCCGACCCGCTCGACCCGTTCGTCGACCGGGTCGCGGAGTCCTGCCAGGTCACGCATGACACGACGATCGGCATCGCCGGTGCGGCCGCGGTGGCCGCCGCCGTGAGCACGGGAGTCGGCGGCGGCTCGCTCGGCGAGGCCGTCACCGCCGCCGTGACCGCCGCCCGCGCGGGTGCGCGGCGCGGGCACTGGGTCGCCGGGGCCGACATCGCCGCCCGGATCGAGTGGGCGTGGGAGCTGGTGCGGGGCCTCCCGGAGAGCACGGCCCTGGACCGGGTCGTCGCGCTCGTCGGCACCAGTGTGGCCAGCCAGGAGTCGGTGCCCGCCGCGTTCGCGGTGCTCGCCCTGGCGGACGGCGACCCGTGGCGCACCGCGCTGCTCGCCGCCAACCTCGGCGGCGACAGCGACACCATCGGCGCGATCGCCGGCGCCGTCGCCGGTTCGGTGGCCGGGCTCTCCGCGCTGCCCGCCGAGGCCGTACGCACCCTCCGTGCCGTCAACTCCCTCGACCTGGAGCCGCTGACGGCCCGTCTGCTCGCCCTCCGCTGATTCCCCCCTCTGATTCACCCCCCGTCACAACGCCCGTCCCTCCGCACCCTGCAAGGAGGTTCCGTCATGGCCGTCTCGAAGACGAACGATCGCGTCGGTGCCATCGAGACCCGGGGGATCGAACCGGTCCCCGACAGCGAACGGCACGGCCACGCCGGACAGATGTTCTGGACCTGGTTCGCCGCCAACATCAGCATCCTCGGGCTGCCGCTCGGTGCCACCCTGGTGGCGTTCCGGGGCCTGGACATCTGGCAGTCGGTACTCGTCGCCGTCCTCGGCTCCTTCGGTTCCTTCGCCCTGGTGGGCGCCCTGAGCCTGGCGGGCAGGAAGGGCGGCGCCCCGGCCCTCACCCTCTCCCGCGCGGTCTTCGGCCAGCGGGGCAACGCGGGGCCGACCCTGATCACCTGGCTGAGCCGGGTCGGCTGGGAGACCATCTCCACCACCACCGCGGCGTACGCGCTGCTGGCGCTGCTGGACACGGCGTTCGGCATCCGCCGCAACACCGTGCTCACCCTGGTCTGCCTGCTGGTGTTCATCGCCTGCACCCTGCTGATCAGCGGCCTCGGCCACGCCACCATCATGTGGATCAACAAGTGGGCCACGGTCGTCTTCGGTGTGCTCAACCTGGTCGTCATGGGCTTCCTGATCTCGACCGTCGACTGGGACAAGGTGCTCGACACTCCGGCGGGACCGGCCGGAGCGGTGGTCGCCGGGGTGGGCTTCATCGCCTCCGGTACGGGCATCGGCTGGGCCAACGCCGGTGCGGACTACGCCCGTTACCTGCCGCGTACGGTTCCGGGCCGCCGGCTGGTGGTGGCCTCGGCGTTCGGCGCGGGCATCCCGCTCGTGCTGCTGATCTCGCTGGGCTCGCTGCTCTCGGCGGGCGACCGGACGCTGGCCACGGCCTCCGACCCGGTCGCGGCGGTCAACGCGATGCTGCCGTCCTGGATGGCGATCCCGTATCTCGTCGCCGCCTTCGGCGGACTGCTGATGTCGAACCACCTGTCCACGTACTCGGCGGGGCTCACCATGATCACGCTCGGCCTGCGGGTGCCGCGCGCGTACGCGGTCGCGCTCGACGTGGTGCTGATGTTCGCGGGCGGCATCTACTTCATGCTGGTCGCCGACGACTTCTACGGGCCCTTCTCGACGTTCCTGACCCTGCTGGCCGTGCCCATCTCGGCCTGGATCGGGGTGGTCGCGGTGGACTCGCTGCGCGGCCGTGTCTACGACCCGGACGCCCTGATGGACACCACCCGCACCAGCGCCTACTGGTACACCGGCGGCCTGCGGCTGCCCGCGGTCCTGGGCTGGGCCCTGGCCATCGTGGCCGGTCTGCTCTTCACCAAGGCGTCGACCGGGGAGGACGACGTCTGGTTCGCGGGTCCGCTCTCCGACACCTGGTTCGGTGTCAACGGCCTGGGCTGGGCCGTCGCGATGACCGTGGGCGCCGCGGTGTACGCCCTGTTCGGCGGGCGTGTCGCCGCGGCCCGGGGCGACGACGGCGAGCGCGTCGCCACCCGTCTGCAGGGAGCGGAACGATGAGCGGTCGTGTGGTCCTCGCCGGGAACGTGATCGCCGATCTGGTGATCGAGGTCCCCGCGCTGCCCGAACGCGGCGGCGACGTCGTCGGCTCGCACACCGGGACGACGGCGGGCGGCGGCTTCAACATGCTGGCGGCGGCCCGCCGGCTGGGCACGGAGGCCGTCTACGCGGGGCTGCACGGCACCGGGCCGTACGGCGATCTCGTCCGCGCGGCGCTGGCCGCCGAGGGCATCGCCACGCCGCTGCCCGCCCGGGCGGACATCGACACCGGGTTCACGGTGGCGCTGGTCGACGCGGGTGGCGAACGCACCTTCGTGACCAGCTTCGGCGCCGAGGCCACACTGACCCCGGCCGACACGGCCGCCGTCGGGGCACACCTGCGCCCCGGTGACCTCGTCCAGTTGTCCGGGTACGGGCTGGCCCTGCCGGGCAACGGCCCGCTGCTGTCCGCGCTGGCGGCCGCGCTGCCCGCCGGCACCACCCTGTGTCTCGATCCGGGGCCTCTGGTCGCCGACATCCCCGAGAGCGTCCTCTCCCCCGTCCTGGCCCGTACCGACTGGCTCAGTGCCAACGCCCGCGAGGCCCGCCTGATGACCGGGCACGAGGACCCGCGCACCGCTGCGGCGGCGCTCGGGCGACGGCTGGCACCCGGGGCGGGCGTGCTCGTACGGGCCGACAAGGACGGCTGCTGGCTGGCCGCCGCCGGTCAACCTCCCGTCCACGTACCGGGGTTCCCGGTCACCGCGATCGACAGCAACGGCGCCGGCGACGCGCACGTCGGTGCGTTCCTCGCCCTCCTCGCCGAGGGTCTCGACCCGGTGACGGCCGCGCGCGGCGCCAACGCGGCGGCAGCCTGCGCGGTGACCCGACGTGGTCCCGCCACGGCACCCGACCGGGCCGAACTGGCCGCCTTCCTGGCCGGCGACCCCCTCGCGGAGCGGCTCTCCCTCCCCCGGGGCCGCTGAGCCGCCAAGTGGCCCGGTTCTCCGGCCCTCGGCCGGCTACCGCCCGCCCTGCCGGGAGTCCCGGCAGGGCGGGCGGTAGCGCACTCCGGGGAGGTACCGCTTCCATTCGGTGCGGGTGAGGGGCGGGTGGGCGGTGGCGCAGACGCGTGCGGTGGCGCGGCCGATGTCGGTTTCCCACAGCCGCAGGGTGTGGTCGTTGCCGCCGGCGGCGACGGTGTGGCCGTCGGGACTGAACGCCACGGCGGGAACGGCGAGTTCGTTCCCGGTGAGGTTGGCCAGTTCCCTGGGCTGCCGGGGTTTGCTCACGTCCCACACGCGGGCCTTCGTGCCACTGTCACCGGTGACGAGGCGGCGGCCGTCGGGGGCGAACGCCACCGCGTACACGAAGCCGGTGTAGCCGGTCAGCAGGGCCAGTTGCCGGGGGCGGCGGGGATCGGTCATGTCCAGCAGTCGTACGGTGTTGCCGGCGGTGTCCACGGTGGCCAGGACGCGGCCGTCGGGGCTGAAGGAGCCGGGCCGCACGAAGTCGGAGGCGAAGGCGAAATCGAGTGCGCTCGGTCGCCGTGGGTCGCTGATGTCCCACAGCACCGACTTCTCGTTGCCGCCCGTGGCCAGGATGCGGCCGTCCGGACTGAACACGGCCGCCGCGCCGTCTCCTTGGTACCCGCCGAAGCGGGCCAGTGGTCCGGGCTTGTCGCGCTCGGTCACGTCCCACAGCCGCACCGTCCGGAACCCGGCGACGGCGAGGGTGCGGCCGTCCGGGCTGAAGGAACAGGAGGCCACCTCGCCCGCGTGCGGCTCGACCACGGCCAGCCGCCGTGGGCGACGGGGGTCCGTCACGTCCCAGAGCCAGACCGTGCCGTCGTTGCTCGCGGTCGCCAGTGTGTGTCCGTCCGGGCTGAACGCCACCGCGCGGATGAAGTCCCGCTGGCCGGTGAGTGTGGCCAGGAGGAGCCGGGGGTGGCCGGCGGCGATGTCCCAGAGCCGTGCGGTGGTGTCCCAGCTTCCGGAGGCGAGGACCTCGCCGTCCGGGCTGAACGCGACCGCGTCGATGACGTCGTGGTGGCGGAACAAGGGCAGTTCGCGCAGGTCGTGCAGGGCGGAGCCGGTTGCCAGGACGTTCCCGTCCGGACTGAACTCGGCGGCGTAGACCCCGTCCGGCAGGGTGGTGAGCAGGCTCGGATGCCTGGAGTCGGACATGTCCCAGAGGAGGGTGCCGCCGCCGGTGGAGGCCAGGGTGCGGCCGTCCGGGCTGAAGGCCACGGCCCAGACCAGGGCGGTGTGGCCGGTCAGGGTGGCCGGTCCGCGCGGTGCGGTCGGGCCGCTGAGGTCCCAGACGCGGACCGTGTGGTCCCAGCTCGCGGTGGCGAGCGTGTGCCCGTCCGGGCTGAACGCCGCCGACCAGACCGCGCGGGTGTGTCCTCTCAGCACGCCCCGGGGCTTCGGGGCGTGCGGGTCGCCGACGTCCCACAGCCGTACGGTGGTGTCGCCGGTGGTGGCCAGCATGCGTCCGTCGGAGCGGAACGCGACCGACGTCAGACCGCCGGTGTGACCGCGCAGCGTGGCCAGCCGCCCGGGCCGGCGGGGATCGCTCACGTCCCACAGCTCCGCCGTCCGGTCCTGGTCGGCCGTGGCCATGGTCCGGCCGTCCGGGCTGAGGGCCACCCAGGTGACCTCGCCGGTCCGGTGGGTGATCGTGGTGAGCGGGGCGGGGTGCCGGATGTCGGTCAGGTCCCACAGCCTCGCCTCGTCGCCGTCGGCCGTGGCGAGGACGTGGCCCGTGCGGTCGAAGGTCACGGCGTGGAACGCGCCCGGTCCGCGGAGGACGGTCAGCGGGCGGGGACGGTGTGCGTCCCGTACGTCCCACAGCCGGACGGTCCGGTCCCAGCCGGCGGTGGCGAGGGTCCGCCCGTCCGGGGAGAAGGCCAGCGAGACCAGGTCACTGGTGTGGCCGATCAGCGGTGCCGCGTACGGCGTGGCCGAGGCGCTGAGCAGGCCGTCACGGGTCGCCCGGGTCGGTGCCACCTGGTATGCGGCAAGGCCCAGTTGGGCCGCGAGCGCGGGATTGGTCGCGCGGATGTCGGCTGTCGCCGCCGTCGCCTGCCGGGCGACGGCCGTGTCGCGTTCCTCGGTGGCGGCCTGCCGGGCCTGGACCGCCAGCACGGCGGAGGTGACGGCGGCCATCAACGCGGCCGTGAGCAGCGCGAGGAGCTGCCACAGCCTGCGGGCACGGCGACGGGCGGCGGCCTGCACGGCGGCCTCGGCGGCACGGCTCGCGGCCAGGAAACGGCGTTCGCGCTCGGTGAGCAGGCCCTCGTGGGCGTCGGCCCATTCGGCCGCCAGGGCCAGCCGGGGACCGCGCAGGAGGCTGTGCTCGTCGCGGTGGCCGCTCTCCCAGGTGTCGGTGGCGTCGGTGAGGCGGCGGTGGATCCGCAGACCGTTGCGATCCTCGGTGAGCCAGTCCCGTAAACGCGGCCAGTTGCCGATGAGGGCTTCGTGGGTGATGTCGATCCAGTCCCGGTCGAGCGTGAGGAGGCGGCGCCCGGCCAGCGCCTCGACCACGGCGTCGGTGCCCGGACGTGCGTCGAGTTCGCGCCGGTGGACACGGCGTTTGGTGTCCTCGGTGCCCTCGCCCAGGGCGGTCAGGCGCAGGAAGATCCCGCGTGCCAGGTCCTGCTGGGCCGGGGTCAGTGCCGTGTACGCCGCCTCGGCGCTGTGCGCGACCGCGTGCCGGATGCCGCCGGCCGCTCGGTACCCGGCCAGGGTGAGCCGGTGGCCGCTGCGCCGTCGCCAGGTCTCCGCCATGGCATGCGAGATCAGCGGCAGCGCACCGGGCTGACCCGTCGCGTCGGCGACCACGGCCGCCAGCAGGGGGCCTTCCACGCTGCACCCCGCGCCGATCGCCGGCCGCGTCACGGCTTCGCGCAGTTCCTCGCCGCTCATGGGCCCGACCATGACCTGCGCGTCGCGCAACGCGTCGGCCAGGGCCGGGTGCTGGGCGCAGTGGCCGTAGAAGTCGGCACGGACGCCGAGGACGACCCGGACCCGGCTGGTCGCGGCGCCGACCGCGGTGAGCAGGGCCGCGATGAACGCGTCGCGTTCGGCGCGGCCGGTGCACAGGGTGAAGACCTCCTCGAACTGGTCGACCACGATCAGCAGGTCGGCCTCCTCGGGCCGGTCCACCAGGGCTTGCCGGACGCGCAGATGGAGATTGCCGGGATCGTCGAGGAACTCGGCCTTGAGTGTGCCCGGGGAATCCCCGGTGAGTTCCGCCAGCCGGACGGCGCACTCCTCCAGCGGGCTGGTCCCCGGCGAGAGCAGAAGGACGGGCAGGGGTGTGCCGTTCAGCCCGGTCCTTTTCGCCACGGCGACCAGACCCGCCCTCAACAACGATGATTTCCCGCACCCCGACGGGCCGAAAACGGCCGTGAGGCGCTGTCGGCCCACCTTCGCGACCAATTCGCCGACGAGTCTTGACCGGCCGAAGAAACGGTAGGCGTCATCCGGCTGAAAGGCAGCCAATCCTACATACGGCGCGGTGGAATCGGCTTCGTGAAAGGCTTCGGCCATGGCGCCGTTCGCGGGGGCGACATCGGCCGCCGTGGCGTGCCACCGCTCTTCCCATTCCGCGCGATCCCCGTGGCACGCTTCGACATAGGCCAAGGTCACCGCAAGGCTTGGCAGAGAGCGACCGCCCGCGGCGTCCGAGAGTGTCGTTGCCGAGTAATGGGCCCGCTTGGCGAGTTCCCGGTAAGGGGGCGTGCCCGCTGCCTTTCTCAGCCGCCGCAACTCGGTCGCGAATCGAACAAGCGGGCTGTCCGTCTGGTCGAGCGGACTTTCGGAGCGCGGCATGGCGGCAATCCCCCTGAGATGACGACTGCACGAATTCTCCGGAAGGCGCCGCCCGTTGTCCATCCCCGATTCCGCCACCGGACCGGATTCGAATTTCCGGCGCCGCAATCCCCGTTGTCCGGTGTTTGTTTGTCCGGCGTCCCGGCGCCGGAGCCGGACAACGGCGACCCGGTACACAACAGGCATGCGACGCCGACATCCGGACGGCAGCAACAGGGAGAGAACATGGCCAAGAAAGCGCGCAGCCTGCTTCGACTGATCGCGGTCGCCGCGGCATCGGCGGTGACCGCCATCGGCATCGCGGTACCGACGCAGGCGGCTCCGGCTTCCGTCTTCACGTTCACCAACAGCTTCGAGGGGAACCCCTGGAACGACTGGCAGGGCCTGCAGAGCGGCGACGGCGTGGCGGGCGCCGACGTCAACGGGAACCCGGTCGTCGCCCGTAGCGGCGTCAACAACGGATGGCTCTACACCGGCAACGGCTGGGCCGCCGAGAGGATCGCGGTGCCGATCGGCTCCTGGACGAATCGGTCCAACTGCTCCGCGAGCATCTACGCCGACCCCGTCAGCTACGGCGCCGGAGTCGGTCTGGAGGTCTGGGACCCCAACGGGGCGGGCGGATGGGTGCGTCTGACCAGCACCGTACCGGGCCTCAGCGCCGGAAGCTACCAGCAGATCACCACCGCACCGCTGAACCTCAACGGAATCAGCACCGTGTACATCCAGGCGATCTACGGCAACGACAGCGGGGTACCGCAGTTCGTCCGCATCGACGACGTGAGCCTCACCTGCGTCTCCTGACCACAGGCCGACGGGGGCCCCGGCCGGGCCCGGGCAGCCGGCCGGGGGCATGAGACAGGGCCTCCTGGCACCTCGGGGCGGCGAAGCCGACCGAGCGCCGGGAGGCCCTGTCGCCACACCCGCCCCCAACTCGCCCACTCCCAACTCGCCCGCTCCCACGAGGAATTCAACCGAGACCCCTGGCGCAGCACACATCCCAACAGGTATGTCATGCCACTGACAGCTATTGGCATCTCGTGCCAGAGTGAAGGGAAAACCCGTGCGCCTGCGCCCCCTGCGCGTTCTGTGCTGTTCCGCCGTCCTCGCCCTGTCGGCACCCGCCCTGCTCCCGGGCACCGCCTCGGCCGCGGTCCCCACCGCCTCGGTCTACCTCCAGAACTACGCCACCGGCCTCAACGCGGCCGACAGCGGTGGCACCGTGGCCGCCCACAATCCCAAGGGCAACGAGGACCACCAGCAGTGGACGCCCGTCGCGGTGAGCGGCGGCTACCAGCTGCAGAACGCCGACGAGTCCGGCACCTGCCTGGGACGCAGCGGCACCGCCGCGGTCACCGCCGCCTGCGGTGCGGACGGCACCACCTGGACC
The DNA here is from genome assembly GCF_044747345.1 of Streptomyces sp. NPDC090088. Classification (NCBI taxonomy): domain Bacteria; kingdom Bacillati; phylum Actinomycetota; class Actinomycetes; order Kitasatosporales; family Streptomycetaceae; genus Streptomyces; species Streptomyces sp. NPDC090088. Next base: position 3,356 of record NZ_JBIVDZ010000005.1, on the reverse strand, counting down.
GTCACCGCCGGTGCCGACGGCACCTACACCGTCACGGTCCCCGGCACCTCTCAGTACCTCACCGCCGCTTCCGCCGACTCCGCCGCCGTACAGCTCGGTGCCGCGGGCGACCTCGCCCGCTGGTACCTGACCCCGGTCTCGTACGCCACCACGGCGATGCCCTCCGCCGACACCCGCACCCTCGACCAGGTCACCTTCCTCACCGCGCACAACGCCTTCGCCAACGGCTCCGACGGCAACTTCGCCTCGTTCCCGGTGAACCTGTTCCCCAACCAGAACTACGGCATCAGCCGGCAGCTGTCCGACGGCGTCCGCGGCTTCATGCTGGACGACTACACCGTGGGCGGCCAGGCCGTCCTCTGCCACAACAGCTGCGACGGCGTCAGCAGCCCGGTCCCGCTCGCCACCGATCTCCAGCGCATGGTCGACTTCCTGAAGGCCAACCCGGGCCAGTTCGCCACCGTCTTCCTGGAGGACTACGCCTCCTCCGACGTGCTGAAGTCCTCCCTCGCCGCCGTCAACGGCCTCTCCGACGTGCTGTACCGGCCGGACCAGGAGGGCGTGGCCACCAAGGGCTGGCCCACGATGGCCGATCTCGCCGCCCGGGGCAAGCAGCTCCTGATCTTCAGCGACCGGACCCGGGCGAGCGACACCTCGAACGGCTGGGCCACCCGGGACACCTTCGGCGTGATGTACCAGCGCGAGTGGACCGTGGAGAACTACTGGTCCATGGGCGCCGGTCTCGGTGACTCCGACTGGTCCTGCTACAGCCGCTGGGGCACCGGCAGGCCGCTCACCACGGACTCCGCCGCCTTCCACCCGCTGTTCGTGATGAACCACTTCCGGGACTACCCGATCAGCTCCACCGCCTCGACCGACAACGGCAAACTCCTCAACCGCGCGCAGAACTTCTGCACACCGGCCGCCCGCAAGAAGCCCAACTACCTCGCCGTGGACCGCTACGACACGGGCTCGCCGACCCCGCTCACGACCGTGGGCACCCTCAACACGTACATCCTCACGCCGGGACAGTGAGGGCCCGGCCCACCCCGACCCGCGGATGAGGGGGAAACGGCGGGTTCGGCCTCGCGGCCGGGCCCGCCGTCACTCCGGCGAAGCACTCGGCGGCGGAGCCGGCCTCTCGCTCCGCCCGCCGGCTACGGCCTGGCCGCCGGTTCCAGTGCCTCCACCGCGGCGGCGGCCGCCGAGGAGTCCTGGCCGTAGAAGATGTCGATGTCGACCTCCTCGCCGCCCATGGTCAGGGTGTCCCAGGCGCCGCTGAGGACGAGCATGCGCAGGGTGGCTGGCTGCAGGGTGCCGAGGCGTTCCAGGATCTCCTCGTCGTCCGGCATGCCCGCCAGCCTGGGGGCGAGCCGGGCGCGGATGGCCTGCATGCGCTCCAGCAGCGTCTGGGTGTCCGCCGAGCGGTCGGGTTCCTCGGGGATGCCGTCGATGCCGTGCCCGATGATGTCCTTGATCGCCCAGGTGACGCCCCGGTCGTCCGTGGTGACCATCGCCTTCCAGGCCCGGCTCTTGTGCCGGTACTGCAGCATCGACATCGCCGCCTCGTGCCGCAGGAAGTCCGCGTCCCGGAACGGCCGCCCGTTCCAGGCCCCGTTGAGGGAGCGGGCCAGCGAGATGGCGGAGGCCAGACCGCTGTTGAGGCCGCGGCCGGGCCAGAAGTGGATGGCGTTGGCGGCGTCGCCGAGCAGGAAGCCGTACATGCCGGGGGTCTTGGCGGTGGGCGGCAGCAACTCCGCCGAGAAACGCGGGCGTTGCACCATGTCCAGGCGGAAGCTGGTGACCGCGGACAGGTCGTCGGCCTCGACGCCGAACAGCAGCAGTCCCTCGCGTACCCGCCGCCACAGCGGTGAGCCCTTGACCAGAGCGGGCAGGAACAGGGTGCCGTGGGTGGAGCACTGGAAGTCGCCGTACTCGTCGCGGTCCATCAGACACGGCCGGGAGGCGATGCACTCCTCGAAGACCCGGCGGACCGGGTCGAGGCCGATGACCTCGGCCGCCTCCGCGTCGGTCAGCCGCATGTTGAGGAAGCCCTCGCCGCGCAGCGAGTTGAGCAGGAAGCGGTTCTGGGCGACCGTCATCAGGACCGCCATGGGGTCCGTCAGGCCCGACTTCACGCGCAGGCCGAGGACGACGTCCTGCAGATGGCGGCCGTCCAGGGAGTAGATCGACTCGTCGGCCTTGCCGAACCGGGCGGCGAAGTGCTCCCGGGTGCGGGACCGGCCGCCGTCGCAGATCGCGAGCACATGCCGGCCGGCCAGGGCCTCCTGCTGTTCCGCCGCGTCGAAGCGGCCGGGTATCAGCCGGATCCGGTCCCGCTTCTCGTTGGCCAGCTCCAGCAGCCGGTCCTCGATGTAGGCGATGCGCATGTTGCGCGGGTGGTGGTCGCCGACCGAGTCCGGGCCGGAGGGCCACATCTCCGTGTAGTGCTCCGGGTCGAAGAGCCGCGTGCGGACCTCCTCCGGCCAGGCGAGGTACTGGCGGCTCTGTACGGTCACCACCTGCTGGCGCCGTACGTTGCCCTCCTCCTGGGTCTTCCAGACGACGGTACGGCCCTGCTTGCGCCACCTGCCGTCGTACACGGTGATCTGGACCTGGGAGCCGAGGAAGTGCTCCAGCAGCAGGGCGAGGGAGAGGCCGACCGGGCCGCCGCCGGCCACCGTGACCCGCAGGACGGGTCCCTGCCCGGTGTCCACCGAGCCGTGGGTGACGGACCGGGGCAGGGAGAGCGCCATGAGCGTCTCCATGGCGTCGGCGACCTCGAAGCGGAACTCCTGGTCGCCCAGGGTGATCTCGTCGCCGGGCTGCAGCAGCCGGGACTCCACCTCCTCCCCGTTGACCAGCGTGCCGTTGCTGCTCTCCAGGTCACGCAGGACGTAACCCTTGTCCTCGTCGAAGACGATCTCCGCGTGGAAGCGGGAGACGCTCAGGCTGGAGATGACGACGGTGTTCTCCGCGTTGCGCCCGAAGGTGACGCGGGTGTCCAGGACCGGGATGCGCTCCCCCGCCAGCAGACCTTCGAGCCCGACCAGCACCGGTGCCACGGCTCTTCCTTCCAGGAGTGGTTGACCTCGACGTCACCGCGGCACCACCGGAAACTGCACGTCCACGGCGGCGTGCTGCCTTCTTTGCCTGTCGCCCCCGTCGGCGAGCATATACTTGCTCAGCCAAGTAGTTCCAGTGGGCGTTTCACCTCGATCTCGCACGGTCCGGCGGGAGTTCGCCGTTTTCGGCCAGTCGACCGTTTCGGAGTACGGGGGGGGGGGGGGGGGGGGGGGGGGGGGGGGGCCCCCCCCCCCCCCCCCCCCCCCGGCGCCACCCCCCCCCCCCGCGGC
>NZ_JBIVDZ010000004.1:833549-947482 GCF_044747345.1 Streptomyces sp. NPDC090088 | reverse complement strand
TCGACTTGGGGGGAGTGGGAGGCGTAGTCGACGTGGACGCGGCGGACGCGGATGCCTTGTGCGGTGCAGGTTTGGGTGAGTTGGTCGAGGGCTTGGGGGGTGCCTGAGACGACGGTGGTGGTGGGGGAGTTGTGGGCGGCGATGGTGGCGTCGAGGCCGGTGAGGTGTTGCTGTACCTGGTCGGTGTTGGTGTTGATGGTGGCCATGCCGCCGTGGCCGGAGAGGTGGCGCATGGCGGTGGAGCGGATGGCGACGATGCGTGCCGCGTCCTCCAGCGTCAGGATTCCGGCGATGTGGGCGGCGGCGATCTCGCCTTGGGAGTGCCCGATGACGGCGGATGGTGTGATGCCGTTGGCGGTCCAGAGGCGGGCGAGGCTGGTCATGATGGCGAAGAGGGCGGGTTGGACCATGTCGACCCGGTCCAGCCATCCCTCGTCGGTGCTGGTGAGGGTGTCGATGAGGGGCCAGCCGGTGAGGGGGTCGAGGGCTTGGGCGCAGGCGTCGAGCGATGCGCGGAAGGCGGGGGCATCCTCGTACAGGTCGCGTCCCATGCCCGCCCATTGCGAGCCCTGCCCCGGAAAGACGAAGACGGGGCCCCGGCCCGTGGGGCCGGCCTCTCCGGCGATGAGCTGTGGGGCGGGCCGGTCCTCGGCCAGCGCCCGCAGGCCGCTGATGGCGGTCTCGCGGTCGTCGGCGACCACGACCGCCCGGTGCGGGAGCAGTGCGCGGGTCGTCACCAACGCGTGTGCGGTGGCCGCGAGTTCAAGCTCGGGGTCGGACTCCAGGCGTTCCGCGAGACGTCCGCCCAGCGCGGCCAATGCCTCGGTGCTCGCGGCGGACAGCAGCAGGGGCAGGCGGGCGGGCGGCTCCTCGGCGGCGGGCGGCTCGGGGTTCTCCGGCTGCTCCAGGATGATGTGGGCGTTGGTCCCGCTGATCCCGAACGACGAGATCCCGGCCCGGCGCGGCCGGTCGGCCTCCGGCCAGGGAAGGGCGCGGTCGAGGAGGCGGATGGCGCCCTCGGTCCAGTCGACCTGGCTGGTGGGTGTGCCGAGGTGGAGGCTGCGCGGGAGCAGGCCCTCGCGCATCGCCCAGATCATCTTGAGGACGCCCGCGACCCCGGCGGCGGCCTGGGTGTGCCCGATGTTGGTCTTGACGGAGCCGAGGTGGAGTGGGCTGGTGCGGTTCTGGCCGTAGGTCGCGAGGAGGGCCTGGGCCTCGATGGGGTCGCCGAGCCGGGTGCCGGTGCCGTGCGCCTCGACCACGTCCACGTCGGCCGGGGTGAGGTGGGCGTGGTCGAGCGCGGTGCGCAGGAGGCGGGCCTGGGAACGGCCGTTGGGCGCGGTGAGCCCGTTGGAGGCGCCGTCCTGGTTGACGGCCGTACCGCGGATCACGGCGAGGACGGGATGGCCGTTGCGGCGGGCGTCGGAGAGGCGTTCCACCAGCAGGGTGCCCACGCCCTCGCTCCAGGAGGAGCCGTCCGCCGCGTCGTCGAACGCCTTGATGCGGGCGTCGGGGGCGAGCCCGCGCTGCCGGGAGAACTCGACGAAGGACTCGACCGTCGACATCACGGTGGCACCGCCCGCCACCGCGAGGTCGCACTCGCCGACGCGCAGCGACTGGACGGCCAGGTGCAGCGCGACCAGCGACGACGAGCAGGCGGTGTCGATGGTCAGGGCCGGTCCCTCCAGGCCGAAGACGTACGACAGCCGGCCGGAGGCGATGCTGCCCGCCGTACCGGCGCCGATCATGCCCTCGAAGCCCTCGGGCGCGGGCGTCAGCCGGGTGCCGTGGTCGTGCGAGAGGATCCCGATGAACACACCGGTACGGGAACCGGCGAGGCCGAGCGGGTCGAGGCCCGCGCGTTCGAACGTCTCCCAGGTCGTCTCCAGGAGCAGCCGCTGCTGCGGGTCCATCGAGAGGGCCTCGCGGGGCGGGATGCCGAACAGGGCGGCGTCGAAGCCGGCCGCGTCCTGGAGGAAGCCGCCCTCCTTGACGTAGATGTGGCCGACGGCGTCCGGGTCGGGGTCGTACAGCTCGTCGATGTCCCAGCCGCGGTCGGCGGGCATCGCGGAGATCAGGTCGCGTTCCTCGACGACCGCGCGCCACAGGTCCTCGGGCGAGTCGATGCCGCCGGGGAAGCGGCAGGCGCCCGAGACGATCGCGACGGGCTCCTGCCGTCCCGACTCCAGCTCCAGGAGCCGGGCGCGGGCCCGGTGCAGATCGGCCGTCACCCGCTTCAAGTACTCGATGATCCGCGTGTCTTCCACGGAACGCGTCCCTTTCTGAAGGTCAGAAGGTGCCCATGTCGTCGATGAAGGAGAGGAGTTGGTCGACCGAGGCGTCCTCCAGGCCGAGGTCGGGGCCGTCGGCCGCGGCCGGGGCGTCGCCGTCGCTCCACCGGGCCACCAGGGAGTGCAGCCGCATGGTGACCTTCGCCCGCAGCGCCGGGTCGGAGGTGTCGGCGCCGAGCAGGGCGAGTTCCAGCCGGTCCAGGTCGGTGAGGACCGGTGGGGTGACCTCGACCGGGGTGCCGAACAGCTTCTCGTCGAGGAACTCGGCGATGGCCCGCGGGGAGGGGTGGTCGAAGGCGAGGGTGGCCGGGAGTTTCAGGCCGCTGAGCGCGGACAGCCGGTTGCGCAGGTCCACCGCGGTCAGTGAGTCCAGGCCGAGTTCACGGAAGGCGCGGCCGTCGTCGACCTGGTCGGCGGAGCCGTGCCCGAGGACGAGGGCGACGGTGGTGCGTACGGCGTCCAGGAGGCCGGCGGCGCGTTCGGCGGGGCCGCGCGCGGCGAGCCGTTCGCGCAGGCCGGTCTGGTCGGCGGCGCCCGCGCTGCGCCGGCCGGCCCGTACCAGGCCGCGCAGCAGCGCGGGGAGCGTGCCGTCGCCGGCCTGGGCCCGCAGGGTGGGGAAGTCGAAGCGGGCGGCGACCAGATGGGCGTCGGGGCCGTCGAGGGCCGCGTCCAGCAGGGCGGTGCCCTGCTCGGCGGTCAGGCTGCGGGTGCCGGAGCGGGCCATCCGGCGGGCCAGGTCCTGGTCGGTGAGCCCGGCGCCCATCTCCGAGCGGTCCTGCCACAGTCCCCAGGAGACGGACAGGCCGGGCAGGCCCAGGGACCGGCGGTGCCGGGCGAGGGCGTCCAGGAAGGAGTTGGCCGCACCGTAGTTGGCCTGGCCGGCGCCGCCGAAGGTGCCGGCCATGGAGGAGTACAGGACGAACGCGGCCAGGTCGGCGTCGCGGGTGAGGTGGTGCAGCTGCCAGGCGGCGTCCGCCTTCGTCCGCAGCACGGTGTCGACGTGGTCCGGGGTGAGCGAGCCGAGGGCCCCGTCGGCGAGGACGCCCGCCAGGTGGAACACGCCCGTGAGCGGGTGGAGTTCGGGTATCTGTGCCAGGAGCCGGGCCAGGGCGTCGGGGTCGGACACGTCGCAGGCGGCGGCCGTGACCGTGGCCCCGGCGCGCGTCAACTCGTCCACGAGTGCTGCCGCGTTGGGGGCGTCGGCGCCCCGGCGGCCGGTGAGCAGCAGATGGCGTACGCCGTGCCGGGTCACCAGATGGCGGGCGAGGATGGCGCCGAGGGTGCCGGTGCCGCCGGTGATGAGGACCGTGCCCTCCGGGTCGAGCGGGCGGTGTGCGGGGGCGTCGGCAGTGGCGGTCGCCCGCGCCAGCCGTGCGACGCGCAGGGCGCCTTCCCGCAGGGCGAGTTGGGGCTCGCCCGAGCCAAGGGCCGCCGCCAGCACCACCGTCGGGACCTCGGCCGTGTCGCTGTCCAGCAGCACGAACCGGTCGGGCTGCTCCTGCTGCGCCGAGCGGACCAGGCCCCACAGCGGGGCGTGCGCCAGATCGGTGGGCGCGTCCAGGTCGCCTGCCGCCACCGCGCCCCGGGTGAGGAACACCAGCCGTGCCTCCGCCCAGCGCTCGTCCGCCGTCCACGCCCGGCACAACTCCAGCGCGTCCAGCAGCACTTGCCGGCCCCCGGGCTCGCCGCCCGCGCCGGCCACCAGCACCGCTTCCGGTACCGGGGCGCCCCCGTCCACGGCCGTGGCCAGCGCGGTCAGGTCGGCGTAGTGCCGGCGGGAGTCCACCTCGGCCGGCCACACGGCCTCGCACCGCTTGCCCAGCACCGCCCAGCGGGCGGCGGTGGTCTCGCCCGGCGGCAGCGGCGTCCAGTCCAGGCGGAACAGGGAGTTCTCCGTGGCGGAGCGGGTCGCGGTCAGATCGGCGGCCGTCATGGGGCGTACGGCGACGGACTCGGCGGTGAGCACCGGCTGCCCGGCACCGTCGTACAGGTGGAAGCCGAAGGAGCCGTCGCCGAGCCGTACCACCCGGACCCGCAGCTCGGTGGCGCCCCGCGCGTGCAGGGTGACCCCGCTCCAGCTGAAGGCGAGTTGGCCGCTGTTCTCCAGGCCGTCCAGGACGACGACGTGCAGGGCCGCGTCCAGGAGCGCCGGGTGGATGCCGTACTCCGTGGCGTTCTTCGCCTCCGGCTGCGGGAGCCGTACCCGGGCGAGGAGTTCGTCGCCGCGCCGCCAGGCGGCGGTCAGGCCGCGGAAGGCGGGGCCGTAGTCGATGCCGACGGCGGCGATGCGCTCGTAGGCGTCCTCGGCCGGCAGGGGTTCGGCGTCCCGCGGGGGCCAGTCGGCGAGCGGTTCGGGTGCCGCTCCGGCCGGGGCCAGGACGCCCTCGGCGTGCTGGGTCCACGGGGACTCCTCGTCGGCGTCCGGACGCGAGTGGACGCGTACCGCGCGCCGCCCGGAGCCGTCCGGTGCGTCGACCATGACTTGGACGACCGTCCTGCCCCGCGCCGGAATCACCAGCGGGCGCTGCAGCGCCAGATCCTCCACGGCCGCGCAGCCCACCGCGTCACCCGCCCGCACCGCCAGTTCCACGAAGGCGGCACCGGGCAGGATCGCCACCCCGGCCACCGCGTGGTCGTCCAGCCAGGGCAGCGCCCGCCGGGTCAGACGGCCCGTCAGCAGTGAGCCGCCGTCGGCGAGTTCGACACTGGCGTCGAGCAGGGGATGCCCGGTGCCGCGCACTCCGGCGCCCACCGGACCGGACAGCGGCTCCAGCCAGTAGTGCTCCCGCTGGAACGCGTACGTCGGCAGGTCGACCCGGCGGGCGCCGACCCCGTCGAACACGGCGGCCGTCCAGTCCACGTCCACGCCGTGCGCCCAGGCGTCCGCCAGGGCGCGCGCGGTGCGCTCCGGGCCGCCGTCCTCGCGGCGCAGGGTGCCCAGCGCGGCGACCGGCGCGTCCTGGGACGCGGCGATGTCGGATATCGGGCCCAGCAGCAGCGGGTGCGGGCTCATCTCCAGGAACACCCGGTGGCCCCGGTCCAGCAGATGCCGTACGGCCTTCTCGAACTGCACCGGCTCACGCGCGTTGCGGTACCAGTACGCGGCCGACATCCCGGCGGTGTCCAGGAGTTCCCCGGTGACCGTCGAGCACAGCGGGACCGTGCCCTCCTGCGGGGTCAACTCTGCCAGTGCGTCAAGGAGTTGTTCGCGCAGCCGGGCCATCTGCGGGGCGTGGCCCGGGGCCACCGCGCCGCGCACCCGGCGCACCTGCGCGCCCTCGGCCTCGGCCACCACGAGGAACTCCTCCAGGGCCGTCACATCGCCGGTGACCACCACCGACTCCGGCCCGTTGACGACACCGACGCTCAACTCCGCCTCCCACGGGCCGAGTCGGGCCGCGACCCACTCCGGGGACTTGGACACCCCGGCCATCGCGCCCAGGCCCACCACGTCCACGATCAGCCGGCTGCGCAGCGCCACCACCCGGGCCGCGTCCTCCAGCGACAGGGCGCCCGCCACATGCGCGGCGGCGATCTCACCCTGGGAGTGGCCCACGACCGCCGCCGGCCGCACCCCGGCCGCCTGCCAGGTGCGGGCGAGCGCGACCATGACCGAGAACAGCACCGGCTGCACCACGTCCAGCCGTTCCAGCGACGGCGCGTCCGGTTCCCCGGCCATCGCGCCCGTCACCGACCAGCCGACCAGGTCGGCGAAGGCCCGCTCGCAGTCCGCGAACGCGTCCCGGAACACCTCGGAGCGGTCCAGCAGCGCCGAGGCCATGCCCACCCACTGCGAGCCCTGCCCGGGGAACACGAACACCGCCTCCGCACCGGTCGGCGCCCCGGTGACCACGTGCGGCGCCTCCTCGCCCGCCGCCAGCGCCGCGAGCCCGGCACGGGCCTCCCGCGGACCGGCGGCGAGGACCACCGCGCGGTGCGCGAGCGCCGTCCGGGTCGCCACCAACGACCAGGCGACGTCGGTCAGTTCCGGAGCGTCCTCGGCCGCCAGCAGTCCGGCCAGCCGGGCCGCCTGGCCGCGCAGCGCCGCCGGGGTGTGCCCGGACAGCACCAGCGGGGTGACCGGCAGCGGCAGCCGCGGCTCGTCCACCACGGGCGCGGGCGGGGCCTGTTCGAGGATCACATGCGCGTTGGTGCCGCTCGCCCCGAACGCCGATACCCCAGCCCGGCGCGGTCGGTCCACCGCCGGCCACACCTCGGCCTCGGTCAGCAGCCGCACCGCGCCCAGCGACCAGTCGATCCGCGACGACGGCCGGTCCACGTGCAGGGACCGCGGCAGCAGCCCGTGCCGCAGCGCCATCACCGTCTTGATCACCCCGGCCACGCCCGCCGCGCCCTGGGTGTGCCCGATGTTCGACTTGATCGAGCCGAGCCGCAGCGGCCGGTCCTCGGACCGGTCCTTCCCGTAGGTCGCCATCAGCGCGTGCGCCTCGATGGGGTCGCCGAGCCGGGTACCGGTGCCGTGCGCCTCGACGGCGTCCACGTCGGCCGGGGCCAGGCCCGCGTCGTCGAGCGCGGCCCGGATCACCCGCTGCTGGGCGGTGCCGTTGGGCGCCGTGAGCCCGTTGGAGGCGCCGTCCTGGTTGACCGCCGTGCCGCGTACGACGGCCAGCACCCGGTGCCCCGCCCGCAGCGCGTCCGACAGCCGCTCCACGAGCAGCATGCCGACGCCCTCGGACCACATGGTGCCGTCGGCCGCCTCCGCGAAGGACTTGCTGCGCGCGTCCGGCGCCATCAGCCCCTGCCCGGAGAACCCCACGAACGCGCCGGGCGTCGCCATCACCGTCGCCGCCCCGGCCAGCGCCAGATCGCACTCCCCGGCGCGCAGCGCCCGCACCGCCTGGTGCAGCGCGACCAGCGCCGACGAGCACGCCGTGTCCACGGTCACCGCCGGGCCCTCGAAACCGAAGGTGTAGGAGATCCGGCCGGTGGCGATCGACCCGCCGATGCCCGTCGCGAAGTACGGCACCAGGTCGTCCGGCATCCGCTCCGGGCCGAGCAGGTAGTCGTGCCCGACCAGCCCCGCGAACACCCCGGTACGGCTGCCGCGCAGCGCGGCCGGGTCGAGACCGGCCCGCTCCATCGCCTCCCAGGCCGTCTCCAGGAGCAGCCGGTGCTGCGGGTCCATGGCGAGCGCCTCGCGCGGCGAGATCCCGAAGAACGCCGGGTCGAACTCACCCGCCTCGTGCAGGAATCCGCTCTCCCGCGCCTCGGTCGAGGTCCCCGGGTCGCCGCCCGGGGCGAACAACTCCTCCAGGTTCCAGCCCCGGTTGCCGGGGAAGCCGCCCAGGACGTCCCGCTCGTCGGCCACCAGCCGCCACAGGTCCTCGGGGCTGGTGACCCCGCCCGGGAACCGGCAGCCCATGCCGATGATCGCGACCGGCTCGTCGGGCTTGCGCCTCGGACGCGACCGGGCCGGGGCGGACGGCTGAGCCGGTTCGCCCCGGCCCTCCTGGTCCAGCTGCGCGGCGAGCGCCCGCGGGGTGGGGTGGTCGAAGACGGCCGACGCGGGCACGGACAGCCCGGTGGCCGCCCGCAGTTCGGCACAGAGCTCGACCGCGCCGACCGAGGTCACGCCCAGCTTGGAGAACGGGCGGTCGGCCGCCACCGCCTCCCGCGACGCGTGGCCGAGGACGGCGGCGGTGGCGGAGCGGACCAGGTCCAGCGTCTCCAGCCGGGCCCGCGGGGCGTCCGGCCGGGTCTCGGCGAGCTCCACGGGGGCCGCCGTACCGTCGAAGGAGCGGCCCGCCGCCAGCCAGTACCGCCGGTGCTCGAAGGCGTACGTCGGCAGCGGCACCCGCACCGCGCCCGTACCGGCGAACACCGCGTCCCAGTCCACGGCCACACCGGCCGAGTGCGCCTGGCCCAGCCCGAGGAGCAGGGAGCGGGTGTCGGGGCGGTCCTTGCGCAGGGTCGGGGCGAGGACCGCCGCCGCGCGGTCGGCCAGGCAGTCCGCCGCCATCGACGCGAGCACCCCGTCGGGGCCCAGCTCCAGGAAGACCCGTCCGCCGTCCGCCTCGGCGGCCCGCACCGCGTCCAGGAACCGGACCGGCTCGCGCAGATGCCGTACCCAGTACTCGGGAGCGGTCACCTCACCCGGTCCGACGAGCCGGCCGGTGAGCGCCGAGACCAGCGGGACGCGCGGCTCGTGGTAGGTGACGCGGGCCGCCACCTCCCGGAACTCCGGCATGGCCGGCTCCATCAGGGCCGAGTGGAAGGCGTGGCTGACCTGGAGCCGCCGGGTCTTGTGCCCGCGCTCGGCGAGTGCGCGGGCGACCGCCTCGGTCTCCTCCGCCGCACCCGACAGGACGACGGACCGCGGCCCGTTGACGGCCGCGATGCCCACGCCCGGCGTCAGCAGCTCGGCGACCTCGGCCTCGCCCGCCCGCACCGAGATCATCACCCCGCCCGCGGGCAGCCGGTCCATCACCCGGCCGCGCGCGGCGACCAGCGCGCACGCGTCGGGCAGCGACAGCACCCCGGCCACATGGGCGGCGGCCAGCTCGCCGATGGAGTGCCCGACCAGCCGGTCCGGCACCACACCCCACGACTCCACCAGCCGGAACAGCGCCGTCTCGACGGCGAACAGGGCGGGCTGGGTGAACGCCGTCCGGTCCAGGGCCGCCGCGTCACCGAACAGGACCGGCCGCAGCGGGAGTTCGAGCAGCGGATCGAGGTGCGCGCAGACCTCGTCGAGGGCGGCGGCGAACACGGGGAACTCGTCGCACAACTGCCGTGCCATGCCGACGTACTGGGCGCCCTGGCCGGTGAACAGAAAGGTGAGCGAAGGCTGTTCGGCCGTATCGCCGCGTACGACGCCCGCGCCCGGGGTGCCCTCGGCGAGGGCGTCCAGCCCGGCGAGCAGGTCCTCGGTGCCGGCCGCGACGACGAGCGCGCGGTGCCGCATCCGGGCCCGGGTGGTGACCGTCGACCAGCCGAGGTCCAGCGGGCGGAGCCCGGGGTGGGCGCGCACATGGCCGGCGAGCCGGGCCGCCTGGCCGCGCAGCGCGTCGGGGGTACGGGCGTCGAGCAGGACCGGGCGGACGGACGGGGTACCCGCCTCCACGGGCCGGACGTCCTCCGTCGGTTCGGCCTCCTCCAGCAGGACATGCGCGTTCGTGCCGCTGATCCCGAAGGACGAGACCGCCGCCCGGCGCGGCCGGTCCGTGCGCGGCCAGCGCCGCTCGTCGAGGAGCAGCCGGACACCGGCGGTGTCCCAGTCGACGTGCGCGGTCGGCGGGGCGGCGTGCAGGGTGCGCGGCAGGACGCCGTGACGCAGCGCGAGCACCGTCTTGATGACCCCGGCGACCCCGGCGGCGGCCTGGGTGTGCCCGAGGTTGGACTTGACCGAGCCGAGCCACAGCGGCCGCCCGGCATCCCGGCCCCTGCCGTACGTCGCGAGCAGCGCGTCCACCTCGATGGGGTCGCCGAGCCGGGTGCCGGTGCCGTGCGCCTCGACGGCGTCCACGTCGGCCGGGGCCAGGCCCGCGTCCTTGAGCGCGGCCCGGATCACCCGCTGCTGCGCGGTGCCGCTGGGCGCGGTCAGGCCGTTGGAGGCGCCGTCCTGGTTGACGGCCGAGCCCCGTACCACCGCGAGGACCCGGTGCCCGTTGCGGCGGGCGTCCGACAGGCGCTCCAGGAGCAGCAGACCCACGCCCTCCGACACCGCGGTGCCGTCGGCACGGTCCGAGAACGTCTTGCAGCGGCCGTCCGGCGCCAGTCCGCGCTGCCGGGAGAACTCCACCAGCGTCCACGGGCTCGACATCACCGTGGCACCGCCCGCCAGCGCCAGCTCGCACTCACCGCCGCGCAGCGCCCGCACTGCCTGGTGCAACGCCACCAGGGACGCCGAGCACGCGGTGTCCACGGTGACCGCGGGCCCCTCCAGCCCCAGCGCGTACGCGAGCCGGCCGGACAGCACGCTCTGGGTGGAGCCGGTGCCGAGATAGCCGCCGAGTTCGGCGACCCCGTCCATCATCGGCGGCACGTAGTCCTGGCCGTTGGTGCCGACGAACACGCCGGTGCCGCTGCCGTGCAGCGCCGAGGGGGCGATCGCCGCGTCCTCCAGCGTCTCCCAGGCGACTTCCAGCAGCAGCCGCTGCTGCGGGTCCATGGCGAGCGCCTCACGGGGCGAGATCTCGAAGAAGCCCGCGTCGAAGTCGCCCGCCGTGCCCAGGAAGCCGCCCTCGCGGACGTACGCCGTGCCGGGTGCGGCCGGGTCCGGGTCGTACAGCGCCTCCAGGTCCCAGCCCCGGTCGGCGGGCAGCGGCCCGATCGCGTCCCGGCCCTCGGCCAGCAGCCGCCACAACCCGTCGGGGGAGTCGGCGTCCCCGGGGAACCGGCAGCCCATGCCGACGATCGCGACCGGCTCCGACCGGCCGGCCTCCAGCTGAGCCAACTGGCGCTTGGTCGCGTCGAGTTCGTGTGCCATCCACTTGAGGGTCTCGACGACCTTGTCGCCGCCGGGCGGGGGAGTCTCGCTGCTCGTCACTGCACGTGTCTCCTGTGCTGCTGAGGCCTGAAGCGGGGTCGGGCGTGCGGATGGGCCGGTCATCGGCCGAACCGTTCCTGGATGAAGCCGAGAACCTCCTCGGCGGTCGTCGCCGACGCCAGCGCATCGCCCGGACCGTCGCTGCCGTCATCGGCTTCTGGAGCGTCCGGGAGCCGGTTCAGCAGGGCGCGCAGCCGGGCCGCCACCGCGGCCGACGCCGGTCCGTCGAGGCGGTCGAGGACGGACTCCAGACGGTCCAGCTCGGCGTCCGCCGAGGGACCTTCGGACTGCGGCGGGCCGTCGTCGACGTCCAGCTCGGCGGCGACATGGGCCGCCAGCGCCTCCGGCGTGGGATGGTCGAAGACGACGCCGACGGGCAGCCGCAGCCCGGTGGCCGCGCCGAGCCGGTTGCGGAACTCCACCGCCGTGAGCGAGTCGATGCCCAGTTCGCGGAAGAGCCGGGTGGGTGAGATCTCGTCCGGATCGGCGTGACCGAGCACCGCGGCGAGCTGACGCAGCACCAGATCCCGTACGACTGCCGTGCGTTCACCGGGCGCAGCGGCCGCGACCCGGTCCCGGAAGGCGGACCCGGTCTCCGCCGGGCCGGTGCCGTCCGCCGCCTCCCCGGCCGCGGGCCCCGTCGCCTCACGGTAGCCGGGCAGCTCCAGGAACAGCCGGGTGGCGCGGACACCGGCCGGGTCGGCGTCCAGACGGGTGAAGTCCACGTCCGCGACGACCAGATGGCCGCTGTCGGAGCCCACCGCCCGCTCCAGCGCGCGGACCGCCCGCCGCGGGTCCATCGACTCCATGGCGAACCGGTGCAGCCGGTTGGCGATCACCTCGCCGCCTTCCAGGCCGCTGCCGCCCGCCCAGTGCCCCCAGCCGACCGACAGCGCGGGCAGGCCGAGCGCCCGGCGGCGCAGCGCGAGCGCGTCGAGGTAGGCGTTGCCGGGCGCGTAGCCGCCCTGCCCCGCGTCCGCCGTGACACCCGCGAACGACGAGAACAGCACGAACGCCTCCAGCGGCAGGTCCCGCGTCAGCTCGTCGAGATGGTGTGCCGCCCGCGCCTTCACCCGCAGCGAGCGCTGGAGCTGGGGGAGCGTCAGGGAGGTCAGCAGCGCGTCGTCCACGGCGGCGGCCGTGTGCACCACGGCGGTCAGCGGATACTCGGCCGGCACCCGTTCGAGCAGCGCCGCCAGCTCCGCCCGGTCGCCCAGGTCGCAGGCGACGACGGTCACCCGGGCGCCCAGCGCGGCGAGTTCGTCCGCCAGCTCCCGCGCCCCCGGCGCCTTTGGGCCCCGGCGTCCCGTCAGCAGCAGGTGGGGTGCCCCGAGGGCGGCCAGATGCCGGGCCACCTGCCCGCCGAGCGCACCCGTGCCACCGGTCACGAGCACCGTGCCCGTCGGCTTCCAGCCCTCCGGCCGCTCCGCCCGCGGGGCCGGCAGCAGGCGCCGGGTCAGGGTCGCCGCCGCCCGGACCGCCGCCTCGTCCTCGCCGGTGGCCCCGGAGACCACCGCCACCAGCCGGGTCAGCGCCCGCGGGTCGAGATCCCCGGGCAGGTCGACCACCCCGCCCCACCGCTCGGGATGCTCCTGACGGGCGGTGGCCCCGAGCCCCCACACCATGGCCTGCTCCGGCGCGGCCACCGGGTCCGTCGGCTGCGCACCGACCGCGCCCCGGGTGAGCACCCAGAGCGGAGCCGCCAGGTCCCGGTCGCCGAGGGCCTGGTCGACGGCGAGCGTGGCCGCCAGCGCGCGCGGCACGGCGTCATGGCCGGCGTCGGCGCCGTCGAGCAGCCCGGTCAGCGCCAGCACTCCGGCGGGCGCGGCGAACTCGCCCGGCCTGTCCGGCCTGTCCGGCCTGTCCGGCCTGTCAGGCCTGTCCGGCCCGTCCGGTGCGTCCAGCTCGGTGAGTGCTTCGGCGACGGCCGCTCGGTCGGCCCCGGCCGGGACACCGAGCCGTATCACCCGCGCCCCGTGCGCGCCGAGCGCCGACTCGACCTGCGCGGCGACCGGCCCGACAGCCGGGTCGTCCGGGACGAGCAGCAGCCAGTCGCCGGAGAGCACGGGCCGCGCCGGAGTGGCGACCGGCTCCCACACCACCCGGTGCCGCCACCGGTCCAGCGCCGCGTCCTCCCGCGACCGGTGCCGCCAGTCGGCGAGCGCCGGCAGCACATCCTGGAGCGACGCCAACTGGCCGTTCACCAGTGGCAGTTCACCCGCGAGCGCATCGACGTCCCCGCTCTCCACGGCGTCCCAGAAGCGCCGCTGCGCCGAGTCGTCGTCCGTGACCGGCGGCGCTACGGCCGCCGGGGCGGCGAAGTAGGCCGACTGGCGCGGTGCGTCCAGCCAGTAACGCTGCCGCTGGAAGGCGTACGTGGGCAGCTCCACGGGGCCGGGCGGGACGTGCGCGTACACCGCGCGCGGCCAGTCCACCGGCACACCGGCGACGTACGCCGCACCCAGCGAGGTCGCGAGCCGGCGCGGCCCGCCCTCGTCCCGGCGCAGGGTTCCCAGCGCGACGGCCGGGGCGCCCGCGTCCTCCAGGGTCTCCTGAAGGCCCGTCAGCAGCACCGGGTGCGGGCTGACCTCCAGGAACACCCGGTGCCCGCGGGCCACCAACTCCCGTACCGCTTCGTCGAACCGGACGGGCTCCCGCATGTTGTCGTACCAGTAGGCGGCGTCCATCCCGGAGCCGTCGGCCACGGCCCCGGTGACCGTCGAGACGACGGGCACGGAGCCCGCCCTCGGCACGACCGGGGCCAGCTCCGCGAGGACGCGCTCGCGCACCAGCTCCACCTGCGCCGAGTGCCCGGCCGCGATCGCACCCTTCACCCGTCGGGCCCGCAGCCCGGCCTCCGCCGCGTCCGCCAGGAACTCGCCGACCGCGGCGGCCTCGCCCGACACCACCACGGAGGCGGGCCCGTTGACCGCCGCCACACTCAGCCGGTCGCCCCAGCGTGCCAGCCGTGCCGCGACCGCCTCCCGGGGCGCGGCCACCGACGCCATCGCGCCCAGCCCGGACAGCTCCTCCTGCATGGTCCTGCTGCGCAGGCAGATGATCCGGGCCGCGTCCGGCAGGGACAGGGCGCCCGCGACGCAGGCCGCGGCCACCTCGCCCTGCGAATGCCCCACGACGGCCGCCGGCACCACCCCGGCCGCCTCCCAGGTCCGGGCCAGCGCCACCATCACCGCGAACAGCAGCGGCTGCACCACGTCGAGCCGCTCCATCGAGGGCGCGCCCGGACGGTCGTACAGCACGTCCAGGACCGACCAGTCGACGAACTCGCCCAGCGCCGCGTCGCATTCGGCCAGCGCCTGACGGAACACCGGTGAGCCGTCGAGGAGTTCGACCGCCATGCCCGGCCACTGCGAACCCTGGCCCGGGAAGACCAGGACCGGCCCGGCGCCCGGCGCCGCCGCCCCGGTGACCAGCTGGGCGTGTGCCTCGCCGGCCGCGAGGGCGGCCAGCGCGGCCAGCGCCTCGTCCCGGTCACCGGCGACCACGGCCGCCCGGTGCTCCAGATCGGTCACGCGATCCGTCGCCAACGCGCGCCCGATGAGCGGGAGTTCGAGGTCGGGTCGGTCGGCGAGGGAGTCGTGGAGCCGTCGGGCCTGGTCACGCAGTCCGGCGGCGGTGGCGGAGGAGAGCGGCAGGACGGCGGGGGCGCCGGATGGGGCGGATCCGGCGAGTCCGGCGGATCCGGCTGGTCCGGCTGGTCCGGCGGATCCGGCTGGTCCGGCGGCGAGCGGGACGGCACCGGTCGGGGCGATGGGGGGATCCACCGGGGGTTCCTCCGCCTGCTCCAGAATCACATGCGCGTTCGTCCCGCTGATCCCGAACGCCGAGACGGCCGCCCGCCGGGCCCGCTCCACCTGCGGCCACTCCCGTGTCTCGGCGAGCAGCTCGACCCCGCCCGAGGACCAGTCGACGTGCGAGGAGGGCTCGGCCAGATGCAGGGTGCGCGGCAGCACACCGTGCCGCAGGGCGTGCACCGTCTTGATGACGCCCGCGATGCCCGCCGCGGCCTGGGTGTGCCCGATGTTCGACTTCAACGAGCCCAGATACAGGGGCCGTTCGGCGGGGCGGTCCTGACCGTAGGTGGCCAGCAGCGCCTCCGCCTCGATGGGGTCGCCGAGCGGGGTGCCGGTGCCGTGCCCCTCGACGGCGTCGACATCGGCCGGGGTCAGCCCGGCGTCGGCCAGGGCCTGCCGGATCACCCGCTGCTGCGAGCGGCCGTTGGGCGCGCTGAGCCCGTTGGAGGCGCCGTCCTGGTTGATCGCCGTACCCCGGACGACGGCGAGCACCGGATGCCCGTTGCGGCGGGCGTCCGACAGCCGCTCCACCACCAGGGCGCCGATGCCCTCGGAGAACGCGGAGCCGTCCGCGTCCTCCGAGTACGAACGGCAGCGCCCGGTGCGTCCCAGCACCTGCTGCCGGCTGAACTCCACGAAGCCGCCCGGCGTCGACATCACCGTCGCACCGCCCGCCACCGCCAGGTCGCACTCCCCGCCGCGCAGCGCCCGCACCGCGAGGTGCAGTGCGACCAGGCCCGCCGAGCAGGCCGTGTCGAGCGTGAGCGTCGGCCCTTCGAGGCCGAAGACATAGGCGACCCGGCCGGACAGCACACTGGCGGTGTGCCCGAGCAGCAGATGGTTGGCGACGCCCTCGGGCGCGTCGGACACCCCGCCCGCGTAGTCCTGCTCGCCGGCGCCGACGAACACACCGGTGTTGCTGCCGCGCAGCGAGGTCGGCGGGATCCCGGCCCGTTCGAACGCCTCCCAGGTCGTCTCCAGCAGCAGCCGCTGATGCGGATCCATGGCCAGCGCCTCACGGGGCGAGATCGCGAACAGGCCCGCGTCGAAACCGGCGATGTCGTCCAGGAAGCCGCCTTCGCGTGAGTACGACGTCCCGGTCGCGGCCGGGTCCGGGTCGTACAGGGCGGTCAGGTCCCAGCCCCGGTCGGCGGGGAAGTCGGTGACGGCGTCCCGTTCCTCGGCGACCAGCCGCCACAGGTCCTCGGGGCTCACCGTGCCGCCGGGGTACCGGCAGGCCATGCCGACGATGGCCACCGGCTCGTCGGCGCCGAGGGGCGTCGCCACCGCCGACTCACGCTCCGTCCCGGTCCTCTGTTCCAGGCCGGTGAGCCGGTCGCGGACCGCGGCGGCCAGATCGCGGGGGGTGGGGTGGTCGAAGACGACGGTGGCGGGCAGCGCCAGCCCGGTCGCCGCGACGAGCCGCCCCCGCACCTCCACGGCGGTCATCGAGTCCAGGCCCAGGCTCTTGAAGGTCAGCGTGACGTCGAGATCGTGTGCCGAATCGTGCCCGAGCGCCGCCGCGACCTCGTCCCGCACCAGCGCGAGCACCGTCCGCTCCCGCTCGACGGGCGGCAGCTCCGCCAGCCGCCGGGCGAGGCCGTTGTCGGTCTCCTCCTCCTCGCTCTGCGGTGCCGTGAGCGCGAACAGCGGCCCGGGCCGTACGGCGGCGAACACCGCCGGGAGCCGGTCCCAGTCCACGTCGGCGACCACCCGGCAGGCCTCGTCCGACGCCACCGCCTGCCCCAGCGCGGCCAGTGCGTCGGCCGGGGCCAGGGGGCGCAGCCCGCTGTCGCGCAGCAGCCCGGCCAGCGTGTCGTCGGCCGCCATCCCGGCCCCCGCCCAGGGGCCCCACGCGACACTGGTCGCGGGCAGCCCGTCGGCGCGCCGCCGCTCGGCGAGGGCGTCCAGCATCGCGTTGCCGGCGGCGTAGGCGGCCTGCCCGGTGCTGCCCCACACCCCGGCGATCGACGAGAACAGCACGAACGCGTCCAGTTCCAGGCCGAGTTCCCGGCTCAGCTCGTCCAGGTGCCGGGCTCCGGCGGCCTTGCCCGCCGTCACCGTGGACCACCCCTCGGCCGCCAGCCCGGCCACGGGGCATGCCTCGACGACACCGGCCGTGTGGAACACGGCGGTCGGGCGGTGGCGGGTCAGCAGGTCGGCGAGCGCGGCACGGTCGGCGGTGTCACAGGCCGCCACGGTCACCTCCGCGCCATGCTCGCGCAGCGCCGCCACCAGCTCGGCCGCCCCGGGGGCCGCCTCACCCCGGCGGCTGGTCAGGACGATCCGCCGGGCACCGTGCCCGGCGAGCCAGCGGGCCACTTGGGCGCCGAGCGCCCCGGTGCCGCCGGTGACCAGCACGGTGCCGGCGGGGCGCCAAGGGCGTGTGGGCCGTTGGGGGGCGGTCGGCTCCGTGGCCGGTACGACACGGCGGCCCAGCACCCGCCCGGCGCGCACCGCGACCTGGTCCTCACGGCCGGGCCGGGCACCGTCGGCGAGTACCGCGCACAGCGCGTCCAGGTCCCGGTCGCCGAAACCGCCCACATCAGCCAACCCGCCCCAGACCGCGGGCAGTTCGAGCGACACCACCTGGCCGAGACCCCACACCGCGGCCTGTGCCGCCTCCCGCACCGCATCCTCCGGTCCGGTGGCGACGGCACTCTCGGTCAGGAACCACACCGGGGCGTCCGCCGCGCCCCGAGCGGCCTCCAACGCGAACCACCCGGGATCGGCGGCGAGCGCGGCCACGGCCACGACCCCGGCGAAGCCGTCGGCGGCTGCCGTGGAGTCGTCGGTGTCGCCGCCGGGACGCCCGGCGGTCTCGGGGCCACCGGTACCACCGGTGGAGCCCGCGGCCTTGTCGTCGTCGCCGACGCGTGCCTCGGCCCGCTCGGCGTTATCGGCGTCGGTGTCGGCCACGGCCGGCTCGGCGATGCCGGCGTCGGCCACGGTCCCGTCGGCGTCACCGGCCCGGTCCACCACGGCCTCCGCACCGGCCCGTGCCAGCGCGCCGAGCAGAGCCGTCACCCGGGCGTCCGCCGGATCGGTCCCGGCGGGCAGAACCACTCGCCACCGGCCCCGCAGGCGCGCCCCACCGCCCGGCACCGGCCGCCACTCCACCCGATGGGTGAGGCGCCGCAGCCGATCCGCGCGGTCCGGCTCGCCGAGCAGTGCGTCCAGTGTGCGCGTCTGTTCCTCGCTGAGGCCCAACTCGCGGACGGCGTCGGCGAAGCGGGCCATGGAGCCCGCCCGCGGGGCCGACGCGTCGAGCCAGTAGCGGCGATGCCGGAAGGGGTAGGTGGGCAGCTCGACGACCCGTGCGCCGCTGCCGTCGAACGCCCTCGCCCAGTCCACCGTCAGCCCCGACAGGTGCAGGGCGGCCAGCGCCGCCATGAAGGCCGGTGCCTCGGGCCGGTCCGCGCGCAGCGCCGCGACGATCACGGGGGACGCGTCTGCCGGCACACTGTCCCGGACCGCTCCGGCCAGCACCCCGGCGGGCCCCAGCTCCAGGTACGCCGTCGCGCCCGCCGCGTGCAGGGTGCCGACGCCGTCCCCGAAGCGGACCGTCTCGCGCACATGCCGCACCCAGTAGGCGGGCGAGGCAAGCTCCTCGGCGGTGGCCAGGACACCGGTCACGTTGGACACGACCGGCAGCACCGGGGGACGGAAGCCGACCCCGGCCAGGACGTCCGCGAAGTCGGCCAGCATCGCGTCCATGTGCGCGGAGTGGAAGGCGTGGCTGACCCGCAGCCGTCGTACCCGCCGCCCGCGCGCCCGCAGCCGCTCCGCGACCTCCTCGACGGCCTCCCGGTCGCCGGAGACCACCACGGCCGACGGCCCGTTGACCGCCGCCACACTCACCCGGTCGCCGTACCCGGCGAGTTCGGCCGCGACCTCGTCCTCCGTCGCCTCCACGGCGGCCATCGCGCCGTCCGCGGCCACGCCCCGCATCAGCCGCCCCCGGGCGGCCACCAGGGCACAGGCGTCGGCGAGGGACCACACCCCGGCCACACAGGCCGCCGCGAACTCCCCGATGGAGTGCCCGATCAGCAGGTCGGGCGTCACACCCCAGTGCTCCAGCAGCCGGTAGAGCGCCACCTCGACGGCGAACAGCGCCGCCTGTGCGTGGTCGGTGCGGTCCAGCAGCTCCGCGTCCGAGCCGAACACGACGTCTCGCAGGGGCTCTTCGAGATGCGGTGCGAAGTGCGCGCACACCTCGTCGAAGGCGGCGGCGAACACCGGCTGGTCCGCGTACAGTTCACGGCCCATGCCGAGCCGCTGACTGCCCTGCCCGCTGAAGACGACCGCCAGCCGGCCCTCCTCCCGCGCCCGGCCCGTCAGCACCCCGGCGGCCGACCGCCCCTCGGCCAGCGCCCGCAGCCGCTCCCCGGCCTGCTCCGGCCCGTCGGCGACCACCGCGGCCCGCCAGGGCAGCGCACTGCGGGTGGCCGCCAACGACCAGGCCACGTCGACAAGTTCGGTACCGTCCGCCGATACCGTGTCGGCGATCCGCGCCGCCTGTGCGCGCAGCCCCTCCTCGTCGGCCGCCGACAGCAGCAGCGGTACGACGGCGGGATCCGGTCCGCGCTCCGGTGGCTCGGCCCCCGACGGCGCCTGCTCCAGGATCACATGGGCGTTCGTCCCGCTGATCCCGAAGGACGACACGGCGGCCCGCCGCGCCCGGCCCACCTCGGGCCAGGCCAGCGTCCGGGCCAGCAGTTCCACCCCGCCCGACGCCCAGTCCACGTGCGGCGAGGGCGTCGCCGCGTGCAGACTGCGCGGCAGCACCCCCTCGGCCATGGCCATGACGGTCTTGATCACACCGGCGACCCCGGCGGCGGCCTGGGTGTGCCCGAGGTTGGACTTGACCGAGCCCAGGTACAGCGGCCGTTCGGCGGGCCGCTCCCTGCCGTAGGTCTCCAGCAGGGCACCCGCCTCGATCGGATCGCCCAGCACGGTGCCGGTGCCGTGGCCCTCGACGGCGTCGACGTCGGCCGGGGCGAGCCCGGCGGCGGCCAGCGCCTGGCGGATGACCCGCTGCTGCGCGGCACCGTTGGGCGCGGTCAGCCCGTTGGAAGCGCCGTCCTGGTTGACGGCGCTGCCGCGCAGGACCGCCAGCACCCGGTGCCCGTTGCGCCGGGCGTCCGACAGCCGCTCCACCAGCAACATGCCCACGCCCTCCGACCAGCCGGTGCCGTCGGCGTCCTCGGAGAACGACTTGCAACGGCCGTCCCCGGCCAGCCCGCCCTGCCGGGAGAACTCCACGAACGTGTCCGGCGTGACCATCACCGTGACCCCGCCGGCCAGCGCCAGATCGGACTCCCCGCGCCGCAGCGACTGCGCCGCCAGATGCAGCGCCACCAGCGACGACGAGCACGCGGTGTCGACGGTGAGGGCCGGACCCTCCAGCCCGAGCGCGTAGGCGATCCGGCCCGAGGCGACACTGCCCGCCCCGCCCGTCAGCAGATACCCCGCGACACCCTCCGGCACCTCGGCCGTACCGCTGCCGTAGTCGTGGTACATCAGCCCGGCGAACACCCCGGTCCGCGAACCGTGCACGGCCTCGGCAGGGATCCCCGCGTGCTCCAGCGCCTCCCAGGACACCTCCAGGAGCAGCCGCTGCTGCGGATCCATCGCCAGCGCCTCGCGTGGCGAGATCCCGAACAGGGCCGGGTCGAAACCGGCGGCGTCGTCGAGGAACCCGCCCTCGCGGGTGGCGCTGGTGCCGTGCACGCCCCCTGTCGTGTCGAACAGGGCGCCCAGATCCCAGCCCCGGTCCACGGGGAACCCGCCCACCGCGTCCCGCTCCTCCAGCACCAGCCGCCACAGGTCGCCGGGCCCGTTCACCCCGCCCGGGTAACGGCAGGCCATACCGATGATCGCGACCGGCTCGTCGGCATCGCGCAGCGCCGTGCCGGCCTCCGTACCGCCGCCCGGCACCGGGTCCGCGCCGGTCAGCCGCCCGTCCAGGAAGCGGGCCAGCGCCCGGGGCGTGGGATGGTCGAAGACCACCGTGGACGGCAGGGTGACCCCGGTGACCGTGGCCAGCCGGTTGCGGACCTCCACCGCCATCAGCGAGTCGACACCCAGCTTGCGGAACTCGGCCGCCACATCGAGCCGTTCACCGCTCGCGTGCCCGAGCACCAGCGCCGTCTCGTCGCGCACCACCCCCAGCAGCAACCGCTCCCGCTCGTCGCCGGACAACCCGGCCAGCCGCCCCGCGAAGCCGTCCGCCCCGTCCGCCCCGGCCGCCGGCGCGGTCTGCGCGGCCGTCCGGCGTACGGTCCCCGGCGCGAGCCGCGACAGCAGCGGCGGCACCGGACGCCCGCCCCGCACCAGCGCCCCCACGTCGAGCCGCGCCGGCACCAGCGCGGCCGGGCCACCGGCCCGGGCCGCCTCGGCGAGACCCGCGTCCAGCAGCGCCAGCCCCTCCTCGGCCGACAGCGGCAGCACTCCCGCCCGCCGCATCCGGGCCAGGTCCCGCTCGTCCAGATGCCCGGTCATCCCGGACGGCTGCTCCCACAGCCCCCACGCCAACGACAAGGCAGGCAGGCCGAGTTGTGCCCGCTGTACGGCCAAGGCGTCCAGGCAGGCGTTGGCCGCCGCGTAGTTGGCCTGCCCCGGATTGCCCAGCACCCCCGCCACGGACGAGAACAGCACGAACGCCGACAGCTCCGCCCCGGCGGTCAACTCATGCAGATGCAGGGCGGCTCGGGCCTTGGGGCGCAGCACCGCCGTCACCGCCCCGGCGCTCAGCCCCGCCACGGTGGCGTCCTCCAGGACACCCGCCGCGTGCACCACGGCCCCCAGCGGATGCTCCGACCCCTGGACGTCCGCCACGACCTCCGCCAGCGCCTCCCGGTCCCCGAGATCGCAGGCCCGCACATCGACCACGGCGCCCGCCCCGGTCAGCTCACCGACCAGATCGCCGACCCCGGCCGCCTGCGGCCCGGACCGGCTGAGCAGCATCAGCCGCCGCACCCCGTGCACGGCGACCAGATGCCGCGCCACCAGCGCCCCCAGGCTCCCCGTGCCGCCGGTGATCAGCACCGTACGGCCGGCGTCGAAGGACGGCGCCACCGCCTCCTCGGAGCGCGGCTGCCGTACCAGACGCGGCACATACGACACCCCGTCCCGCACGGCGAGTTGGGGCTCGTCCCCGATCACGCCGGTACCGACCTCGGCATCCGCGTCGACCAGCACGAACCGGCCGGGATGCTCGCTCTGCGCCGACCGGACCAGCCCCCAGACGGCGGCCGCCGCCGGGTCGGTCACCCGGTCGCCCTCGCCCACCGAGACCGCACCCCGGGTGCGCACCACCAGCGTCCGGTCCCGAAGCGCCGGATCGGTCACGAAGCGCCGCACGACCTCCAGCGCGGTCAGGACCGCGTCCTCCGCCTCCACCACCGCGGACGCGCCGAGGTCCAGCAGCACGGGCAGGCGGTCACCGTCCGGTACCGAGCCCCGCGCCGTCTCCAGCACCGCGCCCCAGTCCGCCGCCCCGGTCCTGGCCACCGCACCTGCTTCCTCCCATCGCACGGCGAGCAGCGACCCGGACCGCGCACCCGCGCGCAGCGTCTCCTCGGCCACCGGCAGCAGCACCAGCGACGCCACCGACACCACCGGCGCCCCGGCCCCGTCCACGGCCGTCAGCTCCACCGAGTCCGCCCCCGTACGGCGCACCAGGACCCGCAGGACCCTCGCGCCCGAGGCATGCACCCGCACCCCCGACCAGGCGAACGGCAGCCGAATGCCCGCCCCTTGGGACAGCAGCCCCGTGGCGGCCACGGCGTGCAGAGCGGAGTCGAGCAGCGCCGGATGGACCAGGAACCCCTCGGCCGGACCCGCCTCCGCGGGCAACTCGACCTCGGCGAAGACCTCGTCACCACGGCGCCACAGCGCCCGGACCCCCTGGAAGGCGGGGCCGTACTCGTACCCCTGGGCGGCGAGTCCGTCGTACACCCCGCCGACGGGCACGGCCCGGGCAGCGGACGGCGGCCAGGCACCGAGACCGTGGTCGGGCGCGGCACCGGAGCCGCCCTCGGCCAGCACACCCTCGGCGTGCAGCGTCCACTCAGCCGCCGGGCCACCCGGACCCGGCCGGGAGTGGACCGTCACCGGACGGCGCCCCTTCGTGTCCGCCTCGCCCACCGCGACCTGCACGGTCACCGGCCCCACGAGCGCGAGCGGCGCACGCAGGGTCAGCTCCTCCACCGAGCCGCACCCGACCTCGTCTCCGGCCCGCACCACCATCTCCACGAACGCCGTACCCGGCAGCAACACCGTGCCGGCGACCGCGTGATCGACGGACCACGCCGGAACCCCCGCACCGAGCCCACCCGTGAGCACCACCCCCGCACCCGCCAACGGCACCGCCGCACTCAGCAGCGGATGGTCCCGCCCGTCGACCCCGGGCCGCGCGGCGGCAGCCGGAGTGCGCTCCAGCCAGTAGCGCTGGTGCTGGAAGGGATAGGTGGGGAGCGCGACGGGCCGGTCGGGGGTGTGGCTGGTCCAGACGGGGGTGGTGCCGGTGACATGGGCCCGCGCGAGCGCGGCGACGAAATCGGCCGGCGCGCCCTGTCCTCGGCGCAGTGTGTAGAGGCTGGTGAGGTCACCGGCTTCCTGGATCGCTGGGGTGAGGACGGGGTGGGGGCTGGCCTCGATGGTGGTGCGGTGTCCGGTGTCGAGGAGGTGGGTGAGGGCCTGGTGGAAGAGCACCGGGCGGCGGAGGTTGGCGTACCAGTAGGCGGCGTCCAGTTCGGGGCCTTCGACCATGTCCCCGGTGACCGTCGAGACCATGGGCAGCACGGACCGCTGCGGACGGATGTCGGCCAGCGCGGCGGTGATCTCCTCGTGGAACGCGTCGACCTGTGCGGAGTGGGAGGCGTAGTCGACGTTGATACGCCGAACGTGCAGGCCCTCTCCCTGCCAGCGGGCGGTGAGTTGGTCGAGGGCTTGGGGGGTGCCTGAGACGACGGTGGTGGTGGGGGAGTTGTGGGCGGCGATGGTGGCGTCGAGGCCGGTGAGGTGTTGCTGTACCTGGTCGGTGTTGGTGTTGATGGTGGCCATGCCGCCGTGGCCGGAGAGGTGGCGCATGGCGGTGGAGCGCACGGCGACGATGCGTGCCGCGTCCTGGAGGGTGAGGATGCCGGCGATGTGGGCGGCGGCGATCTCGCCTTGGGAGTGGCCGATGACGGCGGATGGTGTGATGCCGGAGGTGATCCAGAGGCGGGCGAGGCTGGTCATGACCGCGAACAGGGCGGGTTGGACCATGTCGACCCGGTCCAGCCATCCCTCGTCTGTGCTGGTGAGGGTGTCGATGAGGGACCAGCCGGTGAGGGGATCGAGGGCTTGGGCGCAGGCGTCGAGCGACGCACGGAAGGCGGGGTCGTCCGCGTACAAGTCGCGGCCCATGCCTGCCCATTGCGAGCCCTGGCCCGGAAAGACGAAGACCGGCCCGCGTCCCGTCGGCGTGGCCACACCCGTTACGACGTGCGGGAGGCTGACGCTGTCGGCGAGGGCCCGCAGACCCTCGATCGCGCTGTCGCGCCCCTCGGCGACCACGACAGCTCGATGGGAGAGCAGTGCGCGGGTCGTTGCCAACGCGTGTGCGGCATCCGCAAGGTGAAGTCCGGGATCGGTCTCCAGCCGTTCCGCGAGACGCGAGCCCGAAGCCGCCAACGCGTCGGCGCTCTCGGCGGAGAGGAGCAGAGGCAACCCGGTGGGCGTTTCCCCGGCGGTCGACGCCTCGTGCTCCTCCGGCTGCTCCAGGATGACGTGGGCGTTGGTCCCGCTGATCCCGAACGCCGAGACGGCCGCCCGGCGCACCCGCCGCACCTCGGGCCAGGCCCGGCTCTCGGTGAGCAGTTCCACCGCGCCGGACGACCAGTCGACGTGTGACGTCGGCTCGGAGACGTGCAGGGTGCGCGGCAGCAGCCCGTGCTCCAGGGCGAGGACCATCTTCATGACCCCGGCGATACCGGCCGCGGCCTGGGTGTGCCCGAGGTTGGACTTCGCCGACCCGAGGTAGAGCGGGTGGGCGCGGTCCTGGCCGTACGTGGTGAGGAGGGCCTGGGCCTCGATGGGGTCGCCGAGCCGGGTGCCGGTGCCGTGCGCCTCGACGGCGTCCACGTCGGCCGGAGCCAGCCCCGCGGTGTCGAGCGCGGTCCGCAGCAGGCGGGCCTGGGAACGGCCGTTGGGTGCGCTCAGGCCGTTGGAGGCGCCGTCCTGGTTGACGGCCGTACCGCGGATCACGGCGAGGACGGGATGGCCGTTGCGGCGGGCCTCGGACAGGCGCTCCACCAGCACCGTACCCACCCCCTCCGACCAGCCTGTGCCGTCCGCGGACTCGTCGAAGGCCTTGCAGCGGCCGTCCGCCGCGAGTCCGCCCTGCCGGGAGAACTCCAGGAACATGCCCGGCGTCGACATCACACTGGCACCGCTCGCCACCGCGAGATCGCACTCGCCGGCGCGCAGCGACTGCACCGCCAGATGCAGCGCGACCAGCGACGACGAGCACGCGGTGTCGACGGTGAGGGCCGGACCCTCCAGACCGAACACATAGGCCAGCCGTCCGGACGCCACGCTCGCCGCGTGCCCGGTCAGCAGGAAACCCTCGCTGCCCTGCGCCGGACCGGGAGTGGTGTAGGTGGCGTAGTCCTGCTCGTTCGTGCCCACGAACACACCGGTACGGTTGCCGCGCAGGGAACCGGGGTCGATACCGGCCCGCTCGAAGGCCTCCCAGGCCGTTTCGAGCAGCAGCCGCTGATGCGGATCCATCGCCAGCGCCTCGCGCGGGGCGATACCGAAGAGACCGGCGTCGAAACCGGCGATGTCGTCCAGGAACCCGCCCCGACGGACGTATGTCGTACCGGAGTTGGACGCATCGGGGTCGTACAGCTCGTTCAGGTTCCACCCCCGGTCGGCCGGGAAGTCACCGATGGCGTCCCGCTCCTCGACCAGCAACCGCCACAGATCCTCCGGCCCCCGCACACTCCCCGGGAAGCGGCAGGCCATCGCGACGATGGCGACCGGATCGTCGTCCATCACCGCGGCACCCTCGGCGTCGGCGGACTCCGCCTGGTCGGGGCCCTCCGTCAGATACGCGGCGAGCTCGGCCGGACTCGGATGGTCGTACGTCGAGTTGACCAGCACCCGGCGCCTGAGCAGCGCCGACAGCCGCTTGCACAGCTCGACACCCGCGAACGAGTCGAAACCGAGGTCCTTGAACGTGGACCGCGGCGGCACGTCGGCGGCCGACGCGTGACCGAGCACCCGCGCGCATTCATTGAGTACGACGTCCAGCACATCGCCGGACCGAGGCGCGCCGGCCAGCACCTCGGGTGCTTCCGGGGCGGGCGTCAGGTCCACGGTCGTGCCCGTGGGTTCCGCGACCGAACTCGGCCAGTAGGAGCGCCGCTGGAAGGGGTAGGTGGGGAGGGGGACACGGCGGGCGGGAGCGGGAAGACGGTTGGTCCAGGTGGGGGTGGTGCCGGTGACGTGGGCCTGGGCGAGGGCGGTGGTGAAGTCGGTGGGGGTGCCCTGTCCTCGGCGCAGTGTGTAGAGGCTGGTGAGGTCGGCGGTCTCCTGGATCGCTGGGGTGAGGACGGGGTGGGGGCTGGCCTCGATGGTGGTGCGGTGTCCGGAGTCGACGAGGTGGGTGAGCGCCTCGTGGAAGCGGACGGGGCGGCGGAGGTTGGCGTACCAGTAGGCGGCGTCCAGTTCGGGGCCATCGACCATGTCCCCGGTGACCGTCGAGACCATGGGGATGACGGCCGCCCGTGGGCGTACGTCGGCCAGGGCTTCGATGATCTCGCCCTGATACGCCTCGACTTGGGGGGAGTGGGAGGCGTAGTCGACGTGGACGCGGCGGACGCGGATGCCTTGTGCGGTGCAGGTTTGGGTGAGTTGGTCGAGGGCTTGGGGGGTGCCTGAGACGACGGTGGTGGTGGGGGAGTTGTGGGCGGCGATGGTGGCGTCGAGGCCGGTGAGGTGTTGCTGTACCCAGTCGGTGTTGGTGTTGATGGTGGCCATGCCGCCGTGGCCGGAGAGGTGGCGCATGGCGGTGGAGCGGATGGCGACGATGCGTGCCGCGTCCTGGAGGGTGAGGATGCCGGCGATGTGGGCGGCGGCGATCTCGCCTTGGGAGTGGCCGATGACGGCGGATGGTGTGATGCCGTTGGCGATCCAGAGGCGGGCGAGGCTGGTCATGATGGCGAAGAGGGCGGGTTGGACCATGTCGACCCGTTCCAGCCACCCTTCGTCGGTGCTGGTGAGGGTGTCGATGAGGGGCCAGCCGGTGAGGGGGTCGAGGGCTTGGGCGCAGGCGTCGAGCGATGCGCGGAAGGCGGGGTCGTCCGTGTACAGGTCGCGGCCCATGCCCGCCCATTGCGAACCCTGCCCGGGGAAGACGAAGACCGGTCCGTGTCCCGTCGGCGTGGCCACACCCGTGACCACGTGCGGGGCGTTGGTGCCGTCGGCGAGGGCCCGCAGGCCGCTGATGGCGGTGTCGCGGTCGTCGGCGACCACGACCGCCCGGTGCGGGAGCAGTGCGCGGGTCGTCGCCAACGCGTGCGCGGTGGCCGCGAGTTCAAGCCCGGGGTCGGACTCCAGACGTTCCGCGAGACGTGCGCCCAGCGCGGCCAGGGCCCCCGCGCCGGCCGCCGACACCACCAGCGGCACCGCGCCGACCGGCTCGGGGGCCGGGGCGGCTGCCGGTCGGGCGGGCGGTGCCTCCGTGAGGAGCACATGGGCGTTGGTGCCGCCCACGCCGAATGCCGACACCCCGGCCACCAGCGGTCGGTCCGGCTGGGGCCAGGGTCCCGGCGCCGTCCGCACGCGCAGCCGTAGCCGGTCGAAGGGGATGGCGGGGTTCGGGGATTCGAAGTTGAGGCTGGGCGGGAGTGCCCGATGGTGCAGGGAGAGCGCGGTCTTGAGGAGGCCCACCACCCCGGCCGCGCCTTCGAGGTGGCCGACGTTGGTCTTGGCCGAGCCGACCGCGAGATCGTAGGTCCGGTCGGGTGCCGTACCGAGCGCGGCGCCGAGTGCCGCCGCCTCGACGGGGTCGCCGACCGGGGTGCCGGTGCCGTGCAGTTCGACGTACTGCACCTCCCCGGGGCGCAGGCCCGCGTCCGCGAGCGCCGCCGTGACCACCTCCCGCTGGGCCTCGGCGTTCGGTACGGCCAGGCCCTCGCCGGCACCGTCATGGTTGACGGCGGAACCGCTGAGCACGCAGTAGACGCGGTCGCCGTCGGCCAGCGCCCGGGAGAGCGGCTTCAGGACCACCAGGGCCCCGCCCTCGCCGCGGACGAACCCGTTGGCGCGGGCGTCGAAGGTGTGGCAGCGGCCGTCGGGGGACAGGGCACCGAAGCGGTCGACGGCGGTGGTGCTCTCGGGCGCCAGGTTCAGCTGGACACCGCCCGCCAGGGCGAGCGCCGCCTCGCCGCGCCGTAGCGCCTCGGCGGCCAGGTGGACTGCGACCAGTGACGAGGACTGGCCGCAGTCGACCGTCAAACTGGGCCCCCGCAGCCCCAGCGAGTAGGAGAGTCGGTTGGCGATCACACCTCGCTGGACGCCGGTGAACATGTGCCGCGTGATGCCTTGTGGGCCGCCGCGGCGCAGGAGGGTGGCGTAGTCGTCGGCGATCGCGCCGACGTAGACGCCCGCGGGGGTGCCTCCGAGGGAGTCGGGGGCGATTCCGGCGTCCTCCAGCGCTTCCCAGCCCAGTTCGAGGGCGAGTCGCTGCTGGGGGTCGATAGCCGGCGCCTCACGGGGGGAGACGCCGAAGAAGGCCGCGTCGAAGCCGTCGACACGGTCCAGATAGCCGCCGCGCCGGGCCCGCGGGGCGTCGGTGCTGTCGGTGTCGGTGTCGGTGTCGGTGCCGGTGCCGGTTTCGGTGGCGGCCGGGTGCCGGTGGGGCGGAGGTTCGGAGATCGCGTCGCGGCCCTCGCTCAACAGCCGCCAGAACGCGGACGGGTCGGGAGCGCCCGGCAGCCGGCACGCGAGGCCGATCACCGCGACCGGCTCGTCACGCGGGCCTGTGGGAGCGCCGGCACCCGTGGTCGAGTCGTCAACCGCACGCATTGCAGACATCCCTTTCGCCGAACCGCCGGAGGGTGATCGACCGCGGGTCGGTCGTCCCACCTGAGTTGTCAGCCGTGACTGGTGAGTCGTCAGCCGTGACTCGTGAGGCGCCCGCCGTGACTCGTGAGGCGCCCGCCGTCCGCCGTCAGCCGTCGGTGCCGTGCGGCCGGACCGGCAGCTTCTCCAGGCCGTGGGTGACGGTGCTGAGCCGCCACCGCAGCTCGTTCGGGTCGCAGGCGAGGGACAGGTCGGGGAAGCGGTCGAGCAGCATGCCGAGGGCGATCTCGGCCTCCAGCCGGGCCAGCGGCGCGCCCATGCAGTAGTGGATGCCGTGCCCGAACGTCATCTGGCCGCCGATCGGGCGGGTGATGTCGAAGAGTTCGGGGTTGTCGAAGCGGTCGGGGTCGCGGTTGGCGGCCATGAGGGACACCATCACCACCTCGCCGACCGGGACGGTGACGTCGCCGAGCGACACCGGGTCGATCGTGTACCGGAAGGTGGCGAGGTTCACCGGGCCGTCGAAGCGCAGGAACTCCTCGACCGCCTGCGGCAGCAGCGAGCGGTCGGTGCGCAGCTTCTCCAGCTCGCCGGGGTGGGTGAGCAGGGCCAGCACACCGTTGCCGATGAGGTTGACGGCCGTCTCGGTGCCGGCCGAGAACATCAGGTAGATCGTGGCGAGCAGCTCGCCCTCGGTGAGCTTGTCGTCCTCGTCGCGGGCGGCGATCAGCGCGCTCAGCAGGTCGTCCCCGGGGTTGTCGCGCTTGACCTGGATCAGCTTCACCAGGTACTCGCGCATCGCCCGGGTGGCCTCCTCGTACCCCTCGGGGGCGAGGTCGGAGAGCACGACGGCCGCGTACCGGCCGAAGGCGAGCCGCTCGGCCTCCGGCACCCCGAGCAGCGTGCACAGCAGCTCCATCGGCACCGGGTAGGCGAGCGCCTCCAGCAGGTCGATCTCGTCGTGCTTCTCCATCTCGTCGAGCAGCCGCGTGGTCAGCTCCCGCAGCATCGGCCGCATGCTCTCCACCCGGCGCGGGGTGAACGCCTTGTTGACCAGTCGGCGCATCCGCGTGTGGTCCGGCGGGTCGCTGGCCAGCATGTGCCCGACGAGCGCCTCGTCGTACTGCTTGGGCGCGTGGCCCTCCTTGGTGTGCTTGGCCATCAGTTCGTTGAGGCCCTTGAAGTCCTTGCTCAGCCTGGTCTCGCTGAGCGCCTGCCGGACCTCCTCGTAGCGGGTCACGATCCACACCAGCGACCCGTTGGGCAGCATCACCTTCACTGCGGGGCCGGCCTCGCGGAGCCGCTTGAGCACCTCGTGGGGGGTCTGGACGAAGCTGACGTCCAGCTCCTCGGTCACCTGGGTTTCCTGCACGACTGCGCCCTCCTGGCCACGGGACCGTGTCCCTGCTCCGGGTCCTACGGGGTTGCTCCCGGGAGCATGGTCCGCACCCCTTGCCGGGCACTGGCGGGAGGCCTTGCGGAACCCTGACAGGAGCCTTGCAGGGCGCTTGCGGGGGCTCAGTCGGCGCGTGTCCCGGCGCAGGTCCCGGTCTGCTCCAGCTTGCGCCGCAGCGGGCCCGCGTCGGGATGGCGCATCCCGTCGAGCAGGGACAGGGCCTCCTGCCAGGTCCGGGCCGCCCGCGCGTGCTCTCCGCGGGCCAGCCGGGTGTGCCCGATGTGCACCAGGGTGTCGGCCTGCAGGTAGCGCTCGTCCTGGGCGCGGTGGAGGTCGAGGGCGCGCTGGTAGTGGACCAGCGCCTCGTCGTACGCGCCGAGTTGGCGCAGGGCGTAGCCGAGGCTGTCGTAGGCGGTGGCCTCGCCGGCCGGATGGCCCGCGGTGCGGCACAGACCGGCCGCGCGTTCGCAGGGGTCGAGGGCGGCGGCGTAGTCGCCCTTCAGCAGATGGGTCCAGCCGATGTCGTTGCGGACGTCGGCCTCGCCGACCGTGTCCGCGGCCCCCCGGTACAGATCGAGGGCCTGGTGGTAGTGGTGCAGGGCCAGGTCGTGCCGGGTGGCGACATTGGCCCGGAACGCGATGCAGCGGTGCACCCCGGCCTGCCCCTGTTCGTCCTCCGCCTCCGTGAACAGGTCCAGCGCGCGGTGCAGATGGGTCTGCGCGTCGGTGTGCCGGCCCAGCCGGCCGTAGGCGAAGCCGAGCGCGCGGTGCGCGTGCGCGCGGGCCACCAGGTCGCCCTGGAGGTCGGCGGTGAACAGGCAGGTCCGTTGTAGTGCGATCTGCTCGTCCCAGCGGGCCCGCCGGTCCAGCGGGACTTCCAGCGCCAGCCCCAGCTGGTGGACGTGCGCGTGCAGGCCGAGCGCGGCCGCCTCGCGCAGCACGGCGCTGAGAACGGGCAGCAGCCGGCGGTCGAGCCAGTCGGCGGCCTGGGCGGTGCCGTGCAGTCGCTCCGGGGCGGTGCGCGGCTGCAGCGCCGGCAGCGCGCCGAGCACGTTCCGGTGCGGGGAGAGGCGGAACCCCGCCTCCCGGGCGGTGTGCACATAGTGGTCGAGCATGCGGCGTACGGCGAGCCGGCGCAGGTCGTGGGGGTCGTGCACGCGGGACAGCTTCAGCGCGAACGCGCGCAGCAGATCGTGCAGATGACAGGTGTCGGTCTCCTGCGTGCTGAGCAGCCGGGCCCCGGACAGCTCGTCGAGCATCGCCCGGGCCGGTACGGGCGCCACCCCGGCGAGACTGGCCGCGGCGGACACCGGGATGTCCCGGCCCGGATGCAGGGCGAGCAGCCGGAACATCCGGGCCGTCTCGGCGGGCAGGTGCGCATACGACCAGAACAGGACCCGGTGGACCGTCTCGGCGGGGTTGGGCGGGCTGCCGGGCGGGGCACAGTGGGCGCGCAGTTCCGCTGCCAGCGCGGTGAGTCCGTCGTCCGGACGGCGGACGGCCACGGCGCCCGCGAGGGACAGCGCCAGCGGTACGCCGGCGCAGCACCCGGCCAGGGCCACCGCCCCCTCCGGTTCGGCCGCGGCCCGCGCCGCGCCCACCTGACGGGCCAGCGCCTCGTACGCCCGGGCCGGGTCCAGCGCGCCGGGCTCCAGCCGCCGGGCCTCTTCCCTGACGACCAGGTCGTCCAGCGGATCCCGGCTGGTGACCAGGGTCAGACAGCCGGGGGAACGCGGCAGCAGGGCCCGCACATGGCGGGCGTCCCGGGCGTCGTCCAGGACGACCAGGACGCGGCGGCCCGCCAGCAGGCCCCGGTACAGCGCGGCCCGCGCCCGCAGCCCGGCCGGGACCCGGTGCTCGGGCGTGCCGAGGGCGACCAGCAGCCTGCGCAGCGCCTCCTCGGCGGCGACCGAGTTGCCGGACGGGGCGTGCCCGCGCAGGTCCACGAAGAGCACGCCGTCGGGAAAGCGCGCGCCGAGCCGGTGCGCCGCGCGGACCACCAACGCGGTCTTGCCGATGCCCGGCGGCCCCACGACAGCCGCCGCGACGGCTCCCACGGGAGCGGCCGCCGGAGCCACCACGCCCGCCGTGCCGCTGCCCTCCCCGGCAGCCACCGCCCCGGGTAACGGCACCTCGCACACCGGCGCCCCCATGGCGGCGCCCCGAGCGCCGGGGCCGGCCGAAGCGGAGCCGGAGCCGGGGGCCGGGGTCACGGCGGCTTCCGGAACCGCGTCATTGGTCGGGACTGCGCCACTGGCCAGAACCACCTCGCTCGCCGGAGGCGCGTCGTCGGTCGGACCCGTGTCACTGGTCGGACCCGTGTCACTGGTCGGACCCGTGTCACTGGTGGGGAGCGCGACAGTGGTCGGGAGTGCGTCATCGGCCGGACCCAAGTCGCTTGCCAGGACTGCGTCATTGACCAGGACCGCGTCACCGGCCGGGACCGCGTCACTGGCCGGGACCGCGTCACTGGCCGGGACCGCGTCACTGGCCGGGACCGCGTCACTGGCCGGGACCGCGTCACTGGCCGGGACCGCGTCACTGACCAGGACCGCGTCACTGGCCGGGACCGCTTCATCGGATGGGACTGCGTCACCGCTTGGAGCCGCGTCACCGCCTGGGGCCTCGTCACCGTCCGACGTGCCGTTGCCGCCCGGGTTCCGGTCGGTCGGTGCCAGGGTGTCGAGGAAGGCCAGTTCGGCCTCCCGGCCGACGAACTCGGCGGCCTCCGGCGGGAGCGGTTCGGAGGACCCCGCGTCCGGGCCGCAGCGCTCGCGGTGCCCGCTGAACGGGCAGGGGCTGTCGAGCGGAACGTGGGCGGAGAGCGGGGCGGACCCGGCGGTGCCGGGAACCGGCTCGGCGCTCCGCGTCCCGCGCAGCAGGATGTCCTCGTACACGGACCGCAGTTCGGGCCCGGGCGCTATGCCGAGTTGTTCGTCCAGGTGGGTACGGACCGCGTGATAGGCCTGCAGCGCCTCCGCCTGACGGCCGGTGGCGGCGAGCGTCTGCACCAGCTGCGCCTGCAGCATCTCGTCCAACGGGTGCTGGACGGCCGCCGGTTGGAGCACATCGAGGACGGCGCCGGGCTCACCCAGCCGCCCGGCGATCACCGCGGCCTCCTTCACGGCCGTCAGATACTCGCCGTCCACGGCGACGAAGTACGGGTGCTGCGCCACATGCGAGAGGATCCCGGAGGCGATCGGTCCCCGGGACAGCCGCAGCGCGCGCGTGAGCAGGCGGACGCTCTCGCGCATCGCCCCCTTGCCGGCCAGCACCCGTGCCTGGCCCGTCAGCTGGCGGAAACTGAGCAGGTCGAGCGTGACCGGGCTGGCGTCCAGCCGGTATCCGCCGGACACCCGCACCAGACGCGTGGCCGGCCGGTCCGGGCTCGGGTCGCCGGTCTCCAGCAGACGGCGGATCGCTGCCGTGTGGCGGTAGACGACGTTGGCGGCGCTGCTCGGCGGATCCTGCCCCCACAGCACGTCGATGATCGTGGCGAGGCTGGTCGGCTGCCCCGTCCGGACCAGCAACAGGGCCAGCAGGGCCTGGCGTTTGGCGGGACCGAGATCGAGTTCCACCTCGTCCTGCCAGGCCCGCAGGGGCCCAAGTACGGTCAGCCACACGCGTTCGAGGGTAAACCAGTTCGAATCCGATGCGTGGGTCATACAGCGGTGCGGCCGGATTCCATACGTGATTTTCACCCGCGCTGAACTGGCCGGAAACCGTCCCATCGGTGGAGCGCTCTCAAGGCGCGTCACATTTTCGGCACAACCGGTGTTCTACGATCGCATTCAAGTGCCGGACGGGGGGCGGATCTTGGAGGTCCGGTACCGGCGCGTTCGCTCGTGTGAGCTGGGCGGACGCACTGGTCCCGACGGGGGAGGTGAACGGCTGCAGAAGAATTCGTGGCGGAACAGGCGCCGGACGTCCCCACATCCGGCCGAATTCATTCGGAACCGGTCGTGGCCCGGTCGACTCTTCTGACCCTTTTCTTGCTGCGGTTCGTGCAGTTCGTGTGGTGCGCTTCAACCGGGTGCCACGCGATATTCCCCGAGAGCCTCCCTGTGGACGAAGGAAGTGTATGGCTGAAGTGTTCGAGCGCGCGATCCTGGATCAGGCGAGCGCGATGAGCCCCACGCCGACCACGGCCGGGCGGACCACGGACCGAGAGGAGGAAAAACACCCCGCCGCATGGGAGTTACGGGTGTTCGGCTCGCTGACAGCGCTGCGGGCCGGACAGGCACTGCCGCTCGGGCCGTTGCGCCACCGCGCGTTGCTGGGGTTGCTGTTGGTGCGCCTGGGAAACGTTGTCGCGGTGGGTCAGCTGGTGGACGAACTCTGGGGTCCGCGTCCGCCACGGCACCCCGTCGCCACCCTCCAGACATACGTCTCCCATCTGCGCCGGGCCCTGGAGAAGGCCAGGGAACAGGGCGGTGCCCACGCCCGGCTGCGCCACCTCTCCCCGGGCTATGTCCTCGACCTCGACCCCGAACTCGTCGACGCCCATCGATTCGAACGACTGATTGAGCAGGGACGGCAGTTCCTCGCCGACGGCCGCTTCGACCAGGCCCGCGACGCGCTGACCCGGGCACTGGGGCTCTGGCGCGCCCAGCCCTACCTCGAACTCGTCTCCTACCGCCCCATCGCCGACGAGAACGAACGCCTGGGACAGCTGCGCCTGACCGCGCTGGAGGCCCAGGCCGACGCCTGCCTGGCCCTCGGTGACGCCGACCGTGTGGTGCGGGCACTGTATCCGGAAGTCCAGCACAACCCCACCCACGAGCGCCTTGTCGGCCATCTGATGACCGGCCTGTACCGGGTGGGCCGGCAGGCCGAGGCGCTGCGCCTGTACGAACAGACCCGCCGCCATCTGGCCGAGGAACTCGGCGTCGACCCCGGCACCGAACTCCAGGGCGTCCACACCGACATCCTCCACCAGCGCCTCACCCTCCCCGAACCCCCGAAACGCCCCCGCCCCGGCACCACCGGCACCCCCGGAGCGGCCGAGCGGGGCGCGGGGGAGCCGGCGAGCCGGGCGAGCACGGCGAGTCGGGCCGACGCGACGGGTTCAGCGAGGCCGGTGTCGCCAGGTGCCGCCGCCGAAGGGGGCCCCACAGGCTCCGCGCACGCACGGGAACGCCCGACACCCGGCCATCCGACCCCGGCCACCGACACCCGGACACCCACCGCCACATCGACCCCTGCCGCTTCACACACGCCCACCCCCGCGCCGACGCCTGTCGTTCCGTACGCTCCTGCCCCCGCGCCGACGCCTGTCGTTCCGTACGCTCCTGCCCCCGCGCCGACGCCTGTCGTTCCGTACGCGCCCGCCGCCGCGCCGATACCTGCCGACGCCGCCCCGTCTGCCGCCGCGCCGGAGTCCGCCGTCTCGCACCCGCAGACCCCGCTGTCCTCTTCTTACGCCCCGTCCGCTCCCGGCGGACCGCCCCCGGCCCCCGTCTCGAACGGGCCGATCGCTCACTTGCCCGCATCCGGGGTCCCCGCATCCGCGGTCCCCGCATCCGACGCTCCCGCCGCATCCGCACCGTCGGCACACACGGCCGTCGCCCCGCACGTGCCTGCCGCTCCACACGCGCCCGGCGCCCCCCACCCGCCTGCCATCGCCCCTTCCCCAACCTCTTCTCTCCCTCCTGCCTCGCCCCCGACCCCCGCCACCGGCACCCTGGGCGACCTCCCCCGGGTGCGGGGGCTGTTCGTCGGCCGGGGCCGGGAGCGGGGGGTGCTCGGTGGGCATGTGCTGGAAGCGCTGAACGGGGGCAGCCATCTCACCGCGGTGCTCGGGGAGATGGGCGTCGGCAAGACCGAACTGGTCGCGGAGGTCGGTGCGCATCTCAACGACCTGCTGCAGGAGGTGGTGTGGGGCTGCTGCACCTCCTGGGACGGCGTACCGGACTACTGGGTGTGGTCCCAGGTCTTCCGGCAGCTCGCCGTCTCCCGCCCCGAACCGTTCCGCCGCGCCGAGGCCCGTTTCGGCCGGCTGCTGGCCCCGTTGATGCTCGACCCGGAGGCGGTGGGCCGGTTCCTGGCCGCCGAGGAGCAAC
This sequence comes from Streptomyces sp. NPDC090088, assembly GCF_044747345.1. Taxonomy (NCBI): domain Bacteria; kingdom Bacillati; phylum Actinomycetota; class Actinomycetes; order Kitasatosporales; family Streptomycetaceae; genus Streptomyces; species Streptomyces sp. NPDC090088. Next base: position 911,330 of record NZ_JBIVDZ010000004.1, on the reverse strand, counting down.
CGCCGCTGGCCCGGTTCCTCGTCCAGGACGCGATGTGCGAGACGCTGCTCGCGCTGGCCGCCGAGGAGCCGCTGGTCGTCGTACTGGAGGATCTGGACCAGGCCGACGAACGCTCCCTGGAACTGCTGACCCTGCTGCGCAGCCGGCTGCGCGGCGAACCGCTCGGTGTCGTCGTGATCGCGGAGGACACGGGGGTCGCCGCGGACTTCATGCACGGCGGCGCGGTCACCGACGTCCTCAGCGATCCGCGCACCCGCAGCCTGCGGCTGACCGGCCTGTCCCGGGCCGAGACCGGCGAACTCGTCGCGGTGCAGACGGGGATCCAGGTGCCCGACGACGTCCTGCGGGTGCTGCACGAACGCAGCCGCGGCAACCCGTACTTCCTGCACCAGTTCCTGGCCGGCGTCGGCGACCCCGAACCGCTCCAGGACCGTACGGCGGTGCAGGCCGCGCTGGCCGACGTGCCGCTGGGCGTACGGCAGGCGCTGGGCCGGCGGCTTGCGGCGCTGCCGGAGCCGGTGCTGGAGGTGCTGCGCTGCTGTTCGGCGCTGGGTGCCGCCTTCGACCTGGCGCTGGTCCAGGAGGCGGTGCCGCGCGGCGGTGACCCGGAGGCGGCCCTGGAGGAGGCTGTGCGCTGCGGGCTGCTGCGCCGGGAGACCCGGTCGCCGTTCCGGCTGGCGTTCCGGGACGCGCTGACGCAGGAGGTGCTGCTCACCGAGCTGAGCGGCACGGACCGCACCCGGCTGCGCAAGCGCGCCGTCCGCGCGGTGCAGGAGCAGCAGGGCGCGCACGGCACCGGCCGGGGCCCGCGGCGCCCGCTGTCGCACCGTACGCCACCGGCCTCTCCGAACGGCGCCACCGGTCCCCGTCGGGCCTGATCAGGGGGCCGGTCCCGCGCGGACCGGCCGCCCGCAAGGAAGCCGCAAGCGGTGTGCAAGGCCCCGGCAGGGAGCTGATCCCATGCTCGGCGGTGCGTCGGGACGCGACCGCCCGCCGCGTGCCGTCCCCGACGGCCCGCGGACGCGGTCCCCCGTTCCGGTACGGCCCGGCGCGCGCCGATCACCTCGGCGCGCGTGCCGTTTCCCCGAGGAGGAGACCCTGGTGACCACCGCGGCCCGGCGGTTCGACACCGCCGACATTTCGTCCATCGACTTCTGGTCGCAGCCCCCGGCGGCCTGGGACGACACCTTCCGCGTCCTGCGCGACGAACGACCGGTCTCCTGGCACAAGGCGCCCGAGGGAAGCCTCCTGCCCACACCCCCGGACGACGGCTTCTGGGCGGTCGTACGGCACGCCGACATCGTGGCCGTGAGCAGCCAGCCGGATCTCTACATCTCCCGCAAGGGCGTGCAGTTCGAGGAGCTGCCCGAGGACATCCTGCAGGCCACCCAGTCCATCGTCGCCATGGACGCGCCCCGTCACCTCAAGGTCCGCAGCCTGGTCACCGCGGCCTTCAGTCCCGCCCGGATGGAGCAGATGCGCGGGTCGATGGAGGACGAGGTCCGCCGGATCGTCGAGGACTTCGCGACCGCCGGCGAGTGCGACTTCGTCGCCAAGGTCTCGATGCCGATGGCCCGTTGGACGATGACGTACATGCTCGGTCTGGACGCGGCGGAGCTGGACCGCTTCACCGAGGCCATCACCGTCATGCTGGCCAGCCGGGACGAGGCGGAGAAGCTCGGCCGGGACCGCGCCGACATCGTGAACGAGGTCGTCGGACTGGTCTCGCAGAAGGCCGTCGCGATCGCCCGGGCGCGGCGCGCGGACCCGCAGGACGACGTGATGACCGACCTGGTGCAGGCCCGCGTCGACGGCGAGGGCCTGACCGACGCCGAGATCAGCGCCTTCTTCCTGCTGCTGATCGGCGCCGGCTTCGACACCCCGCGCCAGACGATCAGCCACGCCGGCAAGGCGCTCTCCGACTTCCCCGAGCAACGCGCCTTCCTCGCCGCCGACTTCGACGCCCGCTCCGGCAAGGCCATCGAGGAGCTGCTGCGCTGGTCCACTCCGGTGCTCACGCTGCGCCGTACCGCCGCCCGGGACACCGAACTCGGCGGGCGGCACATCAGCGAGGGCGACAAGGTGGCTCTGTTCTACCCCTCGGGCAACCGCGACGAGCGGGTCTTCACCGACCCGCACCTCCTGGACCTGGCCCGCAACCCCAACCGGCACATCAGCTTCGGTGGCGGCGGCCCCCACCACTGCCTGGGCAACGTCCTCGCCCGGATGGAGCTGCGCGTCCTGCTGAAGGAACTCCTTCGCCGCGTACCGGACTTCGAGATCGGCGAGCCGGTCCGCGTGACCAGCAACTTCGTGAGCGCCATCACCCGGATGCCGGCGGTGGCCCGTGGCTGAGCTGGGCCGCAGACAGCTACTCGGATACGCGATGGCGGGAGCAACCGTGGCAGCAGGCACCACCGCGGGCCCGGCCCTGGCCGCCGAGACGACGACCGCGCCGATCGTCGTCACCCCGGACGAGGCCCGCTACGACGACATGACCAGCGGCTACAACAAGCGCTGGATCGGCACCCCGGACCAGATCCGGGTGATCCGCTCCACCGCCGAGGCGGTCGCCGCGGTCCAGGAGATGGTCGACACCGGAAAGCGGTTCTCGGTGCGCAGCGGCGGCGGCTGCTTCGAGAACTTCGTCTACAACCCGGAGATCGAGGTCGTCCTCGACCTGTCCACCCTGGACGAGGTGGGCTACGACGCGAAGCGCCGCGCCTTCTCCGTCCAGCCCGGCGCGATCCTCCTCAACGTCTACGACACCCTGCTGCACGAGTGGGGCGTCACCCTCCCGGCCGGGCTGTGCTACTCGGTCGGCATGGGCGGCCACGCCTGCGGCGGCGGTTACGGTCTGCTGTCCCGTCAGTTCGGGCTGGTCGTCGACCACTTGTACGCGGTGGAGGTGGTCGTCGTGAACGCCGCGGGCAAGGCCCGCGCGGTCGTCGCGACGGCGGACCCCGACGACCCGAACCACGACCTGTGGTGGGCGCACACCGGCGGGGGCGGCGGCAACTTCGGTGTCGTCACCAAGTACTGGTTCCGCACCCCGGGCGCCACCGGCGACGACCCGCGCACCCTGCTGCCCCAGCCGCCCTCGCACGTGCTGCTCAACATCGCCGCCATCCCGTGGAGCGCCATCGACGAGGCCGACTTCGCCCGGCTGCTCACCAACTTCATCGCCTGGCTGGGCGACCACAGCGCCCCCGGCGCCAAGGAGAACGCGCTGTCCAGCCTGTTCGGCCTCAACCACGTCTCCACCGGCGTGCTCACCCTGATCACCCAGGTCGACGCGACCGTGGACGGCGCCGCCGACCTGCTCGCCGACCACCTCGCCGCGATCGGCGAGGGCACCTCCGACGGCATCCGCCAGGCCCTGGCCGCCGCGCCCACCAAGGCCACCTGGGGCCAGGTCACCCGGTTCGTCTCCACCTCGAACTACGCGGCCCCCGCGGTCCGGGTCAAGGCCAAGTCGGCGTATCTCAGGACCAACTTCACGGCCGAGCAGGCGGCGACCATCCACCGCTACCTGACCGCGACGGACTACAGCAACCCGGGCGCCTCCCTGATCATCTTCCCGTACGGCGGGCAGATCGCCGCCGTCGCCCCGGACGCCACCGCCATCCCGCAGCGCGACTCGCTGGTCAAGATGCAGTACCAGGCGTGGTGGACGAACCCGGCCGAGGACGACAAGCACCTGGCCTGGGTGCGCGGCATGTACAAGGAGGTCTACGCGGCCACCGGCGGGGTGCCGGTGCCCGACGGCACCTGGGACGGCTGCTACATCAACTACGTCGACGCCGATCTCGCCGACCCCGCCCACAACGACTCGGGCGTGCCCTGGTCGACCTTCTACTACAAGGACAACTACCCCAGGCTCCAGCGGACCAAGGCGCAGTGGGACCCGCGCAACGTCTTCCACCACGCGCTGTCCATAGAACCGCCCACCGGCGAATGAGGTACCCATGTCCCTGACCGACGCCGTGCTGTCCGGGGCCTCCCCGGACGAGCTCGCCCGCGCCGAACTGCCCGACCGCTTCACCGCCGCGCACCTGCGCGTCGAGGACGAGGGCATCTTCGCCGAGGCCACCGACAAGGACGTCCGCCGTACCCTGCACGTCGGCGAGGTCCCGATGCCCGACCTCGCCCCGGACGAGGTGCTGGTCGCCGTCATGGCCAGCTCCGTCAACTACAACACCGTCTGGTCGGCGAAGTTCGAGCCGCTGTCCACCTTCCGGTTCCTGCGCTCCTACGCCCGGCAGGGCGGCTGGGCGGCCCGCCACGACCAGCCCTTCCACGTGCTCGGCTCGGACGGCAGCGGTGTCGTGGTGCGGGTCGGTTCGGGTGTACGGCGCTGGCGCGTCGGCGACCACGTCGTCGTCAGCCCCGCCCACGTCGACGACCAGGAGCCGGCCACCCAGGCCGACGGCATGCTCAGCGAGGCCCAGCTCGCCTGGGGCTTCGAGACCAACTACGGCGGCCTCGCCCAGTACGCCGTGGCCCGCGCCAGCCAGCTCATCCCGAAGCCGCCGCACCTGAGCTGGGAGGAGGCCGCCGGCATCCCCGTCTGCGGCGGCACCGCCTACCGGATGCTGGTCAGCGACCGGGGCGCCCGGATGAAGCAGGGCGACATCGTGCTGATCTGGGGCGCCTCCGGCGGCCTCGGCGCGTACGCCGCCCAACTGGTCCGCAACGGCGGCGGGGTGGCCGTCGGCGTGGTCGGCTCCGAGGCCAAGGAGGCCGTCGCCCGGAAGCTGGGCTGCCAGGTGGTGATCAACCGCGAGGAGATCGGCATCGGCGACGACACCGGTGACGACCCCGAACTCGCCATCAAGGCCGGCAAACGGCTCGGCGCGATCGTCCGCCGGGAGGTGGGGGAGGACCCGCACATCGTCTTCGAGCACGTCGGCCGCGCCACCTTCGGCATCTCCGTGTTCGTCGTACGGCGGGGCGGGGTGGTGGTCACCTGCGGCTCCAGCACCGGGTACCACCACACCTTCGACAACCGCTATCTGTGGATGAAGCTCAAGCGGATCGTCGGCAGCCACATCGCCAACCTCCAGGAGATGACCGAGTTCGCCCGCCTCTTCGAGCAGGGCAGCATCGTCCCGGTGATCTCCCGGGTCTACCCGCTGGCGGACGTCGGTGAGGCGACCCGCCTGGTGCAGCTCAACCAGCACGTCGGCAAGGTCGGCGTCCTCTGCCTCGCCCCCGAGCGCGGCCTCGGCGTCACCGCGCCCGAACTGCGCGCCCGCATCGGCGAGGAGACCCTCACCCCGCTGCGGTCCGTCACCGCGGCCGTCGCGGGCTGACCGGGCCGTCGGACACCCGAAGGGAAACGAACATGACAGCGGACCTGTCCGCCGGCGGCATCGGCATCCTCGCGACCGGCTCCTACCTGCCCGAACGGGTGGTCACCAACGCCGATGTGGTGGCGATGGTGCCCGGCACCAGCGAGGAGTGGATCGAACGCAAGACGAAGATCGTCTCGCGCCGGTTCGCCGCCCCCGACGAGGCGGCCTCCGACCTCGCCGTGCGCGCGGCCCGCTCAGCCTTGGACGCGGCCGGGCTCGGCGCCGGCGACATCGACTACCTCATCGTCTCCACCACCACCGGGGACGCCCCCATCCCGGCCACCGCGACCCTGGTGCAGGACGCGCTCGGCGCCCACCGCGCCGGCTGCTTCGACGTCAACATCGCCTGCTCCGGCTTCGTGACCTCGCTCGCCCTGGCCCGCGCCCTGATCAGCCTGCGGCCCGCCGCCCGGGCCCTGGTCATCGGCACCGACGTCTACTCCCGGTTCGTCGACTTCGACGACCGGGCCACCAGCGTGCTGTTCGGCGACGGCGCCGGAGCCGCCGTGGTCGCGGCCGTCGACGACGGCTCCGGCTTCCTGGACCTCGACATGATCGGCGGCGGCGCCGCCCACCGGCTGATCGAGATCCCCGGCGGCGGCAGCCGCCGCCCCGCCTCCGCGGAGACGGTCACCGGCCGCGGCCATGTCCTGCACATGCGCGGCCGGGAGGTCCGCGACTACGTCATGGACAACGTGCCCGGCATCATCGACGCCCTGCTGGAGCGCTGCGACCACAAGGCGGCCGACGTCGACCACTTCGTGCCCCACCAGGCCAACGGCATGATGGTCACCGAACTCGTCGACGCCTGCGGCCTGACCGACGCCGTCACCCACCTGCCGCTCGACCACTCCGGCAACACCGGCAGCGCCTCCGTCGCCATCGCCCTGGACGAGGCCAACCGCTCCGGTGCCCTGCGCCCCGGCGACCTGGTGCTGCTCGCCGGGTTCGGCGCCGGCATGGCGGTCGCCGCGGGCCTGCTGCGCTGGTCGGCGCCGGTCGTGCGGAGCGCGGCGTGAGCGCCCGCCGGATCGGTGTCGTCGGCGGCGGCACCATGGGTGCCGGCATCGCCGTCGAGTGCCTGCGCGCCGGTCTGGACGTGCGGATCCTGGGCTCAGGACCGACCTCCGCCGACCGCGCCCGCACCCGCGTGCTGCGCCTGCTCGACCGGGCGCACGCGAAGGGCCGTATCGACGACGCCCTGCGCGCCGATGCCGAGGAACGGGCGGTGTTCGGTGCCGACCCGGACGCCCTCGCCGACCGGGACTTCGTCATCGAGGCGGTCCCGGAGGAACGGGAGACCAAGCTGCGGCTGTTCACCGCGCTCGGCAAGACCGTCGAGGACCCGGAGGCGGTCCTCGCCTCCACCACCTCGTCCTTCGCCATCGCCGACCTCGCGGCCGCCACCGACCGCCCCGGCGACGTGATCGGCCTGCACTTCTTCAACCCGGTGCCGACCATGCCGCTGGTGGAGGTCATCCGGTCCGCGCACACCGCCGAGCGCACCGCCGCCCGCGCCGAGGACCTGGTCACCGGCGTGCTCGGCAAGGAGATCGTGCGCGCCGAGGACCGCTGCGGCTTCGTCGTCAACGCCCTCCTCATCCCGTACCTGATGGCCGCCGTCCGGATGTACGAGTCCGGCATCGCCACGGCCGAGGACATCGACCGCGGCATGACCCTCGGCTGCGGCCACCCCATGGGCCCGCTCGCGGTCCTGGACCTGATCGGCCTCGACGTCATCGCCGACGTGGCCCGCAGCATGGAGGACGGCACCGGCGACGCCGTGCACGCCGTACCGCCGCTCCTCGACCGGCTGATCGACGAGGGCCGGCTGGGCCGCAAGACCGGCCGGGGCTTCCACCGCTACGACACCGTGCGCGCCGCCTCATGAGCGGCGACCCGCAGGGCACCCTGTGGATCCGCCGCTTCGAGCCCCGCCCGGCGGCCCCGGTACGCCTGGTCTGCCTGCCCCACGCGGGCGGCTCGGCCACGTTCTTCGCCGGCCTGCCCGCACTTCTCGGCGACGGCGTGGACGTGCTCGCCGTCCAGTACCCGGGCCGCCAGGACCGCCGCGGTGAACCCTGCGCGCCGAGCATCGACGTGCTGGCCCGCCAGGTGACCGCCGAACTGCTGCCGTGGACCGACCGACCCCTCGCCGTCTTCGGGCACAGCCTCGGCGCCGTCCTCGGCTTCGAGGTGGCCCGCGGACTGCAGGTGGCAGGCCGGACCCCGGCCGCGCTGTTCGCCTCGGGCCGCCGGGCCCCCTCACGGCACCGGCCCGAGGCCGCCCACCGGCTCGACGACGAGGGCCTGCTGCGGGAGATCCGCGCGCTCAGCGGCACCGACTCGCGGGTCTTCGCCGACGAGGAACTCGTCCGCATGGTGCTCCCGGCGATCCGCGCCGACTACCGCATCGTCGAGAGCCACCGGGCCGCCCCGGACCCGCCCCTGGACTGCCCCATCACCGCCCTCACCGGCATCGACGACCCCAAGGTGACCCCCGAGGAGGCGCAGGCCTGGCGGGAACACACCACGGCCGCCTTCGACCTGGTCACCTTCCCGGGCGGACACTTCTACCTCACCGCGCGCGCGGCCGAGGTGGCCCGCGTGATCAGCACCGCCCTGGCGCCGCCGCCCGCCACTCCCGGGACCCCGCCCCCTCCTGAACTGATAGGCAGACCATGACCGTTGACGTGAACAAGGACGTCTGCATCGGCGCGGGCCAGTGCGCCCTCACCGCACCCGGAGCCTTCTTCCAGGACGACGACGGCTACGGCACCGTCCGCGACCCCGCCGACCCCCTCGTACCGGAAGCCGCCCGTGCCTGCCCGGTCGGCGCCATCAGCGTCGGCGACCTCGGCTGAGGTCAGGGAGTGCCCCGGCGGAAGTCAGGGGGCGACGAACAGGGCGGGGAAGCGCGGCGCGAGCCAGGGCCTGCGCCCGAAGGCGAGCACCTGCCCCCGGGCCATGGCCGGCCAGGGACTGATGCGGCCGAGGGCGATCAGCAGGAAGACGACGGGATCGATGAGGATCGTGCAGTCCGGGCGGTCCTGCGGCTGTGGCGTCACCCGCACGGCACCGCCGGCGACCGAGACCCCGAAGGCGCCGCCGCCACCGCGCAGCCGGATCGTGTACCGGGCGGTCGTCCCGGCGACGGCCGAGCCGTTCGCCACGGCCGGCATCACCGTGCGCATGAACGGCATGCACAGCCCGGCCCGTTCGGCGTCGACCATGTGCGGGCGCCGCACCGCACGGGCCAGGTCGTAGCCGTGGCCCAGCATGTGGGTGAGCAGGTAGGAGGCGAGTTCCGGCCGCTCCAGCACACCGAGCGGGGTGACCGGCGCCGGACCGTCGGCCGGCCCGGCCAGCGCGTCGACGCACCGCCTGGCCTGCTCGGTGATCATCGCCGCCAGCGGCTCGGCCCGGCGTTCGCCGAACACGGCCAGCGACTCCGCGTTGGCCGCCGCCAGACTCTGCGGTGTGCCGTCCCCGTACGGGCGCTCCCGGCCCTCCGCCAGATCGGCCATCAGCTCGTTGGCCAGCGCCAGATGGGCCGCCGCCTCGCCGACCGTCCACGCCGAACCCGGCACCGCGGCACCCATGTCGGACGCGCCCCGCAGCAACGCGGCGATCTCGTCGGCGGTCCGCTCTATCGCCCGTCCGAGCCCTTCGGGCAGCGTCCCTCGAACGCCCTGTTCAGCGGCCTGATCCACGTCGGTCGCCCCCGTTCTGTCGCGCCGTACCCAATCAGACGCACGGGCGCCCGGCAACCCCCCTCGGCGGTCACCGCGGGCCGAGCCCGCGCAGGAAGCTGTCGACGACCACATCGGCGGCCCTCGCGGCGCTGAGCCCGGGCAGCTGCTGCGACGCCAGGTGCATGAGCTGCGGCAGCAGTGAACTCGCCCAGGCGAGGGGGAGATCCGCGCGCAGCAGCCCCTCGTCGGTGGCGCGCCGCAGGAAGTCCTCGACCTCGCCGATCAGGGCGTCCCGCCGCTCCCGGATCGCGTCGTCGGATCGCAGCCGGGTCAGCTCCACCGGCCAGGTGCGGTTGACCTCGATGATCTCCTCGACGTACCGGTGCAGCGCCACCGCCACGGGAGCCTCACGCAGCCTGGCGCGGTCCACGGCCCGCTGGACCGCGTCGTACCGCGCCTCGTAGATCGCCGCGAGCAGCTCCTCGCGGGACGCGAACCGCCGGTAGACGGTGCGCCGGTCGACACCCGCCTCGGCGGCGATCGCGGCGATGCTCGCGCCCGGGTCGACGGCGAGCATGCGGGCCCCGGTCGTCAGGACCGCTTCCAGATTGCGTGCTGCGTCTGCTCTCACGCGGTGAGCATAGCCCGCGGTGTGAAACCTGACTCACTTACCGCATCACCAGAGAGGCTCTCTCTCAATTAACTGCTACATTGATGTGACAGTTAAGGAATGGAGAGAGCACATGATCACCTACGACCGTCTCTTCGTCGCGGGCTCCTGGGTGGAGCCCAGCAGCCCCGAGCTGCTCGACATCCGGTCGCCGCACGACCAGGAGGTCATCGGCCGCGCCGCCCAGGCCCGGCCCGCCGACGTCGACCGTGCCGTGGCCGCCGCCCGGGCCGCCTTCGACGAGGGCACCTGGCCGCACACGGCACCGGCCGAGCGCATCGCGGTCATACGACGGCTGAACGCCCTGCGCGAGGCCCGCGCCGACGAGATCGCCGGGCTGATCTCGGCCGAGAACGGCTCGGCCGCCTGGTTCACCAGGGCCGGACAGCCGGGGCTCACCCGGCAGGCCGACGCCTACCTCAGGGCGGCGGAGGGGTTCGGCTGGGAGGAGGCCCTGGAGTCCGCCGCCGCGCCCCGCGCCGTCGTCCGGCGCGAGCCCGTCGGTGTCGTGGCCGCCGTCATCCCCTGGAACTCCCCGTTCTCGGCGGCCATGGCGAAGATCATCCCCGCGCTGCTGGCCGGGAACACCGTCGTCCTGAAGGTGTCCCCGGAGAACTCGCTGAGCATGGGAGTCCTCGCCGAACTGCTGGAGCGGACCGGTCTGCCGGAAGGCGTGATCAGCGTGCTCCCCGCCGACCGGGAGACCAGCGAGTACCTCGTCTCGCACCGCGACATCGACAAGATCGCCTTCACCGGCTCGACCCGGGCCGGCCGCCGGATCGCCGCCATCGCCGGCGAGCAGCTGAAGCGCGTCAGCCTGGAACTGGGCGGCAAGTCGGCCGCGGTCATCCTGCCGGACGCCGACGTGGACACGGCGGTACGCGGACTGCGGTTCGCCTCCCTGCTCAACAACGGCGAGTCGTGCATCGCGCAGACCCGGGTCCTCGCGCCCCGCGCCCGGTACGAGGAGGTCGTCGCCGCCTTCAAGGACCTGGTGGAGTCGCTCCAGGTCGGCGACCCGGCCGACCCCGGTACCTTCATCGGCCCGATGGTGCGCCCGGACCAGCAGCAGCGCGTGCGTGAGTACATCGAACTCGGCATCATGGAGGGGGCCCGGCTCGTCACCGGCGGCCCCGGGATCCCGCCAGGACTGGAGGGCGGGAACTACGTCACCCCGACCGTGTTCGCCGACGTCGACAACTCCATGCGGATCGCCCAGGAGGAGATCTTCGGCCCGGTCCTGGTGGTCATCGGGTACGACGACGAGGACGACGCCGTACGGATCGCGAACGACTCGGAGTACGGCCTCTCGGCCGGCGTCTGGTCCGCCGACGAGGACCACGCCCTGGAAGTCGCCCGCCGCCTGCGCACCGGCACGGTCACCGTCAACGGCGCGGCCATCTCCTTCGACGGCCCCTTCGGCGGCTACAAGGCCAGCGGGATCGGCCGCGAGTACGGGGCCGCCGGGCTCGCCCAGTACGTCGAGCTCAAGACCGTGACCGTGTGAGCGGGCGTGGACCCGGACCAAGGAGGCTTCACGTGATCGACAGGCGCACCTTCAATACGGCGATGGGGACCGGCGCGGCGGCGGTCTCGATGGGGGCATCGCAGGGGGCTCCGTCCGCCGCGGCCGCTCCCCGTGACCCGTCCCCGACACCGGCGGGCGCCGGTTCCTTCGCACGGGTGCGGCAGATCCGCGCCGGACTGCTCGACGTCGGCTACGCGGAGGCGGGCCCGGCCCACGGCCCCGTGGTCGTCTGTCTGCACGGCTGGCCGTACGACATCCACAGTTACGTCGGCGTCGCCCCGCTGCTGGCCGACCAGGGCTACCGGGTGATCGTCCCCTACCTGCGCGGTCACGGCACGACACGCTTCCTGTCCGAGCGGACCTTCCGCAACGCCCAGCAGTCGGCCGTCGCCCTGGACATCGTGGCCCTGATGGACGCCCTCAAGATCGAGCGGGCCGTGCTGGCCGGGTTCGACTGGGGCTCGCGCACCGCCGACATCATCGCCGCGCTCTGGCCGGAGCGGTGCCGGGCACTGGTGTCGGTGAGCGGCTACCTCGTCACCGACGTCAAGGCCAACCTGGAGCCTGCGCCGGCGAAGGTCGAGTACACCTGGTGGTACCAGTACTACTTCGCCACCGAGCGCGGCCGGAAGGCCATGGAGGACCGGGACCTGCGCCGCGACCTGACCCGGCTCGTCTGGCAACAGGTCTCCCCGACCTGGGACTTCGACGACGCGACCTTCGACCGCACGGCGGCCGCCTTCGACAACCCCGACTACGCGGCCATCGTCATCCACAACTACCGCTGGCGGCTCGGCATCGCGGACGGCCAGCGCCGCTACGACGGCCTGGAGAAGCAGCTCGCCGCCCGGCCGCCCATCGCCGTCCCCACCGTCACCCTCGACCCGGAGCGCGACCCGTTCACGGCGCCGGGCGACGGCAGCACCTACCGGGACCGGTTCACCGGCCCGTACGAGCACCGCACCCTGGCGGGCGTCGGCCACAACGTCCCCCAGGAGGCACCCGAGGCCTTCGCGCGGGCGGTGACGGACGCGGCGCGCCTGACGACCGCGTCACCGTCCTGACCGGACCCCCATGCGTGAATGAATGATCCCGAAAGCGGTTGACTTTCGGTTGGATGAGCCACAGGATTCCCGGGGTGACCCTCCCCGCGCACGGCCCCGGCGACCTGCCCGAGACCCTGGACGAGGCCGCGCATCGCTGCCTGGTCGCCGGATTCGACGGTACGACGACCATCCCCGACACCCTGAAACGGCTCATCGACCGCGGCCTGGGCGGTGTCATCCTCTTCACCCGCAACATCCGCGACGCCGACCAGGTCCGTGAACTCACCGGGACGCTGCGGGAGTTGCGGCCCGACCTGCTGGTGGCCATCGACAACGAGGGCGGCGGCATCGGCCACCTGGTCGGCGCGGGCGCGCCGGAGGTGCCCGGCTCCTGGGCCCTCGGCGTCACCGACGACCCCGCGCTGACGGCCGCCTGCGCCGACTCCCTCGCCGGGCACCTGGCCACGCTCGGCATCACCGTCTCCTACGCCCCGGTCGCCGACGTCCAGCACCGCCCCGAGAACCCGATCGTCCGCACCCGTTCCTTCGGCGCCGATCCCGACCTGGTCGCGCGCCACCTGCGCGCCTGGATCGCCGCCACCGAGGCCCGCGGTGTCGCCTCCTGCGCCAAGCACTTCCCCGGCCACGGCGGCACCGTCACCGACAGCCACCACGAGACGGCGGCCGACCCCAGGCCGTACGACCGGCTCGACCTCGCCCCCTTCCGGGCCGCGATCGCCGCCGGAGTGCCGATGCTGATGAGCGCCCATGTCGTCTTCCCGGCCCTGGACCCCGACCGCCCCGCCACCCTCAGCCCCCGCATCCTCGGCGACCTGCTGCGCGGCGAACTCGGCTTCGACGGCGTGCTGGTGAGCGACGCGCTGGAGATGAAGGCCATCGCCGACCGGTACGGCGAGGCCGCCGGCGCCCGGATCGCCCTCGCGGCCGGAGCCGACCAGGTCATCATCGCCGTACCGCACCTGGAGACCACCCTCGCCTGCCGGGACGCCGTCCTCGACGCGCTGCGCTCGGGGGAACTGGCGCCGGAGCGGATCGAGGAGGCCGCGACTCGGGTACGACGGCTCACCCGGCGGTACGCCACGCCGCCGGCGCACGTGGCTCCGTGGGACGCGGGGGCGGGAGCGGAGGCGGCGCGACGGGCCGTACGGAGCGGGGGCGTGGCGCTCCCGCCCGTGCCGGGCGCCTACGCCGTCGACCTGTTCCCACCGCCGCATCCCGCCCTCAACTGGGGCGGCGAGGACCTGCTCACCGAGGTGCGGGCCCTGGATCCGACGGCCACGGGGACGGCCCTCACTGGCGAGCCGGACCCGGCCGCCGTGCGGGAGCTGCTGCGGGCGGCGGCCGGACGGCCGCTCGTGGTCGCCGTCTGCGACGCCGGACTGCATCCCTGGCAGGAGCGGGTACGTGCGGCGCTGCTGGCCGCCCGGCCGGACGCGGTGCGGGTCTCGACCGGGCTGCCGGAGGGCGAGGGGCTGTGTTCCTTCGGGCGGGGGCGGGTCAACCTCCGTGCGCTGGCGGAGGTGTTGGCCGGATCAGCTCCCTGATGCCCCGGGCCGCGAGGTGATGCCCGTCGGCCGCCCGCTCCGCCAGGACGACGGCCGGCCGGACTCCCTCCGCGCGCACCCTCATCCACGCCTCGAAGAACGCCCCGCCCGGACCCGAGACCGAGCGCGTGGCCGGGGTGCAGTCCAGGACCAGTGCGGTCCGCCGGGCTGTCACGGCACGCTTCTCGCGCAGCTCCGCCACCGTGTCCGCGAGCGCGTGCGCGATCGGTTTGGGGCGGCCCGCCGAGTCGAACAGGCCCAAGGTGTACTCAAGTTCGGGGAAGTCCAGCAGGGCCCGGTCCACGTCGTGGGAGCACCACCAGGTGACGCCCCACAGGCCGGTGCAGTCCGCCGCGTTGAGCAGCGTCGCGCGGGCGAAGTCCGGGGCGTCGGCGGCCGGGATGTGCGGCTCGGGCGCGCCCGTCTCCTGGACCCAGACCGGGCGGGCGGGGTCGGTGGCGTAGGCCTTGGCGAGTTCGGTGCCGTACTCGGCGAGATGCCGTACCTCGGGGGAGCGCGGGCCGTAGCGGCGGGCGCAGTCGGCGGAGAACACCCAGGGATGGACGGTGGTCAGGTCGCCCTTGCGGGCCGAGGCCTCCGGGGTGAACGGGTGGTCGTCGCCGTACCAGGCCGCGTCGTAGGCGGAGTGGCTGACCAGTCCGGCGCCCGTGCCCAGCCCCTCCCGGGCCGCCGCCAGCAGGGTGTCCAGGTAGTGGTCCACCTCGGCCACTGTCACCGGGTTGTGCTCGACGAGGTTGTTGAGCTCGTTGCCGAGCTGCAGGCCGATCAGGTTGGGGCGGCCGGTCAGGGCGCGGCCCAGGGTGCGCAGCAGGGTGGCCTGGGCCTCGATGGCGGCGGGGTCGGTGAAGACGTTGCGGTGGTGCCAGCTGCGCGTCCATTCCGGGTAGAAGTCGAAGCTCGACAGATGGCCCTGGATGCCGTCCACGAGGACGTCCAGGCCGGACTCGGCGGCCAGGTCGACGAGTTGGACGAGCCGGTCCACCGCGGCGGGGCGGATGAGTGCGCGGTTGGGCTGCAGCAGCGGCCAGAGCGGGAAGACCCGGATGTGGTCCAGGCCCAGTCCGGCGATCTGGGCCAGATCCTCGCGGGCGTGCTCCGGATCGACGTCGTGCCATGCGTGGAACCAGCCACGGCGTGGGGTGTAGTTGACGCCGAAGCGGAGTTCAGGGGCGGGCGGGGGCGTGCTGATGGCGTCCTCCTCGGGGCCTCGGATGCTCTTCGGACCTTGTCTGCGGCGAATGTATCAACCACCATGGGTGACAATGAATAGTGATTTGAACCAGAGATCGGGGTGGGTCGTCGGGATCGACGCCGGCGGCACCCGTACCCGGGCGGTCCTCGCGGACGCGCGGGACGGGCGGCCGCTCGGGGAAGGCGCGGCCGGACCGGGCAACGCGCTGACCGTTCCCGGGCCGCGGCTCGCCGATCAGCTGGCGCGGGCGGTCGCCTCGGCCGTGCCGGAGGCGGAGCGCGGGCGCGTGGTCGCGGTGGTCGGAGGATTCGCCGGGGCCGCCCGGGCGCCCGAGGAGGAGCCGGGCCGGGTCCGGGCGCGGACCGCCCTCACCGCCGCGCTGGCCCGGCTGGGGATCGCCACCGGAGCCGTCGAGGTCTACAGCGACATCGAGGCGGCCTTCGCCGGGGCGCAGGGACAACCCGCCGACGGACTCGCCCTGGTGGCCGGGACCGGCGCGGTCGCCGCCCGGATCGAGGGCCGGGTGCTGGTCGCGACCTCCGGCGGGGACGGCTGGCTGCTCGGGGACGACGGCAGCGGGTTCTGGATCGGACGCGAGGCGGCGCGGTCCGCCCTGCGGGCGGCGGACGGCCGGGGCGAACCGACGGTCCTCACCGGTACGGTCGGCCGGGCCCTGGGGCTTCCGGCGAGCGTGCTGCCCCCGGCCGGCGAGGAGGCCTGGCCGTCTGCGGGTCGGGCCGCCTACCGGGCGCGGCTGCTGCCCGCCGTGCTGGACCGGCCGCCGGTGCGGCTGGCCGACCTCGCACCCCTGGTACCGGAGGCGGCGGCGGAGAAGGACGTGGTCGCCGAGGCGATCCTCCGGGCGGCGGCCGCCCATCTCGCCGGGACCGTGGCCGCGTTGCGACCGCGCCGGGGCGAGCCACTGGTCGTCACGGGCGGCCTGGTCGCTCCGGCGGGCCCCCTGCTGAGCCCGCTCGCCGAACGGTTCGCCGGCCTCGGCCTGCGGATCACCCCCGTCCCGGACGGCTGCGCGGGGGCCGTGGCCCTGGCACGGCTCACCGCGACCGCCCACCGACCCGCGGAGGACCCGTGACCACGCCCGTCTACCGCACCCCCACCGCCCCCCTCGACGCCCGCGTCACCGACCTCCTCTCCCGGATGACCCTCCGCGAGAAGGCGGGCCAGCTCAACCAGCGCATGTACGGCTGGGACGCCTACCGCCGCACCCCCGACGGCCGGTTCGCCCTCACCGACGCGCTGCGCGCCGAGACCGAGCGCTTCGCCGGACTCGGCGCCCTCTACGGCCTGCTGCGCGCCGACGCCTGGTCCGGCGTGGAGCACGGCACCGGCCCCGGCGCCGACGACAGCGCCGAACTCGCCGACCTGGTCCAGCGCCATGTCCTCGACAGCAGCCGGCTGGGCATCCCCGCCCTGTTCGTCGAGGAGGTCCCGCACGGGCACATGGCGCTCGACGGCACGGTCCTCCCGGTCAACCTCGCCGTCGGCGCCGGCTGGGACCCCGGCCTGCACGAGCGCGCCGCCGCCCACGCCGCCGCCGAACTCCGCGCCCGGGGCGGCCATGTCGCCCTGGTCCCGGCCCTGGACATCGCCGGCGACCCCCGCTGGGGCCGTACCGAGGAGTGCTTCGGCGAGGACCCCCACCTCGCCGCCCGCCTCACGGAAGCGCTGGTACGCGGCATGCAGGGAGCACCTGCCGAGTACTTCGCCGCCGACCGGGCCCCCGTCGTCCTCAAGCACTTCGCCGGTCAGGGCGCCACCGTCGGCGGCCGCAACTCCGCCGAGTCCGCACTCGGACTCCGCGAACTCCACGAGATCCACCTCCCGGCGGCCCGGGCGGGCATCCGCGCCGGAGCGGCCGCCGTCATGGCCGCCTACAACGAGGTCGACGGCCTGCCGTGCGCGGGCAACCGGGCCCTGCTCACCGGGATCCTGCGCGAGAGCTGGGGGTTCGACGGGCTGGTGATGGCCGACGGCCTCGCCGTGGACCGGCTGGCCCGGATCACCGGCGACAAGATCTCCGCGGGCGCCCTCGCCCTCCGCTCCGGGGTGGACCTGAGCCTCTGGGACGAGGGGTTCACGCATCTGGAAGAGGCCGTGGAGCGCGGCCTCGTCGAGGAGTCGGTCCTGGACGCGGCCGTGGCCCGGGTGCTGCGGCTCAAGTTCCGCCTAGGTCTCTTCGAGCAGCCGTACACCCGCCGTACACCGCTGCCCGGCGGCGGACGCGAGCTGAGCACCGCACTCGCCCGCCGCTGCGTCACCCTCCTCCACGACCGCGCCGGACTCCTGCCGATCGGACCCGCCGTCCGCCGGATCGCCGTCCTCGGCACCCACGCCTCCACCACCGCCCACCAGCTCGGCGACTACACCGCCCCGCAGCGCCCCGGCACCGGGGCCACGGTCCTGGACGCCCTGCGCGCGCTCGCCCCGCCCGGTGTCCTGATCCACCAGGGGGAGACGGCGGCCGACCTCGCCGTGCTGGTGCTGGGCGGCAGCAGCGCCCGTAGCGCCGACGCGGAGTTCGACGCCAACGGGGCGGCCCGGACGGCCGTCGCCGAGATGACCTGCGGCGAGGGCGTCGACCTCGCCGGACTGCGGCTTCCGGCCGACCAGCGGGCCCTGTTCGACGCGGTCACCGCCACCGGCACCCCCACCGTCGTCGTCCTCGTCCAGGGCCGCCCGCACGCCGTCCCCGAACTCGCCGAACGCGCGGGAGCCCTGCTCACCGCCTGGTACCCGGGCCCGTGGGGCGGCGAGGCGATCGCCGAGGTCCTCCTCGGACACACCGAACCCACCGGCCGGCTCCCCGTCTCGGTGCCGCGCTCCGCCGCCCAGCTCCCCGTCCACTACAACCACAAGGACACCGAGTACGGCGGCTACGCCGACGAGAGCGCCGAGCCGCAGTTCGCCTTCGGCCACGGGCTGTCCTACACGAGCTTCGCCTACGGCCCGCCGCGGCTCTCCGGGCACACCGTGGAGGTCGACATCACCAACACGGGCGGACGACCCGGCCGAACCGTCGCCCAGCTCTACATCCGGCGGCTGCGCACCCCCGTGTGGCCACGCACCCTCGAACTGCGCGCCTTCCAGGGCGTCGACCTGGCACCGGGCGAGCGCCGCGCGGTCACCTTCCACCTCGACGCCGCAGAACTCGCCCAGGTCGGCCCCGACCTGACGACGGCCGTGCTGCCCGGGACGCTGGAGATCCGCGTCGCGGACTCGTCCCGGGCCGCGCTGGCGGCCGTACCCGCACTGCTCCGGGTCGAGGGGTGAGCGGGTGGTCTCAGAGCTTCACGGCCCCCGCCGAGACACCCTTGTAGAACCACCGCTGGGTGATCACGAAGAGCACCAGCACCGGGATCACGGAGATCACCGAACCGGCCATCACCACCCGCTGGTCGTAGCCGAACGACGAACTCTGCAGCCGGGACAGCCCCAAGGTCAGTGTCATGTGCTTCTCCGAGCGCAGCACGATCAGCGGCCACAGGAAGTCGTCCCAGGCACTGATGAACGTGTTGATGACCACGACCATGATCGCGCCCCAGGCGGAGGGCAGGTACAGATACCGGAAGCGCTGCCACTCGCCCGCGCCGTCGAGCATCGCCGAGTCCTCGATCTCGCGCGGGACGGCCAGGAACGCCCCCCGCATCAGCAGGACGTTGATGGCCCCGACGAACCCGGGCAGCCACACCCCGGCGAGGCTGTCGACCAGGCCCAGGTCGCGGATGCTCAGGAACAGCGACACCATGATCGACTCGAAGGGGAACATCATGGAGGCGACCAGCACCACCCAGACCGCCCTGCGGCCCTTCCAGCCGGGCTTGGAGAGCATGTAACCGGCGGTGGTGGAGAACACCAGCTGGCTGGTGATCGAGAGGACGACCACGGTCAGGCTGTTCCGGATGTACGTGGCCACCGGCACCTGCTCGAAGACCTCCCGGTACGCCCGCAGGGTCGGGTGGCGCGGCAGGAGGGTGGCGTCCGCGCCGAAGACGTCCTCGCCGGTGCTCTTGAGGGAGGCCAGGAGCTGCCAGAGCAGCGGGCCGACGGTGAGGCCGAGGACGAGCAGCAACAGCAGGTAGCGGACGACGAGTTCGCGGGGGCGGCCGTACTCCCGCCAGCGGGGCAGCGGACGCCGGGCCCTGGGCACTGCGGTGGTCATGCCTCGTCCTCCTTGGTCAGGCGCTGTGCCAGCAGGGTCAGGCCGAGGGTCAGCAC
Source organism: Streptomyces sp. NPDC090088 (assembly GCF_044747345.1). Classification (NCBI taxonomy): domain Bacteria; kingdom Bacillati; phylum Actinomycetota; class Actinomycetes; order Kitasatosporales; family Streptomycetaceae; genus Streptomyces; species Streptomyces sp. NPDC090088. The sequence continues at coordinate 892,020 of NZ_JBIVDZ010000004.1, read as the reverse complement.
GAACAGGGCCACACTGACCGCCGAGCCGTAACCGGCGTTCCCGGTGAGCGGGTCCAGGCCGACGTCCCGGATGTAGAAGGGCAGGGTGCGGTCGGCGCCGCCGGGGCCGCCCGTGGAGCCGCCCAGCATGTAGATCTCGGTGAACACCCGCAGCGAGCCGATGCCGGTGAGGGTGCCGACCAGCATCATGGCCTGCCGTACGCCCGGCACGGTGATGTGCCAGAAGCGGCGGACCGCGCCGGCCCCGTCCATGGCCGCGGCCTCGTGCAGTTCCCTCGGCACGTTCCCGAGCGCGGCCAGGTAGAAGACCATGTACCAGCCGAGGCCCTTCCACAGCGTCAGGCCCATCGCGCAGAGCAGGATCAGCCAGGAGTCGGAGAGGAAGGGGATGGCCGACCTGATCAGATGGGCCTTCCGCAGCCAGGTGTTGACCAGTCCGTCGTCGGCCAGCAGCCACTGCCAGCTCAGGCCCACCACCACGCTGGAGGCGAGCACCGGGGTGTAGAAGGCCGAGCGGAAGAAGCCGATGCCGGGGAGGTTCTTCTCCACCAGCACCGCCAGCAGCAGCGGCAGCAGCACCATCAGCGGGACGACGATCACCGCGTACAGGACGCTGTTGCGGGTGGCGAGCCAGAAGTCGGAATCGCCCAGCATCCGGGTGTAGTTGTCCAGGCCGACGAAGCCCGCGGCGCCGCCCAGCGGCTTGGCGTTCGTGAACGACAGCAGCACGGTGTTGAAGAAGGGGAACACCCCGAAGACCACGGCACAGCCGATCGCGGGCGCGGTCCACAGCCACGGCAGCCACCAACGGCGGTACAGCGCGGCCCCGTTGGCGCCCGGAGCGGGGCCGGGCAGCAGCCGTCGCAGACGGGACGGGGCCGCGCCCGGTGCGGCGGCCGTGCGCTGCGCACCGGGCACGGAGACGGTCTCGGCGGTCTCGGTCGCCACCATCAACCCGCCTGCTTCAGCAGCTCGTTCGCCTTCTCCTGGGCGTCCTTCACGGCCTGCTCGGCGCTCTTCTTGCCCTGCATGGCCAGCTGCACCTGGGCCACGATCGCGTTCTGCACGGCCGGGGAGAGGTTGGTCTGGTTGGTGGAGGCCGTCTTGAGCTGGTCGGCTACGAGCTTGCGGGCCTGGGAGAAGGGGTCGCTGCCGGTGACGTCCTGGAAGAACGGGTCGTTCAGCGACTCGGTGGTCGTCGGGAAGATCACCACGGCCGGGTCCTTGCACCAGGCCGTCTGGTTCTCGGTGTTGGTGAGGTACTCGGCGAAGGCGAGCGCCACCGGCGCGTGCTTGCTGGTCGCGGCGACCGAGATGTACTGCGGGGCGCCGGCGGAGGCCTTGCCGAGCGCGTCGTAGGGCTGCTGGCTCACGCCCGTCTCGGCGTAGACCGAGGGGCTGTTCTGCTTCACGAACCGCACGAAGCTCGGGTTCGTCGAGCCGTACGCCACCTTGCCCTGGCTGTAGAGCGTGGACGGGTCGTTGCTGGAGGACAGCGAGTCCTTCGGCATCGCGCCCTCCTTGTACAGCTTCGCCATCCAGGCGACCCACTGGACAGTCCTCGGATCATTGGCGAAGACGGCCGACTTGCCGTCGGCGGAGAGCGTCTTGATGTTCATCTGGTCCCAGTCGGCCGGGATCCGCCAGATCGGGTTGGCCATCGTCGCGAAGTACTTGCCCTGGGCCGCCTTGGCGACCTTCTCGTAGTCCGCGAAGAGATCGAAGACGCTCGTCGGCGACTTCGTCGTGTCGACCCCGGCCTTCGACAGGAGGTCCTTGTTGTACGTGATCAGGACCCCGCCGGTGTACCAGGGCAGCACGGTGTGGATCGACGAGCCCTTCGCGTCCTTGAAGGTGCCGGACTTCCAGAACGACGGCACGAAGGGCTTGGCCACGTCCGGGTCCTTGGTGCCCACGTCGAGCAGGTAGCCGGCCTTGGTGAGCGCGGTCGCCGTCGGGGCGTTGAGGTTGATGACGTCCGGCAGCGTGCACGCCTGGGCGTCGGCCACCGTGCGCGAGGTGAAGGTGTTGTCGCCCGGGTCGTCGATCCACTTGACCTTCGCGCCGGGGTGGGCCTTCTCGAAGGCCTTGATGACGCCGTTGAAGAAGTCGCCGAAGTCCTTCTTCAGGTTCGTCGTCTGGAAGGTGATCTGGCCCTTGACGTCACCCGTCAGTTTCCCCGAACCGACGTTGCCCTGGTCGACCTTGCAGCCGCCGGCCGTCGCGTCCCCGTCGCCGGAGCCGCCCGACAGGCCGCAGCCCGCGGCGGTCAGGGCGAGGACGAGGACGCCTGTCATGGATCCGGTCAGTCTCTTCGCGCGCATGGTTGCCCTCCTGCGGCCGGCCGGATGCCCGTGTGGCTCGTTCCGGCTGGTTCAAATCACCAACTTGGAGTTCGATTGATGAAAAGGTGGACCAGAATTCATCGGAGGTCAATGGTTTGCGTGTTGCGTTTGGGTTCCGTGCGGGAAGACGCGGGCTCAGTGCCGGTGTTCGTGGTCCGGATGCGCCGGGTCACCGGGGTGCTCGTGCCCGGCCGGATACGCGACGCCCTCGCGGGCCCGGTCCAGCCAGTCGAAGAAGGCCTGCCGCCCCCGCGCCCGCCGCAACTCCCGTGCCACGTCGTCCCGTACGCGCTCGTACGGCCGGAAGTCGTCGGCCGTCGCCGTCGCGAAGGGGTCCACACCGCGCCGCAGCGCGTCCTTGGTGAGGAAGCGGTCCCGGTTGCGGACGTAGTAGTCCCGCCCGGCCTCCTCCAGCACCCGCTGTTCGGCTTCCAGAGCGGCCAGCAGGGCGCGCGCCGCGGGGGAGTGGGCGAGCGCCACCGCCACGATGCTGCCCAGGTCGGCGACATCGGTCCCGGACACGGCCAGGACCCGTTCCGGGGACACCTCCCCGGGCGGTGCGAGCCCGCGCTCCGCACAGGCCCGGCGGGCGAGTTCGTCCGTGACGACCACCTGGGTCGCCCATCGTCTGCGCTGCCGTTCGGCCCGCGCGAGGGCTTCCGTGCGGGCCGTCTCCCGGTCCCGGGTGGATCGCCGGTCCCGGGGCGTTCTCGCGTCCCGCGCGGGAACGGCCGCCAGCAGCGCGTCCACCCGCTCCACCGGCACCGGCTCCCCGCTCACCACGGCCGCGTGCTCGCTCACGGCGTCACCTCCAGTACGACCGCCTCGGTGTAGGCGACGGATCCGTGCCCGGCGACCTTCGCCAGCAGCCAGTACGACCCCGGGTCCACCGCCGAGCCGTCCACCTCGATGCCGCACTCCAGCGTCTCCCCGGCACCCACGGTGAAGCCCTGACAGCCCGGGGCGACCCCGCCCCAGGTGCCCCACGGCGACACCGCCCACAGCGTTCCGCCGACCGGCCCCCGGGTCGTGTTCCGCAGCACGACCGGCACGGTCGCCCGCTCCCCCCGGCGCACCCGGACCCGCTCGGCCCCCAGCCGGGCCGTGAGGGTCCGCCCGTCCGGCTCGCCCTCCGGCACGGCGCCCGGCACATCGACGGCGACCACGTCCTCGTACGCCTGTCCGTCGTGGGTCAGCCGGGCGCCCAGCCAGTACCGGCCCGGCGGTGTGTCCGGCGGCGGGCTGACCGTCACCTCGGTGAGGGTGAAGCCGCCGGGGCCCAACGCGTAGGGCAGCTCGGCGGGTTCGGCCGCCCAGCCGGGCGGTCTGCGGAACCGGACGGTGCCCGAGGCCGGTGCGTCGGTGAGCTCCGAGGAGATCCGCACCGTCACGGTGACCGGTCCCGGGGCGGTGAGCAGACCCGGCGAGAGAAAGACGGCGACCGGCAGGTTGCCGCGCGGCGCGGGCCCCGAGTTGTGCAGCCAGTAGCGGGTGGCGACCGGCTGGGCGGGCTCGTGCGCGGCGACACCGGGACCCTCGGCGTGCCGTGCGTTCGCGGGAGTCGCCCCTACGGTGGCCACCTCGAAGCCGCCGAGGTCGAGATCGAGCGCGCCGCCGACGGGGGCCAGCGGCTCTCCCGGCGTCTCCAGTACGTCGGCCCGCGCCCCCCGCGTCCAGGGGAGCGGACCGGTCAGCCGGGCCCGCACCGGACGCCCGTCCACCTCGTGCAGCCGTACGACGACACCTCGCGCCGGTTCGGCGGGTGCCGCGCTGCCCCGGGCGAGGGGCGAGCCGCTCGGTTTCAACGCGTCCAGCAGCACCCGGCCCTCGGGCTCCAGTGACAGCAGGGTCCCTGTGCGCGGCAGCCGGCCGGCCGGCCCGGCGGGCGGTCTGATCCGGGCGGTGAGCGGGTGGTTGTAGGCGTGCCCGGCCCGGGGCAGCCCCAACTCCCGCCAGTCGCCCGCCCCCGCCACCACCGCGTACTCGAACGTGTGCGACCAGCGCTGGAGTTGGAAGCCCGACCCGTCGGGCGCGGTACGGCGGGGCGGGTCCACCCAGATGCCGGAGGGCCAGCCGGTGCAGGACCGCATCAGGGACATCCACAGGTCGCCGGAGGAGGTGACCACACAGCCCGGCGTGCCCCGGTTGAGCACGGCGAAGCTCCGCCCGTCCCAGGCGTCGCCCGGCGGCAGCGCCTCCCCGCGCCCGGCCGCCGTGGCCCGCACGACCGCGTCGTCCAGGTCGGCGACCAGCGCGTCGACCGCCTTGGCGTCGTCCTCGGGCCGGGCGCCCGCCACCACCAGCAGCGGCAGCCGCTCCAGATCGCGCAGGTCGGCGCCGGGCACCCACTCCTCGCGCAGCGAGGCGCGCGGGGCCACCCAGATCGCCGCGAGCCCGTCCGCGGCCAGCTGCCGGTGCAGCTCCCGGGCCGCCGCCGGGTCCCAGCCCAGCGCCTCGGCGACCACGGCGTTGCGGTCCGGGCCGCCGACGGCGATCCGGATGTCGGGCAGATTGGAGTCCACCTCCAGATCGCCGTAGCGCGGACCGCCGGCGATCGTGGACGTGGCCGTGACACCCGCCCGGACCAGCGCCGCCGCCAGCGGGGTGCCCAGCTCACCGGCGGTGTCCCAGTCGGCGTAGACGAGTTCGGCGACCCCGATCGCCCGGTGCCCGAGCAGCCGCCCGGTGTCGTCGTGCACCGCGACCCGGGCCGTCGAACCGAGCCCGAACCAGGTGTTGGCCGGGTTGTCCAGGGTCCACGGGAACCGCTCGCTGTCCACGTCCACGAAGCCGAAGCCACGCCCGATCACGGCGTCCGCGACCTCGTGCACGGGCAGCCCGCCCCGCACGTCCGAGGGCCAGCGCACCCGGATCAGCCGGTCGGCGCCGTCGTACCCGTCGACGGTCGTCGTCACGTCGAGCCGGTCCACGCCCGTCCAGAGCGTCAGCCGCTGGGTGTACCGGAAGAGCCCCAGGTCGCCGCGGACGGTGATGCGCGACCCGGCGGGGGAGTGCTCGACCTCGACGTCCGCGGTGACGTCCCGGCTCCGGGCGGCCGTGGTCCCGGTCGGGGTCAGGTGCCAGGGGCCCTCGCCGAAGCGCGGATGCCGCGGGTACTCCTCCTGGACGACCAGTTCGTTGCCGAGGTCGCCGGTGCGCAGCAGCTCCCGCCCGCCCTCGGTGAGCCGGCGCAGACCGCACACGCCGCCCCCGCGTGCCGGGTCGACCGTGACCTCGTAGAACTCGTTGCGGACGGTGCGCCCCTCGCCCGGTGTCCAGCCGGGCACCGGACCCTCCGCGAGCGAGAGCGCCTTGAGCCCCATGCCGGGTACGTCGGGTACGACGACCCGGAGCAGGCCCTCCTCGCGCACCGCCGGCAGCGGCAGACCGGTGAGGTCCAGCGGGACCAGACCGCCCGGGTCGTCGACGACGAGCACGTCCCGCCGCTGCCAGGTCGCGGCGTTGAAGACGACCAGGTCCGGTGCGCCGCCCGGGAGTTGGGCCACCTCGCGGGCGAGCGCGTCGGTGGCGTCGGCGTGGACCGTCCGGGCGAGGTCGTGCAACTCCCGCCAGCCGGTGAGGAGATCGATGTAGACCTGGTCCGACTCCGAGCCGGTGATGGCGTCGTGGTGGGCGCCGTAGATCAACTGCCGCCAGGCCTTGTCCAGGGCCGCGTCCGGGTACGGATGCCCGGTGACGAGGGAGGCGAGGGTCGCCCAGGCCTCCGCGTCGGCGAGCAGGGTCTCGCCGTACCGCTGGGCCTGCTTGGTGTCGATGTAGGAGACGTCCTTGCCCGTGTAGACCGGGTTCATGTCGCGGGTCTGCGGGGACGCCCTGCGCCCCTCGGCCGCCAACTCGGCGCGCACGGCGGCGAAGAAGTCCCGGGGGAGGGCGCTGACGAAGCGCGGCCAGACGTACCGCTCGTTCCAGTCGCGGTGGATGCCCATGACCCAGCGGCACGGCGGCGCGTAGTCCCCGCCGACCGGCAGCAGCACGTTCCTGGTGAGCGCGACCTTCTTGAGACCCTGGAACAGCTTGAAGGCGGCGGCCTCCGCGGCGGGCAGGGTGGCGGCGTTGTCGATCGCCCAGCCGGCGCCGTAGTGGTTGACCATGTACGCGGTCAGCAGTCCGCGCCCCGAGGGCGCGATCCAGCTGAACTCGGCCGGGAACTGCATCCGTCCGGGGTCGCGCGGCTCCTCGCCGAAGACGGAGAGCGTCGGCCCCCACTGGTGGAACGGCCCGCGCGCCCACGAACTGGAGGAGATCCCGGCGTCCGCCATCAGCCCCGGGAACTGCGGATCGTGCCCGAACGCGTCCAGCTGCCACGCGGTCTCGGGCGCCGCCCCCATGATCCGGCGCTGGAAGCCGTCGCCGTACAGGGCGTTGCGTACGGTGGCCTCGGCGCCGGTGAGGTTGGTGTTCGGCTCGTTGTAGGTGCCGCCCATGATCTCGACGCGCCCGGAGCGGATCAGCTGGCGCAGAAAGGCCCGCTCCTCGGGGAACGCGTCCCAGTAGGGCTTGAGGTAGTCCACCTCGGCGAGCACGAAGGTGTACGCCGGGTCGCGCCGGGCCAGGTCGCAGTGGGCGCGCACCAGGCTCATCCCGGACTGGCCGCGCGAGTCGAAGGTGCGGGCGGGCAGACCGGTCACGGCCGGTTCGTCGGCGTGGTCCCAGGTCTCGGTGTAGGCGGCCTGGGTGTTCCACCAGACGGGGTCGTAGTGGAAGTGGCTGACCATGAACATGGTCCAGCCGGGCTCGGCGGCCGTGAACTCGGCCGAGTGGTGCAGGAGCAGGCCCGCGTCGGCGTCCTCGACGGTGACGGTGATCCCGCGCCGGTCACCGGGCGCGAGCGACCCGGCCGCCACGGGTATCTCCGCGCGCACGGTCCCGTCCTCGCCGGTCGTGACGCGGTTCTCGCCGACACCGCGCACCCCGGGCCCCGCCACGGTCAGCAGGACCGGGCGGCCCGGGAGGTGCTCGACCTCGACGGCCACGACCTGGTGCGGTCGGTGCGCGGTGCCGGTGAAGAGCTCGGTCGACTCGACAGAGGTGACGCGCATGAGGCTCCTACGAGTGCTCGGCGGAGCCCCATCCTGGCATCGAGGGGTGGTTCAATCAACCGTGAACATTGTTCATTGATGGTTCATCCATGCAGATCGGATGGCGCTCAGCGAGACCGCCGGGCCTTCGCCGCGTGCTGTCCGGCGATGTGGTCGGTCAGCGCCAGTGAGGCGCTGGTGCGCTGGTAGGTGAGCTGGGCGACCCGGACGTAGAGGCAGTCGATGAGGAGCAGCACCGAGTGGCGGGCGCCGATGATGCCGGTGGGGAAGCTGGTCTCCGAGGTGGAGGAGATGAGCCGGATGTCGGCGGCGCGGGCGAGCGCGGAGCGCGGGTCGGAGGTCAGGGCGACGGTGGTCGCGCCGCGTTCCCCGGCCGTCTCGAACGGCTCGATCGTCTCGCGGGTCGCCCCCGAGTGGGAGATGCCGATCGCGACGTCGGCGGGCGTGAGCAGCGCGGCGGAGGTGGCCGCCGCGTGCACCTCGGTCCAGCCGCGCACCGAGCAGCCGATCCGGAACAGCCGGGTCTCGGTCTCCTGCGCCACGGCCCCGCTGCCGCCCACGCCGTAGACGTCGATCCTGCGCGCCCGGGCCATGGCCTGCGCGGCCCGCTCGACCGCGTCCAGGTCGATCCGGTCCACGGTCTGCTGGATGGCCCGCAGGTCCGCGGTGCCAACCACCTTCACGACCCGCTCCAGGCTGTCGTCCGGGGAGATGTCCGGACCGATCTCGGCCGTGCCCCAGTCGGACACCTCGCCGCGGCCCCGCTCCTGGGCCAGTGCGATCAGCAGATGCTGGTAGGAGTCGAGGCCCACGGCCCGGCAGAAACGGGTCACGGTCGCCTGGGAGGTGCCGGTGCGGCGGCCCAGCTCCGCGGCCGAACAGTGGGTGACGGCGGCCGGATCCTCCAGGATCAGCTCACCGACCTTCCGCAGGGAGCCGGCCAGGCGCGGCAACTCGGTTCGGATCAGTGTGGTGACGTCGGTCGAGGGCATGGGGAGAAGGTATCAGCCACCCTATATGGGGCGAGTTGAATACCAGGACCGGATCGGCGGGGCATTGCACTGCACAGCGAGCCCGTGATTTATTGATTCATCGATAGGTGCGAATCTTGGGTGGTTCAATCCATCAGTGGGGAGTGCGTACGTGTCCGTCGAGTCCGCCAACGAGTCCGGGACCGAGCCGGTGAACGCCGAACGCTTCGCCCGCGAGGGCCTCGCCGCGCTGCACCGCCTCACCGAGTCCGCCCACGCCGACGTGGCCCGGGCCGCCGCACTCATCGCCGACTGCCTCCGCGCCGACGGGGTGATCCAGGCCTTCGGCACCGGCCACTCCCAGGCCATGGTCCTCGAAGTCGCCGGCCGCGCGGGCGGGTTGGTGCCCACCAACCGGATCAGCATCGCCGACCTCGTGCTCTACGGCGGCGAGCACCCCAGCGTCCTCGACGACCCGCTCCTGGAACGCGAGCCCGGCATCGCCGCCCGCCTCTACGAACTCGCCGCCCCGCGCCCGCAGGACCTGTTCGTCATCATCTCCAACTCCGGTGTGAACAACGTGATCGTGGAGATGGCGCTGCGCGCCAAGGAGCGCGGACACCGCGTCCTCGCCGTCACCTCCCTCGCCCACACCCGGGCGGTCCCGGCCGGCCACCCCAGCGGCGGCAGACTCGCCGACCTGGCCGACGTGGTCCTCGACAACGCGGCCCCGCGCGGCGACGCGCTCCTCGAACTGCCCGGCGGCGGCGCGGTCTGCGCACTGTCCACGCTCACCGGGGTCATGCTCGTGCAGATGGCGGTGGCCGAGGCGGCCGGCCTGCTCCTCGCCGCCGGTGACCGCCCCCCGGTCTATGTCTCGGCCAACGTGCCCGGCGGCTTCGAGGGCAACCTCGACCTGGAGAAGCGGTACGCCGGCCGGATCCGGCGCACCGCGAGCTGACCCCGCGAGGCCCGGGCCTCAGCCGACGGGCGGGCGGCGGCCGCCCCAGGGCAGGGCGAGCTCCAGGGTGCGCGCCACCTGGAGCAGCAGGTCCTCCCGCCAGGGCGCGGCGACGATCTGGACGCCGACCGGCAGCCCGGTGGCCGCGTCCTGGTGGAGGGGCAGCGAGATCGCGGGCTGGCCGGTCACGTTGAACACCGAGGTGAACACACCCATCGGATAGCTGTTCAGCAGCGCGGCCAGAGGATGGTCCTCGGTGCCCGCCCGCCAGGCGCCGACACGCGGCGGGAGGCACGCCATCGTCGGGGTGACCAGCAGGTCGAAGCCCGCGACGAAGCCCTCCACGATCTGCCGGGAGAACCGCTGGGTCCGCTGCACCGCCTGCGCGTAGGCCCAGGAGTCGACCGACCGTGCCGCCTCGCGCAACGCCCGGTTGTGCGGCTCGATCCGCTCCGGGTCCGCGAGGTCCACCCCGGCCGCGCCGATGTTCCAGATCGTCGTGAACGCGGCGACCAGTTCCTCCGCCGGAGGCAGCGGAAGCGGAGTGTCGACGAGGTGGTGGCCGGCCGCTTCCAGCGCCCGCAGCGTGACCTCGACGGCTGTCACACACGCCGGGTCCACGTCGATCCCGTCGACCGGGGAGGTGGTCAGCGCACCGACGCGCAGCCCGGTCGGCGGGTCCGCCTGCGACGCGGCGGCGAACGACCCGCGCGGGGACGGCGGCGACCACCACGCGCCCGGATCATGGCGCGCCAGGACATCGACGGCCGCCGCGGTGTCCGCCACCGTGCGCGTGACCACACCGCCGACGGCGAGGCCCTCCACGAGGACGGTCTCGCCGCCGATCAGCCCGCGGGTGGACTTGAGGCCGACAAGACCGGTGCAGGAGGCGGGAATGCGGATCGACCCGCCGCCGTCCTCGGCGTGCGCGAGGGGTGCCATCCCGGCGGCGACGGCCACCCCCGCCCCACTCGACGACCCGCCCGGTGTGCGGTCCGGGTCCCACGGATTGCGCGAGACGCCCAGGGCCTCGCTCTCGGTGAAGGGCAGGGCGCCGAACTCGGAGGTGGTGGTCTTGCCGAGCGGCACGAACCCGGCGTCCACGAACCGCCGTACGATCCGGTCCGAGGCCGCCGCCGGTTCCTTGCGGGCGCCCGCGGAACCGTAGGTGGTGGGCCAACCGGCCACGTCCACAAGGTCCTTGACCGGCAGTGGCACACCGTGGAAGGGCGGCAGGTCGGCGGGCGAGGCGGCCCGCACCACCGCGTCCGCCGCCTCGGCCGCGGCCTTGCGGACGTCGTCGTCGGCCCGGTGACAGAAGGCGTTCAGCCGGGGATCCAGCTCGTCCATCCGCCGCAGACAGGCGTCGGCCACCTCCACCGGGCTCACCTCCTTCCGGCGGATGGCCGCGGCCAGTTCGACGGCGGGCGTGAACAGATCGATCGACTCCATCGGCGAGCGCGTCACGAGCGGTCCTCTCGGGTCCGGGGCGCTTGCGGGAACGACGTCAGTCTCGGCGCGCCCGCCCCGCTCCGTCTTGGACGAATGTCCCCTACGCTGACGCCATGCGTTCCGCCCGGCCGGCCCAGGAGGCCGCGCAGATCTGGGACATCGCGACCCCGGCAGGACCCGGTCGGCCGCCGGGGGTGAGCATGGCCGGTTTCCGCGCGCGGACCGCGGACGCCGTCGAACTGGGCGTGGTGCCCTTCCCGGCCGTCACGGTGGTCGTCGACCTCGGCGACCGCTCACTCGCCGTCGACGACCTCGACGGCCGACGCCACCACGGCGTCATCGTCGCCGGTCTCGCGGCCGGCGGCCTGCGCGGCAGCGGCCGTTCCGTCGAGTGCCTGCAGATACGGCTGTCACCCGTCGTCGCCCACGCGGTGCTCGGCGCCTCCTCGGAACTGGGCGGCACGGTGGTCTCCCTCGACGACCTCTGGGGCCGCGAGGCCCTGCGCGTCCAGGAACGGCTGCGGGCCGCCGGAACCTGGGCGGAGCGGTTCGCGCTCGCCGAGGCCGCGCTCGCCCGCCGCCGGCAGGCAGGCCGCCCCGTCGACCCCGAGATCGCCTTCGTCTGGCAGCGGATGGCGGCACACCGGGGCGCGGTCCGGGTCGAGCCGCTGGCGGCCGAGGCCGGCTGGAGCCGCAAGCGCCTCTGGTCCCGCTTCCGCGCCCAGACCGGCCTCACCCCCAAGCACGCGGCCCGCCTGATCCGCTTCGACCACGCGGCCCACCGCCTCGCCGCCGGCCACAGCCCCGCCCTGGTGGCCGCCGAAGCGGGCTACACCGACCAGTCCCACCTCCACCGCGACGTCAGAGCGTTCACCGGAGCGACCCCCACAGCCGTCTCCATCGCACCCTGGCTCGCCGTCGACGACGTCGCGTGGGCCGCCCCCGGCTACCTGGGCGCACCACCGCCACGAACACGGTCCGGCCGATGACACGGCACCCACCCACCTGAGCCCGGCGGGTGCAGGAGGCCCGTCGGGGACGGTCGTCGAGCGGTGACACGGCGGCCGGGCTCGGGGCGGGCGCCGGGAGGTGTCGTTGCGGGCGGCTGTCGAGCGGTGGTGCGGCGGGGCCGGGGGCGGGTGGGTGTGCGGAGCCGTTGCGGGTGGTCGGTGGGCGATGGCACGGCGTGCTGGTCCGGTCGGGTGTTCGGAGCCGTTGCGGGTCGTTGGTGGGCGGTGGTGCGGTGAGAGTCCCGGGTGGGTGTCGGAAGAGGTGCTGTGGGTGGTCACCGGGCGATGGCGCGGCGTCCGGGTCCGGTGGAGGGTTCGGAGCTGTTGTGGCTGGTCGGTGGACAGTGGTGCCGGGGTGGTGCCGGGCGGGGTGTCGGGAGGGCTTCTGTGGGCGGCTGGCGGGCAGGGGTGTGGTGGGCGTGACGAGGTGGGCCGGGTGCTGGGACTGCGGGGCCGGTGTTCTCAGTTGGTGCGGCTCTTGCGGGGCCAGTTGTGGTGGGCGCGGGCCTGGGCTCGGGCGGCGTCGGCGAGGCCGGGTTGGAGGCGGCGGGCGGCGTCGACGTGGTCGTCGGTCCAGATGACCCGGACGGCGACGGGGGTGGCGCGGCCCTGTGCGTCGCTGAGTTCGGTGCGGACGGACTCGACGAGTCGCGTGGCGCCCTCGGGCCAGAGCGGGACGACGTCGGGGACGGTGGAGCGGCCGCCGAGGCTGGCGGCGAACTCGTGGTACCAGCCGGTGACCTGGGCCGCCGTCCCGAGGACGGCACGGTGGGCGTCGGCCCGGACCGCCTGGCCCCGGGCCCGGTCCTCGCACTGCCACAGGGAGACGACCGCGTCGCCGGCCAGGCGCAGCCCGACGACCCCGGTGACCAGGGTGGTCGTACAGGCCAGTGACAGCGGCTTGGCGCCGCGTTCGGCCAGGTAGCTGCGGAACGCGTCGTCGAGGCGGCGGGCGGACGCCGCCGCCTCGCGGCCCTGCGGATCGGGGTCGACGGGACGGTGGTGGCCGAGGGCGTAGTCGACGGCGGCGCCGAGGTAACCCGCGCTGTCGTGGTACGCGTCGGCGAGCGCCTTGTGGACGGCGGCCCGGGCGCCGCGCGGCCAGAAGAACAGGGCGACGAGGATGCTGACCGCGCACCCCAGTGCGATGTCCTGGACGCGCAGCAGGGCGATGTGCCAGTCGGGGTCCTGGCCGATGTTGAACAGCACCACGAGCGTCACGGTGAACGCGGCCTGCCCGGCGGCGAAGGAGACGGCGGCGGGCGCGATGCCGGCGACGAGGATGGCCACGGGGAGCACGAACCACAGCGCGGTGCCGTGGTGGCCGATCAGATGCAGCAGCGCGGCACCGACCACGGAACCCGCCACCGTCCCCAGCACCGCGCGGACGGCGTTCTGCCCGGTGCTGAGCGCGTTGGAGCGCAGCACGGAGAGGGTGCCCAGCAGCACCCAGAAGGAGTGCCCCACGCCGGTCACCCCGGCCAGGTACACGGCGATGCCCAGGCCGACGGCGCCGCGCAGACTGTTGTGCAGCCACACCGAGTCGGGCCGCAGATGGGCGACGGCCCGTTCCCGGGCGGCGGCCAGCGGCGCGGCCAGCGCGCCCGGCTCATGTCCGAGGAGCCGCTCGGGCCAGCTGCGCTGCCAGGCGGTGGCCGCCGTGTCGACGTTGGCGGCGATCTGCAGCACGGCGAAGCCGACCTCCTGGGCGCGGAAGGAGACGTCGAGCGTGGCGATGAACCCGTAGACCTCCGCCGTGCTGGTGCCGCCCGGGTGCTCGGCCGGCACCTGGACGGTGGAGCTGTGCTCCATCCCGGCCAGCGCCGCCCGCAGCCCCTCGACGTCGGCCCGCAGCGGTCCGGTGTCGCCGTTCAGGTCCGTCAGCAGGTCGCAGGCCGCCTCCAGGACACGGGCGGCGGCGCGGCGCACGGTGTGCGCGGCCGGATCGCAGCCCGGGGGTTCGTCCGTGTAGTCGGACCGGTCGACGAGGACGGCGCACAGCCAGGTGAGTTCGTCCACCAGCCGGACCAGGGCGCGGGAGCTGGCGGACAGGCCGGTGGGGCGGTAGGGGGTGGCGTCGAAGACGCCCCGCAGGTCCGCGCGGCTGCCGGCGGTACGGTCCGCCGCCGCCCGGCACCGGTCGGCGTCGGACACCGGCCCGTCCGGGCCCGGCAGGGAGGCCCGGGCGCGCAGATACCCGGCGGCGGCACGGCAGACGGCCGCCGCCGGGGCGCTGAGCGGGTCGGCGACGGGACGCGGCCACAGCAGGGCGACGGCCGGGAGCGCCACCGCCGCCGCCAGGCCCGCGCCCGCGAGACGTTCGGGCAGCTGGGACAGGGGCACCGGGGCGCTGACGGGCAGCACGAAGGCCAGCAGGAGCGCCGTCGCGCTGCCCGCCAGGACCGAGCTGACCACGCCCGCGAAGAGGATCGCGAAACCCACCACGACCGTGCCCAGCACGGCGAGCCACAGCTGCCCGGCCGCCAGCGTCCCGGCACAGATCAGCACCAGCCACGCCACCGCGAGGGCCGCCTGGGCCCGCAGCCGCTCCACCATCGGGCCGGAGTAGTCGGCCAGCAGCAGCATCGAGAACGACCCGAACGCGGCGTAGCCCGCCATCGTCGGGGAGCGGAGCACCTCGGTGCACAGGGCGAACAGGGCGGGCATCACGAGCGCCGTACGCGCCGCCCGCCGGGTCGCCGCCAGGTCCGGGTCCCTGTCGCGCAGCCACGTCACCCAGCGTGCTGCCCGCCCCGACATGGACACCTCCGGCTGGGCCCAGGGCAGCCGGCCCCGCCGCCGCACCGCGCACACCACCCATATGCGGCCACCGCCGGGCCGTCCGCAACATTTGCCGGGGCGGGCGGCGCCCCGGGCGGGAGGTGCGCCCCGCGCTCAGCGCACCGGGAAGCCGAAGGAGTAGCCCTGCTCCTTCAGCCACGGCAGCACCTCGCGCAGCGCCGCCACGGTCTCGGAGCGGTCGCCGCCGGCGTCGTGGAAGAGGACGGTCGGACCGTTGGACATCTCGTCCTTGACGGTGGCGACGACCGTCTCCGTGCCGGGGCGTTCGAAGTCCTTCGAGTCGACGTTCCAGCCCAGCGGGCGCATGCCGTGGGAGGCGGCGAGCTTGCGGCTGTACGGGGTGAAGGCGCCGCCCGGGGCCCGGTAGTAGAGCGGTCGTACGCCCCCGGACGCCTTGGTGATCATGCGTTCCGCGTCGAGGATCTGCTGGGACTGGTAGGCCTCGGACTTCTTGTCCATGGTGACGTCGTGCGACACCGTGTGGTCGCAGAGCCGGTGCCCGGCCGCCACCACCGCCTTGACCAGGTCCGGGTGCGCCTCGGCCTGCGGGCCGATCATGCAGAACGTGGCCTTGACGCCGTACTCCTTGAGGACCTGGAGCACCTGGGGCGTCCAGACCGGGTCCGGTCCGTCGTCGATGGTGATGTTCACGCCCCGGGCGCCCCGGTCCGAGGCGTGCGCGATCTCCACCGACACGGGGGCCGCCTTGGGAGCGGTGCGGTGCGCCGAGGTCCCGGCTCCCGACCGGGTGTCGACGGGACCGGCCTGCGCGGTCCACAGCGAAGCGGCCACGGCCACCCCCGTGACCCCGAGCGCCGCCGCGGCCACCTGGCCGTACCATCCCCGTCCGCCGTGCCGCGCCATGTCCGCCCCGATCCTTCTCGTTCTGTCGATCTCGTGCACCCGTCAGGACGGGCGGCAGCGGGTGTCGGCTCCGTCCGTTACCAATCACGGACAATTCCGCGAGAGTTCTGCGACAGACGCTCCGCGTGACCTCTAACGCGCCTCCGGGCGATCGGTGTTGGCGGTGGCGGTGGCGGAAGAATTCGGACCGGCCTGGGTGCCCCGGTCCGGACGCGTCGGCGCGACGCGGTTGTGGTGACATTTCGGGTCATGAGTTCACCCCGCCCCCAGCGCGCCCGCAGCGGGGCCGCCGAGCGGCAGCGCGAGCGAGGTGACGCCGACCGACACCGCCGCCGCCGTGGTCATGCCCAGGTCCGCGATGCCGCGGTACTTCGAGCCCCGGGAGCAGAACTTCCTCCGGCTGCCCGACCCGACCCGACCCGCCCCCGCGCTGCCGTCGGGCGCCGGGAAACGAAGGAACCCTCAGGTGCCGTCGGCTCGGTCGAGGTCGCGGACCAGTTCGATCGCGCGGCCGAGCGTGTTGAGCCGCTCCTCCGGTGTCTCTCCGGCCGGGTAGAGGCGGACGGTGTCCACGCCCGCGTCGTGCCAGACGGCGAGCCGGTCGCGCACCATGGCCTCGGTGCCGATCAGCGTCGTACCGAGCACCATCTCGTCGGTGACCAGGGCGGCGGCGCCGTCGCGGTCGCCGGACTGCCAGCGGTCGCGCACCTCGGCGGCGACCTCGGCCCAGCCCTGGCGGCTGTAGGCGTTGTTGTAGAAGTTGGTGGACGCCGAGCCCATCCCGCCGAGGCTGAAGGCCAGTTCCTTCCTGCGTCCGGCGACCATCGCGCCGAGCGCCTCCTCGTCGGCGGCGAAGGCGACCTCGGCGCCCTGGCAGACGTCCAGGTCCGCGCGGGTACGACCGCTGCGGGCGAGGCCCTCGTCGAGGTGGGCGAAGTAGGCGTCGGCGGCGCCCTCGGGCACGAAGCTGGTGCCCAGCCAGCCGTCGGCGACCGCACCGGTCAGCCGGAGCATCGCGGGGGAGAGGGCGGCCAGGTAGACGGGGATCTCGTGCTCGGCGCGCATCGACAGCCGCATCGGCACGGCCTCGCCGCCCGGCAGCGGGAGGGTGAACTCCTCGCCGGAGTAGGCGAGTCGGCCGCCCTCGACCACCCGCCGGACGATCTCCACCGTCTCGCGCATGCGCCGCAGCGGCCGGGCGAAGGGGACACCGTGCAGTCCCTCGATCACCTGCGGGCCGGAGGCGCCGAGACCGAGCAGGAACCGCCCGCCGGACAGGTTGGAGAGCGTGATGGCCGTCTGGGCCACGGCCGTCGGGGTCCGGGTGCCCAGTTGGATGACGCCCGAGCCGAGCAGCATCCGGTCGGTGAGCGCCGCGTAATATCCGAGCGCCGAGGGCGCGTCCGAGCCCCAGGCCTCGGCGACCCAGCAGACGTCCAGGCCCAGCTTCTCCGCCTCGACGACGAAGTCGGCCTGCTGGGACCAGCGTGCGCCGCCCGAGGCCTCGATCGTGGTGGCCGTCCGCATCACGCCTCCGCCCGCCGCTTGATCTGCGCCAGGGTGGCGGTGATGCTCCGCTCGAACTCCCGCAGCCGTACGAACACGATCTTCTGCTCCTTCTCCGGCATCCGGTCGATCGCCGCCGACAGCCCCGAGCGCCCCGGCCCCAGCTGCATCCACTGCGCCAGTTCGGTCCCGCCGTCCTCGGGCCGCAGCCGGAACCGCCAGACCGCGGAGGGCTCGGCGGGGTCCTGCACGGCCCAGGCGAGGACCGACTCCGGGACGTACTCGATCACCTGGGAGGTGGTCTCCCAGGTGCCGAACGCCTCGTGCTCGCTGCGCCCGACGAACCTGGCCCCCACCGCCGGCCGCGCGGCCCCGTCCAGCCAGGTGACGGACCGGAGTTCCTCGCTCATGTCCGGCATCAGCTCGATATCGCAGACCAGGGCCCACACCGTGGCCGGTGGGGCGTCGATCCAGGTCCGTACCTCGACCGTCGGTCTGTCCGCGTAGCGTGCGCCCGTCCACTCCAAGGCGGTCGGCCTCCTTGCCGTCAGGGATCTGACCTCCAGAGTTGCGATATGAGACTCACCTTGTCAAGAGGGAGCGCCCCGCTCAGTCGGTGCCGAACCGCCGTCGCACGTCCGGCCGCAGCTTGAGCCGCTCGGGGTAGCCGGGCCCCATCCGCATCGAGGTCTCCTCGGACCGCAACGGCGTCCGGCACTGGGCGCAGACGACCTCGGGCGTGGTGTCGTGGTCGCAGGCCTCGTGATGGAAGACCACCGGGACGCCCTGCTCCCCGGCCAGCCACCGGTCGCCCCACGCGGACATCGCGGCGAGCACCGCGAACAGGTCCCGCCCCTTCTCCGTGAGGACGTAGTCGTAGCGCGGCGGCTCCGCCTCGTACAGCCGCTTCTCCAGGATCCGATCGTCCACCAGCCGGCGCAGCCGGTCGGTCAACGTGTTGCGGGCGATGCCCAGTTCCTGCTGGAACTCGTCGAAGCGACGGATCCCGTAGAACGCTTCCCGCACCACCAGCGGAGTCCAGTGGTCACCCAGCAGATCGACGGTCCGTGCGATGGAGCACGGCCACTTGGCGAACGACGTCCGTTTCATGGTCCTCACGATAGCGAGTCTCGGCATGAAACCCAGCTGACGGTGGGCACGCATGGACAGCGGTGCCCGGCGCGCTTTCACTGGTCATGACGGGGTTCCTTCGAGGAGGCGGCGTACGGCGAAGGACATGAACCCGAGAACGGCGGCGAACCGCGGAACGAGGTGTCCGACGATGAAGATCGAGGGATCGGTCGCGCTGGTGACCGGAGCGAACCGGGGGATCGGGCTGGCGTTCTGCCGCGCCCTGCTGGCCCGGGGCGCCGCCAAGGTGTACGCGGGCGTCCGCCGGCCGGAGGACTTCGCCGAGCCCGGGCTGTCAGCGCTGCGTCTCGACGTCACCGACCACGACCAGGTCGCGGCCGCCGCCAGGACGGCGTCCGACGCGACCATCGTGATCAACAACGCGGGCATCCAGGCCGGGCCCGGCCTGCTGGAGGGCCCCCTGGACGGCGCCCGGCGCGAGCTGGAGGTCAACTACCTGGGCACTTGGGCCGTCTCGCGGGCCTTCGCGCCGGTACTCGCCGCCCATGGCGGCGGCGCCCTGGTGAACATGCTGTCCGTGGCGTCGTGGCGCTCCACCGAGCGGTTCCCCAGCTACGCCGCGTCCAAGTCGGCGCAGTGGTCGCTGACCAACGCACTGCGGGTCGCCCTGCGGGAGCAGGGCACGCTGGTGGTCGGGGTGCACGTCGGCTGGGTGGAGACCGACGCCACCGTGCGGGTCGACGAGCCGAAGACGGACCCCGCCGAGGTGGCCGCGCGGACCATGGACGCGATCGAGCACGACGAGCCGGAGGTGCTCGTCGACGAGACGGCCCGCCGGGTGCGGGCCGCGCTGTCCGGGCCGCTGGATCTCCTCTACCCGACCGCCTGATCGTGCGACGGTGGAGTGAGCAGATCGACCCGACACCACGGTGAGGTGGAGACATGCACACCGATTTCGACGTCGTCGTCCTGGGCGCCGGGCCGGGCGGCTACGTGGCCGCGGTCCGCGCCGCCCAGCTGGGCCTGCGCACCGCCATCGTGGAGGGCCGCTTCTGGGGCGGTGTCTGCCTGAACATCGGCTGCATCCCGGCGAAGGCACTGCTGCGCAACGCCGAGGTGGCCCAGCTGATCCTGCACGACGCGGAGAAGTTCGGCGTGAAGATCAGCGGGGAGGTGAGCCTGGACTACCGTGCCGCCTACGAGCGCAGCCGGGTGGTGGCCGACGGACGCGTCAAGGGCGTCGGCTATCTCATGCGCAAGAACAAGATCGAGCAGTTCGAGGGGCAGGGCACCTTCCTCGACCCGAACACCCTGCAGGTGCGCATGCGGGACGGCGAGACGACGCTCTCCTTCCGCTCCTGCATCATCGCGACCGGCTCCACGGTGAAGCTGCTGCCGGGGACGACCCTGGGCCGGCGCGTGGTCACCTACGAGGAGCAGATCCTCTCCGACAGCCTCCCGGCGAGCCTGGTCATCGCCGGCGCGGGCGCCATCGGCGTCGAGTTCGCCTATCTGCTGCGGTCGTACGGTGTCGACGTCACCCTCGTGGAGTTCCTGGACCGGATCGCACCACTGGAGGACGAGGAGGTCTCGGCCGAACTCACCCGGCGCTTCAAGCGCCAGGGCATCAGGATCCTGACCTCCACCGCCGTGCAGTCCATCGAGGAGACCCCGGACAACGTCCGCGTCACCGTCCGGCAGGGCGGCACCGAGCAGGTGCTGGAGGCGGAGAAGATCCTGCAGGCCACCGGCTTCCAGCCGCGCACCGCCGGTTACGGGCTCAGCAGCACCGGGGTCCGGCTCACCGAACGCGGCGCCATCGACGTCGACGGGCACTGCCGCACCAGCCGGCCGCACATCTACGCCATCGGCGATGTCACGGCGAAGCTGATGCTCGCGCACACCGCCGAGGCGATGGGCATCGTCGCCGCCGAGTCCATCGCGGGCGCGGAGACCATGGAACTCGACTACCGGATGATCCCGCGTGCCACGTTCTGCCAGCCCCAGATCGCCAGCTTCGGCTGGACCGAGGCCGAGGCGCGCGCCCAGGGCTTCGACGTCCGCGTCGCGAAGTTCCCTTTCACGGCCAACGCCAAGGCGCACGGCCTCGGCGACACCGTCGGCTTCGTGAAACTCCTCAGCGACGCGCGGCACGGCGAGCTGATCGGCGGCCACATGATCGGACCGGACGTGACCGAACTGCTCCCCGAGCTGACGCTGGCGCAGCAGTGGGATCTCACGGCGTACGAACTCGCCAGGAACGTCCACGCCCATCCGACCCTGAGCGAGGCGGTCCAGGACGCCCTGCACGGACTCGCCGGACACATGATCAACCTCTGACGCGCGCAAGCGCCGCCGGGGAACCGCTAGGGGCGGACCTAGGGCCGGGTCATGATCTCCATGTTGTGGCCGTCGGGGTCCTCGAAGTAGGCGCCCCGACCGCCGAACAGGCCGTTGGTGCGGCCGGGTTCGGTGTGGTGGGGGTCCGCGTAGTAGGTGACGCCGGCCGCCTCCAGCCGGGCGATCATCCCGTCGAACCCCTCCTCGGGCACGAGGAAGGCGTAGTGCTGGGACTGGATCGGCTCGTCCCGCTTCTCGTAGTAGTCGAGCGTGACGCCGTTGCCGAGGTCGACGGGGAGGAAGGGCCCGAACGGGGTGCCGACCCGCAGGCCCAGGACGGCGGCGAGGAACCCGGCCGACCGGTGCCGGTCGGTGGCGTAGATGTTGGTGTGGTCCAGCCGGACGGCGGCCGGCGGCCGCTCGGATGCGGGCAGGTGTGACTGAGCAGAGGGCAAGGGTGTCTCCGGTCTCGGGATGCGCGGGAGGAGGGCGCCGCTTCGGGCGCCGGGGCGAGGACGCGGAGGGAACGGCGGGCCCCTGGCCCGCCTCGTGCTCACGCCGAGGCCGGGAACCTCACTCGTGCGTGGCCCATGGCCGACCCGGCAGTCACCCGACCGACCCTAGTGCCGACTGCCCACCGGGGCAACGGAGTTGTCCGGCGTACCGCGTACCGCGCTGCCGGTGCGCGCGTCCCTCACCACCTGCTGGGCATCGCACCCTCCCGACCTGCCGAGCTGCGACCGCACTACGGTGGCGTCATCGTCGCCGTCGAGTTCGACGGCGAGTACGACAAGACCGGCCGCCCGACCCCGCCGGACCAGCGCTTCCTGGAGGAACCGTGCCCACCGCCGACGAGCTGATCAGTCCGGACAGCATCCGCCGTCTGGCCGTCGTCCTCCGGGAGGCCGCTCCCGGAGCGTCACGCTGGCAGACCGTCGCGGACAGCGTGGCCGTCCTCGGCCCGCTGGGCCTCAGCGAGCGGGCGCGGACGGTCGGCGACGCCCTCCTCGCCGACTGCGGCCAGGACTACGAGCTGTTGGCCCGGTCGGTACGGCAGGCCCTGGCCCGTGCCGATCTGGCGGGCTGGATGATCTGGCCGGTCACCGAGGCCGTGGCCACCGGTGCCACCGCGTCCGGCACCCGCGGGCACTTCGACGACGGGCTGGACCTGCTCGCCCGGCTCACACCCCGCCTGACCGGCGAGTTCGCGCTCCGCACCTTCCTCAACGCGGACCTGGACCGCACCCTCGCGACGGCGCTCGCCTGGACCGAGTCCCCGGACCCGGCCGTCCGGCGGCTGGCGACCGAGGGCAGCCGCCCCAGACTCCCCTGGGCCCGGCAGGTCCCCGAGCTGAACCGCAACCCCGGAGTCACGGTCCCGGTGCTGGACCGACTGCACACCGACCCCTCGCAGGACGTACGCCGATCGGTGGCGAACCACCTCAACGACATCTCCCGCCTGGACGCCGCACTGGCCGCCGCGACCGCCGCGCGCTGGCTGCGGGACCCGGAGCCGACCACCCCGGCCCTGGTGCGGCACGCTATGCGCACCCTCGTCAAGCAGGGCGAGCCGGCCGCCCTGGAGCTGGTCGGCTTCCACGGCGGCCCGGAGGACCTGGAGGTGGTGGGGCCGCTGCTGACGGAGACCGACGTCCCGATGGGCGGCGACCTCGTCTTCACCGGGCGCATCACGAACGTCTCGGACCGGCCGGTCTCCCTGGCCGTCGACTACGTCGTCCACCACCTCAAGGCGAACGGGAAACTGGCGCCCAAGGTGTTCAAGCTCGCCAAGCGCGAACTGGCCCCCGGCGCCTCCGCCGACGTGACGCGCAGCCATTCCTTCCGCCCCGTCACCACGCGCGTCTACTACCCGGGGACACACGCCCTGCAGCTCCAGGTCAACGGCCACCGCTTCGGCATGACGGACTTCCGGCTCGGGTGACCTGACCGACCGCGCCGCCGGGAATGATCTTGGGGCCGGTGGTGGTTTCGATGACGGTCGTACTATGACGTGACCGTCCATGAGCCGCCCCGAGGAGTCACCGTGGCCCGCCCCCGCACCAGTACCCGCACCGTGGAGCACCCCGAGCTGTCGGAGGTCTCGCTCCAGCAGGTGCTGGAGGCGCTGGTGGATCCGGTACGGCGGCGGGTGACGGCGCAGCTCTCCCGCGCCGGGGAGGACATGAGCTGCGGGACGTTCGACGCGCCGGTGTCGAACTCCACCCTGACGCACCACTTCAACGTGCTGCGCGAGGCCGGTGTGATCCGGCAGTACTACGTCGGGACGACCAAGATGAACACCCTCCGCGCCGACGAGCTGGAAGAGCGGTTCCCCGGCCTGCTGCCGGCCGTGCTGGCCGCCTCGGCCGCGGAGGAAGAGGTGAGCGCGGTCTGAGCGGGAGGACGGGCATCTATTTCGATGATGCTCGAAATTTGACGGTCATCGAACTTTGGGGCAGGGTGGGTGCCACCACCGAGCGTATTCGGTGTGTTTCTCCCGGATCGTCGCAGATCCCTGCTTTGAGGACGGATGCACCATGGCACGAGTCGTACAGTTCGACCGGACCGGTGGCCCCGAGGTCCTGACCCTCCGCGATGTCGAGGTCGGCGCGCCCGGCGCGGGCGAGGTCCGGATCCGCGTCGACGCCATCGGCCTGAACCGCGCCGAGATCATGTTCCGCGAGGGCGGCTACTTCTACGAGCCGGTCTTCCCCTCCCTGCTCGGCTACGAGGCCGCCGGCGTCGTCGAGGCCGTCGGCCGGGGCGTGACGGGTCTCGCCGAGGGCGATCCGGTCGCGGTCGTACCGCAGTTCCTGCAGACCGACTACGGCACCTACGGCGACCGGGTCCTCGTCCCCGCCTCGGCGGTCGTGCCCCGCCCCGCGGAGGTCGACCCGGTCCTTGCGGCGGCCGTGTGGATGGCCTACGTCACCGCGTACGGCCCGCTCGTCGAGAGCGGCCGGGTGCGGCCCGGCGACCACGTCCTGATCACGGCCGCCTCCAGCAGCGTCGGACTCGCCGCCATCCAGATCGCCCGCCACATCGGCGCGATCCCGATCGCCACCACGCGCGGCCCCGGCAAGAAGCGGCGCCTGCTGGACGCGGGCGCCGCCGAGGTGATCGTCACCGACGAGGAGGACCTGCCCGCCCGCCTCAAGGAGATCACCGGCGGCGAGGGCGTCCGGCTGGCCTTCGACCCGGTCGCGGGACCCGGCGTGGAGACCCTCGCCCAGGGCATCGCCCCGGGCGGCTTCCTGGTGGTCTACGGCGCCCTCGACCCGCGCCCCACCCCGCTGCCCAACGCCCAGTCCTTCCCGGCGCTGAACAGCAGCACGTACACCCTCTTCGAGATCACCACGGACCCCGAGCGCCTGCGCCGCGCGGTCGCCTTCGTCAACGCGGGGCTCGGCTCCGGCGCCTTCACCCCGGTCGTCGACCGCACCTTCGACCTCACGGACATCGTCGAGGCGCACCGCTACTTGGCGGCCAACGAGCAGGTCGGCAAGATCGTCGTCACCGTCGCCCACGGCGACACCGCCTCCTGACCGGGCGGCGGGTCGCGAGCGGGGCGCGGCGGTGTGACGGCCGTCAGTACCCCGCGGGCGGAGCCAGCCGGGCGGCGGCGTCGTAGATGAGCCGGGCGTGCAGTTCGAACAGGGTCACCAGGTCGACGGAGTCGCCGTTGACCTCCCGGTGCACGAACAGGCCGTCGGCGCCGGCCACCGCGTAGGTGGTCAGGGTCTGCACGTCGTCCTCGGCCAGGGTGGGGAAGAGGTCGGCGACGACCTCGGCGACCCGCTCCTGGGCGACCGCGCGGACCTGGAGGAAGACCGTACGGCCGCGGGGCTCGGCGGGCCGGCGCTCCAGCGCGAGCATCAGGCCGAGCCGCAGGAAGTCCGGCTCGGCGACGAGGGACCTGGCCACGTTCGCCGCCATCAGGGCGACCCGGTCCTGCGGGGTCCCGGCCTCCTCGCCCGGCAGCGTGACGGCCGCGAGCCAGGTCTCGAAGCTGCGCTCGATGACGGCGGCGATCAGGTCGTCCTTGTCCTTGAAGTGCCAGTAGATCGAACTGGCGGGCAGCCCGCACTTGGCGCTGACGGCCGCGATCGAGGTGCCGTCGTAGCCGCGCTCGCCGGCGATCTCCACCGTGGCGTCGAGGATGCGCCGGCGCGACTCCACCCCGTTCGCCCGCTTCCTGCGTGCCGTCTGCGGCCCGGTCATCTCTGGTGTGCCTCTCGGGGGTTCTCGGCGGCCTGGGCGCAGGCCGCCTCCGAAGTGTCCACTCTAATTGGAACAGCTCCTACAGGAGGGGTCCGGATCAGCCCTGCCCCACGCGCGACTCCATGGCCTCCACCAGCCGGTGCAGCGCCCTGGTCACCCCCTCCCGGTCCTCACCCAGACCGGCCAGCAGCCCCACCTCGACGGAGAGCTGCCGGGGAAAGAGCTCGTCGACCGCCGCCGCGCCGGCCTCGGTGATGGTGACCAGGGCGGCGCGCCGGTCGGCCGGGTTGGGGGTACGGGTGATGAAGCCGCGTTTCTCCAGCTTGCCGAGGGTCTTGCTGACACCGGCCCGGGACAGGCCCAGCCGCTCGGCGAGGCTGCGGGCGATGAACGGCTCGGTCGCGTGCCGGAGCGGGATCAGCATGTCGACCTCGGGCGAGGTGAGGGCGGCGCCGGCGTAGAGGTGTTCCACGGCGCGGTTGAGCAGGCCGGTGGCGTGCTTGAGCAGGCCGACCAGCTCCATGGGGCTGGTGTCCAGGCCCGGGTTGTGGGCGGCCCACAGGGTGCCGACGTCGGAGGCCGAGGGGCTGGCGGAGGCGGGGGAGGGCATGCGGCTCGTCTTCTCGTTCGGCGTATTTGTTAGCTAGTGAACTATCGGTTACCTTTATTTTCATGGTAGCTCCGCCATCCTCGCGCAACCGCGCCGACGCCGTCCCCGACACCGCCGGACCTGCGCCTTCGGGCCGCACGGCCACCGCTCTCATCGCCGTGCTCGGCGCGCTGACCGCCGTCGCCCCGCTCGCGACGGACATGTACGTCCCCGGCTTCCCCGCGCTGGGGGAGGCGCTCGGCGCGAGCAGCTCGGCCGTGCAGCTGACGATGACGGCGTTCCTCGCCGGACTCGTCGTCGGCCAGCTGGTCATCGGTCCGCTCAGCGACGGGCTCGGCCGGCGCCGGCTGCTGACCGCCGGGGCGGCCGGGTTCGTCCTCTTCTCCGTCGCCTGCGCCGCCGCTCCGGACATCGCCGCCCTGACCGGCGCCCGCTTCCTGCAGGGCGTGGCCGGTGCGGCGGGCATGGTGCTGGCCAGGGCCGTCCTCACCGACCGCTTCCACGGACCCGAGCTGCCCCGCTACTTCGCGGTGCTCTCCCAGGTGATCGGCGTGGCACCGGTCGCCGCACCGGTGCTCGGCGGGGCCGTGCTGTCCGTCTCCACCTGGCGGACGGTGTTCGCCGTGCTGGCCGTGCTCGGGGTGCTGCTCCTGCTCGCCGTGGTGCGGGCGGTGCCCGAGTCGCTGCCGCCCGAGCGACGGCACGGCGGCGGGCTCGGCGGCAGCTTCCGGGCCATGGGCACCCTGCTCGCCGACCGCACCTTCATGGGATACGTCCTGGTCGTCGCCCTCGTCTCGGCCGCGCTGTTCACCTACATCAGCGGCTCCAGCTTCGTCTTCGAGAACCTCCACGGAGTCTCCTCGACGACGTACTCCCTCATCTTCGCCACCAACGCCGTCGCCATGCTGGCCGCCGGTGCGGCCTTCGCCCGCCTGGCCGGCCGGGGCGTCCGCCTCAACACCCTGCTCTCGGCCGGGGTCGGCACCGCCCTGCTGGGCGCGCTGGCGCAGGTGCTGCTGGTGACGACCGCGGGCGAGACCCTCGCGGGCACCTGGGCCACCCTGTTCGTGACCGCCGGCGGTATCGGCCTGGTCTTCCCGAGCGCGATGAGCATCGGCCAGGCGGTGGGCCGTACGGCACCGGGCGCGGCCTCCGCGCTCCTCGGCGGTTTCCAGTTCCTCTTCGGGGCCCTGGCCGCACCCCTGGTGGGGGTGTTCGGCGAGGACAGCTCCCTGCCGATGGCGGCCGTCATGCTGATCGCGCTGGTGGGGGCCGGGCTGGCGCTCGTGGGCCTGGCCCGGCCCTGGCTGGGGCGCGGCGAGCCGCTCGCGGCGGTGCCCGCGCCGCGGGAGGCGCGCGGCTGACGGATCGCCGGGAGGTGTCCCGCCCGGCCGCGGTACCGGCGGGCGGGCCTGATCGGCCGGGCCTACCCTGTTGAAGGACTCCGGCCTCGCGGTTCCACCGTCCGTCCCGCACGCCTGCCGGATGCGCTGGGCCCGTTGTGTGAGCCCCGGTTAGACGGGACAGGGCGCTCGGATGCGAGTTCCTTGCCGCGCCTGCGCGTCGGCCTTGCCGGGTCCTTCGTCGACCGGGAACATCTCCGGACATCACAGTCTCCGGGGGAGGAATCGTCATGGCAGGCCCGCAACAGACACCCACCGCCCGAGCCGTGCGGCTGATCTTCGAGTACGAGGGCGACTCGGTGACCCTCGTCTCCCAGCAGCCGGTCGACGCGGTCATCAGCGGCTTCGACGCCCATCCCGAGGTACGGCCCGGCAATTTCGTGGAGACGCGGGACGAGAAGGGGCAGCGCCTCGCCCGGGTTCCCGCGCGCGGCGCCTTCCGGGAGAGCGCGGAGGTCTTCCCGGAGGACCACTCGCAGCCCATCACCCGGGTCGACGTGGAGGCGCGCGGTGCCTTCACCGTGCTGCTTCCCGCACCGGACGAGGCCGTCCAGGTCGCCGTGGTCCGCGCCGCACCGGCGGCCCCCGACGCCCGGCTGGCTCCCGGAGGCGCGACCAGTCCGCCTCCCGGGGCGACGGAGGACGTCGACCTCGCCACCTTCCGGCTCGAGCGGTAGGGGGCCGGGATGACCACGTCCGACGGGACGGTCCAGGGCCGTACCCAGATCTTCGGATCCGCGCCGCGCAACCGGGCCTTCACCATCGTCCTGCTGGGCGACGGATTCACCGCCGCGCAGCAGACCGACTTCAACACCGCCTGCAAGGACTTCGTCAACGCGCTGACCGCCACCGCGCCCTACGACGAACTCGGTCCGGCGATCAACATCTGGCGGGTCAACGTCACCTCCACCGACTCGGGCGCCGACGACCCGGTCACCGCGGGCGGCAGCGGCGCGACGGCCCGCACCTACTTCGACTCGACGTTCGGCGCGAACGGCATCCGGCGGCTGCTGGTGTGCAACAGCTCGACGGTGCTCCAGACGGCCGCGGCCCAGGTTCCGGAGTTCTCCGCCGCGATCGTCGTGGTCAACTCCACGGTCTACGGCGGCAGCGGCGGTTCGGTCGGCACGTACTCCCTCGCGAGCGGCGCGACCGAGATCGCCATCCACGAGGCCGGACACACGGCGTACGGGCTCGCGGACGAGTACCCCTACTACGCCGGCGGCAACGAGACCGGGCACGACCACCATCCGGCGGGTGAGCCCGGCGAGCCGAACGTCACGCTGAACACCAACCGCACCACCCTGAAGTGGGGTTGGGCGGTCGCCGCGAGCACCGCCCTGCCCACGATGAGCAACCCGAACTGCTCGACGGTCGATGCGCGGGCCAGCACGGTGCCCGCCGGGACCGTCGGCGCCTTCGAGGGCGCGCACTACTACCACTGCGGTGCCTACCGGCCCGAATACACGTGCAAGATGCGTGAGTTGGGTGTCCCGTTCTGCCGGGTGTGCCGGCAGGTGATCTGGAACCGGATCGGCCCGCTCGCGACGCTTCCGGCCCGCGACCGCACGCCGATCAGCGTCGTCGCCCGCTACCCCGAGCACCTCGACGTCTTCGCCGCGGCGGCGGACGGCCGCACCATGTCCAACTGGTGGGACGCGAGCAGCGGTTGGGCGGGGTGGTTCCAGGTCTCCGGGGGCTTCGCCTCGCCCGGCGGCACGGGCGCGCCGATCACCTCGGTGGCACGGTACGCCGGTCACCTCGACCTGTTCGTCGTCGGCACCGACAACCGGATCTGGAGCACCTGGTGGGACCGGTCGACCGGCTGGGCGGGCTGGTTCCAGGTCGGCAGCCTGGTCGCGCGTCCCGGTTCGACGGTCAACGTGGTCAGCCGGTACGCCGACCACCTGGACCTGTTCACCACGGCGTCCGACGGCCGGACCATGTCCACGTGGTGGGACGCGCGTACCGGCTGGGCGGCCGACTGGTTCCAGATCGGCGGCGGGGTCGCGGCGAACGGCGCCACGGTCACGGCCGTGGCCCGCTACCCCTTCCACCTCGACGTCTTCACGGTGGGCACGGACAACCGCGTCTACAGCGCCTGGTGGGACGAGCGCACCGGCTGGTCGGCGTGGTTCCCGCTGCCGGGCATCGGCTGCCGGCCCGACTCCACCGTCACGGCCGTCTCCCGCCACCGTGACCATCTGGACCTGTTCACCACGGCCTCCGACGGAAAGATCATGTCGACGTGGTGGGACGCGCGCGGCGGCTGGGCGGGCTGGTTCCAGGTGTCCGGGGGCGTCGCCTCGGCGGGTTCGCCGGTCACCGCCGTGGTGCGCTACACGAACCACATGGACCTGTTCGTCGTCGGCACCGACAACCGGATCTACTCGACGTGGTGGCACGACACCACCGGCTGGGCCGCCTGGTTCAACGTGTCCGGCGGTGTCGCCAAGCCCGGCAGCCAGATCGCGGCACTGACCCGGATCACCGAGCACCTGGACCTGTTCGCGGTCGGCACGGACGGAACCGTGTACAGCACCTGGTGGGACGCGACCGGCGGCTGGGCCGGATGGTTCCAGCTCGGCATCACCTGACCCGCCGAGGGGGCATCCGCCGCGGCGGATGCCCCCTCGGCCGCGGGGTGTCAGCCGGTGTAGCCGGTCACCTCGCCGATCCAGGTGATGAAGTCGGCCGGGTCCTCGTCGGCGCCGTGCGCGCCGTCCCAGTACATGGCGGCGTCGACGGTGTCCCCGAGGTCCTCCAGGCTCAGGGCCAGGTTGCCGACGATCGTGAGCGCGGTGTCGCTGTCCGAGGTGCCGGTGCGGATCCACCAGTACTTGGCCCGGTCGTCGTTGCCCTCGCCGATGAAGTACATCGGGTTCATCATCTCCAGCTTGGCGGGGATGTCGCTGTCGAGCGAGGTGCCGCCGCTGCCGGAGGTGTCGTGCTCCAGGCCGTAGTCGGTGAAGTGCCGGGCCTCGGTGGTGTCGAGGCCGAACAGGTTGTTCTCGCCCGCCGACAGGTCGAAGGCGTCGAAGGCCGGGAGGCTCTTGGTGCGGGTCCCCACATGGTCGAGGTAGTCGGCCCAGGTGAACGTGGCCGACGAACCGTCCCAGGTGATGAACGTGTTGGAGGACAGGTAGGAGGTCCGTTCGGAGTCCGACAGGTCCGTCAGGTAGCTGGTGGCGGCCGGTTCGAGGTAGGTCGCCAGCAGGTAGTCGGCGAAGTTGTCCGTGGTGATCGTGCCGTAGTCGTCCGCCGTCAGGCCGAGCGAGGACTGGTACGTCTCGAACAGGGCGATCAGCTCGGCGGATTCGGTCTGGTCGACCTCCGAGCCGCTGCCGGTCTCGTTGGTGCCCCAGTTCCACTCGTAGGCGCCGTCGGCGTTCTCCAGGTCGGTGATGGGGCACCAGGCGCCGGTCGCGTAGATCACGTCGTCGGCGTCGGCCGCCCCGAGTTCGCTGAGGTAGTCGTCGTACAGCGAGCTGCCGCCGGAGGCCCCCAGCAGGGCCGACAGGGCGCCGCCGGCGCTGGTGCCGGCTGTGACGATCTTGTCGGTGTCACCCGGGATGGTGCCCGCGTTGTACCGCACGTACCGGATCGCCGCCTTGAGGTCCACGATCGCCGCGGGCGCGGTGCCGTAGTAGTCGCCGTCGGAGTCCACCAGGGTCCGGCCCCGCGCGCCCGGCTCCACCGCGACGTACCCGGCCGCGATCGCCAGCTTCGCCCGGCTGCTGCTCACGGCCGTGTTGGTCGACACCGAGGAGGGGAGGTAGCCGCCGATCGAGTTGGAGACGAGGATCGGGGCGTCGGTGGCGTCCACGGCGGTGCCGTCGATCGACACGGGAACGCTGACCGTCAGGCTCTGGTAGGTCTCGTCCACCGGGTCGGTGACGTAGGTGATCGCGCTCCAGAAGTGGTACGTCACCTCCTTGTCGCCGTCGTCGGTGGAGATCGTGGTCGTGATCTCGGAGTACGCGTCGGGGTCGAAGGCCAGCGAGGCGGCCGACGGGGTGGTGCTCAGCGCGTGCGCGCTGCTCGTGATTCCGGCCGCCGGTACGGCGACGACTGCTGCGGCTAATCCCTTGATGAGGGCCCTGCGCTTCATTGCGTGTGTCATTTCCGGTCTCCTTTGACTGGATTGCCGAGCAGCGAACCTAATAAGTTGCCGACAATATCGTCAACAATTCCAGGGGTTTCATCGTCAACCCATACGTGGCGTCGCGAAGTCTGAGATTCCTGAAGATCGACCTCCTCGGGTGGTCAGGGGATGAGGAATTGCGTAATTTCGCAATTGGTTAGATGCTGTGTTCGTAGTGTCTGCAGGTGCCCATGGGCACCGCCTTGCCTGTAAGGGAAGCCGAGGGGCCGATGACCACCGCATTCGGCCGGGCGTGGGTCCGGTTCGCTTCGCTGCTGCCCGGTCCGGCCGACCTCGCCGGAGTCCGCCGCGACCCGCGCCGGAACCTGCTCGCCGGTCTCACCGTGGCGATCGTCGCGCTGCCGCTCGCGCTCGGCTTCGGGGTCTCCTCGGGACTGGGCGCCGAGGCGGGGCTGGCCACGGCCGTGGTCGCGGGCGCCGTCGCCGCGGTGTTCGGCGGGTCCGACCTGCAGGTGTCCGGCCCGACCGGTGCCATGACCGTCGTCCTCGTGCCGATCGTGGGCCGGTACGGGCCGACCGGCGTGCTCACCGTCGGACTGATGGCGGGCGTGCTGCTCGTCGGCCTGGCGGTGCTGCGGGCCGGGAAGTACATGCGGTACGTGCCCGCACCGGTCGTCGAGGGCTTCACCCTCGGCATCGCCTGTGTGATCGGCCTCCAGCAGATCCCGAACGCGCTCGGTGTGCCCAAGCCCGAGGGCGACCGGGTGCTGGTGGTGGCCTGGCGTGCCCTTGAGGAGTTCGTACGGCACCCGAACTGGACGGCGGCCGGACTCGCGGCCGCGGTGGCCGCGGTCATGCTGCTCGGGGCGCGGTGGCGGCCGGCCGTGCCGTTCTCGATCGTCGCCGTGATCGCGGCGACCGTCGTGGCCCAGCTGGCCCGCCTGGACGCGGCGAAGCCGATCGGCGAGCTGCCGGCCGGACTGCCCGCGCCGTCGCTCTCCTTCCTCGACCCCGGCTCGCTCGGCACCCTGCTCGCGCCCGCCGTGGCGGTCGCCGCGCTCGCCGCGCTGGAGTCCCTGCTGTCCGCCTCGGTCGCCGACGGCATGACGGTCGGGCAACGGCACGACCCCGACCGGGAGTTGTTCGGCCAGGGCCTCGCGAACATCGCCGCCCCGCTGTTCGGCGGGGTCCCGGCCACCGGCGCGATCGCCCGCACCGCGGTCAACGTCCGCACCGGCGCGAGCTCCCGGCTCGCCGCCCTCGCCCATGCCGCCGTCCTCGCCGCGATCGTCTTCGCGGCGGCGCCCGTCGTCTCCCGGATCCCGCTGGCCGCCCTCGCCGGTGTCCTGCTGGCCACCGCGATCCGCATGGTGGAGGTCGGCTCGCTGAAGGCCATGGCCAGGGCCACCCGCTCGGACGCCCTCATCCTCGTCCTGACCGCGATGGCGACGCTGGCCCTGGACCTCGTGTACGCGGTGATCATCGGGCTCGTCGTCGCGGGCGCCCTCGCCCTGCGGGCCGTGGCCAAGCAGGCCCGTTTCGACCAGGTGCCGCTCGACCGGGGCGATCACAGCGCGGAGGAGCACGCGCTGCTGGCCGAGCACATCGTGGCGTACCGCATCGACGGACCGCTGTTCTTCGCCGCCGCCCACCGCTTCCTGCTGGAACTCACCGAGGTCGCCGACGTCCGCGTCGTCGTCCTGCGCATGTCCCGGGTGTCGACCATGGACGCCACCGGCGCCCTCGTGCTCAAGGACGCGGTGGACAAGCTGCACCGGCGCGGCATCCTCGTGCTGGCCTCCGGCATCCGGCCCGGCCAGCGCCGGGTCCTCGACTCCCTCGGCGCGCTCGACCTGCTGTCCCGCGAGGGCCGGGAGTACCCCACCACCCCCGACGCGATCCGGGCCGCCCGCGAGCACCTGGAGACGGCCGGCCTCCTGCCCGCCCGCACGCCCCGAACCTCCGGCGAGGAGGCCCCGCGGCCCGCACAGGGAAGTGCCTCACCCCGACCGTCGACATGACCTCCGACCCGCGTCGCGCCGCCCCCGACGACCCCGGCATCCCGTCGTCCCTCCTCGAATGACCTCAGTAATTGCTAACATTGGCAATTACTGAGGTCGTCACCGGAGGAGGTGGACGCGATGCACCGAGGCCAGGTGAGCACGCCGCTGTACCAGCTGAAGGCCGAGTTCTTCAAAACCCTCGGACACCCGGCCCGCATCAGGGTCCTGGAACTGCTGAGCGAGCGCGAGCACGCGGTCGCGGAGATGCTCCCCGAGGTGGGCATCGAGGCGGCGCACCTCTCGCAGCAACTGGCCGTGCTGCGGCGGGCGAACCTGGTGCGGACCCGCAAGGAGGGGTCCAACGTGTACTACTCGCTGGCCAGCCCGGAGCTGGCGGAACTGCTGCGGGTGGCGCGCTCGATCCTGTCGGGTGTGCTGGCGGGACAGGCGGAGCTGCTCGCCGACCTGAGAGAGGCCCAGTCGGAGGCGAAGCCGTCGTCCTAGCGACCGCCGTCAGCATTTCGGCCCTTCCGTGCGGACCCGCCCTCGGTCACCGCGAAGCCTGCGTCTCCCGCAGTTCCTCCAGGAGGCCCTGCCGGCCGCTCAGCAGGTTGGCCAGGATCCGCCGCGCCGCGGCGAGCAGCTCGGCCACATCGCCGCCGGCCAGCTCGTACACCACCGTCGAACCGGTACGGGTCGCGGTCACGATCCCGGAGCGGCGCAACACCGCGAGCTGCTGGGACAGGCTCGACGGCTCGACCTCGATCGCCGCGAGCAGCTCGCGCACTGGCTTGGGTCCGTCCTGCAGCAGTTCGAGCACACGGATGCGCACCGGGTGCCCGAGCATCCGGAAGAACTCGGCCTTCGCCTCGTACAGCGGAACCGGCATCCCGATCACCCCTCGTCCGTCCCCGTCGCCTCGGTGTCCACCCCGTGCCGCCGCGCCAGCCGTATCGCGTCGTCCAGCTCGTCCTCCGCTACCGCCACCGCGTACGCGTCCGCGGCACTCAGGGCCGCCGCCAGAGCGGCACGTGCCGCGCGCACCCGAGCCAGCAGCGCCTCGGTGACCTCGTTCACGGGAACCTCCGGGCGATGGACGGGAGTCAGGGAATGTGGCAACTGACCAATTGAAGAAGTCTTCAACTGGATTGTAGGGGGTCGGGACCACGGCAGTCAGGATGCGTTCAGGTGACGGGTGGCACGGTCGGTGCCCATGGCACACGAGACGTCACAGACCCCCGTGCCGGACCTGGCCGACACCGCGGCGTCCCCGGGCCGCCGGTCGCGCTGGAACAAGGTGCCCGAGGTCACCGTCTACTTCTGGATCATCAAGGTGCTGTGCACGACGGTCGGGGAGACGGCCGCCGACCTGCTCGACGAGAGGGCCGGGCTCGGCCCGGCCGGGGTGTCGGTGCTGACGGGCGCCCTGCTGGCGGTCGTCCTGGTCGCGCAGTTCCGCGCCCGTTCCTGCCGGGCCGGCGTGTACTGGACGGCCGTCGCGCTGATCAGCGTCGCCGGCACCCTGATCAGCGACAACCTCACCGACGACATGAGGGTGCCGCTGGAGACCAGTACCGGCGTCTTCGCGATCGTCCTCGGGGCCGTCTTCGTGGTCTGGTACCGGCGGGAGCGGACGCTGGCCCTCCACAGCATCGACACCACGGGCCGTGAATTCTTCTACTGGCTCGCCGTCCTGTGCACGTTCGCGCTCGGTACCGCGGCCGGCGACCTGGTCCGCGAGCGGATGGACTTCGGCCACTGGCTGTCGGCGGTCCTCTTCGGCCTGGTCATCGCCGCGGTCGCGCTCGCCCACTTCGCGCTCGACCTGGACGCGGTGTGGAGCTTCTGGATCGCCTACGTCCTCACCCGCCCGCTCGGCGCCTCCATCGGCGCCTACCTCTCGCAGCCGGCCGGCGACGGCGGCCTGGGCCTGGGCACCGTCCTCACGGGCGCGCTGTTCCTCGCCGCCGTCCTCGCCCTGGTGGTGTACCTGGCGGTCACCCGCAAGGACGTGGCGCGGTCCCGGCAGACCACCCGGACCGCGGCCTGAGTCCACGGTTCCCGGCCCGGAACTCGCCTCCTACGGTCCGTAGGAGGCGTGCGGGTAGGCTGTGCGCGACGACGGCGAAGGAAGGCGGACGGTGGCGGACCGAGGCGGCGACGAAGCCCAGGAAGCATCCGGCAGGCGGGCACGCGGCGAACTGGAGGGCGATGTCCTCGCCGCGCTCTGGGCCGCCGACGGCCCGCAGACCGCACGCGAGGTCCGCGAACGGCTGCCGGGTGATCTGGCCTACACCACCGTCCTGACCATCCTGTCCCGGCTGTACGACAAGGGCATGCTCGTCCGGCACCGCGAGGGCCGCGGCTACGCCTACGAACCGACCCGGGACGAGGCGTCCCACACCGCCCGGCGGATGCACACCCTGCTGGAGGGCGGCTCCGACCGCGAGGCGGTGCTCGCCCGCTTCGTCTCGGAACTGTCCGCGCAGGACGAGCACGTGCTGCAGCAACTGCTGTCCGGGCACGACGAGCCCGAGAACAAGCGCGGCCACGGGAAGCGGTGAGCCGGTGCGGATCAGCGTCTACGTCCCGCTCCTCGTGAGCGTCGCGCTCGCGGTGCTCGCGCCCGGCGTGGCACGCAGGCTGCCCCCGCGCCCGGCCGCCTGGGCGCTGGCCTGTGCCGCGCTGGTCACGGCCGTCGGCTGGACGGGGTCGCTGGCCCTGCTGGCCTTCTCCGGAGTGGCGCTGATTCCCGAAGTGGCCGAGGAGGGCCGCTGGTCGGTGACGGCGCTGCGGGCCCAGGACCCGGTGTACTTCGTCGTCGCGGCCGGCAGCGCGCTGCTGCTGGCCGCGGGTGTCGTCGCGCTGGGCGTGGCCGCCGTACGGCAGTTCCGCCACCTGGCCTGGGCGCGGGCGGAGTGCGCGCGACTGGACGGGGACCTGGAGCTGGCCGTGATCGACGACGCGGTCCCGCTGGCCTTCGCGCTGCCCGGGGCCCCGGGCCGGATCGTGGTCTCCCGGGGCATGCTGCGCTGCCTCGGCGACCACGAGCGGGAGGCCCTGCTCGCCCATGAGCGGGCACATCTGCGGGGCCGTCACCATGTCTTCCAGAGCCTGTGGCGGCTCACGGCCGCGCTGAACCCCCTGCTGCGGCCCGTGGCCGTCACCGGTGGGTTCGTCCTCGAACGCTGGGCCGACGAGGAGGCCGCGCAGCGGGTCGGCGACCGCCGTGTCGTCGCCCACGCCGTCGGCCGCGCCGCACTCGCGTCCGCCGGGTCGCCCCGCCCCGCCGCGCTCGCGGTGACCGGCGGAGCGGTGCCGCAGCGGGTGCGGGCCCTGCTGGCCCCACCGCCCGCCCGCAGGAGCCTTCCCCTGGTGCTGGGCGGCCTGCTGCTGGCCGTGTGCTGCTGCTGCGCGAGCCTGGCCAACGCCGCGTCCGACAGCGACCGGATGCTGGACAGCGCGCAGCGGGCGCAGTGCGCGACTCACGCCGACATCGCGGGCATGCCACCGGCGGCCGACCACGGGCACGGACCGGGTCCCTGCTGTGCCGCTCACGACCACCCCTAGACGAGCGGTTCCGCCCATGGGGAGGGTCGAAGGGCTCTGGCAGGCCGGGGAGATGCCGTCCCGTGACGGCCTGTACCGGCCGGACGACACGGGTCTGGAATGGCGTGTCGAGGGTCCGGGCGCGTACCACCCGGATGCCGGGCAGCCGGTCCCCTTCCGCGTCGGTGGGCCCTTCGATGTGGCCCGGGCCATCGAGGAGCACGGCGTCGACGAGGTCGACACCTGCTTCGAGAGCCCGCTGCCGGACGGATCGGGGTGGGTGACCGGCGGGGGCGGCGGCGGGATGGGCAACATCGGCCACCTGGCCCGCCTCGACGCCGACCGCTCCTTGAGGTGGGTCGCCGTGATGTTCCGCTCCAACCTGTTCGTCGGAGTGCGCTACGACGGCACGAGCGCCGTCTTCACCAACGACTGGGGGAACCGGATGGTGCTCGACCTCGCGAACCCGGTCTTCGGCTGACACCGGCACGGGCGGAAGCGGACCTCTCGTCGACACTGCGCCGGGTAGGGTGCCTTCATGTCTACATCTTGTAGTAGGTGACGGCGTGGCGACGCCCCGACCGTGCGTACGACATCTGCCCACCCGGGACGTTTCGTCGCGGCGGGGGCCGTGTTCACCGTGGTCCGACGCGTCCCGGTGCGGCCGGGCGGGGGGATCGGCTGGGGCGAGACCGCGCACGTCAGCCCGGTCGGCGGACCCGCCCCGGCCGCGTGCGGTTGCTCCTGGCGCCGGCCGGTGATCTGCGTCGCGACGGCGTACGGGTGCCGTGTGTGATCGCCGGGGGTGGCCCGGCGGCCTCCGCCGTCCCGGTCGCGTGCTGCGCGGGTGCGTTGCGGCCGACATCGGCGGCCACGACGTGATCGTTTCCTAAGTTCTACATCATGTAGTAGCTTCACTGTCGGCGCCACCGAGGTCGATGTGTGGCCCGGTGCGCGCGTCAGCGCTGCCTCGGCCTGCCCGCGGTGCCGTCCGGCCCGGAGCGTGCCCGGCCGTGCCCCGTATCCCGTCAGGAGGCTGATCGACCGTGCCCCACCGCGACGACCTGGTGCCGCAGTCGGCGCCCTCGCCGTCCGCCGCCGCACCGCCGCAGGGCTCGACCGCCGGCCGGATCGCGATCATCTCCGCCGGTGTCGGCGCGGGACACGACGGCGCCGCCGAAGGGCTGGCCCAGCGGCTGGCCGAGCACGGATTCCTGGTGGACCGGCACGACTTCCTCGACCTGCTCCCCGCCCGGACCGGCCGTCTGCTCTGCGGTACCTACCACCGCCTGCTGACCTGGATGCCGGAGGGCTATCAGCGCCTGTACGCGGCCACGGACCAGGCGGCGCGCCCCGGCATCGGGTGGCGGGCCCTGTTCCGTGCCGCCGAGCGGCGCACCCTGCGGGCGCTGGCACCGGACACCCGCGCGGTGGTCTCGACCTACCCGGGAGCCGGCCAGGTCCTGGGCGCGCTGCGCCGGCGCGGACTCCTGACGGTCCCGGCCTTCACCTACCTGACCGACTTCTCCGTCCACGCGCTGTGGGTGGCTCCCGGCATCGACGCGCACCTGGCCGTGCACCCGGTACCGGCCGCCCAGGCCCACGCCCGGGGCGCGACGGCCGTCACCGTCGCCGGCCCCGTCACCGACCGGCGCTTCGCCCCCGCCACCGCCGGTCAACAGGCCGCCGCCCGCGCCCGGTTCGCCCTGCCCGCGAACGCGACCCTCGCCCTGCTGGTCGCCGGTTCGTGGGGCGTCGGCCCGGTGCGGCGGGCCGCCGCCGAGATCCAGCGGACCGGGGTCGCGGTGCCGGTGGTGGTCTGCGGACGCAACGAGGCCCTCGCGGAGCAGCTCCGCCGGGACGGCATCGAGCACGCCTTCGGGTGGGTGGACGACATGCCGGGCCTGATGCACGCCTGCGACGTGCTGGTCCAGAACGCCGGCGGGCTGACCTCCCTGGAGGCGTTCGCCGCCGGACTGCCGGTGGCGAGCTACCGCTGCATACCGGGCCACGGCCAGACCAACGCCGCCGCCCTGGACGAGGCGGGCCTCGCGGCCTGGATCCGCGACCCGGCCGACCTCGGCCCGCTCCTGGCAGAGCTTCTCCACGGACCGCGCGGTGAGAACCAGCGTGCGGCCGGACTCGCCCTGCACCGCTCCGCCCCAGGCCCGGTACCCGCCATCGCCGCCGCTGCCGTCGCCACCGGGCCACTGCCACCGCCCCCGCTCGCGGCCGTCAGCACCGGGCCACTGCCCACGCCCGCCGCACGGCCCGCACCGAAGCGCTTCCGAGGCGGGCGGCGACTCGTCCTGACCGCCGCCGCCACGGCGGCCACCGTCTCCCTCGGCGTGGCCGCCCCACTCGCCTACGCCTACTCCGAGGCCCCCGCCCGCTTCACCACCGTCGCCCACTACCTGGACGGAGACGGCCGATGACCGCCGCCCGCCTCGCCCGGGCCGGCGCGCTCGCCTCGGCCGCGGCGCTGCCCGCGCTCGCCGCCCTGCACGCCGCGCCCGTGGCGTCCACCTTCGGCCCGCTGCGCAACAGGATCATGCCCAAGCTGTCCGGACAGGGCCGTCCCGACCACATCGCCCTCACCTTCGACGACGGCCCCGACCACCTGTCCACCCCGCACTTCCTCCGTCTCCTCGACGCCCGCGGGGTGCGTGCCACCTTCTTCCTGCTCGGGTCGATGCTGGTCCGCTCGCCCGGCCTGGCCAGGGAGATGACCGACGCCGGGCACGAGATCGCCGTCCACGGCTGGCACCACCGACCCCTGCTGCTGCGCGGGCCCCGCGCCACCTACGAGGACCTCGCCCGCGCCCGTGACGCGGTCGCCGCCGCCACCGGTCACCCGCCGACGCTGTTCCGGCCCCCGTACGGGGTGATGACCACCTCCGCCCATCTGGCCAGCCGTCGCCTCGGGCTGACCCCCGTGCTGTGGACCTGCTGGGGCGAGGACTGGCGCCGCCGGGCCACCCCGCGCTCGGTGTACGACACCGTCCTGCGCGACCTGCGCGGCGGCGGCACCATCCTGCTCCACGACTCCGACTGCACCTCCGCCACCGGCTCCTGGCGCACCACCCTCACCGCCCTGCCCCGGATCCTCGACGCCTGCCAGGAGGGCGGTCGGCAGGTCGGCCCCCTGCGCGAGCACGGCGCGCGGACCATCGCCCGCTGAAGCCGCTCAGTCCGCGTGCGGGCGGGCCAGGCCATGGTCGTCACACGTCGCTGCGCAGCAGCCGGTAGGCCGCCCCGGCGAGGGCGAGCGCGGTCCAGCCGAGGAAGACCAGCAGTCCGGCACCGGGGGAGAGACTGGTGGTGTCGTGGGTCAGGGCGAACATCGACCCGCCCGCGTTGCTCGGCAGGTAGGGGCTGATGTCGTCCTGCCAGGAGCTGGGCAGCAGCGAGATCAGCCCGGGGATCAGCATCAGCGTGGCGACCAGGACCGAGATGCCGCCGGCCACCGACCGCAGCAGCGCGCCCAGCGCGGTGCCGATCACGCCGACCAGACCGAGGTAGAGACCGGCGCCCAGCAGGCTCCGTACGACCCCGGCGTGCGAGAAGTCCATCGCGGCGGGCGTGCCGGAGACGATCCGGCTGCCGAAGAAGAAGGCGACGAACACACCGACCGTGGAGACGGCCAGGGCGACCAGGCCGAACACGGTCGCCTTGGACCACAGCACCGGCAGCCGGCGCGGCACCGCCGCCATGGTGGAGCGGATCATGCCGGTCGAGTACTCGCCGGCCGTGACCAGCACGCCGAGGACGCCCAACGCCAGCTGCGCGAAGTTCGTACCGAACAACGACAGGCGCACGGCGGTCGAGCGGGCGAAGTCCGGGTCCATGTGGGCGGAGCCGATGGCGGACTTGTACCGGCTCGACGCGATCAGCCCGAACGCGACCAGGAACAGCAGCCCCAGCCCGAGGGTGATCCAGGTGGACCGCAGGGTCCAGAGCTTGGCCCACTCCGAGGCCAGCACCCGCCGTCCGGTCACCCGGTGGGCGGGGCGGGCGGCCCCGGCGACCGGCGCGTCGGGGGTCGTGGCGGTGAGGGTGCTCATGCGGTGCTCCCGACGGGCTCGGCGCTCTCGGCGGTCTCGGTCGTGGTCGTGGCGCCGTGGTACTCCACGGCATCCTTGGTCAGGTCCATGAAGGCCTGCTCCAGCGACATCTGGCGGGTGCTCAGCTGGAACAGGGCGATCCCGTGCTCGGCGGCCTTCAGCCCGATCTCCCGGGCGCTGAGCCCGGTCACCAGGAGCTCCTCCGAACCGATGCGCCCTTCGATCCCGATCTCCGGACCGGCCAGGACGTCCCGCAGCCGTGCCGGGTCCTGCGTGGCCACGTGCACGGTGTCGCCGCCCGCCTCGCGCACCAGGTCGCCCACGGTCGTGTCGGCGAGCAGCCGGCCCCGGCCGACGACGATCAGATGGTCCGCCACCAGCGCCATCTCGCTCATCAGGTGCGACGACACGAACACCGTGCGCCCTTCCCCGGCGAGCGAGGTCAGCAGGTTGCGGATCCAGAGCACGCCCTCGGGGTCCAGCCCGTTGACGGGCTCGTCCAGCATCACGGTCTGCGGATCGCCCAGCAGGGCCGCGGCGATCCCGAGCCGCTGGCCCATGCCGAGCGAGAAGGCACCGGCCCGCTTCTTCGCCACACTGCCCAGCCCGGCGAGCTCGATGACCTCCTCGACCCGGCGGCGCGGGATGCCGTGGGTGAGCGCCAGCGCCCTGAGGTGGTGGTAGGCCGAACGGCCCGGATGGACCGACTTGGCCTCCAGCAGGGCACCGACCTCCTGCAGCGGGGCCCGGTGCCGGGCATAGCGCCGGCCGTTCACCGTGACGGAACCGCTCGTGGGGGCGTCCAGGCCGACGATCATGCGCATCGTCGTGGACTTCCCCGCGCCGTTGGGGCCCAGGAAGCCGGTCACAGTACCCGGCTTCACGACGAATTCCAGGCCGTCGACGGCCGTCTTCTCGCCGTATCTCTTGGTCAGCTGCCGTGCGTCGATCATCGGAGCTCTTTCTCTCGGGCTCGGCGTCCCTCACAACCGACGCCTCTGAGCCACGCTAAGTCCGTGATCGGTCCGAACCGGTCGTACCGGGGGCTGAATGGGGCCCCACCCGTGGTACAGGGGTACTACGCGCTTCCGAGCACGGGCTCAGTACGCGTGGTGGACCTGCCAGAAGGCCCAGGCCTGGCAGGGGCTGCCGTAGGTGGTGTTCATGTAGTTCAGGCCCCACTTGATCTGGGTGGCCGGGTTGGTCTGCCAGTCGGCGGCGACGGAGGCCATCTTGGAGCCGGGCAGAGCCTGGACCAGGCCGTACGCGCCGGAGGAGGGGTTGACCGCCAGGTAGTTCCAGGTGGACTCGTGGTCCACGATGTTGCTGAAGCACTGGAACTGGCCGGTGCCCACGATCTGCGCGGCCATCGCCTTGAGCTGTGCCACGGTGTAGGAGCTCCGCACCGGGAAACTGGCCGAGGAATCGCCGGCCGCTGCCTTGGCCTCCGCGCGTTCCCTGGCATCGGCCATCCTGGCCTCGGCGGTTCTGGCCGCCGCCACCCGGGCGGCCTGCTCGGCGTCCTTCCTCGCGCTCGCGTCCGCCAGCACGGCCATGGTGTCGGCCTGGTGCGTGAGGGAGGCGGTCTGCACCCGGGCCTGGTGGCCCACGGGTATGTCCGCGAGCAGGGGGGTGTCGGGAGCCGTGGCCTGCGCGTCGTCGTTCTGGGTGCCGCTGGCCGAGGCGACCCCGGCCACGCTTCCGACCGCGGTGACCGCGGTGGCCGAGACGACCGCGAGTCCCCGCACAGACATCCGGCTCACGCGCTTGCCTTCCTCTGGAAGCATCCCGCTTGCTGGGTACGACAGTCGGCATACTCTTGCGCACCCGCCCGGCCGACGCAATCGTCCACAGCCGTGACAAGAGTCAAGCAGCACCTGATTGCTCGATTGTTGTCGCGCTGCTCCCGGCCGCCCGGGACACCCTGACGAGCGTCCCTAGGCGGCGTCACCGGCGGATCTGCGGGTCGTCGTACGACGGCCGGACGTCCGCGCGGTGTTGCCGGAGCCGGCGCGGGCGGCCGTACCCGCGGTGGACCGGCGGGCGGAGTTCCGGGCGCCCGCAGCGGGGGTGGTGCCGGTCGTCTTGGCGGATCCGGCCCGGCGGGCGGCGCCGCGCTCGCCCGTCGCCGGGGTGCCGCCGGAGGCCTTCGCCCCGGTCGAGGACCGGCGGGCGGAGCCCTCGCCGCCCGCCCTGGAGCCGCCGCCCGGCACGGTCTGGGCCTCGCCGCCGCCGCCGCGGCGCCGCCGGGAGGGCCGTCCGCCGGTCTTGCGGGCCGGGCGGGACTCCGCCGGTGGCGTCGGCTGCGGGACCTCGATGGTGACGGCCACACCGGACGGCTCGCGGGCGCCGGTGATGGTGGCCAGTTCCGCGTCGCCGGAGGTGACCCGGGCGGTCCGGGGGCGGATGCCCGCGTCCGACATGAGCCGGGTGACTTCCCGCTTCTGCTCGGGCAGGACCAGCGTGACCACGCTGCCGGAGCCGCCGGCGCGGGCCGTGCGGCCGCCCCGGTGGAGGTAGTCCTTGTGGTCGGCGGGCGGATCGACGTTCACGACCAGGTCGAGGTCGTCGACGTGTATGCCACGGGCCGCGACGT
The DNA here is from genome assembly GCF_044747345.1 of Streptomyces sp. NPDC090088. NCBI lineage: Bacteria > Bacillati > Actinomycetota > Actinomycetes > Kitasatosporales > Streptomycetaceae > Streptomyces > Streptomyces sp. NPDC090088. The sequence goes on along the minus strand of NZ_JBIVDZ010000004.1, from coordinate 849,066 downwards.
TCGTCGCCACCAGCGCGGTGACCTGGCCGTTCTTGAACTGCTCCAGGGTGCGGTTGCGCTGCGGCTGGGAGCGTCCCCCGTGCAGGGCCGCCGCGCGGACACCGACGGCCAGCAGCCGCTTGGTGAGCCGGTCGGCGGACCGCTTGGTGTCCAGGAAGAGGATGACCCGGCCGTCACGGGCCGCGATGCGCGTGGTGACGGCCTTCTTGTCGGTCTCGTCCTGCACGTGCAGGACGTGGTGCTCCATGGTGGTCACCGCGCCCGCCGACGGGTCCACGGAGTGCACCACGGGGTCGGTCAGGAACCGCTGCACCAGCCGGTCGATGTTGCGGTCCAGGGTGGCGGAGAAGAGCATGCGCTGCCCGTCCGGCCGTACCTTCTCGATCAGCTTGGTGATCTGCGGCAGGAACCCCATGTCGGTCATCTGGTCGGCTTCGTCCAGCACGGTGATGCGGACGTCGTCGAGCACGCAGTCCCCGCGTTCCACGAGGTCGTTGAGGCGGCCGGGGCTCGCCACGACCACCTCGGCACCGCGCCGGAGGGTGGCGGCCTGCTTGGTGATGGACAGCCCGCCGACCACGGTGGCCAGGCGGAGGTTCACCGCCGTCGCGTAGGGGGTCAGCGCGTCCGTCACCTGCTGGGCGAGTTCACGGGTGGGCACCAGCACCAGGGCGAGGGGCGCCTTGGGCTGGGCGCGCAGTCCGGCCGTGCGGGCCAGCAGCGCCAGCCCGAACGCGAGGGTCTTGCCGGAGCCGGTGCGTCCCCGCCCGAGCAGGTCGCGGCCGGCGAGCGAGTTCGGCAGGGTGGCGGCCTGGATGGGGAAGGGCGTGGTCACGCCCTGCGCGGTGAGGGTCTTCAGCAGCCCGGCGGGCATGTCCAGACCGGCGAAGTCCTCGACGGGGGGAAGCGCGGGGGTGGTGCCTTCCGGCAGCCGGAACTCCCTCGGCGCCGACGGGGACGGCGAGGGCGACGCGGCGCGCCGGTTCGACTTCTGGGGCCTGCGGGGCATGCGATGGTCTGCCTTCCTGGAAACAGCACAAACCGGGGTCCGCACCATGACGGTGCGGACCCCGGCCAGCGGATACGCGTCCGGCGATCAGGCGGGGACGATGTTCTCCGCCTGCGGGCCCTTCTGGCCCTGCGTGACGTCGAAGGAGACCCGCTGGCCCTCCTGGAGCTCACGGAAACCCTGGCTGGCGATGTTCGAGTAGTGGGCGAAGACGTCCGGACCGCCGCCGTCCTGCTCGATGAAGCCGAAGCCCTTTTCCGAGTTGAACCACTTCACAGTGCCCTGTGCCATGACAGTTTCTCCTTCTGTAGGCGATGGCCCCATCCGGAGATGCCGGAAAACAAACAATGCGCCTGAAGGATGAACAGTCCCGTCAGGCGCACATAGGTTCATGGGTACCACAACTGCAACGGGCTAAAGCCTAGCACAGGTCGGCTGCCTTCATGATCAGTTCTGGCGGCCGGTGGTGGCGAAGCGTCTGCGGTAGTGGGTCGGGGTCGTGCCCAGGTGGCGGGCGAAGGCGCGGCGGAGGGTCTCGTCGGTGCCCAGGCCGCTGTGCCGGGCGGCGGCGGTGACGCTGTGGCCTTCAAGGAGCAGCTGCTGGGCGCGGTCCAGACGGACCCGCTCGACCCAGCGCGCGGGCGTGGTGCCCAGCTCGGCGGTGAACAGCCGGGTCAGATGCCGGGTGCTGACGGCGGCGGACGCGGCCAGGGCGGGCAGGCTGTGGTCGGCGGCCGGGTCGGCGAGCACGGACGCGATCAGCGTGCGCAGCGGCTCGGTGCGGGCCGGAGGCGTGGTGACGGCCGTCGAGAACTGCGACTGCCCGCCCGGGCGTTGCAGGAAGACGACCAGCTCGCGGGCGATGTCCCGGGCCACGTCGGCGCCGTGGTCGTCCTCCACCAGGGCGAGGGCCAGATCGATGCCCGCGCTGATGCCCGCCGAGGTGACGTACCGCCCGTCGCGGACGTGGATGGCGTCCGGCTCGACGCGCACCCGGGGGTAGCGGCGGGCGAACACGGCCGCGTGCCGCCAGTGGGTCGTGGCCCGGCGGCCGTCGAGCAGGCCCAGCTCGCCGAGGACGAACGCGCCGGTGCAGACCGAGGCGACCCGGCGTGCCCCCTCGGTGAGATCGCGGGCCGCGGCCAGCAGCCCGTCCTCGATCGGCCCCTCGGCCAGCCGGTCGCCCCCGGCCACCAGCACCGTGTCGACCGGACCGGCGTCGGCCGCCCGGACCGTGCCGGTCAGCGCCGGTCCGGCGGAGGTGGTGACCGTTCCGCCGGTGGGGGAGACCAGCACCAGCTCGTAGGGGGCGGCGAGCCGGCCCGCCTGGTGCAGCACTTCCGAGGGGCCGCTGACGTCGAGCATGGTCACCCCCTCGAAGACCACAAAGCCCACCCGATGCGTCATGTCCGAATCCGTGGTTTTCCTGGCGGCAGAGACATGGCCCAGCCTACGTCCCCCGGAGAACCCTGGATCCACATCACCCGTTCGGCACGGAGGCTGAGGAAGATGAGCGAAGAGATCGCAGGTGTACGGATCCCGGACACCGCCCTGGTGCGGGAGGCCACCGAGAGGGTGCGCGACATCGCCGCACCGCTGGTGTTCGACCACTCCCGGCGGGTGTTCCTGTGGGGCTCGCTGCGCGGCCGGGAGCTGGGCCTGGCCTTCGACCCCGAACTGCTCTACGTGGGCGCGATGTTCCACGACCTCGGGCTCACCAAGAGCCTGCGCCGCACCGACCGGCGCTTCGAGATCGACGGCGCCGACGAGGCCCGCGCCTTCCTGCGCGCCCACGGCATCACCGGGGAGGCCGCGGACCGGGTCTGGACGGCGATCGCGCTGCACACCACCCCGGAGATCCCACTGCACATGGCACCCGAGATCGCCCTGGTCACCCGGGGTGTGGAGCTGGACGTGCTGGGCATCGGCTACCACGAGGTCACCGACGAGCAGCGCGCGGCGGTCGTCGCGGCGCACCCGCGCCCCGACTTCAAGAACCAGATCCTCGCCGCCTTCACCGAGGGTATCCAGGACCGCCCGGACACCACCTTCGGCAACGTCAAGGCCGATGTGCTGGCCCACTACGTCCCGGGCTTCCGGCGAGGTGACTTCGTCGAGGTCATCCAGGGCTCCGCCTGGCCCGAGTGACCGGCGGGGGTCAGTCCGGCCGCGGGCCGAGCAGGCCGTCCACGACGTCGAGGAGCGGGCCCAGCAGGTCCTCGGGTGTCGCGTCGGCGAGCGGCCGCAGGCCCACCGCGGACCGTACGACGGCGACCCCCACCCCCAGGGCGACCAGGAGTTCCGCCCGCAGCAGGGCGTCGGGCGCGGCCGGGGCGCCCGACGCCTCCAGCACCTGCCGGCCGAACTCCTCCAGGGCCCGCCGGCGCAGTCCGGCCACCTGCTCGTCGCCGGAGTCCCGCAGCAGCATCAGCACCGGATGCTCGCCGAACTCCGCCCAGGCCCCGGCCGCCAGCTGACGGCTGAGCGCCTCCGCGAGGGCGGTGCGGCCGTGCGGGAACTCCGCCTCACCCCCCAGGAACCTCGGCGTCGAGGCCAGCGCGGCCTTGAACAGGCCCTCCTTGGAGCCGAAGTACCGCTTGATCAGCGCCAGGTTCACCCCCGCGTCGGCGGCCACGTCCCGCAGCGTCGTGCGGTCGTACCCCAGCCGGGTGAACCGGGTGCGGGCGGCCAGCAGCAGGGCCCGGCGCGTCGCCGCGGCGTCCCGGCGCCGGGGCCCGTCGGCGTCCTGCCCGGTCGTGTCCGGCTCGGTCGCGTTCTGCCCGGTCGTGCCGTGCTCGGTCGTGTCCTGCGATGACACAGCGGCTCCTTTCGTGAACACCACCGCGGACCCTTCGGCGGGCCTGGGCCCCACCGTCAAGTCATCATTCGTTGACATTGTCCCCGAGCGGGGCTACGTTGCCAAGTAATCGCTTGATGACTAACGCGGTCGTGTGGAAGGAACAGAGCCGGTGCCTCAGCAAGCCCTTCTCGTCATGGATGTCCAGCAGGTCGTCGTCGACCGCTTCCCCGACCCCGATTACCTCCCACGCCTGGGCAAGGCGATCGAGGCCGCCCGTGCGGCCGGCGTTCCGGTGATCTACCCGGTGGTCGGGTTCCGCCCGGGATACCCGGAGGTCAGCCCCCGGAACAAGATGTTCCGGGGGCTGGTGGGCGCCGCGACCCGCAAGGCCGGTGACGACCGGGCCACGCAGGTCCATCCGGACGTGGCGCCGGCGCCCGGCGAGACCGTGGTCACCAAGCGGCGGGTCAGTGCCTTCGCCGGCAGCGACCTCGACATGGTGCTGCGGGCCGGCGGGATCGACCATCTCGTCCTCACCGGCATCGCCACCAGCGGGGTGGTGCTGTCCACCCTGCGCCAGGCCGCCGACCTCGACTTCGAACTCACCGTGCTGTCCGACGGCTGCCTCGACTCCGACCCGGAGGTGCACCGGGTGCTCACGGAGAAGGTGTTCCCGATGCAGGCCGAGGTCACGACCGTGGACGCGTGGGTGGGGGGTTTCTGACCCCTCCGTCAGGCGAGGGTCACCTCCACCGGCAGCTTCTTGATGCCGTTCACGAAGTTGGACCGCACCCGCGGCACGTCGCCGGCCAGCCGGATGTCGGCGAGCCGCGGGATCAGCTCCTCGAACATGATCCGGATCTCGGTGCGCGCGAGCAGGTTGCCCAGGCACAGGTGCGGGCTGCCCTTGCCGAAGGTGACGTGGTCGTTGTTCTGCCGGGCCACGTCGAAGTCGTACGGGTTCCCGAAGACCTCCTCGTCACGGTTGCCCGAGGCGTACCACATGACGACCTTGTCGCCCTCCCGGATCCGCTTGCCGCCCAGCTCGACCTCGCGGGTCGCGGTACGGCGGAAGTGGTAGACCGGGGACGCCCAGCGCAGGAACTCCTCGACCGCCGTGGGGATCAGCGACGGGTCGTCCTTGAGGCGGGCCAGCTGCTCGGGGTGCTGGAGGAGGGCCAGCATGGAGTGGGTGATGGTGTGCCGGGTGGTCTCGTTGCCGGCCACCACCAGGAGCAGGAAGTAGTTGTCGAAGTCCCGCGCGGAGAGCGGGACCCCGTCGCGCGGGGTGGTGTTCACCAGCTTGGAGACCAGGTCCGTCCCCTCGCCGCCGCGCCGCTGCCGGGCCAGTTCCCGCCCGTACTCGAAGACTTCGAGCGAGGCGGGGGAGCGGAACGGCAGATCGCGGTACTTCTCGCTCTCCGCGCTGTGCAGCAGGACGTCCGCGTAGTCGGGGTCGGTGTTGCCGATGATGCGGTTGCCCCAGTCGATGAGCTGCTGGTTGTCCTCCGGCGGCACGTCGAGCAGCCGGGCGAGGACGTTGATGGGGAAGTCCGCGGAGACCTCCTTCACGAAGTCGAAGGTGCCCTTGGCCAGGGCCGCGTCCAGGGTCTTCGCGGTCAGCCCGCGCAGGAAGTCGGTGTAGCTGTTGATGACACCGGCGCCGAACTGCCGCTGGATCACACTGCGCAGCGCCCGGTGGCGGACGCCGTCCAGCTCCAGGATCGAGGCGCGTTTCCTGATCTGGTCCTCGTCCAGCTCCTCCAGGTTCACGAACCGGGTGGAGGTGAAGGTCTCGGAGTCCCGGTCGACCCGCGCGATGTCGGCGTGCCGGGTGACCGCCCAGAAACCGGAGTTGGGCGCCTCCTCCGGCTGCCAGTGCACCGGGTCCTCGTGCCGCAGGGTGTGGAACATCCGCCAGGGGGTGACCCCGTCGGTGAAGTGGTCGAGGTTCGCGAGGTCGACGTCGGCGAGGCGCATGGCCTCGACGCCGGTGGCTGTGGTCATCGGTGATCCTTCACAGGTGGTAGGCGTACTCGGTGAACTCCCAGTCGGTGACATGCCGTTGGAAGCGTTCGACCTCGTTGCGCTTGTAGGAGAGGTAGGAGTCGGTGAAGTCCTTGCCGAGCAGCTCGACGAGCGCGGTGTCCGCCTCCAGGGCGTCCAGCGCGGCGGACAGGTCCATCGGCAGCACGGCCGCCTTCGCGGTGTCGTAGCCGTAGCCCTCCAGCGGCGCGGGCGGCTCCTCGCCGGCCAGCACGCCGAGCAGGGCGGCGGCCGCGGTCGCGGCGATCGCCAGATAGGGGTTGGCGCTCGCGTCGCCGAGGCGCAGTTCCAGCCGGGCACCGGCCCCGCGCTCCGGCGGGACGCGGACCATCGCGCTGCGGTTGTCCAGACCCCAGTCGATCAGCCAGGGGGCGAGGGTGTCGGGGCCGAAGCGTTTGTACGAGTTGACGGTCGGGTTGAGCAGCGCGGCCAGGGCGGGGGCGTGGGCGAGGACTCCGGCGATCGCGTGCCGGGCGGTGGCGGACAGGCCGTAAGCGCCGGACGGGTCGTCGAAGGCGTTGCCTCCCTGGGCGTCCGACTCGTCGGTGCAGGAGAGGTGCAGGTGGAAGCCGGAGCCGCCCGCGTCGTTGAAGGGCTTCGCCATGAAGGTGGCGAGCCGGCCCTCGCGCCGGGCCAGCTCCTTGATCGCGGCCTTGAAGCGGAACGCGCGGTCGGCTGCGGAGAGGGCCTCGGAGTGCAGCAGGTTGATCTCGAACTGTCCGCCGTCGAACTCGTGGTTCCCGCTCAGCACCCCGATCCCGAGGTCGCGCACCTGCCGCAGGGTGCGCAGCAGGTGGTTGTCGGGGTCGGCGCGCAGCCCGGCCGTGTAGACGACGCCGGGGTGGCCGCCGTAGCGCCGCCAGCCGCCGCCCGGTTCCGGCTCGCACAGGAAGTACTCCAGCTCGGGGCCGACGACCGGGCTCAGCCCGTGCTCCCGGCACCGGTCGAGGACCGACCGCAGCAGGTCGCGGGGCGACTCGGGAGCCGGTGCCCCGGTGGCCGGGTCGACGACGTCGGCGAGACAGGCGGCCACCCCCGGCTCCCAGGGCAGGGCGACCAGCGTGCCGAGGTCCGGCCGTACGGAGATGTCCGGCAGGCCCGCGTCCAGACCGCCGCTGACCGGGACCACGTCGCCCTGCGGACTGGTGTGGTAGACGGCCCGGCAGAAGGCCAGCCCGTGCTCCAGGGCACGGGGCAGCTCCTCCACCAGCACATCACGGGCCCGGTCGGTGCCGATGAGGTCGGGATAGGTCACCCGGACGACATCGATGCCGTCCGCGGCGAGCCGGTCCAGGTGCCGGCGGACTTCTGACAGGTCTTGATCGCTCACCGTTGTCTCCTCGGGCGGACGGACGTCGGGGCACCGCCTCCGGGACCGGGAATCCGGGGTCCGGGAGGCGGGTGGCGTGGGGAGTGACAGCCGGGGCGCGTGGTCGAGGCGGCTCTCCGGCCTGCTGTTTGAAGCCAAACGGTAGGCAGGGGTGCAGCTTGCCGCAAGAGGGCGACGGAAAGAATTTATCCAGACGGATAGGTATTGACCAGGGGGAGACGTCTGCCTACCTTGTTTGAAGCCAAACGAGTTCGGGTCGCGGTCCGCCGCAACCCGTTGGCAGGGCCCGGTCGGTACGACCGGCCGGGCCCGTTCCCTTCTCCTCTCTCCCTTCGCTTCCGCTCCCTCAGGAGGACCGGCCATGAAGGTCGTCGTCGACATGAACAAGTGCCAGGACCACGGCCAGTGCGTCTTCGCGGCCCCCGACGTCTTCTCGATGGACGACGCGGGCCACCTCGTCCACGTCTCCGACCCGGACGACGCACTGCGCGACGAGGTCGAGGAAGCGGCGGACGTCTGCCCGCTCCAGGCCATCCGGATCGAGGCCTGACCGTGGACGCGCGCATCGTCGTGGCCGGCGCCTCCATGGCCGGCCTGCGCGCCGCCGAACAGCTGCGCGCGGCCGGCTGGACCGGTGCGATCACCCTCGTCGGCGACGAACCGCACATGCCCTACAACCGGCCGCCCCTGTCCAAGGAGGTCCTGGCCGGCAAGGCCCCCTTCGACTCCCTCGCCTTCCGGCCGCGCGCGAGCGTGTCCGACGTCGAGTGGCGGCTCGGCAGGAAGGCCGTCTCCGCCGACCTCGACCAGCGGACGGTACGGCTCGACGACGGCGGCGCGCTGTCCTACGACGGACTGGTCGTCGCCACCGGCATGCGCCCCCGGCGGCTGGCGTGCCCCGGCCCCTCCGCCGGCCGGCACACCGTCCGCACCCTCGACGACGCCCAGGGCCTGCGCGAGGCGCTGATCCGGCCCGGCGCCCGGGTCGTCGTGGTCGGCGCGGGATTCATCGGCTGCGAGGTCGCCGCGACCGCGGTGGCGCTCGGCGTGGCGGAGGTGACGGTCGTCGATCCGCTGCCGCTGCCCATGGGCGGGCCGCTCGGGGAGCTTCTCGGACGTGCGCTGCTGAAGCGGCACGAGGATCGCGGGGTGCGCTTCGCGCTGGGGACCGGGGTGGCCGGGTTCGCCGGTGACGACCGGGTCACCGGTGTGGTGCTCAGTGACGGTTCCGTACTGCCCGCGGACGTGGTCGTCGAGTCGGTCGGGTCGGTCGCCAACACCGAATGGCTCGACGGCAACGGACTGGATCTGACCGACGGGGTGCTCACCGACGAGTACCTGCGGGTCGGCGGCCGGCCGGACGTGGTCGCGGTGGGTGATGTGGCACGGTTCCCCAACGCCCGCTACGACGGCGTCCCCCGCCGGGTGGAGCACTGGTGCATTCCGACCGACACCGCCAAGCACGCGGCGAGGACGCTGGTCTCCGATGCCGAGCCGGCGCCGTTCGCGCCGCTGCCCACCTTCTGGAGCGACCAGCACGACTTCCGGCTCCAGTCCTTCGGAGCGCCGGGGCTCGGCCAGGACGACGTCCGGATCCTCGACGGCCACCCCGACGGGGACGTGCTCGTCGGCTACCACCGCGACGGCCGACTCGTCGGTGTCGTCGCCCTCGGCGGGCAGGCCGTCGCCGCGTCCGCCGCCCGCTACCGCGCCGAGCTGCTCCGGCAGCCCGCCCTCACTGTTTAAGGAGCCCCAAGTGGCCAGTCTCCGTGGTTACTTCCATCCGAAGACGGCGAGCGGTGCCTCGTCGCTGATTCCCTCGCCGCCGTGGCGGTACTCCGGCGATCTGCTGACCGTCGAGTACCGGACGGATCCCGCACGGGTGCGCGAACTGCTGCCCGAGCCGCTGGAGCTGGCCGAGGAGGACCCCGGCGCGGTCGCGCTGATCTGGGCCGACTGGCAGTCCTGCTCGGCGTCGGGGGAGGAACTGCTCGACCCGGTGCTCGCGCAGTACAAGGAGGCGTTCGCGGTCGTGCGCTGCACGTACCGGGGGCAGACGTACTCGCGGTGCGTCTACATCTGGGTCGACAAGGACTTCGCGATCGCCCGGGGGCTGCACCAGGGGTACCCGAAGAAGCTCGGATCGATCCACCAGACACGGCCGCATCCCTACGGGCCCGCCCCCCGGATCGAGGCGGGGGCCCGGTTCGGGGCGACGCTGGCCGCGGCGGACCGGCGGCTGGCGCAGGCGGTGGTGACGCTGCGGGAGCCGTCCGCGACGAACGGGTTCGTCAACGGGCATCCGATGGCTCATCACCGGTGGCTGCCGTCGATCGAGAAGGGGAAGGGGCTGGCGCTGGACGAGCTGATCGAGTCGGGGGCGGCGGACTTCGAGGGCGGTCAGGCGTGGGTGGGGGACGCGGAGCTGGAGCTGTTCGAGGCGCCTACGGAGGAGTTGGCCCGGCTGGAGATCCGGGAGCCGATCGCCGCGTACTACCGGCAGGTGGGAGTGGTGTGGGACGGGGGGCGCCTGTTGGAGAGCGGGATGTCCGGAGTGGTCGCGGGGTGAGGTGCGTGGTCGGGTGCGGGTGCGTTGTGGCTGGTCGCGCAGTTCCCCGCGCCCCTGAGGTACGTGGCAGATCCCTTCGTATGAATGGAAACCCTTCTCATGGCTGACAAGATCACCGTTGCCGGAGTCGCCGTCGACACCCGGCACTGGATCGGTGGACAACGCGTCGCTTCCGCCGAGACGTTCACGGACAGCTCGCCCATCGACGGGCAGCCGATCGGCGAGATCGCCCGCGGCGGTCCCGCCGAGGCCCGGGCCGCTGTCGCCGCTGCCAAGGCGGCCTTCCCCGGCTGGGCCGCCACCTCGCGTGCCGAGCGCGCCCGCCTGCTCCACGCCATCGCCGACGGGGTCGAGAAGCGGATCGAGGAGCTGGCGATCGTCGAGACCACGGACAACGGGGCGTTGCTGCGCTCGCACCGCCGTGGGGTCATGCCCCGGGTCGCGCACAACTTCCGGTTCTTCGCGGACTGGCTGCTGACGCTGGAGCACGAGGACTTCGAGACCCGGGGGCACGCCAACCACGTCAGCTGGGACCCGGCCGGGCCCTGTGTGCTGATCACCCCGTGGAACGCGCCGCTCATGCTGGCCACCTGGAAGGTCGCGCCGGCGCTCGCCGCCGGGAACACCGTGGTGCTCAAGCCCGCCGAGTGGTCGCCGCTCACCGCCTCGCTGCTCGCGGACATCGCCGCCGAGGCGGGGCTCCCCGCCGGTGTGCTCAATGTCGTGCAGGGATACGGTGCGGAGATCGGCGACGCGCTCACCTCGGACCCGGACGTGCGGCGGATCAGCTTCACGGGGTCCGTGCCGACGGCTGAGCGGATCGCGGTGTCGGCCGCCGCCAACCTCACCCCGCTCAGCCTCGAACTCGGCGGCAAATCGCCCCTGTTGGTGTTCGCCGACGCCGATCTCGACCTTGCCGTGGACCTCGCGGTGGAGCAGTACGACAACGCCGGGCAGGTCTGTCTGGCCGCCACCCGGTTCCTCGTCGAGGAATCGGTGGCCGAGGAGTTCACGCGGCGGTTCGTCGAGAAGGCCACGGCCTTGAAGCAGGGCGACCCGCGTGACGAGGCCACCGACATCGGGCCCAACATCCATCCCCGTCAGCTGGAGAAGATCGACGGGTTCGTGCGGCGCGCGGTCGACGCGGGGGCGCGGGCCGTCATCGGCGGCCACCGCGAGGACGGGCAGTACTACGCGCCGACGCTCCTCACCGAGGTCGCGCAGGACAGCGAGATCGTGCAGGAGGAGGTCTTCGGGCCGGTCCTGACGCTCCAGACCTTCGCCGACGAGGAGGAGGCGGTGCGGCTCGCCAACGACACCCGGTTCGGGCTCGCCGCCACCTTGGCCACCGGCGACCGGGAGCGTGCCGAGCGCGTCACCGCACGGCTCGTCGCCGGCACCGTGTGGGTCAACTGCTTCTTCGTCCGGGACCTCCAGGCGCCCTTCGGCGGCTCCCGCCTGTCCGGTGTCGGGCGTGAGGGCGGTACCTGGAGTTTCGACTTCTACTGCGACCTGAAGAACACCGTCACCGCGCCTGGAGGGTGGAAGGACCATGGGTGAGATCGTCGGGGCGGGGCTGCTCGCCCACGTGCCCACCGTCGTGCTGCCGGAGGCGGACCGGCTGGAGCTGAACGAGGGCAGGGAGATCACCCTCGTCACCGGACTGCGGGAGCTGCGCCGGGAGGTGTTCGAGCGGGACGACTACGACACCGTCGTCGTACTGGATTCGCACTGGGCGACCACCGTCGAGTTCGTGGTCACCGCCCAGGAGCGGCGGGCCGGGCTGTTCACCTCCGAGGAACTGCCGCGCGGGATGTGCCGGATGCCGTACGACTTCCCCGGCGACCCGGAACTCGCCCGCAACGTGGAGAAGTTCGCCGACAAGCACGGCACCTGGATCACCGCGATCGACGACGCGTACCTGCCGATCTACTACGCCACCATCAATCTGTGGAAGTTCCTGGGGGAGGGGCTGGCCGACAAGCGGTGGGTGACCATCGGGGTCTGCCAGACCGGGGACATGGAGGACCATCTGCGGCTGGGGCGGGCGCTCGCCGACGGGATCGCCGCCACCCCGGGGCGGCGGGTGCTGCTCATCGCCTCCGGCGCGCTCTCGCACACCTTCTGGCCGCTGCGCGAGCTGCGGGATCACGAGGCCAGCGACCCGGCGCACATCCGAACCCCCCAGGCGCGGGAGGCGGACTACGAGCGCATCGAGTGGTTCAAGGACGGCCGGCACGACAAGGTCCTGGACACCATGGACGCGTTCTGGAAGGTCAAGCCCGAGGCGAAGTTCTTCCACTACCTGATGATGGCCGGCGCCCTCGGCGAGCAGGCCTGCACCGCCCGGGCCCGGCAGTACGGCGAGTACGAGAACTCGATCGGCACCGGCCAGGTCCACCTCTGGTTCGACCGGCCCGCCGACGGCTGGACCGGCACGGAGACATCCGTGACCGCCGAGCCCCGCAACCCGCACCGCCGCTCCTAGGAAGGCCCGCCATGCCCGAATACCGCCGTATCCTCCTGGACGGCGCCGCCGTCCAGGTCACCGTCGACGGGGACGAACTCGTCGCCGGGGACGGTCGCCGCGTGAAGACCGAGGACGCCCTGCATCTGCCGCCGGTCGTGCCGTCGAAGGTGATCGCCGTCCATCTCAACCACCGCAGCCGGGTGGACGAGTTCCAGATCGAACTGCCCGACACCCCGACCTACTTCCACAAGCCGACCTCCTCCCTCAACTCCCACAAGGGCGCCATCGTCCGGCCCGAGGGCTGCAAGTGGCTCAACTACGAGGGCGAGGTCGCCATCGTGATCGGGCGGACCGCGCGGAACGTCTCGCCGGCCGAGGCGGGGGAGTACATCGCCGGGTACACCATCGCCAACGACTACGGGCTGCACGACTTCCGGGACACCGACGCCGGGTCCATGCTGCGGGTGAAGGGGTCGGACACGCTGTGCCCGCTCGGCCCGGGACTGGTCACCGACTGGGACTTCCACGGCAAGAGCCTGCGCACGTACGTCAACGGCGAGGTCGTCCAGGACGGTTCGACCGACGAGATGAAGTGGGACATGCACTACCTCGTGGCCGACATCGCCCGGACCATCACCCTGTACCCCGGTGACGTGCTGCTGTCCGGGACCCCGGCCAACTCGCGGCCGGTCCAGCCGGGTGATGTCGTCGAGGTGGAGGTGGAGGGGCTCGGGCGGCTGACCAACCACATCGTCACCGGGCCCACCCCCGTCCGCAGCGACGTCGGCGCGCAGCCCACCGAGTCCGAGGAAGTGCTGTCCACCGCGCTCGGCGGCGACTGGGAGTTCCGTGGCGTCCGCGCGCCCCGCAGGTAGACGGCACGACAGGCGCCGGGACCCGGCGGGTAGGGTCGCGACCATGACCGAATCCGCCGGGACCCCGCAGCCCTCCGACGCCCGGTCGCGCAAGCGGCTCGGGTACGGGGAGGGGCGCGAGGCGCTGCTCAAGGCCGCGGTCCGGGTCGTCGGGCAGCGGGGGCTGCGCCATCTCACCTACCGCGCCGTGGCCGAGGAGGCCGGGGTCACCCACGGTCTGGTCGTCCACCACTTCGGCTCCCGGGACGCGCTGATCGAGGAGTCCCTCGCCTACGCGGTGCGTCTCAGCCTCAGCAGCAGCCTGCTGGAGCCCGGCACCGGGAAGCCCGAGGACTTCGTGACCGGGCTGACGGACATGGTCGAGGACGACGCGGACGTGCAGGCGTACCAGTACGAACTGCTCCTGGAGGCCCGCCGCCGCCCCGAGCTGCTGCCGCAGGTCCGGGAGCTGTACGACGAGTACTTCGGCGCCTCCCAGCGCGAGCTGGCCCGGATACTGCCCGACGACGCGAGCCCGGCGTTCAACCGGCTGGTCTTCGCCGCGCTGGACGGACTGGTGCTGCACCAGCTCACGGGCATCGGTGACCGCGCCGACACCGAGGCCGCCCTCGCCGAGCTGCGTGCGCTGCTGCACACCCTGGGTGAGCGGCCGGCGGAGAACCGCGACTGAGCGTGCCCGGCACTGAACCCCCCGTCGCGGTCCGGGCGGGGGGTTCGGCATGCCCTGGGCAGGGCGGTTTCCGCGGCGTAAATTCCCCTCCCCACCCCCTTGCCGGATGGATAGTTCTGGCCCACCATGAGGCAACTCGTTTGGCTCAAAACGAAAACTCCTCCCTTCCCCTCAGCAGGTGATCCGAGTGGACAGTCAGACGGTCGACGCCTCTCCGCAGACCGGGGAGGGCCGCCCCGCGGCCACCCTCAAACGCAACGCCCTGGGTGTCCTGGGCATCCTCTTCTTCGTCCTGTCCGCCCAGGCGCCGCTCACCGGCATCGCGGGCGCCGTCCCGATCGCCGTGGCGGTCGGCAACGGCGCCGGGGCCCCGGCCGCCTACGCCATCGCCGGAGCGGTGATCCTGCTGTTCTCGGTGGGCTTCGTGGCCATGGGCCGGCATGTCGTGAACGCCGGCGCCTTCTACACGTACATCGGCAAGGGCCTGGGCCGGACCACCGGCAGCGGCAGCGCGGCCGTGGCGCTGTTCGCCTACTGTACGGTCCAGGCCGCCATGTACGGCCTCTACGGGTTCACCGTCAGCGGGCTGGTCGAGCACTACTCCGGCGCGCACATCGCCTGGTGGGTGTGGGCCCTGGTGACCATGGGCGCCGTCCAGGTGCTGGGCGCCGCCGGGATCGAGCTGGGCGCCAAGGTGCTCGCCGTGTTCGTGCTCGCGGAGTTCAGCATCCTGCTCGTCTTCGCCCTGGTCACCCTCGTCAAGGGCGGCGGTCCCGAGGGACTCGACTTCGGCGGCACCTTCTCCCCGAGCGCGGTGCTCCAGGGCGCGCCCGGTGTGGCCCTGATGTTCGCCGTCGCCTCCATGTTCGGCTTCGAGGCCACGGCCATCTACGGCGAGGAGGCCCGCGAGCCCCACAAGACCGTCCCCCGGGCCACCTATCTGTCGGTCGCCGTGGTCACCGGCTTCTTCGCCTTCGTCTCCTGGATGCTGGTCTCCTCCTACGGCCCCTCGAAGGTCACCGCGGCCGCGGGCAAGGCCCTGGCCGGCGGCGACTCCACGGTCTTCGTCTTCGCGCCCATCGCCGACCAGTTCGGCGGCTGGGTCAACGACGTACTGCCGATCCTGCTCGGCACCTCGCTCTTCGCCGGCATCCTCGCCTTCCACAACTCCGCCAACCGCTACCTGTTCTCGCTGAGCCGCGAGGGCCTGCTGCCGGGCCGGCTGCGCACCCTCAACCACCGGCACTCGCCGTGGGTCGCGGGCCTGGTCCAGACGGCGATCGCCGTCCTCCTGGTGATGCCCTTCGCCCTCGCCGGCAAGGACCCGGTCCTCACCCTCTTCTCCTGGTTCAGCGGCGTCGGCGTGCTGGCCTGCATGCTGCTGTACTTCCTGACCTCGGTCTCGGTGATCGTCTTCTTCCGCCGCGAACGCCTCGACACCCGGCGCTGGAACACGCTGATCGCCCCCGCCCTCGGCGCGCTCGGCATCGCCGCCGTGATCTGGGTGGTCCTCACCAACTTCACGACCCTCATCGGCGGCGACGCCACCACGGCCCTCTGGCTGGTCCTGGCCGTCCCCGCGGTGCTGCTCCTCGGGGCGGGGACCGCACGGGTCGTGCACGGTCGCTGACCCACCCCCGCCGGGGGGGGGCGGCCCCCCCCGGCCCCCCCCCCCCCCCGCACGCCGGCCCCGCACAGGCCGCCGACCCCCCACCACCAAACCCCGCCCCCCCCCCCCCCCACAACCC
>NZ_JBIVDZ010000004.1:602007-833540 GCF_044747345.1 Streptomyces sp. NPDC090088 | reverse complement strand
AGGGGGGGGGGGGGGGGGGGGGGGGGGGGGGGGGGCCGCCCGCCCCCCCCCCCCCCCCCCCCCCCCCCCCCCCCCCCCCCCCCCCCCCCCCCCGACCCCTCGACGGGACCACCATGCTGGACCTCACCCACGACGAACTCCTCGGCCGCGCCAAGGCCCTCGACCTGCCCGCACACCACCACATCGACGGCACCGACGAACCCGGCGGCGGCGCCGCGTTCGCCGTGGTCTCGCCCCGCGACGGACAGCTCCTCACCCGGGTCGCCGACGCCGGACAGGCCGAGGTCGACCTCGCCGTGGCCGCCGCCCGCCGCGCCTTCGACTCCGGCCCCTGGCCGCACCTGGCCCCCGCCGAACGCGGCCGGATCCTGCTCCGCATGGCCGAACTCCTCGAAGAGCACCGGGAACGGCTCGCCCTCACCATCACCCTGGAGATGGGCAAGCCGATCACCGAGGCGTACGCCATCGAACTGCGCGCCGCGATCAACACCTTCCGCTGGTACGGGCAGCTCGCCGACAAACTCACCGACGAGTCCCCGCACACCGCCCCCGACACCCTCGCCCTGGTCACCCGCGAGCCGACCGGGGTCGTCGGCGCGGTGGTCCCCTGGAACTTCCCGCTCACCCTGGCGAGCTGGAAGGTCGCCCCGGCGCTCGCGGCCGGCTGCACCGTCGTACTGAAGCCGTCCGAGTCCTCCCCGCTCTCCGCCCTGCTGCTCGGCCGGATCGGCACCGAGGCCGGACTCCCGCCGGGCGTGCTGAACGTCGTCACCGGCGACGGGCCCACCGCCGGCCGGGCCCTCGGCCTCCACCCGGACGTCGACGTGCTGGCCTTCACCGGCTCCACCGCCGTCGGACGGCACTTCCTGCGCTACTCCGCCGACTCCAACCTCAAGCGGGTCTGGCTGGAGCTGGGCGGCAAGTCGCCGAACATCGTCCTTCCCGACGCCCCCGACCTGGACGCGGCCGCCGCCACCGCCGCCTGGGGGATCTTCTTCAACCAGGGCGAGATGTGCACCGCGCCCTCCCGGCTCCTGGTGCACTCCTCGATCGCCGAGCGCGTCACGGACGCGATCGTGCGCCGCGCCGAGGAACTGCGCATCGGCGACCCGCTCGACCCGGCGACCGAGATGGGCGCGCTGGTCGGGGAGGCCCACCTCGGGCGGGTACGCGACCACATCGCCGCCGGTCGCGAGGAGGGCGCCCGGCTGCGCACGGGAGGCGAGCGGGCGCTGACGGAGACCGGCGGCAGCTATCTGCGGCCGACCGTCTTCGACTGCGTCGGCCCCGGGACGCGCCTCGCCCGCGAGGAGATCTTCGGCCCGGTGCTCTCCGTCCTCGCCTTCGACGACGTCGCCGAGGCGGTCCGGCTCGCCAACGCCACCGAGTACGGGCTCGCGGCCGGACTGTGGACCTCCGACCTGTCCACCGCCCACCAGGTCTCCCGCGCGCTGAAGGCCGGCACGGTCTGGGTGAACTGCTACGAGGAGGGCGACCTCACCGTGCCCTTCGGCGGCATGAAGCAGTCCGGCAACGGACGGGACAAGTCCGCGCACGCGATCGACAAGTACACCGACCTCAAGACGACCTGGATCCAGCTGTGACCCGTCCGCCCCGCCCGCTCATCGCCGTACCCGCCCGGTTCTCCGCCACCACCTCGGCACTCCGCTTCGCCGCAGAGGTCAACGCCCGCGCGCTGATCGAGGCCGTCTGGCGGGCCGGCGGCGAACCCGCGAGCATCCACCCCGCCGACACCGACGTGGCAGGCCGGCTCGCCCGCTTCGACGGGGTGCTGCTGCCCGGCGGCGGCGACCTCGCCCCGTACCGCTACGGCGCCGGCGACACCCACGAGAGCGTCTACGACGTCGACGACCTCCAGGACGCCTTCGACCTCGAAGTCGCCCGGCACGCGCTGGAGTCGGGGCTGCCGCTGCTGGCGATCTGCCGGGGACTCCAGGCCGTGAACGTGGCGCTCGGCGGCACCCTGGAGCAGGACATGGGCGGTCCGGACCGCACCCACCGGCACCTGCGCCACCCGGTGACCGTGCGAGCCGGCTCCCGTGTCGCCCGGGTGCTGGGGGAGGAGAAGGCGGACGCCTCCTGCTACCACCACCAGCGGGTGGACCGGCTCGGCGACGGGCTCACCGTCACCGCGACCGCCGCGGACGGCACGGTCGAGGGACTGGAACTCCCCGGCGCCCGGGGCTGGTTCACCGCCGTGCAGTGGCATCCGGAGGACACCGCGCACGAGGACCCCGTCCAGCAGCGGCTGTTCGACGCGCTGGTGAGGGCCGCCGCCTGATCAGGCCTTCGGGCGGCGACCGCTGCGGCGGGGCGCGGGCTCGGCCCCGTCCAGCAGTTCCCGGCGCCGCTCCTCACCGTGCTCCTCCACCTGGAGCACGACCCGCCGAAGCCCCTGCGCGAGGCTGCGGCACTCGGCGTCGCTGAGGCCGGTGGTCACGAAGGCCTCCTCCTCGTTGAACGCCGGGAACACCCGCTGCATCAGCTCCTCGCCCTTGTCGGTGAGTCTGAGCAGCACCAGCCGGCCGTCGCTCGGATGCCCGGCCCGGGCGAGCAGCCCCCGCGACTCCAGGGTGCGCGCCACCCCGGTGAGCGTGCCCTTGGAGATCCCGGCCTCCTCCGCCACATGCCGGGTCTCCGACTCGCCCCACACCCAGACGACCCACAGCACCACGAACGCGGTCCAGGTCAGGTCGGAGCCGCGCAGCACCGAGTTCTCCAGATGCTGGCGCACCGCGGAGGCGGCCCGGTGGATGTTGGCCACGGCCGCCATCTGGTCCCGGTGGATCGGGATGCCGCCGAGCTTCGCCGAGGCGAGCTTCTCGGCTTCGGTGATGGACCGCTGACCGGGCACGGGTGGCTCCTTCGCGAATTTCGTTCGGCCTCAAATTGTACGGAACGCCGCGTGCTCTCAGCGGGCGGCCGGGTGGGGCAGGTCGTGGGCCTCCAGACTGATCAGCTGCTCCGGCGTCGGGGCGGCGAGCTCGGCGACGCGCTGGGCCTGGCGTTCGGTCGTCTCCTGGAAGATCTGCCGGGCCGAGCGGCCGTTGCCGAAGCCCTCGCCCCGGGGCATGGCCTCGAAGAGGCCGACGAGCTCGGTACGGGCCGTGGGCGTGAGCTCGTAGCGGTGCTGCCCGGCCTGGTACTCGACGATGGACACCAGCTCGGCCGGCTCGTAGTCCTCGAAGAGGAGGGTGCGGCCGAACCGGGAGGCCAGACCGGGGTTGGAGCCGATGAAGCGGTGCATGTCACCCGGGTAGCCTGCGGCGATGACCACGACGTCGTCGCGGTGGTCCTCCATCAGCTTCACCAGCGTCGCCACGGCCTCGGTGCCGAAGTCGTTGCCCGCGAAGGCCGGGGCCAGCGAGTAGGCCTCGTCGATGAAGAGCACCCCGCCGAGCGCCCGGTTGAAGGCGGCCGTGGTCTTCGGGCCGGTGTGGCCGACGTACTCGCCCACCAGCGCGGTCCGGTCGACCTCGATCAGATGGCCCCGGCGGAGCAGACCGAGGGCCTTGAGGAGACGGCCGTAGAGGCGGGCGACGGTGGTCTTGCCGGTGCCGGGGTTGCCGGCGAAGACCAGGTGGCGGCTGAGCGGCGGGGCGGGCAGCCCGGCCTCCTCGCGGCGCCGGACCGTCTGCATGAGCTTGACCAGGGAGCCGACGTCCTGCTTCACCCGGTCCAGGCCGACCAGTTCGTGCAGCTCGCCCAGGAGGTCCTCCAGGTTCTCCTCCTCCGGCTCCTCGGCGCCGTCGGCGGCCTTGGCGGCGGACGCGGAGGGCGCGCACGTACCGGGTCTGCCGTTCGCCGGGGCCGCGGCCGGGGTGCCGAAGGTGAGCGGGGTGCCGTCGGCCGTGCAGTCCTCCAGGACCGGCTCGGCGCCCTCGTCGGTGCCCAGCGCCTCCGCGCAGTCCCGGATCCGGCAGTGCCGGAAGAGCGGGTCGGCGCCCTTGGCCACATGCAGCGCGGGGAAGCCCGCACGGGTGACCTCGACCCCGGTGAACGTGCCGCCCGCGCCCTCCGCCAGGAACAGCCCGTTCTTGCCCGGGCGGTCGATGTGCAGGCCGGTCACCTCCGGGCGGGCGCCGGTCCACACGACCGCGCCGGAGCCCGCGCAGTCCTCGACCCGGCCGCCGGCCACCGTCGCCTCGGCGCCCTCGTCGACCACCAGCCCGGCCGCCCCCGCGCCGCTGATCCGGATCCCGGCGAGGGCGGCGGCGGCGCCCTTGGCGACCTGTACGCCGATCTCCCTGGTCCCGGTCACCGTGGTGTCGGCGACCGTGCTGCCGGCCGGCGAGCCGATGCCGATCCCGGCGGCGGACCCGGCGACCCGGCAGCCGGTGAGCGTGGCCACCGCCCGTTCCAGGACGCTCACCCCGGTCATGGCGACGTCGGCGATCCCGCAGTCGGTGAGTTCGACCCGGGCCTCGCCGGTGGCGTGCACCCCGTGCTCGGAGCCGCCCCGCACCCGGCAGTCGGCGAGCCGCCCGACGGCCGCACCGGCCAGATGCACGGCGCTGAAGGTGCTGCGGTCGATCCGGCAGTCGGCCAGGTCCGCCTCGGCCGAGCCGGTGACCAGCAGCCCGTTGGCCCCCGCGTCGGCGACCGAGCAGCCCGAGGCGCTCAACCGGGCCGTCTCCTGGACGACCAGACCGCTGGCGGCCGCCCCACGGATCCGGCAGTCGGTCAGCTCCGCACGCGCCGACCCGGTCAGGTGCACCCCCGCCGCGCCGGGCGTCTCGATACGCGACTCCCCGGCCGTGGCCTCGGTGGCGTCCTCCAGGAGCAGCCCCGCCCGGCCGCTGCCCGCCAGCACCGAGTCGGTCAGCCGCAGCCGCGACCGACCGCGCAGCCGCACCCCGGACCCGGTCGTCCGCTCCAGGCGCAGCCGTACGGCGTCCAGGCTCGCGGTGCCGGACAGCACCACGCCCGTACCGTCGACGCCGGTCACCGCGGTGTCCTCCAGCCGGGCCCGGACACCGCCCGCCAGATGGAGTCCGGCCAGCCGGGCCCCCTCCAGACGGCAGCGGCGCAGCACGACCGCCGTCGTACCGCCCTCCTCGTCCTCCGGGCCCTTGACCTGCACCCGGCCGCCCTCCACCGAGCACTCCTCCAGGACCAGCCCGGCGCCGGGCGACACGCTCACGGCCGGCAGACCCGCGTCGGACCCCCACACGGTGATGTTGTGCAGGGCGCAGTCCGGGCCGTCCACGGTCACCGCGGCGGCCTCACCGGGCGGCGCCGCGATCACCACACTGCCCCGGCCGTGCTCCGCCGTGAGCACGACCGCGCGGTCCAGCACCACGTTCTCGGTCCAGGTGCCGGGGGCGATCACCACCAGATCGCCGGGCGAGGCGGCCCGTACCGCCTCGCCGATGGTCCGGTACGCGCCCCGGCCGCCCTGCCCCTTGGGCGCCACGGTGTGACGGGTGGTCATCTGTGTTCCTCAGTCCTCGGTGATCGCCGCTGCGTTGATCAAGGTGCCTGGTAATAGGTGGGATTGATGCTCGCACGATAGGCACTGGTCAGGTACAGCGACTGGATCGACTTCTCGAAGATCTTGAAGGGTAGCTGGATCCAGAACTCGGCGAAGCCCTGGCGGTGGAAGAGCCGGCTGCCCGCGCTCATCACGAACACGTTCTTGACCAGTCCGGTGGTGGCGGCCGTGGTCACGGAGGCGGCGGCGTTGATCCCGCCCTCCCAGACCGCGTCCCCGCCGTGCAGCTTCACGGTCTGCCCGTCCGCGTTGGTCACACCCCACACGGCCGCGTTCATACTGCCGTTGACCCAGCCGGACAGCGCGCTGCTGAGGACGCCGAACGAGAAGTCGTAGGTGCCGCCGCGCCAGCGGGTCGGCGTCTCGTTGCCCGCCCACTCGTTGACCCAGGTCTTGTCGTGGTTGAGCGGCCGCCGCGTCCACGGCTTGCCGCCGTCGATGTTGGCGATACCGGCCTTGTACTGGCCGAGCTTCTCGAAGCCGAGGGCCCGGTTCTCGTGCACCGCCGTGCTCAGCCCGGTCTTGATGGTCGCGCCGACCGCCGCGTTGGCGAACGACTTCAGCGCGTCCTTGCCGGTGAACGGCTTGTTCTGGACGGCCGCCACGATGCCGTTCACGGCGAGGTTCGCGCCGAACTCCAGGATGAACTCCTGCCCGAACTCCAGCGCCGCCTTCTTGGCCACGCTCTGCCAGTACGGCTCGTAACGCGCCTCGCGCAGCGCCGCGCCGCCGTCCGGCACGACCGTGCCCGACCACGGCATGCGCTGCGCCTCACGGGTGGTACGGCCCCAGCCGCGGATCTCGGTCAGCGCGCCCCGGAAGTCGTACTCGTTGCCGACCAGCCGCCAGGTGTTGAACG
Source organism: Streptomyces sp. NPDC090088 (assembly GCF_044747345.1). NCBI lineage: Bacteria > Bacillati > Actinomycetota > Actinomycetes > Kitasatosporales > Streptomycetaceae > Streptomyces > Streptomyces sp. NPDC090088. Next base: position 827,166 of record NZ_JBIVDZ010000004.1, on the reverse strand, counting down.
TGTCCCGCTCGAACACCAGGCCGTTGTCGGTGCGCTGGGCGATCAGATCGCCGTTCCTGTTGTAGCGGTTCCACTGGCCGCGCCACGCGTCGGTCTCCAGGAACCCGCCGCCGTCCGCCTTGCGTTCCCGCACCACGCCGCCGTGGTCGAACTCCTTCCACACCGAGCCGGCCGGGGTGTTCTGCGTGACGGTCGTGCTGTACGCCCGCACCCGCAGCGGCCCGCCGTTGTGCAGCGGGGTCTCGCGCAGGAGGACGGGCGCGTCCTGGCCGGGCACCCGCAGCTCGTCCCGGAAGTACCGGGCGCCGTCGGTCCACCGGTCCTGCCAGGCGCGGCCGTTCCACCAGCGGCGGACCTGCTCGCCGTCGCCCATGGCCACCGGCGTGCCGTTGCGTTCGTGGGTACTGACGCGCCAGTCGCCCTGGTTGTCCCGCCAGGCGTCGACGTACCGGCCGGAGTCCAGCATCCGGCGCTCGCGGACCAGGTTGCCGTTGCGGTCGTAGTCCCGGTAGGAGTCGTCCCAGGGCAGCCGCGAGTCGTTCGAGCCACGGAAGAACTCCCGTCGGCCGCTGCCGACTTCGGCGCCCTGGGCGTCCAGCTCACGCCAGGTCCAGCGGCCCGAGTCGGCGCGGCCGGAACCCTGCACCACCCGGCCGGCGGTGCCGTCCGGACGGGCGTGACTCTGCCCGACGAGGTTGCCGTGCGGGTCCCGGTCCACCCAGGTGCGGTCACCGGTGAACTCCCGCACGACCCCGTTCGGACGGCCCTCGCGGGCGGTCCGGGTGACGCCGCCGGCGTCCTGGTAGAGGTCCTGCCAGAGCCTGCCCTGCGGGTCGTTCGCGAGCGGTTGGCGGTAGCCCCTGAGATCGCCGGCCTGCCAGGGGTGGTCGGCCGCGTCGGCCGGGGGGTGGCCCGGACGCGCCGCGTGATCGCCGACCTTCAGGGACGTTCCGTCGTGCAGCTTGCCGCTGAAGCGCGCGAAGGTGCCGTCGGCCGCCAGGTCCAGGGCGCTGCCGTCCATGCCGACGTACCGCACCCCGGAGGTGGTGGTGCCGTCGCCCGCCTCCTTCGTCCAGGTGAACAGCTGGTAGGTGTCGTCGCCCCGGACATGGGCGTACGGCGGCCGGGTGTGCTCGGCGCCGGCCAGCCAGCGGGTGCGGACCCAGGTGGGCGGGCGCTGCTCGCGCCAGCGGTCGGTGGTCAGGAAGCCGTCGCCGAACACCTCGTGCTTGCCGACCTCCTTGCCGTGCGGGGAGTGCCGTTCCCAGGTGCCGCGCGGGGAGCCGTCCGCGTTCATGGCGTGCTCCTGGTACTGGCCGGCCCGCTCGGGCCACTCGGCCATGCCCCACTGCCGCTGGGCGATGTCACCGCCCGCGGTGCGGTCGGTCCAGCCGCTGCCGACGTGCTCACGGGTCCGCGGGCCCGAGGCGATCACCCTGCCGTCGCCGTCGTAACGGTGCCAGGTCCAGGCCCCGTTGCCGTCGTGGACGCCCAGGGTGTGCCCGGCCCGGCCGTTGAACTTCTGCAGCCCGTCGCGGTACTCGCGCACCGTGCGGCCCCAGCCGTCGGTGTCGCGCCAGCCGGTGCCCGCCGTGTCGTAGTGCCGGCTGCCCCTGCCGACCGGGGTGCCGGTGTCGTCCCAGCGCACCCAGTGGGTACGGGGGTTGGTGCGGGCGAAGTCGATCGTGTCGGTCCGCCGGAAGGAGTCGACGACGTCGCCGGAGGCACCGGGCAGCACCCGGCGCTCGAAGACCGGCACCTGCTTCTTGGTCGAGCTGAGCAGCTTGATGTGGCCCTGTGCGGCGCCGGAGAGGTCGGCGGTCCCGTGCTGGAAGGACCCGGCCGCCACCGGCGCACCGGACCTGGTGGTCCGTTCCCAGGTGCCCGTGGCGTGGTCGACGACGTACCGGTACTGCGTCCGCCGCCCGCTGTCCAGCACGTTGAAGCCCTGCCGGGCCACGCTGCCGTCGGCGGCCAGGTGCACGAACTCGCCGTGCCGCGGGCTGGTCCGGTCGTCGAACACGATCCGCGTGGTGCCGTCGGGCCGCCGCACGGCGTCCCAGTGCGCGAGCCTGCCGCCCGCCGCGTCCTCCAGCCGGGCGCCGGGGTGCGCCGCGGTCGGCGGGTCCACGACGAGGAGGCGTCCGCCGTGTCCCACGGGCAGCGGGGTACCGGTGGCCGTGACGGCGCCCTGGCGGTCGTAGCGGGTGAACGTCCCGTCGGACAGGGTGGTCCGGTGACCGCCGCCGGGCAGCGGGACCGTCTCCTGGACGAACCGTCCGGTGTTCTGGTCGAAGACCTGGTTGCCGCCGCCGGGGCGGGCGATCTCGATGCGGCCGGCCGCCGGGTCGAGGGTGACCGCCCGCGCCGGATCCGGCGCGAAGGTGTCGTCCAGCCAGTGCGGAGCCCCTACGAGTGGCCGGTCGAGATGTCCGGCCGGTACGCCGTCCCGTCCGGTCAGCCGCAGCCCGTCGCCCGCGAGGTCGCCGTTGGGCGCGAAGGTGTGGTGACCGGTGCCGTGGACGGTGCGGAAACCGCTGTTGTTCGCGATCGCGGTCACGGTGTCGGGCAGCCGGTTGCCGTCGGCGTCGGTGAGACGGAGGCCGCCGGCGCCGTCGGGCTCGGCGAACCGGGCGCCGCGTGGCCCGCCCGCCGGGTCGGCCAGCGCGGTCGACGTACTCACCGGGCGGCCCTCGGGGTCGTGCAGCACGGAGGCGCCGGACACGTCGTCGATCGTGCGCAGCCGGGTGCCGCCGACCTCGACGACCCGCTGCGGCAGTGGCCGCCCGGCGATGTCGGTGAGCCGGTGGCCGCCCGTGCCGTCCGGTACGGCGACCCGGCCGTCGCGGACGTTCGTCACCGGGTCGACCAGGGCCCGGCCGGTGTCCTGGAAGGAGCCGTCGGCCGCGTACCGGGTGGTCGTGCCGGTCGCGTCGTCGGTCACCCGGAATCCGGTGGTGCCGTCCAGCGTGGTCACCGTCTCGGTCTGCCGGGCGCCGGCCGCGTCGGTCAGGAAGCGGCCCGTGCCGTCGTCGGCGAGGAACCACCGTCCGCGTGCGCCCTGCGGGTCAGTGAGCGCGACACCGGTCTCCTGGAGCCGGCCCCGGGCGTCGTAGCGGTCGGAGACACCCGTCGCGTCGTCGGTGACCCGCATCCCGTTCCCGTCGCCCAGGTCCTGGACCCGCAGGTCCAGGCGGTCGCCCGCGAGATCGGTGACATGGACCTCCGTGCCGTCGGTGACCCGCACCCGGTCGGTCCCGGTGGGCACCCCGTCCCGGCCGGTGAGCTGGAGGCCCTCGTCGCCCAGGGTGCCCTGGGCGTCGACGCGGTGGGTGACACCGGTGTCGAGATGGGTGATCCGCGTCGCGTCCCCGGGCAGGACGAAGGCGGCCAGCCGGTCCCCGCCGGGGCCGTCGACCCTCGGGGTCTGCCGGCGCCCGTGGCCGTCGATGTCCGTGTGCAGCCGCGTTCCCGTCGGCTGTCCGGCGCCGTCGTACAGCGGGATGTCGTCGGCGATCCGGTCGCCGTTCGCCGTGTACGTCGTGACGACGTCCGAGGCCGTGTGCCGGACGTCGAAGTGCCCGTCCGCCGCACCGGGCGTGACCGTGCGCCCCGGGTCCGGGTGCAGCTGTCCGTCCAGCACCCGCAGCGTCACCGTGTTGTCGGCGGCCACGGTCCGCTCGATGACCAGGCCGTTCGGCCCGGAGACGCCCGAGTTGTTCAGCCCGATCTGCTCGACGGAGGCCGGGACCGTGTCGGGCACGGTGTTGAGCCTGCCCGCGCCCAGCGTCGCGCCGCGCCGCGTGCCCGCGGACTCGATCTCCTGCATCCGGGCGTCGATGTCGGCCGGGCGGACGCCGATGTCCTCCAGGTTGCGGTAGGCGGTGTCGAACCTGTCCTGGGCGCGGAGCAGTTCGTTGTTGAGCTGGACGTCGTACGCGTTGACGCCCTGCGAGGTGCCGGCGCCGCCCGGCCTCCCCCGCAGCTCCTCCACACGGCCCAGCTCCTGCCGGGCGGACGTCAGCTCGGACCAGGCCTCGCGCAGCGGGCGGCCCTCGCCGCCGAGGAGATCGGTGACCGCCGCGGATTCCGCCGCCCACGGCGTGGTGCCCTGTTGCCGCACGGGCGCCTTGCCACGGTCCTGCCGGACGGGGACCGGCGGGGCGGTGTCCAGCAGGTCCAGGGCATCGGTCTGCCGTCGGGCCAGCCGGGTCCGGTCCAGCTCGTCGAGCATGGTCTGGAGCCTGGTGTGCGTCCCGGGGCTCGTGCCGCCGGCCGCGAGGGCGGTACGGGTGTGGTCGGCGAGGCCGTCCGGGGCACCGCCCGGCCGGTGGAAGTCGTCCAGCAGGTGGTACGCGTTCGCCTCGGCGCGCGCCTGGTCCAGCAGCCGCTCCACGCCGGCCCGGCGGACCGACCCCGGGCGGACCTGGAGGAAGTTCTCGGCGGCGCCGACCAGGTTGTCGAGCGCCGTGGCCCGCTGCCCCAGCCGGTCGGCGGGCACCCGGAGGAAGTCGTCCAGCGCCCGGTCGACGTGCTGGATCTGCGAGCGCGCCCGGATGCCGTGCGCCCGGTACGTACTCTGCCGGAAGGCGGCCCGGTCGAGGAGATCGGGCGTGGCCGGGTGACCACCGCCAGGCGCCGCCGTGTCCCGCGTGGTGTCGGGGTTCCGCCGGGGCGGCGGCCGCAGCATGTCGTCCAGCACGGAGTCACCGAGCGGCCGAGCCGAGCGGCCACCGTCGTGCTGTGCGCTGTCGAGGCGTGTGCCGTCGAGCCGTGTGCTGTCCACCGCCGGTGTCGGCGTGGTGTGCCCGGTGTCGGCGCGGTGAGGTACGGGGGCGGTGGTGTCGGTGTCCGTGGGGCGGGGCGGTGTGGTGGTGTCGGTGTCCTTGGAGAGCGGTGGGGTCGTGTCGGCGTCCAGGCGGTGGGGTGCCGGCGCGTCGGTGTCCGTGAGTCGCGGTGCGGTCGTGTCCGTGAGGCGGGTGGTGGTCGTGCCGGTGTCGAGCGGGTGCGACTGGAAGGTGTCGGTGTCCGCGGGGCGGGGCGGTGTGGTGGTGTCGGTGTCCTTCGCGAGCGGTGGGGTCTGGTCGGTGTCCAGAGAGTGTGGTGCCGGCGCGTCGGTGTCCGCGAGGTGGGGTGCGGGGGCGTCGGTGTCGAGCGGGTGGGGTGCGGGGGCGTCGGTGGTCGGGCCGTGGGGCGGGGTGCCGTCGGTCGTGAGCGTGGGCGGCTTGGTGTCGGGGGCCGGTTGGGCGTGGGGGAGGTGGGGTTCGGCGCGGACGGGGGTCGAGGGGACGTCGGTCGAGGTGCCGGCCAGGGCAGGTGCCGGTGTCTTCGTCTCGGCGCTCGGCGGCAGTTGCAGAAGTGCGCGGCCCTCGTCGGTGAGGTGGAGACCGGCCGGGGTCCCCTGGACCAGTTTCGCGTCGCGCATGTTCCGGAACGCGACATTGAACTCGCTCACGCCGAGGCCGACCGCGCCCTTGGTGTGGGCGGCCCTGCTGGAGTTCTTGAGCGCGCGGAAGCCGTCCGAGTGGCCGAGCGCCCGCGCCATCTGCTTCATGTCGGCGGTGATGCCCGGAATCGAGTCCAGTGCCCGCTCGACCTGGTGCGGGAGTTCGCTCAGGTCGGCCGTGCCCGCGCCGGGACCCGCCGTCGACGTCCCGGCGGCCGGGGTCTTGACGGCCGGGGCCTTGGCCGGCTTCGGGGTGGTCTTGAGCGCCCCGAACCGCGCGTTGATGTTGTCCAATAGCTGAACGCGTTCGTCGAGCAGCGTCTTCGCCAGGTCCTTGCGGGCGCCGTCGGCGATGTCGTGGAACTGCCGCGTCAGCTCGACCGACTGCTCGGCGAGCGGCCGTGCCTTGGTGAGGTTGTAGCGGATGCCCCTGTTGTTGTTGCTCTTGACGGCGTTGTCCGCCTGGCGCAGCCGGTCGGACGCCTCGTCGAACGCCTTGCCGGCGGCCCGCGCGGCCGGGTCGACCGTGCCGTCGGCCAGATAGCGTCCGTCGCCGTCCGCGTCGTGCACCGCGAGCGGCCTCGGCCACTCGGTGTCCACATGGCTCCCGAGCGGGTTGATGGGCAGCCCGGAGCCGAACTTCGCCTCGGGCCGGTACAGCTTGGAGATGACCGAGCCCAGCTCCTCCGGGTGGCCGCCCTCGGCGAGCAGCCTGAAGACGTCGTCCTTGAAACCGCCGCCGATGAGGTGCACCTCGCGCACCACCGACAGGGCGAGCGCCTCCCGCACGTGCGCCCCGTGGAAGACCTCCTGCTCGAAGGAGACGTGCCGGGTGCTGTGGTCGGGGTACTCGTACGTCCAGCGACCGCGCTTGCCGACCTCGTCGAAGCCCTCGTCGTACTTGGCACTGCGGACGACGTCGTCGCCGAACGTCAGCCGGCTCATCGTGTCGCGGTCCAGCGGATGCAGCTGGTCGTGGAGCGAGACCCAGCCACCCTTCTGCTCAAGGACCTTGGCGTCGAAGACGAGCGTGGTCGGGCCGTACCGGGTGGCCATCGGCTTGTCGCCGACGTCCATGCGGAAGAACACGAAGTCGTCGTTGCCCAGGTTGGAGGTGTTGTTGGCGGAACTCTTGCCGGAGGCGAGGAACTTGACGCCGCGACGGCTCAGGTCGCCCTGGGAGGACATGACGCCGCTGTTGGCGATGGCGTGATAGGCCGGGGTGGCGTGCTTGATCCGGTAGGGCAGGTTCTGGAGCGTGTCCCGCAGCTGCTCGAAGCGGGCGCGTTCCGTGGACGGCAGGCCGTCGAGCATCCTGTCGACGTCGGCCCGAAGGTCGGCGATGTTCCGCTCGGACAGCGTGCGTACGAAGTCGTGCTGCTGGGACCGCGAGAGCTTGTCGAAGTCCTGGAAGTCGTCGAACACCCTCTGCCACTGGGCCTCGGTCCCGGGCAGCAGCGCCTTCCACTGCCGCCCGGTGTGCACGTCGCCGAACGCCTGGTTCTCGCGGTAGCGGCGCAGGAGGTCCGGCAGGCCGCGCTGGATCCGTTCCACGGAGGCGTCGGTGCCGAGGAAGCCCTTGAGCACGAGCTTGTCGCCCGGCTCCGCCGCCTTGACGGCGTCGTCGACCAGCTCGGCGAGATGGTGGGCCACGGCGGCGACGGGCGTGTGCTCGTTGCGCAGGGCGTAGGTGCCCCCGAAGCGGGCGGCGTCCTTGACCTGGCCCTGGAGGGCCGCGTCCAGGTCCTTGGCGGCCTGCTCCAGCCCCTCGGCGAGGCCCTTCAGTTCGCTGTGGGGAGCCGTGCCCGCCCGCACCAGGGACTCGAGTTCGCCCGCGAGCCGCCGGACGGTGACCGACTGCGACTCGATCTCCTCGCCGGTGCGGATGAACTGGTCCCCGCGGGCGGCGCCGGGCGCGGTGCGGGCCTGGGCGTCCAGACCCAGAGCGTGTTCCTGGAACCGCAGGGCCCGCTGGATGTCACCGGCGCCGGCGAACTGGTCGACCAGCAGGTTGAGGTCGAACTGGGAGAGCCGGCCGTCGGCCAGCGCCTGCGTCATCTCCTCGTCCAGGCGGACCGTGATCTGAGAGGCCTCTTCGTTCGCCTTGGTCAGGGCCGCCTCCATGGCCGGGCGCTGATTGCCACCGGCGTTGGCGAGGTTGCTCTCGGCCTGCTGAACGCCGCGCTGGGCCTCGGTGTGCTCGCCGAAGGTCTTGGCCAGCCGTTGCGGAGGCGTCAGCGCGGCGGCCGTCTCCGTCTCGCTGTGGAGGGTCGGGGCGGTGTGCGCGGGCGGCGGAGTCGCGCCGCCGGCGGGCAGGGAGGTGCCGCCGAGCGCGCGAGGCCGTTCCTTCAGGCTGAGTCGGCGCAGGGCGTCGAGGTCGGCCTCCATCCGCACCGGGTTGACGTCGAGGTCGGTCAGACGGGTGTGGGTGGTCTCGTACTGCTGCCGGGCGGTGTCCACCCTGTCGCGAGCGCGGATCTCGGCGACGGTGGGGCCGCTGGAGCTGCCCGCCCGGCCGTTGTGCGGCAGGAGGTCTTCCTCGGCCCGGCCCAGGTCGTAGCGCGCCTGGACGTGGTCCCGCCAGGCGTCCCGGCGGGCCTGCCGCAGCGGGTCGTCCGCGTGGCCGAACAACGCGTCGACGCGCTGCCCGTCCCGGAACCAGGCCTCCTCGATCTGGGCCGGCGTGAGCCGCGTTCCCCGCCCCGGCAGCTCCTGGCCGCCACCGGCACGCGATGTGTCCGGCCGCGGTGCGGGCGCAGCGTCGGGGGTCCCGTGTGCCGTGCCCGGTACGGCCGTTTCCGTGTCGGAACCGGTGTGGGTGGTCCCCGGCAGAGCCGTCTCCGTGTCGGGCGTGCCCCGGGTCGGGCTGGGGACCGGCGTGTCCGTGTGTGCCGCGGCGGGGTGGGCCGGGCTCGGCAGCTCCTTGCCCCAGGACGTGGGCGTCGGCAGGGAGCTGAGCAGTTCGTTGTTGTGCAGGACGTGGCCGCGCAGGTCGGCGGCGAGGTCGTTGAAGCCGGTGCCGCTCCACTCCCTGCTGAAGGTGCGGTCGCCGCCGGTGATCGTGACGGAGACGGCGTTGTCGTCCACCTTGTGGGTGACGGTGATGGTCATCTCGTCGGTGTGGCCGGGCCGTCCGACGGTGAACGTCTTCACGTTCGGGCCGTCGCCGCCCTCCCGCACGACCGCGTCGCCGAGGCCCTCCCAGCGGCGCATCGAGTCCTGACCGAAGGCGCGGCCGAAGTCCTCGAAGGCCTCGCCCGAGTGCAGCCCGGACCACTTCTCGTTGATGAGACCGTCGAGCTGGGCCTGCGGGATCTGCTCGGCGCGTACCGGGATGACGGTGATGCCGTCCTCGACCCGGGCCGGTCCGGTGCGCTCCAGCCGGGTCGGCGAGAGGGTGATCTCCCACTGGTCCTGGTTGAGCGCGAGGGCGTCGTCGGCGGCCTTGGTGTACCCCGGCGGGTAGGCCATGGCGAGCTTGCCGTGGTCGGCGGGGACGTCTATCTCGAAGACGACGCGGTTGCTGTTGACGCCGTTCTTCGCCCACTCCGCCTGGAAGGCGCGGTTGTTGGAGGTCGAGGCGGGCAACCGCTCCACGAACACGTCGGCCTGGGCGGCCCGCGGGTCCATCGACACGCCCCGCCACACCGTCATGCGCTGGTTGGGACCCTCGAACATCAGGTCACCGGCGACCTTGTTGAACTGCTCGACCTTGCCGACCAGGCCCGGGTTGGCCTCCAGGGCGCTGGGCTTGACGAAACCGCCGTACCCCTTCTTCGAGGTGAAGGCGCCGCCGATGACGCCCTGCATGAACAGCTTGACCTCGTTGTCGGTCGCGGCCTTGCCCATGTGGCCGCGGGCCGCGTGGGCGGCCGCGTCCCAGCTGTCGGCGGCCTGGCCGGTGAGTCCGGCCGGGCGCGGGGGCAGGGTGACGTCCGGGGTGGCCGAGCGGACGAGCCGGCCGGTGGCCGCGCTGTAGACGTGGCTGCCGGAGGCCGAGGCGATGACGATCTCGCCGTCGGCGCCCAGCTTCGCGGGCCACCGGGCGGCGCCGTCGGCCGGCGCGGCCGACTTGTCGGTGACCTTGACGGTCACGCCGGTGAACGGGCCGTCCGCCAGGCGCACGCTCTGGTCGGCGAGCCCGATCCGCATGCCCACGCGCCGGAAGTTCCAGGTGTGGACGACGGCGGTGCCGCCGACGGCCTCCAGTTGCCGTACGACGAAGCCCGTCGGGCCGTTCTTCTCCACGGTGAACAGGCCCGACCGGGCGGCGTCGCCGTGGAGTTGGGGCTGCTCCCCGCGGGGAGCCCGGACCGCGAGTTCGTGATCGCCGGGGACCTTGACGACGTTGCGGTCCTTGAGGAGTTCGTCGAACGGGACGCCGCCGCCGTCGCCGGCGTTGTGGGGCGCGGGCGCCGGGGTGTGCTGCGCGGGCAGCGGGGTGTGGGTCTGCGGCGGAGTCGGCGCGGGGTGCGCCGACAGGCTCTCCGGGGTGTGCCCGGAGGTGCCGGACGCCGACCCGGCCAGGCCCTTGTCGGCGTCCGTGTGGGCGGGCGCCCCGGCGAGGGCGGGGGTGTCCGTCCCGCGGGCGCTGCGGCCGGTGTCGACGAGGTCGAGGGCCGAGTGGCCGTGCTGCCCGCCCGGTCCGGGGTGCCCGGAGCCGCCGGGGCCGACCGGTCCCCGGTCGTGCGGGGCGGGGGTGGCCGTGAGGCGGTCGGGGGTCGTGGTGTTGACCGTGAGCCGGTCCGGGGCGGCCGGGTTCACGGTCGGCCGGTCCGGTGCCGCCGGGTTGACGGTGAGCCGGTCCGGGGTGCCCGGCGCCGGGTTCGGCGAGCCGTGCGGCAGCTGCTCGGGCGGGGTACCGGGGCGCGGCGAACCCGGCTGGTGGACCAGTTCGTCGAGGTGGAGCCGGGTCTGGTTGGCGTGCAGGGCGCTGGTGGTGCGGTCGGCGAGGGTGCTGCCGGTGCCGGGGGCCACGGGGGAGTCCGGCGTGCGGTGGCCGCCGCCCGCGAGCAGGTCGAACGCCGACACATGGGTGTCCACACTCCCCGGCCCGCCGTGCCCGATGCCGGTCGTGGACGGGTGGGTGACGGTGGTGGGGCCGGTGAGCAGGCTGTTGGGGGCCGTCACGTCGTGCGGGGCGCCGGGCGCGGGCGTCGAGTTGAGCGCGGTGTGGGCGACGTTCGTGCCCGGGGTGCCGGTCAGCGTCGTGTGGACGGTGCCGAGGCCGGGGGTGCCGGGCGCGTGGACGGTGCCCACGCCCGGGTTGCCGGTGAGCGCGGAGTGCAGGGTGCCCGGCGTGGGCGAACCCGGCGTGGACAGGTCGCCGAGCGTGGCGGCCACCGGGGGCGGCGAGGAGTGGGTGCCGGTGAGGATCGAGGTGCCCGGCGCGTGCGTGCTGCCGTGCGCCCCGCCCGGCGCCAGGACGTCACCGGCGGCCGTGACGGTGTGCGGGGTCCCGGGCAGCCCGGTGAGCGTGGTGTGGGCGCCGCCGGAGACCGCCGTGACCGGCGTGTTGGTGATGCCGTGCGTGGCGCCGGGGACCCCGGCCGACGCGGGCACGTGCAGGCCGGACGCGGTGGTGATGGTCGGGGTGGCACCGACGCTCACTCCGAGCTGCTCCGAACGCCCGCCCAGCGAGCCGAAGTTCCCCACGTGGACGTTGCTCAGCTGCACATGGGGCATGTCGACCAGCGCGTCCACCGTGCGCCCCGCCTGGACGCCGAAGTTGCCGCGGTGGGCGATCGCGCCCACGTCACCCAGGTTCAGCGACGGCGGACGCAGCGTCGAGGTGACGTCCAGATGGGTGCTGGGGATGTTCAGGTCGAGGTTGCGGATGCTGCTCTGCCCGGAACCCGCCCCGAACCGCACCTCGTTCAGCTGGATGCGCGGCATGTCGACCAGGGCGTCGACGGTGCGCGGGTCGACCGGGACCGAGCTGATCGTACGGCCGATGCTGCTGGTGATCGGGGCGCCGAAGACGTGCTGCCCCAGCACACCGCGGTCGAAGAGGCTGATGCGCAGGGCGCGCGCGAAGCCGTACTCGCCGATCTCCGCCGCGTCCACCGGCAGGAAGATCCGCAGCCACTTGGTGCCGCCGAACTCCTTGCCCACCCACTCCTTGGTGGTCTGCCAGCCCCGGGAGAGGGTCTCGGGCAGTCCGCGGACGAAGCCGGGGATCGCCTTGAAGCCCTGCACGATCGTCAGGCTGACCGAGTCGACTCCCTTGCTGATGATGTTGGGCAGGTTGTGGATGCCGTCCAGCACCCACAGGCCGCCCTTGTAGACCCAGGTGCTGCCGAGCCGCACCAGGTCCTTGAGGCCGAGCAGCAGGGTGGTGGGCCGGAAGCCGTTGGTGAACAGGTTGCGCAGGGCCTGGAAGGTGCCCCGGGCGATGTTGGCGAAGCCCTTGGCGAAGGCGCTCGTAGCGACGCCCTTGATGATCTGGAAGATCGGCAGCGCCTTGGTGGTGGGCGCCAGGATGCCGAGCCCGGCCAGGAAGAGGTCGAGGAAGCTGGCGTCACCGTTGGCGAAGTCGACGATCGTCTTGATGAAGAGGGTCAGGTTGACGCCGAGGGCGAGCAGCGCGATCGGGCCGCCGAAGATGAGGGCGGGGACGATCAGGATGATCGCCAGCCACTGGAACGCCTCCCAGAAGAGCTGGCACTTGGAGATCGGCAGCTGGATGTCGGAGACGCCGGAGATGCTGCCCGCCGCCGCGGCGGCGCCCTCGCCGTGCTCGGTGCCGGCCTGCCGTGCCGTCGAGGCGTAGGTGTCCCGGTTCGAGTCGTCCTCGGACAGCCCCCGGCCAGAGTTGAGGGCGCCGTCGGCCCGGGACTGGAGATCGACGAGCTTGTCCGCCCAGGTGGTCAGCGCGCTCGCCGCGGTCTCGAAGGACTGCGCCACGTCCTCGATGTGCCCGCGCAGCCGGTCGTTGACCTTGTCGCGCAGCGCGTTGGCGGCCTCGCCGACGAAGACGCTGTCACCGGCGGTGTTCATGACCGCGTCGATCGCCGTACTGATCCGCCGGGCCTCGGAACCCAGGTGGTTGAGCTCGGTGGACAGCGTCCGGATCTGGTCGGGATCGCCCGGTGTGGGGTCGCCGTCGAGCCCGATCGCGTTCCAGTCGGTCGGGCGTGGCATACGAGTTCCTCCCGGAAGCTGCGGGGCTCGGGGCGGTCACTCCCCAACTGACCACGCCACAGCGGCCGATGCGGTTCACGTGATCTGAGTTACACCCTCCGTTTGCGGTGAACCGGCGGAGCGCGTGCGGCGTGGTCCAACTGACCGGAGTCCCGACGGGGAGGCCCAGGCATGGCCGATTCACTCAAAATCGAATACAACGTCCTGAACGACGCCAAGCGGGACCTGGAGACCCTGGCCGGCGACATCGGCCCGCTCCTCGACAACAGCACGTTCTCCCGGCTGGGCCAGACGGACTACGACGGCTACACCTCCAGCGACGCCCTGACGGTCCTCGGCGACCAGTCCCTGGCCGACGCGCTCTCGGGTTTCTACTCCAACGCCAGCAGCACCATGTCCCACGCGGACAAGGGACTCAAGGAACTGGCGGGCGCCTTCGGCTCGGTGGGCGAGGCGTTCCTGTCGTTCGACTCCGAACTGGCCCAGGGCATGGGCATCACGGGCAGCAACCTGGGCCTGCAGAACTACTTCCGGGACAAGGACCTGTGGGACTACAAGCAGTCCCACCTCGACCAGTGCGTGCCGGGACCGGACGGCACGATGCCGGACTTCTGCTCCGCGACCGACCCCGGCGACCCGCCGCTGGACCAGACGATCGACACCGCGCGGGGCAGCGTCCACACGCACCTCACGCTCGACGACCAGCGTCATGTGATCAAGGAGGAGTCGACCGTCACCTACGACGGCAAGACGTACACCTCGGTCACCAACTACTCCAGCGACGGCAACCACTACACCACCGACACCTCGTACCCGGACGGCAGCACCGTCCACTCGGAGACCAACCTCAACTCCGACGGCAGCGGCACGATGGTGACCACCGGCAGTGACGGCGACACCACCCAGTACACCCGTGGCCCCAAGGACGCCAACGGCAACCAGCCGGACTGGCAGCAGGTGGGCGGCAACACCGATGACGACGACGGCGGCGGCGGGAACGACGACTACAACTCCACGCCCGCCGCCTGGTGACCACCCCACAACCGCATCGCGACCGACAGGAACGGACAGGAACCCCATGGCCAGCTACAACGGCATCAACCTCGACTACCACAAGATCGAGGAGGTCGTGAGCCTGCTGCACGACGCCCACGAGAACCTGCTGCCGGTGCTCAGCAACCTGCGCAACCGGGTCAACACCCTCGTCGACGACGGCATGGTCTTCCAGCAGTCCAGCGAGGTCATCCGGACCACCTACAACAACTTCGACACCAGCCTGCTGGCCGCCGTGAAGGGCATCAACGACTTCTCGGAGATGTTCAACGGCATCAAGGAGAACGCCATCCAGTTCGACCAGGGCATCAGCAGCAGCCTTCAGAACAACTCGTAATCCCCCCGCATCCCCCGCGCCTACGGAAGGGGCCTTCCCGGACTCGCCGGGAAGGCCCCTTCCGCATGCCGCCGTGCGGGTCAGGCCCGCAGCGGGGTGAGCGGCACCTGGAGGGCCAGCAGCGTGCCGCCGGGACCGGCCGTCCACGCTCGGCTGGGATGCGTCGTCGCCCGCACCACACTGGGCATCAGCCGTACGCCCACCAGGTCGCCCTCGGTGAGGTTCTTCGGCGAGAGCAGCAGACCGCGCCGGGCCCGCCGGGCCGCGAGCGTCCAGCCGCTCATCCCGCTCTGGAAGCCCTCCGCCGAGGCCGCGTAGACCAGCCCGAGACCCTGGTCCCGGCCCGAGACGGCGATCTCCTTGAGGAGCTTGTCCGCCGCCGAGTTGGTGATCAGGTCGGCGTCGTCGATCATCACGACCCGCGGCCCCGGCAGGGCGTCCAGCGCCGCCCGCACGGTCTCCGCCGACGGGTCGTTCTCGGTGAGCACGGTGGCCGTGCCGTGCCGCTCCAGGGCGCGCAGTGGCGACTCGCGCGGGGTGAGGACCACCAGCGAGGTGCCGCCGGCCAGCAGCGACACGGCGATCGAGGCGAGCGCGTTGCTGCGGCCCGACCCGGCCGGGCCGAACACGCCGAACGCCGACGCGGAGCCCGCGAGGTCCGTGCCGACCGCACCGCCCTCGTCGCCACCGACCCCGAGCAGCCCCCACATCGGCCGCCGGTCGGTCGCGGCGACCTTCTCGTAGGCCTCCGCGAACTCCACCGAGCGCGGCAGCACCGCGACCTGGAACGGCCGCCGGGCGTCCGGGACCTGGGCGTCCCGCTTGCGGGCGCTCTCACCGATCGCCCGCAGCGCCTCGGCCTGCTCGGTGCCGCCACCGGTCGCCAGCAGCGCCACCTGGGTCTCGGTGCCGCTGAGCACGTGCCAGCCGCGGCCCGGCGGAATGTCGGCCGGGATCTTGTTCGGCATCATGCCGACGGCCTGGTAGTCACTGCGGTCGCCCTGCCGCAGCAGCAGCTTGTGGTCGTTGTGCGCGGCCATCCGCCCGCCCAGCAGCGAGCGTTCGGAGGTGGCGACGACATGGATGCCGGCGGCGGCGCCCTCGCGGATGAGCCGGGTCACCTCCTGCACCAGCTGGCCGTGGTCGTGCTCGTCGATGATGACCGAGAGCGAGTCCCAGCCGTCGATGAACAGCAGGATGTGCGCGGGCCGTTCGGCCTTCGGCAGCAGCTTGCGCAGCTCGGCGATGCCGGTCGCGCTGTGCGTCTGCGCCAGGTCCTGCCGCTCGGTCAGCTCCCGGTTCAGCCGGCGCAGCATCCGGCCGAGCCGCTCCAGGTCGTGCCGGGAGACCACACCGCCGCAGTGCGGCAGCGCCCCGAGGGCGGTCAGTCCGCCGCCGCCCGCGTCGATGCCGTAGATGTGCACGTCGGCGGTGCTCGCCGCGCGGGCCGCCGAACCGGCGATGGTCCGCAGCACCTGCGTACGGCCGGAGCGCGGGGCGCCGATCACGTACAGGTGCCCGAAGGTGGCCAGGTCGGCCACGGCGACCCGGCGCTGCTGGAGCTGCGGGACGTCCTCCAGGGCGTAGGGGATGACCAGCCGGCCCTCGCGGGTGGCGCCGAGTCCGTCCAGGTCGTCCAGGGTCAGTTCGCGCTGGAGCGGGGGCAGCCAGGGGCTGGGCTGCTGGGTGAAGTCGTCGAGCAGGTCGGCGGCGGTGCGGATCTCCTCGACCAGGACCTGGAGGTCGGTCGGGGCCGGGCCCTGGGCGGACGTGGTCGTCACCGTCCGCCGCTCGGCGGGCAGTTCGGCCGGGCGGCCGAGCGCGTCCCAGCCCACGTCCACCGCACGCACCGGCCTGCGCGGGCCCGCCGCCTCCGTCTCGGCCGTCGCGGCCGGGGTCTCCCGGGGCCGCTCCGCACCCACCCAGGCGGTCTGGAAGGGGTCCGCCTGCTTCGGCCCGCGCCGGACCAGGGCCCGGCCGGGGGTGGCGGAGGAGATGTCGACGGCGTCCTTGACGTCGATGATGTCCTGACTCTCGGTCATGTCCGTCACCCGCAGCGCGATCCGCAGGTTGGTGTTGGCGCGGATGTCACCGGTGACCACACCGGCCGGGCGCTGCGTGGCCAGGATCAGGTGGATGCCGAGCGAGCGGCCCCGCTGGGCGATGCTGATCAACCCGGGTACGAAGTCCGGGACTTCGCGGACCAGGGTGGCGAACTCGTCGATCACCAGCAGCAGCCGGGGCAGCGGGGCCAGCGACGGATCGGCGGCCCGCTTGGCCCGGTACTCGGGGTGGTCCTTGGCGTCGGCGGCGGCCAGCACCTGCTCACGGCGGCGCAGTTCGGCGCCGAGCGACTCCAGGGCCCGCTCCACGAGGTGGGCGTCGAGGTCGGTGACCATGCCGAGGGTGTGCGGCAGGTTGGCGCACTCCTTGAAGGCGCTGCCGCCCTTGTAGTCGACCAGCACGAAGGTGAGTTCGTCGGGCCGGTTGGCGGCGGCCAGCGAGGCCACGAACGTCTGCAGCAGCTCCGACTTGCCGGAACCCGTCGTACCGGCGACCAGGCCGTGCGGTCCGTCCTGCACCAGGTCCAGGGAGAGCGGCCCGTCGAATCCGGTGCCGATCAGGAAGGAGGTGGAGGCGGGCTCGGACTGCCAGCGCTCCCACAGCGCCTGCGCGTTGGGCGGCTCCTGCTCCAGCAGGTCGAGCAGGCGGACCCGCTGGGGGAGTCCGGCGTCGTGCTCGGGGCTGACGTCACGGATCGGGGCCAGGGCGCGGGAGAGCTGCTCGCACCACTCGGGGGAGACCCGGTCGGCGCGGACGGCGGGCAGGTCCGGCGCACCGGGCCGGCGCACGGTCAGCCGGCCGTCGGCCGCGAGGACGACCCCTGTGCTCTCCTCGGGCAGCAGCCGCTCCTGCTCGTCCAGACAGACACTGAAGATCCGCACCCGCGGGCCTTCCTTGAGCACCTGGACCATGCCGGGCACGTCGCGCAGCCGCCGCGCCCCGTCCGCGATCACCAGCACATCGGGGTCGGTGAAGACGACGTCCCGGTCGTTGCCGGCCTGCCGGCGGCGCGACTGCACCTGGGAGACCAGTTCGCTGATCCGGGCGGCGGTGGACTCGGGGTCGTTGCCGATCAGCACCACCGGCCCGGCGGCCGTACCGGGCTTGAGATGCGGCAGCCAGCGCGTCCACGCCCAGTTGGCCACCCGGTCCGGCTCGGTCAGGACCACGATCCTCAGGTCGCGCGGGCTGTGCAGCACGCCCGCCTGCGCCACCAGCCAGCGGGCCAGCGGCTGCACCTCGGCGGCCGGACCCGCGATGCCCACCACGCCATGGGCGGTGATGTCGACGCCGATCGGCGTGTCGGGGATGTTCCAGCGGATCGAGCGGTGGTTCTCGTCCCGTGCCGGATCCTCCAGCTCCCGTACCGACGGCTGGTCCACCGTGCCCAGGCGCAGCACCAGGTGGTCCGGGTCGCGGCGGCGCCGCTCCCAGAGCCGGCCGCCGGGCCCGGTCGCGATCAGGGCGACGGCGGCCGGGTCCGGGCCGGTCTTGTCGCGTACCCGGCGCTCGCCCACCACCGCGTCCCGGACCTGCTCCTCCAGGACGTCACGGCGCCGCTCGTAGGCCGCGTCCGACTCCAGGAACTGCTTGCGGGCCGCCCGCCGGCCGGTCGCCCAGTTCGACAGCATCATCATCGGGCTGAGGAACAGGAACACCAGGAAGTAGTACGACTTGAAGATGCTGACCATGAACAGACCGAGGACGATCGGGGAGATCATCATCACGGTCGGGAACGGCCGCTTCTGCGGCGGCGACGGCGGCTGCGGCAGCCGGACCCGCTCGGCGTCCAGGTGCGGGGCGATGCGCGGCGGCCGGTTGTAGTCCACGCCGTAGCCGTCGGCGGACGGGGTGACGGCGGCGTCCGGCTCGACGGGCGCGGTCATCCGCAGGAGCAACGGGCCGACGGTGAGATCCTCCCCGGCCGGCCACGGCACCGGGCCGGGCCCCGCCGGGCGTTCGCGCGGCGGCTGGGGGCGCGGGCGGCGCAGCTGGGTGATGGCGTCGTCCGGCGGCGGTGAGGCCAGCCGGGCCCGGACCGCGGCCTCGGGGTCGGCGTCGATGCGCTGCCAGGCCGCGGTGCCGTCCGCGCCGACCGTCACCCACAGCCCGGACTCGGGCACCCCGTCGGCGGGGTCGAGCCGCAGGGCGCACAGCGGGTCGGTGCCGATCTCGTGGCTGCCCGGCGCGAGCCGCCAGGTACGGCCGGCACCCGGCCCCGAGACGAGGTGCACCTCGGCGAGCACACCGTCCCGCTCGCCGTCGTCATGGACCCGGACCAGGTCGGCCGGGCGCGCCGGACCGCCGAGCCCGAGCAGCCCGCCGTCGTGGACCCCGCTGCCGGACACCGGTGCGGCGGGGTCGAGCCGGTGGTCCCCGGCGTAGAGGCCGCGCGTGTGCGGCGCGCCGGCCGTCGCCCAGTCCGCGCCGCCGGTGGCGGCGTCCTCGTCCTGGGAGAGGGCGGCGGCGAGATCGCCGACGGTGGCGTTCGAGGGCAGCCGGACCTGGTGGTCGCGGCGCTGTCCGTCCGTGGCGTCCACGGTGGTGATGGTGAGGTTCACGGCTCCCAGCCGGGCGGTCGTTCGTACGGGATCGGGGGACGGGTACGGCGGTCGGGGCGGCTACGGCGCCTGCGGCGAGGTCGCGGAGACGCCGGCCGTTTCGGAGGTGCTCGGTTCCGCGAAGTCGTCGTCGTCGTCGCCGTCGACGGCCGCGGCCGGAGCCGGGACCGGTGCGGCGGCGGGTGCGGGCTCGGGGGCCGGCCGGGTCGCGGAGACACCGGTCGGCTGGGCGGCGGGGGCCGCGCCGGCGTCGAGGTCCGGCTCGTCCGGCAGCAGGTCGGGGTCGGCGACGGGCGTGACGTCCGCCGGGCGCGCGGCCTCCTCGTCCGGCAGGCCGGGGCCCGGCGGCAGGACGGCCAGCGTCCGGGCGACGGCCCGGGACAGCGGCAGTACGTCGACGCGGGCGGCGGCGGGCGCGCCGTGCACGGTGAGCATCGCGTCCGGCGCGATCTCAAGGAGCCGGGTCCGGCCCCGGGCGACCCCGAGGCTCAGCAGCCGCACACCGGACGGCAGCGCCCGCTCCAACGGCTCGGCGCACACCGCGACCTCGACGCCGGGCTGCCCGACGGCCGCCGCGGCCGGCAGCCCCGGATGCCGGGGATGCACCCCGGCGCCGATGGCGACCCGGCCCTCGGGCAGCCGGGCGTCCAGCTGGGCCGCGAGCGCCTGGAGCACGGCACGGGTGGTACGGGCGGCGCGAGCGGGGCCGTACACCGAGAGTGCGGGCGGCCCGGAGCGCACGTCGAGCAGCACGGCGTGCCCCAGGTCGTGCCCCACGCAGACCAGCAGCGGTGCGACGGACTCCTCGGGCTCGTCCGTCAGGTCGGAGCGGTCGATCCACCACAGGCGCGGGTCGCTCTCGTCCGCCGCCCAGGGCTCGGGCGGCTCGCGCAGGGCCTCGCCGTCCGCCGCGACCAGCACGCCCAGCCACTCGGGTCCGGCCAGCACACCGTACGGCCGGACCCCGGGGCGGACGGCCGCGGCCAGCGCGGTGGCCCGCTCGGCGTCGGCCCACACGGCCGGGTCGCGCAGCAGCCGTACCAGCAGGCGCAGGCCGCGCCGGTAGCGCAGCTCCGTGCGCACCGGCCCGGTGAACGCCCGGACGGTGAGGGTGATCTCGCGGCCGAGGCGGCGCCACAGGGCCTTCCAGCCGCCGCCGCGCCGCACCAGCCAGTGCGTGACGGCGAGCACCAGGACCAGGACGCCGACGAGGCCGAGCAGGGTGGTGATGGTGTCGGAGGTCATCGCGTCTCTTTCCGGAGATGCTCGGCCCCGGCCGGGCGGAAGCCGTGGGATTCGAGGGTGGCGCGCAGTGCGCGGATGCCGTGGTGGGTACGGGACTTGACCGTGCCCGGGGGCAGCCCGAGCCGGCGGGCCACGTCTTCGCCCGGCTGCCCCAGCAGATGGACCCGGGCGACCGCTTCGCGGTGCGCCGGGGTGAGGGTGCGCAGCGCGGAGACCAGGACCCGGCGGTCGCCGATCTGTTCGGCGTGGTCGGGCACCGGCGCCGGCATGGCCGGGCCGAAGTCCGCCGCCGTGATGCCCACCGGAACGCTCCGGTCCCGGCGCCGTCCGTCGACCACCAGGTTGCGGGCCACCCGGAACAGCCACAGCCGGATGGGCCGGTCCCGCCAGTCCAGCCGGTCGGCCGACTGCCAGGCCCGCAACAGGGTTTCCTGGACGACGTCCTCCGCGCCGTGGGGGTCGCGCCCCATCAGGCCGGTCACGAAGCGGCGCAGACTGTCGCGCTCCGCGAGAAGGAGGCCGAGCGTCCGGTCCGCGCCGTCGGCGCGGTCATGGTCGATGAGGCTCACGGCCTCCGCCTTCCGGTGTCGGGTGGTGCTGTGGTGCTGTGTGCTGCCGTGGGGGTGTGGAGCGATGGGCAGGGGGTGTGGTGAATCGCTTCAGTGGCGAACGCTAGCGCGAAAGACGGAAGTTCCCGAAGTCGCCCTTGCCGCGCACTTCAACAAATTCGTCACAGCCAACTCCGCATAGGTGGACGGAAGGTGACGTTCGGAGGGATCTTCGTGGGCGGGCGCGCGGTACGGCGCCGTCCCTTGGTTACTGTTCCTGTGCCCCCGCTTGTCCCGGGCGCTCCGAGACCTTCACGAGACCCGCAGGAGACGACGTGCCGCCCCTTCGCAAACCCCGGCCCTCGGCGGAACGGCCCGGCACCCCGGCGGGACGATTCAGCGACACCTTCGCCCGCCGCCCCGCCACGCCCCGCCGCGGGCTCGTGCCGGGCGTGCGGGTGTGGGCGACCGTCGGCGCGGCGGCCGGACTCACCGTGGTCACCGCCCTGGCCGTACCGCTGCTGAGCCGGGTGGACCTCTTCCCGGACCCGGACTCCACGACGGCCGCCGCGGTGGCGGCGGGGGAGCCCACCACCCTGTCCGCGACCTCCGAGTCCCCCTCGGCCTCCCCGTCGTCGCCGAAGCCCTCGCACACGCCGTCCCACCGGCCCGCGAAGGACACCTCCGGCGGTTCCGGGTCGGCCGGCGGCACCGGCACCGGCTCGACCGGACAGCAGTCCGGCGGCGGGTCGGTCGGCTCGGGTTCCGGCTCGGGCTCGGGTTCGGGTTCGGGTGCGAACTCGGGCTCCACGTCCTCGGGTACGAAGTCCGGCGGTACCAAGTCCTCCTCGTCCGGGTCGTCCTCCTCCGGCTCCTCCTCGTCCAGCGGCGGCAGCAAGTCCACCACCGTCGCCGGCGTGAAGCTGATCGGCACCGGATCGGGCCGGTGCGTCGACGTGACGGGCGGGGGCGGGGACGGCACCCGGCTGCAGATCGCGGACTGCTCGGGCGCCGCCCGGCAGAAGTGGGTCTTCCAGTCGGACGGCACCATCCGCTCGCTCGGTCTGTGCATGGACCTGGCCTGGGGCAACACCGCCGACGGCACCGCGATCCAGGTCGCCAACTGCAGCGGCAACCGCGCCCAGCTGTTCTACCTCAGCTCGGCCGGCGACCTGGTCAGCGCCCTCGCCGACAAGTGCGTCGACGTCACCGACAACGCCACGGCCAGCGGCACCAAGCTCCAGCTGTGGACCTGCGCGGGCACCAGCAACCAGAAGTGGCGCAAGGGCTGACGGCGGCAGGTCACCTCGTCCAGTAGCGGAGGTTGCGGAAACGGGCCTCCGCCCGGCCGGAACCGTGGTTGTACACGCCGTTCTTGAAGTAGCGGGTCGCCGGGCCCCGGTCGTCCACCGTCAGGACGAGGGAGTCGTCGAAGTAGACCCGGACGGTGCCGGTCCCGGTGCTCGCCTCGTGCGCGATCTTCACGTTGAACCAGGTGTCGTACGCGCCGGTGCGGAGGACCGTGCCGTCGTACCGGCGGACGGTGCCGCCGCCGGTGTCGTACACGTTGAGCATGATGTCGGTGGCCGGGGTGCCCGACGGGTGGACGCTGCGCAGGATCTGCACGAAGGACGCGCCGTCGGTGCCGGACGGCAGGTACACGTCGGCGTCCCACAGGTGGCTGCCGGTGCTGTAGTCGACCTTCCAGCGCATCTCGGTGCGCGGGTCGGTGTCGCTGCCCTCCTCGAACGGCTCGTCGGTGGCGTACACCCACATGCGGTGCACCCCGTCGGCATAGCTGTGCCGGTCGGCGAGGCCGAGGTTCCAGGGCTTCTGCCAGCTGTAGGTGAACGAGGTCTGCGTCCAGCCGTCGGTCGGGTCGGCCGCCGCGACGGCGACGCCCGTGGTCAGCGGGAGGGTGAACAGCGCTCCGGCGCCGGCCCGTAAGACGGATCTCCGGTTCATCGAGGGTCCTTTCCGGTGAGGAGGTGCGGGCGGAAACGCAGGCAACCTCAATACATCGGAGGAGTCAAGAACTTGAGTGATGGTTATTGATGTGAACGCTCAGCTCAGAAGCTGATTCTGCCCCAAGTCGGCCCAATCCTCGCACTGTTGGGGTTGTTGACAGGTGTACGCCGGATCCCTAGGTTCCCCGATACACCCGATGTATCGATGATCCGTCAGGTCTGGAGGACGACGATGACCTCGCAGCCGGAAAACCGTTCACCGATGCCCCGCCGAGCCGTGCTCGGCACCGCCCTCGGCGGCGCCGCGGTCGCGGCCCTGCCCACGACCGCCCGTGCGGCACCGGCGGAACCGGCCGACGCCGTGGCCGCCGCCGGGCGCCGCCCCTGGACACTCCGCGACACCATGACCACCGACGGCGCCTGGGACCGCTTCCTGCGCGGCCAGGACCTGCTGTGGAGCAGACTTCCCACCCTCTGGTACGAGGGGCCGTTCCTCGGCGACGGGCTGCTCGGCAGCATGATCTACCAGGAACCGGGCGCCAACCAGGTCCGTTTCACCGTGCAGCACGGCCGGGTCCAGGACCACCGGCCGCAGTTCGGGAGCGGCTGGGGCACCGCCCGCCTCCCGGTCGGCCACCTCACCCTCGAACCGGTCGGCACCATCACCGCCGTCGACTGGCGCCTCAGCCTGTGGAACGCCGAACTCACCGGCACCGTCACCACCACCGCCGGCACCCTCACCCTCGCCGCCCTCATCCACGACGAGGTGCTCGCCGTCCGCGCCACGGCCGCCGGCGGCGAACAGGTCAGCTGGACCTTCCACCCGGAGGAGGCCATCAGCCCCCGGAAGATCCAGGAGTCACCGCCCGCCGGATACACCGCCAACCCGCCCTGGACGACCCGGACCACGGCCGACGGCACCGAGCAGGTGCTCCAGCCCCTCACCGGCGGCGGCCAGACGGCCACCTCCTACCGCCGCACCGGCGACGAACTGCTCCTGAGCGTCGGCCACAGCTTCCCCTCGGACACGGCCGCCGAGGCCGACTCCCGGCGGAACCTGCGAAGTGCCATGTCATACAGCACACTCAGACGGCGCCACACCCGCTGGTGGCACGCCTTCTACCGCAAGAGCTTCGTCTCCTTCCCCGACCAGCGCCTGCAGAGCTTCCACTGGATCCAGCTCTACAAGGTCGCCTCGGCCAGCCGCGCCGACGGCCCGGTCATGGCCACCCCCGGCCCCTGGCTGGAACCCACCCCCTGGCCCGCCGTCTGGTGGAACCTCAACGTCCAGCTCGAGTACTGGCTCATCCACGCCTTCAACCACCCGGAACTGGACTCCCTCGCCACCACCCTGCGCCAGAGCCAGGAACAGCTCACCGCCAACGTCCCCGCCGCCTACCGGACGGACAGCTCCGGCATCGGCCGCAGCTCCGACATGTTCGCCAACCGCGAGGTGGGGCAACCGGGAACCGGCGCCGAGACCGGCGACCTCACCTGGGCGCTGCACAACGTCTGGCTGTCGTACCGCCATTCCATGGACAAGTCGCTGCTCCGCGACACGATCTACCCGCTGCTGCGCCGCACGATCAACTACTACCGGCACTTCCTCACCCCGGGCAGCGACGGCAAGCTGCACCTGCCGAGCACGCTCTCGCCCGAGTACCCGATCGTCCCGCCGCAGGACACCAACTACGACCTCGCCCTGATCCGCTGGGGCTGCCAGACCCTCCTCGACTCCGCCGAACTGCTCGGCATCGACGACGAGTTGAAGCCACGCTGGCAGGAGGTGCTGGCCCGGCTCACCCCGTACCCGGTCGACGACAACGGCTTCATGATCGGCGCCGACACCCCGTACGCGCAGTCCCACCGGCACTACTCGCACCTGCTGATGGTGTACCCGCTGTACCTCGTCAACTGGGACCAGCCCGAGAACCGCGACCTGATCACCCGGTCCGTCGTCCACTGGCACGCGCTGACCGGCGCCCACCGCGGCTACAGCTACACCGGCGCCGCCTCGATGTACGCGATGACCGGCGACGGCGACACCGCCATCGGCTACCTGCGGAAGTTCTTCGACCCCGGCACCCGCTACCCCTGCCGGGCCAACACCCACTACACCGAGGCCGGTCCGGTCATCGAGACCCCGCTGTCCGCCTCGCAGTCCCTGCACGACATGTTCTGCCAGAGCTGGGGCGGGATCGTCCGGGTCTTCCCTGCCGTCCCCACCGCCTGGGCGGACCTCACCCTGCACAACTTCCGTACCCAGGGCGCCTTCCTGGTCAGCGCGGTACGGAAGGCGGGCAGTACCCGGTTCATCCGGATCCGCAGCCTGGCCGGTGAGCCGCTGAAGCTCCGGCACGGCCTGACCGGCCGGCTCACCGTCCTGCTCGACGACGGCACCCCGGCCCGCACCCACGACCTGGGCGACGGCACCCTCGCCATCGACCTGCCGCGCGACCGCGAGGTCCTCGTGCACTCCGGCTCCCGCCCCGACCTCGCCATCGCACCCGTCGCCGTCAGCGAACCGGGCGCGGCGTGGGGACTGCCGTAACCACCGACCGTAAGGCAGGGTTCTCATGGCTGTTCCACTCAGAAGAACCGTCGTCGCGGCGCTCTGCGCCGGGCTGGCGGCCGCCTTTCTCACCACCGCGCCCGCACGGGCCGGCCAGCCCCGGCCGCACGACTGGACCGTGTCCGAAGCCGCACACGCACCCCGCGCCCGGATCTCCCTGGACGACACGACCGGCACACTGAGCCTCTCGGTCACCCGTGACGGCGGTACGGTCATCGAGCCGTCCCCCCTCGGCATCGTCACCGAACAGGCCGATCTCTCCCAGGGGCTGCGCTTCCTGCACCGCAAGGACCGTACGGTCGACGAGCGTTACCGGGCGAAGTCCGGCAAACGCCTGGACCGCAGGGTGCACATGGACGAGACCCGGCTGTCCTTCGCCACCGCCGCCGGCGCCCGCCTCGACCTCGTCGTCCGCGCCTCGGCCGACGGCATCGCCTACCGGTACGTACTGCCCACCGGATACGGCGACGTCCTCGGCGAGACCTCCGCCTTCAACCTCCCGGCGGACGCGGGAGCATGGCTGAGCACCTACCGGGTCGACAACGAGGGCCAGTTCAACCAGTACACCGCCGCCACCGCCCCCACCGCCGCGTACTCGGACCAGGCCCTCTTCTCGACAGCGGGCGGCTACACCCTGCTCGCCGAGTCCGGCCTCGACGGCACCTACTCCGGCGCCCGGCTCGCCCACACCCAGGGCACCGGCACCTACCGCGTCCAGCTCGCCGACGCCCAGGTGCACACCGACGGCCCTCTCGCCACCCCCTGGCGGGCCATGATCACCGGCGACCTCGCCACCCTCACCCGGTCCACCTTCACCGACGACCTCGCCCCCGCCTCCAAGGTCGCCGACACCTCCTGGATCCGCCCGGGCACGGTGCTGTGGACCTGGCTGGCCGGCGGCCGCACGGCGGGCCAGAGCCTCGACGCGCAGAAGGCGTACGTCGACTACGCGGCCCAGCACCACTGGCCCTACGAGGCGGTCGACTCCGGCTGGTACTTCAAGAAGGACGAGTGGGACGTCACCGACCCCGACTGGCAGACGAACAGCTGGATGCCCGAACTCGTCGACTACGCGCGCGCCAAGGGCGTCGGGATCATCGTCTGGATCCACCAGCGCGACCTCGACACCCCCGAGGAACGAGCGCAGTGGCTGCCCACGCTGGAACGCTGGGGCGTCAAGGGCGTGAAGATCGACTTCATGAACTCCGAGGCGCAGTCCATGTTCCAGTGGTACGACACCATCCTCGCCGAGACCGCCGCACACCACCTCATGGTCGACTTCCACGGCGCCACCGTGCCCAAGGGCATCCAGCGCACCTGGCCCCAGGTGATGACCATGGAGGCCGTCGGCGGCGAGGAGAAGCGCACCAACACCGCCACCCACCTCACCACCCTGCCCTTCACCCGCAACGTCATCGGCTCCATGGACTTCACCCCCGGCGGCTTCCAGCGCGTCGGCCAGCGCCCCAACTCCGACGCGGCCGAGGTCGGGCTCACCGTCGCCTACGAGTCGGGGCTGCAGATGTTCGCGGGCACCCCCGAGTCGTACGACGCCCGGCCGCTCGCCCGGGACTTCCTCGACCAGGAACCCGCCGCCTGGGACGACACCCGGCTGCTGGCGGGCAGCCCGGGCCAGGAAGCCGTCCTCGCCCGCCGCAGCGGGGACCGCTGGTTCCTGGGCGGGGTGTACGCGGGCGCCGCCCGCACGGCCACGGTGCCGCTGACCCTCGGCCACGGCCGGTGGCTGGTGGAGACCGTCCGGGACGGCGCCGACGGCCTCGTCCAGGACCGCCAAGTCCTCAACGGCGGCGACGAGTTCACTGTCGACGTCGTCGCCAACGGCGGCTTCGCCGGGATCGCCTGCCGCTGGCACCCGGGCGTCACCACCTGCTACCGCTGAACATGGGCGCCGTTGCCGGAGACCGTCACGGTCTCCGGCAACGGGTCGGCACGGAGGAGGAGTTCATCGCCGAAGGGCGTGGTGGGCGACGCGGAATGACGGCGGCGGTCAGCGGCGTGCCGTCCGGGCGTCGCGGCGGGCGGCCAGCAGCACCTTGAGGGTGCCCGGCAGGGACGGGGACGCCGAGCCGCGCAGCACCCCGGCGCCGCGCGCGAGCACCGCCTCGGCGGTGAGCAGCTCGATCTCGATCAGGGCGCCGACCATCGGCCGGCCGGCGGCCGGGACCAGGTCGAGGAGGTCGCGGGCCGCGCGCAGGTCGGCCCGGGCGGCCTCGGTCTCGTGCTCCACGAGCGACCGGACGGCGGGGGTCGCGTGGCCCGCCGCGAGGTCGTCCTCCGTGACCGAGAAGCGCTTGAGGGTCTCCGCCGGGATGCCCGGCCGCCCCTCCCGCAGGTCCTCGGCGAGGTCGTTGACGAAGTCCAGCCGCTGGCTGCCGTCGATGAAGGTGCGGCACCCGGCGTGGAACGCGCCGTCGGGGTCGGTCTCGGGGCCGATCAGCGCCGCGACCAGGAGGAAGGCCGGAAGCGAGTAGGCGTCCAGGTAGGCCTGGTAGTCGGCCTCGGTGGCGAACCCGGTGAACTCCAGGTCGACGGTGGCGGTGGCCATGAACGACTCCACGAGCCCCCGGTGCCGGGGGTGCGCGGCGACCGTGTGCAGCAGGGTGCGGAGCAGGGGATCGTCGGTCGTCCCCGTCTCCAGGGCCGCGCGCACCCGCTGTTCCCAGGCGGTCCAGGCCGCCGCCCGCTGCGGTTTCGGACCGGTGTCCAGGAGGTCGTCGCCGTGGTGCATCAGGGCCGTGGCGCCCAGGACATGGGGCAGCACCGCCGGTGGCAGCAGCATCCGGCAGGCCAGGTAGGCGCTGCGGCGGTACTGCCGCACCACGCGTCGCTGCATGCTGAAGTCCCGGCGCAGCTCCGGCTCCCGGACACCGGCCGCGGTCAGGCTCTGGTTCCACGTACTCACGGGATGATCGTAGAGGTACGCGGAGACCACGAGCCCGACCGCGGAGGGGCCTCAGGTGAGGGAGTTGAGGAACTCGACGAGCACCGCGTTCACTTCATCGGGCCGTTCCTGCTGGGTCCAGTGTCCGCAGCCCGCCAGTTCGAGGGGCTCGCGCACCAGGTTCGGCATCAGCCGGGGCAGCTGCGCGATGAGTTCGGGGGTGCCGGGGAACGCCGGGACCACGTCGCGGTCGCCGTAGACGTACAGCGCGGGCGGGGTGACGATCGCGTCCTGCCAGGGAGCGGTCAGTTCCCAGTTGCGATCGAGATTGCGGTACCAGTTGAGCGCCCCGGTGAAGCCCTGGGAGAAGCTCTCGGTGAGGGCGTCCAGGTCCGCCTCGGTGAGCCACTCGGGCAGTTTCTCGGGCTCCGGCATGTCCGCGAGCCAGCCGCGCTCGGGGTCGACGAGCGGCTGCGCGATCTCGCCGCCGTCGCCGGCCGCCATGGTGAGGAACTTCCGCAGCGTGGTGCGGGTGTCACGGGCGAACTCGGCGTCCGCGACGCCCGGGAGGTTGAAGTAGTTCCAGTAGAAGTGGCCGCCGAACAGCTTGTTCATGGCCTGCAGCGGCGGCTCCGCCCCCCGGAACGGCGGCGGCACGCTCAGCCCGGCCACCCCGCGCACCAGGTCGGGCCGGAACAGCGCGGTGTGCCAGGCGACCGGAGCACCCCAGTCGTGCCCGACGACGAACGCCTGCTCCTCGCCCAACTCCCGGATCAGCCCGACGACATCACCGACGAGGTGGAAGATGCTGTACGCGTCGACATCCTCCGGGTGGTCGCTGCCGCCGTACCCGCGCTGGTCGGGTGCGACCACGTGGTAGCCGGCCGCGGCCAGCGGGCCGAACTGGTGCTGCCAGGAGTGCCAGGATTCGGGGAAGCCGTGCAGCAGCACGACCAGCGGGCCGGAGCCCTCCTCGGCGATGTGCAGCCGGATTCCGTTCACGTCGATCGTTCGATGCTGAACCATGTGCACGAGCGTACGCGCAATGATCTTCGGCCACCGGGTCCGGCTCCGGCAAGGGGGCGGATCAGGACACCCGCCCGGGCGCGGCGGTCCCGAGCGCCCGGCCCGGGCACACGGCCTCGCGACCGGAACGCCGTAGACCTGTCAGAACGCGGACCGTCCGCTCCGTCCTGCGTGAGGTAAGCGAGCTGGTCCGGTCCGGTCTGACGGACCGGACCGGACCGACGGCGGCCCCGGCGCGGGCTACTTCCGGAGGGAGATCGACGCCCGGGTCGGCCTCCCCAGCGCCCAGAAGACCACGCCGAGCAGCATGAACCCGACGAGCGGGACCAGCTCCGTCAGCAGGTACTTCACCCGCTCGTCGTGGTGCCAGCCGTCGGGACGGTAGTCGGCGCCGAACCAGTGGTCGCCGGCCCCCGGGGCGATCAGCTGCACGCTGGCGAAGACGATCAGCAGCGTGAGCACCGTGCTGATGGCCCACGCGAACGGGGCCCGGTAGGGGCGGGGCGTGTGCGGGAACTTCCGGCGCAGGAACGGCAGCGCCGGGAAGATGCCCAGGTAGCTGATGAGGGTGGTGGAGATGGCGAGCCCGAGGACCGCGCCGAAGAGCTTGGCCGCACTGCCGTTGGTCAGCTCGTGGGCGAGGATCAGCACGCCGGTGGAGACCAGGCCGCTCAGGATGTTCACCCGCACCGGGGTGCCGAACCGGCTGGAGATCACGCCCAGGAAGCGGGGCGCGGCACCGTCGTAGCCGGAGACGGCCAGGGCGCGGTCGGAGCCCATGATCCAGGTGACGCCGGAGGACAGCACCGTGAGGATGAACATGATCGCGGCCAGGTCCCCGAGCACCGAGCCGAACCCGCTGAGGGTGGCCGTGCCGTCGGCGGCGACATGGCCGCCGTACACCGTGAAGACCTGCCGGATCGCGTCGACGAAGCCGCCGAGGCCGGTGATCGCCTTCACCGGCAGGACGAGCAGGATGCCGAGGATCGGCAGCGCGTACAGCAGGACCGAGAGCACGGCACTGCGGAAGATGCCGTACGGCACGTCCTTCTGCGGGTCGGTCATCTCGTCGCCGGCCGTGTTGGGCAGCTCGAAACCGACGTAGTTGAACATCAGGACGGGCACCAGACTCACGAATCCGGCGTACGTCGGCGAGAAGTCGCCGATCCCGAAGCCGTGCAGGCCGTGCTGGACGCCGTAGACCACGACCGTGACCGTGAACAGGCCGAGCAGCAGGAAGCGGCTCCAGGCGCCGACGGTCGGGATCCACTTGCCGACGTCGAAGGAGAGGATCGCCGCGAGCACGCCCACCCAGACGAAGACGAGGGTGAAGACGTAGAAGGCGGGGGCGCTCAGATCCTTCCCGTCGTTGAAGAAGGTCGTGTAGGCGGTGACCGCGGAGACGGCGAGGGTGCCGCCCAGCCACACCGGGTTGGTGATCCAGTACAGGAAGTTGTTGACGGCGCCCGCCAGCCGCCCGAAGGCCCGGCTGGTCCAGATGTAGGGCCCGCCCTCGTCGGGGAACGCGGCCCCGAGCTCGGCGATCAGCAGCGCGGACGGCACGAAGAACACGACGGCCAGCACGATCAGCCAGGTGAACGCCTCGGCACCGGACGAGGCCACGGTGCCGATGGTGTCCACGCCGACGATGGTGCACAGCAGGAAGAACAGGATGTCGAAGCGGCCGAAGTGCTTGCGCAGCTTCCGCCGCTCGGTCTCGGCCGCGGCAGTCGTGTCGACCGGATCGGGAGCGATGGGGCCAGCGGTCACCGGGACCTCCAGCTGACTCGGGGTACGGGCGGGATCCGGCCATGGTCCACTCCGAAAGCACAAGCACACAAGCGCTCGGCCCAAGTCGTGACCATCGCTCCCGCACTCACAGCCGCCGGAAACCCCGGAGAAACATGGGGGGCGTGGTCCGCAGGAGGGAGACTGGTCCTGACCGGTGCTTGATGGGTTCCACGGTGAGGAGGATGCCGTGAACGCGGTCATGGAGAGTGTGCGGATACCCGCCACGGGTGTGCTGCTCGAAGCCGACGTGGCCGTGCCCGGGGCGGCGAGGGGCGTGGTGCTCTTCGCGCACGGCAGCGGCAGCAGCCGGCACAGCCCCCGCAACCGCTTCGTCGCCGCCGAGCTGCGCGCGGCCGGGATCGGCACCGTGCTCGCCGATCTGCTCACCGGGGAGGAGGAGGCCGCCGACGCGGTGACCGGGCGGCTCCGCTTCGACATCGGCCTGCTCGCCGCGCGGCTGACCGGCTTCGCCGACTGGCTGGAGGGCTACGGACCCGCCGCGGGCCTCGGGCACGGGCTGTTCGGCGCGAGCACGGGCGCCGCGGCGGCTCTCGTCACGGCCGCGGCGTGCCCGGACACGGTCCGCGCGGTCGTCAGCCGGGGCGGACGGCCGGATCTGGCCGAGGGCGCGCTGCCGTCGGTGCGGCCGCCGACGCTGCTCATCGTCGGCGGCGCGGACCAGGAGGTGCTGCGGCTCAACCGGGCGGCGATGCGGCAGCTCCCGGGCGAGGCCCGGCTCGCAGTGGTCCCCGGCGCGACCCATCTGTTCGAGGAACCCGGCGCCCTGGAGCGCGTGGCCCACCTCGCCGCCGACTGGTTCACACGCCATCTGCCGATGTGACGCCGTGCCCCGCCCGTCGTCCCCGGCCTCCCGGCCCGCACGACGGCCACCGAGCACCTCGCCCGCGCTGACCCGCCGGGGGGGCGACCGAGAGCGGAATCCTGTACGGCAGGGACATCAACCGCCTGGGCGCCTGACGGATCGTGCGGCGACGAGCATGACCAGCACGGAGGCCAGTGCGATCGCGGCGCCGGTGTACAGCGGGGCCGTGTAGCCGAGTCCCGCGCCGATGGCCAGGCCGCCGAGCCAGGCGCCGAGGGCGTTGCCGATGTTGGACGCGGACACGTTGGCGCTCGCGGCCAGCGCCGCCCCGTGGGCGGCGTCGGTCACCCGGGTGATCATGCCGGGCACGGCGGCGAAACCCGTCACCCCCATCAGGAACACCAGGATCACCGACGCCACGGCGTCGGCGGCGAGCAGACCGAACACGGCCAGGGTGACGGTCAGTCCGAGCAGGGCGAGGACCAGGGTGCGGTCCCGGTCGTGGTCGGCGGCCCGCCCGCCGGCGAGGTTCCCGACGACCAGACCGGTGCCGTACACCATCAGCAGCCAGGCGACGTCCGTCGAGGCGAACCCGCCGACCTCGGTGAAGGTGTACGCGAGGTAGCTGAACGCGCCGAACATCCCGCCGTAGCCGAGCGCGGTGGCCGTGAGGGTCAGCCAGACCTGCGCGGACCGGAACGCGCGGAACTGGTCCCGCAGGCCGGTGGGCGCCCCGTCCCCTGTCCCGGTCCCCGCCCGGCCGGGGACGAGGGCGAGGATGCCGGCCAGCGCCAGCACCCCGATCGCGGTGACGGCCCAGAACGCCGCCCGCCATCCCCAGCGCTCGCCCACGAAGGCACCGAACGGCACGCCCAGCACGTTCGCGAGCGTCAGCCCGGCGAACATGACCGCCACCGCACGGGACTTGCGCCCGGGCGCGACCAGGTCGCGGGCGACGAGCGAGCCGATCCCGAAGAACGAGCCGTGGCACAGGGCGGCGACGATCCGCCCGAGCAGCATCACCGCGTAGGTGGGCGCGATCGCGGAGAGCAGGTTGCCGACGACGAACAGCACCACCAGACCGGCCAGCACCCACTTGCGCGGCAGCCGCGCCGTCGCCGCGGTGAGCGCGATCGCGCCGACGGCGACACTCAGCGCGTACCCGGAGATCAGCCGGCCCGCCGTCGCCTCGGACACCGAGAAGCTCGACGCCACCTGCGGCAGCAGCCCGGCGATCAGGAACTCCGTCAGCCCGATGCCGAATCCGCCCAGCGCCAGCGCCACCAGACCACCCGGCACGCGCGGAGCCGCCGTCCGGCCCTCCGCCCGCTCAGCCGCCCGCCCCCGTCGGTCGTCGACCCCGAATCCAGTCATGGACCGACCCTCACCGCCGTCCGCCGCTCCGTCCATGGACAAAGATCGGCGGGGCTTGGACGAATCAACGGCAACCGCGGTGGACGGATGGGAGGACGCCGTACGCGACGAGCTGTACGGGCTCGGCCAGGTCGCGAAGCACCTCTCACCCGGTGACGTACGCCTGGAGTCCATCACCGACGCCGGGTGACGCCCCGTAGGGCCAGCCCCCCGGTGCGACCACCGGAATGCCGGATGGTGACGGCCGGCCCGATCCACAAGGCTGAGTGGTGTCGCGACCACGCGCAGACAAGGAGAACCGCCTTGCTCACCCGCCGCTCCGCCGTGCTGTCGGCCGTCGCCGCCGTCACCCTGTCCGCCGCCTCCGCCCGCACCGCGTCGGCCACCCCGCGCACGTCCGGACGGGTCCGGCTGACCCTGCCCGCGCCCGGCGGACCGCACCCCGTGGGCACGGTCTCCCTGCGCCTGGTCGACACCGCGCGGGCCGATCCCTGGGTCCCGGCACGGCCGTACCGGGAACTGATGATCAGCGTCCGCTACCCGGCGCGAGCCGTCGGCGGCCATCCGAGGGCACCGCAGATGCTCCCCGGGGAGGCCGCCGGCTTCGCCGCCGTCAACAACCTCACCCATGTGCCCGCCGACCGGGTCGACTGGTCGGCGACCCGCACCCACGCCCACGAAGGCGCCCCCGCCGACCGGGACCACGGCCCCTGCCCGGTCGTCTGCTACTCACCCGGGGCCGGCGACCCGCGCTCCCTCGGCACCACCCTCTGCGACGACCTCGCCTCCCGCGGCTACGTCGTGGTGGCCCTCGACCACACCTACGACGCCGCGGCCGTCCAGTTCCCCGGCGGCCGCGTCGAACGCACCGTCCTGCCCGCCGAGTTCGACAAGGCCTCCCCGGACCAGGACCGCATCACCGCGCTCCTGAGGAAGACCGTGGCCGTCCGGGTGGCCGACACCCGCTTCCTCCTCGACGCCCTTCCCGCCGCCCTGCCCCGGGAGCTGCGCGGCCTGCCGGACTGGGAGCGGCTCGGCATGTTCGGCCACTCGGCCGGCGGCTTCACCGCCCTCCAGGCCATGCACGACGACCCGCGCATCGCGGCCGGGGCCAACTTCGACGGCGTGCTCGCCTACGTCCAGGAGGACGGCGACCGGGGCAACCTCTCCACCGTCGCCGCCGAGGGCCTCGACCGGCCCTTCCTGCTGGTCGGCAAGGACGGCAACGACCTCTCCACGGTGCCCTCCTGGAACTCCCTGTGGCGGCACAGCAGCGGCCCGCGCGAGGGCCTGAGCCTGCGTGGCGCGGAACACGCGACCTACACCGACGTGGAGGCGATGCTCCCGCAGATCGCCCACCGGCTCCGGCTGCCGAGGAAGACGGTCGTCGAGAACATCGGCACCATCGCCCCCGCGGACGCGATCACCGCCGAACGGGCCTGCCTCGCCGCGTTCTTCGACCACCGGCTGCGCGGTCGCGAGGACGCGGGGCCGGGCCTGCCGATGGACCGTTCGCGGGCGCGGGCCTTCTCCGGCTGAGGAGCCGCGGCGAGCGGTCAGGCCGGGAGCCAGGACAGGCCGTCCGCGGCGACCGCCAGCCGCCCGGACGCCCCGGACGGCGCGTCCGGCGGGGCGCCGTACAGGGCCTGTTCCTGGAGGTCGTTGCCGGTGCGGAAGGTGTCGGTGACCACCCGGGTGGTCAGGAGCGGGTTCGTACGGTCGTCGGTGACCGCCAACCGGCCCACCGCGTCCTCCAGTTCGGCCGTCGCGGTGCTCCACCGGGCGCCGAGCCCGCCCGTGGCCGGCAACCCGGTGTCACCCGAGGCCGCGCCCCCGGCGAGCTCGGCGAAGGCGGCGGCCTCGTCGACCTCCACCCGGGTGATCTTCTTCGCCGACCAGAAGTACGAGTCCTCGTTGCGCTCCATGTCGTAGAAGGCGATGAGGAAGTCGTAGAACACCCCGTACTCCCGGCGGTAGCGCGCCTCGAACTCGGCGAAGCCGCGCTCCTCCGCGACACTGCCGTCCAGGGCCGAGTTCACCGCCCGGGCCGCCAACAGGGCGCCGTACGTGGCCAGATGGACCCCCGAGGAGAGCACCGGGTCCACGAAGCACGCGGCGTCGCCGACCAGCGCCAGGCCCGGTGTCCACAGGGTCGTCTTCCAGTACGAGTAGTCCTTGCGCACCCGGACCCGGTCGTACGGCGGCTCGGTCGCGACCGGTACGTCCGTGAGCAGCCGGTCGACCTCCGGGCAGGCCTTGATCATGTCCTGCCAGGCGGCCCGCGGGTCGTTCTGGACCGCCGGGTAGTGCTCCGGCGCGATCACCGCACCGACACTGGTCAGGTCGTCGCGCAGCGGGATGTACCAGAGCCAGCCGGCGTCGAACGCGGCGCAGAAGATGTTGCCGCTGTTCGGCGCGGGGAGGCGGCGGCCGCCCGCGTAGTAGCCGAACACGGCGAGATTGCGGAAGAAGTCGGAGTAGACGCGCGCCCCGCCCACCCGGCCGTGGATCCGGCTGGTGTTGCCGGACGCGTCGAGGACGAACCGGGCGTGTGCCGTGCGCGGATTCCCGTCCCGGCCGGTGTACTCGACACCGCGCACCCGCTCGCCCTCGGCGAGGACCCGGCGTACCGGGCTGCCCTCCCGGACCTCGACGCCGACGCGTTCGGCGTTGCGCAGAAGGATCTCGTCGAACCGGGACCGCTCCACCTGGAAGGCGGTCGCGGTCGGCTCCGGCAGCCGGGGTGTCATGGCGAAGGAGAACTGCCAGGGCTCCGGGTCACGGCCCCAGCGCAGGGTGCCGCCGCGCTTCAGGGTGAATCCGGCCCGGGCGACCTCGTCGGCGACCCCCAGCAGACGGCACACGCCGTGCACCGTGGCGGGCAGCAGCGACTCGCCGATCTGGTACCGGGGGAAGGTCTCCCGCTCCAGCAGGAGCACCCGGTGCCCGCGCAGGGCCACGGCCGTCGCGGCGGTCGAGCCGGCCGGCCCGCCGCCGACGACGATCAGGTCGTAGTCCGAGTCCGAGGTCATCCGGGTTCTCTCCTTCTGGTGGGACAGCGCGGTCGGTCGGTCAGTCGATCAGTCGGTGACCGGGTGGGTCGGTGAGCCGTTCAGCCGTTCAGCCGTTCAGCCGGGCGCGGATCGCCGCGGCCGTGCCTTCGGCGTCCTGCTGGAGCAGCGAGTAGTGGTCGCCGGGGAGGTCGGCGCCGTCGTGCGGCAGTGGCCAGTGCGGCCGCCAGTCCCCGTCGGGAGCGATCCGCAGCATGTCGGCGGTGGGCCGGCCGCGCAGCAACAGGGCGGGAACCGGGGACGGTTCGGGCCGCCAGCCCTCCATCACGCGCGCGTACCCGCCTCCGGCGAGCAGCAGGGAGTCGTCGAGGCCGTCGACCACGTCGTCGGCGAGCGCGGCGCCCGCGGCCATCAGGGCCTGTCCGCGCGCGTCGCCCCGGCGCAGCACCCCCGCGTGGGAGTCGATCAGGATCACCCCGGCCGGCGGCTGCCCTTCCCGCGCCAACTGCCGGGCCACGGCATGGGCGATCGCCCCGCCCGCGCAGTAACCGACGAGCACGGGCGGCCTCTCCACGGGCAGTGAGCGCACGGTGTCGACATGCGCCCGCACCAGCGTGGCCACGCTGTCGGGAACGGCCCGGCGGGTGCCGAACCCGGGATGCTCCAGCAGATGGAGATCGCGTTCGCCGTCGAACCGCCGGGCCAGCGCGGTGGGCAGCCGCAGGTGCGGGGTCAGGTAGTCCGGGAGGTACACCAGCGGAGTGCCGTCGCCGTGGGCGAGTTGGAGCGGCGGGACGGTGTGGCGGGCGCGCTCGCCGTCGGAGAAGACGGGGAGCGCGTACGACGCCAGGAACCGCAGCGCCATCGCCTCCGCCGGTCCCTGCTCCCGCAGCACCCGGTGGTAGAGGGGACTGAACCGGTAGGGGGCGGAGGGGAGCCGGGGTGCCGCGCCGGCCGGTGGCGCCGGCTCGGCCGGGATCTCGCGGGCGCCTTCCGCAGGTGCGGCATCCGTCTCGGTCTCCGTCTCCGCCCCTGTCCCCGCGCCCGCGTCCAGCAGCGCCGCGTGGACGTGTGCCGTCAGTTCGGGCAGCGTGGGGTACTCCAGGACGACGGTCGGGGACAGCCGTACCCGTGTGAACGCGCCGAGCCGGTTGCGGATCTGCACGGCGGACAGGGAGTCGAAACCGAGCTCCGTGAAGGAACGCTCGGCGGGCAGCGTGGCCGGGTCCGGATAGCCCAGGACCACCGCGATCTCGGCACGGATCAACTCGGCCAGGAGGGAAAGGCGTTCGGACGGTGCAACGGCAGCGAGCCGGTCGCGCCAGGCGCCGGGTCGCTGCCCGGCGGCAGCGGCCGGCGGCGCCGCTTCGACGGCGGCCGGGCTCGGGGGCAGCAGGTCGGCGAGGACGGGCGGCGCGCCCGCACCGGCCGCGGCCCGCAGATCCAGCGGCACCGGGACCAGCACCGGGTCCGGCGTGCGCAGCGCGGTGTCCAGAAGGCCGATGCCCTCCCGTTCGTCGACGGGCAGCACACCGCCCTCGCGCAGGCTCCCGGGCGCGACCCGGCCCGCCATCCCCGCCGCGTCCGCCGTCGCCCACGGCCCCCACGCCAGCGCCTGCGCGGGCAGCCCGTGGGCCACCCGGTGCCGGGCGAGGGCGTCCAGGAACCCGTTGGCGGCCGCGTAGTTCGACTGCCCGGGCCTGCCGAGCACCCCCGCCGCCGAGGAGTAGAGCACGAACGCGGACAGGCCGGTCCCCTTCGTCGCCTCGTGCAGATGCCAGGCGCCGTCCGCCTTCGGCGCCAGCACGGCCGCGAGCCGATCGGGCGTCATGGCGTCGACCACGCCGTCGTCCACCACCCCGGCCAGGTGGAAGACCCCGACGAGCCCCGGCCCGCAGGACGCCACCAGGGCGTCCACTGCGGACCGGTCGCTCACATCGCACGCCACCACCCGTACGTCGGCGGGCAGTTCGCCCGCCCACTCCGGGACCTTGCCGCTGCGGCCGGCCAGCACCAGCCGCCGCACTCCGCGTTCGACGGCCAGATAGCGGGCCAGACTCGCCCCGAGCGCGCCGCCGCCTCCGGTGACGAGCACGGTCCCGTCCAGGGCCGGTTCGGCCGTCCCGCCGACCGGTGGATCGGCGAGAGCCAGCCGGGGTGCCAGGACGGCCCCGTCGCGCAGGGCCAGTTCCGGCTCGCCGGACCGCAGCGCCGCCGCCAGGACCGCCGGTGCGACCGGCGCGTCCCGCCGGTCGACCAGCACGATCCGCCCGGGATGTTCGGAGGACGCACTGCGGACCAGTCCGGCGACGGCGGCCTCCGCGAGGTCGGGATCGTCACCGCTCGCGTTGCCGGTGAGCACCAGCAGCCGGCCCGGCCGCGCGTCGGCGGTCCAGTCGCGCACCCGCTCCAGCACCGCGGAGAGCAGCCCGCGCACCCGCTCGGGCACGGTGGCGTCCGACGGCAGCCCGGCGGCCAGCCGCGCCACGTCGAGCAGTTCGTGCTCGGTGCTCACGGCCGCGTCCGGCCCCACGGGCCGCCAGACCAGGCGGTACGTCTCCGCGGACGGCCGCGTCGAGATCGCCCGGGTGACCACCGACTCCACCACGGCCAGGGGCCGCCCGGCACCGTCGGAGAGGGCGACCCGGAACTCGTCCGGACCGAGCCGCCGTACGACCGCCCGCGCGGTGGAGGCACCGGTCGCGTACACCGTCACACCGGAACAGGTGAGCGGCGCCTTGGGCGCACCGGGCTCCTCGGCCAGCAGCGCGGCGTGCAGCGCCGCGTCGAACAGGGCGGGGTGCAGGGTGTACGACCCCGCGGTCGCCGCTTCCCCCGGCGCCAGCGCCAGTTCGGCGAAGACCTCGTCGCCCCGCCGCCACAGCGCGGTCACCGCGCGGAAGGCGGGCCCGTAGCGGTGGCCGTGGGCGGCGAGGCGCGGGTAGTCGACGGCGACCGGCCGTGCGTCCGGCGGCGGCCAGGTCCCGGACGTGTCGCCGACCGGTGCGTCGGCGGGTGCGGTCGTTGCCGGCGGTGCGTCGGCGGGTGTGGTCAGTGCCGGCGGTGCGTCGGCCGGTGTGGTCGTCGCCGTGGCGTGCCGGGTCCACCGGCCTGGCGTGTCGGCCCGCCGGGCCCAGACGGTGACCGGCCGACCGCCCGTCTCGTCCGGCTTCCCGGTCACCACCTGTACGCGCGCCCCGGCCCCCGGACGCAGCACGAGCGGTTCGTGGAGGGCCAGTTCGGCCAGCCGTACCGGGCCGGGGGAGTGGTCGGCCCGCCCGGCTCGTTCGGCCAGTTCGGCGAAGACGGTCGCGGGCACCACCACCCGGTCCCCGATCAGGTGGTCGGCCAGCCACGGCTGGCGGTCGAGGGAGAGGACGGCGGTGTGCCGGATCCCGGGCCCGTCCGCGTCGGGCACCGGCTCGCCCAGCAGAGGGTGGCCGGAGCGTTCCGTCGGCCGGCCGGCGTCGAGCCAGTACCGCTGCCGCTGGAACGGGTAGGTCGGCAGCGGAGCCCGGCGGGCACCGGTGTGCGCGTACACCGACCGCCAGTCGACCGGGACCCCGTGCACATGGAGGGCGGCCAGCGCCTCCACCGTCGTACCCGCGTCCCCGCACGACGGGAACACCGCATCCGCGTCCTGTCCCACGCACTCCTCGGCGGTCACCCCCGACGAGGGTGCGGGACCGGCCTCGACGAAGGCCGTGACGCCCTCTTCGGCCAGCGCGCCCACCGCATCGGCGAACCGGACCGTCTCCCGCGCCTGCCGCACCCAGTGACCGGCGGTGGCGAGCGCGTCCGACGCGATCCCGCCGGTCAGCGTGGACACGACCGGAACGGACGGCCGACGGTAGGTCACCGACTCGGCGACCGCGCGGAACTCGGCCAGCATCGGATCCAGCAGCGGCGAGTGGAAGGCATGGCTCACCGGCAGCCGCCGGTACGGCCGTCCGACGGCGTTCGCCAGCTCCGTCACCGCCTCCTCGGGCCCGGAGAGTACGACCGACTCCGGTCCGTTGACCGCGGCGACCGCGACCGTCCGGCCGGGAACCCCGTCGAGCAGCCGCGTCACGTCGGCCAGCGGGGCGCGGAGCGCGAGCATCGCGCCCCCAGCGGGCAGGGCCGCCATCAACCGGCTGCGCGCCGCGACCAGCCGTACGGCGTCGGCGCGGGAGAACACCCCGGCCACATGGGCGGCGGCCAGTTCGCCGATCGAGTGGCCGAGCAGGTACTGCGGACGGACCCCGAGGTCGGCGAGCAGCGTGTGCAGGGCCACCGCGTGGGCGAAGAGCGCGGGTTGCGCGTAGTCGGTGCGGTGCAGCAGTTCGGGGTCGTCGAGGACCTCCAGGAGCGGGCGGTCGAGCCACGGCGTGAACTCCTCGCACAGACCGGTGAAGGCCGCGTCGAACACCGGGAAGGCCGCCCGCAGCTCCCGGCCCATCCCGGGGCGCTGGGCTCCCTGGCCCGGGAAGAGGAACGCCACCTTCGGCCGCGGGCGCGCGATACCCCGCAGCAGCGCCGGACCGTCCACACCGGCCGCCAGGTCCCGCAACCCCGCGAGCAGCCCCTCGGCATCCGCGGCTACGACGGCCGCCCGGTGCGACAGCGGCGCCCGGGTCGTGGCGAGCGAGTACGCGGCGTCCAGGGCGCCCGTCCCGTCCGCGGTGTCGGTCAGCGCCGCCGCCAGCCCCGCGGCCTGTGCGCGCAGCCCGGCCTCGCCACTGCCGCCCACCAGCCAGGGGGTGACCGGCAGCGGCGCGGCCGGCTCCGAGGTGTGCTCCGGTGTCTGGTCCGTCGGCTCCTCGATGATCACGTGGGCGTTGGTGCCGCCGATACCGAACGACGAGACCGCCGCGCGGCGCGGGCGGTCCCGGCGCGGCCACGGGCGGGCCCGGTCGAGCAGCCGTACCGCGCCGTCCGCCCAGTCGACGTGCGGCGACGGCCGCTCCGCGTAGAGGGAGGCGGGCAGCTCCTCGTGGCGCATCGCCTCGATCAGCTTGATCAGGCCCGCGACCCCCGCCGCGGCCTGGGTGTGTCCGAGGTTGGACTTCACCGAGCCCAGCCACAGCGGGTCGGACGGGTCGCGGTGCCGTCCGTATGTCGCGAGCAGCGCGCCCGCCTCGATCGGGTCGCCGAGCGCGGTTCCGGTGCCGTGCCCCTCGACCGCGTCCACGTCGGAGGGCCCGAGCCCCGCGTCGGCCAGCGCCAGCCGGATCAGGTCCCGCTGCGCCTCGCCGTTCGGGGCGGTCAGACCGTTCGACGCACCGTCCGAGTTGACGGCGGAGCCGCGCAGCACGGCCAGTACCGGATGGCCGTGGCGGCGGGCGTCGGACAGCCGTTCCAGCAGCACCAGACCGACGCCCTCGGCCCAGGCGGTGCCGTCCGCGCCCGCGGCGAACGACCGGCAGCGGCCGTCCGGCGACAGCCCGCGCAACCGGCTGAACACGACGAACGGATGCGGGTTCGACAGCACCGTCACCCCGCCGGCCAGCGCGAGCGAACACTCCCCGGCGCGCAGCGACCGGGCGGCCAGGTCCAGCGCGACCAGCGACGACGAGCACGCGGTGTCCAGGGTCATGGCCGGACCGCGCAGCCCCAGGACGTAGGCGATCCGGCCGGACGCCACACTGGCGGACGAGCCGACACCGAGGTGGGACTCCAGCTCGTGCGGCGAGAGTCCGCGGGCGTACCCGCCGG
The DNA here is from genome assembly GCF_044747345.1 of Streptomyces sp. NPDC090088. Lineage (NCBI taxonomy): Bacteria > Bacillati > Actinomycetota > Actinomycetes > Kitasatosporales > Streptomycetaceae > Streptomyces > Streptomyces sp. NPDC090088. Next base: position 785,606 of record NZ_JBIVDZ010000004.1, on the reverse strand, counting down.
CGTGCATCAGGCCCACGAACACGCCGGTGGCGGTGCCCCGCAGCTCCGGCGCCGGAATGCCGGCCCGTTCGAAGGTCTCCCAGGCGACCTCCAGGAGCAGCCGCTGCTGGGGATCCGTGGCCAGTGCCTCGCGGGGGGACATGCCGAAGAACAGCGGGTCGAAGTCCGCCACGCCGTCGAGGAAGCCACCGCGGCGGGTGTACGTCGTCCCGAGCCTGTCGGGGTCGGGGTGGTGCAGGGACGCCAGGTCCCAGCCCCGGTCGGTGGGGAACTCGGCGGTCGCGTCGACCCTGTCGGCCACCAGGCGCCAGAGGTCCTCGGGCGAGCTCACCCCGCCGGGGAAACGGCAGCCGACGGCCACGATCGCCACCGGATCGTCGCTCTCCGGGGCACACCGGACTGCGGTTGCGGCGGTTGCGGCGGTTGCGGCGGTTGCGGCGGTTGCGGTGGTGGCCGGTGCGGAGTCGGCCGTGCTGCCGTGCAGTCGGTGGTCCAGGTGGGCCGCGACCTCGGCGGGGGTCGGGTGGTCCCAGACCAGCGTCGCCGGGAGCCGCAGTCCGGTGCGGGTTCCCAGCCGGTGCCACAGGGTCATGGCGTCCATCGAGGTCAGACCGAGATCGGCGAACGCGGTGCCGGGGTCGGCGGCCGTCCCGCGGATCGCCGCCGTCTCCGTGCACACCAGGTCGGTCAGAGCGGCCCGTCGCTCGCCCGGGGTCCGGCCGGCCAGTGCGGCCAGGGCCGGTTCGACCGGGCGGTCGGCGAGCGACCGGCGCAGCAGGGCCCGGCGTGGTTTGCCCGCGGCGGTGCGCGGCACGGCCGGGGTGAACAGCACCTCCTCGGGCACCTTGGGCGCGGAGAGCACGGCGGCGCAGGCGCGCAGCAGCGGCACCGGATCGAGGTCCGGCCGCTCCGGCACCACGAAGGCCACCGGCACCTCACCGAGCAGCGGATGGGCCCGCCCGACCACGGCCGCGTCCCGCACCCCGGACAGGCCCAGCAACACCCGTTCGACCTCGGCCGGGTCGACGTTCTCGCCGCCGCGCACGATACGGTCGTTCACGCGGCCGATGACGGTCAGCCGGCCGTCCTCGTCGAACCGGCCCAGGTCACCCGTGCGGTACCAGCCGTCACGCAGGGCGTCGGCGGTCTCCTCGGGCCGACGGTGATAGCCCAGCATGACCCCGGGACCGCGTACCCAGATCTCACCGTCCCGGCCCGCGGCGTCCGCGCCCGTGAAGCCCAGGTCCGGGGCGTTCCGGCCGGTGGAGTCCGCGTCTGCGGAGTCACCGTCCGTGGAGGTACGGCTGCTGGAGTCCACGGTCGCGGAGCCCACGTCCGTAGCGTCCCGGCCGGTGGAGCCCATGTCCGCAGCGCCCGCGTCCGCGGAGCCGCCGTCCGTAGCGTCCCGGCCGGTGCAGTCCCCGTCCGCGGCGTCCCCGCCCGTGGCGTCCGCATCCGCGGAACCACCGCCCGCGGCGTCCCCGTCCGCGGAGTCCTCGCTCGCGGTGCCGACCTCGACGAGCCGTACCTCCATCCCCGGCAACGGCATCCCGCTGTCGCCGTGCCCGCGCGGTCCGTCGAGCCCCTCCATGGCGATCTTGCCGCAGGTCTCGGTGGAGCCGTAGCCGTCCAGCAGCGGGGCGCCGAGGCGGGCCTCGACCTCCTCCCGCAGCTCGGGGGCGCTGGGCGCGCCGGCCGTGACGCACAGCCGCAGCGAGGGCACGCGGCGCAGCCCGGTGTCGAGCAACTGCCGGTAGGTGAGCGGGACCCCGGCGAGGACGGTCGGCGCGTACGCGGCGGCCAGCCGGGCCAGCGCGGCCGGATCGGCGGTCGCGGTGATCCGGGCGCTCGCTCCGGCCATGGTGGTGCCCAGGACGCAGAGCGAGTGGGCGTAGGTGTGGGACAGCGGCAGTGGCCACAGCACGCGGTCGGCGTCCGACAGCCCGAGCCGGGGCAGGTAGCAGGCGGCCGGGGACCAGAGCGCGGACCGCTGGCTGGAGACCGCCGCCCGGCTGGAGCCGGAGGTCCCGGAGGTATAGAGGAGCCAGGCCGGCTCGTCCAGGCCCAGGTCGTCGGGCGGGGCGGACGACGGTGCCACGGCCAGCGCCTCCCAGGACGCGGCCCCGGGCGGCAGCGGGCCCTCGCCGGTGACCAGCAGCCGCACCGGCCGGTCGGCGGTCAGCCGGGCGACCCGCGCGAGATGGCGCCGGTCGGTGACGAGCACGGCCGGATCGCAGTCGGCCAGCAGCCCGGCGAGCTCGGCATCGGTGGCGCGGGAGCTCAACGGAACTCCCACCGCGCCGGCCCGTACCGTGGCGAGCAGCCCCTCGACCAGCTCCACGCCGTTGTCCAGGCAGAAGGCCACCCGGGCCGACCGGCCCGCCCCCATCCCGGCCGCCAACCGGCCGGTCCTGCGCTCCAGCTCGGCCCAGCTCAGCGCCCGCAGGTCATCGGCGAACGCGATCTTCCCGCCCCGCCGCGCGGAGTTCTCGACGAGCAGTTCCGCGACAGGCCGCACGGCCGGCGTCTCCGCCACTCCCACCGGATTCCCCCTTGGTCCAACACCCCTGAGATACAGGCCTGTTGGCGAGCGTACGTCCCGGTGTGGGCATTGCAGGGGGAGCGACTCGCGGTGCGCGGCGGACCGGCCGCCGAGCGGATCGCCCGGACGACGCCCCAGCCGCCGGCCTCGGTGCGCCACCGGGGGCGGCCCGGACGGCCCGGACCCCGCCCGGCAATCCGCCCGAGGGGGTTGCACCGTCCGCTGGACCGGCGTTTTCTGGAAGTATCCGATGGTGAAACAAGAGCGCCTAGGGTCGCGGCACGGACCGGGGGCTCTGCCTCGACGTGTTTCTCCTGGCCACCGCCTCGGTCTGCGCGGTCCGTCGTCGTCGCCCGGCGTTCGACGCGGAGGTGAGCCAGGTGAAAGCCGTCGTCTACGAGAAGCCCTTCAGCGTCGCCGTGCGAGACGTCGACGATCCGAGCATCCAGCACCCGAACGACGTGCTGGTACGGGTCACGTCGACCGCCATCTGCGGGTCCGACCTGCACATGTACGAGGGCCGCACGGCCGCCGAGTCGGGGATCGTCTTCGGACACGAGAACCTCGGCATCGTCGAGGAGATCGGCTCCGGCGTGACCTCGCTGTCCCAGGGCGACCGTGTCGTCATGCCGTTCAACGTCGCCTGCGGATTCTGCAAGAACTGCCTGGCCGGCAAGACCGGCTTCTGCCTCACGGTCAATCCGGGCTTCGCCGGCGGAGCCTACGGCTATGTGGCCATGGGCCCCTACAAGGGCGGGCAGGCGGAGCTGCTGCGGGTGCCGTTCGCCGACTTCAACTGTCTGAAACTGCCGCCGGGTGAGCAGTTCGAGACCGACTTCGTCCTGCTGGCCGACATCTTCCCGACCGGCTACCACGGCTGTGAGCTGGCCCAGGTGTCGCCCGGCGAGAGCGTCGCGGTCTTCGGGGCCGGCCCGGTCGGGCTGATGGCCGCCTACTCCGCGCTGCTGCGCGGTGCGTCCAAGGTGTTCTCGGTCGATCGGGTGCCCGAGCGGCTCGCCAAGGCCGAGCAGATCGGGGCGATCCCGATCGACTTCACCCAGGGCGACCCGGCGACCCAGATCAAGGAACACACCGGCGGCGAGGGCACGGACAAGGGCGTCGACGCCGTCGGCTACCAGGCCCAGGCGCACGACGCGAGCCACGAGGAACCCGCCGTCGTCCTGAACACCCTCGTCGAGACGGTACGGCCGACCGGCATGCTGGGCGTGCCCGGTCTGTACGTCCCGTCCGACCCCGGTGGTCCCGACGAGCACGCCAAGCACGGCCAGCTGCTGGTCTCCATCGGCAGGATGTTCGAGAAGGGGCAGCGGATGGGGACCGGTCAGTGCAATGTCAAGCAGTACAACCGCCAGCTCCGTGACCTGATCATCGCGGAGCGGGCCAAGCCCAGCTTCGTGGTCTCCCACGAACTGCCGCTGGAGGACGCCCCGAGGGCGTACGAGAAGTTCGACCAGCGGATCGAGGGCTACACCAAGGTCGTTCTGCACCCCGGCCACGCCCTGGCCGCGTAGAACCGCCGTCCACCGTCTCGGCGGGCCTGCCTTCCCGGTCGGCCCGCCGACCGCTATGCCTCCCGGTCGCCGTCCCCGCCCGGCTCGGCGTCCGAGGTGAGCGCGCCGATCCACTCGGCGGGCCAGGGCGCGCTGCCCCGCCCCTCGCGTCGCGGCACATGGACGACGGTGTAGCCGCCGGACGCCGAGAGCCCACGCGGTCGGCCGTCGGTCTCCTCGCCCCACACCTCGAACCGGAACGTCATCGAGGAGGTGCCGATGCGCTCCACGGCGAGGACGGTGGTCACCTCCTGCTGGAACCAGAGCGGAGCGCTGAAGCCGAGTCAATGCCCTCCGGGGTCGGCCGAGGCGGACCCGATCGCACCAGAGCGAAAGGGGCGACGTGAAGCTCGCATCCCTCACCGTCGACGGCGTACGGCGCGTTTCTTCCTCCGGCCGGAGTAGGTCCGCCTCGGCGGACCCCACCTCGCCGCCGGGGTCGTCCGGTCGGCGAGGTGGGGCGTGGGAGCCGAGGGAAACGGCCTAGCCGGGACGCCCGGCGGCCTGGTACTCGTCCGCGGCCGGGGACGGGCCGTCGGTGCCCGCTCCCGGTTCCGCCCGGTCGGCGTGGCCCGGCCACCAGGCCGCGTGGCCGATGAGCGCCGTGAGGCTCGGGGTGAAGAACATCGCCATCACGAAGGCGGCCACCGCGATGCCGAAGGAGACCGCGAAGCCCATCTCCGTGAGCAGCGAGTTGCCCGCCAGCATCATCGTGGCGAAGGTCGCCGCCAGGATGAAGCCCGCCGCGGCCACGGTCGGCCCCGCGTGCCGCAGCGCCATACCGGCCGCCTCGCGCGGATCCCGGCCTTCCCTGGCCTCCTCACGAAGCCGGGCGATCATGAGGATGTTGTAGTCGGTGCCGATGGCGACCACGAACAGGTACATGATCACCGGCAGCATGAACATCAGGCCGGGCTTGTTCTGCGCGTCCTGGAAGATCCAGACCGTGGCACCGAGGGTGGAGCCGAAGCCGAGACCCACCGAGGCGATCAGGTACCAGGGAGCGACCACGCTGCGCAGCAGCAGCCCCAGGATCACCATGATCAGGACGGCGGCCACGGGGAACACCGTCCGGTAGTCGTGGTTGACCGCGGAGTCGATGTCCTTGTAGATCGAGGACATACCGCCGACGAGCGCCTCGGTGCCCTGCGGGGCGTTGTCGTGGGCGACGTCCCGCACCCGGCCCACGGCGTCGATCGCCTTGTCCGTGGACGCCTCGTACTTGAGCGTGACGGTGAAGTCCGCCGTGGTACCGGCCTTGTTGACCTGGCTCATCCGGGCGCTCGCGACACCGTCCACGGAGCCCAGCTTCCGCGCGTACGCGTCGAAGCCGGCCTGGTCCAGCGGCTTGCCGTCGGTGCTGGACAGGTAGACGTCGGTGGGCGCGGCGGCACCCGCCGAGTACGCCTTCTGCATCTCGTCCTGGACGACCATGGACTCCTTGGTCTTTGGCATCGAGCCCGACGCCAGGTCGAACGTGGCCTTGTAGCCGAGCGTGCCGAGCGACAGCACGAGCAGCACGAGACCGGACGCCGCGGCGGCCAGCGCCGGGCGCCGCCGCACCCCACGGCCCAGGGCCGCGAAACGGGCGTTGGCCGGCTCCCGCTGCCAGGACTTCGAGGGCCAGAACACCTTCGGGCCGATGAGCGAGACCACGGCCGGGATCAGCGTCAGCCCCGCGATCAGGGTGACGGAGACCGCGATGGCCAGCGCCGGGCCCATCTGCTTCAGGAAGCCCAGCGTGGACAGCACCAGCGCGAGAAAGGCGATGATGACCGCGCCGGCCGCCGAGGCGATGGCCTCGCCGACCCGGCCGACCGCGTTGATCATCGCCTCCTTGGGCTCGTCGCCCGCGCGCAGCCGTTCGCGGTAACGGAACATCAGGAACAGGAAGTAGTCGGTGCCCACGCCGAAGAGCACGACGATCAGGATCGACGACACGGAGCTGTTGGCCTGCAGATCGAACAGCTTGGTGGCGTACGAGATCAGTCCGTTGGCGATCGCGGACACCAGGCCGATCGTGATCAGCGGCAGGAACGCGAGGATCGGCGCCCGGAAGATGATCAGCAGGGTCACCAGGATGATCACGAAGGTGCCGATGCCGATCAGCGCCTCACCGCGCTTCGACGAGTCCTGCTGGTCCAGGGCCTGTGCGGCCGAACCGCCCAGCCTGACCTCCAGGTCGGTGCCCTTGGCCAGTTGCTTGACGTCGTCGCGCAGCACCTTGGCCGCGTCCGCCTGCACGGGCTGGCCGGCGTTCTTGCTGTCCATCTGGACCAGGGTCAGGGTGTACTTGCCGTCCTCGGACGGCTGGCCGGGGACGACCTTCTGCACCTGGTCGATGTGTTTGGCGCCCAGTTCGGTGGTGATCCGGGCGACGTCCTTCTTGTCGTCGGCGGTGAGCCTGCCGCCGTCGGCGCGTTGGTACAGGGCGATCGCGGACGGGGTGAAGGCGCTGGGGAACGCCCTCTCCTGGAGATCCGCCGCCTTGATCGACTCGTAGCTCTTGGGCAGGAAACTGCTCTCGTCGCTGTTCGAGGGCAGGCTCGGGGCGGTGGCGACGATCGCCACCGCCGCGATCAGCCATGCCACGATCGTCCAGACGGGATGTCGGACGACGACCTTGCCAATACGTCGGAACATGCGGAAGGTCCTCCTGAGTAGGAAGATCACCGCAGCCCGGGGAGCGGACCCTGGCATCGGCGACCTCGACCGGCTCGCATCCGACGGACCGGTCGCATGGTTGTCTTGCGGTCAATATGGTAGGGATCACATACCAAGATCGGTCCACTGGGTTTTCCGTGGCGCGTACGCGGCTTCCGCCCGCGACCCCCGCGTGCCCGGCCCCGCCGTCTGTACGGCGGCGGCCCGGTCGGCGACCATCGAAGACATGATCGCCACTGGGCCAACGGTCAGTCAGTGGCAGCTGCGGGCCGCGTTCGCGGTGCGGCTGTCGGAGATGTACGGGCGGGAGGTGCCCGCGTACACGACGCTGGTGGACGTGTCGCGCGAGGTCAACGAGGACGTCCTGCGCGCGAGGGGAGCCGGCGCCGAACGGCTCGGCTCCCTCGCCCGGGTGACCGCCGAGCGGCACGGCGCCATCCGCGTCGGCACACCGCGCGAACTGGGGCAGGTCGCCAGGGTCTTCGGCGCTCTCGGCATGCACCCGGTCGGCTTCTACGACCTGCGGGAGGCCGCGGCCAGCGCCGTCCCCGTCGTCTCCACCGCCTTCCGGCCGGTCGACGGCGAGGAACTGGCCCGCAACCCCTTCCGGGTGTTCACCTCCCTGCTCACCCCGGCCGACCCCCGCTTCTTCGACGCCGACCTGCGTGCCCGCCTGGAGACCTTCCTCGCCGCCCGCGAACTCTTTCCCCCGGAACTCCTCACGCTGGCCGACCGCGCCGCCGCCGACCGCGAACTGCCGGCGGACGACGCCGAGCGCTTCCTCGAACTGGCCGTGCGGGCCTTCGAACTGTCGAAGGAACCGGTGGACCGGGCCTGGTACCGGACCCTGGAACGGGTCTCCGCCGTCGCCGCCGACATCGGCGGCGTCCGCAGCACCCACATCAACCACCTCACCCCGCGCGTCCTGGACATCGACGAGCTGTACCGCCGGATGACGGACCGCGGCATCGAGATGATCGACACCATCCAGGGCCCGCCGGCCTGGCCGGGCCCCGACGTCCTGCTGCGCCAGACCTCCTTCCGCGCGCTGGCCGAACCCCGCCCGATGCGCACCGAGGACGGCGCCGTCGTCAGCGACGCCCTGCGGGTGCGCTTCGGCGAGGTCGAGGCCCGCGGCATCGCCCTGACGCGCACCGGCCGCGCCCTGTACGACGACCTGCTGGACCGGATCGACACACAGACGTCCGAGCACCCCACCCGCGCCCGTGACGACATCGCACGCACCGTCTGGGAGCGGCACATGCCCGGCAGCGAGGAGGAACTCGCCGCCCGGGGACTCGCCTACTTCACCTACCGGCTCGCCGACGACCGGCCCCGCGACGGCGGCCGGCCGCCCGCCGGCATCGGCGAACTGGTCCGGCAGGGCTGGCTGCGCGCCGAACCCGTCGTCTACGAGGACTTCCTGCCGCGCTCCGCCGCCGGCATCTTCCAGTCCAACCTCGGCGCCGAGGGCACCCGTGACGACGACCGGCAGGGCACCGTCCACGACGCCGACTGGCTCTCCGGCGCACTCGGCCGCGAGCTCCTCGACCCCTTCGCCCTCTACGAGCAGCAGCAGAACCGCTCCCTCGCCCAGGTCGCCCGCACCCTCGGCCTCACCGACCCCCCGCACCGGCTCCGCACCCCTGGAGGACCACGATGACCAGCACCGCGCTGCCCACCACGGACGAGCTGCGCGCCCGCGCCCTGGCCTGCCTGCGGAACATCGGCGCGCGGGTCCCCGAGGGCGAGGACTTCCCGGCCCGCACCCCCGTCACCGGCGAACACCTCCTCGGACTGAAGGCGGCCACCGGCACCGACGTCGAGGAAGCCGTCGCCGCCGCCCGCGCCGCCTTCCTGACCTGGCGCACCACACCCGCCCCGAGCCGCGGCGAACTCGTGCGCCGCCTCGGCGAGTTGCTGCGCGCACACCGGAACGACCTGGCCGAGCTGGTCACCGTGGAGGCGGGCAAGATCCGCTCCGAGGCGCTCGGCGAGGTCCAGGAGATGATCGACATCTGCGAGTTCGCGGTCGGCCTGTCGCGCCAGCTCTACGGCCGTACGATCGCCTCCGAACGCCCCGGCCACCGGCTGGCCGAGACCTGGCACCCGCTCGGCGTGGTCGGTGTCGTCTCCGCCTTCAACTTCCCCGTGGCCGTGTGGTCCTGGAACACCGCCGTCGCCCTGGTCTGCGGCGACACCGTGGTCTGGAAGCCCTCGGAACTCACCCCGCTGACCGCCCTGGCCTGCCACCACCTGCTCGCCCGGGCGGCCGCGGACACCGGCGCCCCCGGAGACGTCCACCGCCTTCTCCTCGGTGGCCGCGACATCGGCGAGCGGCTCGTCGACGACCCCCGCGTGGCCCTCGTCAGCGCCACCGGATCCACCCGCATGGGCCGCGAGGTCGGGCCGCGCGTCGCCGCCCGCTTCGGCCGCAGCCTGCTGGAACTCGGCGGCAACAACGCGGCGATCGTCGCCCCCTCCGCCGATCTGGACCTCGCCGTCCAGAGCATCGTCTTCGCCGCGGCCGGCACGGCGGGCCAGCGCTGCACCACGCTGCGCCGGCTCATCGTGCACCGTGACATCGCCGACGCCCTCGTCGAACGCCTCACCGCCGTCTACGGCAGGCTTCCCGTCGGCAACCCGTTCGACGACACCACGCTGGTCGGCCCGCTCATCTCCACCACCGCCCTGGACACCATGCGGCACGCCCTCACCCGCGTGCAGGCCCAGGGCGGCAAGGTCCTGGCCGGCGGCAACCGCCGACTGGCCGAGGCGGCACCCGGGGCCGCCTACACCGAGCCCGTGCTCGTCCGCGTCGACGAACAGACCGACGTCGTACGGGAGGAGACCTTCGCACCGATCCTCTACGTCCTCACCTACGACACCCTCGACGAGGCGATCGCACTGCACAACGACGTCCCGCAGGGCCTGTCGTCCAGCATCTTCACCCGCGACCAGCGGGAGGCCGAGATCTTCCTGTCCGCCGCCGGATCCGACTGCGGCATCGCCAACGTCAACATCGGCACCTCCGGAGCCGAGATCGGCGGCGCCTTCGGCGGCGAGAAGGACACCGGCGGCGGCCGGGAGTCCGGCTCCGACGCCTGGAAGGCCTACATGCGCTCCGCCACCAACACCGTCAACTACTCCGGCGAACTCACCCTGGCCCAGGGCGTCAGCTTCCTCTGACCGGGCGTCAGCCGTCCTCTCCGCGGGGAGGCGTGAATTCGGTTGACCTGGCCAGGGGCCGGTGCGGCAAGGTGTCGTGGCACCACGAGTCGTGGTGCCCGTATCCAAGGAGGCAACCGCCACGATGGAGATCCGTCCCACGACCGACCAGGACTTCGACGTCTTCGTCGACACGCTCCATGCCGCGTTCGGGAGTTTCCGGGAAACGCCGGCCGAGGGCGGTGGCGGGGTCTGGTGGGCGGCGCTCGAAATGGACCGCAGCCTGTTCGCCGTGACGGCGGACGGACGGCCCGTCGGCACGGCCAGTGCGTACTCCTTCGAGCTCACCCTGCCCGGGGAGATCCTCGTCCCGGTGGGCGGGGTGACCGCCGTCGGCGTGCTGCCCTCGCACCGGCGCCGGGGCGTGCTCACCGCGATGATGCGGCATCAGCTCACCGAGCTGCGGGCCCGAGGGGAGTTCCTCTCCGTGCTGCTGGCCTCCGAGGCCCTGATCTACCGCAGGTTCGGTTACGGCCCGGCGACCTATACCCAGCGGCTGACGGTGCCTCGCCACAAGGGCGCACTCGCCCCCTACCGGGCGCGCGGAGCGGCCGACGCGCCGGAGTCCGGCTCGGTCGAGGTGCTGCGGCGCGCCGAATGCGGCGAGCTTCTCGAGGAGCTCTACGACCGGTACCGCCGCGCGCAGCCCGGTGCGGTGTCCCGGCCGCACCGCTGGTGGACGCTGGGCGCGGGGCAGCCGCCGGTCTCGTCCGCGCAGCGGTACGTGGCCGTGCACCGCGACACCGACGGCGTCCCGGACGGGTACGCCAGCTATGCGATCGGCGAGAACCGGACCCTGACGGTCGACGAGACGATCGCCGTCGACGACGGCGTGTTCACCGCGCTGGCCCGGTTCGTGCTCGCACACGACCTGGTCAGCGAGGTCGTTTTCAAACAAGTACCGCCCGGGCACCCGCTGCGCTGGCAGCTCGTGGACTTCAGGGCCGGCCAGGTCAGCGGCGACATGGACTGGCTCTGGGTGCGGCTGCTGGACATCCCGCGGGCACTGACCGCACGCGGCTGGTGCGCGGACGGGGAAATCGTCCTCGACGTCGACGACCCGTTCCTCGGCGAGCACGGGCGCTATCTGCTGACCGTCCGGAACGGCAAGGCCGACTGCGTCCCGACGGACCGGCAGCCCGACCTGTCCCTGGACGTGAGCGACCTGGGCTCGGTCTACCTGGGCGGCACCGCTCCGAGCACGCTGGTGCGGGCCGGGCACATCCGGGCCCACCGGCCGGGCGCGGCCGACCTCGCCGACGCCCTCTTCCGCGCCGAGCGCGCTCCGCACTGCCTGCACTGGTTCTGACCGCGGACCCGCCCGCCAGGGCCTCACCTGGTCGGCGGCGAACGCTCACAACGTGCGCGTCACGGCAGCAGGAACGCGGTGAGCGCGGCCGTGTCGTCCTGCAACTGGTCGTGGCTGTACTCCAGCAGGTCCTGGTGGAGCCGGTCCAGCAGTTCCGGGGGCGGCACCGGGCCCCAGGAACGCAGCCGCTGCAGCAGCGGGTAGAAGGAGCCGGCCGGGTCCCTGGTCTCCGTGACGCCGTCCGTGTACAGCAGCAGCTGGTCGCCGGGGCCGAAGGCGTAGGTGTCGACGCGGTAGGGGTCCCCGACGAGCATGCCGAGGTTCAGCGGCGGCCCCGGCTGTCCGCGGTCCAGCTCGCGGATCTCGCCGGGCCGGATGAGCAGCGGCGGCGGATGGCCGCAGTTGAGGATGCGGACGATCCGCTCGTCCTCGGGGATCTCGGCGAACACGGCGGTGACGAACCGCTCGCCGGTCTCGCTCCCGCCCAACTGGTCGGCCCGGCGCGTCATGCTGATGTCCACCCGCTCCACCAGGGCCCGGAGGTCGGGTTCGTCGTGCGCGGCCTCGCGGAACGCGCCCAGCATCGCGGCCGCGGTCTCCACGGCGAGCAGTCCCTTGCCGCGCACGTCGCCGATGAGCAGCCGTACCCCGTGCGAGGTGGGCACGGCCTCGAAGAGGTCGCCGCCGATGCGGGCCTCCGCGGCGGCGGACAGGTAGAAGCTCTCCAGCAGCAGGTCGCCGATCCGGTGCGGGACCGGTCGCAGCAGGACGCGCTGGGCGATCTCGGCCACGAACCGGACGTCGGCCAGGGTGCGTTCCCGGCGGATCCGGTGCGCGGCCAGGATCGTGCCCAGGGCGCCGACCAGGGCGGTGCACGCGTAGGCGGCCACGTAGTGCCGCTCCCAGACGAGGCCGACGCTGCGCCCGGCGCAGCACGGCGTTCCGGCCAGTAAGAGTTCGAGGCCGACGGCGAAGACGGTGGCGCCGGCGACGACGGCGGGCGGATGCGCGAAGGCGGTCACCAGGGGCAGGGCGATCAGTGCGAAGCTCACCGGCCACTCCACGGGGGTGACCGGCTCGACCAGCAGCACACCGACGACGTACAGGACCGGCAGCCAGCGCATCCACGCGGGGGGCGCGGGCAGGGCTGGGATGCGACCGTCGTGGCTCACCCGGGACTCCTGGCATACGAATCTCGACAAGACGCCCAGCCTCCCGGGCCCTCACCCGACCCGCCGGTGATTGCTCCAGTCAGCGGCATGTTCCCTCACCGCGGCAGCATTCGGACGGAACGTCGAAACATTCGATGATTTTGAGGCTGATTGTTTGATCTTCAATTGGCCGAATTCCGGTTCATGTGATCGTGTGTAGATAATCGGCCGGTGTGAGCTGCTACGACGGGTGGGCTGGTGCGGCGAAGGTTTCGAAATAATCACCGAAACTGTTGACAGGTGACATGCGCAGACCAACACTCCCCACCAAGCCACACCCGCACAGGCCACACGAGGAGGCACCGCATGAACCCGCTCGACCACGCACTGAGCCGACGGAGCGCCGGCGCCCTGCTGCTGGGCGCCACCGCCGGGCTCGCGCTGCCCGGCACCGCCCGCGCCGCCACGGTCGTCACCACGAACCAGACCGGCACCAACAACGGCTACTACTACTCGTTCTGGACCGACGCGCAGGGCACGGTCTCCATGACCCTCGGCTCCGGCGGGAACTACAGCACCAGCTGGAGCAACACCGGCAACTTCGTCTGCGGCAAGGGCTGGAGCACCGGCGCCCGCCGGAACGTCACCTACTCCGGCAGCTTCAGCCCCTCCGGGAACGGCTACCTGTCGCTCTACGGCTGGACGTCCAACCCGCTCGTCGAGTACTACATCGTCGACAACTGGGGCACCTACCGGCCCACCGGGACGTACAAGGGCAGCGTCACCAGCGACGGCGGCACCTACGACATCTACCTGACGACGCGGTACAACGCCCCGTCCGTCGAGGGCACCAAGACCTTCAACCAGTACTGGAGCGTCCGCCAGTCGAAGCGGACGGGCGGCACGATCACCACCGGCAACCACTTCAACGCCTGGGCCAACGCCGGAATGTCCCTCGGCAGCTTCAGCTACTACCAGATCCTCGCCACCGAGGGCTACCAGAGCAGCGGCAGCTCCAACATCACGGTGGCCTGATGCGCGCCGCAGCGGAGCACTCGTCACGCCCCCTGCTGGCAACGGCCGCCGCGCTCGCGCTGGCCGCCGCGGGCACCCTCGCCGTCGGCGCCGCCCCGGCCCACTCCGCCACCTGCGCCGGTTACGTCGGTCTCACCTTCGACGACGGGCCGTCCACCGCCCACACCCCGGGCCTGCTCGGCGCCCTCCGGGCCAACGGGCTGCGGGCCACCATGTTCAACGAGGGCCAGTACGCGGCCGCCTACCCGGCCCAGGTCCAGGCCGAGGTGAGCGCGGGCATGTGGGTCGGCAACCACAGCTACACCCACCCGCACCTGACCCAGCAGACCCAGGCGCAGATCGACTCGGAGATCTCCCGCACCCAGACGGCCGTCGCCGGTGCCGGCGGCGGGACACCCACCCTGTTCCGGCCGCCGTACGGCGAGACCGACGCGACCGTGCGCACGGTCGAGGCCAAGTACGGGCTCACCGAGATCATCTGGGACGTCGACTCGCAGGACTGGAACGGCGCGAGCACCGACGCGATCGTGCAGGCCGTCTCCCGGCTCACCGGCGGCCAGATCATCCTCATGCACGAGTGGCCGGCCAACACCCTGGCCGCGATCCCGCGCATCGCACAGACCCTCGCGGCCAAGGGCCTGTGCTCCGGGCGGATCTCCGCGCAGACCGGTCGCGCGGTCGCCCCCTGAGCGAGCGCCGGCACCCGTGGCGCGGCGGTCCGTCAACCGCCGCGCCATCCTCATGACTTCGGATGAACGGGGAACTTCCACGGAGTCCGCGTCGATAGGTTCGCCACTGTGGACTACTACGACCTGGGCCGACACACCCGGCCCGTGACCACTTCGTCCGCCGAGGCGCAGACCTGGTTCGACCGGGGCCTCAACTGGACCTACGCCTTCAACCACGAGGAGGCCGTCCGCTGTTTCGAGGCGGCCGGCGCGGCGGACCCGGACTGCGCCATGGCCGACTGGGGCGTGGCCTACGCCCTCGGCCCCAACTACAACAAACCCTGGGAGTTCTTCGACCAGGAGGACCTGGCGCGCACCACGGAGCGCACCCACGCCGCCGTGGAACGCGCCCACGCCAAGGCCGCCCACGCCAGTCCCGTCGAGCGCGCCCTCGTCGAGGCGCTGCGCGCCCGCTACCCGCAGGCCGTCGCGCCGGACGCGGCGGCCTGCTCGGTGTGGAACACGGGCTACGCCGACAGCATGCGGACCGTGTACGAACAGGCGCCCGACGACCTCGACATCGCGGCCCTCTACGCCGACGCCCTGATGAACCTCACCCCCTGGCAGCTCTGGGACATCCGCACCGGCCGGCCCGCGGCCGGCGCCCGGACACCCGAGGCCAGGACCGTACTGGAGCGGGCTCTGGCCACCGATGCGGCCACCCACCACCCAGGCCTGCTGCACCTCTACATCCACCTGATGGAGATGTCCCCGACGCCCGAGGCCGCCCTGCCCGTCGCCGACCTGCTGCGCGGCCTGGTGCCCGACGCCGGGCACCTCCAGCACATGCCCTCGCACCTGGAGGTCCTCTGCGGCGACTACCGGCGCGTGGTCTCCGACAACGCCGCGGCCTCCGCCGCCGACGAGAAGTACCACGCCCGAGCCGGCGCCATGAACTTCTACACCCTCTACCGCTGCCACAACCTCCACTTCGGGATCTACGGCGCGATGTTCCTGGGCCGCCGCCAGGACGCCCTCGCCCTCGCCGCGCGGCTCGAAGCCGCCGTACCCGAAGAGCTGCTGCGGGTGGAGAGCCCGCCGATGGCCGACTGGCTGGAGGGCTTCCCTGCGATGCGGGTGCACGTCCTGGTCCGCTTCGGCCGCTGGGACGACATCCTGCGCCTGCCGCTGCCCGCCGACCCCGTGCTGTACTGCGTGACCACCGCGATGCTGCACTACGCCCGCGGTGTCGCGTACGCGGCCACCGGCCGGATCCCCGAGGCCGAGACGGAACGCGCCCGCTTCCGGGACGCCGTCGCCGCGGTCCCCGGCACCCGCATGCTGTTCAACAACACCTGCGCCGACATCCTGGAGATCGCCGCCGCCATGCTCGACGGCGAACTCGCCTACCGCAAGGGCGACTTCGACACCGCCTTCGCCGCCCTGCGCCGCTCCGTCGACCTCGACGACCACCTCCCCTACGACGAGCCCTGGGGCTGGATGCAGCCCACCCGGCACGCCTACGGCGCGCTGCTGCTCGAACGCGGCCGGGTCGAGGAGGCCGAGGCGGTCTACCGCGCCGACCTCGGCCTGGACGACACCCTGCCCCGGCCCCTGCAGCACCCGGGCAACGTGTGGTCCCTGCACGGCTTCCACGAGTGCCTTCAGCGGCTCGGCAAGGACGGCGAGGCACGGATCGTCGCCCAGCAGCTCAAGCTGGCGGCGGCGACGGCGGACGTGCCGATCACGGCGTCCTGCTTCTGCCGTACGGACCCGGACTGCTGCGGCGGCCGCTAGAGCGTCCGCGCCACCAGCAGGGCCACGTCGTCGTGGTCGTCCGGGTGGCGCAGCCCGTGCAGCAGCAGGTCGCAGGTCTCCTCCAGCGGCCGGTGGGGCTCGTCCAGGAAGCCGAGCAGGACATTCAGCCGGTCGTCGATGGGGTGGCGACGGGTCTCCACCAGGCCGTCGGTGTACAGGACCAGCAGGTCACCGGCGGTCAGGTCGACGGCGGTGGTCTCGAAGGGGATCCCGCCGACGCCGAGCGGGGCGGCCGACGGCAGCTCCAGCAGGGTGGCGGCGGCCCCCGGCCGGGCCAGCGCGGGCGGCATGTGGCCCGCGTTCGCGATGTCGCAGCGCCTGGTGTGCGGGTCGTACACCGCGTACAGGCAGGTGACGATGTAGTGCTCCAGGTCGCAGGTGATCCGGTCCAGGTGCTGGAGCACCGCCGCCGGGGGCAGCTCCAGGTCGGCGTAGGCGCAGGTCGCGGTGCGCAGCCGGCCCATCGTGGCGGCCGCGTCGATGCCGTTGCCCATGACGTCGCCGACGACCAGCGCCGTCCTGTCCTGCGACAGCGGGATCACGTCGTACCAGTCGCCGCCCACCTCGCTCGTCGCCTGGGCCGGCTCGTAACGGGAGGCCAGTTCGAGGCCCGTGTGCTGCGGCGGGTGGTCGGGCAGCAGGCTGCGCTGCAGGGTGAGGGCCGTGTTGCGGACGCTCTGGAACCAGCGGGCGTTGTCGATGGCCACGGCGGCCCGCCCGGCCAGCTCGGTGGCGAGGACGACGTCGTCCTCGTCGAAGGGGAGCGGATTGCGGGTGCGCTTGAGGTCGAGGGCGCCGAGCACCTCGCCGTGCGCGATCAGCGGCACCGCGAGATACGAGTGCACACCGGCCCGCGCCAGCAGGGCGCCCGCCTCGGGGCTGCGGGCGATGCGCGGCAGATCGTGCGGGCCCACATGGGGGACCAGGACCGGGCGCGCGGTGTGTACGCAGAGCGTGACCAGCCGGTCGCCGTCGTAGGCGGCCAGGTTGCCGGGCTGGTCCGCGGCGCGCAGGGCGACCGTGGGATGGGCCGCCTTCAGGGCGAGGGCGCGGAACAGCTCGGGGCCGTTGCCCGGGCGCCGGGAGCGGCGCAGGGCCAGCGCCGAGTCCAGCACGTCCACGGCGACCACGTCCGCGAGGACCGGGGTGGCGATCTCGGCCAGCTCGTGCGCCGTGCGCTCCACCTCCAGCGAGGTGCCCACCCGGGTCGAGGCGTCCGCGATGAGCGCCAGCCGCCTGCGGGCCCGGTCGGCCTCGGCGGCCGCGCGGTGCCGCTCGGTGACGTCGACCACCGAGATGGCCGCCCCCAGCACCCGGCCGCCGGGATCCTCCAGCCGGTAGAACGACAGCGACCAGGCGTGCTCGTGCTCGGGATCGGACGGCGGCCGGCCCACGTGGTACTGGTCCAGCAGGGGCGTGCCGGTGGTGAGCACCTGACGCAGCGCCGACTCCACGGTGTCGATGTCCGGCAGCGGCAGGGTCTCCCGCAGATGGCGGCCGATGTGCTCCTCGGCGGGCACGCCGTCGATCCGCTCCAGCGCCGGGTTCACCAGGAGATACCGCAGGTCGGGGTCGAGCAGGGCCAGCCCGATGGGGGACTGGTTGATCAGCCGCTCGCACAGCGCCAGGTCGGTCTCCACCCGCTGCAGCAGGGTGTGGTCGGCGGCGATGCCCAGCGCGTAGACGTCGCCGAGATCGTCCAGCAGCCGCATGGTGCGGAACTCCGTCAGCCGGCTGCTGCCGTCCTTGTGCCGGACCGGGAAGGCACCGGCCCAGCTGCGCCCGGTCTCCAGCACGTCCGTGAAGAGGCCCACCACGGCCTTCAGATGCTCGGGATCGACCAGCAGCCGCGCCGCGTTCCTGCGCAGCGCCTCCTCGGCCGTGTAACCGAACAGCTCCTCGGCCTGCGGGGTCCAGAACACGATCCGCCCGTGCACGTCCAGTGCCACCGCGGCCACGCTCAGGACGTCCAGCAGACCGGTCGGACGCGCTCTGTCGGGGCCGTACTCCTCACCACCGGAGCCGGCGGCGCCACCGGACCGCAGGGAACCCACAGCCATCCCTCAACCACCTCCACCGGCCACGGGCCGATGCCGACGCAGCTGCTACGGCCCTTCCATGCTGCCCCGTACCCGCCGCTCGCCCAACTCCAGACCGGGTACCCCGTCCCGCGCCGGGCTCCCGTCCGCACCCGCAACCTCACCGTTCTCTCTCCTTGAGGGCCGTGCGTGGCGGGCGGACAAGCAGGAACATGGGGTTACGTAGAGGATGTAGCCAATGAATTCTCCGAATTCTCCGCGCGAGGGCTTCGACGTGCCCGCCCCCGCGGGCCCGAGCGAGTTCCTCGACGCCTCCAGCGACGCGGCGGCGGTGCTGTCGGCCGAGGGCGTCGTGATCGGCTGGACCCGGGGCGCCGAGGCGCTCCTCGGCCACCCGGCCGCCGAGGTGGTGGGCCGCCCCGCGGCGCGGCTGCTCGCCATGCGCGCCGACCCGGCCCGCGCCGCCGGTGTCGCCGAGCGCTGCCGCTCCGGCATGGGGTGGAGCGGTCTCATCCAGGTACGCCACCGCGACGGCCGCGGCATCGACGTCGCCCTGCGGGTCTCCGCCTCCTTCAGCATGGACGGCGGGGAGTGCTTCCTCCTCTCGGCCAGGGAGCAGCGGCCCCAGTGGGCGATGGGCCAGTCCGTCCTCGACGGGTTCCTCACGCGCTCACCCATCGGCATGGCCGTGATGGACCTGGACCTGCGCTACGTGTGGCTGAACGACACCCTGGAGCGCTTCGGCGGAGTGCCGCGCGAGCAGCGCCTGGGCCGCCGGCTGAGCGAGCTGCTGCCGGGTCTGGAGGCGACCACCATCGAGGGTCTGATGCGCAAGGTGCTGACGACCCGGGAGCCGGTCACCGACTACGAGTACCTCGGCTGGAGCTGGGCCGACCCGCACCGCCCACGCGCCTACGCCACCTCCTTCTTCCCCCTCGTCGACACCGGCGACTCGGTGACCGGCGTCTGCTACCTGGTCACCGACGTCACCGAGCGGTGGAGCGTCCGCCAGCTGCTGTCCATGGTCAACGAGGCCGGCACCCGCATCGGCACCACCCTCGACGTGCTGCGCACCGCGCAGGAACTCGCCGACTTCGCCGTCCCCCGCTTCGCCGACTTCGTCATCGTCGACCTCCTGGAGCCCGTCCTCAGCAGCGAGGGCCACGGGGCCTGGCTGACCGACGCGGGCCCGGCGCCCGTCAGACCGGTGATGCGACGCGCCGCGCTGAAGACCGTGCGGGAGGGCCACCCCGAGGCCGTGGCGCGGGTCGGCGACCGGGTGGACTTCCTCCCTCCGCCGCACGGCGTCGACCTGCTCATCCGGGGCGAGCCGATCCTCATCCCGGTCCTCGACCCGGACGACCACCTGTGGGTCACCGAACAGCCCGCCCGCGCGGTCCGCATCCGGGAGTTCGGACTGCACTCGCTCATCTCGGTCCCGATGCGGGCGCGCAACACCGTCCTGGGCCTGACCACGTTCGCCCGCTCCCTCAACCCGGTCTCCTTCCAGCCCGACGACGTCCTGCTCGCCCGGGAACTGGTGGCGCGCGCCGCCGTCTGCGTCGACAACGCCCGCCGCTACACCCGGGAGCACACGGCGGCGGTCACTCTCCAGCGCAGCCTGCTGCCGCAGGCCCTGACGGGCGGTACGGCCCTGGAGGTGGCCTCCGCCTATCTGCCGGCGGACGCCACGGACGGTGTCGGCGGCGACTGGTTCGACGTGATCCCGCTCTCCGGCGCCCGCGTCGGCCTGGTCGTCGGCGACGTGGTCGGCCACGGCCTGTCCGCGGCGGCGACCATGGGCCGGCTGCGCACCGCCGTGCGCACCCTCGCCGACATGGAGATGCCCCCCGACGAACTCCTCGCCCACCTCGACGATCTGGTGCTGCGGCTCGGGGAGGAGGAGAGCGCGGGCGCGGGCGCCGAGGGCAGCACCGACACCTTCGTCGGGGCGACCTGCCTGTACGCCGTCTACGACCCGGTGACCCGGCGGTGCGCCATGGCCCGCGCGGGGCACCCGCCGCCCGTCGTCGTGGCACCCGACGGGCAGGTCGACTTCCCCGAGATGCCGCCCGGACCGCCGCTCGGGCTCGGCGGCATGGCCTTCGAGGCCACCGAGATCGAACTCGCCGAGAACAGCCTCCTGGGCCTCTACACCGACGGTCTCATCGAGGGCGCCGACCAGGACGTCGATCGGGGCATGTCCCGGCTGCGCGCCGCCCTGAGCGGCCCGGCCACCGACCTCGACGCGCTGTGCACCTCCACGGTCCAGCGACTGGTCCCGGTTCCCCAGCCCGACGACATCGCCCTGCTCCTGACCCGTACCCACGCCCTGGCCGCCGACGACGTCGTCTCCTGGGACGTGCCCGTCGACCCGGCCGCCGTCGCCGACGTCCGTGCCCGGGCGACCCGCCAGGTCGTGGAGTGGGGCTACGACGAGCTGGCGGTGACCACCGAACTCATCGTCAGCGAACTCGTCACCAACGCCATCCGCTACGCGGAACCGCCCATCCGGCTACGGCTGTTGCGCGACTCCCGGCTGACCTGCGAGGTCGCCGACGCCAGCAGCACCGCCCCTCGGCTGCGGCACGCCCGCAGCACGGACGAGGGCGGCCGGGGACTCTTCCTGGTCGCCCAGCTCGCCCACCGCTGGGGCGCCCGCTACACCGGCGACGGCAAGATCATCTGGGCCGAGCAGGAGTTCCCGCAGTCCTAGGGCGCCGAGGGCCGGAGGACCGGGGCTCTGTCGAATTCGCACGTTTGGCCGTACGCTGTCAATTCATAAGGATTCGGCAGCAATTGGGGGAGCCGCCATGTCCGGGGACACGTACGGTCCGTACCAGGGACCGCCGGATCAGGGACCACCTCCGGGCCAGGGGGGCCCGGATCAAGGGGCGCCGCAGCAGGGTGCCCCGGGGCAGGGCGGACTTCCCGGCCAGGGGTTCGCGTACCAAGGGTTCCCGCCCCCGGGACAGGGGTACCCGCCCCCGGGATCCTTCGCCCCGCCGATGCCCGCCGCCCCGCCGCCCGCGCCGCCGGACGCCCTGCGGGCGGTCGCCGTGGCCCTCCTCAACCTGAGCGGACTCGGTCTCGGCTATCTGCTCGTCCGAAGATGGCTCCCGATGGCCGCGTGCCTGGCGGCGACCGTCGTCCTGCTGCTCGTCGCCCTGCCCGCGGACGCCGACGGCGTGCCCGGAGCCGCGCTCGTCCTCTATCTCGTGTTCCTGCTGCTGGCCGCCCTGCACGGCGCGTTCGTCGGCCTGCGCACCCGGCTGGTGTGGCCGGGGCAGCAGCCCGTCGCCCTCGTGCTGGGCCTCGTCCTGCTCGCCGTCCCGGTCGGCGGCGCCCTCTGGTACGACAGCGCGCGGCAGGAAGCCGTCGAACGCGCGCTCCTGGACCGTCTCGACAGCGCCGACCAGCAGGTCACGGCGGCGGGCAAGGAAGGCTTCGCCGCCGCCAAGTCCGAGTACCAGGACGCCCTGGCCGTCTACCGCGACCTCGCCGTCCACCACTCCGGCTCCCGCGCCGCCGCCCAGGTCCCCGACCGCCTGAAGACCTACTACACGACGGTCGGCGCGGCCTACAGCCACAACGACTACTGCACGGCCGTGGAACCGCTGAAATACCTGCGCACGGTGCCCGACTCGATGCCGAAGGACCAGCTCGGCTCGCTCGCCGACTGGCCCGACGACCGGCTGGCCACCTCGCTGTACGAGTGCGGAGCGGGCGCCCTGACCGACGGCGGGACCGACTGGGTCACCCAATTCGGCGACCTGCTGGGCACCTTCCCCGAGTCCGACCAGGCCGACAAGGTCGTACCCGCCGTCGACGCGGCCGAGAAGAAGGCCGCCAAGGCCGTCTCCGGCAGCGACCCCTGCACCGCCGTCACCCGGCTGCACACCCTCAACACCCAGATCATCCAGCTGTCGAACGACGCGAGCGGCCAGTCCGACGGCCTGACCAAGGTCGCCGCCCGGGCCGACAGCAGCGGTGACGCGGGCGCGTACGAGTGCGGCGTCAAGCAGTACAAGGACGGCGACTTCGAGCAGGCGCAGAAGACCATGCAGCAGTTCGTCACCGACAACCCGCACCACCGGAACCGCGACCGCGCCCGCAAGATCGCGATCGGCGCCGAGGTCGCCCAGACGCTCCCGGCCGCCGGCAAGAAGCTGCCCACCACCGCGGGCGGCGGCGGCATCTCCGTGACCGTCAAGAACGACAGCCCCGACGAGATCACCGTGCTCTACACCGGCCCGGTCACCGGCAGCTTCACCCTGAAGGCGTGCGGGAGTTGCAAGGCCTACTCGTTCGCCAGCTCGCTCATTTCAGGGTGGGAACCCTGCAGCGACAGCGGAAAGAACTACCCGCAGCGCACGATCAGCCTCCCGCCCGGCACCACCTACTTCGTGCACAAACCGAAGAACGACAGCACGGCCACCCCGGGATCCGACACCGCCAAGCTGCGCTACGGCTACATCTACACCGAGTGCGCCTACACGACGCAGTCACTGGGGTCCAGCTACTGAGCGCGGTGCGAGGCTGTCGGTCCCGGCAACTAAGCTCCCGCGCATGAACGACGAGGGCAGAGACAACCCCGCGAGACGGGTCGTCGACGGGCGGTTCGAGCTGCAGGCACGGCTCGGTGGCGGCGGCATGGGCATGGTCTGGCGCGCCACCGACCTGGTGCTGCACCGCAGTGTGGCCGTCAAGGAGGTACGGCCGGCCGACCCCGGGCTCGCCGAGTACGACCCGGAGGCCGCGCGGCTGCTGCGGGAGCGGGTACTGCGGGAGGCCCGGGCGCTGGCCCGGGTCGACCACCCCAACGTGGTGACGATCCATCACATCGTCGACGGCGGCCCGGGCACCTACCCGTGGATCGTCATGGAACTCGTCACCGGCGGCTCCCTGGCGGACCGTCTCGCCCGCGGTCCGATGAACCCCGTCGAGGCCGCGCGCATCGGCCGCGAGGTGCTGGCCGCCCTCCGGGCCGCCCACGAGGCCGGTATCGAGCACCGCGACGTGAAGCCGGCCAACGTCCTGATGCGCCCCGACGGCCGCCCGGTGCTCACCGACTTCGGCATCGCCGCCGTCCGTGAGGCCACCGCCCTCACCGCCACCGGTTCGGTCATCGGCACCCCCGACTACATGGCCCCCGAGCGGGTCTCCGGCAAGGACGGCGGCCCGGCCGCCGACCTGTGGTCGCTCGCGATGATGCTGTACGTGGCCGTCGAGGGCCACCATCCGCTGCGCCGGGGCACCACCCTCGCGACGCTCGCCGCCGTCCTCTCCGACGACATACCGCCGCCGGCCAACGCCGGCCCCTTGACGGACGTCCTCAACCGCGTCCTGGTCCGCGACCCGCAGGCCCGCCCGGACGTCCGACAACTGGACCGCATGCTGGTCGACGCCGCCCGCCAGACCCAGACCCCGTCCCAGACCACCCCCACGTCCTTCCCGCTCCAGCCCCCGGTGGCGCCGCCCCAGGACACCACCGGACCGCAGCACGTGGGCCCGACCTCTCCCGTGCCGGTCGCTCCCCGCCGCCGCTGGACCCTGTTCGTCCTGCCCACCGCCGGAGTGGCCCTCGCGGGCGCTCTCCTGTGGACCCAGCTGCCGGGATCCGGCACACACGACTCCCCGTCCGGGGACTCCACCGGTACGACCTCGTCCTCGACCGCTGCCACCGGCTCTCCCACGGCTTCGGGCACGGGCTCGGGGGAGACCACCACCACGACCGACCTGCTGACCCCGCAAGGCATCCGCACCGCCGTCGCCGCCATCGAGAAGAAGACCGGCCGGGACCGGTTCGGCAAGCTCACCGTCTACCCGGACTACGTCATCGCCTATGTGATGGTGAAGGGCAGCGACAGCGCGTACGACAGCTACACCTACCGCGCGGGTCAGGGCGTGGAGGAGGACTTGATCAGCAAGGGCAGCCTGATCGACAGCCTGGGAACACCCGTCCGCCTGGACGGCTTCGACTGGGACAAGGTCCCCTCGCTGCTGGCCCAGGCGAAGAAGAAGCTCAACGTGCCCAACGTGAACACCCGTTACCTGGTCGTGGACCTCCCGGGCAACGCCTTCGGCGACCCCGCCGGGATGTCCGTCTACCTCAGCAACGAGTACGACCAGAGCGGCTATCTCCAGACGGACGCGAAGGGCAAGCTAGTCCGGGTGGTGGCGAACGAGGACTGAGCCGGGGCAGCCGTGGAGGCGCAGGTCCGGATCACGCGCACCGAGCGGCCTCCCCACGCGCCGGTACGTGGCAGGTGTCCACGTCGGCGATCCGGAACTCCAGGGTGACGCCCCCACGCGCGTTGCCGATCGCCGAACCGGGCACCATCGCCTCCATTCCGCGGAGCGAGGAGAACGACAGCGCGGTCCCGGGAACCGCCACCCGCGCGAAGGGGTCACCGCCCTCGACCTCCGCGTCGAGGATCGGCTGCATGCGCGCATCCTGGGGCGGGGGTCTGACAGGTCAAGGGACGTCCGGGGCGGGCGGCGTCGGAGCCAGGGCAGCGCTTCGGTTTCGTGCTCCGGGCCCGTCGGACGGGGGCAGGCGTCAGCGGCGTTCACCTTAGGTTGCAGGTCCAAGGGCATCTCTGGGGGCGGGGCGTCGGTATACGGTCCGTAGCGCTCGTCCCGACAGAAGTGGCTCACGTCAACGGAGATTCCGGCCGAAACACGCCGCGCAGGCGCCGCGCGGCCGTGCGGCGGGATCGACACGACGGGGGCCGCGCTGTCGGCCCGGCGGCAGAGCCGCGTCCGCCGCCGATGTATGTCGCCCTGTCACTCCACTGCTTCGAGGTGCCCTGTGGCCATGCCTTCTCCTGCCTCGTCCCCGTCCGCGCCGCCCGACACGGGCACCGGCAACCGGCACATCACGGCCACCATCGTGCTGGCCTGCCTCGGGGTGTTCGTCTCCTACCTGCCGGTCGTCGGGGTCTCCGTCGCGCTTCCGGTCATGCAACAGGCCCTCGACGCCTCCACCGTCGGGCTCCAGTGGATCACCGACGCCTTCATCCTGCCGACCGCGGCGCTGCTGCTGACCTGCGGCATGGTGGGTGACCTGTACGGCCGTAAGAAGACGTACCTGGCCGGGCTGGTGCTGTTCTGCCTCGGCTGCCTGGTGTGCCTCACCGCCGGCAGCGTCGTCCAGGTCTGCGTGGGCCAGGCGCTCACCGGCGTCGGCACCGCCGCCCTGCTGCCCTCCACCCTCGCGCTGATCGGGCATGTCTGCCCGGACCCGCGCAGGCGAGCCCGGGCGATAGCCCTGTGGACGGCCGCCCTCGGCCTCGGACTGACCCTCGGCCCGGTGGTCAACGGCCTGATCGTGGAGCACGCGAGCTGGCGGTGGATCTTCCTGCCCTCGCTCGTCGTCGCCGTCGCGACCGCCGTGATCGGCGCCACCCTGCTGACCGACTCCCGGGCCGAGCGCGAACGCCACCTGGACGTTCCCGGGCAGGTGCTGGCCGTCGTCGCCATCACCGGGCTCGTCTACGGCGTCATCGAGGGCGGCAGCGACGGATGGTCGTCGGCGCAGGCCGTGATCGCCTTCGTGGCCGCCGCTCTCGGCGCGGTCGGCTTCGTCCTGGTGGAACTCCGCTCGGCCTGCCCGATGCTGGACATGCGCCTGTTCAAGTCGGCGGCGTTCTCGGGCGCGGCGATCGTCATGGCCGTCACCCTGTTCGCCCAGGTCGGCCTGGTCTTCGCGCTCAGCGAGTACTTCGGGCTCGTCCACCACGCCTCGACGCTGGACATCGGCATCCGGCTCATCGCCATCAACGGCTTCACGGTGGTGCTCGGCCCGCTCGTCGGGCGGCTGATGAACCGGGTCACGCCCGGACTGCTGCTGGTCACCGGCCTGGTGGTCGGCGGGATCGGCGCCCTCCTGGTGAACGCCTTCCAGGCCGACACCGGCACCGGCGAGGCCGCCCTGGTCATCGGCGTGCTCGGCATCGGCATCGCGCTCGCCATGGCGCCGATCACCACCATCGCCATGGACGCCCTGCCGCACCGGCTCGGCGGCACCGCCGCCGCGGCCAACAGCGCGCTCCGCCAGATCGGCAGCGCCCTCGGCCCCGCCGTCTTCGGCGTCGTCCTCACCCACCGCACCCTGGCCACCCTGCCCGGACACCTCGCCTCGTCCGGACTGACCCCCGCCGACCAGGGACAGGTGAGCGGACTGGTCTCGCACGTCGGCATCCAGGCCGGGGCGTTCCTGCAGCTGAAGACCCCGGAGACCACCGGACAGGCCCAGGGCGCCTACGGCGCGAGCTTCACCGACGCCCTGCACACCTGCGCGCTCGTCGGCGGGATCGGGATGCTGGTGGCCGCGGTGATCGCCGTGGCGCTGATCGGGATCCGCCCCGCGCGGGCCCCGCGGACCGCGACGGAAACGGCGCCGCACCCGGCCGGGGCCGCGGGCTGACGCACGGCAGGGAGCGGCCGGCCACCGAACCGTGGCCGGCCGCTCCCCCCCGTCAGCGCGCGAGCAGCTCCAGCGTGTCGATCACGCGGTTGGAGAAGCCCCACTCGTTGTCGTACCAGGCGACCACCTTCACGTGCCGGCCGTCGACACGGGTCAGCGCCGAGTCGAAGATCGACGAGGCCGGGTTGCCCGTGATGTCCGCGGACACCAGCGGGTCCTCCGAGTACTCGAGGACGCCCGCGAGCGGCCCGTCCGCCGCCGCGCGGTACGCGGCCAGCACGTCGTCGCGGGTCACGTCACGGGAGACCGTCGTGTTCAGCTCGACGATCGAGCCCACCGGCACCGGCACCCGGATCGAGTCGCCGGACAGCCTGCCGTCGAGGTTCGGCAGCACCAGGCCGATCGCCTTGGCGGCACCCGTCGTCGTCGGCACGATGTTGACCCCCGCGGCCCGGGCGCGCCGCGGGTCGCGGTGCGGGCCGTCCTGCAGGTTCTGCTCCTGGGTGTACGCGTGCACCGTCGTCATGAACCCGTGCTCGATCCCGGCGAGTTCGTCGAGGACGGCGGCGAGCGGCGCGAGCGCGTTGGTCGTGCAGGAGGCGTTGGAGACGACCGTGTGCGTCTGCGGGTCGTACGCGTCGGTGTTCACGCCGTACGCGAGCGTGACGTCGGCACCGTCCGACGGCGCGCTGACCAGCACCTTCCGCGCACCCGCGTCGAGGTGGGCGCGGGCGGCCTTCGCCGACGTGAAGCGGCCGGTCGACTCCAGCGCGATGTCCACACCGAGCTCGGCCCACGGCAGCTGCGCCGGATCGCGCTCGGCGAGCACCTTGATACGGCGGCCGTCGACGACGAGGACGTCCCCGTCGACGCTCACCGGACGTCCCAGCCGGCCCGCCGTCGAGTCGAAGGCGAGCAGCCGCGCGAGCGCGGTGGGCTCGGTGAGGTCGTTGACGGCGACGACCTCCAGGTCGCTGTCCCGCTCCAGCAGAGCGCGCAGCACATTGCGTCCGATGCGGCCGAATCCGTTGATGGCGATACGAGTCATGAATGGCGTCCCTTCGCTACACCCCCAGGTTCGCGGCCCGCGTCCGGCGGCGACAGCGGCGAGATCGCCATGGTTCAAAAGGATCCCGCCAGCCTTTGGGAGACCTCGCTGCGCGCGGAGCGCCCGGCCGCCGCTACTCGCCCTTGGTGAACGTGCGCCGGTACTCGCTCGGTGTCGTCCCGAGGATCCGCTGGAAGTGCAGCCGCAGGTTGGCGCCGGTGCCGAGGCCGACGTCGTCGGCGATCTGCTCGACGCTCCGCTCCGAGCGCTCCAGCAGCTCCCGCGCCAGGTCGATGCGGGCCCGCATCACCCATTGCATCGGCGTGTACCCGGTGTCCTCGGCGAAGCGCCGGGAGAACGTGCGCGCCGAGACCCCCGCGTGCCGGGCGAGCGCGTCGAGGGTGAGCGGTCCGTCCAGCCGGTGCAGGGCCCACTCGCGGGTCGCGGCGAACCGCTCGCCCAGCGGTTCGGGCACGCTGCGCGGCACGTACTGCGCCTGACCGCCGCTGCGATAGGGAGCCGCGACCAGCCGCCGGGCCGCGTGGTTGG
The DNA here is from genome assembly GCF_044747345.1 of Streptomyces sp. NPDC090088. NCBI lineage: Bacteria > Bacillati > Actinomycetota > Actinomycetes > Kitasatosporales > Streptomycetaceae > Streptomyces > Streptomyces sp. NPDC090088. Next base: position 757,553 of record NZ_JBIVDZ010000004.1, on the reverse strand, counting down.
ACGCGGCGACCCCGAGGTCACCGCGCAGGATGTGCAGGCACAGGTCGATGCCCGAGGCGGCACCGGCCGACGTCAGCACGCTGCCCTCGTCGACGAACAGCACGTTCTCGTCGACCTTGACCAGCGGATGCCTCTCGGCGAGCGCCCGCGTGTAGTGCCAGTGCGTCGTGGCCCGCCGTCCGTCGAGCAGCCCGGTCGCGGCGAGCGCGAAGGCCCCGGTGGAGATCGCGGCCAGCCGCGCACCCCGCGCGTGCGCGGCCAGCAGCGCGTCCACGACGGCCGGCGGCGGGTCCTCCCGGTCCGGGAACCGGTACCCGGGCACGAACACGATCTCCGCCCACTCCAGCGCGTCGAGGCCATGGGCGACGTGGTACGACAGCCCGTCGCCGCCGGTGACCAGACCGGGCGCCGCCCCGCACACCCGTACCTCGTACGGCATGCTCGCCCGGGTCGTGAACACCTGCGCCGGGATCCCGACGTCCAGGGGCTTCGCCCCCTCCAGCACCAGGACGGCGACGCGATGCAGACGGGTGGCAGGCACACCGCACAGGGTACGAGCCCGTGACCGGCACCGGTGTACGACGCGGTCGCTCACTCGGTGGCGGTGCCGCCGGACTCCTGCGCGGCCATCACCTCGTCGCCGTGGGCGAAGGCCCAGGCTCCGACGGCGTCGATGGGGCCCAGCAACGACTGTCCGAGCGCGGTGAGCCGGTACTCCACGCGCGGCGGGGCCCCGGGGAACGCCCGGCGCGTCACCAGACCGTTGAACTGCAGGCGCCGCAGCGTCTCGGTGAGCACCTTGGAGCTGATGCCCCCGATCCGCTCGCGCAGTTCGAGCGGGCGCCTCGGCCCGTCCCGCAGGGCCCAGAGCACCACGGCGTTCCAGGTGTGCGAGAGCAGGTCGAAGGCGAGGCGGGCGCGGCAGTCGGCGAGGAAGGCGTCGGTCGTCACGTACCAGATGGTGCCCGACGGGCTGCGTAGCGTCGGTGCGAACGACTCAAGCAGGCCTGGAGAAGGAGCGGTTGATGCGGATCGGCGTACTGGGGACGGGCAACATGGCGGACGCCCTCGCCACCCACTGGGCGCGGGCCGGGCACCAGGTCACCGTCGGAGGACGGGACCTCGGCAGGGCGGAACGGCTCGCGGCGCGGATCGGGGCCGGCACCCGGGCCGCCGGTCCGCGCGCGGCGGCCGAGTCCGGTCCCGTGGTGCTGGCCGCACTGCCCTTCGCGGCGGGCGCGGCCGTGGTCGGGGAGCTGCGGGCGGCCCTCGACGGGCGGACGGTGATCGACTGCTCCAATCCGGTCGGCGCGGGATTCCGGCTGCTGACGGAGGGCGGTGCGTCGGCGGCGCGGCGACTGGCCGCGGCGGCGCCGGGAGCCCATGTGGTCAAGGCGTTCAACCTCTGCCACGAGGACGTGTGGCGCATGCGGCCACCGGTCTTCGACGGGCGGCCGCTGGCCGTTCCGCTCTGCGGGGACGACGAGCGGGCGCTCGCTCGGGTGGGCCGGCTGGTGCGGGACGTGGGCTGCGCACCGCTGGCCGCCGGTGGCCTCGACCGGGCGGGGCTCCTGGAGGCGGCCGCCGCGCTGTACATCGGGCTGTGGGTCGGCGAGGGAGCGGACGTCCGGGCCATGGCGCCACCGCTGGCGTACGCGGCCGGTCCTCGGACCTGACCGCCGGGGCCGCCGGGATCGTCGCGCCCGCCGGGACCCGTTCGGGTGCACCCCGATCCGCGGTGATTGCGGCCGGGCGGCGGGCCCGGATGATGGAGTCATGCCTGGAGCGGACGTCGAGGTGCCGGTGCTGATCGTCGGCGGTGGGCCGGTCGGGCTCACCGCCCGGGCGCTGCTGGACCGCTGGGGCGTGCCGACCCTGCTGGTCGAGAAGCACCGCGAGCTGTCCCCCTTCCCCCGGTCCCGGCTGGTCAACGTGCGCTCGATGGAGATCTTCCGGCAGCTCGGGATCGCCGACCGGATCGCGGCGGACGCGTTCGCGCCCGAGTACGGCCGGGTCCGGTTCCGCGACACCCTGTACGACCCCGACTTCGCCACCGCCGCGATGGTCGGGGTGCACGCGCCGGTGCCCGAGAGCCCGGTCGTCGGCACGCTCACCTCGCAGGACCGGCTGGAGCCCGTCCTGCTCGCGGCGGCCGGGGGAGACGTACGGTTCGGGGCCGAACTCGTCGGCCTGGAGCAGGAATCCGAGGGTGTCCTCGCCCTGGTCGCCGACCGGGAACGCGGCATCCGCACCCGCGTCCGCGCCCGGTACGTGCTCGCCGCCGACGGCGCGAACTCCACCGTCCGCGAGCGGCTGGGCATCGGCACCACCGGTCCCGGAGCGCTCGGCAGCTTCACCACCGTCGTCTTCGACGCCGACCTGGCCCGCTGGTGCGCGGACCAGCCCGCCGGGGTCTACTTCACCGCGTTCGGCACCTTCACCCCGCTCTACCCCGACGGCGGCTGGGCCTGGTTCGGCGCCACGCCCGGCGACGCCGAGCACGCCGACTGGTCCGGACTCGTCTCCCGGGCCCTGGGCCCCGGCGCCGAGGTACGGGCGGACGTGGTGCGGGTCCAGCACTGGTCGATGTCCGCGTCCGTGGCCGAGCGCTTCGCCCGGGGCCGGGTCCTGCTGGCCGGCGACGCCGCGCACGCGGTCCCCCCGATCGGCGGCCTGGGCATGAACGTCGGTGTCGCCGACGCCCACAACCTCTGCTGGAAACTGGCCGGCGTGCTCCAGGGCTGGGCCGAACCGGCCCTGCTGGAAACGTACGAGACGGAGCGGCTGCCCGTCGCCCGCGAGACGCTCCGCCAGGCCGTCGGGAACACCGAGCTCCTCATCCAGGTGCAGAAGCTGCGCAACGAACACCTCCGCAGCGGCGCGTCGGCGTCCACACCGGTCGAACTGCCCTGGTCGGAGCGGTACTTCGCACAGCTCGGCCTGGTGCTCGGCGTGGCCTACCGCTCCGGTGCCGTCCTGGCCGACCACGTGGGTCCGCCCGATCTCTCCGGCACCGAGTACGTCCCCACCGCGCTGCCGGGCCACCGTATGCCCCATCACTGGCTCGGCCCGGACCGCTCGACGCTCGACGCCTGCGGCGAGTGGTTCACCCTGCTCACCCCGGACCCGGCCCGCTGGGAGCAACAGGGCACCGCCTCCTGGCCGTTGCGGGTCGAGGCCCTGCCGGGCGAACACGCCGGCCCGGACCGCCCGAGCCCGCGCGGCGGCGCCCTCCTCGTCCGTCCGGACGGCCACATCGCCGCCCGCTGGGACGAACCTCCGTCGAACGGCACCACCCTCCGGCACGCCCTGACCGCCCTCACCGCGCACGCGCCGGCCGGCTGACCCGGGAGACCTGAGGCGCGATCACGCTCCGGCCGGGGCGCCGGGCGGGGCGGTGCTGGCCCGGATCACCAGGTGGGCCGGGACGAGATCGGTGCCGGGGCGGGAGTCGTCGCGGGTGCGGATCTGGCGCAGGACGCCCTGTACGCAGCGGCGGCCGACCTCGGCGAAGTCCTGGTGGACGGTGGTGAGGGGCGGGATGAAGAAGGCCGCGTCGGGGGTGTCGTCGAAGCCGACCACACTGATGTCCGCCGGTACCGACCGGCCCCGCTCGTGGAAGGCGCGCAGCAGCCCCAGGGCCATCTGGTCGTTGGACGCGAACACGGCGGTGCAGCCCGGCTCTTCGGCGAGCACGAGCCCGGCCGCGTAACCGGACTCGGCCGACCAGTCACCGCGCAGCGGCGCCGGGACCGGGCGCCCGGCCTCCTCCAGCACCGCCCGCCACGCCTGGGTGCGGCGCTCGCCCGCGTACGACGTCCCGGGACCGGACACATGCCACACGGTCCGGTGTCCCAGCTCCAGCAGATGCCGTACGGCCTTGCGGGCGCCGTCGGCCTGGTCGGTGTCGACCACGCTGTAGCGGTCCCCGGCATCCGAGTCCACCACCACGACATGGACACCGGGCGGCAGTTGGACCGTACCGCTGTCGAGCAGATGGATCTCCATGATGACGATGACGGCGTCCACGGCCAGCTCGCCCATCCGCGTGAAGGCACCGAGCACGTTGTCCTGGGTGGCCACGTCGATGGGGATGAGGGTGATCGCGTACCCCTCGGCCGCGGCATGCGTGGCGATCGCCTCCACGGTACGGCTGCTGCCCGTGGAGGCCAGGCTGAACAGGATCACGCCGATGGTGTTGAACTGGCCGTAACGCAGGGCGCGCGCCGCGCTGTTGGGCCGGTAGCCCAGCTCGCGCATCGCGGCGAGCACCTGCTCCCGGGTGGCGGCGATCACCCCCGGATGGCCGTTGGAGACCCGTGAGACGGTCTGCGAGGAGACCCCGGCGAGTTCGGCGACATCGGCCATGGAGACCCGCTGCTTGCGGCGCCCGCCGGGCACCCCGGACCCGCTGCGCCGCGCACTGCCCGCGGTCGGCGGCACCCACTGCTCCGGCTCGTTCAGCTCCATCGCCCCACCCCTCAATTCTCCTTCATGCACGGGAAGTCGGGACCGGAAACCTTGACGGCCGCAGGGGCGGATGCCACGATTCCGACGCTTTCGAGTTTACGTAAACATCGTCGGGTGACCAGCCCCGACGGAGATCCCGTCGCAGCGTCGCGCAGCGGATGTTCACGTAAACACACCGCGTCGATGTTTACGTGAACACGTGGTCCGGGGCCGTCGGGCCCCTGCGTCGAGCCGCCGTCTCCTGAAAGGGCACGTTGATGCGCAAGACCCCCGCCAGAACCCGTATCACCCCCCGTACCCGCGCCGCCCTCGCGGCGGTCGCGATCGCCGCGGTGGGCGCCACCACCCTCACCGGCAGCCCGGCCTCCGCCGCCGTCCCGGGCCACGGCACCAGCCAGTTCAAGGGCGTCAACTGGGCCGACCCGCGCGACAACTACGCCGACGACCCGGTGGTCCTCTCCGGTCTGTCGCTCTCCGACAGCTACGCCCAGACCTATGCCAAGGCGACCCGGGTGATCGCGGCGTTCCGCGCCAACCTCGGGGCCAACACCGTACGGCTGCCCATCAACCCGTACACCGTGAACGGCTCGTACTGGAAGTCGTACCGCGGGGTCATCGACGCGGCCTCCGCCCAGGGCTTCAAGGTGATCGTCTCCTACTGGGAGGGCACCGGCGCCAACAAGGACGGCTTCATCGACGACGAGGCCACCTACTGGCCCATGTGGGACACGGTCGTGAAGGCCTACCGGCACGACCCGCACGTCTACTTCGAGCCGATGAACGAGCCGCACGGCTACACCGACGCCGAATGGGCCGACCTCGCCGCCAAGTGGCTGGCGACCTACCCGTCCGTCCCGCACAACCGGGTCTTCGTCTCCGGCGCCGGCTACAACGACCACGTCACCACCGTCTGCGCCGACCCGCGTCTGAAGGGCACCTACCTCTCCCTGCACCACTACGGGTTCTGGAAGAGCTACGCCACCTACGACCAGTGGGTGGCCGACCTCAAGGAGCGCCTCGGCGACTGCGCGGGACGCACCGTCGCCGACGAGTTCGGTGCCCCGATGACCACGGGGCTCGACTACAACAAGCCCGCTCCGGACGACAACTCCGTCAACTTCATCCAGGCCGACACCGACGTGTTCCGCGAGCTCGGCATGGGCTCGGTGTACTGGCCGGGCCTGCGCACCGACGACACGTACTCGATCCAGAAGCTGATCGGCGACGCGTCCCGCCCCTGGCTGGCCACCACCAACCAGTCCGGCGCCGACCGCCTCGCCTGGGCGTGGGGCCGTGGCAGGCCGGTGAGCGGCTGACCGCTTCCCGGAGGGCCGCGGCGCACCACGGGCGCCGCGGCCCGGTGCCGGTCAGGGCACCTCATGCACCCTGGAACCGGCGCAGGTAGCTCAGAGCGGGGCGGCCCGAGAGCAGGATCTCGCCGGTGACGGCGAACCCGTTACGGTCCAGTACGGTCCGGGACGCCGCGTTCTCCTGCCGCGCGGCGGCCCGCAGGGCGGTCAGTCCGTAGCTGTCGGCGGCGAGTCGGCAGATCTCCCGCACGGCCGAGGTCGCCAGCCCGCGCCCGGCGGCGCGCTCCGCGATCCGGTACCCCAGATCGGCCGCGCCGTCCGCCACGTCCACCAGGTTGATCCGCCCCAGCACCTCGCCCGCCGCGTCGACCAGCACATGGAAATAGCAGACCCCGGCCTCCTGTTCGGCCAGCCGCGCGCGGTGGATCTCGTCGAACCGGGCGAAGTAGTCGTCGCCGCGATCGGGGATCACCGCCGCGAAATAGGCGCGGTTCTCCCGCTCGAAGGCGAGGAGTGCGGGGGCGTGGTCCGCGCGGAGCAACTGGAGCTCGGGCATGGGGAGGACGGTAGGCATGCCGGCCCGCCGCCCGCCAGTGGATTAGGACTTGCGCAGGTCCCTGACCCGGCGGAGTTTGCCGAGGGAGCGCTCCAGGGTCTCCGGGTCGACCACGTCGACCTCGACGCTGACCCCGACGCCGTCCTTGACGCCCTGGGCGATGGTCAGGGCGGCGGCCGCGCGGTCGGCGGGGCCGGCGTCGGGCCGGGCCTCCACGCGGACGGTCATGTGGTCCATCCGTCCCTTCCGGCTGACCTGGATCTGGAAGTGCGGGGCCACGCCCGGCGTGCGCAGCACGATCTCCTCCACCTGGCTGGGGAAGACGTTGACCCCCCGCAGGATGATCATGTCGTCGGAGCGGCCGGTGATCTTCTCGATACGGCGGAACCCGGGGCGTGCGGTGCCCGGCAGCAGCCGCGTCAGGTCACGGGTGCGGTAGCGGACGACGGGCAGCGCCTCCTTGGTGAGCGAGGTGAAGACCAGTTCCCCGCTCTCGCCGTCGGCCAGCACCTCGTCGCCCAGCGGGTCCACGACCTCGGGGTAGAAGTGGTCCTCCCAGACGTGCAGCCCGTCCTTGGTGTCCACGCACTCCTGCGCGACCCCGGGTCCGATCACCTCGGACAGCCCGTATATGTCGACCGCGTGGATGTCGAGCCGCTCCTCGATCTCGCGGCGCATCTCCTCGGTCCAGGGCTCGGCACCGAAGATGCCCACCTTCAGGGAGGTGGAGCGAGGGTCGATGCCCTGGCGCTCGAACTCGTCGAGCAGGGTCAGCATGTAGGAGGGCGTGACCATGATGATCTCGGGCCGGAAGTCCTGGATGATCTGCACCTGGCGCGCGGTCATCCCGCCGGACGCGGGGATCACCGTGCAGCCGGCGCGCTCGGCGCCGTAGTGGGCGCCCAGGCCGCCGGTGAACAGCCCGTAGCCGTAGGAGACATGCACCTTGTGCCCGGGGCGGCCGCCGGCCGCCCGGATCGAGCGGGCGACGACGTCCGCCCACATCGACAGGTCGTTGTCGGTGTAACCCACCACGGTGGGGCGGCCGGTGGTGCCGCTGGAGGCGTGCACCCGCCGCACCTCGGACATCGGCACCGCGAACATGCCGAAGGGGTAGGTGTCCCGCAGGTCGGCCTTGGTCGTGAAGGGGAAGCGGGCGAGGTCGGCGAGGGTGTGGCAGTCGTCGGGGTGCACGCCGGCCGCGTCGAACTTCTTGCGGTACAGCTCGACGTTGTCGTACGCGTGCCGCAGTGTCGCGCGGAGCCGGGTGAGCTGGAGCGCCTGGAGCTCCGCGCGGGACATCCGCTCGGCGTCGTCCAGCAGTGCCTCGGGGAGCGGCTCTCCCCGGCGGGTGCCCCTGGGCTCGGGCGCGATCACTTCGCTGCTCATTGCGGCTCCTCTTTCTTCGTGCGCAGGGTGCGACTGCGGCCGCGGAACTCCGCGATCACCTCGTCGCCGCGCACGACCCTCACGTCGTAGACACCGCTGCGGCCGAACCGGACGCGCTCCCGCGCGGTGGCGACCAGGACGTCTCCCTCGTACGCCGGGGCGATGAAGTCGATGTCGGCGCCGGCGGCGACGGTCACGGGGCCGTGGCTGTTGCAGGCGCAGGCGAACGCCGAGTCGGCGAGCAGGAACACATGGCCGCCGTGGGCGATCCGGTGCCCGTTGACCTGGGAGGCGGACACGGTCATCCGCAGGACGGCGGTCCCTTCGCCGTGCTCCAGCAACTCGATGCCCAGCCGCCGGGACGCCTCGTCCGCGGCGAACATCGTCTCGACGGGGCCAGGTGTCGTACCCGGTACCTGGGTCGTCATTTCCACCACCTTGTGAACCGACCGAACATTCGGTTAGCGTGCGGCGTGGTCAAGTAATCCAGCAAGACCCCCGCATGTCAAGAGGGGGAACGAGGCCGTCGAAAGGCGCGCGCGGGGCGCCGTCCACCCCTGAGCCGAGGAGGCTGTCCGATGTCCGACGACGTGTTCCTGATCGACGGGGCCCGCACCCCGCAGGGCCGCTACGGCGGCGCCCTGGCCGCGGTACGCCCCGACGACCTCGCCGCCCTCGTCGTCGGTGAGGCCGTCCGCCGTGCCGGTGTGCCCGGCGCGGCCGTGGACGAGGTCGTGCTGGGGGCCGCCAACCAGGCGGGCGAGGACAACCGGGACGTGGCGCGGATGGCGGTGCTGCTCGCCGGGCTGCCGCACACCGTGCCCGGCTACACCGTCAACCGCCTGTGCGCCTCGGGCCTGACCGCCGTGGCCTCGGCGGCCCAGTCGATCCGCGCGGGGGAGGCGGAGCTGGTGGTCGCCGGGGGAGTGGAGTCCATGACCCGGGCGCCCTGGGTGATGGAGAAGCCCGGCACCCCGTGGGCCAAGCCCGGGCAGGTGCACGACACCGCCCTGGGCTGGCGGTTCACCAACCCGCGTTTCACCGCCGCCGACCGCGCCGTGCCCGCGGACGCCGGACCGGAGGCGGTGCGGGTCACCCTGTCCATGGGCGAGACCGCGGAGGAGGTCGCGGCCCTGGACGGCATCACCCGCGCCGACTCCGACGCCTTCGCCCTGCGCAGCCACCAGCGGGCCGTGGCCGCCCAGGAGGCGGGCCGCTTCGACCGCGAGATCGTGCCGGTCCCGGTGAAGGGCGGCGAGGTGACCCGGGACGAGGGACCCCGTCCCGCCACCACCCTGGAGAAGCTGGGCTCCCTGCGGACGGTCTTCCGCGCGGACGGCATCGTCACGGCCGGCTCGTCCTCGCCGCTGTCCGACGGCGCGGCCGCCCTGGTGGTCGCGGGTGCCGAGGCGGTGGAGCGGTACGGCCTCACGCCCCGGGCCCGGATCGTCGCCTCGGCCTCCGCCGGGGTCCAGCCCCACCTCATGGGGCTCGGCCCGGTCCCCGCCACCGAGAAGGCTCTGGCCCGGGCCGGCTGGCAGACCGGCGACCTGGACGCCGTGGAACTCAACGAGGCGTTCGCCGCCCAGGCGCTCGCCGTCATCCGCCGGCTCAAGCTCGACGAGGGGCAGGTGAACGCAGACGGCGGGGCCATCGCCCTGGGGCATCCGCTCGGCTGCTCCGGCGCCCGCATCCTGCTGACCCTCCTCGGCCGCCTGGAGCGGGAGAACGGCCGCCGCGGTCTTGCCACGCTCTGTGTGGGCGTGGGCCAGGGTGTCGCCCTGCTGGTGGAGCGGGTGTGACCGCCTCCCCGGAGTACGAGACGCTGCTGGTGGAGGAGCGGGCCGACCGGGTCGTCGTCACCCTCCACCGCCCCGAGGCCCGCAACGCCATCAGCGGCCTGATGATCGCCGAACTGCACCAGGTGTGCGAGCGGCTGGAGAACGAACCCAGGCTGCTGCTCCTGACCGGCCACGGCGGGGTCTTCGCGGGCGGCGCCGACATCGCCGAACTGCGCGAGCGCGGCCGGGAGGAGGCGCTGCAGGGCATCAACAGCCGTCTGTTCGAGCGCGTCCGGCGGCTGCCCATGCCCACCCTGGCCGCCGTCGAGGGCTGGGCCCTGGGCGGCGGGGCCGAGCTGGCCTACGCCTGCGACCTGCGGATCGCCGGTCCCGGCGCCGTCTTCGGCAACCCCGAGCCGGGCCTCGGCATCCTCGCGGCGGCCGGCGCCTGCTGGCGGCTGCCCGAACTGGTCGGGGAGTCCGTCGCCAAGCAGATCCTGCTCGCCGGCCGCACCCTCGACGCCCCGGCGGCGCTCGCCGCGGGCCTGGTCATGGCGGTCGTGCCCGCCACGGAACTGCTGGAACACGCCCATGCCGTGCTCGACCGCATGGCGCGCTCCTCCGCCCTGGCCCTGCGGCTGACGAAGCTCGTCGTCGACTCGCCCGGGGCCCATCCCCTCGCCGACGACCTGGCGCAGGCCGTGCTCTTCGAGGGAGCGGACAAGAGGGAGCGCATGACCCGTTTCCTGGAGAAGAGGAGTCGCGCATGACGACGCCACCCAGGACCGTCGCTGTCGTCGGCGGGGGTCGCATGGGCGCGGGCATCGCCCAGTCCTTCGCCGCCGCCGGCTCGGCCGTGACCGTGGTGGAGAGCGGCGCGGAGGCCGCCGCCGCGGCGCTGGAGCGGATCGGCGGCAGCCTGCGGCGGGCCGGGGAACGCGGTCACCTGAGCGAGCCCGCCGAGCGGGTGGCCGGCCGGGTGAGCGTCGTACGGTCGATGGCCGCGCTGCCACCGGAGACCGAGCTGCTCGTGGAGGCCGTACCCGAGGACGCGGCGCTCAAGGCCCGCCTTCTGAAGGCGGCCGAGGAGGCCGTGGGCGACACGACCGTGCTGGCCACCAACACCAGCTCGCTGTCGGTGACCGACCTCGCCGCCGTCCTGCGGCGGCCGGACCGCTTCCCAGGGATGCACTTCTTCAACCCGGTGCCCGCCTCCGCGCTCGTCGAGATCGTCGTCGCCCCCGGCACCGCCGCGCCCACCGTGGAGGCCGCCCTGGAATGGACCAGGGCGCTGGGCAAGCAGGACGTCGTCGTCAAGGACTCGCCCGGCTTCGCCAGCAGCAGGCTCGGCCTCGCCCTGGGGCTGGAGGCGATCCGGATGGTCGAGGAGGGCGTCGCCGCGCCCGAGGCCATCGACGACGCCATGCGGCTCGGCTACAAACACCCCATGGGCCCGCTGCGCCTGACCGACCTCGTAGGACTCGACGTACGGCTCGCCATCGCCGAGTACCTGCACACGACCCTCGGCGACCGCTTCGCCCCGCCGCGACTGCTGCGCGACAAGGTGGCGCGCGGCGAACTCGGTCACAAGACGGGACAGGGCTTCTACACCTGGTGACCGCGGCGGGGCGGCCACCCTTCGGCGTGCCCTGATCGGGCGCGGCCCTTGCCAGATCGGGGAGGGAGCACCTTATGATGAACCGAACGAATGGTCGGTTGGGAGTTGGTGGAGATGACTGAAGCGGCCGGAAGGGACGCCGAGCACGCGCTGGAGTCCCACTTCGAGGCGACGATCGCGCGGGACCAGCGGATCGAGCCGCGTGACTGGATGCCGGAGGGCTACCGCAGGACGCTGGTCCGGCAGATCGCCCAGCACGCGCACTCGGAGATCATCGGCATGCAGCCGGAAGGCGAGTGGATCACCCGGGCGCCGTCGCTGCGCCGCAAGGCGATCCTGTTCGCCAAGGTCCAGGACGAGGCCGGGCACGGCCTGTACCTGTACTCGGCCGCCGAGACCCTGGGCGCCGACCGCGCGGACCTCACCGAGCGCCTGGTCGAAGGCCGCCAGAAGTACTCGTCGATCTTCAACTACCCGACGCTCAGCTTCGCGGACGTCGGCGTCATCGGCTGGTTCGTGGACGGCGCCGCCATCTGCAACCAGGTGCCGCTGTGCCGCAGCTCCTACGGCCCCTACGCGCGGGCGATGGTCCGGATCTGCAAGGAGGAGTCCTTCCACCAGCGGCAGGGCTACGAACTGCTGATGACCATGATGCGCGGCACCGACGCCCAGCGGGAGATGGTCCAGGACGCCGTGGACCGCTGGTGGTGGCCGTCCCTGATGATGTTCGGCCCGCCCGACGACGACTCGCCCAACTCGGCGCAGTCGATGGCCTGGAAGATCAAGCGGCACAGCAACGACGAACTGCGCCGGCGCTTCGTCGACATGACCGTGCCCCAGGCGGCCCGGCTCGGCGTGACCCTGCCCGACCCCGAGCTGCGCTGGAACGAGGAGCGCGGCCACCACGACTTCGGCACCCCCGACTTCGGCGAACTCAAGGAAGTCATCAGCGGCAACGGCCCCTGCAACGCGCAGCGGACGGAACGCCGGCGCACCGCCCACGAGGAGGGTGCCTGGGTGCGTGCGGCCGCCGGCGCCCACGCCGCCAAGCAGGCCGCCCGGACACGCGAGGAGGCTGTGGCATGAGCGACACCGGGAACTGGCCGCTGTACGAGATCTTCGTCCGGGGCAAGCGCGGCCTCAACCACGTCCACGTCGGCTCGCTGCACGCGGCCGACGACCAGATGGCCCTCACCCACGCCCGCGATCTGTACACCCGGCGCAACGAGGGCGTCAGCATCTGGGCCGTGCGCTCGGACCGGATCGCCGCCTCCACCCGGGACGAGAAGGACCCCTTCTTCGACCCGAGCGCCGACAAGGTCTACCGGCACCCGACCTTCTACGACATCCCCGACGATGTCCCGCACATCTAGGAGCCGGTGATGAGCGACGACGACCACGTCTACCTGAGCCTGGCCGAGGGCCACGACGACGGCGACGCCCGCTGGGCGTTCGGGACCGGCTTCGAGGACCCGCTGCACGGCGTCGACACCGCCGTGCCCGAGGGCGTCGACGCCACCGCGCTGGCCGCCCTGTGCCTGGCGCTCGGCGACGACGCCCTGGTCCTGGCCCAGCGGCTCGCCGAGTGGGTCACCCTCGCCCCCGAGCTGGAGGAGGAGGTGGCTTTGGCCAACATCGGGCTCGACCTGCTCGGCCAGGCCCGCCTGCTCTACTCCCGCTGCGGCCAGACGGACGGCACCGGCCGCACGGAGGACGCCTACGCCTACTTCCGCGACCCCGGCGACTTCCGCAACGTCACCCTCGCCGAACTCCCCAACGGCGACTTCGCCTTCTCCGTCCTGCGGCTCCTGGTGTGCGCCAGCTGGCGCCTGGCGCACTTCACCGAACTGGCCGACGCACCCGACCCGGTGCTCGCGGCGATCGCCGCCAAGGGCGTCAAGGAACTCACCTACCACCGGCAGTACGCCGCCGAGTGGGTCGTACGCCTGGGCGACGGCACCGACGAGTCCCACGCGCGCATGCTGACCGCCCTGGAGTCGCAGTCCCCCTACTGGGAGGAGCTGTTCGCCGCACAGGACGTGCGCGAGGCGGTCGAGGCGGACCTCCGGCAGGTCCTCGACGCGGCCGGACTTCCCCTGCCGCACCCCGCGTCCCGGCCCGGCAACGGCCGCGACGGCGAGCACACCGAGCACCTCGCCCCGCTCCTCGCCGAGCTGCAGAGCGTGGCCCGCGCCCACCCGGAGGCGACATGGTGACCACCGTGCTGTCCGACCTCCGGCGGGCCCGGCACCTCGCCGAACAGGTCCCCGACCCCGAACTCCCCATGCTCACCCTCGCCGACCTCGGTGTGCTGCGCGAGGTCACCGTCGCGGCCGACGGCACGGTGGTCGCGAGCCTCACCCCGACCTACTCCGGCTGCCCCGCCATGGCCGAGATGCGCGCCGGGGTCGCCGCGCGGCTGCGGCACGCCGGCTTCGCCCGGGTGGAGATCCGCACGGTCCTCGACCCGCCGTGGACCAGCGACTGGATCACCCCCGAGGGACGCCGCAAGCTCGCCGAACACGGCATCGCCCCGCCGATGACGGCGCCCCGGCACCCCGCCGGTCCCGTCCCGCTGAACCTGTCGCCCACCCGTCGCAGGGTCGCGTGCCCGCACTGCGGGTCGGCCGACACCGAGGAGACCTCCCGCTTCGCGGCCACCTCCTGCAAGGCGCTGTGGCGGTGCCTCACCTGCCGCGAGCCGTTCGAGTACGTCAAGGAGATCTGATGGCAGAGCTGACGGCACCGACCGCCGGTGCCCCCGCGACGACGGTACGGCGCCGCCGCCCGGCCTTCCATCCCCTGCGCGTCGCCGCGGTGCGGCGCCTGTGCGAGGACGCCGTGGCGGTGACCTTCGACGTCCCCGCGGCCCTCACCGAGGAGTTCGCCTTCGGCCCCGGACAGTCGCTGACCCTCCGTCGCGAGGTCGACGGGCGGGACGAACGGCGCTCGTACTCGATCTGCTCGCCGGCCGGCGCGCCGCCCCGCATCGGCGTCCGCGAGGTGCCCGGCGGCCTCTTCTCCTCCTGGCTGGTCCACGAGGTACGCCCGGGCGACACCGTCCAGGTCATGGCACCGACCGGGGCCTTCACCCCCGACCTCACGGTGCCCGGCCACCATGTGCTGATCGCGGCCGGCTCGGGCATCACCCCCATGATGTCCATCGCCGAGTCCGTCCTGGCCGCCGACGACCGCTCGCGGGTCACCCTGTTCTACGGCAACCGGCGCACCGACACCGTGATGTTCGCCGACGAACTGGCCGACCTGAAGGACGAGTACCGCACCCGCTTCCACCTCGCCCATGTGCTGTCCCGCGAACCCCGCGAGGCCGACCTGCTCTCCGGCCGCCTGGACGGCGACCGGCTCGGCGCGCTGATCGAGGGGCTGATCGACGTCCCGTCCGCCGACCACTGGTGGCTGTGCGGCCCGCACGGCATGGTCCGCGACGCCCAACAACTCCTGGCCGCGCTGGGCGTGCCCGGCGGCCGGGTCCACCAGGAACTCTTCTACGCCGACGAGCCGATCGAACCCCTCCGGCACGAGGACGCGGTGGCCACCGGCCCGGCCAGCGAGGTCACCGTCACCCTGGACGGCCGCTCCACCACCGCCCGGCTGCCGCGCGGCACCACACTCCTCGACTCCGCCGCCCGCATCCGCCCGGACCTCCCCTTCGCCTGCAAGGGCGGCGTGTGCGGCACATGCCGTGCGCGCATCACCGACGGCGAGGCCGACATGCGCCGCAACTACGCCCTCGAACCGGCCGAGGTGGACGCCGGGTACGTGCTGACCTGCCAGTCGTACCCGGTCTCCGAGAAGCTGACGGTCGACTTCGACAGCTGACCGGCCGTGCCCCGGCGGGGCGGGCGCGGGAAATGCGTCGCCTCCCGCGCGGGCGAACCGTTAACCTCCGCCTGACCACGGCGCGTTGGGCGCCACTGCGGAGGGAGCCCGCCATGGGGACCGGCCGTCTGGCGGTACTGCTCGACCAGTTCGACTGCGCCAGGGAACGGGCCCAGGTGCGGCTGACGGGGCTCGGCGACGAGGAGTACCTGTGGGAGCCGGTACCCGGCTGCTGGTCCATCCGGCGCCGGGGCGAGGCGAGAACGCCCAGGGCGTACGGACCCGGCGACTGGGTGCTCGACCAGGGCGCCCCGGACATCCCGGCGGGCGAGTACGCCGAGGTCGCCCGGCAGGCCGCCGCCGGCATGACCGTCGCCAAGATCGCCGACGACTGGAGCGTGAGCGTCGAGCGCGTCGAACAGGTCCTCGCCCACACCGGACCGCCGGAACCCGACCGGACCCCGGTCACCACCATCGCCTGGCGCCTCGGGCACCTGCACTCGGGCTTCGCCGGCGACTGGGAGTGGACCTTCGGCGAGCGGCGCCGGGAACCGAGGGAACTGGTCGACTTCACCCCCGACGCGGGCCTGGCGCTCGACCGGTTCTGGGCGGCGGTGGACCGCTGGCGCGACAGCGTCGCCACCGTGACCGACGCACAACTCGACACCGTCGGCTACTCCCAGTACCCCTACGGCTCGAACCCCGACGACGCCTTCGTGGACGTCCTGTGGGGCACCAACCTCGAACTCGTCCACCACATGGCCGAGATCGCCGTCCTGCGCGACCTGTGGCAGGCCCGGTTCAGCCCTCGCCGGGCGGAGCCTGCGCCGGTTCGGGCCGCACCGGACCCATCAGCCGCTCCACCAGCGGGTCGCTGAGGCCGGGCGTCGTCAGCGGCGGGTCGTCCGGGCGCTGCCGCAGGCCGTTCAGGAGGATCTCGATGTAGCGGCGCCAGATGTCGGGCCGCCGGCCCTGGGTGAACTGGGCGGCGGCGATCAGCATCTGCTGCATCACCGGGATGTCGGAGGGGACCACCTCGGCACGCAGCTGCCCGCTGTCCTGGGCCCGGCGGATCAGCGCCTCCAGGTGCGGGCGCATACCCCCGCGGGCCGTCTCGAACGGCTCGGAACTGTGGCTCCCCAGCAGGAGCACCTCGTGCAGACCGCGGTTCTCGGCGAGATCCGCGGTCATCGCCATGAGGAAGTCGACCAGCCCCCGCCAGGGATCGGGATGTTCGAGCGCCTGCCGCGCGGACTCCTGCCGCATCGCGAGATCCTGCTCGAACACGGCCCGCACCAGGGCCTCCTTGGTGGGGAAGCGCCGGTACACCGTACCGACGCCGACTCCCGCGTGCCGGGCCACGTCGTCGAGGGTGACGCCCAGGCCGCGCAGCCCGTAGACCTCCCGCGCCGCGCGCACGATCCGTTCCCGGTTGCGGGCGGCGTCGCGCCGCAGGGGGCGGTCCCCGTCCTTCGCACCGGTGCCCCGGGAACCCTCGGCCATGGCCACATCGTAGTCCTGTGGATCAAGCCCGCCGGGGCGTCCGGGTCAGGAACCGCCGCGCTCGCGGGGGATCTTCTGGCCCGCCTCGATCGCCACCGGCAGCCGGTTCTCGGCGGGCGGCAGCGGGCAGGTGGCCAGGTCCGTGTAGGCGCACGGCAGGTTCGCGGCCCGGTTGAAGTCCAGGACGACCGTGCCGTCGGCCGCGGGCGGGCCGACGGACAGGGACCGGTTGGCGGCATACGTGGTGACCCCGGAGGTCGCGTCGGTGAACAGCACCATCAGCGCGCCGGGCCCGCGTCCGGGGAACGCGGTCAGGGCCAGCTCCCGCCCGTCCAGTGCGAACTCGATCCGGCCGGGGGCGTCGTACACATGCTCAAGGCCCTCCACCGCGGCGCCCACGGTGGTCGGCCGCGGCACGTCGAAGGGGACGTAGCGGCCCGTCACGGCCCAGCGCGGGTCGGGCGCGTAGGCGGGCGTGCCGGTGAAGGCGGTCCGCAGCGGCGCCTCCGGGTGGCGGGGGCGCACGATGTCGTTGCCGCCGCGCTTGGCGACCTCGATGACGGCATCGCCCCACACCGCGTCCACCCCGCCGCGCTCGGGCAGCACACCGAAGGCGTGGGTGCCGCGCACCGGTACTCCGTCGACGAGAAGTTCCTCTCCGTCGTCGAGGGTGACGACGACCCCGTCGGGGCCGGTGTGCCAGGCGCCCGGGGCGTCCGGGAAGCGCTGCGGCCGGTCGTCGAGCCAGTGCAGGCCGGTGATGGCGAGGAAGCCGTGCGGGTCGGCCAGCCGGGCCTCCTGGGCGCGGTGCCACTCCCGCCAGTCCTCGGTGAAGTCCCGGACGTCCGTGGTGACCTCGGTCGTCATGCGTGCTCCTTCGTGGTCGGGGTCATGTGTCGTTCAGCCCGCCTGCCGCCGCTCGGGTGCGGACCGGTGGGTGAGGGGCGGGCGCAGGCCCAGGTGCTCGCGCAGCGTGGTCCCGGTGTACTCGGTGCGGTAGACGCCGCGTTCCTGCAGTTCCGGCACGAGCAGGTCGACGATGTCGTCGAGTCCGTCGGGGATCAGATACGGCGTGACGTTGAAACCGTCGAGCGCGCCGTGCCGAACGAAGCGGGCGAACTTGTCGGCCAGCCCGGACGGGGTGCCGACGTGCCCGCGCTGCGGGCCCAGCGCGATGACGGTCTCGCGCAGCGACCAGCCGTGCGCCTCCGCCTTCGCCCGCCATTCGGCGACCACCGCGCGGGAGTCGACGACGCGCCGGGCGCCGAAGGAACCGTCGTTATCGGCGACCACCGGATCCTCCTTGGGCAGCGGCCCGTCGGCGTCCCGCCCCGTCAGGTCGATGCCCCACAGCAGCCCCGCGATCCCCAGGGCCGTGGCCGGGGTGACCTGCTGGAGCCGGATCCAGCGCTTCTTCTCCTGCGCCTCCTCCTCGGTGGCGCCCAGGATGATCTCGGTACCGGGCAGGATCCGCAGGTCGTCGTCGGGCCGCCCGACCGCCCGCAGCCGCCGCCGGATGTCCTCGGCGAAGGTCAGCGCGTCGTCGAAGTCGGTGCCGTGCGCGGAGAAGATGACGTCGGCGTTGCGGGCCGCGAAGTCGCGTCCCTCGCCCGAGTCGCCGGCCTGGAAGATCACCGGGTGGCCCTGCTCGCTGCGCGGCAGCGTCGGGGCGAGGTCGACGTCGAACTGCGGTCCGCGGTGGCGTACCCGCCGTACGGCACCGGGCGCCGACCAGGCGGGTGCCTCGACGGAGGTGGCCACCGCCTGGTCGTCCCAGCCGTCCCACAGGGCGCGGGCCACGGTCAGGAACTCCTCGGCGCGCCGGTAGCGGTCGGCGTGGTCGAGGTAGCCGCCGCGCCGGAAGTTCGCGCCGGTCCAGGCGTTGTCCGTGGTCACCACGTTCCAGCCGGCCCGGCCCTCGGAGAGCAGGTCGAGGCCGGAGAGCCGGCGGGCGAGGTCGGCGGGTTCGTTGAAGGTGGAGTTGGAGGTGGAGACCAGGCCGATCCGGCGGGTGACCGCGGCCAGCGCGGCGAGCTGGGTGAGGGCGTCCGGCCGTCCGGCCACGTCGAGGTCGTGGATCCTGCCGTCGACCTCCCGCAGCCGGAGCCCCTCGCCGAGGAAGAACGCGTCGAACAGGCCCCGTTCGGCGGTCTGCGCGACCCGCCGGAAGGACGCGGGGTCGATCTGCGAACCGCTGTCGGGGGCCGACCAGATGGTCCAGTGGTTGACGCCCTGGAAGAACACCCCGAAGTGCAGCTGGGCGTGCGGCCGGGGCACGTCGAGGGGATCGGTGCGGGTCATCGGGCTTCCTCCGGGACGGCGGTGGTCGCGAAACGGTTGGCGGGGCGCTCCAGACCCAGGGTCGTGCGCAGGGCCGTGCCGGGCAGCGGGCGGGCGACGAGGCGCCGCGCGGACAGGTCCGGCAGGACGAGCCGGGAGAGCACGGGCAGGTCCTCGTCCAGCACCAGCGGACGCAGCCGTACACCGTCGACCTGACGGCTCAACTCGGCCAGCAGCGCGGCCAGTCCGTCGGCAGACCCGATGTGGCGCAGCCGCCCCCGGTCGGGCCACGGCGTGTACCGCGCCAGGTCGGCGACCCGCTCGGCGCCGGTCGCGTCCGGCGTGTCCAGCGCCACCTCGACCTCGGCGAAGACCCGGGGCGTACCGGCGGCAGCGGCGGCCCCGGCGACCGACGCGAGGTCGCGGCCCTCGACCAGGGCGACGTCCAGCAGGTCGGCCGGGACCCGGTCCGGGCGGCCCAGGACGACGAGCTGCCCCTGGGGCGGGCGCGGCACGATCGCCGGGCCCTTGACCGCGTAGGTCTCCCCGGTGAAGTCGATGTAGTGGAGCCGTTCGCGGTCGAGGTAACGGCTCGTGGCCACGGACCGGATGACCGCGTCGTCCTCCCAGGAGTCCCACAGCGCGCGGGCCACCTCCACCCCGTCCCCGGACTCCCGGGCGCGCTCCGCGGCCCCGGTGACCGGCGGCCGCCCCCAGGCACGGGCGGCCTCCGGCCCGGTCTCCTCCGTCACCACCCACCCCGCCCGGCCGGCGGAGATGTGGTCGAGCGACGCCAACTGGCTGGAGACGTGGAAGGGTTCGGCGTACGTGACCGGCAGCGCGGGCGCGATGCCGATGGTGCTCGTGGACGCCGCGGCGAAGGCGGCACGCTCCACCGCGCCGATCCGGCCCACGGGATCCGGCGCGGTCCCGGGCGGCAGCACCCCGTCGTCCAGGGTGATCAGGGTGAACCCGGCGTTCTCGGCCGTGGCGGCGAGCCGGGCCAGCCGGCGCGGGCCGAGCAACCGGTCGGGCGCGTGGGCGGCGCGGCGCCAGGCCGAGGGATGGGAGCCGTCACCGTCGAGCTCGACGGCGAGGTGCAGGGCGGGGCCGGGCAGAGGGCCGGACAAGGGGCCGGACATGGAGGTTCCTTCCGAGAACACGCGGGCACGCGGCGGCGGGGCCACGACGAGACGGCCGGCGGGCAGGACGCGACGGCAGGACGCGACGGCGGGACGTGGCGTCGGTCCGCCCGCGGGGTCAGCGGACTTCGGTCAGCTTCCCGGTGGCCACGTCGAAGACGAAGCCGCGGACGCGGTCCTTGTGCACGACGAAGGGGTCCGCCTTGATCCGGGCGATCGACTGCCGTACGTCCGCCTCCAGGTCGGTGAACGCCTCCGCGGCCCAGGGCGGACGGATCCCGGTCTCCTTCTGGATCGCGTCCTTGAACCCGTCGTCGGTGAAGGTCAGCATGCCGCAGTCGGTGTGGTGGACGAGGATGATCTCCTCGGTGCCGAGCAGCCGCTGGCTGATGGCGAGCGAGCGGATCTCGTCCTGGGTGACCACGCCGCCCGCGTTGCGGATGACGTGCGCCTCCCCGTCGTTCAGGCCGAGGAGCGCGTAGACGTTGAGCCGGGCGTCCATGCAGGCGACGACGGCGACCTGCCGGGAGGGCGGCAGCGGAAGCGGACCGGAGAAGGTCTCGGCGTAGCGGGCGTTGTTGGCCAGCAGCTCATCGGTCACGGACATGGCGGACCTCGGTTCTCTCTGGGACGGGCGGCGCGGGGGAGGTGGCGCGGAGCGGCCCCGGACGTGCCGGGGCGCGGAGCACGGTCACACGTCCCGGCGACAGAACCCGTCGAAGAGCAGAACGCGACGCGAGGGCCAGAAGCCCGTCAGCGTGGCGGTGAAGGTCGGCACCGCTCCAGTGAAGCCCGCCGGTACCCCGCTGTGCAAGAGAATGGGTGTTCGGCTCACCCCGCGGCCGCCAGCCGGGAGGTCCGTCCGCTCAGCGCCGCCGAGAACCGGTCGGTGACCTCGGCCAGCGCCGTCGCCGAGGCGGGCGCCACGGTCAGCCTGCCGTCGGGGTCCGTGGTGATGTCCTTGTCGAGCGTGAACCAGCCCGGCACGATGTGCGCGGCGCCCATCGAACTGAGCACGGGACGCAGGGCGTAGTCGATGGCCAGGACATGCGCCGTGCTGCCGCCGGTGGCCAGCGGCAGCACGGTCTTGCCGGCCAGCGCGTACTGCGGGAGCAGGTCGAGGAGGGACTTGAGGAGGCCCGAGTAGGCCGCCTTGTAGATCGGCGTGCCGATCACCACCCCCTCGGCCCGTTCGAACAGCGCGGCGGCCTCGACGACGGCCGGGTGCGCGAAGTCCGCGCCCAGCAGGGCCTGCGCGGGCAGGGTCCGCACATCGAGCGGGATCACCTCGTGGCCCTGTGCGGCCAGTCTGCGGTCCAGGTGACGCAGGAGCCGCGCGGTGCGCGAGGTGGCGGACGGGCTTCCGGAGACGGACAGGACAGTGGCCATGAGGGCGGGCCCTTCCAGGGTCGGGGCGGAGAGGTCGGGGTCAGCGGGCGGGGGTGCCGGCGGCGCTCACCACGCGCTCGACGCGACCGCGATCGCCGGGACGAGGTCGTTGCGCAGCGCCTCCAGGAAGGTGACGACCTCGGCCGCCACCGAACGGTGCTGGAGATCGTTCAGCACGTCGTGGTGGCCGCCCCGGACGACCGCGAGACGGGTCCGCGGCCAGGCCTTGACCGCCCGGTCCAGCAGCTCGCGGTCCGCGAACGGATCGGCGTCACCGGTCAACAGCAGTGCCGGTACGGCGACTTCACCCTCGTACGCCGCCGTCAGCAGCGCCTCCGGCACCGGCCCGTCGAGCGCTCCCCGGCGGAAGAGGGAGTCGTCGGTGAGCCGGGCGCGGTGCGTCGGGCACGAGGTGCGGACGTCGAGTTCCTCGTCCCAGGTGCCGCCGCCGGGGTGCGCCTCGGAGCGGCCGGGAAGGCCGGCGAGGACGACGGCGTCCGGCCGCGCGTCACCCGCTGCCTCCGGCCGGCCCAGCAGCGCGGCGATCGCCAGCGCACCGGTGTCCGCCCCGGCCAGGACGAGGGGGCGTACGGCCCCTGCGGCGCCGTCGGGCGCGGTGCCCCCGGCGGCTTCGGCGAGGGCGGCGCCGAAGCGGGCCAGGGCGGCGGGGAGGTCCTCGGCGTCGAGGTCCGGGGCGTCGACCACCCGGACCCGGTAGGCGTCGACCGCGAGGCGCCTGCCGAACCGCTCGTAGGTCGCCCGGGTCTCGCCCCGGCCCGGCACGAGGAGGACGGTGCCGCGGGTGGCCAGACCGGAGGGGGCGTGGTGGTCGGTGTACTCGGGTGTGCTCATGGGGTCACTCCGGAGGTCGGTGGTGGCGCCGCGTGCGCGGCGGGCGGCCACGGACGGGTGCTTGGGGCGGGGCGGGGCGGGGCGACGGCGTGCGCCGGGCGGGGCGGCGGCGTGTGCCCGGCGGGGGCGTTCACCGTGGGCCGGTCGCCCGGGCTCTCAGTCGTTCGCGAGCGCCCGCTCGCGGGTGTGACGGTTGACGGGGACCGGCAGGCCGAGGTTGCCGCGCAGGGTGTCGGCGGCGTACTCGGTGCGGAACAGGCCGCGCTTCTGGAGCAGCGGGACCACGCCGTCCACGAAGAGTTCGAGGTCCTCCTCGGTACGGAAGGCGAGGTTGATGCCGTCGAAGGTGCCGGCGGCGAACCAGCGCTCGACGGCGTCCGCGACGGTCTCCGGCGCGCCGACGAACGGCGAGCGGCGGAACTCGTTGGCGGACTCGGCGACCTGGCGGAGCGTCAGCCGCTCGGTACGGGCCCGCTCGACGACCTTCGCCGCGCTGGTGCGGCCGCCCTTCTCGGCGAGGTGCGCGATGTCCGGGAACGGCGCGTCCAGGTCATGTCCGCTGAAGTCGTAGGCGCCGAACGACCGGCCCAGCAGCGCCAGGTTGCGTTCGAGGTCGTTGTCCTCCTCGAAGATCTCCCGCTCCCGGCGCCGGGCCGCCTCGTCGGTGGCGGCGACGACCGGGCCGCCGTGGATGAAGATCTTGATGTGCTCGGGGTCGCGGCCGTAGGCGGCGGTACGGCGCTTGATGTCGGCGTAGTACTCCTGCGCCTGCTCCAGCGAACCGCCCGGCGCGTAGATGCCCTCGGCGACCCGCGCGGCGAGGTCCCGGCCCTCCTCGGAGACACCGGCCTGGAAGATCACCGGCTGCCCCTGCGGCGAGCGGGACAGGTTGAGCGGGCCCGCGATCCTGAAGTGCTCGCCCTCGTGGTTGAGTTCGTGCAGCTTGCCCGGGTCCAGGAACAGGTTGCGCGCGACGTCGGCCGGGAAGGCGTCGTCCTCGTAGGAGTCCCACAGCCCGCGCGCCACCTCCACGAACTCCAGGGCGCGGCCGTAACGGGTGGCGTAGTCGAGGTGTTCGTCGAGGCCGTAGTTCTTCGAGGTACCGGTGTCGAAGCTCGTGACCACGTTCCAGCCGGCCCGGCCGCCGCTGATGTGGTCCAGCGAGGCGAACCGGCGGGCCAGGTTGAAGGGCGAGTTGTAGGTCGAACTGGCCGTGCCCACCAGGCCGATGTGCCGGGTGTGGGTGGCGACCGCCGACAACAGGGTCAGCGGCTCCAGGCGGTTGAGGTAGTGCGCCGGGTAGGTGGCGTTGATGAACTGGCTGTCCACGATGAACAGGGCGTCGAACAGGGCGTGTTCGGCGGCCTGCGCCTGCCGGATGTAGTAGCCGATGTCGATGCTGGCGTTCTTCGCGATCCGGGCGTCCTTCCACAGGCCGTGCTGGCCGGGGCCGCCGACGCCGTACGGGTGCAGCGCGAGGTGGATCTTGCGGGACATGGACTGTCCTTTCCGAGGGTGCTGGGCGAGGGTGCTGGGCGAGGCGGGGGTGCTGGGAACGGCGTCAGGCGTGCAGCAGCGCGCGCAGTGCCTCGCGTTCGGCGCGGCCGGCGGGCGCGGTGCCCCGGAGCGTGGGCGCCGAGCCGACGAGCAGCCGGGTGTAGGGGTGCCGGGGGCGGGCGATGACGTCACGGGCGGTGCCCGTCTCGACCAGCTCGCCCCGGTAGAGCACCGCGATCCGGTCGGCGACGCCGGCGACGGATCCGAGGTCGTGGGAGATGAAGAGCTGGGCCACGCCCGTGTCGCGGAGTTCCTTGAGGATCTCCAGGACCTGGACGCGGTTGGCCGAGTCCAGGGCGCTCACCGGCTCGTCGAGGATGACCAGCCGGGGCCGGGTGACCAGTGCGCGGGCCACGGCGACCCGCTGGCGCTGGCCGCCGGAGAGCTCGGCGGGCAGCCGGTCCAGGAGTTCGGCGGCGAGACGCACCCGGTCGAGCAGGGCACCGGCCCGTTCGAGGGCCTCCTTGCGCGGGACACCGCGCACCAGCAGCGGCTCGGTGAGGGAGTCCGCCACGGTGAGGTCGGGGTCTAGGCTGCGCAGCGGGTCCTGGAAGACGTACTGCACGACGCCCCGGCGGCGCAGCTCGCGCCACTGCCGGCGGCCGTGCGCGGTGACGTCCTCGCCCGCGACGGCGATCGAGCCCCCGGACGGGCGCACCAGGCCGAGCACGGCCCGGGCGAGGGTCGACTTGCCCGACCCGGTCTCCCCGATGAGACCGACGGTCTCGCCGGGCGCGACCGTCAGCGACACACCGTCGAGGGCACGGCGGCGCGGGCCGTAGTCGACGTCGAGTCCGGTGACGGCGAGGACCGGTCCGTCCGCTTCCGTCTCCGTGGGGCCGCTCACGCTTCCTCCTCTGTATCGGCGAAGCTCTCCGCGCCGACGAAGTTCTCCTTCACGACGGCGTTCTCCGTGCCGAGGAACCTCTCCAGGCCGTACTGCTCGTGCTCGGCGATGAGCAGCCGGGTGTAGTCGTGCCGCGGCTCCCGCAACACCGTGTGGGTGGGCCCCTGTTCGACCACCTCGCCCCGGCGCATCACCAGCACCTCGTCGCACCACTGGGCGACCAGGGCGAGGTCGTGGGAGACCAGGGCGAGGGCGAGCCCGGTGCGCTCGCGCAGATCGGCGAGGAGGTCGAGGATCTCCGCCTGGACGGTGACGTCGAGGGCGGTGGTGGCCTCGTCGGCGATGAGGACCAGCGGGTCGGCGGCGACCGCCGTGGCGATCAGGACCCGCTGGAGCATGCCGCCGGAGAGCTCGTGCGGGTACTGGCCGTAGACCAGTTCGGGATCGCGCAGCCGGACCGCGTCCAGCAGGTCGAGCGCCCGCTGCCGGGCCTCGCGGCGCTTCACGCCGAGTTTGACCCGGACCACCTCGGCGATCTGGGCGCCGACCCGGATCGAGGGGTTCAGATAGGACGCCGGGTCCTGGAACACCGCGCTGACGGTGGTGCCCCGCAGCTCGGTCCAGCGGCGGGCGGACAGGGTCGCGATGTCGGTGCCGGCGATCTCGATCGTGCCCTCGGTCACCTCGAAGTGCGGGGGCAGGATGCCGAGCGCGGCCCGGCAGGTGAGGGTCTTGCCGCTGCCTGACTCGCCGACGATGCCGACGGTCCGGCCGGGAGCGAGGTCGAAGCTCACGCCGTGGACGATCTCGCGGCCCTGGGCCTGGTCGGTGATGCGCACCCCGCGCAGGGAGAGCACCGGGTCGGCCGCCGGTGCGGAGGCACGCGTCCCGGCGGGGACGAGGTCGCCGGACAGGGTCGTCATCACGCACCTCCTGAGGTGACGGGGCCGGCCGCGGCGGCCCGACGGGCCCGCGCCCGGCGGTCGTTGACGAGAGCGCGTCCCGCCTCGCCCGAGACGTCCCGGATCGCGTCGGCCAGCAGGTTGCAGGCCCAGACGGTGACCGTGATCAGCAGCGCGGGGGTGACCGGCGCCCACGGCCGGTGGCTGAGATAGCCGAGGTCGGAGGCGAGCAGCCCGCCCCAGGTGGGCGCCGGCGGCTGTACGCCGATGCCGAGGAAGGTCAGGCTGGAGACGATCACGAAGCCGACGCCGACGGTCTGGGCGAGGGCGACCGCGATGGGCGGCAGCACCTTGGCCCACACGTGCCGGCGCACGATCCAGCCGGTCGAGGCACCGGAGATCACCGCCGCCTCCACGTACGGGGAGCGGGTCACGGCCAGGGTCGCCGCCCGGGCCACCCGGTAGAACAGCGGGGACACCAGCACACCGGTGACCAGCATGGCCTGGGTGATGCCGTTGCCGAGCAGCGCGATCACCGCGACGGCGAACAGCAGGAACGGCAGCGCCACCAGGGTGTCGGCCAGCCGCAGCGTGATCCACTCGAAGACCCGGCCGAGCTGCACGGACAGGATGCCCGGCACGACCCCCACGACCAGTGCGGTGAGGGCGACTTCGAGGGACCCGAGCACACTGATCCGGGAGCCGTCCAGCAGCCGGCTGAGCACGTCCCGGCCGAGGTAGTCGGTGCCCAGCCAGTGCGCCCCGGAGACGGCGGCGAGCGTGTCGTCGCTGGTGGCCAGCGGATCCTGCGGGGCCAGCAGCGGCCCGAGCAGGGCGAGCAGGGCGACCAGGACGAGGACGGCGACGGCGATTCTGCCGGAGGCCAGGGACAGGACGCGGCGGACCATGCTCACACCCCCCGCTGGGCGGCCGGTGTCACCCGGGCCAGCACCAGGTTGACGATCAGGTTGAAGGTGACGACCAGGACGATCGACACCACGAGGACCCCCTGCACGGCCGGTACGTCACCGGCCTGCGCGGAGTCGTTGGCGAACCGGCCGAAACCCTGGAGCCCGAAGATCCACTCGGTGACCACGGAGGCGCCGACCAGCGCGGGGAACTTCAGGCCGAGCGTGGCCAGGGCGGGGCCGAGGCCGTTGCGCAGCACATGGCCGAAGAAGACCCGCCGGGGGCTCAGCCCCCGGACCACCGCGCCGGTCACGTAGTTCTCGCCGTACGCGGCGACCAGGCTGGTGCGCAGCTGGCGGGCGACGTCGGCGACCACGTCGAAGCTGAGCGCCACGGCCGGCAGGGTGATGTGGGCGAGCCACGGGCCGATGCCCTGCGCCGCCGGGATGTACCCGGCGGACGGGAACAGATGCAGTCCGACGGCGAAGACCGCGACCAGCACGATGCCGACGACGAACGCGGGCATCACCGAGATCACGGTGACGAAGCCGGTGATCGCCCGGTCGACCCAGGTGGTGCGGCGCAGCGCGGCGACCGTGCCGAGCACGAAGCCCGCGACCACGCCGATGACGAGGGCGAAGGTCGCCACCGACAGACTGACGCCGAGCCCCAGGCCGATCAGGGTGGAGATGTCGGCGCCGTTGACCCAGCTGGTGCCGAGCTGCCCGTGCAGGACACCGCCGAGCCAGTCCCCGTACTGGACCAGGAAGGGCCGGTCGAGCCCCCACTGGGCCTCGATCCGCGCGATCGCCTCGGGAGTCGCGTCCTCGCCCAGCTGGATGCGCGCCGGGCTGAGCCCGCTCAGCGACCGCAGCGCGAACGTCACGAAGGTCGCGACCAGGAAGACGGGCACGAAGATCGCGACGGACCGGGCGAGGGTGGCCAGGACCCGGGCCGACCCGCGCCGGACCCTGGCCGTGGCACCCCGGTGACGCGGTGCGCGCACGGCCGGGCCGGCCGGAGCTTCCGTTGCCGTCATGGTGTTGCCCCCTCTCTTGTCGGTGTTCTTCCGGCTGCGGACGCCGGTCAGTTGGCGCCGGAGACGGTCACGCCGGTCCAGTCGAGGTGGGCCGGGTTCTTCGGCAGGCCGGAGACCGACTTGCTCTTGGCGAAGAGGTTGGGCGAGGAGTAGGTGAAGACGAGCGCCTTGCTCTGCAGCCCGGCCCTGGTCGCCGCCTGGAGCACCTGGGCGTAGTCCGAGGCGTCCAGCGGGGTCTCCCGGACCTTGGCCACGGCGGCCTCGAAGCCGGCCGGCTCGTACGGCGAGCTGAGGTTCAGCGGGCCGTTCGGGCCGAAGTGCGCGGTGAGGGTCTGCAGCGCCGAGTCGCGGCCGGTGGTGCCGTACACGGAGAACGTGAGGTCCTTGGCGAAGAACGGGGTGGCCCAGTTCTTGTCGATCTTGATCGTGACGGTGATGCCGACCTTCGCCAGCTGCGACTGGACGATCTCCGCCTGCGGGTCCTCCGCCGGGATGACCAGGTTCAGCTTGATGTCCCCGGACTTGTACCCCGCCTCGGCGAGCAGCTTCTTCGACTTCGCCGGGTCGTAGGGGTAGGCGTCCGCCGACTTCGGGTCGTAGGCGATGTACCCCTTGGGGAAGGGCTGGTCGGTGGCCTCGCCGTAGCCGAACGTCAGCTTGTCCACGAACTCCTGACGGTTGACCGCGTACCGGACGGCGTCGACGACCTTGGTGTTGTCGAACGGCGCCTTGTTGATGTTCAGGCTGATGTTGGAGGCGTTGAAGCCCGGCTGGACGAAGACGTCGAGGCCGGCCTTCTTCGCCGCGTCGGCCTGACTGGGCGCGATGTCCGCGAAGTTGTAGACGCCGGTCTGGAGTCCGGAGACGACCGTCGACGCGTCGGGGGCCGAGGTCAGTTCGACGCGGTCGATGTGGATGTTCTTCGCGTCCCAGTAGTCCGGGTTCTTCTTCAGGACCACCTTCGTGCCGGGCACGAGCTGGGTGACGGTGAACGGGCCCGCGCCGACCGGGTGCTGGTCCAGCGTGTCGGGAGAGGCGGCGGCCTTCGGGCTGGCGATCTGCAGGACGCGCTCGCCGAGCAGTTGCGGGATCTGGTAGTCCACCTGGGTGAGGTGGACGACCGCGTCCAGGCCCTTGGCGTCCACCGACTTGATGGACGTCAGGTCGCCGAACAGGGCGGAGTTCTTCTGCTTCTTGGCGCGTTCGATCGCAGCCTTCACGGCGGCCGCGTCGACCGGCTCGCCGTCGCTGAACTTCAGCCCGGGGCGCAGATGGAAGGTGATCTCGTCGCCCTTCTTGTTGTAGTCCCAGCTCTTGGCCAGGTCCGGGACGGCGTTGCCCTTCTCGTCGGTGCGGGTCAACGACGCGTAGACCAGGGCGAGTTCACGGAACTGGGCGCCGCTGCCGGAGACCACCGGGTCCCAGTGGGCGGGGAAGTAGGAGGAGGCCCACTTGAGGGTGGCGGCGCTCCCGGACGCGGCGGCGCCGGTACCGCCGCAGGCGCTCAGCGAGGGCACGAGCACGGTGGCGAGCACGGCGCCGAGGGCGGTGGCACGCAGCCGGCCGGCGGGGCGGCGGGATCGGGTGGCCGGTCTGGGGCGTCGCGGGGTGAGGCGTGCGGACATGGCTGTCTCTCTGCTACGGCCCCGGTCCGCGCCGCGAGGGCACAGCCGGGGGAGGAGGAAGGGCGTCGGGCGGCGGCCCGCGACCGCACCGCGACGGGCGTGCCACGGCGGGGCCGTGACAGTGCGTCGCGGAGGCGGCGGGCGGCGCTCGGAAGACGTCGCGGCGCGAGAAGGGGGGCGCGCAGAGCGGTCGGGTCCGGCGGGGGAGAGAAAGGCCGGTACCGGTGGCTGCGGTCAGGCGCCTGCGGGGCGTGGGCAGGCGGTCAGTGACAGAGTGCGCTACAGGTGCGCCGCAGATCCACATAGCGGCACACCACACCGGGGTGGGTCGTGTGCATGCCCCACATCGTGCGGGTCGCGGGGAGTGGCTGTCAATGGACACCAATTGGTGTCTCATTGGGCGGGACGGTGCTCCTCTGCCGGTCAGGGTGCCGGTCAGGGTGCCGGTGAAGGCGCCGGCCGGGTGGCCGGATGGGTCGCGGCCTCCTCCGGGTGCAGCCACAACGGACCGCCTGCGGTGTCCACTTGGACCGCGTCCGCCGGCGGCCACGCGCCCCGCGTCAGCAGCGCGCGCTCCGGCTCGGTGAGGGTGCGGTACCGGGCCAGCGCCGCCGCCCCGGGGAGCGTCCTGACCTCCGTCGCCAGTCCCGGGCGGACGGCGTCGACAGCGGCGGCGTACGCCTCGTACGGCCGCCACCCGGGCACCGCACGGCAGCCGCCGGGCCCGCGCACCAGCAGCGTCGGCAACGCGTACCGGCGCCCGCCGTCCGGGGTCTCCTTGGCCGCGCCGGGATGCGGCGAATCGGCCCGCACGGACAGCACGTCGGGCACCGGCAGGCGCGCCTCCGCGTGGTCGGCGCGCACGGCGTCCAGTACGGCGGCGGAACCGGCGTCGGCCGCCAGCCGCCGTGCGTCGAGCCCGGGCACACCCCGGACGGCGTCCAGCGCCGAGGCCCCGGTGTCCGCGGGCTCCCCGAGCACGAACACGGTCTCCCGCAGCCGCCGCAGGACCCGGTCGGCCACCTCCGGCCCCTGGAGCTCGGCGGCTTTCGCGACCAGCGAGGACGGCCAGGAACTCGCCGCCACCCGGCTCAGCCGCACCGCCCGGGGTGCCCGGGTGTGACCGCCGATGTCCTCGACGTAGCGCGCGTACCAGGCGGTCTCGGCCGCCGGATCGGGGGCGGGGTCGTCGTCGTGGTCGAAGAGGATGCAGTACACCCGGCGCCAGCGCACCCGCCCGGCCAGCGCCGAGCGCAGCGCGCGGAAGACCGGCTCCGAACCCCAGGCCCAGGGACACAACGGATCGGTGTACTCGACCACTTCGACCGGCGGCCCGGCCCGGTGCCCGTCCGTCACGCGGCCCCCTGGGCGGCACCCCGGCCCGCCGTGTCCGCCAGCAGCAGCCCGGCGATGGTCACCCCCGACAGCACCGCCGTGGCCTCCTCCTCGATCCGCCGCCACACACCGGGCAGCCCCCCGGCGGGCCCCGGATAGTCCAGTTCGGCCAGCGGCTCGCCGCGCAGCGTGATCACCTCTCCGTCGACGGCCCGGGCGACATCCAGCAGCGTGATCTCGGCGGCGGGCCGGCCCAGCCAGTACCCGCCCTCGCAGCCGCGCTGACTGCGGACCAGTCCGGCCCGGCGCAACTCGCCCACCACGGACTTCAGGAACCGGAACGGAATGTCCTGGGAGGAGGCGACCGCCTCACAGGTCAGCGGCCGGTCGGGCTGCCGGGCGAGCTCCAGCAGGGCACGCGCCGCGTAGTCCGCCTTCGCAGAGATGTACATACCTTCATCATGCCGGAACCGCACCGCCCCGCAGCGGGTTCCGGCACGCCCGTCTCCTTCATTGCGGCAACATTGCCGCAGGTGAACCCCAAAGGACACCTCTTGACATCCTTTTCCGTCCGGTCCTAGCGTCCCCGCCATGAGCGAGCCGCTGACAACCCCCGGTGAAGGCTTCCACCCGCATCTCCACGACACCCAGGACCGCCCGGCGGCACCCCTGCGCACCCGGCTGCACCACGTCCGCGCCGACGCCCTCGACGGCGAGACCGCCCAGAGCGGCGGCATGCGCCGGTTCGCCGCGGTCAGCGGACGGACCGTCGGCTCCGAGAAACTCTGGATGGGCCAGACCCACGTCGCCCCCGCGACCGCCAGCTCCGACCACCACCACGGCGCCTCCGAGACCGCCATCTACGTGGTCAGCGGCCACCCCGAGTTCGTCTTCCTCGACGACACGGGCGACCGCCCGGAGGAGGTACGGCTGCGCACCGCACCGGGCGACTACATCTTCGTCCCCCCGTACGTCCCGCACCGCGAGGAGAACCCCGACCCCACCGACGAGGCCGTCGTCGTCATCGCCCGCAGCACCCAGGAGGCGATCGTGGTCAACCTGCCCGGGCTGTACGCGCTGCCGGCGGACGACACGGAGTGACGGACGCCGTCAGGGCAGATCGACGCGGTGCCGTGGCGACGACCAGCGGGCCGCCAGGGACACCGCGCGTTCGATGTCCTCGGCGAGCAGGAGACGGCGTTTCACGAGGTCCTCGGCGGCCGCTCTGATCCGGGTGGCGTAATGGGCCGCGTCCGGGTGGCGCTTCTGGATGCTCGGGCGGGGGTCGCCGGTGACGAGGCGTTCGTCCTCGGTCGCGGCGAAGGGGAAGGTCGAGCCGCTGAACTCGTGCAGGGCGCCGTGCCCTTGGCCGGGGGCACGGGTGTTCCAGCCGGTGTAGGTGGCCAGCGGGACGGCGACCATGGGGGCGCGGACGCCCGCGGTCTCGTTGCCATCGGCGTCGACGGCCGGGACCAGGACGGTGTAGGCACGGGAGCGGTCGGCGACCGGGGGGACGGTCGAACGGTCCACCGGATACAGCTCGTTGGGGCCGTGCGGACGCAGCGCGGACGGCACGGCCGGGAACTGGCGCGACCAGGTCTCCATCGTCACCAGGGTGCCGTCGGCGACGGTGGGCACGGCGCTCGGCGGTGGTTCCACGCCCTCGCTCACCCAGGCGTCGAGCGCGTCCAGGACGGCACGGAAGAGGGCGGAGGTGGCGACCACGTTCTCCGGGTGGTTGCAGACGCCCTTCGCGGGAGCGCCGGCCGCCGGGTCGGCCACGTGCTGGCTCGACGACCACAGGTAGCCCCGGACGTTCGGCGGGAATCCCAGGTCCCGGCCGTCCGTCGTGGTGTGCACGAGCGAGCCGCGGCGCTGCCAGTACTCCGTGGAGGTCTGCGTGTGCAGCACCTTGGGGTCGCTCGTCCGCTTCATGATCGCGTCCCGCGCACCGGTGAGATGGTCCACGGACTCCGCGTAGGCGAAGGGGAACGCGTCGGCCGGGCTCAGGTGGTCCTCGTACTGCTGCCCGCCGGGGACGGTCAGGTTGGTGAAGCGCTCGACGCCCAGCCGGCCGGCGCCGGAGACGTGCGGGAGCAGTCCGTCGAAGACACGGCGGCCTTCGAGGTCCTCGTTGAAGCCGTGGTGGACGAAGTCGCGGATGGCCCGGCCGGTCTGTGAACGTCCCCAGCCGTAGGCGTGCTCGACGGGGCCGATCGGCGAGGCGGGGTCGTGGCGCAGATGGCTCACGAGGTCGCGGACCGCCACCAGGCCCAGTCCCAGGACGAGCGGATCCTCCGCCTCGTAGACGAGTTCGTAGATCCAGCCCGGCCGGAATCCGCCGTCGAGGTGCAGGTCGTGACGGCTCGGCACGAGCGCCGTGGAGCGTCCCTTGAGATCGGGCCCGCCGCCCTGTGTCCGGGCGAACCGCCAGGTGCCCGGGGGGAGTTGTTCCGGTGCGCTGTGTGCGTAGCGCCGGCGGGTGAGGCGTGCGCTGTGCACGCCCCGCTCGCTGACCGGGGAGGACCGGGTGCTCGACCAGCGGGACAGCGGCAGCGAGTCGGTGGGCTCCTCCACGATGAACTCGGCCGTCGTCAGGCCCCGTACGGGCCTGCCGTTCCGTCCCGCGACCGGCGGATTCAGCAGCAGCCGTCCGTCGCCCGGCAGCAGGTCGCCCTGCCAGGCGCCGAAGACGACCGTGTGACCGCGGCGCAGCAGATAGCCGTTGCCGGCGTCGGCGAGCGTGCGGGGCCGGTTGGTGTGCGGGGCGTCGCAGAAGTACTGCAGGGCCCGCTTGTTGCCGCGGTTGCCCCAGTCGAAGAACAGCCGACGGCGGCCGCCGCCGACCGGCCGCAGGATCTCGACGTCACCACTGAACCGGACCAGGCCGGTGTCGTCGCGAGGCGCGAGATCGAGATCGGGGACGGCGCGGTGGGCGGGTACCCGCGGATCGTCCGGGTCGACGGCGTAGCGGGCGGTCGCGGTGAGCACCTCGTACGCGCCGGTGTCGCCGAAGCGGTGGCCCTCGGCGAACGGTTCGCGGGTGTGCACCTCCAGCCGCACGGCCGGTTCCGTACGGGGGCTCACCGGCTCGCCTCCCGCACCGCGGCGGGGGCACCGGCGGGACGCCAGCCGAGTTCCGGTGCGATCAGATGCCGTACGTCGTGCAGGATCTGCTCGTACTCCTCCCGCCGGAACTCGTACGGCAGCTCCAGGCGCAGCTCCGACACCTGGGCGAGGACCGGATCGGCGGTCAGCCGCTCCAGGATCTCCTCGGCGGTCCCCACGACGTCCGGGGCGAACAGGACGCGCTTGGGGCCCTGGGGTGCCAGGGTGCGTTCGTGACGGCTCGCCGCGTAGGCGTGGTAGCGGGCGCGAGTGGCCGCGTCGGCGCTGTCGACGGGCACGATCACCCGGCCCAGGGCCACCCGCGCCGGACGGTCGGCGGGCCGGGCGCGCCGGTACGCGGAGAGCAGGTTGAGCTGGGCGGTGGTGAAGTCGTCGGTCTCCTCGCCGGTGACGATGTTGCCGGACAGCAGACCGAGACCCTGCCCGGCGGCCCAGCGCACCGAACGCAGGCTTCCGCCGCCGTACCAGATCCGCCGCGCCAGACCGGGGTTGTGCGGTTGCAGCCGGGGGCGCTGGACGTTCCCCGGCGAGTGGATCACCGTGTCCGGGCCGCCGAGATAGCCGCCGCCCAGGTTCTCGACGAGCCGGGCGATCCTGCCGTACGACAGGTCGAAGCCGCGCCAGTCCCCGTCGTACACCAGATCGCCCAGCAGGTCGGCGTGCGGCATCCCGGTGCTGAAGCCGATCTGGAGCCGGCCCCGGGACAGCACGTCGGCCAGCGCCAGGTCCTCGGCCAGCCGGAACGGGCTCTCGTAGCCGATCGGGATGACCGCGGTGCCGAGTTCGATGCGTTCGGTGCGCTGCCCGGCCGCCGCGAGGAAGACGGCGGCCGAGCCGACGCCGTGTTCGAGGTGGCGCTGCCGGATCCAGGCGCCGTCGTAGCCGAGCCGCTCGCCGTACTCGAACAGCCGGAGGGTCTCCTCCAGGCCCGGGTAGGGGTCGTCGTCGGCGAAGTTGCCGGGGGTGAGAAAGGCCAAGGAGGTGATGGTGGGAGTGCTCATACGACGCTCGTCCTCAGCTTGTGGTGGTCTCGGCGGCGAGGGGGGCGGGGCCGACGGGGCCGACGGGGGAGGGGGCGCGGCCGCCGGGGATCGCCGCG
Organism: Streptomyces sp. NPDC090088; assembly: GCF_044747345.1. Taxonomy (NCBI): domain Bacteria; kingdom Bacillati; phylum Actinomycetota; class Actinomycetes; order Kitasatosporales; family Streptomycetaceae; genus Streptomyces; species Streptomyces sp. NPDC090088. The sequence continues at coordinate 722,981 of NZ_JBIVDZ010000004.1, read as the reverse complement.
AGGAGCTCGCGGGTGTACGCGTGGCGGGGGTCGGTGAAGAGTTCCCCGGGCGGGCCCGTCTCCACGATCCGCCCGGCCCGCATGACGGCGACCTGGTGCGCGATCTGCCGTACGACGGCCAGGTCGTGCGAGATGAACAGGTACGCCACGCCGGTGTCCGCCTGCAACTCGGCCAACAGGTCCAGGACTTGGGCCTGGACGGAGACATCGAGCGCGGAGACGGGTTCGTCGCACACCACGAGGTCGGGGGAGAGAGCGAGGGCACGGGCGATGGCCACGCGCTGGCGCTGCCCGCCGGACAGCTCCGCCGGGCGGCGCTCCAGCGTCGAGGCGGGCAGGGCGACCCGGTCCAGCAGTTCACGCGCGCGGGCCAGCCGGGCCGCGCGGTCGCCGACCTTGAACGCGCGCAGCGGCTCGCTGATCACCTCGGCGATGGAGAAGCGGGGGTCGAGGGAGGCGTACGGGTTCTGGTAGACGAGCTGGGCACGGCGGCGCAGCTGCCGGGCCCGCTCACCCGTGGCGGTGGTGATGTCGGTCCCGTCGAACAGGACCTGTCCGGAGGTCGGGTCGGCCAGCCGGAGCACCAGCCGGGCGGTGGTGGACTTGCCCGAGCCCGACTCCCCGACCAGGGCGAGGGTCTGCCCACGGTGGAGCGTGAGGCTGACGTCGTCGACCGCGCGCAGGGTCCGGGTCTCGCCGCCGGCCCGGGGCAGCCTGAACTCCTTGACCAGGTGGCGTACTTCGACCAGGGGCACGGCGTCCGCGGGCGCGGCCGGCACCGGGGTGCGGGGGCGGGCCGTGGTCAGGCTGGGGGCGGCGGCGAGCAGTCGCCGGGTGTACTCGTGCTGCGGGTCGGCGAGGACGGCACGCGTCTCGCCCGCCTCCACGACCCTGCCCTCGGACATGACCACCAGGCGCTGGGCCCGGTCGGCGGCGACCCCGAGGTCGTGGGTGACCAGCAGGATCGCGGTGCCCGACTCCTCGGTGAGGTGCTGGAGATGGTCGAGGATGACCCGCTGCACGGTCACGTCGAGCGCGCTGGTCGGTTCGTCGGCGATGATCAGCTCGGGCTTCGCGGCGAGCGCCACGGCGATCAGGGCCCGCTGCCGCATGCCGCCGGACAGTTCGTGCGGGTACTGGCGCGCCCGGACGGCCGCGTCGGGCAGTCCGGCCCGGTTCAGGACCTCGACCGCCTCGGCCGCCGCCGAACGCCGGGTCGCCAGTCCGTGGACGCGCAGCACCTCGGCGACCTGCTCGCCGATCCGCTTGACCGGGTTGAGCGAGACCGTCGGGTCCTGCGGGACCAGCCCGATCCGCGCGCCTCGCACGGTGCGCAGCTCCGCCTCCGACAGGGTGGCGAGGTCGTGCCGGCCGAAGCGGACCGTGCCCGCGTCGATCGTGCCGTTCGCCGCCAGCAGCCGGGTGACCGCGTGCGCGGTGGTGCTCTTCCCGGAACCGGACTCGCCGACGACGGCGGTCACCTGCCCTGGCCAGACGTCGAGGTCGACGCCCCGCACGGCCGCTACCGACCCGCTCCGGGTGCGGTATGACACGGACAGGTCGCGGATCTCCAGCAGTGGTGTGCTCACGCCTTCACCGTTCTCGGGTTCGTCGGTCATCGCTGCCGGGACCATTCGCCGTCCAGCGCCCGCGCGACGCGGTTGGTGGCCAGGACGGTCGCGGCGATCGCCAGCCCGGGCAGCGCCGTCAGCCACCAGGCGTTGGCCAGGTAGTTGCGGCCGTCGGAGATCAACGTCCCCCACTCCGGGGCCGGCGGCGGCGCGCCGTAGCCGAGGAAGCTCAGCGCGGACACGGCCAGGATCGAGGAGCCGAAGTCCAGGGTGGCCAGGACCACCACCGGGCCGGCCGCGTTGGGCAGCACATGCCGGCCCAGCACCGTGTACCAGCGGGCCCCGCAGGACCGCGAGGCCTCCACGAACAGCGCCTGCCGCACCCGCAGCACCTCGGCGCGGGCCACCCGGGCGAAGGAGGCGACGCTGGCGATACCGACCGCGACCGCCACCTTCACCGTCCCGTACCCGAGCGCGGTGACCAGGGCCAGCGACAGGAACAGCGCCGGGATGGAGAGAAGGACGTCGACGACACGCATCAGCACGTCGTCCACCCAGCGGCCCACGAACCCGGCGACGACCCCGAGCAGGCCGCCCACCACGAACGCGACCAGGACCGCGATCAGCGTGGCCTTGAGGGAGAGCTGGGCGCCGTGCACCACGCGGGAGAAGACGTCGCGGCCGAGTTCGTCCGTGCCGAACCAGTGACTGCCGCCCGGGCCGCGGAAGTTCTCCGACGGGACTCCCTTCAACGGGTCCTGCGCGGTGAACAGGTCCGGCCGGAACGAGGCCAGCACGACCAGCACCAGGACAGCCACCGAGAGCAGCAGACCGGGGCGGCGGACCAGGAACCGCAGCACTCGGCGTACATCGGCCCGGCGGTACGGCCCGGGGGTGGTCGCGGGTCCCGCCTCGACCGACCGGGCGGGACCGAGCTCGGCCCCGGACGCGTTCCCCGTGCCGCCTGTGCCGCCTGTGCCGCCCGTGTCGTCGACAAGGCTCTGGCTCATGCGAGGCCCACCCTCCGGTTCGAGGCCACCACGATCCGCGGGTCCAGCAGCGGATAGACGAGGTCGACGACCAGGTTCGTCGCCACGAAGATCAGCGCACCGAACACCACCACCCCCTGGACCAGCGGGATGTCCTGGGCGGTGACGGCCGCAGCGGTCACCCGGCCCAGGCCGTCACGGGAGAACACCGTCTCCACGACCACCGAACCGGCGATCAGCTGCCCCACCAGCAGCCCGACGACCGTCAGCGCGGGCAGTGACGCGTTGCGCAGCGCATGCCGCAGATGCACCCGCCAGCGGCCGGCGCCCTTGGCCCGGGCGGTCTCCACATAAGCCTGGTCGAGCGCGGTGAGCAGGCTCTTGGCCAGCACCTGGGCGACCAGTGCACCCGTCGGCAGGGCCAGGGTCAGCGCCGGCAGCACCAGACCGCGCAGCCCGTCGTTGCCGAACGCCGGGAACCAGTGCAGCCGGAAGGAGAAGGCCTCCACCAGCAGCAGCCCCACCCAGAACGTCGGGACCGACACCCCCAGCGGCGGCAGCGACAGCAGCAGCTGCCGCAGCCACCGCCGCGAGGTGTACGTCGCCACCACCGCGAGCCCGCCGCCGAGCACCACCGCGAGCACCAGCGCGGCCCCCGTCAGCTGGAGCGTCTGCGGCAGCGCGTCGCCGATCACGGAGGTGACCGGGCGGCCGGTGGAGACGGCGTCCCCGAAGTCCCCGCGCACCGCCCGCCCCAGATACTCGGCGTACTGCACGAGCACCGGCTTGTCGAAGCCGTACTCGTGCCGCAGCGCGGCCAGTTGGGCCGGGTCGACCTGCCCGGAGTCCATGCCGGCACCGGCCATCGCGCTCACCGGGTCACCGGGCAGGAAGTCCAGCACCAGGAACGACACCGTGTAGGCCGCCCACAGCACCCCGACCGCCTGCGCCAGGCGTTTGACGACGTAGCGGCGCATGCGTCAGCCGATCCAGGTGTCGTGCAGCTGGACGCGGCTGCCCGAGTCGAAGTCGAGGTCGTGGACCTTGTCCGACACACCCAGCTGGGTCTGCAGCTCCACCACCGGCACGTTGTACGCGTTCCGCACGAGCAGCTTCTGTGCCTCGGCGACCAGCTGCGCGCGCTTGGCGGTGTCGGTCGTCGCGGCCTGCGCGGTGAGCGCGGTGTCCAGCGAACTGGCGGGCAGGTGGTAGAAGTTGCCCAGCTGGGTGGAGAACGAGGTGCGCAGGATGTCCGGGTCGGCACGGGTCACGTTGCCCCACACCACGTCGAAGTCGCCGGACTGGACCGTCGTCGCGAACTGGGTGACCGGGAGCTGCTTGAGCACCACGTCGATCCCGACGGCCTTCAGCTGCTGCTGGACCAGTTCCAACGCGGGCTGGTTGGTGGCCGCGTTGGGGAACCAGGTGATGGTCAGGGACAGCTTCTTGCCGTCCTTGGTGCGGATGCCGTCGCCGCCCGCCTTCCAACCAGCCTGATCCAGCAGGGACTTGGCCTTGGCTGCGTCGGTGGACAGGTCGGCGGCGAGGTTCGTGTAGTCCGGCGTGGTGTGCGCCAGGACGCTGGTGGCCGGCTGGGTGCCGGTGGGGAAGACGGTGTCGGCGATCTGCTTGCGGTCGACGGCGACCTGGACGGCCTGGCGCACCTTCGCGTCCTTGAACAGGGGCCGTGCGTTGTTGAGGCCGAGCCCGAACACCACACCGGGGTTGGCCCGGCGCTGGAGGGTGACCTGGCCGCCCTTGAGCGCGGCCTCGTTGGCCTTGCCGACGCTGCTGATCACGTCCACCTGCCCGGACTGGAGGCTGCCCGCCCGGACGCCCGCCTCGGGCACCACCTTGAACACCAGCTTGTCCAGGTAGGCCGCGCCCTTCTTGGACCACAGCGAGGAGCCCCAGGCGTACCCGGACCGCCGGTCCAGCGTGACCGACTGGTTCTGGACGTACTGCTTCAGCACGAACGGCCCGGAGCCGACCACACCGTCACTGCACTTCTGCTGCGGGCTCTTCTTGACGCTCGCCGACGACTCGATGCCCAGCGAGTGCGTCGAAGTGGCTTGCAGGAACTGGGCGTTGGGCTGCTTGAAGGTGACCTTGACGGTGAGCGGGTCGACCACGGTGGTGGCCTTGACGCCGCTGAGATAGCCCTCGGCGAGGGTGCCCAGGGCGCCGAGTTTCGGGACCGCGTCGAAGTTGTCCTTCACCACCTGCGCGGTCAGCGCGGAGCCGTCGCTGAAGGTGACCCCCGAGCGCAGCCGGAACGTGAACTCCGTGGCGTCGGCGTTGATGTCCCAGCTCTTGGCCAGCCACGGGACGATCTTGCCGGTCCTGGGGTCCTGGTCGGTCAGGGAGTCCACGAGCTGGCGCACCGAGTAGATGGTGTCGTTGCTGCCGACCTGCTGCGGATCCACGCAGCCGGCGTCGGAACCCACCGCGAAGGTGAGGGTGCCACCGGACTTCGGCCGGCTGCTTCCGCTGCCGGTGCCGCCGTCGCCCGAGCCGCAGGCGGTCAGCAGGACACCGGTGGTCAGCAGGGCGGCCAGGGGCGCCCAGCGGGACGTTCTGGGAAAGGGAAGTGCTGTCACGGAGGGGGTTCTCCTACTCGTGTCACCCGGCAACGGGGTGCCGGGCTTCGGTGCGCGAGGCACGGCCGTGCAGGGGCGTGCGGCCCGGGCCGGAGGGCACCGGCACGGGGAGGCGCTGTACGGAAACGGGTCAGGGAAGGGGCACCCGGAGCGGCGGCGGAGCCGTGCGCATGGGAGCGGTGAGCAATGACCGGCAGAGGCCGGTGCGGTGGTCGGCCGGCAGAGGGCGGCGGCCGGCGGGGGATGCGCTGGTCAGGCCTGACAGAGGCAGCTGGTCGAGCGCTTCAGATCGATGTGACGGCGGCGCGAGAGCCGGGAGAAGGCCATGGCGTCGGTGAAGGGAGCCGGGAGGTCATCGCGCTGCCGCATACCGGTCCTCCTCTTCTCCGGCCCCGCTCACGGGGCCACGCGCTTGCGGGGATCGTCGGTGATCCCGCCGGGCTTTCACCTGGAGCACCCCGCCGCGCGGGAGGGTTGCCGGTCAGCGAGCCAGGGCTTGACGCTGACACTCAATGCCGGTCGCGATGCTACGGAGCGGTTTTGTCGTACGTCAATCCCGGAACCGGGCGTCCTGTTCGAAAGACGGCGCCGTCTCACGGGGCGGGACGCGTGGTGGACGCACCTTCCGCCGTGTGTTTTGATCCGGTCATGGAGACCGCAGGTCAGGCACGCACCGTGCTGCTCGACCCGTTCTGGGTGGGCCGTCGCGCCGATCAGTTCGACGAGACCTGTCGCTGACCCCCGGCCCGTCCCACCGGGCTTCTCTCCCACTCTTGCCTCGTAGCGCCGTCGTCGCGTAGGGCCGTCGCCTGCGAAGCCCCCACGCGGCTACCAATCGCCGTCACCCCAGGCCGACTTCGCGACGAGATCGTCGTACGGCCCTCGCCACCGTGGATCGACCCCTCGGAAAGAGACGCATGGCCGTCAACCGAACCGTCCCGTCAGGGGCGTTCGCCGCGCTGCGGGTCCGTGACTACCGGATCTACTGGAGCACGGGTCTGGTGTCCAACATCGGCAGCGCCATGCAGGGCGTCGCGCTGGACTGGTACGTCCTGACCCTCACCCACAGCGGGACCGCGCTCGGGTGGGTCGCCGGTCTGCAGTTCGCCCCGGTGCTGCTGTTCGGTCTGTGGGGCGGCGTCCTGGCCGACCGCCACGACCGGCGGACCCTGCTGCTGTGGACCCAGACGCTGTACGCGGTGCAGGCACTGCTGCTGGCGGCGCTGGTGTTCTCCGGTCATGCTCCGCTGTGGGCGCTGTACGTGCTGTCCTTCGCCCTGGGCAGTGTGTTCACGGTGGAGAACCCCGCACGGCTGTCCTTCGTCACCGAACTGGTCGGGCGGACGCTGATCCCGAAGGCCGCGGGGCTGAACATCCTCTCCCTGAACGCCGCGCGCCTGATCGGCCCGGCGATCGCCGGGGTGCTGATCGGGGCGATCGGCACCGGGTGGGTGTTCGCCCTCAACGCGGTGTCGTTCACCGTGGTCCTCGCGGGTGTGCTCGCGATCCGGCCGCGCACGGGCGGCGGGCCGGCCACGCCCCGGCCGCCGTGGACGGGGGCGGGGGCGGAGGGCTTGCGCTATGTGGCCGCCCGGCCCGAACTCGTCGGCGTGTTCACGGTCTTCGGGCTGACCGCGACCTTCGCGGTGAACTTCCCGACCACCCTGACCCTGTTCGCCGGGCGTGTCTTCGACGTCGGCTCCCGGGGCCTCGGTTTCATGAACACGGCCCTGGCCGTCGGGACCGTCGCCGGGACGATCGCCGCCACGCGCGGGGTCTCGCCCCGGGTGCGGACGGTCGTCGTCGGCGCGCTGCTGTTCGGCGGGTTCGAGGCGGTGGCGGCGCTGATGCCGTCGTATCCCGCCTTCCTCGTCCTGCTGCTGCCCGCCGGTTTCACGTTGATGACGCTGAACACGGCCGTCAGCGCCTTCGTCCAGTCCGAGGTCAGCGATGCCATGCGCGGGCGGGTGATGGCGGTCTACACGGTGATCTCCATGGGCGGCAGCCCGGTCGGTGCGCCCGTCGTCGGCTGGATCTCCCAACACGCCGGGGTGCGCTGGGGGTTGGCCTCCGGCGCCGCGACCGCGGTGCTGGCGGCGGCCGGCGTGGCGCTCTGGCTGGCCCGCACCGCACCCACGGCAGCCGCCCGGGCGGCCCCGCCCGTCTCCGGGTCCGCCGCCACCGGCCGCCCGGCCCTCCCCGTCCCCGCACCGCAGTGTGAACCGTCCACCGGAGGAACTCCCCATGACTGACCGTCACACCGGGCTGCCCGGGCTGCACCTCGCCCTGGAGGCCGACGGCGGTGGCGCCCACCCGGCCGCCCGGGTCGCCGTCACCCCGAGGGCGCTGCGGCGGACCGCCGTCGCCGCCGAGCAGGCCGGCTTCGCCCTCGTCACGTTCGCCGACGAGCCGCTGCCGCCTGGTGCCGGGCCCGGGTCCGTCGGCCGGATCGAGGCAGGGACGCGCGCGGCGTACGTGTCCCTGCTCACCGACCGGATCGGGCTCGCGCCCACCCTGCACATCACCACCACCGAGCCCTTCCACCTCGCCACCCAGCTGGCGAGCCTGGACCACGCGTCGCACGGCCGGGCCGCCTGGCTGGTGGGAGCGGCGGCCGACGCGGCCGCACTCGCCACCGTGGGCCGGGAACCGGTCCCGGCCGGGGCACTGCGCCGGGAGACCGAGGACGTCGTCGACACCGCCCGCGCCCTGTGGGACTCGTGGGAGGACGACGCGGTCGTCAAGGACGCCGCCACCGGCCGCTACCTGGACGCGGACCGGGTGCACCACATCGACTTCGAGGGCGCCTCCTTCACGGTCAAGGGCCCGCTCATCACCCCGCGTCCGCCACAGGGACAGGTCGTGGTCCTCGCACCGGACGCGCTGGAGATCGACGAGCGCGCCGACGTGGTCCTGGTCGGCCGGCCCACGCCCGCCGCTGTCGCCGCCCGCGCGGACGCCGCCCGGGAGGCCGGCGCACCCCTGGTCTTCGCCGAGGTGGAGATCGTCCTCGACACCGCCGTGCCCGCCGCCGACCGGCTGGCCGCACTGGACCGCACCGCCCCCCGGCCCGCGACCGGCCGACTGCGCCACACCGGATCCCCGGAGCAACTGACCGAACTCCTCGCCGAACTCGCCCAGTTCGTCGACGGCATACGGCTGCACCCGGCCGTCCTCGCCGACGACCTCCCGGTGCTGGCCGAGCAGGTACTGCCCGCCCTGGCCGCCGCCGGACTCCACCACCCGCCCCGGCCCGGCGACACCCTGCGCACCACGCTCGGCCTGCCCCGCCCCGCCAACCGATTCGCCGCCGCGCCCGCCGCCCACGCCTGAGGTGACCGCCATGACCGAACCGTCCACCCGACCCCAGCTCCATCTCGGCCTGTTCTACGCCGGTGTCGGGCCCCAACTGGTCTGGACCGACCCCGACGCCCCCTCGCACACCGCGATCGAGACCTTCGCCGACGTGGTGCGGGCCCTGGAGCGAGGACTCTTCGACGCCTTCTTCCTCGGCGAGGGGCTGCGGGTGCGGGAGAACCGGGGCCGGATCTTCGACCTCGACGTGGCCGGCCGCCCGGACGCCATCACCCAGCTGTCCGCGCTGGCCGCCGTGACCGACCGGATCGGCCTGGTGGCCACCCAGAACACCACCTACAACTACCCGGCCGACCTCGCCCGCCGCCTGGCCTCCCTCGACCTGCTGTCCGAGGGCCGGGCCGGATGGAACATCGTCACCACCGACAACGCCTGGACCGGAGCCAACTTCCGCCGCGGTGGCTGGCTGGAGCACGAGCGCCGCTACGACCGCGCCGGACAGTTCGTCGACGCTGCCAAGGAACTGTGGGCCTCCCGGGACGGCGACGGTTCGGCCCGCCCGGTCGAGCGGGAGACGGACCTGGTACGGCTGCGGGCCCTCGCCACCGTTGCGGCCAGTCCGCAGGGCAGGCCCGTGCTCTTCCAGGCCGGCGACTCCGACGGCGGCCGCGAACTCGCCGCCCGCCACGCCGACGTGGTGTTCTCCAACAACACCGAGTACGGCAAGGCCGTCGCCTACGCGGCCGACCTGCGCGAGCGGCTGGCCCGGTACGGCCGCTCACCGGACTCGCTGCGCATCCTGCCGGGCGCCAGCGTCATCCTCGCGGACACCGCGCGGGAGGCGGCGGACAAGGCCCGCTGGATGCGCACCGAACAGGTCAACGGGCCCCGGGCGATCGCCTTCTTCGAGCAGTACTGGGGCACCGATCTGTCCGGCTACGACCCGGACGGCCCGCTGCCCGACATCGAGCCGAGCGAGGCCGAACTCGACCCGTCCCGGGGCACGATCGCGATCGCGCAGCGCACCGGCAAGCTCGCCCAGATCCGCAAATGGCGCGAACTGGCCGCCGAACGCGGCCTGTCGCTGCGGGAGCTGGCCACCGAGGTCGCTCCCGGCCACCCGTCCTTCGTCGGCACCCCGTCCTCCGTCGCCGACGAATGGACCCGGTACGTCACCACCGGCGCCGCCGACGGCTTCAACATCGTGCCGGACCTGCTGCCGTCCTCGGTCACCGACATCGTCGACAAACTCGTCCCGGAACTCCAGAGCCGAGGCGTCTACCCCACCGAGTACCGCGGCACCACCCTGCGCGAGCACCTCCAGCTGCCACCGCTGCCCACCGCACGGCCGAACTGAACCGGCACCGGCCGCCGACCGGCTGACGGGGGCATCATCCGGCCGGTCGGCATCGGTCCGTCACCGCGGCGGGCGGGCGGCCACAAGCGAACTGTCGGTCACGCGCTGGTCCTTCCCTTCTCCAGAGGCAGCCGGCCGCGCCTCGCCTGCCGGACCGGGTCCGGCACGGGCAGGGCGGCGACGAGCCGGCGGGTGTAGTCGTCCTGCGGGTCGCCCAGCACCCGGCCGGTGGCGCCCTCCTCGACGATCCTGCCCCGGTGCAGCACGAGCACCCGGTCCGCGACCTGTTCGACCACGGCCAGGTCATGGCTGACGAACAGCGCCGCGAAGCCGAGTTCCCGCTGCAGTCCGGTGAACAGGTCGAGAACCTTGGCCTGTACGGACACGTCCAGCGCCGAGGTCGGCTCGTCGGCGACGAGCAGCTGCGGCCGCAGCGCCAGCGCCCGGGCCAGACTCGCGCGCTGGCGTTCCCCGCCGCTCAGTTCGTGCGGGTAGCGGTCCGCGTGGCCGCGGGGGAGACGCACCGCTTCGAGCAGCGACTCGACCCGGGCGCGGATCTCCTCGGCGTCCAGCTCGCGCCGGTGCACGACGAGGGGTTCCGCGACGCTCTCGGCGACCGTGAGGAGGGGGTTGAAGCTGGTGGCGGGATCCTGGAACACATAACCGATCCGGCCCGCCGTGCTCTGCCCTGCCGTCGCCTGCCGGGCCGTCCTCCGCCCGCGTGCCGACGGCGCACCGAACACCTCCAGTCGGCCGCCCGTCACCGTGGTCAGCCCGGCGACGGCCCGCCCGATCGTGGTCTTGCCGCTGCCGCTCTCGCCGACCAGCCCGAGCACCTCACCCGGCCGGATCGTGAAACTCACCCCGTCCACGGCCCGGAACCCCTTGCGGCCGAGCCGTCCGGGGTAGTCGACGACCAAGTCCGAGGCTTGTACGACCGGCGGCCCGTCGTCGGCCGCGACCGGTCGTTCCGGCTCGCGCCCGCTACCGAAGTCCGGTACGGCGGCGAGGAGTTCCCGGGTGTACGGATGCCCGGGTGCCGCGAAGAGCTCGCGTACCGGGGCCTGTTCGGCCACCCGTCCCGCGCGCATGACCGCCACCCGGTCGGCGAGGTCCGCGACCACGCCCATGTTGTGGGTGATGAGCAGGACGGCGGTGCCGAAGTCGGTGCGGCAGCGGTGCAGCAGTTCCAGGATCTCCGCCTGGACCGTCACGTCGAGGGCGGTGGTGGGTTCGTCGGCGACGAGGAGCCGGGTCCCCAGGGCGAGGGCCATGGCGATGACCGCACGCTGCTTCTGGCCGCCGGACAGCTGGTGCGGGTAGTGGCCGACACGGAGTTCCGGGTCCGGGATGCCGACCTTGTCGAGCCATTCGACGGCGAGCGCGCGCCGCTCGGCCCTGCCGCCGCCGCGCCCGTGGGCGCGCAGTCCCTCGGCCAGCTGCCAGCCGATGGTGAAGACCGGGTTCAGCGCGGTGGAGGGCTCCTGGAACACCATCGCGGCGTGCGTGCCGCGCAGGGCGCGCAGCCGGGCCGCGGACGCGGTGAGCACGTCCTCGCCGGGCTCGGCGGTGCCGTCGCCGAGCAGTACCCGGCCACGGGCGGTCGCCGTGGCGGGCAGCAGGCCGAGGACCGAGCGGGCGGTCACGGTCTTGCCGCTGCCGCTCTCGCCGACGAGGGCCAGCACCTCCCCGGGGGCGACCGACAGGCTGACCCCGCGCACGGCGGGCGCCGGGCCCGCATCGGTGGCGAAGCCGACGTGCAGGTCCTCGATGCGCAGCAGGTCAGTCATCGTCCCCGCCTCCGTCCGTGGCGAGAGCGGATCCGGGGACGGCGGCGGAAGCGGCGGCGCCCGGACGGCGCCGCAGCCGTGGGTCGGCCAGGTCGGTGAGGCCCTCGCCGAGCAGGGTGGTGCCCAGCACCGTGAGCACGATGCCCAGGCCGGGCGGGATCGCCGTCCACCAGATGCCCGAAGTGACGTCCGCGACCGCGCGGTTGAGGTCGTAGCCCCACTCGGCGGCGGAGTTGGGCTCGATGCCGAAGCCCAGGAAGCCGAGGCCGGCCAGGGTGAGAATGGCCTCCGAGGCGTTGATGGTGAAGATCAGCGGCAGGGTGCGCACCGAATTGCGCAGCACATGCCGGGTCATGATGCGCCACGGCCCGGTGCCGATCACGCGCGCCGCGTCCACGAAGGGTTCCGCCTTGACCCGGATCACCTCGGCGCGCACGACCCGGAAGTACTGCGGTACGAAGGAGACCGCGACCGAGCAGGCGGCCGCCCCGAGACCGCCGACGAGGCTGGACCGGCCGCCGCTGATCACGAGCGACATGACGATGGCCAGCAGCAGCGGCGGGAAGGCGTACAGGGCGTCGGCGAGCCCGACCAGCAGCCGGTCCGGCCGGCCCCCGAGGTAGCCGGAGACCAGGCCGAGCACGGTACCCGGCACCACGGACAGCAGCAGCGCGGCGAGGATGATCAGCAGCGCGGTCCGCGCACCCCAGACCGTCCGGGACAGCACGTCGTAGCCCGCGATGGTGGTGCCCAGCGGGTGGGCGCCGTCCGGATGCTGCTGGGAGCCGAACAGGCCGCCTTCGTCCCGGAGTTGGGCGTAGCCGTGGGGTGCGAGCAGCGGGCCCAGCACGGCGGTCAGGAGGAACAGCGCGGTCAGGACCGCGCCGGTGAGCAGCATGGCCCGCTGCACCCCCGCGCCCGTGCGTAGCCGCCGGGGCAGTCGTCGTACGAGAACCAGGGCCATGGGTCAGTACCTCACTCGTGGGTCGATCAGCGCGGCGACGACGTCGACGAGGAAGTTCGTCACCGCCACGACCACGGCGAACAGGGCCACGATCCCCTGCACGGCCGGGAAGTCACGCACCGTCAGATAGTGGGCGAGCTCGTAGCCGAGGCCCTTCCACTCGAAGGTGGTCTCGGTCAGCACGGCTCCGCCGAGGAGCCCCGCGATCTGCAGGCCCAGCACCGTGACCACTGGGATCAGCGCAGGTCGGGTCGCGTGTCGCGTCACGAGACGGAGCGGGGCGACACCCCGGGAGCGGGCGGCGTCCACATAGTCGGCGGAGAGTGTGCCGATCAGGTTGGTGCGGACCAGGCGGAGCAGGATGCCGGACACGAGCAGGCCCAGGGCCACCGCCGGCAGCACGGCGTGCCGGAGCACGTCCGCGATCGCGGTGCCGTCGCCGCTGCGCAGCGCGTCGATCAGGTACACGCCGGTCGTGGACGTCTGGTTCTGGAGGAAGAGCTGCACGCCCGTGCTCGCCCGGCCCGAGGAGGGCAGCCAGCCGAGCCAGATCGCGAAGACCAGTTTGAGCAGCAGGCCCACGAAGAACACGGGGGTGGCGTAGGTCAGGATCGCGAACAGGCGCAGCGCGGCGTCGGGGGCCCGGTCCCGGTAGGAGGCGGCCACCATGCCCAGCGGGACGCCGGTCAGCAGGGCCACCAGGAGCGCGTAGCAGGCGAGTTCGACGGTCGCGGCGCCGTAGGTGCCGAGCAGGTGGGTGACCGGCTGGTTGTCGGTGACCGTGCGGCCGAAGTCGCCGGTGGCCAGCGAGCGCAGGTAGTCCAGGTACTGGGTGAGCAACGGCCGGTCGTAGCCCGCCTGGTGGAGCTTGGCCTGCAACTGGTCAGGGGTGAGACGGTCGCCGAAGGCGGCGGTGATCGGGTCACCGGTCAGCCGCATCAGGAAGAAGACCAGGCTGACCAGGACCAGCACGGTGGGGACGATGAGGAGGAAGCGGACCAGCAGATAGCGGGCGAACCCGTACCCGGCGGCGCCGTCGGCCGGGGAGGCGACGGCGCCGGAGGTCTCCTGTGTCAGGGCGCTCACTTCTTCGCGAGTCCCGCCCAGCGGAACTGGTACGTCGCGTCCAGTTCGTCGGGCACCCCGCTCAGGTCGCTGCGGGTGACGATGGCGGTGGAGCCCTGGAGCAGCGGCAGCAGCGGTACCTGAGTGGCCGCCCTGTCCTGCGCCTGCTTCAGCAGCGCGGTCCGCTTCGCGGCGTCCGTCTCGGTCTCCTCCTTCTGGATCAGCGTGCGCACGGCGGGGTCGTCGTAGGCGTTGGCGACCCAGCTGTTGGCCGAGTAGAAGGGCGAGAGGTAGTTGTCGGCGTCGAGGTAGTCCGCGTACCAGCCGAGCTGGTAGAGCGGGTAGAGGTGCTTGACGCGGTCCTTGCCGTACTGGGTCCACTCGGTGGACTGGAGGTTCACCTTGAACAGCCCGGTCGCCTCCAGCTGGGACTTGACCAGCGCGTACTCGTCGGCCGAGGACGAGCCGTAGTGGTCGCTGTTGTACTGGAGGTTGAGGGTGACCGGGGTGCTGACCTTCGCCGCCTTCAGCCGGGCCGTCGCCGCGGCCGGGTCGGGGCCGCCCTTCTTGTCGCCGTACAGCGACTTGAAGGAGGGGGTGGCGCCGGTCAGGCCGTCCGGGACGGAGCTGTACAGCGGCTGGTAGGTGTTCTTGTAGACCTGCTGGGCGAGTTGGGCCCGGTCGACGGAGTCCGCGACGGCCTGCCGGACCGCGAGCGCCTTCTTCGGGTCGGCGTTCTTCGTCTTCGTGCCGTAGGGCTGGGTGGCGAAGTCGAAGACGATGTAGCGGATGCCGTTGCCGGAGCCGGTGTGGACCCTGACGTCCCGCTGCTTGGCGAGGTCGTCCAGATCGGCCGTGGTGAGCGTGCGGTAGACGGCGTCGATGGTGCCCTGCTGCACGTCCAGCTTCAGATTGCCGGCGTCCGTGTAGTACTTCAGCCGCACGTTCTTGGTCTTCGGCGTGCCGAGCCGGCCCTTGTACGCCGCGTTGGCGGTGAAGGACACCAGCGAGTTCTTGTCGTAACTCGCGATCCCGTACGGCCCGTTCCACGGCTTGGCCGCCACGATCGAGGTGTCGTCGAGGATCTTGTCCGCGGGGAACACCTGCTCGTCCACGATCTCGCCGGCGGCCGTGGAGAGCACCTGCGGGAACAGCGTGTCATTGGCCGACTTGAGGGTGAAGACGACCGTCGTCGGATCCGGGGCCGCGACCGACGCGAGGTTGTACAGCAGGGAGGACGGGCCGTTCTCGTCGGCGATCCGCAGATTCCGGTCGAAGCTGAACTTGACGTCGGAGGAGGTGAGTTCGTGGCCGTTGGCGAACTTCAGGCCCTTCTGGAGCGTGACGGTGTACTGCTTGGGCCCCGTCAGCCTGATCCCGGTGGCCAGGTCGGGAGTGACGTCCGCCGAGCCGTTGCGCTGGCTGAGCAGGGTCGCGTAGACCTCGCTCTCCACGGTGCCGGAACCCGCGTCCCAGGCACCGGCCGGGTCCAGGCTCGCCACCTGGTCCGTCGTACCCACGGTGATCGACGAGCCGGAGTCCGCCCCACTGCCGTCCTTGCTGCTGGTGCAGCCGGTCAGCGCCACCAGGAACGCCGTGCCCAGCGACACGGCGCCCAGGCCGCCGGGGCGGAGCGGTCTGTTCGGCCTGGAGCCGTAGGGGAGTGTCATCAGAAGTTCTCCGCTTCCGCGTCGGGGGTGCGCGAGGCAGCCGGGGCACGGGAGCGTGCCTCGGCCTGCGAGATCGCGACAAAAGAGCGAGAAATGAGCGAGAAATCAGCGAGAAAGGAAAGGGGTGGAGCGGTCTATGCGAGGGGGCGGCCCGGTGCGGGCGGGATCAGCCGCGACACAGGGCGCTGGACACCAGCAGCAGGTCGACATGGCGCCGCGAGCACAGCATGAGTGCCGTCACCACGCCGTCCTCCCGGGTCCCGGCCGATCCGGCGGCCGATGCGAGCGCACTTGCAGAAACAAAGAGATCCGCCGAGCCGTCACCTGGGGCACCCCACTGCGTCGAGGGTTGCCGTCCGGCCAGCCAGGGCTTGAATCACCGGAACTCGTAGCTCGCGCACACCGTAGATCGACGTTTCTTCCGGCGTCAAGACCGGTCGGGGGAGGCCGGGACGTGGACGAACTGCCCCACGGAAGCCGGGCGTTCGAGGCGCACAAGTGCGTCCGAAGGGTGTCTCGCCCGCCCGGACGCGTGGTGGACGCGTCCTTGCCGGGTGTGCTTTGATCCGGCCATGGAGACCACTGGCCCGGCACACACGGTGCTGCTCGACCCGTTCTGGGCGAGCCGCCGCGCCGACCAGTTCGACCAGGTCTGTTGCTGATCGCCGTCCCACGGCTCGTCGCGACCTCGTTCCCCTCTCTCCGCCTGCTCCTCCTTCCGTCCGCCCTCGGTCAGAGCCCGTCCCTCCGGGCGGCCGTGCGGGGCGGTCGGCTGCCGTTGCCGCGAAGGAACCCTCATGGCCCAGCCCCCAGCCCTGCCCGTCATCGACATCTCCCGGTTCCGGGACCGGAACGCCGAGGAAGCCGACCGCACCGCCTTTCTCGCCCAACTCCGGGCCGCGGCCCACGAGGTGGGCTTCTTCTACGTCACCGGCCATGGCGTGTCGGCCGCCCTGCGGGACGAGGTGCTGGCCGCGGGACGCGCCTTCTTCGCCCTGCCCGAGGAGCAGCGGCTGGAGATCGAGAACGTCAACTCGCCCCAGTTCCGCGGCTATACGCGCACCGGGACCGAGTACACGGCGGGCAGTGCCGACTGGCGGGAGCAGATCGACATCGGCCCGGAGCGCGCGGCGGTGGAGACCGGCCCGGACGATCCCGACCACCTGCGCCTGATCGGCCCCAACCAGTGGCCGTCCGCGCTCCCGGAGCTCAAGGACATCGTGCTGCGCTGGCAGGCGGAGGCGCTGCGGGTCAGCCGGGAGGTGCTGCGGGCCCTGGCGGCCGCGCTCGGACAGGACGAGGGCTACTTCGACGAGTGGTTCGACGACGAGGCGGCCGTCCATGTGAAGATCGTGCACTACCCGCCGCGCGCCGCCCGGGACGCCGACCAGGGGGTGGGCGCGCACAAGGACTACGGCTACCTCGCCCTGCTCCAGCAGGACGACGTCGGCGGACTCCAGGTACAGGGCGAGGACGGCGGCTGGATCGACGCGGTGCCGGTGCCCGACGCCTTCGTGTTCAACATCGGCGAGATGCTGGAGATCGCCACCCAGGGCTATCTGAAAGCCACTCGGCACCGGGTCGTCAGCCCGCAGCCGGGTGTCGACCGCTACTCGATCCCGTTCTTCCTCGGTCCCCGCCTCGACGCCGTCGTCAAGCCGCTGAGCCTGCCCGCCGAACTGGCCGTGCTGAGCCGGGGCGTCACCGACGACCCGGACAACCCGCTGCTCGCGGCCTTCGGCGAGAACGCGGTCGTCGGCTGGCTCCGCTCGCATCCGCGGGTCGCCGAACGCTGGTGGTCCGACGTCCTGGCCCGGCGGGAGGGCGGCCGATGACCACCGCCGACTGGGCGTTCGAGACCCGGCAGGTGCACGCCGGCGCGGCCCCCGACCCGGCCACCGGCGCGCGGGCGGTCCCGATCCACGCGACCGCCGGCTATGTCTTCCGGGACACCGGGCACGCCGCCGCGGCCTTCGAACTGGCCGACCTCGCCACCCATGCCTACACCCGGCTGTCGAACCCGACCACCGCGGTGGTGGAGGAGCGGATCGCCGCCCTGGAGGGCGGTTCGGCGGCGGTCGCCGTGGCCAGCGGCCAGGCCGCGACCAGCCTCGCCCTGCTCAACCTGGCCCGCGCGGGCGACCACATCGTGGCCTCGTCGGCCCTGTACGGCGGTACCCGGACCCTGCTGGAGCACACGTTCGCCGATTTCGGCATCGCCGTCACCTTCGTCGACGACCCGGACGACCTAGCCGCCTGGTACACGGCCGTACGGCCCACCACCAAGGCGTTCTTCGGCGAGACCCTCGGCAACCCGCGCGGCAACGTCCTCGACACCGAGGCGGTCGCCCGAATCGCCCACGAGGCCGGTGTCCCGCTCGTCGTCGACAACACCGTGCTCACGCCCTACCTGCTGCGGCCCCTGGACCACGGCGCCGACATCGTCGTGCACTCCACCACCAAGTTCCTCTCCGGCCACGGCACCGGCATCGGCGGGGTCGTCGTGGACAGCGGGCGTTTCGACTTCGGCGCGGACCCCGGCCGCTGGCCCGGACTGACCGGCCCGGACCCGACGTACGGCGGACTCTCCTTCTGGGACTCCTTCGGGGACCTCGGCCTCGCCTACGCGCTGCGCCTGCGCACCCGCCTGGTGCGGGACCTCGGCCCGGCCGTCTCCCCGTTCAACAGCTTCCTGCTCCTGCAGGGCCTGGAGACGCTGAGCCTGCGCGTCGAACGGCACGTCGCCAACGCCCACGCGCTCGCCACCTGGCTGGAGGAACAGCCCCAGGTCACGCGGGTGCACTACGCGGCTCTTCCCTCCAGTCCGTGGCAGACCCAGGCCAAGCGCTATCTGCCGCGCGGCGCCGGAGCGGTGCTCTCCTTCGAACTCGCCGGCGGTCTGGAGGCGGGCCGGCGCTTCGTCGAAGGGGTCCGGCTGTTCAGCCACCTCGCGAACATCGGCGACGTCCGCAGCCTCGTCATCCACCCCGCCTCCACCACCCACGCCCAGCTGGACCCCGCCCAGCAGGCCGCGGCCGGGGTCACCCCCGGTCTGGTGCGGCTGTCGGTCGGCATCGAGGGCGTCCACGACCTGATCGCCGACCTCGCCGACGGACTGAGGGCAGCCACCCTGTGAACCCCACCGCACTCGCCTGAGGAGCCCGAAGCAAGACCCGGGGCCGGCAGAGCGTCGTAGGCCCCCTGCCGGCCTGATCCGTGCACGAAGCCTCCATGGACGAGAACGACGTCGCGCGCTCGCGTACTCATGACGTCTCCTTCGGCGTGTCCGACCGGCGCGATCACGTGAAGAAACCTGGGCGGGGGCCGCCGCGAGCGAATCCGTGAAGTGACGTGGTTCGGCGCCCTTGCGGCTTCCGGTGGAAGTTGTCACGCTGGTGGTTCACACCTTTTGCTCCTCCAGCTCTCCGCGGCGTTCGAGAGATCGCCGGTTCCGACCCGTCCCGGCTCGATACGTTCGTGCGCGCTGCTCTCCCTCGCCGGCGCTGATCGCGACCGGGCCGGACGGCCGCCGCCTCACCTGTGGAGCACACCATGGACACGAGCGAGGAGGCCGCCCGCGGCCTGAGCGACCTCCAGGACTACCTGCACCAGCAGGCCCACCTGCGCGCCGCACGCCGGCGCGTGACGGACTTCACCGCCCGGGAGCCGGGACTGACTCCGGAGCAGCGCACCGACATCGAGCGCTGGTACCTGGAGGAACAGACCTACGTGGCCCGCATGGTGACCGAGCACATCGCCACCAGCATCAACGTGGTGGAACAGCGGCACCGCGCCCGCTTCGGGCAGTGGCTGCGGGGAACGCTGACCGCGATGATCCTGATCACCGTGGCGATGGGGCTGTGCGTCACCATGATCCTCGTCGGCGCCTCGTAGCAGCGGCTCCGCCGGCCCCGGTCGGCCCCGTGTCACAGATCCGGCTCCCGCTCCGTCTCATAGCAGAAGCACGACGTGAGGCGATCGGCGAATGGGGTGCTGGGCATCATGGGGGAGCAGAGCCAGGACGACGATGAGCGACGCGGAGGCACGGGCGAGAAGGTCGCCGACTGGGTTGACGGACGTCTCGGTGTCCAGCGCCTTGTCGGGGCGAAGGCGCGCAGAGCCGCCTTCCCGGACCACTGGTCCTTCCTGCTGGGCGAGATCTGCCTCTACAGCTTCGTCGTGCTCGTCGTCACGGGCGTGTATCTGACGCTGTACTTCCATCCGTCCATGAGCCAGGTCCGGTACGACGGCGGTTATGCCCCGCTGAAGGGCCGGATGGTGTCGGAGGCGTACGACTCGACGCTGCACATCTCCTTCGACGTACGCGGCGGACTGCTGATCCGGCAGGCCCACCACTGGGCGGCACTGGTCTTCGTCGGTGCCGCGCTCGTCCATATGATGCGGGTGTTCTTCACCGGTGCCTTCCGCAAGCCCCGTGAACTGAACTGGCTGTTCGGGTTCCTGCTGCTGGTCCTCGGGATGTTCGGAGGGCTGACGGGATACGACCTGCCGGACGACCTTCTCTCCGGGACCGGACTCGCGGTCGTCAACGGAACGATCCTCTCCGTACCGGTCGTCGGAACCTGTCTCTCGATGTTCCTGTTCGGAGGCGAGTACCCGGGCCCCGACCTGGTGGCCCGCTTCCACACGATCCACGTCCTGATCATCCCGGCCCTCATGGTGGCGCTGCTGACCGCCCATCTGATCCTGATGCTCCGTCACCGGCACACGCAGTACCCCGGTCCCGGACGCATCAACGCGAACGTCGTCGGCCTGCCCGTCCGCGTCCGCGCGGTGAAATCCGCCGGGTTGTTCTTCCTCGTCTCGGGTGTCGTCTTCGCCGTGGCGGCGATCGCGCAGATCAACCCCGTCTGGCAGTACGGCCCCTACCGCACCGACCAGGTCTCGGCCGGGTCCCAGCCCGACTGGTACATGGGCGTGGCGGACGGGCTGCTGCGGGTCATGCCCGGCTGGGAACTCACCTTCCACGGCCACACCCTGGCCCTGGACAACCTGGTTCCGCTGACGGCCGGTGTCGGGCTCTTCCTCGCCCTGGGGGCGTACCCGTTCATCGAGTCCTGGGTGACCGGCGACGACCGCGACCAGCACCTGCTCGACAGACCGCGCAACCGGCCGGTGCGCACGGCGCTCGGCGTCGCCTGGATCGGTTTCTACGCGGTGGCCGTGATCGGTGCCGGGAACGACATCATCGCCACCCGCTTCCATGTCTCCGTCGAATCCGTGACCTGGACGGTCCGCGTCGGCCTCCTCGCCGTTCCCGCCCTCGCCTACGCCGTGACGAAGCGCATCGCCCTCGGCCTGCAGCGCGCGGACCGCGACAAGGTGCTGCACGGCCGTGAGACCGGCGTGGTCAGACGACTGCCGCACGGCGAGTTCGCCGAGGTGCACGAGCCGCTCGGCCGGGAGGAACTCCACCTGCTGACCCAGCACGAGCAGTACCGGCCGATCGGCCCCGGCCCGGACGCCGTCCGCGCACACGGTGCCCGGCGCCTGCGCCGCAGGCTCAGCCGTGGCCTCTACGGCGAGGACACCCAGATCACCAAGGCGACCGTGCGGGAGTACCGGGAGTACCGGGAGTGCGAGGAAATCGCCGGCGAGCACACCCGCTGAAAGCCGCCAGGCCGCCAGGCCGTGGGCGGCTCGGCGGCTCGGCGGCTCGGCGGTGCGGGAGAGCGGCCCCCGCCATCACGGCGGGGGCCGCTCTCCTCGCGGATCACCGCTGCCGTGCGAGCCAGTCGGCGAACCTGACCTCGGCGATGTGCGCGTCCGGGCCGGGCAGGAGCGTGTCGTCCTGGAGTTCGGCGCCCCAGTAGGTGGCCGCCGGGTCCGTGACGATCTTGCGCGGGTCGCCCTGGGCGCTGAGGCCCATCCGGATGAACTCCTCCAGCGAGAACGCCTCGGGGCCGGCGACCTCCACCACGCCGTCGACCGGGGCGCCGACCGCGGCGCGGGCGACGGCGGCGGCCACGTCGTCGGAGACGACGGGCTGGATCCTGGCGTCGGGCAGGCGCACGGTGTCGCCCTCGGTGACCCCGTCGGCGAGCCCCTTCGCGAACTCGAAGAACTGCGTCGCGTGGACGATGGAGTACGGCAGGCCGGACGCCTCGATCAGCTCCTCCTGAGCCTGCTTGGCCCGGAAGTACCCGCTCCCCTGGAGCCGGTCCGTGCCCACCACGGACAGCGCCACATGGTGGGCCACGCCGGCCTCGGCCTCCGCCTTGAGCAGGTTGGCCGTGGAGGCGCGGAAGAAGGCCATGACGGCCTGGTCCTCGAACGACGGGGAATTGGACACGTCGACCACGGCCGAGACGCCCTCCAGGACCTCGGCCAGACCCTCGCCGGTGAGGGTGTTCACGCCGGTACTGGGCGCGGCCGCGACCGCCTCGTGCCCGTGCTCGCGGAGCCCGGCGACCACCTTCGAGCCGATCAGCCCGGTGCCACCGATCACGACGATCTTCATGATGCGTTCCTCTCGGAAGTTTCTGTCTGCACCAGTGGTGACCGGACAGCCGCTTCCGCTGTGACACCGTCGCTGGAGGGCTGACCCCGGCAGGCCGGGGCAGCCGGGGCTCAGCCCTCCAGCGACGCCACGTAGGGCGCCAGCTTGGCCGGGTTCAGCACCCACATGAGGCGTTCGATGCCGCGCTCCGACACATCGGCGGTGAGCAGGGCGACCGCGGTGCCGCCGGCCGAGACCAGCACGGCCGGCCTGCCGTTCGCCTCGACCCAGCGGACCTCCGTCGGCGGCCAGAACCGCGGCGCGAAGGCGACCAGGTACTTGGAGACGTGCGGCAGCCCGACGACCGGGATCCTGGACGCCCCGCGCACCCCGCCGCCGTCGGAGTAGCTGACCACGTCCTCGGTGAGGACCTCCTCCAGCACCGACAGGTCACCGTTCTGCGCCGCGGCGAGGAACACCTCCAGGAACCGCCGGTGCTCGGCGGAACCGACCGGCTCCTTGCGCTCCGCCGCCAGCCGCTTCCGGGCCCGGCTCACCAGCTGGCGCGCGTTGGCCTCGCTGGTCTCCACGATGTCGGCGATCCGCCGGTACGTGTAGTCGAACGCCTCCCGCAGCACGTAGGCGGCCCGTTCCACCGGGTTGAGCTTCTCCAGCAGGAAGAGCACCGCCATGTCGAGCGCCTCCGCGCGCTCCGCGCCCAGCTGCGGATCCGGACTCGTGTCGACGGGCTCCGGAAGCCAGGGACCGACGTAGGACTCCCGGCGCACCCGGGCGGACTGGATGAAGTTGATCGCCAGCCGGGTGGTGACCGTGGTCAGGAACGCGGCCGGTTCCTGGACGACCGCGCGGTCGGCGCCCTGCCAGCGCACCCACGTCTCCTGCACGATGTCCTCGGCCTCGACCGCGCTGCCGATCACGCGGTACGCGATGCCGAAGAGCCGGGGACGCGCCGCCACGAAGTCCTTCGTCGCCTGGTCGAGGGAGTCCGCGTGGTCGTCGGAGCGCATGGATGTCCTCCAGAGTTGGATCATCATCCTACAAGCCGGCCCCTGTGCCGCCCGGCGTACCTCCGGCCGCGCCCGCCCTGCCAGGGATCCCCCGCGTGTCCGGTCGGCGGAGAGAAACGCCGCAGGGGATCCGAAGGGTGAATGCGCCTCCGACCGAGGATGTAGTGGTCCCATGGGGCGGTCGACCTACGGAGGTGGAACACCATGGCGGACAAGGACACGGTGCACGGCACCGGCGGGCAGCCCCGTTCGGAGGGGTGGAAGACGGCCGTGACGTTGCTGCAGGACGCGGCACCGATCACGATTCCCGAGGGCGCCTCGGCGATGACCATTCGGGTGGAGTGGGAGCCCGGCGACCCGGGCACCCCGCCGCACCGCCACTCGGGACCCGCGTTCGGATACGTCCTAGAAGGAGCGGTCCGCTTCGAGCTGGAGGGCGAGCCCGAGCGGGTCGTCGCGGCCGGCGGAACGTTCTGGGAGCCGGGCGGCGACGTCATCCACTACCAGGACGGCAACGCGCTCACCGACGCCAGGACCCGGTTCGTCGTGACCATGATGTGCGCGCCCGGCAAGCCCATGCTGGAGCTGGTCGACGAGCAGGAACTGGCCGAGCGCGCCCATCTGCGCGCCCCACGGCCCACCGGCTGACGAAGCGTCAGGTGGATCCGGGGCGCGAGGGTCAAGGAAGGGGCGGCTGCCGGTAAAGGGACGGGCACGTGTCGGTCTGCGCGGTCTTTTGCCTGACGCGTGAGGGCCGTGTGGTCATGTGGTGTTCATGTGGGAGCAGTTGGGCTGGGCCAGGGTGCGGTCGTTGTCGGCTCAGCTGCACGTCGGGAGGGCGTCATGACCACACAGGCAGACTCGTCAGAGGGCAGATCGCCGGGGGGTTCGGAAGGGTTCAGCCGTCGGCACGCGCTGGGCCTGCTGGGGACCGCGGGGGCGGGCGCCGCCGCCACCGGGCTGCTGGGGGCGGGTACGGCACAGGCCGCGCCGCTCGCGGCCCCGGCCTTCCACCTCACCGCGGACTCCTCCGGTGCGCCCCCCGTCCAGGGCCTGCACCTCACCTTCGGCGCCGACCCGCGCACCCAGATGGCGGTCTCGTGGATCACCGACCGGCCGGTGACCAAGCCCGTCGTCCGCTACGGCACCCTGGAGCACGGCTTCGGATCCACCGCCGCCGCCCGCACCGTCACCTATGTCGACGGCACCTCCAACCGCACCGTCTACGTCCACCACGCCGCCCTGAACCGGCTCTCCCCGGACACGGACTACCTCTACCTCGCCACGCACGAGGGGGCGACCCCCGACAGCGGCACGTTCCGCACCGCTCCGCGCGGACGCAGGCCCGTCACCTTCACCAGCTTCGGCGACCAGTCCGCCCCGCAGGTGACCTGGGCGGCCGACGGCACGGTCGGCCTGGACGCGAACTCCACGCCCGCGACCAAGGACATCGTCACCGGCATCGAGCAGGTCGCCCCGCTGTTCCACCTCCTCAACGGCGACCTCTGCTACGCCAACCTGGACGTGGACCGGGTGCGGACCTGGAACAACTTCTTCACCAACAACACCCGTTCGGCGCGCTTCCGCCCCTGGATGCCCGCGGCCGGAAACCACGAGATCGAGAAGGCCAACGGCCCGCTCGGCCTCGGCGCCTACCAGGCCTACTTCTCCCTCCCCTCCACCGAGACCGACGCCGAACTCGCGGGCCTGTGGTACGCGTTCACGGCCGGTTCGGTCCGGGTGATCGTGCTGCAGAACGACGACAACTGCCTCCAGGACGGCGGCGACGTCTACATCAGCGGCTACTCCGGCGGCCGTCAGCTCGCCTTCCTGGAGAAGGAACTGAAGGCGGCGCGCTCCTCCAGCGACATCGACTGGGTGGTCGTGGCCATGCACCAGGTCATCATCAGCTCCTCGGACGCCAACGGCGCGGACCTCGGCCTGCGCGAGAAGTACGGCCCGCTGTTCGACCGGTACGGCGTCGACCTGGTGCTCTGCGGCCACGAGCACAACTACGAGCGGTCCCTGTCCGTGCGGGGCGTGGTGACGGGCAGCGAGACGCTGACCCCCAACCCGGTGTCCCAGGCCACCGACGACATCGACGCCGGTCTGGGCACCGTGCACATGATCCTCGGCGGCGGAGGCGTCTCGGGCACCACGAACCAGAAGTTCTTCACCGACGGCACCGCCAAGGTGATCACCGCCGTCTCGGCGACGGCCGGCTCCAACGGCAAGCGCACCTCCACCTATGTGAAGGAAGAGGCGGTGTGGGTCGGCGTCCGGGACGTCGAACACCCCTACGGCTTCGCCGCGTTCACCGTCGACCCCGGCCGGCACCCCGGTGACACCACCCGGATGCACATCACGTACTACAACGTGAACAAGCCGAACGGCGAACTCTCCGTCTTCGAGAAGTTCACCCTGCACCGCAAGCGCTCCGACGGCCACGCGGGCTGATCCGTCATCGGCACGGGGGGGGGGGGGGGGGGGGGGGGGGGGGGGCCCGCGCCCCCCCCCCCCCCCCCCTCTCCCGCTGTTCGGACGCGAGGCAGGGAGGTTCAGGCGCGGGGTACGGACGTGGAGGTCCGCAGGACCAGTTCCGTCGCCAGTTCGATGCGCGGGGAGGCCGGCGGGCGGCCCTCGGCGAGCTGCAGCAGGACCCGGGTCGCCTCGTGGCCCAGCTCCTCGAACGGCTGGCGCACCGCGCTCAGCGGCGGGCAGGCCATGGCCGCCACCAGGGTGTCGTCGAACGACATGACCGCGAGGTCGTCGGGGACCCGCAGCCCCTGCTGCCGGGCGGCCTCCAGCACACCGAGCGCCTGCGCGTCGCTGGCCGCGAACACGGCCGTCGGCCGCCGCTCGGCGCGCAGCAGCTGCACGGTGGCGGTGAGCGCCTCGTCGTAGTCGAAGTCGGTGGAGCGCACGATCGCCGGGTCGTAGCCGATGCCCGCCTCCTCCAGCGCCGCCCGGTAGCCGTGCAGCCGGGCCGCGCCGGCCAGCGAGTGCGAGCGGCCCGCGACCATGCCGATCCGGGTGTGGCCGAGACCGAGGAGATGGTTGACCGCGTCCCGGGCACCGCTCCAGTTGGTGACGCCGATGCTCGGGATGTCCGAGGAGGGCGCGCTGAGCGGGTCCACCAGCACCACCGGCAGCTGCCGCTCGACGATCCGGCGCTGGTCGTCCTCGGACAGCATCGAGATCACGATGATCAGTCCTACGGCGTCGAGCGCCACGCACTCCTGGAGCCACTGGGAGATGGACCGCCGGCCGGTGGTCCCGGTGACCACGTCGACGCCGAGTTCGCCGGCCGCGTCCACGATCCCGCGGACCACCTCCAGCGTGTACGGGCCGGACAGGTCCCGGAACACCGTGATGATCTGGCGCGGCGGCGGCACCTCGCGTTCCCACGGGCGCACGTACCCGTGCCGTGCCAGCAGCTCCTCGACCCGGTCGCGCGTCCTCGCACCCACGTCACGGCGCCGGTGCACCACTTTGGACACGGTGCTGAGTGACAGGCCCGCCTCCTGGGCGATGCTCGTCAGCAGACCGTACTGCGCGTCCAGCTGTCCCTTGTCCTGAACGGTCACTCCACGTCCGTTTTCCCGCTCGAATTCCCGCCGCAAGCCAACAGCACCGGGCGCCGGCAGACAAGACCGCGGCGCCCGGTGCTGTGCGACTATGCCCTGCTCCAGACCTGGTTCGTGTTGCCCAGGCCGGTCCACAGCTGGACCTTCGAGCCGTTCGCGGTGCCCGCGTTCGTGACGTCGAGCACCAGACCGTCGGAACGGTTCACCACGGTCCCGTCGACCCGGAACGCCCACTGCTGGCTGGTCTTGCCGTTGCAGGCCCACAGGATGACCTGGGTCCCGGCCGTGGTGCCGTCGCCGTTCGCGGCCAGGCACTTGCCGGAGACCCGCAGCTCGCCCGCGGTGGTCCGGGTGATCGTCTGGTTGGCGTTCCCGGAGCAGGTGTAGATCTGCACCTGGACGCCCGTCGCGCCGTTCGGCACGTCCAGGCACTTGCCGGAGCCGCTGCCCTTCAGCGTGAATGTGGCGTCGGTCGGCAGCGGGTCCTGGACGAGCTGCCACTCCTGGGAACCGTCGCCGGTGGCCGCCTGCACGGTGACGGCGCCGCCCGCGGTGGCACCCGTCATGTACAGGCTGGTGTTCTTCACGGACTGGAGCTTGTAGTAGCCGTTCGTCGTGGAGACGAGCGTCCACTGCTTGTCGGTGCCGCCGTCGTCCACCCACTGGGCCAGCTGCTGCCCGGCCGTGGCCGTGCCGGTCCAGATGCCGGCCGCGCGCCCGCCGGTCTTGTTGAGCAGCGTGACGTTGCCGCCCTTGGTGGTGACGTGCCAGCGCTGGGAGGCGTCGGTGGAGCTGACGGCGCCGGTCACGATGTCGGCGACGTTGCCCGTGAGGTTCGCGTCCTGCGTCTTGCCGCTGGCGGGGCTCAGCGCCTGCCCGGTCAGCCGGTTGACGAGGCTGTAGTAGGCGCCGTCGGACTGCCCGAGGTCGACCTCGGCGTACTTCACCGGACCGACGCTCGTGCCGCTCCAGGACGCCTGGAGGATCAGGACGCGTCCGGTGCCGTCGACGTACTGGAGGCCGCGGCTGTACCCGGCGGCGATCGATGTCTGGTACTGCTTCCAGGTGCCGGTGCTGCTGCCGGACTCGTCGACCCAGACGCTGCCGCTGCCGGCCGCGTCGTAGACGATCCGCCCGTCGGGCAGCGAGGTCAGCACCGGGCTGCCGCCGGTCGCGAGCGCGGCCCCGCCGGACGGCACGGGCAGTGCGGTGACCGCCCCGTCGGTGCCCGCGTAGAACTTCGTCGGGTCGTCCGCGATCCGGTACCGGGTGTTGGTGCCACCGCCCCAGTACTCGTACGTCATCAGCCATTTGCCGTCGGTCGTCGGGACGACCGTCGTCATGCCCGGCCGGCCGCCGCCGATCTCCGTCTTCCCGCTGCCCATGCTCACGGTGGAGCCGGGGACGTCGACGACCGGGCTGCTCCAGGACGTGCTGGTGCCGTCCCAGGTGCGGTGCACCAGGACCTGGCCGCCGGAGTCCGTCGCCGTGGCGTTGTCCGGGTCGAGGGTCGGGGCACCGGTGGCGGTGTCGTAGCCGGTGTAGTCGTTCTCGTCGGAGTAGTAGGCGATCAACTGTCCGTTGTGGGCGAGCAGATGGGGTTCCCAGACCGGGTCGACCTGCTTGTTCGTGTTGGCGGTCGAGGTGCGGCCGATGCTGCCCGCGCTGCCGCCCTGCCAGCTGCCGGCGGCGATGATGTTCTTGAAGCTCCAGGTCGCGCCGTCATCGGTGCTCGCGTACAGGGCCAGCGCCACGTCCTTGCGGTCGCCGTCGCTGGTCGGCGTCCAGCCGGAGTTCGCCGCCTTCTGCTCCTCGTAGTAGTAGTCGTCGCCGGAGACGATGCTCGCGAGCAGCAGCGTGCCGGCACTGAGACCGCCGACGGCCTGCGGGAGCACGTAGAGATACGGGTTCGTCCAGTTGCTCGTGTACTTCGCGTACTGGGAGTCGCCGGACAGATAGGCCGGCGCCTTCACGTCGGCGAGTTTCGCCCAGGTCGTGCCGTCGTCGTCGCTCTTGTACACGGGCATCGTCTGCCCGACCGGAGCGGACTCGCTGTCCTCGAAGGTGGCCACGATGCGCCCGCTCGGCAGCTGCGCCGACTTCGGGTAGAGCACGCACGGGCTCTTGTTGCAGGCGGCGGTGTTCGTCGCCGTGTACAGGTTGGCCGGGCTCGGCTGGTAGGCCGAGGCGTCCGACGCGGAGGCGATGGCCAGTGCCACGCCCATGGCTGCGGCTGTCGCCGCAGCGAGAGCCTTTCTCGCCCATGTCTTCATGAATACCGAAACCCTTTCGCGCCCCGCCGGCTCAGGGAATACGAATGCGGCTCACCGGGCCCTGAGTGGATGGGAGCCAGTATTGGGACGCGGTACCGCCGTGTCACCGGCACGTTTCCGAAACTCTTTCGTATTCGGCCGTCGCCGGGTGTTGACGCCGAGGGCGGGGGTGAGGTGGCGGGCCGGCTGTCGACGGGCCACCCCAGCGCCCCTTCTAACCGGCAAAGTCGAATTGACAGGTTAGCTGTGGTGTGCTCGACTGGATGCGTAACCACTGAAGCGCGACAGAAGGGTTAGGGGCATGACTCCCGTAGTCCATCACCGCACTGCCACCATCGACGGCCTGGACGTCTTCTACCGGGAGGCCGGCGGCCCGGGGGCGCCCGTCGTGGTGCTTCTGCACGGTTTCCCGACCAGCTCGCACATGTTCCGCAACCTGATCCCGGCGCTCGCCGACCGCTACCGCGTGATCGCCCCCGACCACATCGGGTTCGGTCAGTCCGCGATGCCGAGCCCCGAGGACTTCCCGTACACCTTCGACGCCCTCACCGACATCACCGCCGGCCTGCTCGACCGGCTGGGCGTCGACCGGTTCGCGATGTACGTGCAGGACTACGGCGCCCCCATCGGCTGGCGCCTCGCGCTGCGCACCCCGGACCGCGTCACGGCGATCATCACCCAGAACGGCAACGCCTACGAGGAGGGCTTCGTCAAACCCTTCTGGGACGGCGTCTTCGCCTACACCGACAACCCCGGGCCGGACACCGAGGCGGCCATGCGCGGCGCCCTCACCCTGGAGGCGACCCGCTGGCAGTACGTGAACGGCGTCGCCGACCCCAGCCTGGTCAGCCCGGACAACTGGGTGCACGACCAGGCGCTGCTGGACCGCCCCGGCAACGCCGAGATCCAGCTCGGGCTCTTCCGCGACTACCCGACCAACGTCGAGCTCTACCCGCGGGTCCACCAGTACTTCAAGGACTCCCAGGTGCCGCTGCTGGCGGTCTGGGGCGCGAACGACGAGATCTTCGGCCCCGACGGCGCCCGGGCGTTCGCCCGGGACCTGCCCGACGCGGAGATCCACCTCGTCGACTCGGGGCACTTCGCCCTGGAGAGCCACCTGGAGATCATCGCCGCGCACATCCGCGACTTCCTCGCCGAAACTGAAATTCTTTGACGTCGGCCACAGCAAGGCATAGGTGAGTCCGAGTACCGCTCGATGGCATCCATAGCGGTGGGTGGTGGGATTTATCTCGTCCACACAACGGGCGGGATAATTCGGGAACCGGTGCGTTCCCGGAATTCCCGCACTTCTCTCTCGGAGGGACCGTCAAGGTGCCTGAGAACAACACTCACCGCAGGTTAAAGAGCAAGTGGAAGCGCGCCGGCGCGGCCTTCGCCGCGGGCACGGCCCTGCTTTTCGGAGCGGTCTACGTCAACGCGAACGCGGCGACCGGCGATGCCACAGCCACAGCCACGGCTTCCGCCACGGCCACGTCCGGGGCCTCGTCCGGCGTCTCGGACGTGGTCGACGCGGCGAACGCCTTCCTGGACACCCTCGACAGTGACCAACAGGCCGATGTGCTCCTCGACTTCACCCAGGCGAACGCCACCGCCTGGTCGAACCTCCCGTGCGGTGCGACCTGCCGGGTCGGTATCGAGTTCAGCTCCCTCAGCGACACCCAGCTGACCGCGGCCAAGGCGGTGGTCGAGGCCGCGACCGGCACCGGCAGCGACACCGGGTACGACCAGGTCTCCCAGATCCTGGCCGCCGACGACTACCTCGGTGAGACCGCCAGCGGCTACGGCAGCGGCAACTACTACCTGGCCTTCCTCGGCACCCCGAGCACCAGCGGCACCTGGCAGCTGCACTTCGGCGGCCACCACCTCGCGCTCAACCTGACCTACAAGGACGGCGCGGTCGAGGGCTCCACCCCGTACTTCGTCGGCGTGGAGCCGACCACCTGGACCGACGACGACGGCACCTCGTACGCACCCCTGTCCGGGATGTACGACGGGATGAAGGCCATGGTCGACAGCCTGACCACCGACGAGCTGACGGAGGCGAAGCTCTCCGAGTCCTTCAGCGACGTGCTGCTCGGCCCGGACGACGACGGCGGCTTCCCGTCGACCAAGGAAGGGATCTCGGTCGGCGACCTCACCGACGACCAGCAGGCACTGGTCCTCGCCGCGATGAAGCCCTGGGTCGACGTGGCGGACGACGACACCGCCGCGTCCGTGCTGAGCACCTACAAGTCGGAGCTCGACGACACCTACATCGCGTACTCCGGCAGCACCGACCTGAGCGCCCAGGGCGACTACGTGCGCATCGACGGGCCGGGCGTGTGGATCGAGTTCGTCTGCCAGGACGGCGTGGTCTATACGAGCCAGATCCACTACCACACCGTCTACCGCGACCACAGCACCGACTACGGGGGAGAGTTCTCGTTCTGATGAGCCGCCTGCCGATCTCACTGTCGCATGCGCTGCGCATGCTGGCCGGGATCGCGACGGCGGTGACGGCGGCGCTGCTCCTGGCAGCGCCGCCCGCGGTCGCGCATCCCATGCCGCACTCCGTGCTCCTGCTCGACGTGCACGAGACGTCGGTGGCCGCCGAACTGGAGCTGCCGCTCAGCGACTTCTCCCGGGCGAGCGGTATCGACCTGGACGACGACACCACGGCCCGGCAGCTGTCGGCGCGCAGGGCCGAGGTCCGCCGCTACCTGGCCGCCCATGTGCACCCCGCCACCCGCGGGGGCAGGGCCTGGACCGTCACGTTCGGTGCCATGGCGCTGGGCCGGACCGAGCAGACCTCCACCGGTCGCTACCGCGAACTGACCGTCCGGGCCACGCTCACCCCGCCCGCCGGCGGGGACCCGCGCCGGTTCGTCCTCGACTACGACGCCGTCGTCCACCAGGTCGTCACCCACACCGTCCTGGTCTCCGTCCGCCAGGACTGGGCCACCGGAAAGGTGGCGGGCTCGAACGACGCGACCCAGGTCGGGGTCATCCGCACCGACACCCGCACCATGACCGTCGCCCCGCTCGACGTCGACCTGGAGAGCGGAAGCGTCTGGAGCGGGACCTACGCCATGTTCCGGCTCGGCGCCCACCACATTCTCGAAGGCACCGACCATCTGCTGTTCCTGCTCGTCCTGCTGCTGCCCGCGCCCCTGCGGGCGGCCGGAAAACGCTGGAGCGGGCTGGCGGACACCCGGACCGCCGTCGGGCGGATCGGCCGTACCACGCTCGCTTTCACCGTCGGGCATTCCGTCGCGCTCGCCGTGAGCGCCTTCGGCCGTCTCGACATTCCGGCGCAACCGGTCGAGGTGTTCATCGCCTTCAGTATTCTCGTCGGAGCCGTCCACGCGATACGTCCGCTCTTTCCCGGGCGGGAGGCAGTGGTCGCCGGTTTCTTCGGTCTCGGACACGGGCTCGCCTTTTCCCTCACTCTCGCCGAGATGCACCTTTCCACCGGACAATTGGCGCTCAGTCTCGCGGGATTCAATCTCGGCATCGAATGCGTGCAACTGCTGCTGGTGCTGCTCGCCCTCCCGGGCCTGATCTGCCTCACCCGGCTGCCCGGGCAGTCCGCCCTGCGCACGGCCTGCGCGGCACTGACCGCCGTCGCCGCCCTCGGCTGGCTGCTGGACCGCGTCGGCCTGCCCAACCCCGTGGCCCGCGCGGCGGACAGCGCGGGGAGCCACACGTCGGGGCTCCTCCTGGTGCTCGTCACCATCGCCCTCCTGGCCGGCGCCAGGCTGGCCACCACCGGCCGGCCGTGGCGATCTTGGCGGTTCGCTCACCGTTCATAACCCCCTCACCTGGGCGAAGGCGGGAGTTCGGGCCACGCCGGAAAGGTCCTCGCGGCCTGTCAGAACGCATCCCCAGGGACGGATTTCGTGACCGATTCACGCGCTCGCCGGTGGCGCCGCAGCCTCCGTCTGTTCCTCGTCGCCGTCGCCGGACCGACACTCGCCGTCGGTGCCCTGACGGCGTCCCCCGCCCACGCGGCGGCGGCCGACGACATCCGGATCAACGAGGTGGTGACCACCGGCAGCGTCAACGACTCGGTGGAGCTCTACAACAAGGGCACCGCCACGGTGGACCTCTCCGGCTGGATCCTCAAGGACGACAACAACAGCTCGAAGTACGCGATAGCCTCCGGGACCACGCTCGCCCCCGGCGGCTTCGTGGCCTTCGACGTGCACAACGCCTTCGGTCTTGGCTCCTCCGACCAGGCGCGGCTCTACCTCGCGGACGGCACCACCCTGGTCGACAGCTTCAGCTGGACCTCGCACTCCGACCCGTCGTGGTCGCGCTGCCCCGACGGCACCGGTTCCTTCGGCTCGGCCGCCCTGACCCTGGGCGCCGCCAACGACTGCGACAGCAGCGGTCTGTCGGCGACCGCGTGGCCGGGCGGCAGCTCGGTCGCCACCGCCGACACCAAGAACGCCTTCGGCTCCGACATGAGCGGCCTCTACCAGGAGGGGAGCGTCCTGTGGGCGGCGCAGAACAGCGGCAAGCTGTGGCGGCTGGTGCCGGACGGCACGACCGCCTGGAAGGCCGACACCGGCAACGGCTGGACCTCCGGCAAGACCCTGAAGTTCCCGGGCGGTTCCGGCACCCCTGACGACGAGGGCGTCACCCTGACGGGCTCCGGCTCCAGCGGGGGCGTGTACGTGGCGAGCGAGCGCAACGCGGACTCCTCCGGCACCAGTCGGCTGTCCGTCCTCAAGTACGACGTGAGCGGCACCGCCACCACGATCAGCGCCTCCACCGAGTGGAACCTGACCTCCGACCTGCCGTCGGTGGGCTCCAACCTCGGCCTGGAGGCCATCACCTGGGTCCCGGACGCCACCCTGACCGCCGCCGGCTTCAAGGACGCCGCCACCGGCGCGGCCTACAACCCCGGCGGCTACGCCTCGCACACCGGCGGGGTCTTCTTCGTCGGCGTCGAGGGCACCGGCATGATCTACGGCTACGTCCTCAAGGACGACGGCACGTACACCCGCGTCGCGTCCGTCAGCAGCGGCATGGACGGCGTCATGGAACTCCAGTGGGAGCCGCAGGCCTCCCGCCTCTGGGTGGTCTGCGACGACACCTGCTCCGGCCAGCACCGCACCATGGCGATCAACTCGTCCGGCGTCCTCGCCGCCACGGCGATCCACAACCGTCCGGCCGGCATGAGCAACTACAACAACGAGGGCTTCGCCGTCTCCGGTTCCGACGCGTGCAGCAGCGGCACCAAGCCCGTGTGGTGGTCCGACGACAGCAACGACAGCGGACACGCGCTGCGCCGGGGCACGATCACCTGCTGAGCCCCTGCCGCCGCGCCGACAGCGCGCTGTATCGTACCCGCGGCACCACCCGCACCACCGGCACATAGCGTCAACTCCCTTACCGGCACGTCGAGTTCACCGACGTGCCGGTTCCTTATCGCGCTTCCGGAGGAACCGTGGCAACCAGCCGCCCCCACCGTTCTCGTGTGCCTCTGACCCGACGCAGATCCCTCGCCCTGACGGCCGCCCTCGCCGCCCTGTGCGGTCTCGCCCTCACCCGGCCCACCCCGGCCCGCGCGGACGCCGCCGCCGACCGCGCCGCCCTCGCCCAGTGGTGGGCCCCCGTGAACTTCCAGGACGTCGACTCCACCGGCGAGACCGCGCTCGGCGGCAAGTCCGACTACCTCACCTCGTACGACTACGACGGCGACCTCAACGGCCGGAACAACTGGGAGGACACCAGCCAGTCCCCGCTCGCCGCCCACGTCTACTACTCGGTCGTGCAGACCCCGTCCTTCTCCTACCTGCTGTACACCTACTTCCACCCCCGTGACTGGTCGGACGGAGTCCTCGACAACTACCAGGAGGACCTGACCGAGCACGAGAACGACGCCGAGGGCGTCCTCGTGGTGGTGGCGAACGACGGTTCGGCGCACGGCCGGTTGAAGGCCGCCGTCACCGTCGCGCACAGCAACTTCTACTCCTGGGTGCCCTCCGGCAGCGACTTCACCAGCGGCCAGGAGAGCGTCGACGGCACCCTGAAGCTCCAGGGCGACCCGCACGACGACGGCCACGGCCGCCCGTTCACCACCCAGCAGCCCAACACCCATGCCACGTGGGCCGAGGGATACCTCTCCAAGGAACGCGACCAGTACGCGAACGGCGACGGCATCGTCTACTACCCCGGCGCCACCGCCGAGGTGCCCTCCGGCTCCGACGACCGGGACGTGCAGTACACGCTGACCGACGTCTTCGCCTCCGGCGGCATGTGGGACAAGCGCACGCTGACAACGTTGTTCGCGACCACCAGCAACTTCGCCGGGGACGACAGCTCCAACCCCTACGGCACCGAGTGCGGCGAGGGCGGTGTCCTCGGCCCGGCCAACGGCGCCTGCGACACCGACGCGGCCAACCCGCCCTGGGCCTGGGACGACGCCGACGACCTGCCCGGCCGGGGCTACCTCGCCACCAACCCCGCCGAACTCGTCTGGGACTACTTCGACTGGCCCGGCAAGCCCTCCGCGCCCGACCTCGCCTACACCTGGGACCAGTACAACGGCATCACCTCCTGACCGGGAGGCCCCGCGCTACCGCGCCCCGGCCAGGTTCGTCATCACCCGGTTCAGCTGCTCCTCGGACAGCGGGGGCGCGGGCAGCGGGTGGGCCGCCTCGGTACGCAGGCCGTCGAGCACGAAGGCGATCCCCCGGCGCCAGGCGTCGGGGGCGCTGTCCTTGGCGGCCCGGGACAGCAGGGCGTTGGTGCCGAAGACGAACAGCAGGTCCGCGTGGGTGAAGTCGGGCCGCAGGGCGCCGGCCCGCTGCGCGCGCTCGATGACGCGCGACGCCGCGGCGTGCGAGCGCTCACACACGGACATCAGGCGGGTGGCGTCCGGATAGCGGCCGGTGACCACGTCGCTGATCGCGGGGTCGGTGACCTGGAGTTCGCAGATCGTCTCGATGTAGTAGGCGAAGCCCTCCCAGGCGTCCTCGTGGTCCAGGGCCTGCCGGCCCGCCCGGTCGAGCCGCTCCGCGGCCAGGTCGGCGACCACCTCGTCGATCAGCGCCTCCCGGGTGCCGAAGAGGTTGTAGAGGGTGCCGTGGCTGACGCCGGCCCGGCGGGCGATCTCCTTCAGCGGAGCCTGGAGGCCGCGCTCCCGGAAGAGCTCGGCCGCCGCGGCTCGCAGCTTCTCCGCGTTGCGTTGGGCGTCGGCCCGCATCCGCCGTTCCTCCTCGTGTGGTCGGGGGTCCATGGTCCCATCCTCGCCACCGACTAACTTGACCCGCTGGTCAGGTTATGTGTTACGGTCGCCGTCATAAATTGACCCTCAGGTCAAGATAGCTTCGGAGGCAAGGAGAAACCATGTCCAAAGTGATCGCCGTCTTCGGCGCCGGATCCGGCCTGGGCGCGTCCGTCGCCCGCCGTTTCGGCAAGGAGGGCTTCCGGGTCGCCCTGGTGGCCCGCCGCAAGGAGCGGCTCGACGCCCTCG
The DNA here is from genome assembly GCF_044747345.1 of Streptomyces sp. NPDC090088. Taxonomy (NCBI): domain Bacteria; kingdom Bacillati; phylum Actinomycetota; class Actinomycetes; order Kitasatosporales; family Streptomycetaceae; genus Streptomyces; species Streptomyces sp. NPDC090088. Next base: position 686,826 of record NZ_JBIVDZ010000004.1, on the reverse strand, counting down.
TGGCGGGGCTCGCGGACGAGGGCGTCGAGGCCGCCGCCTTCCCCGCCGACCTGTCCGACCCCACCGGCGTGCCCGCCCTGGTGGACGCGATCCGGGACCGCTTCGGCCGGATCGACGTCGTCGAGTACGGCCCGATCGGCGCCGACGCGGCCTTCACCCCTGCCGCCCGGCTGGACGCGGCCACCGTGGAGTCGTACACCCGGCTGCTCCTGCTGACCCCGGTCGAGCTGTTCCGCGCGGTGCTCCCCGAGCTCACCGAACGCGGCGCCGGCGCCCTCCTGATGACCACCGGCTTCACGGCCGTACAGCCGATGGCGCAGCTCAGCGGCCCGGGCCCGGCGATGGCCGCCGCCCGCAACTACGTGTACTCCCTCAACGCCGAACTCGCCGGCACCGGCGTCCACGCCGGCACCCTCTCCATCGCCGCCCTGATCACCGGCAGCGAGCAGGCCGAGGCAGCCGTCAAGGCCCAGGAGGACGTCCGGGCCACCGGTATGGAGGTGCCCGTCGTCCACCCCGACGAACTCGCCGAGCACTACTGGGACATGTACACCCGCCGCGACCGCGTCGAGCAGGTCCACCCCGCGGCGGCCGCCGTATGAGCGCCGCCCAGGTGACGCAGCGGGACCACCCGGTGGCCGACGCCCCGCGGCACGACGCCACCGCCCCCGGCGGCCTCCCGGAAAGCGGTGTTCCGGACGCCGCGGAGGCCCCCGCCCTCACGGTCCTCGGCTCCGACGCCGCCGCCGTCTGCACGGACGGGGTGTGCACGCTGTGACGACGCTCCGCATCGACGTGTGGTCCGACGTCGTCTGCCCCTGGTGCTACATCGGCAAGCGGCGCCTGGAGACCGCCCTCGGCCGGTTCGAGCACGCCGACGAGGTCGAGGTGCACTGGCACAGCTTCCAGCTCGACCCCGCCCACCCCAGGGGCGACCGCCGGCCCGTCCTGGACACGCTCGCCCGCAAGACCGGGGCGCCGCCCGCCCAGCTGCGGGCCATGATCCGCCAGGTCACCGAGCTCGCCGCCGCCGAGGGGCTGCGCTACGACCTCGAACGCGCCGTCGCCGTCAACACCGTCGACGCCCACCGGCTGAGCCACCTCGCCGGGGCACACGGGCTGGGGGCCGAGATGCACGAGCGGCTGCTCCGCGCCCACCTGGGCGAGGGCGAGGCCGTCGACGACCCCGACACCCTGGTGCGGCTCGGCGGCGAGGTCGGCGTCCCCGAGGACGAGATCCGGCGGACGCTCGCAGGCGACGCCTACGAGGCGGCGGTCGCGGCCGACGTCCGCGAGGCCCGCCGGTACGGCGCCACCGGCGTGCCGTTCTTCGTTCTCGACCGCACCTACGGCCTCTCCGGCGCCCAGCCGGCCGACACGTTTCTCGCCGCCCTGCGCACCGCCCGCGCGGGCACCGCGGGGGCGGCGCGGCACTGACCGGGGCTCGACGCGCGCGAACGGTCCGGAGCTGGTGTGCTGGGTGAGGGGGTTTTCGGACCGTTCCCGTCGACCCGTTCCGGGAGAGCCGTATGAGTACCTACCGAGTCGCGCAGGTGGCCGCCGAGAGCGGGCCGTTCGAGATCGTCGAGCGGGAGGTGCCGAAGCCGGGTCCCGGGCAGGTGCGGATCGCCGTGGAGGCCTGCGGGATCTGCCACAGCGACGCCTTCTTCGTCTCCGCCGCGCTGCCGGGCATCACGTTCCCGGTGGTCCCGGGCCATGAGATCGCCGGCCGGATCGAGGAACTCGGCGAGGGCATCGAGCACTGGGGCTGGCAGGTCGGCGACCGGGTGGGGGTCGGCTGGTTCGGCGGCAGCTGCGGCCACTGCAAGCCCTGCAGGCAGGGCGACTTCATCGTCTGCGAGAACCTGAAGGTGCCCGGCTGGACCTACCACGGCGGCTTCGGCGAGCAGGTGATCGCCCCGGTCGACGCCCTGGCCCGCATCCCCGACGGGCTGACCTCGGCCGACGCCGCACCCCTGGGCTGCGCGGGCGTGACGACCTTCAACGGGCTGCGGCGCAGCCCCGCCGAACCCGGTGACCTGGTCGCCGTCGTGGGCCTCGGCGGGCTCGGCCACCTCGGCGTGAAGTACGCCGTGGCGATGGGCTTCGAGACGGTGGCCGTCGCCCGCGGCGCCGAGAAGGCCGACTTCGCCAAGCAGCTCGGCGCGCACCACTACGTCGACTCCACGGCCCCGACCCCCGTCGCGGAGGCCCTCCAGTCGCTCGGCGGCGCCAAGGTCGTGCTCGCCACCGCGGGCAACTCCCAGGCGATCACGGCGGCCGTGGACGGACTGGCCCCCCGGGGCGAACTCGTGGTGATCGGCGCCGACCCCGAACCCCTCGGGATCAGCCCGCTCCAGCTGCTCTTGACCGGCCGGGTGGTCCGCGGCCACCCCTCCGGCACCGCGCAGGACGTGCAGGACACCATGGAGTTCAGCGCCCTGCACGGAATCCGCCCGACGATCGAGACCGTACCGCTGGAACAGGCCGGCGAGGCCTTCCAGAAGATGATGACCGGGGGCGCGCGGTTCCGGATGGTGATCACCTACGAGTGACCGGTCCCGGATTCCGGTGATGACTTCCGTACAAGAGTGGTCACTCCCGGATCGCCCGGGCCGCCAGCAGCGCGATGTCGTCCTCGGAGCCGGCGGCCAGATGGGCGAGGACCGTGTCGAGGATGGTGTCCAGCGGGTCGGTGGGGCTCAGGGCCAGTCCCGTCAGCCGTTCCAGACCGCGGTCGATGTCCTCGCCGCGCCGCTCCACCAGCCCGTCGGTGTACAGGAGCAGCACACCGCCGCGTTCCGGGGTGACCCGCTGCTCGTACCGGCCGAGCCCGCTGCCCAGCGGCGGCCCGACCGGCACCGGGACCAGCTCCATCTCGCCCTGCGGGGTCAGCCAGACCGGTGGCAGATGACCGGCGCTGGCATAGGTGAGGGTGGCGACCTCCGAGTCGCCGAGGGCCAGGAAGCAGGTGGCGACCCGTTCGAAGCCGGAGTCGGCGACCATGCGGTCGGCGTGCTGCAGGATCTGGCGCGGCGAGAGCCCGGCGAGGGCCAGCGCGCGCAGCGTCGAACGGTAGTGGCTCATGGCCACCGCCGCGTCCACGCCGTGGCCCATCACATCGCCGATGACCAGCATCGTGCGGCCGTCGGGCAGGGCCAGGACGTCGTACCAGTCACCGCCGATCAGCGAGCCGTCGTCGGCGGGCCGGTAGCGGGCGGTGGTCTCGACACCGGCGTGCCGCTGCAGCTGGCCCGGCTCGGTCAGCAGGGCCCGCTGCAGCTCCAGGGCCATGGTGTGCTCGCGCTCGAAGCGGACCGCGCGGTCCAGGGCGCGCGCGGCACGGGCGGCGAGTTCCCGGGCCACCGTGGCGTCCTCGTTCGAGAACGGCGCCGACTCCCCGGCCCGGGCCAGCATCAGGATGCCCAGCACCCGGCCGTCCGCGACCAGCGGCGCGAGGAGCACCGCGTGGACACCGGCGGTGATGCACGCGCGGGCCGGCGCCCAGCGCGGGATCAGCGCCCGCCACTGCGTCTCGGTGATCGCGTTGCGCCGCCAGATCCGGCCCGCCGACAGGTTCCGCCGGGTCCCGGTGCCACGCGGCCAGCCGACCAGCTCACCGCGCGCGTCAAGGGCCGCGAGCCCGGTGACCAGGCCGGGACGCGTGGCGTACGCCACCAGCCGGGTCGGGGCCCGGCGCGCCGACGCCGTGTCGGAGGGACCGAGTTCCACCCCGGCCGCGTCCGCCAACTCCGGTACGACGAACTCCGCGAGTTCCCGGCAGGTCCCGGCGACGTCGGTGCCGGTGCCGATCCGGGACGCGGCCTTGTCCAGCAGCGCCAGCCGCCGGTGGGCGCGCTCCAGCTCGTACACGTACTGCTGCGGCTCGCTGATCTCCAGGCCCACCCCGGCGACGCCCACGACCCTGCCGCTGCTGTCGACCATCCGGTGGTACACGCACCGCCACTCGCGCACCTGGTACGGCGAGTCCACCCAGGTCCGCCCGGTCACGATGATCTCGCGCGGCCGTCCGTCGTGCAGGATGTCCCGCAGCACCTGCTCGGGCCGCTGGATGTGCGGCAGCACCTCGTGCAGCTTGTGCCCGAGGTAGGCGGCGGCGGGCAGGCCCGTCATCCGGGCCATGTGCGGGTTGACGTACAGATAGCGCAGGTCTGTGTCGAGGACCGCGAAACCCACGGCCGCGTCCTCGACGATGCCGCGCAGCAGATCGACGTAGCCCATGTCGGCGGGTGGTGCGCCCGGGGTGACGACCGGCCGTGGTGAGGAGGTGTCCCTGTCCACCCGGTCCTCCTCGCCTGCCCCCGCCCTCGGCCGCCCTCATCGTGCACCGGGTCCCCCGGCGGCGCATCTCGGACGGTCCCGCTCACACCGCCCGGGGCGGGTCTGTGCGGCGGCCTTAACCCCCGTTGATCAGGAGCGGTGACGCCGACGTAATCACTGGTACATACGGTCGAGGTCGAATGGAAGAGGCTGACCAGCAGGAACAGGGGGCGCCCGTGGCCGCGTCGGACTCGCGCAGCACCGCCACCGGCAAGGTGCGGACGGTCTGCTCGTACTGCGGGGTCGGCTGCGGCATGGTCCTGGACATCGGCAGCGGCCCCGACGGCCGCCGTACCGTCCTCAAGGCCTCCGGAGACAAGGAGCACCCCGCGAACTTCGGGCGGCTGTGCACCAAGGGCGCCACCACCGCCGACATGCTCGCCGCCCCCGGCCGGCTGACCACCGCGCTGCTGCGGCCCGAGCGGGGCGAGGAGGCCGTCCCCACCGGCGTGGACACCGCGGTCGCCGAGACCGCGCGGCGGCTGCGCGCGATCGTCGACGAACACGGCCCGGACGCGGTCGCCCTCTATGTCTCCGGGCAGATGAGCCTGGAGGCCCAGTACCTCGCCAACAAGCTCACCAAGGGCTACCTGCGCACCAACAACATCGAGTCGAACTCCCGGCTGTGCATGGCCAGCGCCGGCACCGGCTACAAGCTCTCGCTCGGCGCCGACGGCCCGCCCGGCTCCTACGAGGACCTCGACCGGGCCGATGTCTTCCTGGTCATCGGCGCCAACATGGCCGACTGCCACCCCATCCTCTTCCTGCGCCTGATGGACCGGGTCAAGGCGGGCGCCAAGCTGATCGTCGTCGACCCGCGGCGCACCGCCACCGCCGCCAAGGCCGACCTCTTCCTCCAGGTCAAGCCGGGGACCGACCTCGCCCTGCTCAACGGCCTGCTGCACCTCCTGCACGAGAACGGGCACACCGATCCCGCGTTCATCGAGGCGTACACCGAGGGCTGGGAGGCGCTGCCGGAGTTCCTCGCCGACTACCCGCCGGACGCCGTCGCCGCGACCACCGGCATCCCGGAGGCCGACCTGCGCACGGCGGCCCGGCTGATCGGCGAGGCGGGGGAGTGGACCAGCTGCTGGACCATGGGCCTCAACCAGTCCACGCACGGCACCTGGAACACCAACGCGCTGATCAACCTGCACCTGGCGACCGGAAAGATCTGCCGCCCGGGCAGCGGCCCGTTCTCGCTCACCGGCCAGCCCAACGCCATGGGCGGCCGCGAGATGGGCTACATGGGGCCGGGTCTGCCCGGCCAGCGGTCGGTCCTCGTCGACGCCGACCGGGCCTTCGTCGAGGACGTGTGGGGGCTGGCACCCGGCACGATCCGCGCCGACGGCGTCGGCAAGGGCACCGTCGAGATGTACCGGAAGATGGCCGACGGCGAGATCAAGGCCTGCTGGATCATCTGCACCAACCCGGTCGCCTCCGTCGGCAACCGCAGGACCGTCATCGAGGGCCTGGAGGCCGCCGAGTTCGTCGTCACCCAGGACGTCTTCGCCGACACCGAGACCAACGCCTACGCCGATGTCGTCCTGCCCGCCGCCCTGTGGACCGAGTCCGAGGGCGTCCTCATCAACAGCGAACGCAACCTCACCCTCGCCCGCCCCGCCGCCGACCCGCCCGGCGAGGCCACCGCCGACTGGCGCCTGATCGCCGCCGTCGCCCGCGCGATGGGCTTCGAGGACGGCTTCTCCTACGACAGCGCGGAGGAGATCTTCGAGGAGATCAAGGGCTTCCACAATCCGCAGACCGGCTACGACCTGCGCGGGGTGAGCTACGACCGGCTGCGCGCCGCTCCCGTCCAGTGGCCCGCCGCCACCGCCGAAGGACCCGACCGCAACCCCCTGCGGTACGTCGACCCCGACGGCACCCTCACCTTCGCCACCGCCTCCGGCCGCGCCGTCTTCCACGCCCGGCCGCATCTGGACCCCGCCGAGATGCCGGACGACGACTACCCGTTCGTCCTCAACACCGGCCGCCTCCAGCACCAGTGGCACACCCTGACGAAGACCGCCAAGGTCGCCAAGCTCAACAAGCTCAACCCGGGCCCGTTCGTCGAGGTCCACCCCGAGGACGCGGCTGCCCTCGGTCTCCTCGACGGCGACTCGGTCGAGGTGGCCTCGCGGCGCGGCCGGGCCGTCCTGCCGGCGGTCGTCACGGACCGGGTGCTGCCCGGGGCCTGCTTCGCGCCCTTCCACTGGAACGACCTCTTCGGCGAGTACCTCAGCGTCAACGCGGTGACCAGCGACGCGGTCGACCCGCTCTCCTTCCAGCCCGAGCTGAAGGTGTGCGCGGTGTCGCTGACCAAGGTGTCCACACCGGTGACCGTGCAGACGCCGGGGACCGAGGAGACCCCGGCCGCGATCGCCGTACCCTCCGCCACCGCCGTCGTCGCCCCCACGGCCGTGCTGCCCTCCGCCGCCTCGGTGTTCGGCCTCGACCCCGTTCCGCCGCCGGTCCTCACCGATCGCGAGCGGCAGTACCTGGTGGGCTTCCTCGCCGGTATCCCGGTCGGCGCTCCCGGTGTGCCCGTGCTGCCGCCGGACGCGCCCTTCAGCCCCGAGCACGCCCTGTGGGTCAACGGCACCCTCGCCGGCATGTACTCCCGTTCCGCCACGGCCCCCACGGCCCCGGCCACCGCGCCCGCCCCCGGCCGTCAGGTGGTGATCCTCTGGGCCTCGCAGACCGGCAACGCCGAGGACTTCGCCGCCGCCACCGCCGAGCGCCTCACCGCGGGCGGCCACGCGGCCTCCCTCGTCGCCATGGACGAGGCCGACCCGGCCGCCCTGCCCACCGGCGCCGACCTGCTGCTGATCACCAGCACCTTCGGCGACGGCGACGCACCGGACAACGGCAGCGGCTTCTGGGACGGCCTCGCCGCCCTCGACACCGGGCGCCTCACCGGCCGCCGGTTCGCCGTGCTGGCCTTCGGCGACTCCAGCTACGACGACTTCTGCGGGCACGGACGGCGCCTGGACAGCCGGATGGACGAGCTCGGCGCGGTCCGGCTCGCGCCGCGCACCGACTGCGAACCGGACTACGAGACACAGGCGGAGGCCTGGCTGGACCAGGTCCTGATCGCCCTCAAGGAGGAGACCGCGCCCGCTCCCGCCGCGGCCCCCACCCGGTCCCGGCGCCCCGCCCCCGTCACGGCCCGCCTCACCGGCAACCGGCTGCTCAGCCTGCCCGGCGCCGGCAAGGAGGTCCGCCGCTTCACCTTCGACACCCGCGACAGCGAGACCCCGCTGGCCTACGAGGCCGGCGACGCGCTCGGGGTCCGCCCGCTCAACTCCCGTGCCCTGGTGGAGGAATGGCTCGCCGTCACCGGACTCGACGGCACCACCGGCGTCGAGGTCAACGGCGTCGGCGAAGTCCCCTTCGCCGAGGCGCTGTCACGGCATCTGGACATCACCCGGATCACCCCGGACCTGCTCCGCTTCGTCGCCGAACGCGCCCGAGACCCGCGCGAGTTGCGCAAGCTGCTGCGCCCCGACAACAAGGACGAGCTGGCCAAGTGGTCCTGGGGACGGCAGGCGGTCGACCTCGCCGCCGAGTTCGGCACCCGGGCCGGCGCGGCGGAGTGGGCGGGCGTGCTCGGCAGGCTGCAGCCGCGGCTGTACTCCATCTCGTCCAGCCCGCTCACCGACCCCCACCAGGTCTCCCTGACCGTCTCGGTCGTCCGCTACGAGAACCTGCGCGGCAGGCCCCGGCAGGGCGTCTGCTCACCCTTCCTCGCCGACGCCGAACCCGGCACCGAGGTCCCGGTGCACGTCCAGGGCTCCCCGCACTTCCGCCCGCCCGCCGACCCGGCGACCCCGATGGTGATGGTCGGCCCCGGCACCGGGGTGGCGCCGTTCGTCGGGTTCCTGGAAGAGCGGCGCGCCCGCGGCCACCGCGCCCCCAACTGGCTGTTCTTCGGCGAACAGCACCGGGCCAGCGACTTCTACTACGAGGAGGAGCTCACCGCCCTGCTCGCCGAGGGCACCCTGAGCCGCCTCGACACCGCCTTCTCCCGCGACCAGCGCGCCAAGGTCTACGTCCAGGACCGGATGCGCGAACACGGACCGCTGCTGTGGTCCTGGCTCCAGGACGGCGCCCACTTCTACGTGTGCGGCGACGCCTCCCGGATGGCCAAGGACGTCGACCGGGCGCTCAAGGACATCGCCACCGTGCACGGCGGGCTGACCCAGGACGAGGCGACGGCGTACGTCAAGCAGCTGGCCACGGAGAAGCGTTACGTCCGGGACGTCTACTGATTCCTCTACCGGTCCCTCTATTGATTCCTCGTCAGATGGCGCATGGTGAGGGCGAGGTGGAGCCGGAACCGGCCCTGCGGGGTGCGTACCGACCAGCCCAGCAGATGCTCCGCGTGCGTCAACCGGTCCTGGAGCGTGGAGTGGTGGACGTTGATCTCCCCGGCCGCCGCCCGCAGGCTCGCCGTCGACGCCACCGCGTGCAGGGTGCGCAGCATCCAGGGCGCGTCCGCCGCCGCGGCCTCCACCGCGCGGACGTCCGGCGCCGGTTCGGCACCGGGGACGACCAGGGCGGCGAGCAGCGCGACATCGCCCAGCTCGTCGGCGTGCACCACGGGCCGCTCCGGTTCCTGTCCGCCGCCGTCGGCGGTGAACCGCAGCGCGGTACGGGCCGCGTCCCAGGAGCGGGGGAGATCCTCGACGGCCACGGCCGGTCCCACGCCCATCCGCCCGGCCGCGGGCAGCGCCCGGCCGTCGGCGACGATCCGGGCCGGGCCGTCGGCGACCGCCACCGCCCGCACCCGCGCGTCCGGTCCTGCGCCGTCCAGCCCGAGCGAGCGGGCCGCGTGCAGCCGGGCGGGCAGCGGGGCACCGGCGTCCAGAACCGTCTCGACCAGCGCGGGATCGTCCACCGGCGGTGCCGGGGCCCGGCCCCGGGTGCGGTCGAGCACCGACCGTACGGCCGCCGAGGCCCGCTCCAGGATCACCGCGTCGACCACGCTCGTTCCCGGGGCACCGGTCCGCTCCAGCCAGAGCGCGGGCGGCCCGCCCGGCACCAGCGGCGCACAGGGCCAGCCGGGGTCGGGGGCGTCCTCGCTGTCGGCGCGCCGGCCGTCCGGCTCCACCCGCAGCCTGACCAGCCGCTCGGGGTCGGCCAGCCGCGCCGGGCAGCCGGCGAGCACGGCGGCCCCGCGCACCAGCGCCTCCAGACCGGCCCGGGACTCGGCCAGCCGGTCGAAGTAGGTGATGACCGTGACGGCGGCCCCGGCGTCCGGGTCCACCGCGGCCAGCCGCCCCGCCAGCTCTTTCATACCGCCATCATGCGCCATCCGGCCGCAGGGGGAAGGGGCAGGCAACCGATGCGGACGTCCGCCCCTCATAGCTGTCGAGACAGCCGTCGACGACAGGAGCCTCTCCCTTGGACCGCAACGCGCCCGCCCGGGCCGCCGGCCCGTCCCGCCGGAGATTCATGGTCTACACGGTGGCCGCGGCCACCCTCACGGTCGCCGCCCCGCTCGGCTGCGACACCTCGGAGGCCGACGGCGCCACCGCGGCCCCCGGGGTCCTGGTCACCGGCACCGACGAGGAGATGCTCGTCCTGGAGGTCACCGCGGACAACGAGGTCGTCGTACGGCTGCCGCGCGTCGAGGTCGGCCAGGGCATCACCACCGCCGTCGCGATGATGATCGCCGAAGAGCTGGACGCCCGCCTGACCGACGTGCGGATCCCCCTCGCCGACGCCCGCAGCAAGGGAAACCAGTACACCGGCGGCTCCAGTTCGGTCAGCTCGCTGTACGGCCCGGCCCGGCAGCTGGCCGCCACCGCGCGGGCCCGGCTGGTGACCGCGGCCGCCCGCCGCTGGCACCTTCCCGCGCACTCGCTGCGGACCTGGCACGGCCGGGTCCTCGCCCCCGACGGCCGGACCGCCACCTTCGGCTCGCTCACCGCGAGCGCCGCCCGGATCCGCACCCCGGACGTGTCGAGCAAGCCCAAGCCGGCCTCCCGGCACCAGGTGATCGGGAAGCCCACGACCAGGATCGACGCCCGGGACATCGTCACCGGCGCCGCGAAGTACGCGGGCGACCTGGCGGTGGCCGGGGCGAAGCCGACCGTGGTGGCCCGGCCGCCGACGCTGCGCGGCAAGCTGGTCTCCCTCGACGACACGGCGGCCCGCGCCCTGCCCGGCGTGCACGCGGTCGTGAGGATCTCCGGCGGGGTCGCCGTCGTCGCGGACACCTTCCACCACGCCTTCCAGGCCCGGGACGCCCTGAGGATCACCTGGGCGCCGGGCCCGCTGGCCGCCCTCTCCGACAAGGAGATCCGCTCCCGGCTGCGCGCCGCCGTACCCCGCCTGGGCAGCCCGCCGCGCGGATCGACGCAGATCGAGGGCGAGTTCGCGTTCGCGTTCGTCAGCCACGCCCCGATGGAGGTGCTCACCGCGATCGCCGACGTCCGCTCCGACCGGGCCGAGCTGTGGTTCTCCACGCAGACGCCGATGGACGCCCGCGAGACGATCGCCGCACTGCTCGGGCTGCCGAAGACGGCCGTGCGGGTCCATGTGATGCGCGGCGGCGGCTCGTTCGGGCGGCGGCTCAACTTCGACGCGGCCATCGAGGCGGCCCTGATCTCCAAGGCGGCCCGCAAGCCGGTGAAGCTGATGTGGAGCCGCAACGACGACACCCGGCACGGCAGGATGCGGCCCGCGAGCCACCACCGGATCCGGGCCAGCGTGGCCGGCGGCCGGGTGGTGGCCTTCCAGCACATGACGGCCTCGGTGGGGGAGTCGTCCGACGAGACCGCCCTGACCGCCCAGTCGGCCGGGGTGCGGCCGCTGCCCAGCGACAGCGGCCTGTACAACTTCGGCCGTGTGGGCGGTGATTCGGGCGGCATCGAGCTGGCAATCCCGCTGGGCGCCTGGCGGTCGGTGGACTCCGGCACGTCGCGCACCGTGGAGGAGATCGTCGTCGACGAGATCGCGCGCGCCCTGCACCGGGACCCGGTCGCCTTCCGCCGCGGCACCCTGCGGAGCAAGGAGGTGCGGGCGGTCCTCGCCAAGGCGGCCGCCGCCGGGCACTGGGGCCGGGCCATGCCCGCCGGGACCGCCCAGGGCGTGGCCGTCCACGAGGAGTACGGGTCCGCCGTCGCCTGCCTCGCCGAGATCGACGCCACCGACCCGAAGAACCCCCGGGTCACCAAGGTCGTGATGGCCGCGGACGTGGGTACGGCCGTCAACCCGCGCGGCCTGGAGGCCCAGCTCATGGGCACCGCGGTCGACGGCATCTCCACCGTGCTGCGGGCCGGGCTGCACATCGACCGGGGCGCGGTGCGCGAGGGCAGCTTCGCCGACTTCCACTACGCCCGCCAGCGGCACGCCCCGCTGGAGTTCGAGGCCCATATCCTCCCCTCCGGCCGGGAACCCGGCGGCGCCGGCGAACTCGGTGTCCCCGCCGCGTCGGGCGCGGTCGCCAACGCCTACGCCCGTGCCACCGGAACCAGACCCCGCAGCTTCCCGCTCGACTTCTGACCCACCGCCTCCCGACTCCCAGAAGGCACCGATGCGTTCGTACTCCTTCGTCCTCAACGGCAAACCGGTCACCGTCGAGGCCCCCGACGACATGCCCCTGCTCTGGGTCCTGCGCGACCTGCTCGGCGTCACCGGCCCCAAGTACGGCTGCGGGGTGGGCGTCTGCCGCGCCTGCACCAGCCACCTCGACGGCGAGGAGGTCCAGCCCTGCACGGTCCCGGTCGCCGACTGCGCGGGCCGCACGGTCACCACCATCGAGGGCCTGGCCGACGGCGACACCCTGCACCCCGTCCAACAGGCCTGGCTGGACTGCGACGTGGCCCAGTGCGGGTTCTGCCAGCCCGGCCAGATCATGGCGGCCGCCGCACTCCTCAAGCGCACCCCGCACCCGACGGACGCCGACATCGACGCGATCGAGAACGTCTGCCGCTGCGGCACCTACTCCAGGATCAGGGAGGCGATCAAGAAGGCGTCGGCGAACGGGGGTTGAGTCCACCGAAGACGCCGAGGCGTAGCCGAAGGACACCCCGGCAGAGACGATCGGCCGACGACCGCGCACCTCCTCCCGCCCGACCATGGGGCCATCCGACGAGCGGGAGGCATCACATGAGGACAGCACGGGGGAGCGCGGCCGCCGCCCTGGCGATGGCGGCCGTACTGGCATCGACGGCCGCCGCACCGGCCCCGCACCACCCCGCCACCACCCGGCTCTACGTGGCCCCCTGGGGCGACGACCACGGGCCCGGCACCCTCGACCACCCCTTCGCCACCCCGGCCCGCGCCCAGCGCGCGGTACGGGCCCTCGCCCCGCGCACGGCCTCGGACGTCACGGTGAACCTGCGCGGCGGCACCTACCGCCTCACCGCCCCGCTCCGCCTGACCACCGCCGACTCCGGCCGCCACGGCCACCGGGTGGTCTACCAGGCGTACGGCTACGGCACCGCGCACCAGGAACCGGTCACCCTCAGCGGCGGCCGCCCGGTCACCGGCTGGCGTCCCGCCCCCGGCCGGCCCGGCGTCCGGCGCGCCGACGTCGGCGCCCTGGAGACCCGCCAGCTCTACGTCGACGGCCGCCGGGCCCCGCGCGCCGCCCTGGGCGCCCCGCTGCCCGGGAAGGTGAAGCTCACGGCGACCGGCTACACCACGACCAGCAGGACCCCGCTCTCCTGGCACCACCCGGCCGACCTCGAAGTCGTGTACCGCTACGACTACGTGGAGGGCCGCTGCGGGGTCGCGGCCGTCTCCGCGCGGGCCGCCGGCCGCACCGCGGTCACCATGGACCAGCCGTGCTGGAGGATGGCCCGGGCCCTCTACGGCGCGGACGCCCTGGCCCGCACCCACGACGTCGAGAACGCCCCCGAGTTCCTCACCCGGGCCGGAAGCTGGTACCTGGACCGCTCCCGCCCCGCCCACCACACCCTCCTCTACCGCCCCCGCCCAGGCGAGGACATGACCCGCACGCAGGTCGTCGCGCCCGTCCTCCAGACCCTCCTGAGCGGCACCGGCGGCTCCGCCTCCCACCCGCTCCACGACCTCACCCTGCGCGGTCTGACCTTCGCCCACGCCACCTGGCTGGCGCCGAACGAGCCGGCCGGGTTCGCCGCCGCCTGGAGCATGTACATGCGCCCGGGCAAGGGCGGCGACATCATCGCCCGCACCGTCCCCGGCAACGTCGCCTTCCGGTACACCGACCGCGTCACCCTCACCGGCAACCGCTTCACCCACCTCGGCGCCCAGGGCCTCTCCCTGACCGCCGACAGCTCGCGCACCACGGTCACCGGCAATGTCTTCACGGACATCTCGGACGGCGGCATCGCCCTCGGCGTCCTGCCGCCCGCCACCCGGGGCACCAGCCGCGGCAACCGGGTCACGGACAACTGGATCCACCACATCGGCGCCGAGTACCGGGCCGCCTCCGGCATCTGGAACAGTGCCACCCAGGACACCCTCCTCGCCCACAACCAGGTCGACCACGTCCCCTACACCGGCATCCTCTCCGGCCCCAGCGAGGACCTGCGCGGCCTGACCCGCCGCAACCGGATCCTCGGCAACCGGGTCTTCGCCACCAACCGGCTGCTGGCCGACGGCGGCGGCATCTACCTGCGCGGCGACCAGGGCCCCTCCTACGCCGACGGCGCCCTGGTCGCCCGCAACGCCGTCACCGACAGCCCGCAGGGCGTGTGGAACGTCGGCATCTACACCGACGACTCCAGCAACCGCGTCACCGTCCGCGACAACGTCGTCCACGACTACGTCGCCTCGATCGGCGGCTGCAGCGAGAACTGGGGCGGCCGCCCGGTCCGCAACATCCGCTACACCGGCAACCACTGGGACGACAAGGTGCCCACCTGGCTCGCCCGCCGCCCCTACCCGGGAGCCTGGCCCCCCGCCCCCGACTGCGGCGACCCCCAGCACCTCCACTTCGCCCACAACACCCTCCTGACCCCGGCCACCCCCTGCGCCGCCCTCCCGTCCTGCACGGCCATCGCGACCACCGCGGGCCCGAGGCCGCCGTACCGCAGGGCGCTCGGCCTGCGCTGACCAGGAGTTCCCCACCCGCCCGGTCAAGATCATAAAAAGTCGGTCGATTCCGGACCGAAGGCACCGCCGAGCTCGGTGCGCACTACAGTTAGCCGGGCTCGATGGTGGGGATCCTGGGGGGATTCATGCAGGAGATGGTGAAGGGGTCCAACGTCACGTTGTCGGCCCTGAGCGAGAACGTCGGCTCGGTGATCGTCAGCCTGGGCTGGGTCAGCCCCAGCGGCGAGGGCGACGCGGACGTGTCCGTTCTGCTGGTCGGCGCCGACGGCAGGGTGCGCGGGGACACCGACTTCTACTTCTACAACAACCCGGTGGCGGCCGACGGCAGTGTGCAACTGCTCGGCAAGACGCCCACGGAGGCCGGCGACGAGGACCGGATCGGCTTCGACCTGACCGCCGTACCGCAGGACGTCGACCGGATGATCGTGGCGGCCAGCCGGTACCGGGACGCCCGCTTCGGTGAACTGGAGAACCTCACCGTCACCCTGGCCGACGCGGCCGGGGACGGGCTGCTCCGGTTCACCGTCGCGGACGCCGACGCGGTGAGCGCCGTCATCTTCGGCGAGCTGTACCGCAGGGCGGGGGAGTGGAAGTTCCGCGCCGTCGGCCAGGGGTACGCCGACGGACTGGCCGGTCTGGCGACCGACTTCGGCGTCGACATCGACGACGACGCCGCACCCGAGGACGCGCTGGACGGCCCCGCCGACGGCGAACAGGCCGGTCCCGAACCGGTGGTCGAACAGGAGGCGAAGGACAACCTGGACGGCGTCCCCGCGCCCCGCCCGCCCGCCGACGACACCGCGGCGAGGCCGTCGGCCGCCCGGCCGCGCACGGCGAAGAAGAAGGTCACCCTGCCGAAGGCCGCCAGGAAGTCCCTCGCGGAGAACGAGTCCTGGCGTCAGGCCCGGCTCTTCCCCGTCTCGGCCCTGAAGAGCGACCGCGACCGCGAGACGCGCGCCACCTCCGTCCTGCTCTCGGTGATGGCCCAGGTACCCGAGTTCGGCCGCCGGCTCACCGCGGGCTTCGGCGCCCCGGCCGGACGCATGGAGACGTTCACCGAGGTGTCCCTGCCGCACGGCGACACCCCGCGGCGCCCCGACGGGGTCGTGCGCGTCGAGCGGGCCGGCAAACTGTGGACCGCCCTGGTCGAGACGAAGACCAACGGCAACGCCCTGAAGTCCGAGCAGGTACAGGCCTACATGGACATCGCGGCCCGCCGTGGCTACGAGGCCGTGATCACGCTCTCCAACGACGTGGCGCTGGAAGGCAGTCCGCTGGTCGACGTCAAGATCGACGGGCGGCGCAAGCACAAGGTGGCGCTGCGCCACCTGTCCTGGGCCGAGGTCGCCCACCAGGCCCAGATGCTGATCCGGCACGAGGGCGTCGGCAACAAGGCGCACGCCTGGCTGCTCCAGGAACTGCTGCACTACCTCCAGCACGAGAACTCCGGCTGCCACGGCTTCCAGAACATGGGCCCCGCCTGGGTCCCGGTGCGCAACGGCATCGACGACGAGACCCTCTGCCAGGGCGACCCGCGCGCCCTCGACGTGGTGGAGAGCTGGGAGCGGCTGATCCGGCAGGTCTGCCTGGGCCTGGGCGGCGAACTCGGGCAGAAGGTGCTCCCGGTGCGTGGCTCCAAGGCCGGCCGGGACCCCAAGGAGCGCCGGGACCTGCTCGCCGACCAGCTGTGCCTGCAGGGCCGGCTCCAGGCCGAACTGCGCATCGAGGGCACGCCGGGAGTGCTGGAGATCGAGGCCGATCTGCGCACCGGCCGGCTCCGCACGGCCATGCAGATCCCGGCCCCTGAACAGGGCTACCCGCTGAGCTGGGCCAAGCGGCTGGTGCGGTCGCTGGCCGAGGCGCCGGCCGATCTGCACATCGAGACCCTGGTGGAGGGCGACACCGCCGGGCCGCGCGGCACCCTCGAACGGCTCCGCCCCGAACCGGCCGACCTGCTGCCGAAGGCGGACGGCGCCCGGATCACCGGCTTCCGGCTCTCCCTCCTCAAGGGCATGGGCAGCGGCCGGGGCAACGCCGAGACCGGGTTCATCCGCAGTGTCGACGACGCCGTGCAGCGGTTCTACGGCACGGTCGCGGTCCACCTGGACCGGGCGACGGCCCGACGGGCGCCGACGAAGCAGCCGGAGCCCGTCGGCTGACGGCCGCTCAGCCCGCCAGCAGCCGTCGCAGCCAGGTCACATGGGCTGCCCGTGCCGCCTGGGAGAGGGCGGCCTGCGGGGCGAAGCCGTCGAAGCCGTGGAAGCCGCCCGGCCAGACGTGGAGTTCGGCGACGCCGCCGGACTGCCAGATGCGGGACGCGTAGGCGACGGTCTCGTCCCGGAAGGTCTCGGCGGAGCCCACGTCGAGGAAGGCCGGCGGGAGGTTCGTGAGGTCGGCGGCGCGGGCGGGGGCCGCGTAGGGGGAGACGTCGGGGCCGCCGCGGGCCGCGCCGAGCAGGGCGGTCCAGCCGGTCTCGTTGGCCGTGTGGTCCCAGACGCCGAGACCCTTCATCTGGTGGCTGGAGGGCGTGTCGTTGCGGTCGTCGAGCATGGGGCACATGAGTATCTGGCCGATGACCGACGGGCCTTGACGGTCCCTCAGAAGCAAGGCAAGGGCGGCGGTGAGGCCGCCGCCCGCGCTGGCGCCGGCGATCACGATCCGGTCCGGGTCACCGCCGATCTCCTTCGCGTGCTCCGCCGTCCACAGCAGCCCGGCGTACACGTCCTCGACCGGCGCCGGATGCGGATGCTCGGGCGCCAGTCGGTACTCCACCGACACCACCACCGCGCCCAGTTCCCTCGCCCAGGTCAGTGGGACGTCCACGCCCACCCGGTTGTTGCCGATCACCATCCCGCCGCCGTGCACGTGGTAGATCACCGGCAGCGGACCGGGAGTCGCGGGGGCGACCGGGCGGCAGATCAGGAGGGAGATCTCCGGCGCGTCCGACGGACCGGGCACCGTGCGGTCCTCCACCGCGAACGCCCCGTCCATCGTGAGGTCCAGCTCGGCCAGCAGCTGTATCCCCGCGCCCTCCCGGATCGTGGCGATGTCGTCCATCGTGAACGCCGGGGAGATCACGTCCTTGATCAGCTCCAGGGCGGCGGAGAGTTCGGGGTCGAACGGGGGCGGTACGGAGGTCATGGCTGCTCCTCGCGGCGGTGTACTGCGGCTCGTAGGGCCATGATCCGCTCCGCCGTATGCGCACCGGAGGCCGCCGGACGGCGGAAGCTCCCCGCCATCCGGCGGGTGCCCGGTCCGGACCCCGCGCCGCGGCTTGACTTCGAGCGCGCTCGAAGATCTAGCGTCGATGGAGCATACGACCATCCGGGCGGAACGGAGAACGGCCATGCGCGTGGGCGTGCACATCAACCGGTTCGACCACCCCGGCGGCGGGCCCGCCCTCGGCGCCGAACTGGCCGCCGCCGGTGCCGCGGCCGAGGCGGCGGGCGTCAGCTGGGTCTCGGTGATGGACCACTACTTCCAGATGGAGTTCAACGGCGGCGCCGAGGACCCCATGCTGGAGGCCTACACGACCCTGGGCTACCTGGCCGGCCGCACCTCCACCGTGCGGCTGGGCGCCCTGGTCACCGGAGTGACGTACCGTCATCCCGGTCTGCTCGCCAAGATCGCGACCACTCTCGACCTGGTCTCCGGCGGCCGGGCCACCCTGGGCATCGGGGCCGCCTGGTACGACCGTGAGCACCACGGCCTCGGTGTGCCCTACCCGCCGCTCGCGGAGCGCTTCGAGCGGCTGGAGGAGACGCTGCGGATCTGTCTCCAGATGTGGGACCCGGAGAACGACGGCCCCTTCGAGGGCACGTACTACCGGCTCGCCGAGACGCTCTGCGTACCGGCGCCGGTCAGCCGGCCGCACCCGGAGATCATGATCGGCGGCGGGGGAGAGAAGAAGACCCTGCGGCTGGTCGCCCAGTACGCCGACGCCTGCAACCTGATCCCCGGCTCCCCCGAGGGGCTCCGGCACAAGCTGGACGTGCTGCGCGGCCACTGCGACACCGTCGGACGGGACTACGACACCATCCGCAAGACCATCGCGTACGGCGCCGAGTCGGCCACCACGGGTGACCTGGACGCCTTCACCCGGGACATCGAGGGGTACGCCGAGCTCGGCCTCGACACCGTCATCCTGTCGCCGCGCCTGGGCGAGACCTCGGGATGGATCGAGAGCTTCGCCGCCCCGGCCGTCGAGCGGCTCGCCGGGATCGAGTGAGCCACGGGACGTGGAAGAAGGGGGCCGGAGCTCGTCGGCTCCGGCCCCCTTCTTCTGGGGCGGGGGTGCCTCAGGCGGCCACGCCCACGTTGCCGTGCAGGCGCGCGACGACCTCGGTCAGCTGGGCGGCGACCTCGGCGTCGTCGGCCGGGTGGGTCTCGGCGAAGCGGACCACGGAACCGGGGATGGAGAGCTTGATGTCCTCGATCACCTTGCCGCCGGCGATGCCGACGGCCTTGCGGGTCTCGTCCTGCGCCCACACGCCGCCGTACTGGCCGTAGGCGGTGCCGATGACGGCGACCGGCTTGCCACCGAAGGTGCTGGCGCCGTACGGGCGGGACAGCCAGTCGATGGCGTTCTTCAGGACGGCCGGGATCGTGCCGTTGTACTCGGGGGAGAAGAGCAGGAAGGCGTCGGCGGCCTGGGCGGCGGCGCGCAGCTTCGCGGCGGCAGCCGGGACGTTGCCCTCGACGTCGATGTCCTCGTTGTAGAACGGGATGTCGGCGAGGCCCTCGAAGACCTCGACCTCGGCACCCTCGGGAGCGAGCTTCACGGCCGCCTCGGCGAGCTGGCGGTTGTGCGAACCGGCACGGAGGCTGCCGACGAGCGCAAGGATGCGGACAGACATGGGGGAACTCCAAGGGGGGATGAAACACTGCCGTTACGAATCCGGACCGGGGTCCGGTTAATTTCTAACATCCCAAACGGACCGCGGTCCAGTTCTGTTCCCGATGCTTTACGCTGTCTTCATGTCCAGCGTCCTGCCGCCCTTCCCGCAGCCTCAGGAGCCCTTCGACACACCGCAGTTGCTCGAAGTGGGACCCTCCGCTCCCGAAGAGCCCTGCCTGCGTGCCGACGCGGCCCGCAACCGTGCCCGGCTGCTGGAGGCCGCCGCCCGGCTGATCGCCGAGCACGGGGTGGCCGGCGTCACCATGGAGGCGGTGGCCGCGGCGGCCGAGGTGGGCAAGGGCACCGTCTTCCGCCGCTTCGGCGACCGCACGGGGCTGCTGATGGCCCTCCTCGACCACTCGGCGCGGCAGCTGCAGGCCGACTTCCTCGGCGGGCCGCCCCCGCTGGGCCCCGGTGCCCCGCCGGTCGAGCGGCTGCGCGCCTTCGGCATCGCGGTGCTCTACCGCGCGGTCGAGCAGCTCGACCTGCAGCTGGCCGCCCAGCCCGAACCGACCCGCCGCCACGCCCATCCCTCGGGCCGCGCCCTGCGCACCCATGTCACGGTGCTGCTGCGGCAGATCGAGCCGGACGCCGACTGCGAACTGCTCGCCCAGACGCTGCTGGCCTCTCTCGACCCCGCCCTCATCCACCATCTGACCAGGCAGTGCGGGATGCCGATGGAGCGCCTGGAGGCCGGCTGGGTCGACCTGGTCGCCCGCGTCACGCGGACGGAGCCGCCCCGCTGACGTCCGGCCGCCCGGCCGTGAACAGGTCGACCAGGCCGCGCGGCGCGTCGGCGTCGAACAGCAAGGCGCCGCCCGCCGTCGACTCCGCCGCGGCCGCCGCGGCGCGCGGGAACATCCCCGCCTCGTAGGCGGCCAGGGCGGCCTCGGTGTCGCCCGGGTGCGCGAGGAGGGCCAGGCCCAGGTCGGCGCCGTCGATCAGGGCCAGGTTGGCGCCCTCCCCGGCGAACGGCGACATCAGGTGCGCCGCGTCACCGATCAGGGTCACGCCGGGCACGCGGTCCCAGCGGTGGCCGGCCGGCAGGGCGTGGATCCGCCGGGGCACCAGCTCTCCCTCGGCGTCCGCGACCAGCGCCCGCAGGCTCTTGTCCCAGCCGTCGAAGGACCGCAGGACGGCCTCCTTGGCCGCCTCGGTGTCGGTGAAGTCGATCCCGTCCAGCCACTCCTCGGGAGCCTCGACCGCCGCGTACACATGCAGACCGCCGTCGCTCTCGCGGTGGGCCATGAAGCCCCGGCCCGCGCCCAGCGCGAACAGCATGCCGCCGCCGACGACCTCGGCGCTCACCGGATGCCGTACGTCCGCCTCCGGCAGGTCCGCCTCCGCGAACGACACCCCGGAGTAGGCGGGCCGGGCGTCCGAGACCAGCGGGCGCACCCGGGACCAGGCGCCGTCGGCGCCGACCAGCAGATCGGTGGTGAAGGAGCCGCCGTCCGCCAGGAGCACCTCGTGCCGGCCGTCGCCGAGCGGGCGGGCGTCGACGGCCTTCGCGCCCCAGCGGATCACGCCCTCGGGGAGCGAGTCGAGCAGCAGCCCGCGCAGATCGCCCCGGTCGATCTCCGGACGCCCGCCGGTACCGTCGTCCACCGCTTCGTGACGGACCCGGGCGTCCTGGTCCAGCACCCGCACCGCCTGGCCGCCGGCATGGACGTGCGTCAGGAACTCCTCGTACAACCCGGCCGCGCGGAGCGCCGCCTGGCCGGACTCCTCGTGGATGTCGAGCATGCCGCCCTGGGTGCGGGCGGCGGGGGAGGCGTCGAGGTCGAAGAGGGCGGTCTCGACGCCGTGCGCGTGCAGCACCCGGGCGAGCGTGAGCCCGCCGAGTCCGGCGCCGATGATCGCTATGGGGTGGTGGGGTGTCGGCACGGTGGTCTCCTAGTCGTGGGGTTCGGGTACGGCGGTGTGCTCGATGCCGCTGATCAGGGCCTGGAACGCCCAGGACGCGCGGGCACCGGGTGACCCGGTCATGAGCAGTCCGGAGGCGGCGGCGATGTGCGGGTGGGTCCGCTCCGACACCTCGGTCAGTGCGTGACCGAGCGCGTCCCAGTCCTCCTGGGAACCCCCGCCCGCGTGCTCGGCGGCGGTCGCGGTGGCGCGCTGGAGCAGCAGGTCGACGCCCCAGGCGGCCCGCTCGCGCGGCACCCCGCCCTCGGCGAGCAGGCCCAGCAGGGTCTCGATGAGATTCAGGTAGTTCGGGCCGCTCGGCCAGGCGGTCAGCGCGGAGCGGGCCAGACTCGGGTACTCCAGGAGCATCCGGGTGTACGCGAGGAGCAGCTGCTCCAGCCGCTTGCGCCAGTCGCCCTCCGCCGGGGCCGGTGCCACGCCGCCGAGCAGCTCGTCCAGGACCGCCGCGTGCAGTTCGGCGGTGTTGCGGACGTAGACGTACAGCGAGGCCGGTCCGGTGTCGAGCTCCTGGGCCAGGCGCCGCATGGTGACCTTCTGCAGACCCTCGGCGCGCAGGATCTCCACGGCGGCGGTGACGATGCCCTCCCTGGTCAGGGCGGGCTTGGCGGGACGCTCGCGGCGGGAGCGGGGGGTGGCTGGCATGCCCCGACTCTAACGAACATGTTCGCTCCGAACAAGTTCGTGACGAACATGTTCGTCGGACGGTGCTTCCGGCGGCGTGCCGGGCCCAATTCGTCCAACCGTGAACCACCTTGCCCCGCCGCCATGCTCACTCGGGGCTTCTGCCAAGATGCCGTACGTCATGGTGCAGATCCCGAAACCGCCCTCGGCAGCGTCGCCGACTCCGCGCTCGGTCCCCACGAGCGCCGATGTGGCCCGCCTGGCCGGCGTCTCCCGCGCGACCGTCTCCTACGTCCTCAACAACACCAGCGCCGTACGGATCAGCGAGCCCACGCGGCGCCGCGTCCACCAGGCCGCGAAGGAACTCGGGTACGTCCCGCACGCGGCCGCCCGCAGCCTGCGCGCCGGGCACAGCCGGATGGTCCTGATGCCCGCCCCGGCCATCCCGATGGGCCCGCTCTACGGCCAGTTCATCAACGACCTCCAGTGGGCCCTCAGCCGCCTGGACTACACGGTCGTGCAGTACGGCACCGCGGGCCTGCGCGGTGACGAAGCCGCCCGTGCCTGGGCCGAGTTGCGGCCGGTCGCGGTGCTGGTCCCCGACGCCGAGCTCGGGCCCGAGGGGGTCGCCGTCCTCAAGCGGGCCGGTGCCCGCGCCGTGGTCACCTTCGGCCCCGAACGGGTCGACGGCGCCCATGCCCTGCTGATGGACCACGACGCCGTCGGCCGCTGCGCCGGCGCCCACCTGTACGCCCGCGGCCGGCGCCGGATCGGCGTGGTCGTCCCCACGGAGACCGGTCTGGAGACCTACTCCCGGCCCCGGGTCGAAGGCCTCCGCCAGGCCCTGCGCGGCACCGACGCCACGCTCACCGAGCTGCCGCTCGCCTACACCGAGGAGTCGGCGGCCGAACTCGCCTCCGGCTGGCGGGAGTCGGGGATCGACGCGGTGTTCGCGTACAACGACGAGTACGCCATGCTGTTCATGCGCGCCCTCCAGGACGAGGGCGTCCGCATCCCCGAGGAGACGGCCGTGGTCGGTGCCGACGACCTGATGCTCGGCCGGCTGCTGCGCCCCCGGCTCTCCACGATCCACATCGACCTGCCGTCCGGCCGCGACCTCGCCGAACTGGTCGACCGCGCGGTGCGCGACTTCGGCGGCGAACCCGAGACGCACCAGGTGCTCGGCGCCGCCGTGGTGCGGCGCGAGTCCAGCTGATGGGTCACCCTGGTCGGGGGCGGTGCTTTTCCGCGCCCCCTGGCTAGGATGTTGCGCGCTCAACCAAACGGCTCATGGGCGCGCCGTGAGCCGCGCAACCCGGTGATCGATCGGAGAGCCGTCATGCCGCTGCTCGACCCGAAGACCTGGCAGGCCAGCGCCCTGTCCGGCCCGCAGTACACCGTCACCGAGCCCGCCACCGGCGACACGCTCGACACGGTCACCCTCGCCGCCCCCGCCGATGTCTCCCCGGCCGCCGCGGCGGCCCGGGCCGCCAAGCGCGAATGGGCCAGGGTACCGCACTTCGTCCGGGCCCAAGTCCTGCGCAGGGCAGGGGACTTGTTCACGGAGCACGCCGACGAACTGCGCGAGTGGATCGTCCGCGAGTCCGGCTCCATACCCGGCAAGGCGGACTTCGAACTGCACGTCGCCGCCCAGGAGTGCTACGAGGCCGCCGCCCTCGCCTCCCGCCCGGCCGGCCAGGTCCTGCCCAGCGAGGCGCCCCGGCTGTCGTACACCCGCCGGATCCCGGTCGGTGTCGTCGGGGTGATCGCGCCGTTCAACGCGCCGCTGATCCTGTCCATCCGCTCGGTGGCCCCCGCACTCGCGCTGGGCAACGGGGTGGTCCTGAAGCCCGATCCGCGCACCGCCGTCTGCGGCGGGCTCTCGCTGGCCGCCGTGTTCGCCGCGGCCGGGCTGCCGGAGGGGCTGCTGCAGGTGCTGCCCGGCGCCGCCGACGTCGGCGCGGCGCTGGTCGACGACCCGCAGGTGCCGGTCATCTCCTTCACCGGCTCGACGGCGGCCGGCCGCGCCGTCGGCGAGGCCGCGGGCCGCCGGCTGAAGCGCGCCCACCTCGAACTCGGCGGCAACTCCGCCCTGATCGTGCTGGAGGACGCCGACCTCGACGCGGTGATCTCCACCGCCGCCTGGGGATCCTTCTTCCACCAGGGCCAGATCTGCATGACCACCGGACGGCACCTGGTGCACGCCTCACTCGTCGACGAGTACGTCGAACGCCTCGCCGCCAAGGCCGACTCGCTCGCCGTCGGCGACCCGCACCGCGAGCAGGTCCACCTCGGCCCGATCATCGACGCCGGCCAACTCGCCAAGATCCACGGCCTGGTGGAGTCCAGCACCGCCCACGGCGCCCGGCTCGCGGCCGGCGGCACCCACGAGAACCTCTTCTACCGACCCACGGTCCTCGCCGGCGTGGACGACCGCACCCCCGCGTACGCCGAGGAGGTCTTCGGACCGGTCGCGCCGGTGCGTGCCTTCGCCGACGCCGACGAGGCCGCCGCCCTCGCCGCGGACAGTTCCTACGGCCTCTCCCTCGGCATCGTCACCCGGGACGCGGCCCGCGGACTGGACCTCGCCGAACGCATCCCGACCGGCATCGTCCACATCAACGACCAGACCGTGAACGACGAGGCCGTGGCCCCCTTCGGCGGAGTCGCCGCCTCCGGCACCGGTGCCCGGTTCGGCGGCGAGTCCAACCTGGAGGCGTTCACGGACGTGCGGTGGACGACCGTACGGGCGGACGTGGCGCCGTACCCCTTTTAACTCTCATTAGGGGGTCTCACTCCCACTAGGGGGTGTCACTCGCCCTGGGTGCCGCCCTGCTGCGCGGCGATGCTCTTGCGGACCTCGTCCATGTCCAGCTTGCGGGCCTGGCCGATGACGTCCGTCAGGGCGGCCTCCGGCAGGGCGCCCGGCTGGGCGAAGACGGCGACCTGGTCGCGGACGATCATCAGGGTCGGGATCGACTGGATGTTGAAGGCCGCGGCCAGCTCCGGCTGCGCCTCGGTGTCGACCTTGGCGAAGACCAGGTCGGGGTTGGCCTCGGCCGCCTTCTCGTAGACGGGGGCGAACATCCGGCACGGGCCGCACCAGGCCGCCCAGAAGTCGATGAGAACGAACTCGTTCTCGGTGACCGTCTGGTCGAAGTTCTCCTTGGTGAGCTCCACGGTGCTGCTCATGCGTGCTTCCCTCTTCCTGATGTGGGGGCGTCCCGGGCTGGGGCGAAACCGCTCGCGACAACATGTCCGACCGGGCAGGTATTCCGCCTGCCTACCCGTGTGGCCCCCGCGCACACCACCCGCGAGACTGGCCCCATGACGGAAACGGAATCCATCGCTTACGACGTAGTGGTGCTCGGAGCCGGGCCCGTGGGGGAGAACGTGGCCGACCGCACCCGTGCGGCCGGTCTCTCCACCGCGGTCGTGGAGAGCGAACTCGTCGGCGGCGAGTGCTCGTACTGGGCGTGCATGCCCAGCAAGGCCCTGCTGCGCCCGGTCATCGCCCAGGCCGACGCCCGCAGGCTGCCAGGGCTCGCCCAGGCGGTCCAGGGCCCCCTCGACGCCCCCGCGGTCCTCGCCCGCCGCAACTACTTCACCTCGGACTGGAAGGACGACGGCCAGGTCGCCTGGCTGGACGGCATCGGCGCCGACCTCTACCGGGGCCAGGGCCGCCTCGCCGGCCCCCGCACGGTCACCGTGACCGGCCCCGACGGCACCCTCACCACGCTCACCGCGCGGCACGCGGTCGCGGTCGCCACCGGCACCCGCGCCCAGTTGCCTCCGCTGCCCGGACTCGCCGAGGTGAAGCCCTGGACCAGCCGCGAGGCCACCAGCGCCCAGGAGACGCCCGGCCGGCTGATCGTGGTCGGCGGCGGTGTGGTCGCCACCGAGATGGCCACCGCCTGGCAGGCCCTCGGTTCCCGGGTCACCCTTCTGGTCCGCGGCAAGGGGCTGCTGAACCGCATGGAGCCGTTCGCCGGCGAACTCGTCGCCGACGCGCTCAAGGAGGCCGGCGTCGACGTCCGCACCGGCACGTCCGTCCGGTCGGTGACCCGCGAGAACGGCACGGTCGTGGCCGTGACCGACGCGGGTGACCGGATCGAGGCCGACGAGATCCTCTTCGCCACGGGGCGCGTCCCGCACACCGACGACATCGGCCTCGACACCGTCGGGCTGGAGCCGGGCTCCTGGCTGTCGGTCGACGACACCCTGCTGGTCGAGGGCACCGACTGGCTGTACGCCGTCGGGGACGTCAACCACCGGGCGCTCCTCACCCACCAGGGCAAGTACCAGGCCCGGATCGCGGGTGCCGTGATCGCGGCGCGTGCCTCGGACACGGCGGTGCCGGACGCGCCGTGGAGCGCGTACGCGGCCACCGCCGACCACGACGCCGTCCCGCAGGTCGTCTTCACCGACCCGGAGGCGGCGGCCGTCGGGCTCTCCCTCGCGGAGGCCGAGCAGGCCGGGCACCGGGTGCGGGCCGTGGACGTCGAGTTCTCGTCGGTCGCGGGGGCGGGGCTGTACGCCGAGGGGTACAAGGGGCGGGCCCGGATGGTCGTGGACCTGGACTCGGAGACCCTGCGCGGAGTCACGTTCGTGGGGCCGGGGGTGGGTGAGCTGATCCACTCGGCGACCGTGGCGGTCGTCGGGGAGGTGCCGATCAGCCGGCTGTGGCATGCGGTGCCGTCGTATCCGACGTTGAGCGAGGTGTGGCTGCGGCTGCTGGAGGCGTATCGGGGGTAGGGCCGAAGGAGGATGGGGCGTGGGTCGCCTGCGGGCCGGTGGGGGCTGGTTGCGCAGTTCCCCGCGCCCCTGACGGGGCGCTGCAGTTCAGGGCATTTTGAAGGCCAGCTCTTCTGCTGCCGTCGTGGGCGTCGGCTGAGACCAGCGCCTTGCCATCTCCTCGTTCGACGACAGCGACCGCAGTTCCGCGCGGTCCAGGTAGAGCAGGCCGTCGAGGTGGTCGGTCTCGTGCTGGACGATGCGGGCCGGCCAGCCCGTGAACAACTCGTCCAGCGCGCGGCCGTGTTCGTCCTCGGCGCGCAACCGCACCTCGGCGTGCCGGGCCACTACCGCCTGCCAGCCCGGCACGCTCAGGCAGCCCTCGAAGAAGGCGGCGCGGGTGGGGGCGGTGGGCGCGTAGGCGGGGTTGACGAGCACGCGGAAGGGCTGGGGGACCCGGCCCCGGGCCGAGGCCACCTCCTCGGGTACGGGTGCCGGGTCCTCGATGACCGCGATGCGGAGGGGGACGCCGACCTGGGGTGCGGCGAGGCCCACGCCGGGGGCCGCGTGCATGGTGATGCGCAGTGCCTCGATGAACCGGGCCAGCAGGGCCGGGGCCAACTGGCCGTCGTAGGGGTCGGTTCCGCGCCGGAGGACCGGGTCGCCGGCGGTGACGATGGTCAACGGGCCGCCGGGGGCGAGGAGTTCCTCGACCTGTTCGGCAAGGGGTGCGCGATCACTGGGGGATGCCATCGCGCCAGGATGCCATGAGCGAGAGTGTGACACGGGTCACTTTGCCTGCGGGGAACTCGGGGCGCGCACCGCCCGACTACTGGACCGTCACCGCTCAGCCCCGAGTCCCCCGGAGAACCCGCCGATGTCCACCGTTCCTCCGACCTCCCCCAATCTCGGCTCCGCTCGATCGGGGGGACCCCCATCGGACGAAGCCCCGCAACCCACCGCCCCGGCCGCCCCGCCGAGCCGCTGGGCCCCGCTGCGCCCCCTCGTCCTGCGGCTGCACTTCTACGCCGGTGTCCTGGTCGCCCCCTTCCTGCTCGTGGCCGCCACCACCGGCCTGCTGTACGCCTTCTCCTTCCAGGCCGAGAAGCTGGTGTACGCCCATGAACTGACCGTCCCGGTGGGCAAGTCCGAGCTGCCGGTCTCCGAGCAGGTCGCCGCGGCCCGCAAGGCGCACCCCGAGGGCACGGTCTCCGCGATACGGCCGTCGCCCGAGGCGGGCGCGACCACCAGGGTGCTGCTGTCGGGCGTCGAGGGCGTGAACCCGGACCACACCCTCGCGGTGTTCGTCGACCCGTACACCGGCAAGGTGCGCGGCGCGCTCGAACAGTACGGCTCCACCGGCGCGTTGCCGCTGCGCACCTGGATCGACGAACTCCACCGCGATCTGCACCTCGGCGACACCGGCCGGCTCTACAGCGAGTTCGCGGCGAGCTGGCTGTGGGTGATCGCGGGCGGCGGCCTGGTGCTGTGGTTCTCCCGGCGGCGGGCGCTGCGCAAGGTGCGCGGCACCAGCGGACGGCGGCGCACCCTCGGCCTGCACGGCACCGTCGGCGTCTGGGCCGCCGCCGGCTTCGTCTTCCTGTCGGCGACCGGCCTGACCTGGTCCACCTACGCCGGCGCCAGCATCGACGACCTGCGCACCTCCCTGGGGCAGGCGACCCCGTCCGTGTCGGCCGCCGCGAGCGGCGGCGAGCACGCCGGGCACGGTACGGCGGCCGGGACCGGCGGCGACGCCGAGCACGGCGTCGGCCTGGACAAGGTGCTGGCCGCCGCGCGCGCCGAGGGGCTGGGCGACCCCGTCGAGATCGTCCCGCCCGCCGACGCGAACAGCACGTACGTCGTCAAGCAGGTCCAGCGCAGCTGGCCCGAGAAGCAGGACGCCGTCGCCGTGGACCCGACGACGGGCGAGGTGACCGACGTGCTGCGGTTCGCCGACTACCCGGTCCTCGCCAAACTCACCCGCTGGGGCATCGACCTGCACACCGGCATCCTCTTCGGCCTCGTCAACCAGCTCGCCCTCGCCCTGCTCGCCCTCTCCCTGATCCTGCTGATCCTGTGGGGCTACCGCATGTGGTGGCAGCGCGGCCGGGGCTCCGCCTTCGGCCGGCCCATCCCGCGCGGGGCCTGGGCGGAGGTCCCGCCGTACCTGCTCGTCCCGGCCATGGCGGTGATCGCGGTGCTGGGCTGGTTCGTGCCGCTGCTCGGCATCCCGCTCGCCGCGTTCCTCGCCGTCGACATCGTGCTCGGCGAGATCGCGCACCGGCGGGGGCGGCGATCGTACGGAAGGGGCGCCGGCGTGAAGTAGCGTGGTCAGACACGCTGTCGCCGGAGGGAGACGGGATCATGGCGCGGGCCCGGCGGGGGCAGGGAGAGCTGGAGGGGCAGGTGCTCGGCGCGCTCCGCGAGGCCGAAGGGCCCGTCACCGCCGCCTGGGTGCAGGAGCGCCTCGGCGGCGACCTCGCCTACACCACCGTGGTGACGATCCTGACCAGGCTGCTCGCCAAGGACGTCGTCGCCCGCGAACGGCAGGGCCGCGCCTTCCTGTGGACGCCCACCGCCGACGTGGCCCGGCTCGCCGCCCTGCGGATGCGCCGGCTCCTCGACGGCGAACGGGACCGGGAGGCCGTCCTGGCGAGCTTCGTCACCGCGCTGCCGCCCGGTGACGAGCAGGTGCTGCGGGCGCTCCTGGAGGCGGCGGGACCGGGCCAGGTGAACACTCGGCGCACCTCGCCCACCGGCCCCGGCGGTACGGAAGACTGACCGGACATGGGGGTCTTCGTCTTCCTGCCGCTGGTCCTGCCGCTGACCGCCTGGCCCGTCGCCCGGCTCGCCGAGGGGCGGCTGCACCCGCGCACCGCCACCCGGCTGCTCACCGCGGTGGCCCTGGTCATGGCCGTGTGCAGCACACTCTGCCTGGCCCTGCTGATGGTGGTGGGCACCGCCCAGCTCCCCGGCAACCCGCTCCCGGACGGCTGGTCCGACCCGGAAGTACGGGCCGCCGTCCCGCACGACGAGATCGCGGGCCGCGCCGCCATCCCCGCCCTCGGTGTGGTGGCCGTGCTCTGCGGACGCGCCCTGCACCGGCACCGCCGGGGCGCCCGGCTGGCCCGGCGGGCGCTGACCGGACTGCCCGGCCGGGAGGTCGCCGTCCTGCCCGACGGCACCCCCTACGCCTACGCGCTCCCGGACCGGATCGTCGCCACCACCGGGCTGCTGGGCGGCCTCGCCCCCGCCGAGCGCCGGGCCCTGTTCGCCCATGAACGCGCGCATCTCGCCGCCCGGCACCACCGCTACCTGCTCGCCGTCCATCTGGCGGCCCGCGCCAACCCCTTCCTGCGGCCGTTGCGCACCGCCGTCGTCTACACGGCCGAGCGCTGGGCCGACGAGGAGGCGGCCCGCGCGGTGGGGGACCGGCGCACGGTCGCCCGGGCCATCGGCAAGGCGGCGCTGCTGTCGACGGGCAGCCCGGCGCCCACCCTGGCCGCACTGGCCGCCACCGGCCCGGTGCCGCGCCGGGTCGCCGCACTGCTCGGCCCCGCCCCGGTGGCCCGCGACTGGCCCTCGGCGTTCACCGCGGCCGGACTCGCCGTCTGGGGCGCGGCGGCCGGCGCCCTGGTGTCGGCGATGTCCTCGGCGAACTCGGCGATCACCCTGTTCCTGATCCTGCACGCGGCCACACCCCTGTGACAGCCGACCACACCCCTGTGACGGCCGACCACACCCCTGTGACGGCCGAAGGGCCCCCGGAGATCCGGGAGCCCTTCGTTTCGTCCGCCGCTGTTCAGTCCTCCGGGAAGTCCCCGGCCAGCGCCGAGGCGAGGCGCAGATGCGGCTCCGCCTCCTCGTGCCGGGCCTGGCGCTGGAGCGTGCGGCCCAGCATCAGCCGGGCGTAGTGCTCCACCGGGTCGCGTTCGACGATCGCGCGCAACTCGGCCTCGGCGCTGCGCAGTTGGGCCGAGTGGTAGTAGGCGCGTGCCAGCAGCAGCCGGGGTCCGGTCTGCTCCGGCACCTCCTCGACCAGTCCGGCGAGCACCCGCGCGGCACCCGCGTAGTCCTTGGCGTCGAAGAACAGCTGGGCGCGGTCCCAGCGTTCGGCGAGGGTTCCCTGCTCGTAGTACGTCGTGTCCACTCGTGACCTCCTTCGACGCCGTCAACGGAGCCGGGTGGTTGAATATTCCACTACTGGGGGGAGGGTGCCGGGACGCGCTCCAGGACCCCGCCCGCGAACACGTCGTACAGCGGCAGCGTCTCCAGATGGACATAGCCGATGTGACAGTCGCAGCTGGTCAGCGGGCAGGCGCGGGGGCGCAGGGCGGCGCGGTAGGAGCCGTCGTAGAGGTTGCCGAGCGGGGCCGGGACGAAGTGGCAGCGGCGGACCGTGCCCTCCCCGTCCACGGAGACGACCGACTCCCCGGTCCGGCAGGGCAGCCCCGCGCTGGCGTGCGGACGGCGGCTGTACGGGAAGAGCGGGTCGAGCGCCGTCCACCGGTCCGCCTCCGCGTCCGTGTAGGTGTGGCCCTCGGCCGCGTTGACCCAGAGGTAGACGTGCCCGGGCAGGTCCGCGCGCAGCCGCCGGGCCGCTTCGAGATGGCCGGGCAGCCCGACGATGCCCACGCTGAACCGGATGCCCCGGTCGGCGAGTTCACGGCACTTGCCGAGGAAACGGTCGTAGGGGGTCTGCCCGGGGTGGTAGGTGCACCACAGTGCGAGCGTGTCCGGGTCGGCGTCGGCGAGCCAGTCGGTGCGGCAGCTGAGATTGGTCTGGATCGCCACCCGGCGGATGTGCGGGAGACGGGACAGCTCGGTGAGGGTGCGCCGGTACCAGGACCGGACCAGGCCCTCGCCCCAGGGCGTGAACAGGATCGAGAGCCGGTCCTCGGTCCCCCGCTGAGCCCAGTCCGCGAACCGGGCCAACGCGGCACGGTCCGCGCGGAGTTGGTCCGTGCTGTCGCGCCGCTTGGCGAACGGGCAGTAGGGGCAGTCGTAGTCGCAGGAGGCGAGCGGGCCCCGGTAGAGCAGGGTCAGGTCCATGGCCGGGCCGTCACTTCCGCTCGTAGGCGGCCATCGCGGCCCGCACCGCCGGGGAGAACAGGCCGGGTCCGATCGCGTCGGAGTGCGCGAGGCCCTCGGGGGTGAGGCGCAGGACCGTGCCGTCGTCGGTCAGCCAGCCGCGGTCGGCGAAGCGCCCGAGTTCGGTACCGAAGTGGTCGCCGGGGGCCGCGCCGAAGCGGGTCCGGTAGTCGTCGTGCCGCAGCCCCTCCGCCTGGAGCAGGGACTGCAGCAGATGGCGTCGCCGGGCCTCGTCCACGCCGATCCGGCGGCCGATCTCGGCATGCGCGAAGTCCCCGGCGGGGCGGGAGACGTAGTCGTCGACGATCCCGCGTATCTCGTGCATGTCCACGGCGTAGTCGAAGGAGTAGTGCAGCCCGGAGGTGTACGAGCGGGCGCCGCAGCCCAGCCCGATCATGCCGTCGGTCTGGCAGGCGTAGTCGTCGGCACCCTGCGGCGGGGCGTCGGCGCGGCGGAACATGCGCATCGACTGCTGGGTGTAGCCGTGGGCCAGGAGGTGGTCGCGGCCGGTGCGGTAGAGGTGCAGGCGCTGGGCGTCCCAGGCCGGGTCCGGGTCGGGGGCGGTGCGGCGGCCGAGTCCGGTCAGCGGGCGGACGTAGAGCGGGTAGAGGTACAGCTCCTCCGGATGCCAGGCGAGGGCCGCGTCCAGCGAGCGCAGCCAGGTCCGCTCCGTCTGGCCGTCGATGCCGTAGATCAGGTCGATGTTGAGCACCGGGATGCCCGCCTCACGGATCCGGGCGAGGGCGGCCTCCACGTCGGCGCGGCGCTGCGGTCGTACGGCCGCCCGTGCCTCGGAGTCGACGAAGCTCTGCACGCCGAGGCTGAGCCGGGTGGTGCCGCGCTCGGCGAGGACGGCGAGCCGGTCGGCGGTCGCGGTGGCGGGCGAGGCCTCCACCGAGAGGGGGACGGCGCGCAGGTCGGCGCCCATCCGCCGCTCGGCGATGTCGCAGAGCCGGGTCAGCTCGGCGGCGGTGAGGAAGGTGGGGGTGCCGCCGCCGAAGGCCGCCGTGGCGAACCGTACGCCGTTCCGGTCGCCGAGGGCCTCGCGTACGGCGCCCGCCTGGCGCTCCAGGGCGTCCAGGTAGGCGCCGGTGAGGCCGTCGGGGGCGCCGATGCGGGTGAAGAGGTTGCAGAAGCCGCAGCGGACCTCGCAGAACGGGATGTGCAGATAGAGGGAGAGGGCGTTCTTCGGCTCGGCGGCCCACAGGTCGCGCAGCGCGGGGCGGTCGGGCAGCCGGCGGTAGGCGGTCTTGTGGGGGTAGGCGT
Organism: Streptomyces sp. NPDC090088; assembly: GCF_044747345.1. Lineage (NCBI taxonomy): Bacteria > Bacillati > Actinomycetota > Actinomycetes > Kitasatosporales > Streptomycetaceae > Streptomyces > Streptomyces sp. NPDC090088. Next base: position 653,897 of record NZ_JBIVDZ010000004.1, on the reverse strand, counting down.
AGACGTAGCTCTGGTAGGGGCTCGCCGCGGTCGCGGTGGTCGCTGTGGTCATCGGGCGGCCTCCGCCTGGTCCAGGAAGAAGTGGGCGTACGGCACGGTCCACACGGACTCGTGGCCCAGGCGGTGGCCGGTGTAGCCGTCGTCGCCGTAGGCGGTGCCGTGGTCGGAGCAGACGATCGCGAAGCAGCGGCGCCGGCTGCTCGCGGCGGCGAACAGGCGGCCGATGTGCCGGTCCACGTACTCCAGGGCGGCGGCATGCGTGGCCCGGCTGTCGCCCGCCTCGCGGGTGGCGCCCGGCAGATGGAACCAGTTGGGCTGGTGCAGGGCGGAGACGTTGACGAAGAGGAAGAGCCGCTGCTCGCGGGGGAGTTCGCGGACGATCCGCTCGGCGCGGGCCACCTGGTTCTCGAAGGAGTGGGGCGAGGTGACGCCGAACTCCGGTTCCCAGTGCGCCTCGTGGAAGAGGCCGGGCAGGATGGAGCCCAGCGGGCCCCGCTGGTTGAAGAAGCCGACGCCGCCGACGCAGACGGTGTGGTAACCGGCCCCGGCCAGGCCGGAGACCAGGTCCGGGGTGTCGTAGACGAAGGTGCCGGGGGCGGTGGTCTCGCTGCCCGCGAAGCTCGCCGCGAACAGGCGGGGGTGCGGGCCGGGCGCGGCCGGGGTCGGCAGGAAGCCCGCGAAGATCGCCTGGTGGGAGGCGTAGGTGAAGCTGCCCGGGGCGTGCCGTTCCTCCCAGACGCCGCCGGGGAGATGGCGGGCGAGGTGGGGCAGACGGCCCTCGGCGGCGAGTTCCACGGCGACGTCGTGGCGCAGGGTGTCGAGGGTGACGAGGAGCAGGTCGTGGCTGCCGACCACCTCGGTCATGTCCGGCTCAGCGGCCGGGGCGGGCGAGGGCATGCGGGTCGTCCTTAGGTGTACGGGTGTAGCGGTGCAGGGCGGCGGTGACCTGGGCGGCATAGGTGTCCAGGCCCTCCGCGCCGCTGCCGGGCAGGCCGGTGAGGCGGGGCAGCAGGTCGCCGAAGGCGTTCACCTCGCCGACCGCGGCCCGCCGCCAGCCGATCGCCGGCAGCAGGTCGACGCCGACGCACAGGGTGCGCGGGAAGCAGGCGGCGGCCCGCTCGCACACCCCGAGCACCTCGGACCAGCGGGCACCGGCCGCCTCGACCGCCTGCCGGGCCGCCGCCAGGTCGCCCCGGCGGCCGCCGAGATGGAGGTTGGTCAGCGGGGTGCGGCTGGTGCGGACGACCGCGTGGGTGGCCCGGCCGGCCACCACCACGACCCGCAGATCGGCGGCCCGCCCCTGCTGGGAGGCCTTCGGCAGCCACCGCTCCAGGTGCAGCCCGTCCGGCGCGAGCGCGTCCACGATCGCGGCGATGTCCGCCTCGCTCTCGTACCGGCGCACCTTGAGCGAGTTGTACAGCGCGCCGTCGGCCGTGCGCTCCACCGAGGTGGTCGCCCGGATCCGGCCGCCGCCCGCCGACTCCACCGCCAGCACACCGGACGCGGAGGAGCCGTGCGCCGGTTTGACGAAGAGCCGGGGCATCCGGTGCTCGCGCATCAGCGCCCGCACGTCGTCCCAGCCGCGCACCGGCGCCGCGTCCGGGCCCGAGGTCGGCGAGGCGGGCACCGGCACCCCGGCCGCGTCCAGCACGGCGTGGCAGCGGCGCTTGTCGAAGAGCACGGCGAGGTCGCCGGGGTGGTCGAGGCGCAGGCCGCCGCGCAGGGTGTCCAGCGCGGCGGTGAACCCGGCGTACCAGCGGGCCGAGCCCTCCACCCGGGTCGGCTCGCGGTCGCCGCGCAGCACCCGGTCGACCTCGGCGTTCTCGCCGGGGGAGTCGATCCGGACGATCTCCTCGGCGCCGAACCCGGCCCCGCCGGCCCGCAGCACGTCGAGCCACGGGACCACGCGCGGCGCGGGCAGCCCGGCCGCGCGGACCGCGTCCGCGAAGAGCGCGACCCGGCGGTTCTCGGGATTGCCGACGACCGCGAACCGGGCGCCCGCCCCCGCCGGTCCGCGCCGGCGGCCGGGCTCCGCGGGGAGACCCGGCACGCGGGGGAGACCCGGCACGCGGGGGAGGCCCGGCACGTGGGGGAGGTCCGCCATGGCGGGGCCGGTCACTCGCCCACGGCGATGTACCGCCACACCGTGCCGTCGTCGCCCTTGTACTCGTCGGCGTCGTCACGGTCCAGGTCCACCTCGACGCCGGCGGGTATCAGGGTCGCGCGGACCCGGTCCTGGAGCCGCTCGGTCAGGTAGTTGTGGTGCAGGTCGAGCTTCTTGAGATGGGTGAGCGGCCGGCCGTCCAGCAGCGCGGCGGCCCCGTCGTCGGTCAGGACGCCCATCGACAGGTCGAGCACCTCCAGCCGGTCCAGGACGGGGGAGTCGGCCACGGCGGCGGCCACGGCGTCCTGCATCTCGCTGTTGCGCAGCGCCAGATGACGCAGGGCCGGCAGCCGGGCGCCGGACAGGATCCCCTCCAGATCGGCCGCCTCGCTGTCGCCGCCGTAGTTCGGCGTGCCCAGCCACAGGTCCAGGTGCTCCAGGGCGGGCAGGTCGCTCGCACCCACCCCGCGCACCACCGCGGCGGGCAGCCCGCCGGCCTCCATCGTCAGCCGGCGCAGCCCGGTGTGCCGCAGCGCGGGGAAGCCCAGCCCGGAACCGCCGCGCACCCCGAACTCCAACAGTTCCGGGAAGGCTTCGAGCAGCGGGGCGACATCGGTCTGGTTGATCCAGGAGATCTCGCACTCCTCCATCACCATGTCCCCGAGGAACAGCGCGCGCAGCGCCGGGAGCCGGTCCCGCGCGGCCAGCAGCGCCTCGATCACCGTGGACGGATCGGTGTCGTACGCCTCCTCCCAGGCGCCGACGATCAACGCCCTTACCCGGGTGGTGTCGACGGCGGCGAGGAAGCGGGCGAACGCGTCCGCCCAGTCCTCGTCCGCGTCGTACACGTCACCGGTGATCCGCCAGGCGACCGCCTCCGCGTCGGGCAGCCCGTCCGTGGGCGCGCCCGGGCCGGGGAAGGTGTGGGCGGGCAGCCGGTACAGGGCGGAGAGATGGTGATGGATGGTCATGGGCTGCTCCTGTGACGGAAAAGGGTGCGCTCGGTGATGATCGCAGTTGTACCAAGCGGCACTGACAACGCGGTGTCCCCTCGGTGGCCTTGTTCGACCCTACGAACTTTCTGTGTGACGGGTACACAACACCGGCGATCACTGATACATCACTGATAGGAAACCTTCCTATCGGTAAGACGCGCCAACTCCCCACCCCCCACCACCTTCTGGAGCCCCCGTGAGTCATCCGAACGACGCGACCACGAACCCGGTCCTGACCTCCCGCCGCGCCCTGCTCGCCCTGCTGGGCGTATCCGTGGCCGCGGCCCCCCTGCTGCGCCCGGTGCACGCCTCGGCCGTCTCCACGGCCGCGAGCTGTGTGGGCCTCGACGACCCGGCGAAGAAGGAGATCGCCATGAAGCTGGTGTCGAGCGCGGAGAACTCCTCGCTCGACTGGAAGGCGCAGTACAAGTACATCGAGGACATCGGCGACGGCCGCGGCTACACCGCCGGGATCATCGGATTCTGCTCCGGCACCGGCGACATGCTCGACCTCGTGCAGCTCTACACCGACCGCAAACCCGGCAACGTGCTCGCCAAGTACCTGCCGGCGCTGCGCCGGGTCAACGGCACCGACTCGCACTCCGGCCTCGACCCGAACTTCCCCTCCGACTGGCGCAAGGCCGCCCAGGACAGCGCGTTCCAGCAGGCGCAGAACGACGAGCGCGACCGCGTGTACTTCAACCCGGCCGTGCAGCAGGGCAAGACGGACGGGATCGGCACGCTGGGCCAGTTCACCTACTACGACGCCATCGTCATGCACGGCGACGGCGACGACCCCACCAGCTTCCGCAACATACGCAAGCGCGCCCTCGGCCACGCCAAGCCCCCGGCGCAGGGCGGCAACGAGAAGACGTATCTCAACGCCTTCCTCGACGCCCGCGTCTGGGCCATGAAGCAGGAGGAGGCCCACAGCGACACGACCAGGGTCGACACCGAGCAGCGGGTCTTCCTGAACAAGGGCAACCTGTGCCTGAACACCCCGCTGGACTGGAAGGTCTACGGGGACAGCTACCACATCGGCTGACCACCGGCCGGCCGGGCTGTCGTACCGCCGGATCACGGTGCGGTACGACAGCCCGCACGCGCTACGGCTTGATGCCCACCCCGGTCCACAGGCTGACCTCCGCGTCGGTGGCGGTCGGCTCGCTGTCCGGGCGCCAGCGGTGGCCCACCGAGACACCGGGGTCGAGCAGGTCGAGCCCCTCGAAGAAGCGCGCCACGTCCTCCCGCGAGCGGAACTGCACCGGAGTACCGGCCCCGTTGTAGATGTCGGTGACCTTCTGCCAGGTGCCCGGGTCGAAGTCGGGCGTGCAGTGGCTCAGGGCGAGCGCGCTGCCCGAGGGGAGCACGTCCAGCAGCCGGCTCACGATGCCGTACGGGTCCTGCGCGTCCGTGACGAAGTGCATCAGGGCGTTGAGGGACAGCGCCACCGGCTGCTCCAGGTCCAGGAGCGCGGCCAGCTCCGGGGCGTCCAGCAGCGACTGCGGGTCGTTGACGTCCGCCTCTATGTAGGTGGTGCGCCCCTCCGACGTGCTGCGCATCAGACGCTCGGCGTACTTGAGGACCAGCGGGTCGTTGTCGGCGTACACCACCCGTGCCTCGGGGACCACGGACTGGGCCACCTGGTGCAGGTTCGGCTCGGTGGGGATGCCGGTGCCGATGTCGAGCCACTGCCGGATGCCGTGCTCCCGGGCGAGCACCCGGGTGGCGCGGTGCATGAAGGCACGGTTCTCGCGGGCGCAGACGAAGATGCCCGGGTAGGCCGACGCCACGGTCTCGGCCGCCTTCTTGTCGACCTCGAAGTGGTCCTTGCCGCCCAGGTAGTAGTCGTACATCCGGGCGGAGTGGGGCCTGCTGGTGTCGATGTCCCGCGCGGCGTGCGAGGTGGTCATGCTGTCCCTTTCGGTGGGTGCGTGGGGGGAGAGATCGGCCGGCGGAGGTCAGCCGGTGGTGAGATGGTCGGCGAGGCCCCGCTTGATCCCGGCGACGAACGCCGTGATCTCCTCCGGGGTGTAGATCAGTGCCGGGCCGGCCGGATCGGTCGACTGCCGCAGCGCGATCCGGCCGTCGGAGAGCTGCTTCGTCTGCACGCACTGACCCCCGTTGGGGCCGCTCCAGGGCGACTCCCAGCCCTGCTCACCGAGGTCCGAGGCGGGCATGCCGTTGTACACGTGGTGGGCACTGCCGTCGATGATGGTCATGCGTACTCCTTGCGCATGCGGTTCAGGAGCGCCCTGCTGTGCGCGTCGGAGGTCAGCAGGGACATGCGGTTGTGCGCCTCCAGATGGGCGACGACGTCGGAGCGCTGGTCCAGGTACATCGCGCCGGAGAGGATCTCGCTGTAGACGATGTCCGGGAGTTCGGGCTCCGCGAACCGGAAGTAGGTGAACGGGGCACAGGCGCCCACATGGGCGCCGGCGGTGAACGGGACGACGTCGACGCTGACGTGCTCCAGCTCCGAGAGCTCCAGGATCCGTTCGATCTGCTCGCGCATCACCTCGGGGCCGCCCACCACCCGGTGCAGGACGGCCTCCTCCATCACCACCCATAACGTGGGCGCGTCCGCCCGCTCCAGCAGGGCCTGCCGGCGCAGCCGCAGGTTCACCCGCCGCTCCAGGTCCTCGTCACGGTCGTTCGGGAAGCCGCCGCCGAGCACCGAGCGCGCGTACGCGTGGGTCTGCAGCAGCCCCGTGACGTAGTGCGGCTCGTAGGTGCGCACGGTCTGGGCCCCGGTCTCCAGGCTCACATAGGCGCTGAACCAGGTGGGCAGCACATCGCGGTAGGTGTGCCACCAGCCCGGCTCGTTGGCCCGCTCGGCGAAGGCGACGAACTCGTCCATCTCCTGCCGCTCGGCGCCGTAGGTCTCCAGGAGCTTCTCCACGTACAGGGGCTTGAGCGCCACCTCCGCCTTCTCCAGCCGGCGGATGGTCAGGGGAGTGACCCGGAGCGCCCGTGCCGCGTCCTCCAGGGAGACGCCCGCCCCCTGGCGCCGCTCCTGGAGTCTGCGGCCCAGGATCATGCGCAGAACGGTGGGCGCACTGGTGCTGCCCGCGTTCGAACGGCCTTCGCTCACGCCCTACCTCCTGAGGGACTGTCACCGGGTCGAGTGTGACAGGCACTTGATGAAGCGACCATACGGATACCCGCATCCTGAAATTATCAGGGAGTCGGTTGCAGGCTGAACTTGCGGGCGCGCATAGTTACTTGAGTAAATCGCGTGCACGATCACGGGCAACGTCCGCCTCCCGTGGAGACGTTGCCCTGCCCTGCCTGTTCCCCGCCGCGCCCGCCTTACGGAAGGCAACACCGTGTCCCCCCACACGACTTCCCCCCGCGATCTGTTAGACGTCGCGGACCCCGCCCAGGCGCACTGGATCGAGCTGCCCTCGCACCGCTCCAGTGTCAGAGTCGCCCGCCGCTCCGTGGGAGCCCGGCTGAGTGAGTGGGGGCTGCCCCGCACGCTCTGCGAGGACGCGGTCCTGCTCGTGTCCGAACTGGCCACCAACGCCGTCATCCACACCCTGAGCGTGCGCATCCTGTGCGGGATGGGCCTGGTCGCCGACGGATGCGTACGGCTTGAGGTCCACGACCACGACTACTCGGGCCGCGGCCTGCCCCGCTGCGAGCCCGGCCCCGACGACGAGGGCGGCCGCGGGCTGCTGCTCGTCGAGCAACTCGCCCACTCCTGGGGCGTCGACCGCTCCAGGCTCACCAGCGGCCACGCCGTGTGGGCGACACTGACGGCCTGAGAGCGGCGCCGGGCACCCAAGGGGGTCTTGGGGTGCCGTCCGGGCGGGCCGGGGAACCCGTCCGGACCGACTCCGCCGGGAACACGCGGAGCCGGCGCCGGTCCGGTGGGCGCGGTCGCCCCGTAGGGGGCGGGGCGACCGCGCCCACCGACGCGCAGGGCGCGCGGAGTGACGTGACGTGCGCGCCTGGTGAAGACCGCGGAGGCGGACGCGTGCCCGGCTTCCCGGCCGTCCGCCGATTTCCGGCCCGGTGGGCCCGGGCCGCTTGAGCCGCCCCGTGGGGGGCACCAAGTAACTATGGAAGGCGCGCCCGTGATCGTGCAGCCGCCGGGCTCCGACGGCGGCCGGAAGGTCACGATCCGTGGAGAGTACGTCGGCACCGCGTACCACCTGCTCGACATCGTCGAGTTCCTGCGCCGGGCGGGTCTGCCCGAGAGCAACACGACGGTCGACGACCCCGAGCTGATCGAGTGGCGCGGCATGGGCCCGAAGGCCTGGACCGCGGCCGACTGACCGGCGGCCCCGGGTGGGCCGCTTTCCGCCGATGCGCCGTCCGGTGCGGCACGCCCTCGGATGGGGGTCCGCCGTGTGGGTGACGCGCGCGATGCCCGTGCCGGAGCGGAAGCCGGGGATTACGGCCCGGTCGAACACTTCTCACGCCCAGGTAAACCCTGGATAAAAGTGGCAAAAACGACGTCTCTCTGGACAGACTGAATCCGCCGGTTCGTGATCAGGAACATCCACGTTCTTCAGGAGATCGCATGGTGGAGCAGTCCTCCGAGGTCGTGTCGGAGCCGGACGAACCTGCCGTCGCCCTGAGCGGCACTGGCCCCGGCGCGGCGGACACCGAGCGGCGGTTCGCGCAGGTCCTGGCCGACCTCCTCGGTACCGAGCGGGTTCCGGCCGACGGCCACTTCTTCACCGACCTCGGTGCGAACTCCCTGGTCATGGCCCAGTTCTGCGCGCGAATACGCAAGACCGCGGATCTGCCGTCGCCGTCCATGAAGGACATCTACCGGCACCCCACGATCCGCGCCTTGGCCACCGCCCTCGGCGAGACCGCCCCCGCCGGCCCCGCGGTCGCCCCCTCGGCACCGGCGCCCGTACCGGCTCCGGCGGCCGGGAAGCGCGGGAACCGGCCGAGCCACCTGCTCTGCGGAACCCTCCAGCTGCTGGTCTTCCTCGGCTACTCCCTCGTCTCCGGGTTCGTCACCGCCGCGGGCTACGAGTGGATCGCCACCGGCAAGGGCCTGGCCGACGTCTATCTGCGGTCCGTGCTCTTCGGAGGCACCGCCTTCGTGGCGCTGTGCGTGTTCCCGGTCGTCGCGAAGTGGGTGCTCATAGGCCGCTGGCGGCCCGCCGAGTTCCCCGTCTGGGGCCTGGCCTACCTGCGCTTCTGGCTCGTCAAGGTGCTGCTGCACGCGAACCCGATGGTCTTCCTCACCGGGACCCCGCTGTACGTGCTGTACCTGCGGGCCCTCGGCGCGCGGATCGGCAGGGGAGTGACGATCCTCTCCCACTCCGTCCCGGTCTGCACCGACCTGCTGACGATCGGCGCCGGCACCGTGATCCGCAAGGACTCCTTCCTCCTCTGCTACCGGGCCTACGCCGGACACATCCAGACCGGCCGGATCACCCTCGGCGAGAACGTCTTCGTCGGCGAGAAGACCGTGCTGGACATCGACACCTCGATGGGGCACGGCGCCCAGCTCGGCCACTCCTCCGCCCTGTACCGCGGCCAGGCGGTCCCGGACGGCGAGCACTGGCACGGATCCCCCGCGGAGCCCACCCGGGTCGACTATGTCAGGGTCGCCCCCGCCGCCTGCGGCACCCTGCGCCGCGCCTGGTTCGGCCTCGGCACCCTGCTGCAGCTGCTCCTCCTGTACGTCCCGCTGCTGGTCGGCGGAATATACATGCTGTTCACCGAGGTACCGGCGATCGGCAAGCGACTCGATCCGGAGACCGCCGCACTCGCCCCGTCGGCACTCCTCCCCGACGCCCTGGTGCTCTCCCTCGTCCTGTTCTTCGGGTTCCTCGTCCTGGGCCTGGCCGCCCTGTGCACCCTTCCGCGCCTGGTGGGCCTCGTCGTCAGACCCGACAAGGTCTATCCGCTCTACGGATTCCACTACGCGCTGCAACGGACCACGGCCCGCATGACGAACGTCAAGTTCTTCGCCTGGCTCTTCGGCGACAGCTCCTACATCGTGTACTACCTCCGCGGCCTCGGATACGACCTCTCACGGGTCGAGCAGACCGGGTCGAACTTCGGCACCGAGGTGCAGCACGAGTCACCCCTGCTGGTCTCCGTCGGCAGCGGAACGATGGTCGCCGACGGCCTCTCCGTCCTCAACGCCGACTTCTCCAGCACCTCCTTCCGGCTGTCCAGAGCCACCATCGGGCCGCACAACTTCCTCGGCAACAACATCGCCTATCCGGCGGGCGGCAGAACCGGGGACAACTGCCTGCTCGCGACGAAGGTGATGATCCCGCTCGACGGCGAGGTCCGCGAAGGCGTCGGCCTCCTCGGCTCCCCGTGCTTCGAGATCCCCCGCACCGTCGAGCGCGACACCCGCTTCGACCACCTCAGGACCGGCGACGCGCTCCGCCACCGGCTCGCCGCGAAGAACCGCTACAACCTCCGCTCGATGGCGCTCATGCTGTTCGTGCGCTGGCTGCACACCTTCGCGCTCACCCTGTTCGGACTCGCCTCCGTGGACCTGTACGGAGTGCTCGGACAGGCGGTGATCGCCGGATACCTGGCGCTCACCCTCGCCTTCTCCACCGTGTACTTCATCCTGGTGGAGCGCTGCATCGGGTCGTTCCGCGCGCTGCGCCCCCGGCTGTGCTCGATCTACGAACCGTACTTCTGGTGGCACGAGCGGCTGTGGAAGGTCCCGGACCACTTCCTCAACGTCTTCAACGGAACCCCGTTCAAGGCGCTGGTCTGGCGGCTGCTGGGGGTGCGCATCGGCCGCCGGGTGTTCGACGACGGCTGCTACCTGACCGAACGCACCCTCGCCACCATCGGCGACGACTGCACGCTCAACGCCGGCAGCAAGATCCAGTGCCACTCGCAGGAGGACGGCACCTTCAAGTCCGACGTCACGACGCTCGGCACCGGCTGCACCCTGGGCATCGCCGCCCATGTGCACTACGGCGTGACCATGGGCGACGGCGCGGTGCTCGCCCCCGACGCCTTCCTGATGAAGGGCGAGGAAGTCCCCCCGAACGCCCGCTGGGGCGGCAATCCCGCGATCGACATGCCGGAGGGCGGCAGCCCGCCCCGTGCCGTCGGCCGGGTCACGTCAGCGGTCGACGCCGCCACGGCGACCGTGAGTTGAGGAAGGCCATTCGATGGGAACGCGCGTGGAAGCGGACCGGGAGTTCTGGCGCCGGACACTGACCGCCGGCGGTGCCACCGCTGTGCCGCGGTGGGTCCGGGAACCGGCCCCCGGCACGGCCGAGCACGGGATGCCGGTGCCGGACGACCTGACCGGGGCCGTACGGGAACTGGCCCGGCGGAGTGAACTCACCGTCGACGCCCTGCTGCTGGCCGCGCACCTGAAGGTGCTGGCCGTGCTCTCCGGCGAGCCGGAGGTGGTCACCGGGTACACCCCCGGCGGGCGCGGCGCACCCCTACCGTGCCGGACGGCCGTCCCCGCCGGCTCCTGGCAGGCCCTGCTCACGGCCGCCCGGCAGGCCGAGGCCGACCTGCTGGCCCACCGGGAGTACCCGCCGGCCGGGCTGCACCGGGAACTCGGGCTGACCGAGCCGCCGTACGACGCCGTGTGCGGCCCCCTCGAAGCCGACGCGGGCCACGCCGACCACGGCGCCCTGCACGTGCGCTGGTCCGACGCGGACGGCCGGCTGACCCTGCACCTGCGCCACCGCACCGACGTCCTGGACGCCCGGGCCGCCGCCCGGATCGGCGGCTACCACCTGGCGGCGCTGCGGCTGATGACCACGGAACCGGACGCCGACCACACCCGGCGGAGCCTGCTGTCGGCCGAGGAGGAACGCGAGCAGCTGGAGGGCCTCGCCGGGCCGAGCCGGCCGCTGCCCGACGCGCGCGCCCACGAACTGTTCGAGCAGCGGGCGAGGACCCACCCGGAGGCCGTCGCGGCCGTCCACGGCGAGCGGGAGTGGACGTACGGCGAACTCGACCGTCGTGCGAACCGGCTGGCGCGCGCCCTGCTGGCGCGGGGCCTGGGCCGGGAGGACGTGGTCGCCGTCGTCACCGAACGCGACCTCGACTGGCTGGCCGCGGTCCTGGCGGTGTTCAAGGCGGGCGGCGTCTACCTGCCGATCGAGCCGCACTTCCCGGCCGGCCGCATCATGGCAACGCTGTCACGGGCGGACTGCCGGCTGGTCCTGACCGAGACCGGCAGCACCGACACCCTCGACGAGGCCTTGGCCGGCCTGCCCGGGGTCGAGAGACTCCTGGTCGAGACGGCCTACGCCGAATCGCACGCCGACCACGGCCCCGACGTCCGGGTCGACCCCGGCCAGCTCGCCTACATCTACTTCACGTCCGGCTCCACCGGCGAGCCGAAGGGCGCGATGTGCGAGCACGCGGGCCTGCTCAACCACCTCCACGCCAAGATCGACGACCTGGCGATCGGCGAGGGCAGCGTGGTGGCGCAGACCGCCCCGCAGTGCTTCGACATCTCCCTGTGGCAGCTGCTGGCCCCGCTGCTGGCCGGCGGACGGACCCTGCTGGTCGAGCAGGACGTGATCACGGACGTGCAGCGGTTCGTCGACACCCTGGAACGCGGCCGGGTGGCCGTGGCCCAGCTCGTGCCCTCCTACCTGGAGGTCGTGGTCTCGTACCTGGAGCGCCACCCCCGCACCCTGCCCGACCTGCGCCGTGTGTCGGTGACCGGCGAGGCGCTCAAACGCGAGCTGGTCCAGCGCTGGCTCGCGGTCCAGCCGGACATCGCCCTGCTCAACGCCTACGGCCTGACGGAGACCTCGGACGACACCAACCACGAGCTCCTGAGGGAGGTCCCCGACCGGGTCCTGCTCGGGCGGCCCGTCGCCAACGTGCGCGTCTACGTCGTCGACGAGCACCTGGCGCTGGTGCCGCTCGGCGCCCCGGGACTGATCGCGTTCTCCGGCGTCTGCGTCGGCCGCGGCTACGTCAACGACCCCGAACGCACCCGGGAGGCGTACCGCACGGACCCGTACCGGCCCGGCGAACGCCTCTACCTCGGCGGCGACTGGGGACGCTGGCACCCCGGAGGCAAGCTGGAGTTCCTCGGCCGCCGGGACAGCCAGGTCAAGATCCGCGGCTTCCGCATCGAGATCGGCGAGATCGAGAACACCCTGCTGCGCGCCGACGGGATACGCGACGGCGCGGTGGTCGTCGCCGAACGCGGCGGCGGGAGCCGGCACCTGATCGCCTTCTACAGTGGCGAACAGCACCCGCCGGAGCTGCTGCGCGACACCCTGGCCGCGGCACTGCCCGCCTACATGGTCCCCTCCGCCTTCCACTGGCAGGACAGCCTTCCGCTGACCGCCAACGGCAAGATCGACCGCAAGGCCCTGACCAAGCTGGCCGAGACGGCCCCCGGCACCGGGGGACCCGGCGGCACCGAGGGACCCGGGGCGGCGACCGGGGGCGAACTCAGCCCCGCCGAACGGCGGGTGGCGGCCGCCTGGGCTGAACTGCTCGGGGTGCCCGAGACCCGGATCGGCCGCGGCGACCACTTCTTCGACTCCGGCGGCACCTCCCTCACCGCCGTCAGACTCTCCCTCGCCCTCGACCGCGCGGTGTCCCTGAAGGACATCACCCGCCACCCCGTGCTCGCCGACCTCGCCGCCCTCCTCGACGGCACGGCCGCCGGACAGCGCACCGAACTGCTGCTGCCCCTGGCCGGCGGGACCGGCACACCGGAGTGCGCCCTGGTCTGCTTCCCGTACGCGGGCGGCAACGCCGTCAACTACCAGCCGATGGCGACCGCGCTCGCGGGCAGCGGCCTGGCGGTCCTCGCCGTGGACCTGCCCGGCCACAACCTGGCCGCACCCCCCGAACCGTTCGCGACGATCGAGCAGGTCGCCGAGCAGGTCGCCGCCGAGATCACGGCCCGCGGCCTGACCCGGGTCATGCTCTGGGGCCACTCCGCCGGAGCCGCCCCGGCCGTCGAGACGGCCAGGCGGCTCCAGGAGCGCGGCACGCCCGTGACCCGGGTCTTCCTCGGCGCACAGCTGCTCGGCACCGCCACCGCACGGCACACCGCCGCCACCGAACTGACCAGCCGCGGCGACACCGAACTCGCCGTCCGGCTGGCCGCGGACGGCGGCCACACCGAACTCGCCGAACTCAACGAGCGGCACGCCGCACAGATCGCCGCCGCCTACCGGCACGACTGCGTCGGCGCCCACCGCTACTTCCAGCAGGCACTGGAAGCCCCACCGCCGGTGAAGCTGGCCGCGCCGGTCTCCGTGGTGGTCGCCGCCGACGACCCGCACACCGCCGGCCACACCGGGCACCACCGGGACTGGCTGCTCCTCGCCGACCACGTCGAACTCCACGAACTCGCCGACGGCGGCCACCACTTCCTGCGCACCCGTCCGGCCGAGGCGGCCCAGGCCGTCCTGAACACCGTCCTCCCCCTCGCCTCCTCCTGACCCGTCACACCCCAGGCGGTCGACCGAAAGGAACCCGAGATGCCGTTCTCATCCCTGGCATCACCGCTCGACGTGGAGCTGCGACCGGACAAACCGGCACTGCTGCGCGTCGATCCCCCCGACGACGCCCCGAGGTGGACGGCCGAGCACCGCGAGGCGCTCCGCGCACAGGTCGCCGAACACGGCGCGCTGCTCGTCCGCGGCCTCGGGCTGCGGGACACCACTCAGATCGGTGCCGTCTTCGCCAGGCTGGCCGGCGACCTCATGACGGAACGGGAGGCCTTCGCCCCCCGCGAGGCCCACGGCCCCGGCCTCTACGCGTCCACCCCCTGGCCGGACAACCAGCCGATGTGCATGCACCACGAGCTGAGTTACGCGCTGGAGGTGCCCGGCCTGATGCTGTTCGCCTGTCCGACCGCGCCCGAGCAGGGCGGGGCGACGGCGGTGGCCGACGCCGAGGAGGTGCTGCGGGCCCTGCCCACCGGCCTCACCGAACGCTTCGAGCGGGAGGGCTGGATCCTCACCCGCACCTACAACGACGAGATCGGCGCGAGCCTCACCGAGTCCTTCGGCACCGGCGACCGTACCGAGATCGAGCGCTACTGCCGGGCCAACGCCATCGACTTCAGCTGGCAGCCCGACGGATCGCTGCGCACCGAGCAGCGCCGCAACGCCGTCGTCCGCCACCCGGTCACCGGCCGGCGCTGCTGGTTCAACCAGATCGCCTTCCTCAACGAGTGGACGCTGTCCCCCGAGGTCCGCGAGTACCTCGTGGACGTCTACGGCGCCGACGGACTCCCCTTCAACACCCGCCACGGCGACGGCACCCCGATCGGCGAGGACGTCGTCCAGCTCATCAACAGCACCTACGAGGCGCACACCCGCCGCGAACCCTGGCACTCCGGCGACCTGCTGCTCGTGGACAACATCCGCACCGCGCACAGCAGAGAGCCGTTCACCGGAGAACGGCGGGTGCTGGTCGGCATGGGCGAACCCGTCCGGCCGGCCGACGACTGCCCGGCCCTGGAGGCGAGCGAGCGATGACCGATGTCCTGTCAACCACCGCACAGCGGGCCGTGCCCGGCCGCCCGGAGGTGCCGACCTTCTCGGTGATCTCCGGCGAACAGGTCCAGCAGGCCCTGAGCGGACGTGAGAAACAGCTCGTGGAGCTGGTCGAGACCGCCTACCGGCTCCATGGCGCCGGAGACTCGGTGAACCCGCCGTCGTACTTCCTGCGTTTCACCGACCGCCCCACCGCGCGGATCATCGCCCTGCCCGCCTCCATCGGCGGACCGGTGCAGGTGGACGGCCTGAAGTGGATCTCCAGCTTCCCGGAGAACGTGGGCGCCGGGCTGCCGCGGGCGTCCGCGGTGCTCATCCTCAACGACCACGACACCGGCTACCCGTTCGCCTGCCTGGAGAGCTCGATCATCAGCGCCACCAGGACGGCGGCCTCCGCCGCGCTGGCCGCCGACTGGCTCAGCCGCCACCGCACCCGCCCCACCCGGGTCGGGTTCTTCGGCACCGGCCTGATCGCCCGCTACATCCACACCTTCCTGCACGGCACCGGCTGGGAGTTCGAGACCGTCGGCGTGCACGACCTGTCCACCGACAGCACGGCCGGCTTCTGCGGCTACCTCCGCCAGCACGGCGGCACCGGGCAGGTCACCGTCCACGACAGCGCCGAGGACCTGATCCGCTCCAGCGACCTGGTGGTCTTCGCCACCGTCGCCGGCGAACCCCATGTCAGCGACCCGGCCTGGTTCACCCACAACCCGCTGGTCCTGCATGTGTCGTTGCGCGACCTCGCCCCCGAGGTCCTGCTCGGCGCGGCCAACTTCGTCGACGACGTCGACCACTGCCTGAAGGCCGACACCTCACCCCACCTGGCCGAACAGCGCACCGGCAACCGGGACTTCCTCAACGGAACCCTCAACGACGTCATGCTCGGACGCGCCGCGCCGCCGGCCGACCGTCCGGTGATCTTCTCGCCCTTCGGTCTCGGCGTCCTCGACCTCGCCGTCGGCAAGTACGTCTACGACGAGGTCTCCCGGACGGGGAACCTCCGACTCATCGACGACTTCTTCCACGACCTGCGCCGGTACGGCTGAGCCCGTCGACGTCGGCCTGGCACCAGGAGGCCCGCCGTGCCTGTCATCTCCGCTCCCCATGCCTTCAACGAGGGCGATCTCTTCGTCGACCTGGAGTCGATCTGCGGACACCAGCTCTATCTGAAGTGCGAGGCCTTCAACTTCGCGGGATCCATCAAGCTGAAGGCCGCCAACGAGATGGTGGAGAACGCCGAGCGGGACGGAATCCTGAAAGCGGACTCCGTCCTCGTCGAGTCCTCGTCCGGGAACCTGGGCGTCGCACTCAGCATGATCGCCGCGAGCAAGGGTTACCGGTTCCTGTGTGTGACGGACTCCCGTTGCAACCTGTCGACCAGACTCCTGATGGAGGCCCTCGGCAGCGAGGTGCACATCGTGGCCGACCAGGACGCCAACGGCGGTTTCCTGGGCACGCGGATCGAGTACGTCCGGAAACTGTGCGCGTCGGACGACCGATACGTGTGGCTCAGCCAGTACACCAACGCCGGCAACTGGACCGCGCACTACCGTACGACGGCCCCGGAGATCGCCCGCCGGTTCCCGGAACTGGACGTCCTGTTCGTCGGGGCCGGCACCACCGGGACCCTGATGGGCTGCGCCCGCTACTTCCGGGAGTGGCACCGCCCGGTGCGGATCGTCGCCGTGGACGCCATGGGTTCGGTGGCCTTCGGCGGCGAGCCGGGCCGCCGGATGATCCCCGGCCTCGGCATGAGCATGCGCCCGCCGCTGCTCGACGAGTCCCTCGTGGACGAGGTGATCCGGGTCGAGGAGCCGGACACCATCCGGATGTGCCACCGCATGGCCAGACACGGGTTCCTGTTCGGCGGCTCCACCGGCACGGTGGTCAGCGGCGCGACGGACTGGCTGGCCCGCCACGACGGCCGAGACCTCACCGCGGTGGCCATCGCCCCCGACCTCGGCGAGCGCTATCTCGACACCATCTACCAGACCAACTGGCTGCAGGACCTGTACGGCGACCAGGTCCTGGACCTGGAGGCCGCCGACCGGGTCCTCGGTCTGGAGGCCGCCGACCGGGTGCCCGGCACCGTGGACGAGGACCAGGTTCTCGGCGCCGGGGACACCGCACAGCCCAAGCCGCTGCCCCGGGAGCCCAAGTCCGCCTCCCGGGCACCGGCCCGCCGCCGCAGCCCCTAGCCCACCCCGAGCCCGGCCCCTCGGGGGACTGCCCGCACGGCGGCCCCCCGAGGGGCCGCGGCGCGTCCGGTGCCGGCGCTGTCAGTAGCGCACGGGCAGCGCGAGCAGTCCGCGGGTGCGCATCGACGGACGCCAGCTCAACCGGTCCACCGGCACGTCGAGTTCGAGACCGGGGAAGCGGTCCAGGAGCGCGCCGAGGGCGATCTCGGTCTCCAGCCTGGCCAGCGGCGCGCCCAGGCAGTAGTGGATGCCGTGGCCGAGGGCGAGGTGCCCGGCGGCGTCCCGGCCGAGGTCCAGCCGGTCCGGGTCGGGGAAGCGGCGCGGGTCGCGGTGGGCCGCCGCCAGGGACAGCAGCACGGTCTCGCCCGCCGGTACGGTGACCCCGCCCAGGGTGACGTCCTCCGTCGGGAAACGGCGGATGGCGAGCGGCGCGGGCCCGTCGTAGCGCGCCAGTTCCTCGACGGCCGGACCGAGCAGGGCGGGATCGGCGCGCAGCGCGGCCAGTTGGGCAGGGTTGCGGAGCAGGGCCAGCGTGGCGTTGCCGATGAGGTGGACGATGTTCTCGTACCCGGCGAACAGGATCAGGAAGACCAGGGACATCAACTCGTCCTCGCTGAGCCGGTCCTCCTCGTCCCGTACGGCGATCATCGCGGAGACCAGGTCGTCGGCGGGCTCGGCGCGCTTGCGGGCGAGCAGCCGGGCGAAGAAGCCGAGCAGCGCCCCGACGGCTTCCTTGGTCCGCTCCGGCCGGGCGGGGTCGGGGACGACCAGGGCGTCGGTCCAGGACCGGAAGTCCGGCCGGTCCTCCTCCGCCACCCCCAGCAGCTCGCAGATCACCACGATGGGCAGCGGCCCGGCATAGGCGGCGATCAGGTCGGCGCGGCCCAGCGGGGCGATCGCGTCGAGCAGCGCGTCGGCGGTCCGCCGGACGGGTTCGCGCAGCAGGGCGACCCGGCGCGGGGTGAACGCCTGCGACACCAGGCGCCGCACCCGGGTGTGGTCCGGCGGGTCCATGTTCAGCAGGTTGGCGTCGAGCGCGGGCGGCAGCGCGAACCCGCGGTAGCCGCCGGGCTTCGCGTGCGCCTTGTCCAGCGAGAACCGCGGGTCGGCCAGGGCCTGCCGCACGTCCTCGTACCGTGTCACCAGCCAGGCCGGCAGCCCGTCGGTTCCGGCGACGCGGTGCACGGGCCCGGCCTCCCGGAGCCGGGCGTATACGGCGTACGGGTCGGCGAGCAGCTCCACGGGGTCGACATCGGTCGGGCCAGGGGGCGTTGTACGGGCGTCCATGCCCCACACCCTAGGGGCACCCGCACCCTAGGCCGCCGCCGCGCTCCCCGCCCGGGCCCGTCCGGAGAACCACGCGCACAACCCCACCGCCAAGGCCGCTCCGCAGGCCCAGACGGGCAGCCACAGGGTCGTGGTGGCGGACAGGCAGTCGGCGACGGCGGTGTGGCTCTGGACCTCCTGGGCGTGGGCCAGCGCCGTACCCGCGCGGGGGGCCAGGTCCGCCAGCGCCGCCCGCGCGTGCAGGCTCTCGTACGTGCCCAGCGCGCCGCACCGGTCCCGGGTGCCCGGCATCGGGAACAGCCACGCCCAGCGCTGCAGCATGGGGGCCAGGGTGATCGCCACGCACAGGCCGGCCACCAGGGAGAACGCCACCAGGTTCCGCCCGTACCCGGAGCGGAGGCGGGGTGTCCAGGCCGGCAGCCGGGAGAAGGCGAGCATCACCGCGAGCAGCGTCACCCCGATGTAGGTGGCGAACCACTGCCAGGAACCCTGCGCGAGCGAGGCCGCCAGCACCGCGCCCAGCGCGATCCCGATGACCCCGGGCTGACCGGCGGACTCGGCGCCGGAGCGGGCGGCGGCCGTCGGCTTCGGTGCCGTCCGGGCCGCCTGAGCCGCCTGAGCCTCCTGCGCCTCCTGCGCCTCCTGCGCCGTCCGGGCTTCCTGGGCCGCCCGGGCTTCCCGGGTGCGATGATCGTCCACGTTCACTCCCGCCTGGTCCGGCTCATCAGCATCCAGGCGCCGCACCGCGCCGTCCCGGCGCCATGCCGGTCCGCCCCCGAGCCTGGCCCGATCGGCGGCGGCCCGCGTGACGCGGGGTCAGGAGGCCGGGACGCCGCCGGCCGGGTCGCTGGCGCGCAGCAGCCGCAGGAACGCCTTCACGCCCGCGATGATCTCCTGGTTGTCGGTGAGGCGGTTCACCGTGGACTCGAACTCCCTGCCCAGCGCGGCGATCCTGCGGTCCGCGTCCTGGCTCCGCTCGTACGTGCTCATGGCCAGCGCGTCCACGGCACGGCGCAGTTCACCGAGGGCCCGGTACTGTTCCTCCGCCTTCTCCTCCAGGACCCGCGTCCCGGCCTCGGCACGGTCCAGCCGGGCCCGCACCTCGACGACGTCGTCCCGCGGATACGTGACGTCCTTCAGGAGGGTGCCCAGGCGCCGCCGGAGCTGGCCGAAGTACGCGCCGGCCGGCCGGAAGAAGGTGCTCAGCAGGAAGAACCCGGCGAACCAGTACCCCGTGAACTCGTCCGTCGCCCAGGTGACCGCGACGACGACCACCGCCGTCAGCACATGACCGGCGACCGCGGCCCGCAGCATCGTCCGGGCGATCCGCGCGGCCTCCGCGTCCCGGCTGGGGGAGACCGTCATGCCCTTCTCCCGGCTGACCGCGATCTCGGCGAGCACCGCGTGCGCACGGAAGTACAGGTTCCAGGGGACCGTGAGCAGGAGCAGCAGCCACAGCAGACTCAGCACGCCCGCCCCGACGGCGAACACCACGGCGGGCGGTGCCCCCGCCACATACGCGAGGACCAGCGCCGCGCACGCCGCCCCGACGGCCACCACCGCCGCCAGAAACCTTCCCATGCCCCCGCCTCCTGTCCACCCGCCGACACCGCCCATCGTCCTCGGCCCGGCCCGAGGCGGCATGAGTAGGCGTACTCAGTCCGCGTGGCCGGGCCGGCGCCCGCTCCCGCTCCCGCGCCAAAAGCCTTTGCGGGCGCAGCCGTCCGGGTGGTGGGATGGCACGGTGATCAGCCATGACGGGGCGGCGGTCGTCCGGCCGTCGACCCTGGCCTGGGTGGGCCGGCAGCTGCGGCCCGGCGAACGGATCGTCAGAACCGAGGCGTTGCACGGCGGCATCACCGCCGAGATGCGGAGGCTGACCGTCGGCAACCGGGACGGAGACCTCCGCGACCTGGTGCTGCGGACCTTCGTCGACCCGTACTTCGTCGAGCATGCCGAGGAGTTGCTGACCCGGGAGGCCGGGGTCCTCGCCCAGCTCACGGGGACCGGAGTGACGGCTCCCGGACCGGTCGCGGTCGATCCGACCGCCGCGCACTGCGAGTATCCGTCGCTCCTGATGACCCATCTGACGGGACGGACCGTTCTCGACGACGAGGGGCTGGAGGCACGCGTCCCGCTGCTGGCCCGTCAGCTCCTGGCGATCCACGCGCTGCGGCCCGCCCAGCGGCCCGGGGAGTACCGGGCATGGACGACCGCCGACGCCGTCGACCCGCCGGACGGCGCCGACGCGGCGGCCTGGGCCGCGGCGGCCGACGTGATCCGCCGCCCCGCGCCGCCGTACGAGGGGCGGTTCCTGCACCGGGACTTCCACCCCGGCAACGTGCTGTTCGACGTGGCGCCCGCCGACCCGGCACGCCTCCGGATCACGGGGGTCGTCGACTGGGTGCAGACCTCCTGGGGCCCGGCCGACCTCGACGTGGCGCACTGCTCCACCAACCTCGCCATGCTGCACGGCCCGGCCTGGGGGCTGCGGTTCGCCGAGGCGTACGAGCAGGCCGGCGGGGCCTTGGCCGCGACCGCGGGCGAGCGGCTGTACTGGCGGCTGCTCGACGCCCTCTCGTTCACGCCGGGCGTCGAGTGGGTGGCCCGGCCCTGGCAGGAAGCGGGGCGGACCGAGCTGACCACAGCGGCCGTGGAAGCACGACTGGACGCCTATGTCACCGCACTGCTGGACGCGTTGGGCTGAGCCGAGTCCCCTCAGCGTGCGGCGAGACCTCTGCCTCGACCTCGAAGACGCGGAAGCGTCGTCGCTCAACTCCGCCTGCCCGGCGATTCGCCGGCGGTGAACAGTGGGTCACGTGGCTGGGTTCTTTTCCTTGGCGACGGCGGCGGCGGAGGCGAGGGTCGCGCCGGTGAGGGTGCCCCAGAGGGCGGCCGGGCCGTGGGGTGCGAGGGCGGTGATGATCGCGGGGGAGACGGCGAGGCCGAAGCCCGTGGAGAGCTGGAAGCGGGCAAGGGCGCGGCCGAGGACGGGGGCGGGGGTGAGTGCGGTGACGAGCGCGGTGGCGCTGCCGGCGTAGACGATCTCGCCGATCGTGCAGACCACGGACACCGCGGCGATGGCCGGGACGGCCCAGCCGTGGCCCAGCGAGGTGGCCGCGAGGAAGCCGAGGTAGGACACGGCCAGGACCACACCGGAGAAGGCCAGCACGGTCCGCCGGGAGAAGCGGGACATGAGGACGGTGACCGGCACCTGCAGGGTGACGACCAGCACCGTGTTGGCCACGAAGACGGCAGCCGACCACATCGGGGACGCGTGCAACTGCGTCACCAGGACCAGGGGGAGCGCGACCTCGGGGACGTTGAGGCAGAAGACGTAGACCACGTTGGCGGCCAGCAGCGTGAGCATGTGGGGTGCGGGCGCGCCGGTCCGGTCCTCGGCCCGGGTGGCCTGGGCGGGATCCGCGTGCACGTGGACCGACCAGGCCAGGGCGGACGCGGCGAGGTAGGCGAGCGCGGTGACGGCCGCGAGCGCCCGCAGGCCGCCGGCGCCGCCCGCCAGGCACGCGGTGGCGAGGAGGGCTCCGACGCCCAGGGCGGCGTTGCGCAGGGCGCGGGCCGCCGCGAGGGCGGTGTCGCGTTCCCGGCCGTGGGCGACCGTGGCCACCAGCGCGGCGTGGGCGGCCGGCCAGGCCTGGTTGCCGATGCCGAGGAAGAGCGCCGCCGTCGCGAACAGCCCGACATGTCCCGGCGGGGCGGCCAGCAACAGTGCCACGCCCACCACCCGTACCAGCATCGACGCCGCCACGACCGTGCTGCGCGCACCCCGGTCCAGCCAGCGGCCCACCGCCGGCATGCACACCAGACCCGCGACGATGCCGACCGTCATGGCGGTGCCGGTGACCGGAGCGGACAGCCCGAGGACCGTCACGCCGTAGAGCAGCAGGAAGGGCCGCAGCAGGCCGGTGCCGAGCGCGTCCACGGCCAGGGCGACGGTGTAGCGGGGGCCTCCGGAGGCGCGGACGAGGGCGCGGGGCCGGACTCTCGTGATGGTTTCCATGGCGTCAGACGGTGCGTCCGCCCGCCGGGCGGGGCACGTCGGTTGACGCTCTTCGTCAATCGGCACCGTGGCCGGGGTGCCCGCGCGGTGATGATGGGGGAATGACGCTGAGGATCGACATCGGCGGTCTGCCGTCCGAGCGCGTACGGTTCGCCGCCTCCCCGCTGGCCGAGCTGACCGCGATGCTGCACGTGCTGGCCGAACCCGGTCACCATCCGCAGTTCGCCGGCTGGGCCGCGGACGTCTGGGCCGGGCTGCGGCCGGAGCTGGCAGAGCGGCTCAGGGAGGCGGAGTTCCTCTGGCGTTCCTCCCAGGCCGACTTCCTGATCCCCGCGCGGCCCCGGCAGGCCCTCGCCGAGGAGCTGGACGACGTGGACCGGATCGACGACGAGACGTATGTGACCGCCGCGCTCGTCACCACGTGCGGCAGCAACCGGGTCCATTTCCGGGGGGCCTCACCGCTCACCGACACCACCGCCCGCGAGCGTGCCCTGGACCTCGCCCAGGCCCGCGGCGCGCTGCAGGAGGCCTTCGCGGAGCGGCTGCTCGCGGACCCGGCCACGGTGCGGGCGCGGGTGCGCGACACGCTCGAAGAATGCGCCGAGGCGTTCTTCGACGGCGCCTGGGCGGGCGTCGCGGTGCAGCTCGCCACCGATCTGCGCCTGAAGAACGAACTGCTCAGACGCCAGGGCGTCGGGGCCGCACTGGCCTCGGTCTCCGGCGCGGTCACCCTGGCACCGGACGGCGACTGCATCGTCGTGGACAAGGTGCAGGACAAGGCGACCGCCGCCCGCGGCGCCGGGGTCACCTTCATCCCCAGCGTCTTCGGCCGCCCGCACCTGGTCGCGGTCCACGCGCCCGGCTGGCATCCGGTGGTGCAGTACCCCGTCGCCGAGCCGAGTCCCACGGAGCCGGTCTCCCTGGAGACGGTCACCCTCCGGCTGGAGGCGCTCGCGCATCCGGTACGGCTGCGGCTGCTGCGCACGCTGGCCCGCGGCCCGCACACCACCGGCGAACTGGCCAACTTCTGGGAGCTCTCGCCCCCGGAGGTCTCCCGCCACCTCGCCGTCCTGCGCCGCGCGGGCCTGCTCACCTCCCGGCGGGACGGCCGTTACGTCCGCTACTCCCTCAACCTGCCCGACCTGACGGCGCTGGGCACCGACCTGCTGGCGGCCGTACTACGATGACCATCTGTCAGATGGCCTGCCATTGGGGCTTGTTGGCGACGGTGTACCGGAAGTAGTCCGCGTGCTTCAGCAGGGCGGCCGCCCCCTCGTCCACCACCACCGTGGCATGCGGGTGGAGTTGCAGCGCCGACGCGGGACACACCGCGGCGAGCGGCCCCTCCACGGTCGCCGCGACCGCCTCGGCCTTGCCCTCGCCCGTCGCGAGCAGGACGAGATGCCGGGCCTCCAGGATCGTCCCGATCCCCTGGGTGATCACGTGGTACGGGACCTGG
This sequence comes from Streptomyces sp. NPDC090088, assembly GCF_044747345.1. Lineage (NCBI taxonomy): Bacteria > Bacillati > Actinomycetota > Actinomycetes > Kitasatosporales > Streptomycetaceae > Streptomyces > Streptomyces sp. NPDC090088. The sequence goes on along the minus strand of NZ_JBIVDZ010000004.1, from coordinate 630,368 downwards.
TCGACGTCCCCGTCGAAGAACCGGGCGTTGTCGGCGCGGGTCTGTTCGGTCAGTGTCTTGATCCGGGTCCGTGAACGGAGCGACGAGCAGGGCTCGTTGAACCCGATGTGCCCGTCGGTCCCGATCCCGAGCAGCTGGAGGTCGACACCTCCGGCCGCCGCCAGCGCGCCGTCGTACGCCTCGCACGCGGCCCGGACGTCCGCCGCCGTGCCGTCCGGGCCGAGGAACGCGTCCGCGCCGATGCCGAGCGGTTCCAGTACTTCGCGGCGCAGCACGGAGCGGTACGACTCCGGGTGCTCGGCCGGCAGCCCCACGTACTCGTCGAGTTGGGCTACGCGGGCCCGGGAGGTGTCGACGGCGCCGGCGCGGACCTTGGCGGTGAGCGCCTGGTAGACGGGCAGCGGGGTCGAGCCGGTGGCCACCCCGAGCAGCGCGTCCGGCTTGCGCCGGAGCAGCCGGGCCATGGCCTCGGCGATCAGCTCGCCGCCTGCCGCGGCGTCCGGAACGATGACGACCTCCATGTCAGCCCCGCCCGCCCGTGAAGACGGCCGCCACCTCGGGGATGCGGTCGATGTAGCCGTCGAGGAGCTTGCGGCCGACGTCGACCGAGTCGACGAGGGGGTGGAGCGAGAACGCCTTGACGGCATCCGCGCGGGAGCCGGTCACAGCGGCGCTGATGGTGAGCCGTTCGACCGCCTTGACCTGCTGCATCAGTCCGGCCTGGTGCAGATCGGGCTGGGTGACGGTGAGCGGGTGGACCCCGTTGGCGTCGACGGTCACCGGGACCTCGACGACGGCGTCCTCGGGGAGCGCGGACACGGTCGTGCCGTTGCGCACGTTGAGGATCATCGTCGCGCGTTCGTTGCGGCTGACCGCCGCCATGACGGCGAGGGCGACCCCGGCGTAGCCCTGGTGCGCGGGGTCCGGCCGGAAGTCCGCGTCGGCCTCGGCCTCGCCCTGCACCGCTCCCTTGGCCTCGGCCATGTAGTTGGCGCTGCGGTTGGCCACGGCCTCCCGCCACAGCTGCACGGCGCCGCCACCGGCGGCCTCGGTCACCCGCCGGTAGAACTCCGCCTGCTGCCGGGCGAGGAACTCGCCGCGGGTCTGCGGGGCGTCGAGGATGGAGCGTACGGCGTCCCGGTTGAAGTAGTAGTAGTACAGGTACTCGTTGGGGATCAGGCCGAGGTCGCGCAGCCACTCCCGGCCGAAGACGACGCCCTCCTCCAGGCCGCCGAGGCGCTCGTCGTCGGCGAGCAGCCGGGGCAGTACGTCCTCGCCGTCGTGCAGCACCCGGCGCATCCAGCCGAGGTGGTTGAGGCCGACGTAGTCGAACTGGGCCCGGGACGGGTCGAGTCCGAGCGTCGTGGCGATACGGCGGCCGAGACCGGAGGGGGTGTCGCAGATGCCGAGGACGCGGTCGCCGAGGACGCTCTGCATCGCCTCGGTGATCATTCCGGCGGGGTTGGTGAAGTTGATGAGGTACGCGTTCGGGGCGAGCCTGCGCACCCGGTGCGCGATGTCGAGCATCACGGGGATGGTGCGCAGGCCGTAGGCGAGCCCGCCCGGGCCGGTGGTCTCCTGGCCGAGGACGTTCAGGTCCAGGGCGACCCGTTCGTCGCACATCCGGCCCGCGAGCCCGCCCACCCGGATCGCCGCGAACACGAAGTCGCTGCCTTCCAGGGCGTCGTCGAGCGAGGTACTGACCGTCACCCTGGGCGCGTCGGGCCGGCCGTCGGCGAACCGGGCGAGGACCTCGGCCATGGACTTCAGGCGCGCGGGATCGGTGTCGTAGAGCCAGACGTCGTCGATGCGGGGGGAGCCCTGGTCGTGCAGCAGGGCCTGGTAGACGTACGGCACGCGGAATCCGCCGCCGCCGAGGACCGTCAACTTCATGCGAGTATCACCTTTCCACCCGCCTCGCGGCAGAGCTGGAGAGTGTCGGGATCGGCACCGCCGGTGGTGATCAGGACGTCGATGTCCGACAGCGGGCAGACGCGCAGCGAGCCGGAGCCCGGGAACTTGGTCTCGGCGGCGACCAGGACGACCTTCCCGGCCGTCTCGATCATGGCCTGCTTCAGCGGTGCCTCGACCGCCATGTTGTCCACCACGTGGCCGCTCGGGCGGACCCCGGTGCAGCTGAGGAAGAGCACGTCGGCACTGACCTGGCGCAGCGCCTGCTCGGTCAGGGAGCCGACCAGGGACTGGTAGTTGCGGCGCAGCACACCGCCCAGCATCACCAGGCGTACGGCCTCGTCGTGACGGAGTTCGTCGAGCACGGCGAGGCTGGTGGTGATGACCGTGACCGGGCGTCCGCGCAGCTTGCGGGCGATGGCCTGGGGGGTGGTGCCGATGTCGAGGACGACCACGCTGTCGTCCTCGACCAGCTTCACGGCCTCTTCCGCGATGGCCTCCTTCATCGCCTGGTCGCGGGTGGCGACCACGTCGAAGGGGACCTCGGCCTCCTCCGGCTCCTGGGCGGTGCCGTCCGGGACGGCGCGCGGGGACATGGCGGCGCCCCCGTAGGTGCGCAGCAGCTCGCCGTTGCGGTCGAGCTCGATCAGGTCCCGGCGGATCGTGGACTCGCTGACCTGGAGCCGCTCGGCCAGCTCGCGCACCGAGGCCACCCCGGTGGTGCGCAGGGATTCCACGATCTTCGCGTGTCGATTGCGTGAAGTCACGCAAGGACGCTATCACCGAATGACCGACTTCGGTCATAACGCGCACGGAAACTTCCTCGTAACTGACTGACTCTTGTCATTGCGTGGCAGCGGTGCTCATAGTTGAGCACTTCATGAGGCGGCACCCGACGGAGGCGGTATCCGTGCTCGATGTGCTCTTCGCCGGCGAAGTCTTCTGCGACCTCGTATTCGCCGGTATCCCACACCTGCCCGCCCCGGGCGGCGAGGTGTACGCGGACCGGTTCGCCGTCGTGCCCGGCGGCACCGCCACCCGGAGCGTGGCCGCCGCCCGGCTGGGCCTGTCGACCGGCCTGTGCGCCGTGATCGGCACCGACGTCCTCGGCGCCCACCTCGTGACCGAACTCGCCCGCGAGCCGAACCTGGACCTCGCCTGGCTGCGCCGCGACCCGGCCGTGCAGACCCCCGTCACCGTGGCCGCGACCAACGAACACGAACGCACCTTCATCACCTACGAGGAAGACGGCGCCCGGCGCCCGGAGACCTGGGACGGCGAGCTGCCCGACACCCGCTTCGTCCAGCTCACCATCGGCAGACCGCTGCCCGGCTGGGTCGCCCGGCTGCGCGCCCGGGGCACCCGGGTGGTGGGCGGCGTCGGCTGGGACCCCACCGGCCGCTGGTCGCCCGAGGTGCTCACCCGCCTCGCCGAGGTCGACGTCTTCGTCTGCAACGCCGTCGAGGCCACCAGCTACACCCGGACCGGCACGGTCGAGGAGGCCGTGAAGGTCCTGGACGACCTGGTGGCGGACGTCGTCGTGACCGACGGCCCGCGGGGCGCGGTCGCCGTGGACGGCGCCACCGGCGAACTCATCCGGATCCCCGCCCCCCGGGTGTCCGCCGTCGACCCCACCGGCGCCGGCGACGTGTTCACCGCCGCCCTCATCACCGGCCTGAGGCACGGCTGGCCGATCGACACCTGCCTCCGCTTCGCCGGGCTGTGCGCCGCCCTGTCCGTGCGCAGCCTGGGCGGCGCGGGCAGCGCCCCCGGCCGGGAGGCCGTGGACGCCTTCCTCACGGAGACCGCCGGAATCCCCGGCGACGACGTCGACCGGTTCCGCGCGGCCCTGCGCTGACACTCCGTCGGCCCCCACTCCCAGCACCGCACCCTCAGCTCCACCGGCACCAGCACCAGGAGGACCACTCCATGACCGAGAGAACCCGAGGCAGCCGCGCCCGGCGCGCCGTCGCCGCGACCGCCCTCGCCACCGGCCTGCTGACGGCCGTCACGGCCTGCTCACCCGGCCCCAGCGGCAACTCGTCGGCCGGCGACGCGAACAAGACCGCGGGCCCCGTCTCCACCGACGTCGCCAAGGCGGGCAAGGTCACTCTCACCGAGTGGGACCAGAACACCGACCCGGGCACCGAGGCCTCCACCGAGGCGCTCAACAAGGCGTTCATGGCGAAGTACCCGAACGTCACGATCAAGCGTGTCTCCCGGTCCTTCTCCGACCTCAAGACCACCCTCAAGCTCGCCCTGTCCTCCGCCAACCCGCCCGACGTCGTCCAGGCCAACCAGGGCTACCCCGACATGGGCGCCTTCGTGAAGGCCGGTCTCCTCCAGCCCGTGGACAGCTACGCCAAGGTCTACGGCTGGGACACCTCCTTCCCGTCCCAGCTGCTCGACCTCAACCGCTTCTCCACCGACGGCAGGACCTGGAAGACCGGCAGCCTCTACGGCGTCTCCCAGACCGGCGAGATCGTCGGCATCTACTACAACAAGGCCAAGCTCAAGTCCCTCGGCCTGACCGTCCCCACCACCCTCGCCGGTTTCGAGACCGCCCTCGCCAAGGCCAAGTCGTCCGGCCTGCAGCCCCTTTCCTACGGTGACGCGGACAAGAGCCCCGGCATCCACATCTTCGGCGTCGTCCAGGCGGCCACCGCCGGCAAGGCGGAGGTCCGCAAGCTCGTCTTCGACGAGGGCGGCGCCAAGTGGACCGACGCCGGCAGCCTGAAGGCGGCCACCACGCTGCGCGGCTGGGCCGACAAGGGCTACCTCGGCTCCGGCTTCAACGGCGAGAGCAAGGACCAGGCGGTCGCGAACTTCGCCGCCGGCAAGTCGCTCTTCCTCGTCGACGGCACCTGGCAGGCCGCCGTCCTCGCACCCAAGATGAAGACGAACGTCGGCTTCACCGCGCTCAGCCCCGCCGCCGGACAGCCCCCGCTCACCCAGGGCGGCGAGGGCCTCGCCTGGGCCATGACCTCCAAGTCCAAGCACCCGGACGTGGCCGCCGCGTACATCGACTTCCTCGTGAACGCCAACGGCATGAAGGTCCTCGCCGACAACGGCAACCTGCCCGCCCTCCCGCAGGCCGACTACCAGCCCGCCGCGGGCACCGTCGACGCCGACATCCTCGACGAGTGGAAGGCGGTCAGCGAGAAGGACGGCCTGCTGCCCTACCTCGACTACACCACCCCGACCTTCTACGACACCCTCACCGCCGCCGTCCAGGAACTGACCGCCGGACAGCTCTCGCCCAAGGCCTTCGGGGCGCAACTCCAGTCCGACTACGCCTCGTTCCAGCAGAGCCAGTAAGGCCGCACCCCCATGGCTGTCACCGCACCCCGCCCCACGGCACGCAAGCGCCGGGCCGACGCCCCCACCGGGCGCCCGGCCCGGCGCCGCGGCCGCGTCCAGTGGAAGGGCTACCTCTACGCCCTCCCCGCCCTGACCGTCCTCACGGTCTTCCTCCTCGTCCCGCTCGGCCAGCTGGTCCAGATCTCCCTCTTCCACTGGGACGGCCTCTCCGCCTCCACCTGGGCCGGACTCGACAACTACACCGAGATCGCCCGCGACCCGCAGCTGCGCGCCGGATTCGGGCACTCCCTGGTCCTGATCCTGTTCTTCTCGGTCCTCCCGATCACGCTCGCCCTGATGCTGGCCGCCATCACCACCCGCGCCTCACGGCTGCGCGGGGTCTCCGTCTTCCGCGCGCTGATCTTCCTGCCGCAGGTCGTCGCCATGGTCGTCACCGCGACCGCCTGGACCGCGATCTACGCCCCCGACGGCGTCCTCAACACCGCCCTGCGCGCGATCGGCCTCGACGCGGTCGCCCGCCCCTGGCTCGGCGACTTCTCCACCGCCCTGCCGTCCGTCGGTCTCATCGGCACCTGGCTGGAGATCGGCCTGTGCCTGGTGCTGTTCATCGCCGGCATCGGCCAGATCCCGGGCGAGCTGTACGAGGCGGCCAAGCTCGACGGGGCGGGCCTGGTACGGGAGTTCTTCGCCGTGACCCTGCCCGGCCTGCGCGGACAGATCACCGTGGCGCTCACCCTCACCGTGATCGCCGCCCTGAAGACGTTCGACCTGGTGTACGTCGCCACCCACGGCGGCCCCGGCAACGCGACCAGCCTGCCCGCCTTCGAGGTCTACAACCGGGCCTTCGGCACCGGCCAGGTCGGCTCGGCCTGCGCCATCGCCGTCGTCCTGACCGCGGTGATCCTGCTCATCACCTTCCTGATCACCAAGCTCCAGCCCGAGGAGGACGGCGCATGATCTCCACCCGTGAACGGGCGCTCAACTACGTCGTCCTGACCCTCTTCGCCGCGCTCGCCCTGGTCCCGCTGATCGGCGTGGCGGCCTCCGCCCTGACCCCCGCCGCCCAGGCGTCCCCGTCCTTCACCTGGCCGCACCACCTGGACCTCGGCAACTTCAGCACCGCCTGGCACCAGGGCCACTTCGCCACCTACCTGGGCTCCAGCGTGCTGGTGGCGGTCTCGGTCGTCGCCCTCACGGCCGTCCTGGCCATCCTCGCGGGCTTCTCCTTCGCCCTCTTCGACTACCCCGGCCGCTCCCTCCTCTTCTACGTCACCCTGATCGGCCTGATGGTGCCTCCCGAGGCGTTCGTCATCCCGCTCTACTTCAACCTGCGCGACGCCGGGTTCACCGACTCCTACTGGGCGCTGATCCTGCCGCAGACCGCCCAGTCCCTCGCCTTCGGCGTCTTCTGGATGCGCAACTTCTTCCGCTCGGTACCGGTCAGCATCATCGAGGCGGCCCGGCTGGACGGTGCCTCGGACTGGCGGCTCCTGTGGCGGATCCTCGTCCCCACCAGCCGCCCCGCCCTGCTGACGATGGCGATGCTGGTGTTCATGTGGACCTGGAACGAGTTCCTGCTTCCCCTGGTCATGATCACCGACGAGAACAAGCGCACCGCCCCGCTGGGCCTGGCCTTCTTCCAGAGCGAGCACACCACCCAGTACTCCCTGCTGGCCGCCGCCTCGATCATCGTCGCCCTGCCGGTCGTCGCCCTCTACCTCTTCCTCCAGCGCCACTTCATCTCCGGCATGCTCTCGGGCGCCGTCAAGGCATGAGCGGCCTACTCCGTGCGCAACGCCGTCGCCGTACGGGCCCTGGCCGCCCAGCCGGCCGGGAGCAGGGCGCCCAGCACGGCGATCGCGACGCCGGCCAGCCCGAGCAGCACCAGCCGGGGAGCGTCGTACACATCGAGGACCGACGGCGGCAGGTTCGTGCCCGCCGCGTGCCCCATCACCGGCAGCACGAAGCCGTGCAGCGCGAACCCGAGCGGCACCCCGACCAGTCCGCCGAGCACGCCGATCCCGGCGACGGAGGCGAGCACCAGGCTCACGGTCTGCCGCGGCGACATGCCGAGCGCCTTGCAGACGCCCAGGTCGTGGACGCGTTCGCGGGTGTCGAGGACGACGGAGTTGAGCACGCCGAGGCCGGCCACGGAAACCAGCATGAGGGTGAGCAGCGCCGCGATCGCGTCCAGGAGCAGGATCATGTTCTCCTGCCGCGAGGAGGAGTTGGCCATGACAGCGCCGCCCAGCGGCTCGACGACCGCCTGGAGCTTCTCGGCGTAGGCGGCGGGGGAGACACCCGGCTTCACCTCGATCTGGAAGACCTGGGGCTCGGCCCCCGGGAAGCTGGCGAGGTCCGCGTGGACCGACAGGCCGTCGTCGGAGGTGTCGAAGGCCTCGCCGACGATCTTCAGGGTCTCCGTGTCCTTGCCGAGGGTCACCCGGACCGGGTCGCCGACCCTGGTGCCGGTCCGTTCCAGGAAACCCGTGGGTACGACGGCCTGCCCCGCGCCGGTGAGCCAGTGCCCGGAGATCATCTCGTAGCTGCCGGGGCGTGAGTCGCCCTGGTAGAGGGTGGCCCGGACCGAGCCGGAGATCCCCGCCACGGTGACGTAGTTCTTGGACATGCCGTAGTACGAAGCGGTGCCGGCCTGCGCCGCGACGGCGGCGCGGATCTTCGCCGGGTCGGCGGACGGAGGAGTGTCGCTCCCGCCCTCGGTGCGCACCGCGCCCGGGGCGCCGCCCGCGACGGTCGGTCCGCCGGCGACGGCGGTGACCTCGGCGCGGTCCTCGGGATCCGACGCGCTGCCGACCGCGTTCAGGGACGAGGTCAGTCCCACCGCGAAGGTCGCCGCGACCGTCCCGAAGGCCACCGCGAGCAGCATCGCGGCCGCACGGACCGGATGTGTGAAGGGGCCGGCCAGGCCGTAGGTCACCGCCCGCGGCAACGGCAGCCGCCCGGCCGTCCGGTGCGCCCACTGACCCCGCCCGGTGCGCGGTGCCCGGCCGACCGCGATGGCCTCGGCCGTGCGCAGCCGTCCGGCCCGCAGCGCGGGCACCAGCGCCGCGACCCCGACGACCAGCAGCGCGCCGGCCGGCACCACGACGTCCACCCACCAGGCCACCGTCAGCGAGGCGGTGCCGTAGGCCCGCCCGGTGTCCGCCAACAGGGGCGCGGCCAGCACGTTGCCGAGCACGACCCCGAGCGCGATACCGGTGCCGGCCGGGATCAACGCCTGGGCCACATAGGCCCGTACGACCTCTCGCGGGGTGAAGCCGACGGCCTTGAGGATGCCGATCCTGCGCAGGCCGGTGCCGACCGCGCCGCTGACCACACTGCTGATGATGATCACGGACATCACGATGCCCAGCACGCCGAAGGCCACCATGAACGGGATGGTCGCCGCCGCGCCCGCGTCGGCGGCACGCTTGGTGTCCAGGTAGGACCGGGTGCCCGACAGGGCCCCGGACGGAACGGCGGCGGTGAGCTTCGCACGGTCGGCGGCGATCTGCGCCCTGGTCCCCGCGGAGTCGAAGCGGTAGAGCATCTGGCTCGTGACCGGAGTCTCCTCCGAGGCCAGCGCCTCGACCTGCCCCGGGGTGGCCCAGGCGTCGGCGGTCTCGCTGACCGACACCGCGAAGCCGACGACCTTCAGCGTCGGGCTGCCGGCGGCATCCGAAACCCTCAGCGTGTCACCGATCTTGAGCGAGGGGCCTTCGAGCGGCCCGGAGAGCACGACCTCGCCCTCCTTCGCGGCCCACCGGCCGGACCGCAGGTCCAGGTCGTCGACGTCGCCGTGCGGATCGGACCGTCCGACCAGACCGAGATTCGGCAGATGCCCGCCGCCCGGATCCACCGGGCTGAGGGTCGTCGACGGAAACGGCCCCGCGCTCGCGGTGACGCCGTCCAGCCGCCGTGTCGCCCTCAATCGCGCCGCACTCACCTTGCCCGGATCGAACTGCGCGGTGACATGCGCGCCGTGCTGCTTGGCGAAGGCGTGGTCGAAGGGGGCGTTGGAGGCGACGACGAGCGATCCGGCGATCACGGCCGCGGCGACGGCCATCATGGTGGCCACGGCGATCACCACCGTCTGCACCCGGCGCCGGCCCACCCCGGAGCGTACGACCCGGCCGAGCGCGCCGGTGCCGAGGAGTCTCATCGGACCGCCTCCGCGCGGGAGTCGAGGGAAAGACGGCCGTCGACCAGCCGGATGGTACGGCTCGCGCACGCCGCCGCCAGCGCCATGTCGTGCGTGACCAGCACGACGGTCTGCCCGCCGCGGTGCAGCTCCACCAGCAGCTCCCGTACGTCGTGGCCCGAGGCGGTGTCGAGCGCGCCGGTCGGTTCGTCGGCGAGCAGCAGCGCCGGCCGGTTGACCAACGCCCGTGCGACCGCGACCCGTTGGCGCTCGCCGCCGGACAGCCGGCCCGGGTAGGCGCGGGCGTGCCTGGCGATGCCCAGCAGTTCCATGAGCTCGCCGGCGCGGGCCGCCGCCTGGCGCCGCGCGGTCCCGGTCAGCTGGGCGGGCAGCTGGATGTTGTCGGCGACGGTGAGGTCGTCGAGCAGGTTGAAGAACTGGAAGACCATGCCGATGTGTTCGCGGCGGAACCGGGCCAGCGCGTGCTCGCTCAGCCCGTCGATCCGCTGCCCGGCCACGGTGACGGCGCCTTCGGTCGGCTTGTCGAGTCCGGCCACCAGGTTCAGCAGTGTGGACTTGCCGCTGCCGGAGGGGCCGGTCACGGCCAGCGCCTCGCCCTGGGCGACGACGAGGTCCAGCGGTCCGAGCGCGGGCGCGCCGGCGCTGTCGTAGCGCTTCGCCACGCCCGCCAGTTCGATCACGTGAGTCATGGGTGTGGTCCGTCCCTTGCGGTCGAGAGAGATGGTCGGTACGAGCTGGTTGCGCCGGCCCAGCGACGGTAGGGCCGTGGTCCGGTGGGGCGCGTCCGCCGCGGCACCGACATCCGGGCCTCCCCGCGAAGGAGCGGCCCGCGGCCTCCTCCCTGCGAAGTACTCCTGAGAGACGGTGCGTTGACCGCTCAGGGGGACGCGAAGACGGTTCGGGCACCGCACAATGAGCCGGTGGAGACGGAGGACCGGCACGGCTGGCATCGGCGACTGCGCGACGCGCTGCGGTCGGAGGTGCGGGACGCCCCGCGGTCGCGGCGGGCGGTTCGCGCCGACGTGGTGCTGGCGGTCCTGCTGACCGCCGTCGCGCTGGTGGTGGCGTTCCGCTATCCCGGCGACGGGCCGGTCCGGTTCAGTTCGAAGGTCGTGTCCCGGAACGTCGAGCGGACGGTGCCGGTCCCGCGTCCGACAACGCCCCAGGTCCCGGTACCGGATCCGCGGGCCACGGAGGACAGGCCCGCCGCCCCGCCCGCGCCGCTCGTCGTGCTGTCCGCGCTGCCGCTGGCGATCCGGCGCCGGTATCCCCTGACCACCTTCGCGGTGGTGATGGGCGCGACGCTGGCCATGGTCGACGGCGCCTCCTGGATCAACGTGCTGACCTGTGTCATCGGTGCCTACAGCGCCGTCATGTACAGCCGTCACCGAGCACAGGCGACGGCCGGGCTGGTCGTCGCCGCCGTGCTGGCCGGCCTCGCGTTCCGGGACACGGATCCGGTGCTGCCCGGCTGGTCGAGCCCGGCGGTCGTACTGCTGGTCGCCGGCGTGCTGGCCAGCACCGTCCGTTTCTGGCAGCGGCGGCTGGCGGCCAGCCGGGACCGGTACACGCGCCTGCAGCAGGCCCAGGAGGAGAGCATGCGCCGGGCCGTCGAGGAGGAACGGGCCCGGATCGCCGCCGAACTGCACGACGTCGTGACCCACAATGTGAGCGTGATGGTCATCCAGGCGGGCGCGGCACGCAAGGTGATGGACGCGGCACCGGAGCGGTCGAAGACGGCCCTGCTCGCGGTCGAGGCAGGCGGGCGGGCCGCGATGGCCGAACTACGCCATGTGATGGGCCTGTTGGCGGCACCGGACACCGGCCGTCACCCCGGCCGCCCCGTCGACGGCCCGGCCGACGGCCTCGAACCGCAGCCCGGCCTCGGCCAACTCGACGACCTCATCGAGCGGGTACGGGCCGCCGGGACACCGGTCGACGTCACGACGTCACTGCCGCCCGACCCCCTGCCGCCCGGAGTGGACCTCGCGGCCTACCGCGTCGTACAGGAGGCACTCACCAACACCATCAAACACGCGCCCGGCGCCGAGGCCTCCGTCACCGTCGGACACACCGGAGACCTGCTGGAGATCGAGGTCACCGACACCGGAGCCGTCCGGGGCGCCCCCCGGGCGGACGGCAACGGGCGCGGGCTGATCGGGCTGCGCGAACGGCTCGCGGTCTATGGCGGTGACCTCACGGCCGGTCCGACCCTCGCCGGCGGCTACCGGATCACGGCCCGAGTCCCGTGGCGGACGGCGTGAACCGGCCGGCGCTGCGCGCCGTCATCGCCGACGACCAGGCCCTCGTCCGCACCGGCTTCGGAATGATCCTGGCCGCGGACGGCATCGAGGTGACGGCCGAGGCGGCCGACGGGGCCGAGGCGCTCGCCGCGGTCCGGCGCACCCGGCCCGACGTCGTGCTCATGGACATCCGGATGCCACGGATGGACGGCATCGAGGCGACCAGGCGGATCCTCGCCGACGACGGGCCGGACGGCATCCGGGTCATCATCCTGACCACCTACGACCTCGACCACTACGTCTACGCCGCGCTCACCGCCGGGGCCAGCGGCTTCCTGCTCAAGGACGTCAGCCCCGAGCATCTCGTCGCCGCCGTACGCCTGGTGCAGTCCGGCGACGCCCTGCTCGCGCCCGTGATCACCCGCCGGCTGATCGAACGCTTCGCCCAGCGCGAGGCGGACCGGCCGGCCGGCCTCCACCGCGACCTGTCCAGCCTCACCCCGCGCGAACTGGAGGTGCTCCGCCTGCTCGCGACGGGACTGAGCAACGCCGAACTCGCGGACCGCCTGCTCCTCAGCCAGACCACGGTCAAGACCCACATCGGCCGCATCCTGTCCAAGCTGAACCTGCGCGACCGCGTCCAGGCCGTCGTCCTCGCGTACGAGACGGGCCTCGTCTCCCCGGCGGGCGGGGGCTCCTAGCCCTGCTCCAGCCCGTTCACGCTCCCCGCGCGTGCGGGGAGCGGAGTACGAGCAGGGTGATCTCGCTGGGGGCGAAGACGCGGAACGGCGGGCCCCAGAAGCCGGTGCCGCGGCTGGTGTAGAGGAGGGTGCGGGTGCCGTGCCGGCTGAGGCCGGCCACGACGGGCTGGTCGATGCGGACCAGGTGGTGGAAGGGCCAGATCTGGCCGCCGTGGGTGTGGCCGGAGAGCTGGAGGTCGATGCCGGCGGCTGCCGCCCGGTCGACGAACTTGGGCTGGTGGGCCAGGAGCAGGACGGGCAGGTCGGGGTCGGTGCCGTCCAGGGCTCCGGTGAGGTGGGCGCGGTGCCCGGCCAGGCCGGAGGATTCGGCGGTGACGTCGTCCACGCCGGCGACCACGAGGGTGTCGCCGCCGCGTTCCAGCAGCAGATGGCGGTTGCGCAGCGGCTCCCAGCCCAGTTCGTCCATCAGGTCGACCCAGCCCTGGGCCTCGCTGTAGTACTCGTGGTTGCCGGTGACGTAGACCCGGGCCCGGGTGGCCCGCACGGTACCGAGCGGGGCGGCCTGGGCGCGGCGGCGTTCGGCCGTGCCGTCCGCGATGTCGCCGGTGTGGCAGACCAGGTCCGCTTCCAGGGTGTTCACCGTCTCGCACACCCGTGCCGACCAGCGGGCGCGATCGAGCGGGCCGTAGTGGGTGTCGGTGATCAGGGCGACCCGAAGGCCGTCCAACCCGGCACCCAGACGCGGGAGTTCCACGTCGAGCCGGCGCACGCGCGGCACCCGGCGGGCCTCGGCGTATCCCCAGGCGAGCAGGAGGGCGGCGGTGCCGAGGACGGCCCAGGTGACGATGCGGGCGCGGTCCTGGCTCCCGCCGACGCCGGCCACGGTCAGGGCGAGCCGCAGGAGGACGCCGAGCAGTACGGACCAGGTGAACAGCACCCAGCTCGCGCCCAGCAGGGTGTCACCGACGATCGCCGCCCGGTCCTGCTGACGCCGGCCGTGACCGCGCACCATCGCGAGCGGCATACCGACGAGACCGATAACGAACAGGGCGGTGCCGGCCGCCGTGACGGGCAGCGGCCAGTGCTGGCCGGTGTACAGGAGCACCCCGCAGGGCACGGCCCACAGCAGGACGGGGGCGATCAAGGGGATGTAGCGCATCAGGCGGGCCAGTCGGCTCCGCCGCGGCGCCTGCGCCTCGCCCTCGGCGGGCCGGGTGCTGCTGGTGTCCGTCACGCTGTCCCTCCCTGACCGGGCTGCCGTCTCGCGCACTGTATCCGGTCGCGAGTGCCGGACTTGAGGACATCAGCTCATATGAATGATGCTCTACTATCATTCATATGAGCTGATGTTCCGTGCTCGTCGCCCCTTCAGAGGAAGAGAAGCTCCGTTGCACATCCGAACGAGGACCCTGTCCACGGCGGCGCTGCTGGCCGTGGCCGCCCTGGCCGCTGTCACCGCGTGTTCGTCCGGCGACGGTCCCGCTGTCACCGGCGGCGACAAGAGCACCCCGACCGCCGTCTCTCCGTCGGCCGCAGTTGGCAAGGGCGCGGCCACCTCGGCCGACGTCACGATCGACTCCTGTGCGGTCGACGCCGTCACGAAGATCCCCAAGGCCGAACTCACGGTGACCAACCATGGCGGTGACACCGCGACCTACACCGTCCAGATCGAGTTCGTCGACGGCGGCGGGACGAGGGTGGCGGAGGGCGCCGCGATCGCGAACAGTCTTGCCGCGAACGAGCAGGCGAAGGAGACGGCCGACGGGACGGCCCAGGTCACCTCGGACATCACCTGCAAGCTCGGCAAGGTCCAGCGTCTCGCCGGCATGTGACCTCCATGCCTCACTCCGCCGTGACCTGGGCGTGCGCCCGGTCGCGGATGTCGCGCACCACGGGGGAGCGGGTGAACGCCCGGGCGACACGCACCAGCCAGGCCGCCTCGTCCTCGACGGTCTCCAGTCGTGCCGAAGGCGTCGGTCCCGCCCGGCCGGGGGCGCCGTCGTACAGCCGTCCGGCCCGTCTGTCCGCCAGCGCCGCGGCGATGACGGCGGCTTCGAGGACCGCCTCGCGGTCGACGGCCGCGAGGCCGGTGCCGTCCAGTGCCCGCACCGTCCGGTCGAGGGCTTCCGCCCGCTGGTAGGGCCGTAGCGCCAGGATGCCGTCCCGGATCTCGATGACCCGGCGGTACCGGGCGAACTCCGCCTGACGCAGGGCCGGGCGGCGGGCGGCATCCGGATCCAGCGCGATCTCGGGCAGCTCGGCATGGAGCGCCGCCCACAGGGGTTCGAGGGCCCGGTGGGTACGGCGGGCGCGCAGCCGGCGCAGCGGGGCGGTGATCCGCTCGCCCCAGAGGGTGGCGGTGGCGCCGGCGGTGACCAGGACGGCGGTGAGCATCCCGAGGGTCGTGGAGAGGAGGTCCTCACTCAGCCCCTGACGTCCCGTGGTGATGTTGGCCGCGGCATCGTCGAGAGTCCACAGGGTCCACACCACCGCGGTGGCCGTGGCCAGCGCGGCCAGCCGCAGCCCCGTGCGCAGCGGGCCCGGGAGGGTCTCACGCGCATGCCGGACCAGGGCACGGGCGAGCACGCACAGACTCCAGCAGAGATAGGCGACGAAGAGCACGTTGTAGGTGGCGAGAACCCGGCCCCGGCCGGGCGCGGCCACGAAATACGCGCCGTCGCCGGTGACGCCGGAGCCGAGGAACAGCCCCAGCGCGGCCACTTGGACGACGACGGCCGTGCCGCCGATCCGGCGACGGCGCCTCGTCGGTACCGGCTCGCCCACGCGCGGATCGAGGGCCAGCGCGACCAGGGCGAGGAAGGTACCCGCGGCCGCCTTCAGCTCCCAGGGGAGCAGCAGTTCGGCACAGGGCGCGGAGACGGACCGTTCCAGCACGCCCAGCACCGCGGGGGCGTTGAGCAGCATCGCCATTCCGGCGCACAGCGCGAACCCGGCCACGTCCCGGTGCGCCGGATCCGCTCCGCCGCCCCGGGCGAGCGTCAGCCGGTGCCCGGCGAACGCCAGGAAGACCAGCGCGGCGAGACACGCGGTCAGGTTCTCCACGAGCCCCGCCGAGCGACCGGCCGGTCGGCGGTCCGCCGCTCGGGCGGGGCGAACAGGGAACGCATCCGGGCCTGCGCCGATCCGGCCGGCGTGGTCACGGCGGCCGCCGCACGGTCCTGCTCCGCGGCACGGTTCAGGATGAGTGAGGCCACGAGCTCCGCCTCCTCCTCCTGCGGCTCGGTGTAGACGGTACGGCCCAGGACCCGCTGGACCAGCGACGCCGGGAGATGCGGCAGCAGGACCCGCGCGGCCGAGGACGCGGCGGGCGAGGTCTCGTGGTGACCGCACAACAGGTGCGCGACCTCGTGCAGCTGGATGTGCCGCTGGTGCAGGGGCGTGGTGTCCGCGGGGTAGAGGATGCGGTCCGCGTGGTCCGTGGTGACGAGCAGTCCGCACGGGAGGTGCGGCCGGGCGGCGACCGGCACCAGCTCGATCGGCCGGCCCCGGGTCCGCGCCACCATGTCGATGAACCGGGCCATGTCGAAGGGGGCCGGCAGATCGAGGCCGTCCACCAGGACCCGGCACCGTTGCCACAAGCGCTTGTCGCCCCGACCGCCCCGCACGCCCAGCCCCTCTTCCCCGTGACCGCCGCGCCGCCACCGTCTCACCGGGCGGTCAGCCGTCGCTGCGGGCGCCGCCCGCGCCCTCCCGCCGGGCCAGGACGTCGATCATGTCGCTGATCGTGTTCACGCCCTCGGGCGAGAGGTTCACCGCCCGCAGCGCCACACTCCGCACTCCGGCGTCCCGCAGGGCCCCCAGCAGCTCCAGCTCCCTGGCGATGGCGGCACCCTGGTCGTCGTCGAAGAAGTAGGCGACGGGGACGTCGAAGAACTGGGCGAGCGCTTCGAGGTGCCGCTTCGTCGGGTTGTCCCGCCTACCGGTTCGCAACTGCCACAGGTAGGTGGCGGAGAAGCTCTCCCCCGTGGCCTCCCGGCACGCCCGCGCCACCTCCTCGTGGCTGAACTGCTCACGGTTGGGCCGCCGTACGATGCGGAACAGCGCGTCGATCTTGTCCGCGAGGCTGCCCGGCGAAGCCGCGTCGGCGGTACTCACGTGCGGCCTCCCTCTGCTCCTGCGTCAGCCTCGGTGGAACGATCCACGATCCCCGTTCACCGTAGCTTACGCCCGGGTCGGCGGGACGCCTCGGGCAAGCCTTTCGACCGCGCCGACCGCGGGGACCGGTGCGGACGTCCGATGCCCCGCCCCCCACGGAGCGGCGGGGCACCGGTGTGCCTGCGGTCAGCCCTGCCGGCGGCGCCTTCACCGGCGCGGTGGCACCGAACTGCTCGAAGTCCATGGTCACGGTCGCCTTGCCGAAGTCGTCCTTCAGGACATCCATCGCCGGGCCGTCTCCCCAGGAGTAGGTGCCGTCCAGGGTGACCGGGGTGCCCGTGCCCACGTCGGTGCTCATCCTGACCTCGGCCGAGCCGAGTTCATCGGTCCGGTCGGTCGCGTGCGAGAGCACCGCCATGATCTTGTCCGCGTTGTCCACGGCCGAGGTGGCCGTCTTCACCCCACCGGAGCCGCACGCGGACACCACGACCATCGCCGCCGCCGTGAACCCCACCCACGCAGCGGTGTACTTCAGCTTCATGAGTCCCCACCCATCGCTGTGATTCCGCGATGCGCGTGGGCCGGCCGGCCGCCACGGCGTGAGTGAATGGGGCGCATGCTCCTCGACTTAGCGCACGACCACGACGGCGAACGGCTCAGCGGTGTGTACGGCGGTGATCCCGGCGGGATCACCGCCGTAGTGCTGCATGGCGCAGGCACCAGCAGCACGGAGCGACTGCTGCCGCTGGTGCGGGAGTTCGTGGCCCACGGCTGTCGAGGGATCGCCTTCGACTTCTCCGGGCACGGCGAAAGCACCGGCAAACTGGGCGAGTCGAGCCTGCGGCGACGGTTCGAGCAGGCCGTGGCGGTGATCGATGCGTACGCGGGCGCGGACGGTCCGCTGGTCCTGGTGGGATTCAGCATGAGCGGGCAGACGGTGGCCGATCTCGCCCGGCACTACGGGGACCGGGTGGCTGCCCTGGGGCTGTGCGCACCCGCCGTGTACACCGCCGAAGCGTGGGACGTGCCCTTCGAGGACGGGAACGGCCGGTTCAGCGGGATCATCCGGCAGCCGGACAGTTGGCGTGAGGCACCCGCGCTAGACGTGCTGCGGGCGTACGAGAGCCGCGCGGTGCTCGCCGTGCCGGGCACGGACACGGTGATCCCGCCCGCCGTGACCGAGGCCGTACAGGACGCGCTGGCCACGCGCGCCCAGTACACGCGGTTCGACCTGCCGGACGCGCGGCACCGGCTGGGAATGTGGTTCCGCGATCACGGCGAGGACCGGCGGAGCTTCGTGGCGGCGGTGCTCACCGGCCTGGACGCGCACGGCTGGACGGCGACGCGTGCGTGGGCGGCCGAACAGCTCGGCCACGGCCGCTCGGTCACCGACTCCCGCCTCCTGTCCGGCGGCTGGAGCTCCCAGATGCGCCGACTCACGCTCGACGACGGCACGGATCTGGTGCAACGCACCTTCGTGAAGCCGTTCTTCCGCCACCACGGACCCGGGCTGCTGACCCGCGAGGCATCCGTCCTGACCCTGCTCGCAGGCCAGGAAGGCATCCCCGCGCCGGGTCTCGTCGCCGTGGACGCCGACGCCGAACACTGCGACCACCCCACCCTGTTGATGTCCGCGCTGCCGGGCCGCGTCCGGTTGGACGAGGACGACCTCGACCGGCGCCTTGACCTGCTCGCTTCCCAACTCGTCCGCATCCACGGCGTCGTACCGGCCGGAAGACCGCGCACCTACCAGGCGTGGACGTCCCCGGAGCGCGTCCGTACCCCCGACGGCCCCCTGTGGGAGCGGGCCGTGGACGTGATCCGTCGCGACCCGCCGCCGTACGACGGCTGCTTTCTGCACCGCGACTTCCACCCCGGGAACGTGCTCTTCACGGGAACCGGGTCGGAGCTGCGGATCACCGGTGTCGTGGACTGGGTCGAGACCTCGTGGGGACCTGCCGACCTGGACGTCGCGCACTGCTCGACCGCGCTCGCGCTGCTGCACGGGCCGGCGTACGGGCTGGACTTCCGCGAGCGGTACGAGGCACACGGCGGCCGGGACCTCGCCGACGATCCCGACCACCTGTACTGGCGGCTGCTCGACGCCCTGCACTACTGCCCCGACGCGGCGAAGCTGGCCGGACCGTGGCGTGATCTGGGACGGGACGATCTGACGTCCGAGGTACTGGGAGAACGGCTGGAGGCGTACGTGGACGGACTGCTGCGACGATACGGCTGACCGGCCCTGTATCACCGTCCCGAACCGTCGCCCTGGTGGCCCGGCACCTACGGACCGCAGGAACCGAGGCCGTCGTCCCCCGGCTCCACCGGGGCTCGTTGCCCGCCGCCGCAGCAGCGGTCCAGGCTGCCATCGCGCGCGGGCCGGGACACCTGGCCCACCTGCCCGGGTGCAACGGTCCATTACGCGGGACACAACGCTGGTGTCCGTACCCGCGACCTGGCCGTCGAGGAGGGCCCCGTCGCCCGTTCCGGGACCTCTCGTGAGGGCCGATGGGGGCCCGACAAACCAGTCGAGAAAGCCTTTTCGGGCTGTCACCCTGGCCAGATGTTGCTCAAGCTGACCGGTTCCAGCGGCGCGGGCAAGACCACGCTCGCCTTCACCGTCATCGACCGACTGGACGGGGTCGTGGTGCACGACTTCGACGAAGTCGGTGTCCCGGACCCGCCGATCCCTCCCCACTGGCGCAACCGCATGACCGAGGTGTGGGTGCGCCGCGCGCTGGAGTACGAGGACCGTGGAATGGACCTGCTGCTGTCCGGGAACTCACCGCTGGGTGAGGTCCTGGCCGCCCCCTCGGCCCCGTCGCTGAACGGGATCGCCGTCTGCCTGATCGACGTCGCCGACCAGGACCGGCGCGAGCGACTCGCCGCACGCGACGGCGGCCGATGGGACCAGGCCGCCACCGACGCCTTCTGCGGCTGGGCCGCCTGGCACCGCGGGCACGCCCGCGACCCGCGATTCCGGCCCGACATCATCACCGACGGGAGCTGGCCGGAGATGGCCTGGCACCGGTGGACCACCTGGACCGCCGAAGACCCGCGATGGCGCACCCACCTGATCGACACCACCGGCCAGTCGCTCGCGACATCCGTGGACCAGGTCGAGCGATGGGTCACCGAACAGCGCAACGCACACCGGTCGGGCCGGCTGGCTCTGCCCCGAGGCTGGACGGACGAGACACCCGGCCCAGCCCACCACGACGCTTGATCCACTTCTGAAACACGCCCACATACGGGTGCCGCCACCCAGCCATCCCCACCGTATGGCGGACGCGGCCGCGCAGTCCTCGGTGACCGCTCCGCGCGTGGTTCCCGCGGCTCAGCACCCGGTGGTCGTTCCAGCAAGCGCAGACCTCATGCGATTACCTGACCGCGCAGGGATGGACTGTTCGAGACGGTCCCACACGGACAGAGTCGACCGCTGCGGGCGGCCCGGATCGGTGGCGCGAACAGTGGCGATCGGCGCCGAGCCTCCGCAGACGATCGGCCGAGGGGCAGGACCGGTTGGCCGACCTGGGCAGCCCCCTTCGCGTCAGTGGACGTCATGGCTGGTCAGCGGGTTCGGCCTCGTGGTTTGAGGGGGGGGCTTGGGCAGTGCCGGTGCGCGGAGCGCCGTCGTAGCCCCTTGCTTCGCCGAAGCGGGTGCCCTTGGCCCAGTCTTCGCGGGCCTGGACGATCTCGTCCTGGGTGCGGGCGACGAAGTTCCACCCCGCATCGAGCCCCAGGCGGCTCTTCGTCAGAAGTTCTGAGTCCGGTGAACGGGCCTGCCCAGGACGGCTGCGACGCACTCGTCACACCAGGCGCGAGCAGTGCACCGGGGTGCGAACTACCCGAGACGGAGGCACACATGGGCACAGGCTTGGTCAGTCCCGTGGGTTGGACGCTCCACGGCTCGCCCGGTCAGGGCCTGCCGCCGCGCAGGTCCTGTGCGACACAGCCGGCACCGGCCGGATCTCGTCGATCGATATAGGCCCGATCTCTTGACCCCGCAGAATGTTAGCGCTCACACTCACTGCACGTGCTGATGCACCACACCGTGCGGATGCACACGAGTCCCCTATCGGGCGTCGGCTCGCAGCGTCCCTTTTCCCTCGCTCTAGCGCATGTGATCGAGCCGCCCTTCGGAGCGTAAACGTGATCGATAACAGCCCAGTTGCCACACCGAGACCGGCGGCCGACCGCCGTTCCTCCGGGGGCGCGCCCTTCTCGGCCGCCGACGGCACGCGGTACCGCAGACGGAGCCGGCTGCGTACCACCGCCGAGGCGTACGTCCTGCTCGCGCCGAGCCTCGCCGGGTTCCTGCTCTTCCTGCTCGCCCCGATCGTCGGCGTCGTCGTGATCAGCTTCTTCGACTGGAACCTGATGGGGTCACCGCACTTCGTGGGGCTGGCCAACTACCGCGAGATGATGGGCGACAGCGAGGTCTGGCGGGCGGTGCGCAACACCGTCTACTACGTCGTCCTGAACATCCCGGCCCAGACCGTGCTGGCCCTGCTGCTCGCCCTCGCGATGAACCGCCGGCTCAAGGGCGGCAAGGTCTTCCGGGTGCTGTTCGTGCTGCCGTGGATGGCCATGCCGGTGGCCTTGGGCATCGTGTGGAGCTGGGCCTTCGACCCGCAGCACGGTGTGATCAACCAGTTCCTGTCGCTGTTCGGCGTCGACGGCCCGGCCTGGCTGTCGTCCACGACCTGGGCGATGCCGGTGATGGCATCGGTCAACATCTGGCAGTACACCGGCTACACCATGCTGTTCCTGCTGGCCGGGCTGCAGGCGATCCCCGAGTCGCTCTACGAGGCCGCCGACCTGGACGGCGCGGGCCCGGTCCAGCGGTTCTTCCGGATCACCCTTCCGCTGCTGCGGCCGTCGATGTTCTTCGTGCTGGTCACCAACACCATCGGGTCGTTCCAGATGTTCGACACCGTGTACGTGATGACCCAGGGCGGGCCCGGCGGTTCGACGGACACGATGAACTACCACATCTACCAACAGGCGTTCCAGCTCTTCCGCAGCGGCTACGCCTCCGCGCTGGCGATGCTCCTGTTCGCCATGATCCTGCTGGTGACGGCGGTTCAGTTCCTGTACTTCCGCAAGCGCACCGTCTACGACTTCAGCTGAGGGCGGCCATCTCCATGTCTGCGATTTCGAACGCCGTTCGCCGTACCGGTCTGTACGGCATCCTCGCCGCGGGAGCGCTGCTGTCGGTCGGGCCCTACCTGCTCACGCTGAACGCCGCCTTCAAGCGCTCCTCCGACCTGCTGTCCACCGACGCCTGGGCGCCCGCCCACCCCGCGACCTTCGCCAACTTCGCCGCCGTGTGGAACGACTACGGGATGTCCTCGTTCCTCCTGCACACCCTGTTCGTGGCGGTGGTCGTCACCGCCGGGCAGGTCGTGTTCAGCGCGACGGCCGCGTACGCGCTGGCCCGGCTGGAGTTCCCGGGACGGGACTGGCTGTTCTGGGGCTACATCGCCACGATGATGGTGCCTCAGATGATCACCCTGGTGCCGCTGTTCCTGATGATGCGCGACCTGGGGATGGTCGACACGTTCGCCGGGCTGATCCTGCCGACGGTCTTCGGCACCCCGTACGGTGTGTTCCTGGTGCGCCAGCACTTCCGCACCATCCCCAAGGACCTGGAGTCCGCCGCCCGCATCGACGGCGCGGGCACCTTCGGCATCCTCGTGCGGATCATGCTCCCGCTGAGCCGCCCGATCCTGGCCACGCTCGCCACCATCACCTTCATCAACACCTGGAACAACCTGATCTGGCCGCTGATCATCACCAACAGCGACCGGACCAGGGTGGTCACCGTCGGCATCGCCGCCCTCCAGGGCGAACACGTCTCCGACCTGCCGCACATCGTGCTGGCCGGCGCCGCGCTCGCGCTGCTGCCGCTGATCGCCGTCTTCCTGCTGTTCCAGCGGCACATCGTGCGGTCCATCGCCCTCACGGGCCTCAAGTGACCTCCCTGCGTGATGCGTGAATTGTTAGCGCTAACACTTCACCTTGCGAGCCGCCCCTCTTTTCCCACCCGCACCGAAAGGAAGTCCCACCCATGTCCAGCGCCACCAGAAGAGCCGTGACCACGTCCGCCGCCACGAGAGCCCTGGGCGCGGCCGCCGCCACCGCCCTCCTCCTCGGTCTCACCACCGCGTGCGGCTCCTCCGGCTCCGGCGCCTCCTCCGACGGCACCGTCACCCTGCGGTACGCCATCTGGGACGCCGTGCAGAAGCCCGCGCTGCAGAAGTCGATCGACGCCTTCGAGAAGCAGCACCCGAAGATCAAGGTCAAGATCGAGCTCAACGCCTGGGCCCAGTACTGGAGCAAGTTGCAGACCCAGCTGGCGGGCCGTACCGCGCCGGACGTCTTCTGGGACCACGTGGCCTACTTCCCGCAGTTCGCCCAGCAGGGTGTGCTCACCGACCTCACCCCGTACATCAAGGCCGACAAGCTGGACACCTCCGTCTACGACTCCAAGCTCCTCGCGGGCTGGGAACAGAACGGCAAGCAGTACGGCCTGCCCAAGGACTGGGACACCATCGCGCAGGTCTACGACAAGACGATGCTGAAGGCGGCCGGCCTCACCCAGGACCAGCTCGGCTCGCTGTCCTGGAACACCACCGACGGCGGCACCTTCGTCAAGGCGCTCCAGAAGCTGACGATCGACGAGAACGGCAAGCACCCGAACGAGACCGGCTTCGACGCCAAGCACGTCAAGCAGTACGGACTGGCGCTGTCCTCGCCCAACGGCCAGACCGACTGGTGGGACGCGGCGACCCAGAACGGCTGCAAGCTCCAGGACAAGGCCTGGGGCAAGTGGACGATCAACCAGGCGTCCTGCGTCCAGGCGATCCAGTTCGTCCAGGACCTGCGGCTGAAGTACCACGTGGCGGTGCCCGCCTCCGTCACCAACACCCCCAACGGCGCCTCGCTGCCGCAGGTCATGGCCCGTAAGCAGGCCGCCGTCGTCTGGGACGGCAGCTGGGACCTCAACGCCTACCAGAGCTCCCTGAAGGGCAACTTCGGGGTCGCCGAGCTGCCCGGTGGCCCGGTGGGCAAGGGGACGGTGTACAACGGGCTCAGCAACGCCCTGTACGCCGGCAGCGCGCACCCCAAGGAGGCATGGGAACTGGTGAAGTGGCTGGGATCCGAGGAGTCGCAGAAGATCATTGTGGCCACGGGCTCGGTGTGGCCCGGCATCCCCACGCTCAACCAGGACTTCGTCGCCGCGTGGCAGAAGCAGGGCGTGGACGTCAGCGCGTTCGCGAAGGAGGCCGCGGGCACGACCATCGGTTACCCGCTGACCACGTCCTCGGCGACGTACAACGTGAAGGTGCTGGACGCCTTCAACCAGGTCTGGCTCGGCCAGCAGACGCCGCAGAAGGCGGCCGACTCCGTCAACGAGGAGTCCAACGCGGCGGTCAAGTAAGACGGCCCCAGCCCCCGACCGCCGCCCGCCCCGCCCCCACCGCCGCCAGGAGTCCACGACCATGCAGCAGCCCGCCCCGGTCCCTCACGACGAGGAACCCTCCGCCCAGGGCGCCGACCGGACGCGCTCGGTCAGCATCTTCGACGTCGCCAAGGCGGCGGGGGTCTCCCACCAGACGGTCTCCCGCGTGGTCAACGGGAGCCCGAAGGTGCGCAAGGCCACCCGGGACCGGGTGTTGGAGGTCATCGACGAGCTGGGCTACAAGCCCAACCGGCTCGCCCGGGCCCTGGCCGGGGGAGTCGTGCGCTCGGTGACCGTGCTCACCTCGGACACCACCCTCTACGGGGCGTCCCTGGCGCTGCGCGGTATCGAGGAGGCGGCGCGGGCGGCGGAGTTCTCGGTGGCGATCAGCGTCCTGGACGAGCAGGCGCCGATGACGGCGGACGACGTGGCGAGCCGGCTCGCCCGGCCGGGTGAGCCGGTGCTGGTCATCGCCTTCAACGCGCCCGGCGAACGCGCCTGGCACGCCCTGCCCGCGGAGTTCCCGGCGGTCGCGGTGGTGGAGCGGCCGCGGGACGTCGGGGGAGCCGGGGACAGGCCCGAGGCATGGCTGGACGACCGTGCGGCGGCGGCGCAGGCCACGCGCTACCTGCTGAGCCTCGGCCATCACACCGTGCACTACATGGCGATCCCGTCGTCCACCACCCGGGTCGGCCAGCGTGCCGAGGGCTGGCGGGACGCCCTCTCCGACGCCGGGCGGCCGGTCCCCGAACCGCTCGAAGGCGGCTGGAGCCCGCGATCCGGGTATCTGACCGCCCGTGGCGTGGTCGCCGACCCGGAGGTCACCGCGGTGCTGTGCGGCAACGACGAACTGGCCCTCGGCGTGCTGCGCGCGGCGCGCGAGGCGGGCCGGGACGTGCCGGGCGACCTGAGTGTCGTGGGCTTCGACGACGCTCCGTACGCGGGATACACCCACCCCGCGCTGACCACCGTACGACTGGACTTCGAAGGCCTCGGGCGGGGCGCGTTCGGCATGCTGCACCGGCTGCTCGACCCCGGGAACGCACCGCTGCCGCCGTTGTGGGCAGAGCCCGAGCTGATCGTCCGTGAGAGCACCGGACCGGCCCCCGGCCGTTCCCGCTGACCGTTTCCCCGCTCGGCAAGCCGAGTACCTCCGCGCTCGAAAAAGTGCGCCGTATCGCTCCCTCGCGGGGGATGTGAGCGATAACAATGCGCTGAGCGTCCCGGAACCAACCCCTCCGTCCTCCCGCAGCGTCGCGGGAGGGGAAAGCCAGGTCTCCATGAGAAGAAGACCGTTGACCGGAGCAATGGTGGCCGTCGCGGCCATCGGCGCGCTGCTCGCCGTACCGGGGACCGCCGCCGCGGCCTCCCAGACCTACACCGTCGATCTCGGCACGACCACCGGAGCCGTCCTGCACGGCTCGAACGGCGCGCTCTACGGGCAGAGCGACGACGGTGTCCCCGGTGACAACCTCCTCGCCCCGCTGAAGCTGACCACCGGCTCCCAGAAGCCGCCGGGCGGCGCCCAGCACCCGGGCGCCGACATCCTCGACGTCGCCCCGTCGTTCTTCCGCAACGGCGGCGGCACGATGTACACCAACATCCAGGACGAGTATTCGGACTGGCCCTACCAGAACAACGGCATCAGCGACTACCTCACCAAGGTCGACACCGCCGTCAACGCGGTCAAGGCGACCTCGTACGCGAGCAAGGTGGTGTTCGTCCCGTTCAACGAGCCGGACGGCAACTGGTACACCGGCCTCGGCAGTTCGAACTCCACCACCTACGCCGCGGCGCTCAGCTCCTTCGAGTCCGACTGGAGCACCGTCTACGCCCGGATCAGGAGCGACTACCCGGGCGCCAAGATCGCCGGGCCCAACACCGCCAACTACCTCAGCAAGTTCTTCGGCGACTTCCTCACCTACGCCAAGGCGAACAACCAGCTCCCGGACGTCTTCACCTGGCACGAGCTGGGCCCGTCCTCGCTCTCCGGCTACCGCGGCCGCTACACCGCCTACCGAGCCCTGGAGACCGCCCGGTCCATCAGCCCGATCACCGTCAACATCGACGAGTACGCCAACCGGCGCGACCTGTCGGTGCCCGGCCAGATGATCCAGTGGGCCGCGATGTTCGAGGACACCAAGGTCTACGCCCAGCAGCCGTACTGGGACATCGCCGGCAACATGTCCGGCAACACCGTGCACACCGACGTCCCCAACGGGTCGTGGTGGTTCTGGCACTGGTACGCCGGGATGACCGGGCAGACCGTCAGGACGACCCCGCCACAGGCCGACGTCCAGGACACGCTCCAGGGCATCGGCTCCCTCGACACCGGCCGCAAGCAGGCCCAGGTGATCGTCGGCGGCTCCTCGACCGACACCAACGTGGTCATCAACAACATTCCGAGCGCCACGTTCGGCAGCAAGGTCGAGGTCACGGTCCAGTCCCTGGACTGGAGCGGCTACGAGGGCGCCTCCGCCCCGCCGAAGACCATCTCCAGGACCGCCTACACCCCGTCGGGCGGATCCATCACCGTGCCGCTGACCGGCCTCAACTCCATGTCGGCGTACCGCATCACGGTCACCCCGAACGGCGGCGGCACGGCCACCACGCCCAGCGTCCCGTCGTACTCCTCCTACGAGGCGGAGAACGCGGCCATCACCGACGGCACCGTCGTCCAGCAGGCCACCGGCGCCAGCTACTCCACCGCCCAGCTGTACGCCACCTCCGGCACGAAGGACGTCGGCTACCTCACCGCGAGCGACAGCAAGGTCGTCTTCACCACCAGCGTCCCGTCCGCCGGCACCTACAACCTGCGCATCTTCTACGGCAACCAGAACGGCTCGCCCTCCCAGCAGGTGCTGCGCATCGACGGCGCCAATCCTCAGTTCGTGACCTACCCGTCGACGCTCAACTGGCAGTACCGCTCCAACGTCACCGTCCCGGTCACCCTCAGCGCCGGCAGCCACACCGTCTCGCTCGCCGTCGCCGACTCCGACCTGGGCACCTCCGCCGGGCAGGTCACCCTCGACAAAATCGACCTGACCTCCGTGGCGAGCACCCCCGAGACGGTGTACGAGGCGACCCTCGCGGACACCAGCGGCAGCCCGTCCTACTCGTACGGCGACGTCGGCGAGACCGGCACCGGCGCCCTGGTCATGACCAGTGGTGACAAGGCGACCTTCGACGCCTACGCCCCGACCGACGGCTACTACACCGTCAAGACCGACTACACCTCCTCGGGCGGCAGCACCGCGCTCGCCCTGAACGGCACCACGGTCGCCACCTACGCCTCCTCAGGCGGCTCGGCCACCACCTCCAGTACCAAGCTGTACCTCACCGCCGGCATCAACCGGATCGCGGTCAGCCCCAACAGCGGGACCACCCTCACCCTGCGGAACCTGAAGGCCGACGGCTCCGGTGACACCACCGGCGTCACCAAGTACGAGGCCGAGAGCGCGACCCTGGCCGGCGCGGCCAAGGCCCAGTCCGACACCTGGGCCTCCGGCGGCAAGAACGTCGGCTACGTCGGCAACAGCAGCAGCAACACGCTCACCTTCGCCAACGTGAGCGCGTCCGCGGCCGGCCGCTACACCGTCGTCATCCACTACGCGCAGAACGACCGGGCGGGCTCCAGCAGTTACAACACCAACGTCGAGTCCCGCACCGCCCAGCTGTCGGTCAACGGAGGTACGGCCACCACGCTGACCTTCCGCAACACCTACAGCTGGAACGACTACTGGACCCTGCCGACGACCGTCACCCTCGCCGCCGGCACCAACTCCCTGAAGTTCTCCAACTCCTCCTCCTGGGCGCCCGACATCGACTACGTCGAAGTGGCCCCGGTCAACGGCTGACACAGCCGCCGCGGCGGGGACAGCTCCCCCTGTCCCCGCCGCCTCACCCCATCAGCCCGAAAGGCCGCCATGCCGAGCATCGCCCACGACCCGGAGCACCGCCTCTGGGTCCTGTCCGGACCCGGCTCCAGCTACGTCCTCCACCTCGACGACGCCCACCGACTGCGCGGCCTGCACTGGGGCCCCCGCCTCACCCTCGACCAAGCCCTCTCGCTCCTGAACTACCCGGCCCCCGGCCGCCGTTCCTTCGAGGACCCCGCGGACGGCACCCTCGACCTCGACACCGCCGGCGCCATGCGCTACGCCCACGCCGGCGTCCAGGTCCGCTTCCCGGACGGCGTACGCGACCTCGAACCCCGGCTCATCGACCACGCGCGTGGAGACGGCGAACTGGTCCTGCGGTTCGCCGACCGGCACTACCCGCTCGCCGTCGAGACGCACTACCGGCTGCGCGCCGGTACGGACGTGCTCGAACGCCACCTCGTCCTGCGCCACACCGGCGGGGGGGGGGGGGGGGGGGGGGGGGGGGGGGGGGGGGCGGCGGGGGGGGGGGGGCGGGGGGGGGGCGAGGCGGGGGCC
>NZ_JBIVDZ010000004.1:0-601997 GCF_044747345.1 Streptomyces sp. NPDC090088 | reverse complement strand
CGCCCGCCCCGCCCGCCCGGGGGGGGGGGGGCGGCCCGCGCCCCCCCCCCCCCCGCGCCCCCCCCCCCGGGGGGGGGGGGGCCGCCGCCCCCCCCCCCCCCCCCCCCCCCGACTCGGCCACCTGGGTGCTGCCCAGACTGCGGGACTACCGGCTGAGCCAGGTCCGCGGCCAATGGTCGGCCGAGACCCGGCTGGCGCGCACGGCGCTGCCGTACGGCGAGACCGTGACCACCAGCCGCCAGGGCACCACCGGCCACCAGTACAACCCCTGGGCGATGATCGACGACGGACACAGCACCGAGGAGCACGGCCCGGTCTGGTCCTGCGCCCTTGCCTGGAGCGGCGGTTGGAAGCTGACGGCACAGCGGCTGCCCACCGAACGGGTGACCGTCTCGGCGGGCTTCGGCCACGATCCGGTCACGCGGGAACTCGTACCGGGGGAGGAGCTGGTCACCCCGGTGTGCTCCGGCGCGTACACCGAGGGTGGCTTCGGCGCGGCCAGCCGCCTCTGGCACCGGTACGTCCGCGACCACGTCCTGACGCACCCGGACGAACTCCGCCCCGTCCTCTACAACTCCTGGGAAGCCACCGGATACGACATCGACGTCACCGGGCAGACCGAGCTTGCGGAGAAGGCGGCGGCGCTCGGCGTGGAGCTGTTCGTCATGGACGACGGCTGGTTCGGCGCCCGCACCCATGACGCGGCCGGGCTCGGCGACTGGACCCCCAACCCCGAGCGCTTCCCCGACGGACTCACCCCGCTCATCGACCGCGTCCACGAACTCGGGATGGGATTCGGCCTGTGGGTGGAGCCCGAGATGGTCAACCCCGACAGCGACCTCTACCGCGCCCGCC
This sequence comes from Streptomyces sp. NPDC090088, assembly GCF_044747345.1. Taxonomy (NCBI): domain Bacteria; kingdom Bacillati; phylum Actinomycetota; class Actinomycetes; order Kitasatosporales; family Streptomycetaceae; genus Streptomyces; species Streptomyces sp. NPDC090088. Next base: position 601,142 of record NZ_JBIVDZ010000004.1, on the reverse strand, counting down.
CCGACTGGGTCCTCCACCACCGGCACCGCCGCCGCACCGAGCACCGCAACCAGCTCGTCCTCAACCTGGCCCGCCCCGACGTCGCCGCCTGGGTGCACGGCCGGCTCGACGAACTGCTGGCCAAGAACGCCGTCGACTTCCTCAAGTGGGACATGAACCGCCCCTTCACGGAGGCCGGCTGGCCCGACGCCGAGGGGGATCCGGACCGGCTGTGGACCGACCACGTCCAGGCCCTGTACGCCCTCCTCGACCGGCTCCGCGCCGACCACCCCCAGCTGCGCATCGAGTCGTGCAGCAGCGGCGGCGGCCGCCTCGACCTGGGCATCCTCGCCCGCACCGACCAGGTGTGGGCCTCCGACAACACCGACGCCGTGGACCGCGTCGAGATCCAGCACGGCTTCTCCCAGCTGTACCCGGCCGGGGTGATGGGCGCCTGGGTGACCGACAGCCCGAACCCCTACACCGGGCGGAGCGTGCCGCTGGACTTCCGTTTCCATGTCGCGATGACCGGTGTCCTGGGCATCGGCGGCGACCTGAACCACTGGGGTGACACGGAGCTGGCCCGCGCCGCGGAACTGGTGGCGGCGTACAAGGGCGTACGGCATCTCGTGCAGCTGGGCGAGCAGTACCGGCTGACCGGGCCGGGCGAGACCACGGCCGTTCAGTACCTGGCTTCCGACGGACAGGAGACCGTGGTGATCGCGCTGCGGCACGCCCGGCACTTCGGTCACCGAGACCCCGCCCTGCCTCTGCGCGCCCTCGACCCGGCGGTCCGCTACCGGGACACCGCCACCGGATCCGTCCACCACGGCGCCGTGTTGCTCACCCACGGGCTGCCGCTGGACCTCGCCGCGGGCGACCACGCCTCCACCCTCGTCCACCTGGTGCGCGAGCCGGCCTGAGCAGTCGCAGGACGGGCGATCCCGCCTCCGCCCGCAGTGCATACCGCCGAGCCGCGAGACAGCGCGCCTCGGCGGTGTGCCCGGGATCGCTACCGGTGTGCGGAGGGGAGCACGGTTGCCAGGGAGTCGATCGCGTCGAGCGTGTCCCATACGGCGAGAGCCCGTTCGTATGCCGGGTAGCTGTAGATCGCGGCATTGGAGGTGCCGTAGGCCTCCGGAGTGTCGAAGGCGAAGCCGTTCTCGTCCACGCACCAGACCTGGTGGGAGACGGCGGACGCCATCTCGATGCCGTGCCTCCGCAGGGCGGCGTCGTGGAAGCGGGCGCCCGCGGCGAGGTAGGTGGCACCCGCGAAGTAGTTGGTGCCCGTGAACACGGCGATCTCCTGGCGTGGCTCGGCCACTCCCAGAATGCTGGAGAGGGCCGGCCACTGCGTGACCCCGTCGGGGAGCGCCATGGTCCGCGCACCCAGCAGGTTTCCTTCCGCGTCCCGGTCGGCCGTGAAACGGGCGTAGTGGCGGGTGAGTTGAGCGCGGTACCGGCGCGGGTCGACCAGGTCGGGCAGCCCGAGGCGTTCGGCGACGTGCTGGGCGTAGAAGGTGTCCAGGTGGACGGCGCTGCCCTTCGGGTACTCCGTGTACCGGTACCACTGGTTGGCATCGTCCCAGAACACGTCTTCGAACTCGGTACGGGCTCGGTCGAAGGCCTGCTGCCATGCGGTGACGGTGGCCTTGTCCTCACCGAGGCGCCGGCCGGCCTTGACCATGACGGCCAGGGCCAGGAGGTACAGGCCGGAGTCGTACACGTCGCGGCCGAGGGCGGGGATGCTGTTGTAGGTGTTGGGCATCGCGGGAAGCATCGCTCCCTCCGGCGTGGGCCGGGTGCGCGGAAGGTGCTCGTCGGACCGCACCAGCGCCTGGAGGAAGGCCATCATGCGCTTCATGGCCGGGTAGACGGATTCCAGGAAGTCCCAGTCCCCGTGGAACCGCGCGTGCGCGTACATGCGGTACAGGCGCTTGGCCGGGCGGTCGATGAACTCCTGGTTGTCCGGTGTCGGCGCGGTGCCTTCGGCCAGGGTGATCCAGGGGTTGTTCACGTCGGGGTCACCGGGGTTGCCGTACGGGTCGAGCATGACGGACTCGGCAACGGCGCGCAGCCGGTCGCGCTCGATGCTGGGGAAGAGGTAGCTGTAGGCCATGTAACCGTAGGAGCCGACGTCGCTGCCCATGCCGTTGTTGCCGCCGGCGGCCGAGTCGGGCGACCAGTACAGATGCGTGCCGGGTGTGTGGCTGCCCGGGCGCGTGCCGTGCGTGGGTGCGACGGCGCTGGAGACCAACCCCCCTTCCCACAGCGGCATCTTGAACGCGACCTGGTTGAGCTGGTTGAGCGCCGCGGTGCGCAACTCCTTGGGATAGGCGGAGTTGCCGGCTATCGCGTCCCACCAGGAGTGCACGGCGCGCAGGTTCTTCTCGCGGTCGTCGAGCGCGTCGTCGGCGATGGCGAAGCTCTGGTGGAAGGGGTAGCTGCCGGGGATGTAGGCGTTGTAACCGCCCGCCGAGGCGTTGGTGCGGTCGGTGGTCCGGGCTCCGTAGAAATTGGTGTACCGGCGCATCCAGACGGTCTTGTTGTCTGCGTACGCGATCTGGGGGAAGTCCCAGGTGAGCACGAAGGGGATGAGGGTGCTCCCGCCGGGCTCCAGCCGGGCCTGGACGGCGATGGCGCCTGCCGTGGCACTGTCGTCGAGACGGGCGTTGCCGAGGGCGCCGCTGTCCCGGAAGGGTTTGTAGACGTCGGAGCCGTCGCCGTCGCCGTTCCAGGAGGTGGTGTAGGTGATCTTCTGCCCCTTGGCCGGTCGCGCCGCGATGGTCCACTCGGACTTGTGGGCGTCCGCGGTGTTCGACGGGTCGTCGGAGCCGAGGGTGACGCCTGTGACGCCGGTGGTCCGGTTGGTCCGCACACGGCTGGCGAGGCCCTTGCGGACGGTGGCCGGTGTGCCTCCCACGTTGCCCGGCGCGTTGGGCATGGTGAACATGACCGACACGTCCGCCACCGCGGTGGAACGGTTGGTGAGACGGACGTCGAAGTAGGCCACGGGCAGGGAGGTGCGGCGGTCCTCGCCCGCCACGATCGGCGAGTAGAATCTCAGGGAGACGTCCGTTTCGAACGCGGTGTAGTCGATCCAACCGAACGGATAGAGCGCGTTGTAGGTCCCCTCGCCCGGCTTCAGCAGGGTCCACGCCGGCAGCGGGTCGCCCCACGAGCGATCGGCGACGGGTCCCAGCGATCCGGAGTTGCGCGGGCCCGGGGCCGCCAGCGTGCGAACCACGGCGGACTTGTTCCCGACGCGCTCACGGAAGTGGAACGCCGCTTGCGGCAGGATCCGGTTCTGCCAGCGGTCGCCGTTCTGCCCGCCGCCGAAGTTCCACGGGCCGAAGGTGCCGGACTGGTTGATCATGAAGGACCCGGCCCCGACGCCGCCCAGGGGAATGCCCAACCCCGGAACGCTCATGGGATAGGCACCCTTGAGGGCCTCGATCGGTCCCTGCGACGCGGCGCCGTCGCACGTCTGGGAGACGGCGGGGTCACACACGCCGTGCGCCACGCGGCCGAACGGGCGGCTCAACGCAGGCTCGGGGACCGCGAAGCCGCTGCCGCGTCGGGCCGTGCCGGTGCTGCCGGACACGCCGGACCCGGCAGCGGCCAGGGGAGCGGTGGCCAGGGGAAGAAACGCCGCGGGAACAGCTCCCAGGGCCGCACGCATGACGGCTCTTCGGCTCGGGATCGGTCGCTTCATGATCGACTTCCTGTTCTGGTGAGAGGCGTGCGCCGTGGGTGCGGCGAAGCGGGGCCGGCGTGCGCGAAATGAGCACGGGCAGGCCCCGCAGTGCCGCGCCCCTGGGCGCCGGGAGGGGTGATATCTGAGGAGCGGCCCCTGAGCCGCTCCTCAGCTTGAATGTGCGGACCACGGGCCGAGTGGCCGGTTCCGCGAGGAGCCGGGTGGTGTGTCCCCACCCGGTGAGGGGTACGCCACCTGACTCGCGTCCTCGACGGCCGGTAGCCGGAGGGTCACCGGCTTGCTCAACGCGCCTGCCGGATCGGATGAAGCGCGTCGATGTCGTCCCAGACGGCGAGCGCCCGGGAGTAGTCGGGATACCGGTACTTCTGCGGGTCGTCGCTGTGCCAGGCCTCCGGCGCGTCGAAGGCGTACCCGTTACTCGGCGTCTGCCAGATCTGGTGCGATATGGCGGAGCTCATCGTGATGCCGTCGTCTATCAGCGAGGGATCGTGGAACCGCTTGCCCGCGTTGATGTACGTCGACGCGACCTCGTAGTTGGAGCCCGTCCAGACCTCGCCCGTCGCCGCGCCGGAGCCGAGCGGCGGCGCGGTGTTCGGGGCGCCGACGAGAGCACCCGTCGAGTCGTGAGCCCTCATGAACACGTCGTAGTACGCGGTCAGTTGGTCGCGCATGTGGCTCACGTCGAGCACGTCGGGCAGACCGATCTGCTCAGCCACGTTCTCCGCGAAGAAGGTGTCGAGCAGCACCTGGTAGGCGTCCGGGGTGGCGCCCGGCGTCATCCGGTACGCGTGGTGCTCCGCGTCCCAGAACGTGCTCTCGAACTCCGCTTTCGCCTGGCGCAGTTGCCGGTCGAGCGCCGCGAGCGTGGGAGATGCCGCGCCGAGGCTGCGGCCGGTGGCGATCACGGTTTCCAGCGAGAGGATGTACAGCGAGGAGTCGTAGACATCCGGGCCGTTCACGCCGTATTCGTAGGTGTTCGCGTACTGGGCCGGGCCCACTGGCAGAGAACTACCCGACGGAATCAGAGCCTGCAGGTACCGCAGCTGTTTCTGCATGGCCGGGTGGACCGTCTTGAGGAACGCCCGATCGTGGTTGATCTTGGCGTATCCGTAGTAGCGGAATATGTTCTTGGCCGGGATGTCGATGAACGTCGGGCCGCCCGGTGTGGGCGCGGTGCTCACCGGCCATGAGACGAACGGATCCTTGTCCGGGCTCACGCCGTAGATCTGCGTCTGGCCGCCGTAGGGGTCGAGCATCGCCGATTCGGCCTGCGCCAGCAGGCGGTCGCGTTCCAGGTTGGGGAAGAGTTCGCTGTAGGCGAGCCATCCGTAGGCGTCGACATCGAGCTCGTTCGCGTTGTTCACGAGTACGTAGTCGCTGTCCTGGCTCCATGGGATCGCCGCGTCGGCCGTGTCGAACATGTGCGTGCCGGGCGTCTGGGTTCCCAGCCGTCGACCGCCCGTGGGTGTCACGGAGTTCGAGACGAGTCCGCCTTCCCAGAAGGAGTCGTTGAAGACGAGTTGCGACAACTGGTTGAGCGCGCCGGTGCGGATGGCCAGCGGGTATTTCGGGTTGTCGGCGATCGGGTCGTACCACTGCCTGACCCTGGCCAGATTCGCCGACTGCGCGGCCAGGGCGTCGTTCGCGATGTCGAAACCCTGGTCCCCCGGGTAGCTGCCGGCGATGTAGTCGTTCTGCGCGGTCTCGCGAGCCCCGTAGAAGTTGGTGTACCTCCGCATCCACGTCGTCTGGTAGTCGTGGAACGAGACCTGCGGGAAGTCCCAGGCGAGAGCGAACGGGACGACCTGCGTCTCGCCGGGCGCGAGGTCGGCCGACACGGCGATGGCGCCGGCCGACTTCGAGTCCTCGATCGGCTGATCGGGGAGACTGCCCGACTTCGTGAACGGCGCGTAGACGTCGGAGCCGTCGCCCTCGGCGTTCCAGGACGTCGTGTACGAGACGTGCTGGCGCGGGCCCGGACGGGCGGCGATCGTCCAGGAGGAGTTCGCCGCGTCGGGGGTGTTGCCGGGGCTGTTCGCTCCCAGTGTGACCGCCTCCACACCAGTGTGCCGGTCGCGCCGGTATGTGCTCGTGTATCCCGTGCGGACGCTCGCCGGGGTCCCCATGGTGTGGTCCGGGGCGTTGGGCATCGTGAACATCATCGACACCTTGTCGCTCGCGCGGCCGGTGTTGGTGAGCTTGACGTCGAAGTACACGACAGGCAGCGAGGTGGGCTTGTCCTCACCGGCGACGATCGGCGAGTAGAACATCGTCGACACGTCCGTCTTGAACCCGGTGTACGACTCCCACCCGAACGGGTAGAGCGCCGAATAGGTGCCCTGCCCCGGCTTCAGCACGTTCCAGGAGGAAAGTGGGGATCCCCACGACTGAACCGCCACCGGTCCCTGACTGCCGACGACGTTCGGCCCCTTGGCCGCGAGCGTGGTCACTGAGGGAGAGGAGGAGCCGACCTGCTCACGGAAGTGGAACGCCGCCTGCGGGAGGATCCGGTTCTCCCAGCCCGCGTCCTGCGACCCGCCGAAGTTCCACGGCCCGAACGTCCCCGACTGATTGATCATGAACGAACCGGAGCCCACCCCGCCGACGGGGATCCCCAGACCGGGCACGTCGAGCGGGTAGCCCCCGGCGAGGAGGTTCTGGATCAGGTTGTCGTAGGTCACCTGAGCGCCGTCGCAGGCTTGCGACATGGTGGGCTCGCACGGGCTGCGGGGGATCTGGCCGATCGGGACCTTGGTCGCCGCCGCGGGCACGGGCATGAACAACGAACTGTCGCTCGGCGACGGGTTCGCGGATGCGGTCGAGGGTGGCAGCAGAGTGCCGGCGATGGTCGCCAATGCCACGGCCCCGACAAGCCCCAGCCTTCTCACTATGTTCTCGGACAAGCGCTCTCTCCTGTCATTGCAGGTGACACGAGCCGCTGGGGAATCGGTCCCCATGTCGAAGTTGCCGTGCTGCCGACCGTGATGGGCCGGACTCTTCTGTCGAGCGCTGAACGAAGTCGGCCTATGAGCTCTTCTCGAGCTCGGAGAGCTCCGCGCTGTTCGCCGCCAACCGCCGAGCCCGTCGGGCGCGCTGTTTCCTCGGATCGGCGACCGGGGCCGCCATCTGCAGCTTGCGGGTGTACGGATGCTGCGGGTTCATCGCGACATCCCGTGCCGCGCCGATCTCGACGATGCGGCCCTGGTTGAGGACGGCGATCCGGTCGCTGACCTCGTTCACCACCCCCAGGTCGTGACTGATGAACAGGTAGGCGACGCCCGTGTCGCGCTGGATGTCCTCCAGAAGCGTGAGCACCCGGGCCTGGGTCGTCACGTCCAGTGCGCTGGTGGGCTCGTCGCAGATGATGACGGAGGGGTCGAGCGCGAGAGCTCGTGCGATGGCGATGCGCTGCCGCTGTCCGCCGGAGAACTCCTTCGGGTACCTCCGCCCGGAGTCGGCGGGCAGACCGACGGCGTCCAGGAGTTCCCGCACGCGAGTCCGGCCCTGTGCCACGCCGCCGGCGATCAGCGGTTCGACGAGAATGCTCTCCACCGTCATCGAGGGATTCAGCGAGGAGTAGGGGTCCTGGAAGATGACCTGGATGTCGTGGGCGACCTTCCGCCTGCGGGCCCGTGAGATGTTGCTGACCGGCTCACCGCGGAAAGTGATCGAACCCTCGGTCACCGGCGCGAGCCCGAGGATCGCACGACCGATGGTCGTCTTCCCCGATCCGGACTCGCCGACCAGGCTCAGGGTCTCCCCGGCGCGCAGGTCGAAGCTGACGCCGTCGATCACCGTGGTCCCCGTGCCGCGCCGGCCGCCGTAGCGGACGACGAGGTTTTCGACCTTCAGTACGGGCTCAGCCACCTCACACCTCCGCGATCTCGACACGGCGTGCCGACGAGAGCAGTTCCCGGGTATACGCCTCTGCGGGGGCGTCGAAGAGTGCGTCCACCTCGTTGCGCTCCACGATGCGTCCGTCCCTCATCACGCTGACCGTGTCGCAGAGGTCCGCGACCACCCCGAGGTTGTGGGTCACGAGGATCACCGCGAGTCCGCGTTCGTCGCGCAGTTCGCGCAACAGTTCCAGCACCTCCGCCTGCACCGTCACGTCCAGGGCGGTCGTCGGCTCGTCCGCGACGATGAGGTCGGGACCGGAGGCCACCGCGCCGCAGATCAGCACGCGCTGGGCCATGCCACCCGAGATCTCGTGCGGGTACAGCTTGAAGACGCGCTCGGGATCCTTGATCCCGACCCGTGCCAGGAGGGCCAGCAGTTCCTGCTCCGCCTCCCGCTTGCTGATCTCCTTGACCGCGCGGAGGCCCTGGGTGAGCTGCGCGCCGACCGTGAAGCTGGGGTCGAGGTTCGACATGGGCTCCTGCGGCACGTACGCGATGTGCCGACCGCGCGCCGCGCGCATCTGCTGTTCGTCGGCCAGCAGGTCCTTTCCGCCCAGGAGGATGCTGCCGCCGAGGACCACCGCTTCGCGGGGCAGGATGCCCAGAGTGGAGAAGGCGATCTGCGACTTGCCGGACCCGGACTCACCCACCAGACCGTGGATCTCGCCGCGTCGCACGTCGAGGTCGACTCCGTGGACGACCTCCCGCACACCGTCCTCGTTGTTCTGGTACCCGACGCGCAGACCACGGATGGACAGCACCGCGTCGGCGGGCGCGGGGCGGTCGTCGGAGGCCGGTCGTGCTGCCGCACGGGCCAGTTCGACGACCTCGCGGAGACGGCGCGGCGACAGCTTCTTCTGGCTCGCCGTCGACTGCATGGTGTCGCGCAGGGCATTGCCGAGCAGGACGAAGGACATGACGGTGAGGCTGATGAGAAGGGCGGGCCACAGGACGCCGGCCTTGTTGTTGTAGATGTTGCCGAAGGCCTCCTGAAGGACGCCGCCCCACGAGGCCTTGGCCGGATCCACCAGGCCGAGGAAGCCCATGCCGGCCTCGATGCTGATGGCCGAGGCGAGGATGAACGAACTCTGGATCACGACCGGTGCGCGAACGGCCCACAGGACGTGGCGGCCGACGATGCGGAGATCGGACAGCCCCACCACCTTGGCGGCGTCCACGTAGAGCTCGCTGCGGACCCCGAGGACGATGGACCTGACCAGGCGGAAGTACGAGGGCGCGACGATGAGTCCGTACGTGGCCATGGCGGCGACGATGTTGGACCCGGTCCGCGCGTACAGCGCGATGAGCAGGATGACGCCGGGGGTCGACATGACGACGTCGGACACCCAGTTCGACACCGCGTCGGTCCGGCCCCGGTAGAAACCGGCGACCAGGCCGGTGGTCACGCCGAGTACCACGGAGACGAGGAGCACCACCAGGCAGGCGAGCGTCGTCTGCCGGGTGCCCCACATCAGCCGGGACAGGATGTCCCGTCCGGTCGAGTCGGCGCCGAGGAGGTGACCTGAGCTGAACGGGCCGGCGTTCACCGCGCTGAGGTCCGTGGCGTTCGGGTCGTGGGGGGCCAGCCAGGGGCTGGACACCCCCAGGAACACGACGAAGAGGAGGAAGGCCAGGCAGACCAGGCCCTGAGGATTGGCCAGCAGCCGCCGGAGCAGGGAACGTCCCTTCACGGTCGGTTCCACCAGCTCGGCTGCTTCCAGGGGCGGGGTTGTGGTCACCGCTTCCTCGCTTTCGGATTGAGCGCGGCCACGGCGAGGTCACCCAGCACGTTGACGACGAGCACGATGACGATGGTCACCAGCACGCAGCCCATCACGATCGGGACGTCGCCCTTCTGGGCCGAGGTGTTGCTCAGGTCGCCCAGGCCCGGCAGGGCGAAGACCTGTTCGATGATCACCGCCCCGCCGATGAGACCGACGGTCTGCAGGCTCAGGGCGATGAGTCCGGGGCCGGCGGCGCTGCGCAGCACGTGCCGGAAGATCACCTGCGACTCGGGGATCCCGCGGGCCCGCAGTGTGCGGACGAAGTCCTGGGAGAGGGTGTCCAGAACGGCTCCGCGGAACTGTGAGGCCGCGTTGGCGACCGAGCCCACGAGGAGAGCCACGACCGGAAGGGTGACCGACTCCAGCCATCCGCTCGGGCTCTGGTCCGGGGAGACGTATCCCGTGGCCGGGAACATACGGACCGACACGGCGAAAGCGAAGACAAGTCCGATGGCGATGATGAAGGGCGGTACCGCCGCCCCCAGGACGGCCAGGAACTGCACCACCCGGTCGACCCACCCGCCGCGGACGGCGGCGGTGACGCCCACGAGGACGCTCACCACCACCGTCAGCAGGATGGAGAGCACGATCAGAGTGAGCGTCACCGGCACCCGGGAGGCGAGCGCCGATGACACGGACTGGCCGGTGAAGAAGGAGTCGCCGAGGTTGCCGGTGACGACGCCCTTGATCCATCTGCCGTACTGCACCATGAGCGAATCGTCCAGACCGAGTTTGGCCGTCTCCGCCTTCACATCCGATTCCTTGGCGTTCGTGCCCAGGACCGCGCGTGCGATTCCCGGCCCGTTGCCGTACATCAGGACGAAGGTGGCGAAGCTGACCACGAGCAGCACGGTCAGCGAGCGGACCAGTTTCTTCAGTACAGGGACCAACATCTGCGACTCCGATCACTTACACCCGTGGAACTACTTGAAGTCCCACAGCAGCGGGTGCAGGGCGTTGGGGTCGGTGGACTGCTGGACCTTGAGCTTGGGGTTGTAGGCGTAGAACATGCCCGGGGAGGCCAGCGGCACGAACCAGGCCTGGTCCACGACGTAGCGGTTGATGGCCTGCTGGTCCTTGGCGGACTGCGCCGTGTCGTCGGTGAGGATCTTCTTCCAGAGCTTGGCCACGGTCGGGTCCGTCTGGTGCATGACGTTCCAGTTGCCGTCGGGCAGGATGTAGTCCTCCATGTCCAGCCGCGAGTCGCCGTAGTTGCCGAGCATCCAGAAGGGCATGGGGTACTTGCCGCTGAGCAGTTCGCTGATGGCGTTCGGCCCCGACAGGGTGACCTGCTTGACCTTGATGTTCAGCAGCCCCAGCTGCTGCTTGACGACGGGCAGCACCGCGTCCATGTTCTGGCCCTGCATGTACGGGACCTCGATGCTGAACCCCTTGGCGTAGCCCGCCTTCGCCATCAGGGCCTTGGCCGCCTCGACGTCGTAGGGGTACGGGTCCTTCATGCCCTCGATGTACGCGGCGCTGCCGGGGCGGAAGATCTGGGGCGTGGTACCGGCCAGCCCGTGGTACAGGTTCTTCGCGATGGAGTCCTTGTCGAACACCATGTTGATCGCGCGGCGCACGTTCACGTTGCCGAGAGCGGGGATCTTCTTGCCGAGGTGGTCCGTCAGGAGCAGCCGGGACACCTGGCTGTGCTGGGTCTGGATCTTCAGCCCGGCAGCCTTGGCCTGGGTGTAGGTCGCCTGCGTGATGAGCGAGCCGTCGATCTGGCCGGTCTTGAGGGCGTTGATCGAGGCCGTCTCGTTGGTGAGCACCTTCAGGACGAGCTTCTTGTAAGGGAAGGTCTTGCTGTCCCAGTAGTTGTCGTTCTTGACGAACGTGTACACGGAGCCGCTGGTCGTCGCCTTGGTGTCCAGCGTGTACGGACCCGATCCGACCGGCGCCTTCTGAGTGTTGCCGGCAGCCAGATACTTCGGGCTGGCCAGCTTCGCCTCGCACATTCGGGCGGTGAACACCGGGTTGGGCGACGGGGTGGTGATCACTGCCGTGAGGTCGTCCGGTGTGGTGACCTTCATGCCGGCGAACCGGGTGGCGCTGGCACTCTGCTTCCCGGCGTATTCGATCATCGTCTTCACGGCCGCCGAGTTGACGGGTGTCCCGTCCGAGAACTTCATCCCCGACCGCAGATGAACCGTCACACCCATGTTGCCCGGCTTGAACGTCCAGGACTCGGCGGCGGCGGGGTGGGGCTTGCCCAGCGCGTCACAGCGGAAGAGGGATTCGTAGACCGCGGACGCGCCCCAGCCCTGGTAGCTGGGCTGGCTCGTGGGGTCCCAGCCCTGGATGTCCTGGGTCATCCCGAGGGTGAGGGTGTCCTTGTCTCCCGCGTTCCCCGAGGTGGAGCTCGCGTCGGTGCAGCCGCTCAGCGCGGCCAGTGCGGCGAGGGCAGTGGTCATGGTGACCGCTGCGGTTGCGGGACGGGTGATGCGCCGCATGGTTGACTCCTTCGGACGCGAGTGAAGTTGCAGCCTGGTTGCATGCCGGCTGGCGCAGATTCGTCCAGAGCGGCCGGCGAAACGCACGCCGCAAACTGGATCGGAGATGATGTGTACAACGTTCTACGCCGCAAGTTACGGAGGGGAGGTGGGCCAGTCAAGAGATCGAGCCAACCCCGAGGGGTAACATTTCGGCAACGTGCCTGTAGCGTGATCTTCAATCTATGGCGTCGAACTGTCGCGACCAGGCGTTTGGTGTCTTGGAGGCGTGCCTTCCGTTCAACTGGCGGATGCGGGCCGGTTGGCGGCAGGGCATAAAAACAACGGTGCGGCCCCGGAAGGAGTGCACCGTTGTACGACTTTGCCGGTCATGACTCAGGAGGAACGTGCCACTGACGCGGCGGGTCCGTTGGCGGGAGCGGCGCTCGTCCCCCGGGTCACGAGACGGGGTGCGACGACGTAATGGATCGGCTGGGTGCGCCCGTTCAGGCGCTCAAGGAGGAGTCGCGCGCTCATCTGGCCGGTCAGGTGGCCGGCCTGGTCGACCGTGGTGAGGGAGACCCTGCCGATGGATGACGCGTTCACGTTGTCGTAGCCGGTCACCGTGAGGTCCTCGGGCACCCGGAGCCCACGCTCCTCCGCCGCCCGTAGGACGCCCAGCGCGGCGATGTCGGCTCCCGCGAAGATGGCGGTCGGTGGTACGGGCCGGGAGAGAGCCTCGACGGCGGCCTGGTACCCGCCCTCCTCCGTGTAGGTCGTCACGATCACGTCCGGTTCGAGCCGGTGTCTCTTCATGGCCTCGACGTACCCGTCGCGACGAGCGGTGTGCGACAGGACGAACGGCCTTTCGAGGCTGCCCGTGGGGTGACTGGTGTGTGCGATGCGCCGGTGTCCGAGACCCACCAGGTGATCGACCATGAGGCGTGCGCCTCCCCGGTCGTCGTCGACAACGGTGTCATGGCCGGCGGCGCCACCGTGCCTGGCGATCACGACGGTGGGCAGGCTGGCCCCGAGGCGTTCGAGCCAAGACGTACTCATTTCCGGCGCGACGACGATGAGGCCGTCGACCTGGCGGTCGACCAGCGCCTCGATGCTGCGCTGCTGACGCTCTGGCGCAGACCCGCCGGTGATGAGTATCTCCTGGTAGGGAGTCGGATCCAGTTCGTCCGTGACGCCTTCGGCGATCTCGGGCTGGAAAGGGTGCGACAGCGCCGTGAGCATGATGCCGACCGTGTAGGAACGGCCCCGCATGGCGCGAGCCCCGGCCTGCGGCCGGTAGCCCAGCTTCTCGATCGCGCTGCCGACCTTGGCCCGCATCTCCGGACTGACGCCGTAGGCGTCGCGGAGCACCTTGGACACGGCCGACACCGAGACCCGTGCTTCTTTCGCGACGTCCTGGATGGTCACCCGGCGGACACCGGTGGGCTGGGCGGTGTCGTCGGGGCGGCTGCGGGAGGACCGCCCCCCGCCGTCGGGTGGGGTGGTCATGTCGCCCCGCAGGTCGGCGTCGGCAGAGCTGCTGTCCATTCACGCCATCGTACAAGTGCTGTTTTCCCTCGTTGCCCCATCGTTCGACGCCTCCGGTGCCTTGACATGAGTTCAGGCCGCTCTTTACGCTCCTTGCGTAGAACGTTACACAATACCGGCCCGTCAAGAGGCCCCTCAGCCTGCGAGGCAGGCGTTTCTCCGCGGAGCCGTATCGCGCCCGCCTCGGGACCGGTCACCGAATGCTAGAGACTCTGGAGTTCTGCATGGTCGTGGCTGCCGCTCCCTGTGCCCCCCGGTTCGAGCACCTCACCGATGTTTCGCCGGTACGCGGGATCGGGACGGGCTCCCCGCGCTTGTCATGGGTGGTCCCGCGGGCGGACGTGGACTACCACCAGACGGCATATGAGATCGAGGTCCTGCGCGGCGGGACCACCGTGAGCTACCGGGTCGACAGCACCGAGCAGGTGCTGGTCCCCTGGCCGGCGCCGCCGCTCGCATCGAGGGAGTATGCGGCGGTGCGGGTCCGCGTCGCCTGTCAGGACCAGTGGAGCGAGTGGAGCGAATCCGCGGTCGTCGAGGCCGGCCTGCTCGACGCCGACGACTGGAACGCCGGCTTCATCAGCCCGGTCGGTATCGGGGGCCTGCGTATGCCGGCACCGGTACTGAGGGGAGCGATCAAGGTGCCGGGCGAAATCCGTAAGGCGCGGCTCTACGCCACCGCGCACGGCGTGTACGTCCCCACGCTCAACGGCCGCCGCGTCGGCGACCTCGTACTCGCACCGGGCTGGACCTCCTACGAGCATCGGCTCCGGTATCAGACGTACGACGTGACGGAGCTGGTGCGGAGCGGGGAGAACGTACTGGAGGTACTGCTCGGCAACGGCTGGTACCGCGGCCGTCTCGGCTTCAACCAGGAGCGGGCGCTGTACGGCGACCGGCTGGCCTTGCTGGCACAGCTCGAGGTCACCACGACCGACGGGCGGGTCCACGTGCTGGCCACCGACGGTACCTGGACCGCACGGGAGAGCGAGATCCTGGCCGACGACCTCTATGACGGTCAGCGGGCCGATCTGCGTCGACGCGGTGGCGGGTGGCGTTCGGCCACTGGCGTGGTCGAGGTGGTGGAGGGTGACCTCACGCGCTTGGTCGCTCCGGACGGGCCGCCGGTCCGGACGAGCCACGTCCTGCCGGCCGAGAAGGTATGGACGTCCCCGTCCGGCCGGACACTGGTCGACTTCGGTCAGAACGCCGTGGGATGGGTACGGCTGCGGGTACGCGGTCTGGCTCCGGGCACCGAGGTCGTCGTACGCCACGCGGAAGTCCTGGAGGAGGGCGAACTCGGCACCCGTCCGCTGCGCACCGCCGAAGCCACCGACAGCTATTACCTCGCCGGAACGGGCGAGGAGTTCCTCGAACCCTCTCTCACCTTCCACGGTTTCCGCTACGCGGAGGTGACGGGCGTGCCCGAGCTGCGTTCCGAGGACGTCGAAGCCGTGGTGATCGGGTCGGACCTGCGCCGCACCGGCTGGTTCACCTCCTCCCACAACCTGCTCAACCGGTTCCACGAGAACGTGGTGTGGGGGATGCGCGGCAACTTCGTCGACGTACCCACGGACTGCCCCCAGCGCGACGAGCGCCTCGGCTGGACCGGCGACATCCAGGTGTTCGCCCCGACCGCGGCCTTCCTGTTCGACAGCTCGGGCTTCCTCGGTTCCTGGCTCAAGGACCTGGCGGCCGAGCAGCTTCCCGACGGATCCGTGCCTTTCGTCGTGCCGGACGTACTGCGCGACGCCGCGCCGGCGGCCGCGGCATGGGGCGACGCCGCCGCGATCGTGCCCTGGGTGCTGTATCAGCGCACCGGCGACAAGGGCGTCCTGGAGCAGCAGTGGCCGAGCATGCGCGCCTGGGTGGACAAGGTGGCCGACCTCGCCGGCCCGGACCGGTTGTGGACCGGTGGCTTCCAGTTCGGCGACTGGCTCGACCCGACGGCTCCGCCGGAGGATCCCTTCCGGGCCAAGGCCGACCCCGACGTGGTCGCCACCGCCCACCTGGCCCGCTCCGCCGCGGTCGTGGCCGAAGCCGCGCGGGTTCTGGGCCGTCATGAGGACGCCGACCGGTACGCGGTGTTGGCCGCCGAGGTCCGTGAGGCGTTCGACCGTGCCTACGTCACCGCCGCGGGCCGCATCCTCTCGGACTCGCCGACCGTGTACGCCCTCGCCATCGAATGGGGGCTCCTGCACACTGCCGAGCAGCGCGCGCAAGCCGGGCGACGGCTGGCGGACCTCGTACGCGCGGGTGGCTTCCGCATCAGCACCGGTTTCGTGGGGACCCCGCTCGTCACCGACGCGCTCGACTCCACCGGCCACACGGACGTCGCCTACCGGTTGCTGCTGCAGACCGGCTGCCCCTCATGGCTGTATCCGGTGACGATGGGAGCGACGACCGTCTGGGAACGCTGGGACAGCATGCTGCCCGACGGCAGCATCAACCCCGGCGAGATGACATCGTTCAACCACTACGCGCTCGGCGCGGTCGCCGACTGGCTGCACCGTGGAGTCGCCGGTCTGGCTCCGGCCGCCCCGGGTTACCGGAGGATCTCCGTTCGGCCACATCCCACCACGGCCCTCACCTCTGCTTCCGCCCGGCACCTCACGTCGTACGGAGAAGCCTTCGTCGGGTGGGAGCGCGCCGACGGACGGTTCCGGCTGGACGTACGCGTGCCGGTGGGGGCGACCGCGCAGGTACACCTTCCCGGCTCCGCCGAACCCGTTCTGGTCGGCCACGGCGAGCACCACTGGGTGGTGCCCGACCCGGTCGAGCCCTCGAACGGCTCGGCCGCTGCCACCACGGTCCGGGACGTCCTGGACGACCCGACCGCCTGGTCCGCCGTGGTCAGCGCGGCCGTCGAGACCGGGCTGGCCCCCCGTGGCGAGGCCCAGGCCGCGGCAGGTCTCTCCGGCTACCTCGACGCCCCCGCCGGAGCACTCGCCGGGGCGCTCATCCCGCAGGACCTCCATCCTGGTGCCGACGCCTTCCAGCAGGCCGTGAACGCCATCATCAACCCCGGTTCCCACTGACGGCTCCGGTGTCATCGCTCATGCAACACAAGAGGAGAACCTCGCCCATGTCCCCTCAGGACCACCGCGACGCCAGTCTGCCCTCCGGCCTCCGCGCCGAGCTGCTCCTGCGGGAGATGACGCTGGAGGAGAAGTGCGCCCAGCTCACCGCCAGCTGGCCGTGGTTCCTGGTCCGCCCGGACGGCTCGGAGGCCGAGGGCGCCGAGGAAGTGATCAAGACGGCCCCGGGACACGTCGCCGGTCTGACGGCCGACGATCCGGCCCGGCTCGCGCGCATGACGGGCGAGATCCAGCGCCAGTACGTGACCCGCACCCGGCTCGGCATCCCGGCCCTCATCCACCAGGAGGCCCTCAACGGCTTCTGCGCGGGCGGCCACATGGTGTTCCCGACCGGCACCGGGCTGGCGTCGGCATGGAGCCCCGACCTGGTGGAGGCGATGACGGACGTCATCCGCGCACAGATGCGCCGGATCGGCTTCCGGCAGGCACTGGCGCCGGTCATGGACGTCGCGCTCGACCCGAGGTGGGGCCGCGTGCACGAGACCTACGGCGAGGACCCGTACCTCTCCGCCGCGCTCAGCGTCGCCTACACCCGCGGCCTGCAGGGCGAGGACCTGTCCGAGGGCGTCATCGCGACGGCCAAGCACTTCCTCGGCTACGGTCTCGCCTCCGGTGGCATCAACCTCTCCGCCTACGAGGGCGGCGCCCGCCGTACCCGCGACCTGTTCGCCTACCCGTTCGAGGCCGCCATCCAGCTGGCGGGCCTCAAGTCGGTGATGAACTCGTACGCGACGGTGGACGGCGTTCCCGTCGGCGTCTCCCGCGAGATCCTGACGGACCTGCTGCGCGGGACCCTGGGCTTCGACGGCTTCGTCGCCTCGGACTACACGACGCTGGAGCACGTGGTGAAGCGGCAGGGAGCCGCGGCCACCCCCGAGGCGGCCGGGGCGATGGCGATCCACGCGGGCCTCGACGTGGAGCTGCCCACGCCGTACGGCTACGGCAAGGAGTTCGCCGAGGCGGTCCGGCGGGGCGAAGTCGACGAGCGCGACGTGGACACCTGCGTCCTGCGGGTGCTGCAGGCCAAGTTCGAGCTCGGCCTGTTCGAGAACCCGTACCCGGCGGAGCACATCGATCTGGACGCCACGGCACGGGAGGGCGAGGAGGTCTCGCGCGAACTCGCCCGGCGCGGCGTCGTCCTGGCGAAGAACGACGGGCTGCTGCCGCTGGCGGGCGGCGGGCGCACGGTCGCCGTCATCGGCCCGCACGCCGACGCGCCCTCCCTGCAGTTCCCCACCTACACCTATCCCGCCTGGCGGGAGATGATCGTGCGCATGTCGCAGGGCGCGCTCGGCAACCAGGTGGGCGCGGATCCGGGCCTGGCCTCGTGGAACGACGAGCTGTTCCCGCCGGTCGACCCGGAGACCTTCGTCCGCGAGCGGCACGGTGCCCGTTCACTCGCCGAGGCCGTCCAGGACTTCGCCGGCACCGTCCTGGTGGAGCCGGGCACCGGTGTGACACGGCCACTGGACGCGGAGGCGGTCGAGCGCGCGGTCGGCATCGCGGGCCGCTCCGACGTCGTCGTCCTCGCACTCGGCGGAGCTAGCCTGTGGTTCACGGGTGACCGTACGGAGGGTGAGGGCAGCGACTCGGCGGACATCTCGCTGCCCGCGGAGCAGGTGGCTCTTGCCGAGGCGGTCGCCGCCACGGGCAAGCCGTTCGTGGTGGTGCTCTTCCAAGGACGTGCGTACTCGCTGCCCGAGGTGGTGCGTGACGCCGCTGCGATCGTCATCGCTCCGTACGGCGGTCCGTTCGGGCCCGGCGCGGTCGCCGAGGTCCTCTTCGGAGCCGTCAACCCGAGCGGCAAGCTGCCCTACAGCATCCCCCGGCACACCGGCCAGATCCCGGTCTACCACCACCAGCCCGCCGGCACGGGCTACCGCAACCCGCTGCCTCCGGGCGTGAACCGGCTTTACCTGGACCTTGAGGCGACCCCGCTGTACCCCTTCGGGCACGGGCTGAGCTACACCGATTTCACGCTCACCGACCTGTCCGGCGACGCGGAGATCACCACGGAGGGCACCGCCGCCATCGGCGCGACGGTCACCAACACCGGTTCCGTCGAGGGGACCGCGACACTCCAGCTCTATGTGCGGATCCCCGCCACCGGTGTCGCCCAGCCCGCACAGCAGCTGGCCGGCTTCGCCCGGGTCGAGCTGGAGGCGGGCGCGTCGCGCAGGGTCACCTTCCGGCTGGCCGCCGCCCAGCTCGGACACACGAACGTGGCCCGTGAGTTCGCCGTCGAACCGGGGACCGTCCCCTACTTCCTCGGCTTCGACTCCGACGACCGCCGCTTGGAGGGCGCCTTCACCGTGGCCGGCAAGCCCCGGCTCCTCGCCAGTCCGGAGCGGTCCTTCCTCTCCGAGACGCAGATCGACCAGGTCTGATCCGCATCAGCGACCAACCCAAGGAACCACCGTGACGTCACAGCCGGATTCGGCCTCGATCGAGCCCACAGAACTGCCCAACCCGCTGATCCCGGGCTTCAACCCGGACCCGAGCTGCGTCCTCGTCGACGGGACGTACTACGCGGTCACCTCGACGTTCGAGTACCTGCCCGCCCTCCCGGTGTACCGGAGCACCGACTTCGCCACCTGGGAACACATCGGCAACGTCGCCACTCGCGAGGAGCAGGTCGGCATCGCCGGGACGCCGTCCACCGCAGGGGTGTGGGCGCCGACCCTGCGCTATCACGACGGCCTGTACCACGTGATCGTCACGGTGGCCGCCGGAGCGCGCGGCTGTGTGGTCTTCACCGCGACCGACCCGGCAGGCCCCTGGAGCGAGGGACTCGGTCTCGACGGTGTCCAGGGCATCGACCCCGACCTGGCGTGGGACGAGAACGGCACCGCGTACGTCACATACAGCGGTCTGGAGATGGACGGGACGCGTGTCATCGCCCATCACGGCATCCTCCAGGCGAGGGTCGACCTGACCACCGGCGAGGTGCTGGAGAAGCCACGCGAACTCTGGTCCGGTACCGGGCTGACCGCCCCGGAGGCTCCGCACCTCTACCGCCGGGACGGCTTCTGGTACCTCATGATCGCGGAGGGGGGTACCGGGTACGGCCACTCGGTGAGCATCGCCCGAGGCCCCAGTGCCGAGGGACCGTTCGAAGGGGCACCGCACAACCCGATCCTGAGCGCATCGGGGACGGACCGGCGTGTGCAGTGCACCGGCCACGCCGACCTGGTCCGCGGACCGGACGGCAGGGACCTCCTGATCCTTCTGGGCACCCGCACGGCCGGCCGGACCTCGCCCCTCGGGCGGGAAACGTACGTGACCGCTGTCGACTGGGCCGACGGCTGGCCGTACGCGGCTCCGGTGCCGTACAACCCCCGGTCGGAATCCGCCGAGGAATACTTCGAGTTCACGGACACGACCGCCCTGGCCGACCCGGGCTGGCTCGCGGTGGGCCGTACCCCCGAGTCGGTCGCGTCCCTCGACGAGCGTCCCGGCTACCTCACCCTGCACGCAGACTCCGGTGGCATCGACTCCTTCCGCCCCGACTTCGTGGGCCGTCGGCAGAGGCACGTGACCAGTACGGTGAGCGCCCGGGTCGACCCGGCCGACGGCAGGGGCGGTCTGGGGATCCGTCTCGACGAGAACTTCACCATCGGCGTGGTCGCCGAGCGGTCACCGACGGGACGCGGCACCCGTGTCACGGCCAGGGCGTCGATGCCGACCCTCCTCAACTCCTGGAGCACCGAGGTGCCCGACGACGAGGTCGTCCTGCGCATCACCACGCTCGCTCCGGCGTCCTGCGATCCTCAGTGGCTGCCGTCCGGTGACCTGATCCGGCTGAGCGTCGTCGACGCAACCGGCGTCGAGAAACGCGTCACCGAATTCGACGGGCGGGTCTGGTCGGTCGAGACCGCGGTCCCCTTCACCGGCCGCGTGATCGGAATGTTCGCCGAGGAGGGCACGGTCCGCTTTGCCGACTTCGGCTACCACGGGGCGGCGGGCACGTGAGCGGTGCTCGTCCCGGTGTCCGGGGCTGGGACATGTATGAGTGCTGACCGGACAGCGGGTTCTCGGGCACCGGCCGGAGTGGTGGTGACGCTGTCACTGCTGGCGGTGCTGGGCCCGTTGACCACGGACCTCTACCTGCCGGCCTTTCCACGCATGGCCGCGGACCTGGGAGCCAGCGCCGCTCAGATCCAGTGGTCGCTGTCGGCCACGCTCCTGGGAGTCGCGGCCGGGCAACTGCTCTTCGGGCCGCTCAGCGACGCTGTCGGGCGTCGTTGGCCG
The DNA here is from genome assembly GCF_044747345.1 of Streptomyces sp. NPDC090088. Classification (NCBI taxonomy): domain Bacteria; kingdom Bacillati; phylum Actinomycetota; class Actinomycetes; order Kitasatosporales; family Streptomycetaceae; genus Streptomyces; species Streptomyces sp. NPDC090088. The sequence continues at coordinate 580,433 of NZ_JBIVDZ010000004.1, read as the reverse complement.
TTGATGTCCGCCACGGGCATCCACGTTGCCGCCAGCGCGGCCATCGCTCTGGTCGGCAGCGCCGAGTGGCTGCTGGTGTGGCGGTTTCTGCAGGGACTCGGCGCCGCAGGTGTCTCCGTCGTGGCCACCGCCGTCGCCCGTGACGCCTTCGAGGGCCGACGTCTGGTCAGGGTTCTGGCCCGGCTCGCGCTGCTGAGTGGCCTGGCCCCGGTCGTGGCTCCGCTGCTGGGGTCGCTGCTGCTGTGGGCCGCGGGCTGGCGCGGGGTGTTCGCCGCCCTGGCCGGGTACGGCCTCGTCGCGGTGGTGCTGTGTTTTGCCGTCCTGCCCGAGACTTTGACCGGCGGTGGCTCCGGCCCGAGGGACCGGAGCTCGGTGAAGCACCGCTACAGGGCGGTGTTGACGGACAGGGGACTGACGGGGGCGTCGGTCATCGGCGCGACGATGGTGGGTGGTGTGTTCGCCTACTTGTCGACCTCCTCGTTCGCCTTCCAGACCACCTACGGACTGGGTGCCGACGCCTATGCCCTGCTGTTCGCCGTCAACGCGTCGGCGTTCGCCGTGGGGTCCCAGGTGGCGGCCAGGGCGCTGACGCGGTTCTCGCCGCAGCGGGTACTGCGCTGGGCTCTGGGCGCAGCGCTGACGGCCGCCGCTGGGACGGGGCTGACAAGCCTGTTGGCGCTCGGCGTCGTCGGTTTCACCGTCGCCCTGTTCCTCTTCCTGCTCGCGGCGGGCGCCTGTATGCCGACGGTCCAGGTCGTCGCCCTTCAGCGGCATGCCCAGCAGGCCGGCACCGCGGCGTCTGTGCTCGGCTTCGTCAACTTCGGCTTCGCCTCGCTCGTTTCCCCGCTGTCCGGTACCGGCCCTGACCGGGTCCTGGCGCTCGGCGTCGTGTTGGGCGGGCTGTCGTGCGTGGCGCTCGTGTCACTGCGGGTGCTGGTGACGCCCGCGGTGAGAAGCCACGAGCCGACGTCGTCGAGCGTCCCGGCGCCGGACTGCGAGGAGGCCAGAGGCTGTGAGTAGCAGTCTTTGGACGGGTTTCCGCCGCTACAGCCCCATGTCCTTGGCGATGATCGACTTCATCACTTCGCTGGTGCCGCCGTAGATCCGGTTGACGCGCGTGTCGGCGTACATGCGGGCGATCGGGTACTCCAGGACGTAACCGTAACCGCCGTGCAGCTGGAGGCATTTGTCGATGACCCGGCCGGCGACCTCGGTACCGAACAGCTTGATCCGGGCGGCGTCGGCGGCGGTGAGCTGGCCGGCCTCCTCCAGGTCGAGCGCCCGGTCGCACAGTGCCTCGGCGGCGGCCACCTCGGTCTCGCACTCGGCCAGCACGAACTTGGTGTTCTGGAAGTGGGCGACCGGCTTGCCGAAGACCCGACGTTCGCGCACGTAGTTCTGGGCGAACACGATCGCGGCGCGGGCGCGGGAGATCGCCTCGGCACCGATGGCCAGGCGTTCGCGCACCAGGTTCCGGCCCAGGTACTCGAAGCCGCGGCCCTCCTCGCCCAGCAGGTTCTCCACCGGCACCTTGACGTCGACGAAGGACAGCTCGTTCGTGTCGGACGAGCGCAGGCCGATCTTCTCCAACGTGCGGCCGAAGGTGAAGCCCTCGCTGTCGGTGGGGACGACCAGCAGGCTCAGGCCGGCCCGGCGGTGGTCCGGGGCGGCCGGGGAGGTGCGGGCGACGACCACACACAGCTCGGAGTTGCGGGCGCCGGTGATGAAGGTCTTGGACCCGTTCACGATGTAGTGGGTGCCGTCCTCGGAGAGGGTGGCCGTGGTGCGGACGCCGACGAGGTCGGATCCGGTGCCTGGTTCGGTCATCGCGATGCACAGCATGATGTCGCCGGTGGCGACGCCGGGCAGCCAGCGCTTCTTCTGCTCGTCGTCGGCCAGGTCGAGCAGGTAGGGCAGGACGATGCCGGTGCTGAGCGTGTGGTGTCCGAGCATCACGCCCGCGTAGGCGCACTCCTCGTTGAGCACGACCTGGTACTTGTACCCGGGGTCGCCGGGGCCGCCGTACTCCTCCGGGATGCCGAACCCCGTCACGCCGAGGGCGCCCAGTTTGCGGAACAGGTCACGCGAGGGGAGACCGGCCTCCTCCCAGGCCGCGTAGTGGGGCACGACCTCGTCGGCGATGAAGTCCCGGATCACGACGCGGAAGGCCTCGTGGTCCTCGTTGAAGACTGTGCGCTTCATCAGTTCTGCTCGTTCCTGTGATGAGGCCGGAGGGGGGGTGTGGGTGCGGCGGCCCGATGGTCACTCGTCGATCACGACGACCGTCTCGGCGAGGTCGGCGCGGGTGGTGCGGAAGCGGTTGGCCGGATGGGCGGTGTCGGGATAGCCGAACGCGACCGCGCAGACGATCAGTTGGTCCTCCGGGATCCGGAGGTGGGTACGGACGTGGTCGGAGTGCATGGCGATCGCGGCCTGCGGGACGGTCGCGATGCCGAGTGAGGTGCCGGCGTTGAGCAGGTTCGCGACGTAGCCACCGCAGTCGATGGCTCCGTACACGCCCTGGTCCCGGTCGCCGGTGATGATCGCGACGTGCGGGGCGCCGAAGAACTCGAAGTTCTTCAGCAACTGCGCCTCTCGCGCGGCCAGATCGGTCTTCTCGATCCCGAGGCTGGCGTACAGCGCGTGTCCCGCCTCCCGGCGGCGATCCCGGTAGACCCCCCGGTACCGGGCGGGTGCCTCGAGATCGGACACCTGCTGCCGGGTGCGCGCGTGCTCGGTCAGGCTCCGTGCCAGGCGCCGGGTCGCTTCGCCCTTGGTCAGGTGGACGTGCCAGGGCTGGGTGTTGCACCAGGACGCGGTGCGCTGTGCCATGCCGAACATCCTGGCGATGACGTGGTCCGGGACCTGGTCCGGCAGGTAGGCGCGACAGCTCCAGCGCCGTCGCAGCAGTCCCTCGAAGTCGTCGGCCCCGGCGGGTCCGCTCGCTGCGGAACTGCCGAGGATCTCCGCGGTGCTCATGCGGCGCCTTTCCGGGGTCATGGATGCAGGACGTACTTGCCTACGGCCCGGCGTTCGCCGAACAACTGCAGCACCCGGCCGGTGTCGGTCAGCGACGCGGTCGAGGGCCGCGCCGGGTGCAACTCGCCACGCCCGATCCGGGCGAGGACGTCGGCGAGGAGGGCCGCGTTGCCGCGTGGTCCGCCGACTTCGCGCGACCAGTCGCCCCAGTCGACGCCGACGACCGAGCGGTTGCGCAGCAACACGATGTTCGCCGGCAACCGGGGAATGTCGCCCGAGGCGAATCCGAGGACGCAGAAGCGCCCGCCGGTCGTCAGCGCCCGCAGGGCGCTTTCGGCCGCAGGCCCCCCGACCGGGTCGATGACGACGTCCGCGCCGCCGCCGGTGGCGGCACGGATGCCGTCCTTGAGGTTGTCGTAGCCGAGCGTCACTTCGGCTCCGGCCGCTTTGGCCGCGGCACGCTTGTCCTCCGTGGAGGCCACCGCGACGACGCGGGCACCGAGGCTGCGCGCCACATCGATCGCGGCTTGGCCGATGCCTCCGCCGGCGCCGAGGACGACGACGTGCTCGCCGGGCCCGATCGTGAGGCGATGGGTGGTGGCGAACACCAGGGTCAGATAACTCTCCATGGCCGCCGCGGCGATGTCGGGGGTGACGTCGGCGGGCAACGGGACGACCGCGTCGGCGGGAACGGTGACATGTGAGGCGTAGCCGCCGAAGTCGGCGAGCACCGTCGCCACCGCGGTACCGAGGGGCGGGCTCGCGACGCCCTCGCCGGCCGCGACCACGCGGCCCGCCACGCAGCTGCCCGGAGTGAACGGCAGCGGCGGCCGGACCTGGTAGGCGCCGCGCACGAGGAGCCCGTCGACGAAGCTGACACCGACGGCCGTCAGCTCGACGAGGACCTCGCCGGGCCGCGGCCGCGGTGTCGGCTCCTCCAGGATCCGCAGAGCCGACGGATCGCCGAACTCCAGGCAGACGACGCGTCGCACGAGTACCTCCGATGTCGATGGTCCGGTTCAGGGCCCGGTCCCGGGGTGGGGGTTCCGGTCCGGGGGCCGGACGCGGGGGAGGGGCACCTGGAAAGCCGCTGGGTGTCAGCGGCCGCGCCAGCGGGGTGTCCGCTTCTCCAGGAAGGCGGCGACGCCCTCGCCCTGGTCCTCGGAGCCGAGGACGGATTCGATCGCATGCCGGGTCACCTCCCACCCCAGCTCGTCCGCCTCGGCGGCGACCCGGTCCACCGCGGCGAGGGTCGCGCTCACCGACAGCGGGGAGTTCGCACAGACCTGGTCGGCCAGTGCCATGGCGGCAGCCTCCGCCTCGCCGTCGTCCACCAGGTCGTTGACCAGCCCGAGCTCGTAGGCCCGAGGGGCGGGCAGGGGCCTGCCGGTCAGCAGCATCTGCTTGGCCACGGTCAGGGGCAGCGGCCGCCAGGCCCGGAACAGCGCCCCACAGGTGGGCACCACGCCCCGGGACACCTCGGGCAGACCGAACTGGGCCGACCGGCCCGCAACGACCATGTCACAGGCCAGGACCAGCTCGAAGCCGCCACCGAGGGCGACGCCCTCGACCGCGGCGATCAAAGGGGTGGCGCGCTGCCTGCGGACGACTCCGTAGGGTCCGCCGCGGGGCGTCGGGTCTCCGGCGCCCACCGCGAGATCGGTTCCGGCGGAGAACACCTGGCCACCGCCGGTGAGGATCCCGCACCGAAGATCCGGATCGTCGTCGAGTTCGTTCAGCGCGGCATCCAGCGAGGCCGTCATGCCTGCGTCGACGGCGTTGCGCTTGGCCGTGCGCTGCATCCGGATGACAAGGACGTGGCCGTGCCGTTCCAAGACCACCCTGGTGCCGGCCTCGGGGCGGCTCGGCTCCGCGCTCACCGGTACTGCTCCCTGAGTTCGCGCTTGAACAGCTTGCCGGTGGGTGAACGTGGCAGCTCGTCGGCGAAGTCGAGGCCGCGTGGGCACTTGTAGGCCGAGAGATGCCGACGGCACCAGTCGATGAGCTGCTCGGCCATCTCCGGACTCGGGGCCAGGTCCGGGCGGAGCTGGACCACGGCGTGCACGACCTCGCCCAGCTCGTCGTGCGGAATGCCGAAGACCGCGGCGTCGGCCACGTCCGCGTGCGCGACCAGGACGTTCTCGGCCTCCTGCGGGTAGATGTTCACGCCCCCGGAGAGAACGAGGTCGACGCGGCGGTCGGCGAGGTAGAGATAGCCGTCGGCGTCGAGGTGGCCGAGGTCGCCGACCGTGGTCCAGCCACGGTCGTTGCGTGACTCCGCGGTCTTGGCCGGGTCGTTCAGGTACTCGAAGGGCAGGCCGCCCTCGGACCAGACCGTTCCGATCTCGCCCACGGGCAGTTCCCCGCCGACCTCGTCGAGGATGTGAGGCCGCCCGAGCAGTGGCCGTCCGACCGAGCCCGGGTGCGCGAGCCACTCCTGGGAGTCGATCGCGGTGAACAGGTAGTTCTCGGTGGACGAGTAGTACTCGTGCACGATCGGTCCGAGCCAGGCGATCAGGGCCCGCTTGGCCTCGGGCGGGCACGGGGCCGCCGCGTGCACGAGCACACGAAGGGACGACAGGTCACGTCGCGCGCGTGCTTCCGCGGGCAGCTTGAGCATTCGGGTGAGCATCGTCGGAACCATCTGGGTGTGGGTCACGCGATGGCGTTCGATGAGCTCCAGCGCGGCCTCGGCGCCGAAGCGCTCCATGATCACGACAGTGCCGCCGTAACGGTGCACCGTCATGCAGAAGCGCAACGGCGCGGCGTGGTACAGCGGCGCAGGTGAAAGGTACGTCGCCTTCTCGTCGAGGCCCCAGCGCTCGTGCAGCAGGGTGGCGACGCCGGGCGGGGTGCCCAGCGGGGCCAACGGCAGGTTCGCCGCGACGCCCTTCGGCCGGCCGGTCGTACCCGAGGAATAGAGCAGGTCGACGCCTTCCCGCTCCTCGGGCACGACAGGAAGGGCAGCGGACGCGGCCTCGGCCAGCTCCTCGAAGCCCTGGGCCGCGGGCCCGGTGCTGAATCGCAGTTCGACCCCGGGCGCCTCCAGCAGCGCGGCGGCGGCCCGGTCGACGTGGGCGGGGCTGGTGACGAGGGCACGGGCCTGGGAGTCGCGCAGGATGTAGGCAGCCTCCGCGGGCTCCAGCCGGACGGGCAGGCCGACGTAACGCAGCCCGCGCCGTTGCGCCGCCCATGCCACCGGTAGGTAGTCGGCGGTGTTCTCCATCAGGATGGCGACACAGTCACCGTGCCGGAGCCCGCGGGACCACAGCAGGGCGGCGACGGCCCGGGACGAGTCGACCAGTTCGCCGTAGGTCACCATGTGTCCGGTCTCGGCCATGACGAATGCCGGACGCGCGGGATCGGTGCGCGCCACCGAGTCGGGAAAGGGGGCGCCGGGGGAGGGCGTGGTGTGCACGAGATGCTCCAGGTCAGCTGGCCGTGACGACGTCGGTCTCGTCGGAGGCGACATGTTCGGAGGTCGAGTGGTAGCGGCGACGGATGATCAGCTGCAGACAGACCAGGGAGGCCATGGCCAGGACGGCCACGAGCGCGCCGACCCGCCAGGCGTTCGCCGAGTCACCGTCGATCAACGCGACGGTGACGAACGGTCCGAAGCCCCCGACGATCCCTGCTGTCTGATAACCGAGCGAGGCGCCCGAGGAACGCACCTCCGGCGGGAAGAGCTCGGCGATGAGCGTGCCCTGAGTGCCGGTCTGTAGAGACATGGCGACGGCGGCGCCTATGACGGCCAGGGCGAACGGCCAGATCCGGTCGGGCCCGGACGCGGGAATCAGCAACCACATCGGTACTCCCCAGACCATCATCGCGGCGGCTCCCAGCCCGAAGATCAGCCTGCGGCCGAAGCGGTCCGACAGCCAGCCGAAGAGCGGCACCAACGGCATCATGAGAGCGCACGCCACCAGCACCCAGGTGAGGGCCGAGGTGCGGCCCATCCCGAGATACGTCGTCACGAACTGCACCGAGCCGGCGACCGTCACCTGGAAGAGCACCACACCCGCGGTGTTCGCGCCCGCCGCGGTCAGGATCGCGCCCGGGTTGCGCCGGACGGCCTCGACGAACACGGAGCGCCGGACCTCGGCCTTGGGTCGTGCGGCGGCCCTCGCCGCGGCCGCCTCGAACTCCGGGGTCTCCGCCAGGAATCGGTGGATGGCGAAGGCGATCGGCAGCATGACCAGACTGATCCAGAAGGGGATCCTCCACACCCAGGAGGAGAAGGCCTCCGCCGAGGACGCCGCGGTGGCGATCAGGAACACCGCGTTGCCGAGTACCGCCCCGATCGGGACGCCGAGTTGGGCGAAGCTTCCGTAGAACCCGCGCAGGTGCGCGGGCGCGTTCTCCGTCGCGACCAGGACCGCGCTGCTCCACTGCGCGCCGACGGCCAGCCCCTGGCACAGGCGCAGTATCACCAGCAGCGCCGGCGCCAGCCACACTGCCTCGGTGTTCGGTACGCAGCCGATCAGCGAGGTGGCCACCGCCATGAGGCTGATGGCGCCGACCAGCACGGGCTTGCGTCCGTGCCGGTCCCCGAGCGCGCCCGCGACGGCGCCGCCGACGGGCCGGGCGACGAAGCCCACCGCCACGGTGGCGAACGAACTGAGGGCCGAGACGACGGCGTCGTCGGTGGCGAAGAAGGTGGTGTTGAAGACCAGCGCGGCGGCGGTGGAGTAGATGAAGAAGTCGTACCACTCGAGCGAGGTCGCGATCGCCGCGGCGAAGGACGCGCGGGCCGAACGACGGGGTGGAGCGGCCTCAGGGACCGCTGGACCGGCATGTGACGACACTGTCATCTCCAGGGGGAGTCCGCGGCGAGAGCCGACGGCATGGTTGGCCGACTTTGCCCCTTCCGGGCGAGGTGGGAACGGCGCGGTGGCTCGTGAGCGGCGATACCGTCCGCGCGTCTGTGGCGCGTGGCGCTCAAGGGCTGCCAGGTTCCGCACTCCGCGGTGAGAACGCTACTCGGGGCGGCAGTTTGTTTCGTTCATGGCGGCTCCATGAAATCTATCGATCGATAGATCGGACCCTAGGGCCCTGGCCGACATCGCGTCAAGGACTCTTGATGGGGGTGCTCGTCGCTCCTATAGTGCAATATCTATCGATCGATAGAGTTGTGGCCGCGGAGCAGAGCAGAGGGGCAGGCTCATGATCAACGCCGTCATCGTGGACGCGGTGCGCACCCCGTCCGGCAGGGGCAAGCCGGGCGGGCAGCTGTCCGGGATCCATCCGGCCGAACTGCTGTCGGGTGTGCTCCGGACGCTGGTCGCGCGCAATGACCTCGACCCCGACCAGGTCGACGACGTGATCGCCGGCTGTGTCGGACAGGCGGGCGAGCAGGCGATGAACATCGCGCGCAGCGCCGTTCTCGGTGCGGGTTTTCCCGAGTCGGTCCCGGCGACGACCGTCGACCGCCAGTGCGGTTCGAGCCAGCAGGCCGCGAGTTTCGCCGCGCAGGGTGTGATCGCCGGCGCGTACGACGTGGTGATCGCGTGCGGGGTGGAGTCCATGAGCCGGGTGCCGATGGGCTCGCCCGCCCAGGGCCGCGATCCCTTCGGCCCGGGGGTCGGCGCGCGCTATCCCGGCGGGTTGGTCAACCAGGGTGTCGCGGCCGAACTCATCGCCGCCCGCTGGAAGTTCGACCGCGACACCTTGGACGCGTATGCCGCTCAGTCGCATGCGCGAGCGGCGGCGGCCATGGACCGCGGGGCCTTCCGCCAGGAGCTCGCCCCGGTCGTGGGCCCCGACGGGGGTGTCCTCACCAGGGACGAGACAGTCCGGCCGGGGACGGATGCGGCGGGGCTGGCCGGACTGAGGCCCTCCTTCGCGGATGAGGAGATCTCCCGGCGCTTCCCGGAGATCGAGGACTGGCGCATCACGCCGGGGAACTCCTCGCCGCTCACCGACGGGGCGTCGGCCGTCCTGATCATGAGTGAGGACAGGGCCGTGGCGCTCGGCCTGCGACCGCTGGCCCGCTTCCATGCCTTCGCCGTCACGGGCAGTGACCCACTGCTGATGCTCACCGGTGTCGTCCCGGCCAGTCGGCGAGTGCTGACCCGCGCGGGCCTGACGATCGAGGACATCGACGCGTACGAGGTCAACGAGGCCTTCGCACCCGTCCCGCTGCTCTGGGAGCGGGAACTGGGTGCGGACCCCGAGCGGCTCAACCCCCGCGGTGGCGCCATCGCACTCGGCCACGCACTCGGCGCGTCCGGCACCCGTCTGCTCACCACGCTGGTGCACCACCTGCGGGCCACCGGCGGGCGCTACGGCCTGCAGACGATGTGCGAGGGCGGCGGCATGGCCAACGCCACGATCATCGAACGCATCTGACGTCCCCCACCAACGAGATCCAGGAGAACACGTGGACATCGCAGGCAGCGTCGCCCTCGTCACCGGAGGGGCCTCCGGCCTCGGGCTGGCGACCGTGCGGAAGTTCGTCGAGTCGGGGGCCGCGGTCGTCATCGTCGACCTGCCGGCCTCCAAGGGCAAGGCCGTCGCGGAGGAACTCGGCGACCAGGTGGCCTTCGCCCCGGCCGACGTCACCAGCGAGGCGGACGTGTCGGCCGCCCTCGACCTCGCCCAGTCGCTCGGGACCCTCCGGGTCGCCGTGAACTGCGCGGGGATAGGTCCTGCGGCCAAGACGGTGGGCAGGGCGGGCGCGCACCCGCTCGATACGTTCACCAAGGTCGTCCAGGTCAATCTGATCGGTACGTTCAACGTCATCCGCCTCGCCGCCGAGCGGATGGCACGGACCGAACCCCACGGCGAGGAGCGCGGTGTCATCATCAACACCGCGTCCGTCGCCGCCTTCGACGGCCAGATCGGCCAGGCCTCCTACTCCGCCTCCAAGGGCGGGATCGTCGGCATGACCCTCCCGGTCGCCCGTGACCTGGCGAGCCTCGCCATCCGCGTGGTGACCATCGCGCCAGGGCTGTTCCACACCCCGCTGTTCGACACCCTCCCCAAGGAGGCGGTCGCCTCGCTGGGAGCGCAGGTCCCGCACCCCGCACGCCTGGGCGACCCGGGCGAGTACGCGGCGCTGGCCGCCCATGTCGTCGCCAACCCCATGCTCAACGGCGAGACCATCCGCCTCGACGGCGCCATCCGTATGGCCCCTCGGTAGGCCGTCGCCCCACAGCCCCCTCAGGCCAGGGCGGAGGTGGCCTCATAACGGCCGGACGGCAGCCGGTAGGACGCCGTGCCGTCCGAGAAGCCCAGGTACTCGACGCCCTCGACGCGGGACAGGGGTGTCCTGCCCGCCCGGACGGCGGCCGGGTCGGTGGCGGGGATGCGCAGCGTCGCCGTGCTGTTGGCGGGGACGTGGGCCCGGTACGTCAGGGCGCGGCCCTTCGCCGTCCACTCGCTGACGATCTCGCCGTACGGAGACACGTGCGAGCCGGACACGTGGGTGATCCTCCCCGTCGGATCGACGTGCGGGCGCAGGAAGAAGTGACGGAAGCCGGGGTTGTCCGGGTCCCTGGCGATGCCCGCCATCCCCTCGTACATCCACTCCATGATCGACCCGTAGGCGTAGTGGTTGAAGGAGTTCATCACCACCGGGCCGAAACCGTCCTGCTTCGAGTACGAGTTCCACCACTCCCACAGGGTGGTGGCTCCGTTGTCGACGGAGAACAGCCAGGACGGCAGGGCGTTCTGGTGGAGCAGTGTGTACGCGAGGTCGGCGCGGCCCTCGTCGGTGAGGACGGGGGCGAGGACGTTCACACCGAGGAAGCCGACGGAGAGAGTGTCCGCGGCGTACTGGACACGGGCGCTGGTGGGATGGGCCGCCTTGTACGCGGCGTCGTTGCCGATGTTGTCGGCGAGCAGGGAGACCAGTCGGCGGCGCTGGGCCTCGGTGTCGTACAGGTCGAGCTTGAGCACCCACAGCAGCGCGGTCTGGCTGTCGTCCTCGGGTTCCGTGCCGGTGGGCGGCGTGCCGCCCAGGCTGGAGCGCACGGTGATGCTGTCCCCCCGGACGCTGAGGTACCTGGCCTTGAACGCGCGCTTGATGTCGCCGAGGAGCTTGTCGTACGCGTCCGCCTCCGCGGCCCGGCCTGTCGCCCGCGCCATGTGGGCCATGAGCCGGGTGCTGTAGGCGTAGTAGACGTCGCTCATGAACTGGGTGCCGGTGCCCTGGGGGGCCAGCCAGTCGGCGAACAGGGAGCCCTGGCCCGCGTAGGTCGTCCCGCTCCTTTTCACGATCCAGTCGAGGTAGCGGTTCATCGCCTCCCAGTTGCGGTCTATGACGGTCCGGTCTCCGCTCATCTGCCACACGGTCCAGGGCACGATGATCCCGCAGTCGGCCCAGCCGCTCACCGGAGCGACGGTGAAGGCCCGGTTCCCGGGGGCGACCGCGGGGAACTGGGCGCCGTCGATGCCGTATGTCCGCTGCGACTCGACGAGGAGGTCCTCGAAGTGGCTGAGGAAGGTGACGGCGTCCACGTTGTACAGGCCGGTGGCGCAGAACACCTGGGTGTCGCCGGTCCAGCCGAGGCGCTCGTCGCGCTGCGGGCAGTCGGTCGGTATCCACAGGTAGTTGCCGCGCTGACCCCAGTGGACGTTGCTGATCAACTGGTTGACCTGGTCGTCGTCGGTGGTGACGGTGCCGACCTCGCGCAGCGCGGAGGTGGCGACGCAGCCGGTGAGCGAGGTGACGGTGACCGGCCCGCCGGTGACGGTCACGGAGGCGTACCGGAAGCCGTAGAAGGTGAGCGAGTCCTCGTGGGTCTCGCCGTGCGGATCGCCCCTGAGGATGTACGTGCTGGTCGCCTCGGCGGTGCGCAGGTTCGCGCGGTAGACGGAACCCGCGGGGCCGTCGGCGCTCTGGCTCGCGTCGTTGAGCATCTCGCCGAAGCGGAGGGTGACCTGGGCGCCGACGGGGCCGCGCACGGTGTAGCGGGGCACGCCGACCATGTTCTGGCCGAGGTCGAAGACCGCCGTGTCCCCTTCGGCGAGGGTCACGGACGCGGTGGCGGCCCAGGCGGGATCGGTCACCGTGCGACCTTCATCGACGACGACGTGGCCCTTGCCATTGGCGCTGGAGCCCTCGCCCGCGACGCCGGTGCAGACGGTGAGCGAGCGCGGGGTGCGGTCCCACCGAGGGGTCAGCCGGGCGCTGTCCCCCGGGTAGGCGACCAGCCGGGCGTCCGGGAAGCGGGCCGAGTAGCCGTGCTCCGCGACGTCCGCCCAGGAGGAGTCGTCATAGCCGGCCGCCGTCCAGCCGGGCAGCTCCTTGCGGGCGTCGTAGGTCTGGCCGTCGTAGATGTCGTCGGCGCGGTGGGGGCCGGTGTCGGTCGCCTTCCAGCCGGCACCGGGCCCGGTCACCACGCTCTGCGTCGACCCGTCGGCATAGCGCAGCAGCAGTTTGGCCTTCAGCGCGAGCGGGTTGCCGTCGGCGGAGTAGTAGACGCTGTCCTGCGAGACGCGGCCGTTGTACCAGCCGTTGCCCAGCACCGCCGCGAGCGCCAGCCGCTTCCGTCCGGAGACCAGATCCGTGACGTCATAGGTGAAGTAGCTGACAGTGGTGTCGTAGTTCGTCCAGCCGGGGGTGAGGAGTTCACGGGTGGTGCCGGTGCCGTGCGGCACGGTGACCCGGTGGCCGTTGACGTGGGCCTCGTACACGCCGAGCGCCGACACGTACAGCCGGGCCTCGCGGACCGCGCCCCGAAGACGGGTCTCGCGGCGCAGCAGCGGGGCCCCGGCCGAATTCGCCTTCTTGCCCGACATCGCGATCCATCGGGCGCCGTCCCAGTTGGTCGTGCCGTCGGTGCTCAGCAGGCCGGTCTCGAAGAAGGCGGCCGGGGCGTCGGGAACGGCACGGCCGTCCTCGTCCCAGACGCGGACGGTCCAGTGGTAGCGGGTGGAGGGCTTCAGGGCGCGGCCCGCGTAACGCACGGCCACCGAGTCCGCGGAGGCGACGCGGCCGCTGTCCCACACGTCTGCCCGGCCGGCGCGCAGCCGACCGGCGGAGCTCGCGACCAGAACTCGGTAGGCGCTCTGACGCCGTCCACGGGTGGCGGAGGACATTCGCCAGCCGAACCTCGGACGGGCCGCGTCCACACCGAGGGGTTCGGTGCGGTGCTCGACCGTCAGCGCCGCTATTTCCGTTTCCGTCGCCGTGCTGCTTCGGGTGGTGCCCACCGCAGGGCCGGCCGGGCCGATCACGCCTGCCGCGACCACCGGCACGGTGCCCAGTGCGGTGGCCAGTACCGTCCTGCGCCGCACGCTTCCGCCTGTTGCACCGTCGACTCCGTCACTCATGACGCTGTCCCTTCGGCTACATGAGCTTGTATCGATTCAAAGCCCCGAATGAGCGAAGAAAGTATCGACGGACGTGAGTCATGTCCATGGTTGGAGCCATAGCAGATGGATCGGTAGATATGGCCGACAGTGTGGTAAGAGGCAGTGGGTTGAAACGTTAAAAAGCCGCAGGCGCCTTATGACGGAGTGTGGGTCGTGGTGCGGTGGCCGACCACGGCGGCGAGCGCGGGATCGTGCTCGCCGACCAGTTGGCGGACACGAACCTCGGCGAGCGGCCCGAGGATGTCGTAGATCTGGACGAACATGGCGCGAGCCCGGTGGCCGGGCCATCCCTCGGGCAGCAGGTTCGCGGGAAGCTCGGGGTCGGCGCCGACCATCTCGCGCCAGACGTCCTTGACCGTGGTGCGCGCGACCAGCGCCTCCGCCGAACCCACCCGCCCCCCGGTCACCCGGTCCAGCAGTGGTGTGTACTCCGTGATGAACTCGGCGTACCCGGCTCGAACGGCGTCAAGGTCCCAGGCGGCCAACGGGTCTCCGTCGCCCTGTGCGTGGACGAGGGTGGAGCGCAGCACCGTGGCGCTGCGTACGCCGACGCTCTCCAGAAGCTCGACCGTCTGCCCGGCGTCGGCATGCGGTGACATCCACACGCCGTCGTACACGGCGGCGTACCCGAGGAAGCGCAGGCGGCGGCGGATGACATGCCGCAGATCCCGCTGCTCATCGGGAACGGAGAACGCCACCGTGGTCCACAGGCCGTCCCAGGGCCGGTCGGCGCTGCCGAACTCCGTGATGCGGCGTTGCGTCTGCTCCAGAGTGCGCGCCGTACCCGGCGTCATCCGGTAATACGTCCGGCGTCCTCGCTTGTCCACGTCCAGCACACCACGACGGGCCAGCCGGCCGATCGCCGCCCGTGCGCTCACGGGCGTGATGCCGAAGTCCCCCAGCAACGTGACCAGAGCGGCCGAGGGCAGGGAATCCACGGCGCGGAACCAGTAGTCGGTGAACAGCCCGAGGATCAGGTGCTGGGGGTTGGCGCCGATCTGAGCCCGCGGCAGATCGACGTCGACCAGTGTTGTCTGGGGATTCATCAGCGCGAGCGTACTGGTATGCGGTCCGCCATCAGGTGTTGCGTCCTCCGTTGACGCCGATGATCTGGCCGGTGATGTAGCCGGCCTCGTCGGAGACGAGGAAGGCACAGGCCGCGGCCACGTCCTCCGGTCGGCCGGGCCGGCGCACCGGTGTCAGGCCGGCATGGTGGTCGACCGTCCCCCCGAGCATGCCGCGCCTTTCGGACTCCCTCAGCATGGGTGTGTCGATGAACCCCGGCGGGATCGTGTTGACCGTGACGCCCTTGGGGGCGACCTCGAGGGCCAGCGCCTTGGTGAAGCCGATGAGTCCGGCCTTCGAGGTGACGTAGTGCACCATGAACGGCTGGCCGCCCTGCGCGCTGGAGGAGGAGATGTTCACGATCCGCCCCCACCCGGCCTCGATCATGTCGGGCAGTACGGTCTGCGTGACGTAGAAGGGGCCGGCCAGGTTGACCGCCATCATGCGGTCCCACTTCTCGTCCGTGATGGCGGAGAACTCCCGGAAACCGGTGATGCCGGCGTTGTTCACGAGGACGAGCACAGGGCCGAGGGACTCCCGGACCCGCCGCACCCCCTCGCGCACCTGGGCCCGGTCCGAGACGTCGACGCCGCCCACGTCCAGCGCCTCCCCGCCCTTCTCCCGTGCCTCCACGGCGACCTTCGCGGCGGCCGCCGCGTCGAGGTCCATGACGGCGACCGCGAACCCGTCCGCGGCGAGCCGGTGGACTATCGCCCGGCCCATCCCCGACCCACCGCCGGTGACGACGGCCACCCGTCGGCCGTCTGTGGTGAGGTGCATCTCCGCCTCCTCAGACTGCCGGTTCGACGAGTGTGCCGAAGAACGCGGCGCCCGAGTCCGGGATGCGCGGCTGCTCGAAGACGTTCACCGCGTACGAGACGAGGACCATCGAGTAGAGCAGCCGCAGCAGGCGCAGTTCCGTGTCCGGCAGGTTGTCGAGGCCCAGGCCGTTGAGGTGGGTGATCGCTTCCTCCGCGCGCGGAGCGATCGCGTCGTAGAACGCGTCGAGTTCCTCCATCGTCTTGGACAGGCGCATCTCGTAGCGTTCCTGCCGGGTCGCCCGTGCCCAGTCCTCGACGTACGGCTCCAGTTCGGCGAAGCCCTCGGGGAGCGACGGTGTCGTGGTCATCGGCCTTCGCCCTTCTCGGCGCCGTCCTGGTGAGCGGCGACGGTGTCGCGAACGGTCTGGTGGAAGTGCCGGATGAGCAGTTCCTGGTCGCTGAGGTGGAACTCCCGGTTGGCGCGGCTCGTCAGCCCCGAATGCGTGGCCTCGATCGTGTTCACGTCCTGCATGGCGAACTCGATGGTGCTGTCCACGACGAGTTCCTGAGCCAGCCGCTCCTGAGCGTTGCGGGGCGGCACGAAGTACAGGTCGATGTCGTAGATGTGGGAGTCGGTGCTCTCGGGCCAGTAGGTGTACGTGATGTAGAAGCCGCGGGCCCAGATCTGCACCGAGAGATTCGGGAACAGCCAGAACTGGTCGTTGCCCCAGGAACGGATCTGGCCCTTGTTGAGGAACCCGGGCAGCGGTCCGAGGTCGGGCACGTCGTCGGGCCCGAAGAGCCCGGCCCGGAAGAGGCGGTAGACCCACTTCTGGTCCCTCGACGCGGGGCCCGCCGTACCGGGCTCCCGGGGCGGCAGCGGCGGCGGGCCGGGCACCGAGGTGAGCATGTGCGGGGTGAAGAGGTCGTAGTGGTACGCGTCCACGGGCGGCACCATCTTCTCGGCCTTGGCGACGTCCTTGTCGATGAACCTGGCGTGGACGTACGGCGGGTGGTACCACTCGCACACCGAGTCCACGGCGAGCTTCCAGTTGCCGCGGATGCGGGAACGGAACCCGTAGCGCTGCGTCATCATCTCGAACGGGTACTGCTCCAGTTCGAGGAGGCGTTCGCCCAGGTAGCCGCGGAGCGGGACCGGGTCCTCGGCGAGGTTCACGAACACGAAACCGGCGAACTCCTCGCAGTGCACCGGCGGCATACGCAGGGATTTCTTGTCGAGGTCGAAGAATTCCTGCTCGTTCGTGATGTGCGAGACCCGGCCGTCGAGGCCGTAGCGCCAGCCGTGGTACTTGCAGTGGAACTGCCGGCAGAACCCGGAACTCTCCTCCTGGGGATGCTCCTGCCAGACGACCTTGTTGCCTCGATGCGCGCAGACGTTGTGGAACGCGTGCACCTGGCCGTCGACGCCGCGGCTGACCACGATCGACGCCAGCCTGCCCGGCAGCTCGCGGGTGAAGTACGAGCCCTTCCGCCGGAGCTGCTCCGAGCGGCCGACGTACAGCCATGAACGCCGGAAGACCGCCTCCCGTTCCGCCTCGAAGAACTCGGGCGAGACGCAGTCCTCGTACGAGACCGGGCCGGTTCCGAGGGCCGGGTACTGCGGAGTGAACTTGCCTTTGCCGGTGGCTAGACGTTCCTGAAGTTCCGTCATGACCTGTGTCCTCTCCTCACCATGATGCGATAGTAGACACATGGAGTTCACATACGCCAGATTTCTGTTCTCTATGAGATGGGGTTTTCAGGTCCAGGGCTTCTCGTTCCAGGCCCGGTCGAGCGGCTCCATGCCGCCACCGAACGGGAAGAACTCCTGCTGGGCGTAGGTCTCACGGCCGAGCCCGTGGCCCAGCTCGTCGAGGAAGGCGCGCTTGAGGTTCTGGGTGAACAGCTGCCGGGTGTAGCGCAGGACCAGGTGCGGCCGCCTGGCGAGTTCCCGGCCCAGCTCCCAGGCCCGGTCCAGTACCGCTTCCTTGGGGTGCACCTCCGCGACCGCGCCCCACTCCAGCGCCTCCTGGGCGGAGAGCTTCTTGCCGGTCAGCAGCAGGTACCGGGCTCTGTTGTGGCCTACCAGGAAGGGCCAGATCACATGCTGTCCGTCGCCGGGCACCTGGCCGCGCGGAAAGTGCGACACGTCCTGGAAGTACGCGTCCTGCGATGCCAGGACCACGTCGCCCATCAGCGGGACTTCCGAGTGGATGTTGCACGGGCCGTTGACCACGCTGATCATCGGGACGTCGACGTCGAGGACGTTCCACATGAGGTTGCGGTTGTACCAGGCCTTCTCGTCGAGCTTGTGCAGGCCCCGGACGCCGGGCATCGCGTCGTACAAGGGTTTCTCCGGCAGTTCGCCGTTGGGCAGGCGGCCCCAGTCGGCGTTGTAGTTCGCGCCGGTGCCGGTGTGGATGAGCACCTTGATCTCGCGGTCGCCGGCCACGTCGGCGAAGGCGTCCGCCATGTCGTCGTGTGCCTTCCAGTCCCACACCAGGCTGCCGCCGTCGGTGTGGCACCGCATGAGCAGGATCCCCTCCTCGCTCAGTTCGAAGCGGTAATTGCGGTACCGGTCCCGGTACTCGGCGAAACGTGCGCGCTTGACCACGTGCCTTCCCTTCGCTCTCGCGGCGGCCCGGCCGGTGCGTGCGCCTCCGGGGCAACGGCTCAGCCGTCGCCCGCAGTTCGTCTGTGCAGGGGCATGGCGGCACGGAAGTGCAACAGTTATCGTTCGATGCGTGACAAGTGTGCAGCCATTTAGGTTCGCCGTCCAGGCGACCGGCGCAACCTCGGCGAAGGAGTGGAACGACACGGCACGGTCGGCCCAGGACCTCGGATACAGCACGCTCTTCCTGGCCGACCACTACCTCGGCCCCGGCCGTGCCCAGCGTGTGGCGCGCTGGCCGCCGCAGGACCTGGCGCCGCTGACCGCCATGACGATGGCGGCGGCCAGGACGGAGACACTGCGCGTGGGATGCCGGGTCTTCTGCGTCGACTACCACGTTCCAGCGGTCCTGGCGAAGGAGGCCGCGACGCTGGACCTGTTGTCCGACGGGAGGCTGGAGTTCGGGATCGGCGCGGGCTGGAGCGAGCCCGAATACCGCGCCATGGGACTGAACTTCGCGCTGCCCGGCAGGCGGGTCGACAAGCTGCGCGAGGTGATCGCACTCGTCAAGTCCCAGTGGAGCGGCGCGCCGCTGGAACTGCGTGGCGAGCACGTCACCGCGATCGACCACGCCGGTCTGCCCCTGCCGGTGCAGCGTCCCCGGCCGCCGATCATGATCGGCGGATCCGGCGGACGCGTGCTCTCCCTGGCGGCGCGCGAGGCGGACATCGTGAGCATCGCGAACGTGCCCTTCGAAGAACGCGACGACGCCGGCCGCACACCCGCGCAGGAGGCCGCCCACCGCTACGACGTCGTCCGGAGGGCGGCGGGCGGGCGACTCGGCGAGCTGGAGATCGAGAGCTCACCGTTCTTCGCCCGGATCACCGCAGATGCGGCATCCGCCGCCGAACGCGTGGCGCGGACTGTGGGCATGTCCCCGGACGGCGTTCTCGACCACCCCAACGTGCTCATCGGTGACACGAACGCCGTGATCGACCGTCTCCACGAGCGGCGCGAGCGGTTCGGCGCGAACTACATCACCGTTCAGCAGAGGCAGGCGGCGAACTTCGCACCCGTCGTCGCACACCTGACAGGCCACTGAGAAGAGGACAGATGACCGAGCCCGAGCAACTGTTCATCGGCGGGCGCTGGACGGACCCGAGCACTGATCAGACCATCGAGGTGATTTCCCCGCACACCGAGCGGCCGGTCGCCACCGTCCCCGCCGCCGCACGGGCCGACGTCGATCGGGCCGTGGCGGGAGCACGCGCGGCGTTCGACGAGGGGCCATGGCCGAGGACGGCTCCGGAAGAACGTGTCGCGGCGGTCAGCCGGCTCGCCCGGCTCTACAAGGAACGCCGGCGCGAGATGGCTCGGTTGATCACGGCGGAGATGGGGTCGCCGATCAGCTTCTCCAAGTTCTCCCAGGCGACCCTCCCGATGCTGCTCCTGGACGCCTTTGCCGACATCGGATCCGCATTCGCCTGGGAACAGTCCCGTCCAGGCCGCTTCGGCGGGGACATCCTGGTCCGCAAGGAGCCCGTCGGCGTCGTCGGCGCGATCGTCCCGTGGAACATGCCGCAGTTCCTGCTCGTCGGAAAGCTCGCGCCCGCCCTGATCGCGGGTTGTCCCGTCGTGGTCAAGCCGTCGCCGGAGACCCCTCTCGACGCGTTGCTGCTGGCTGAGCTCGTGGCCGAACTGGATCTCCCCGAAGGCGTCGTCTCCATCCTGCCCGCGGGTGCGGAGACCGGCCGCCACCTCGTCTCGCACCCCGGCGTGGACAAGGTCTCCTTCACCGGATCGACCGCCGTGGGGCGTGAGATCGCGGCAGTGTGCGGCAGGTCGCTCACCCGGGTGAGCCTGGAACTCGGCGGCAAGTCGGCCGCCGTCGTTCTCGACGACGCCGACCCGGCTGCCGTCGCCGAAGGCATCAAGCTGGCCGGCCTCATGAACAGCGGCCAGACCTGCGTGGCGCAGACGCGCGTCCTCGTTCCCGCGGCACGGCGCAAGGAGTACGTCGACGCGCTGGCCGCCATGGTCACGTCCCTCGTCGTCGGCGACCCGTCCGACCCCGAGACGGAGATCGGCCCGCTGGTCACGCGTCGCCAGCAGGAACGGGTCCGCGGCTACATCGACGAAGGCCGACGCGCCGGTGCCCGCCTCCTGGTGGGCGGCGCCGGCATGCCCGAAGGCGTCGAACGGGGCTGGTACGTACGCCCCACGCTCTTCGCCGACGTGGACAACGGCATGCGCATCGCCCAGGAGGAGATCTTCGGTCCCGTCCTGTCCGTCATCTCCTACGACGACCAGGACGACGCCGTCAGGATCGCCAACGACTGCGCGTACGGTCTGTCCGGTTCGGTCTGGACGAGCGACCCGGGGCGCGGACTGGACGTGGCCCGACGGGTGCGCAGTGGATCCTTCGGCGTCAATCAGCCGTACAGCATGGACCCGGCCGCGCCGTTCGGCGGGATGAAGGCGAGCGGCATCGGGCGGGAGCTCGGCCATGAGGGGCTCGACGGCTACCTTGAGGCGAAGTCCGTCTCGGTCGGGGCTGGTTGACATGGCCGAGGACACCGCACCCCGTCAGGGACCGTTGCGGGGCCTGCGTGTCGTGGAGACCGCCACCCTCGCCGCCGGACCTACCGTCGCGACGACACTGGGCGAGTTCGGCGCGGAGGTCATCAAGGTCGAACAGCCCGGCTCGGGCGACCCGATGCGCACCTGGGGCGACCGGCGCGACGGCATCGGCCTGGTGTGGAAGAGCATCAGCCGCAACAAGAGGTTCGTCAGCCTTGACCTCCGCGTGCCCGACGGCCAGGCCCTCCTGCACCGGCTCCTGGACATCAGCGACGTCTTCGTGGCGGGCAACCGGCCCAGCGCGCTGGAGCGTTGGGGCCTTGACTACGAGTCCGTGCACGCCGCGCATCCGCATGTCGTGATGGTCCATGTCACGGGGTACGGCCGTGGCGGCCCGAAGAGCGACCACCCGGGCTACGGCACGCTCGCCGAGGCCATGAGCGGTTTCGCCCACCAGACCGGGCAGCCGGACGGGCCTCCCACACTGCCCCCGTTCATGCTCGCCGACGGCGTCGCGGGCATCGCGGCGACCTACGCGGTCATGATGGCCCTCTACCACCGTGACGTGCACGGAGGCCAGGGGCAGTTGGTCGACGTGAACCTCATCGAGCCGCTCACCCGGCTGCTGGAATCGGCGACCCTGGCCTACGACCAGCTCGGTCTGGTGAAGCGGCGGGCCGGCAACATGCTCGCGGCCAGCGCCCCGCGCAACACCTACCGCACGGCCGACGGGTGCTGGCTGGCCGTCTCGGGCGCGTCCCCCAGCATCGCCGCCCGCGTCTTCCGCGCCGTCGGCCGCGCGGACATGGCGCAGAACCCCGAATACGTCGACCCTGTCCGCCGACAGGAGCGGGCCGCGGAGGTCGACGCGGTCGTGGCCGAGTGGATCGGCCGGCACACCCTGAGCGAGGCCATGCGCGTCTTCGACGCGGCCGAGGTCGCCGCCGCCCCCGTGTACGACGCCCCGAGCCTGCTCGCGGACGAACACCTGCGTGCCCGCGGGACGTTCACCCGGATACCGGACCCCGACCTCGGTCACGTCACGGTCCA
Organism: Streptomyces sp. NPDC090088; assembly: GCF_044747345.1. NCBI lineage: Bacteria > Bacillati > Actinomycetota > Actinomycetes > Kitasatosporales > Streptomycetaceae > Streptomyces > Streptomyces sp. NPDC090088. The sequence goes on along the minus strand of NZ_JBIVDZ010000004.1, from coordinate 559,067 downwards.
GGCCCCCGTGGTCCGGCTCAGCGAGACGCCCGGCCGGGTCGCTCACCTCGGCCGCGGCCTCGGCCACGACAACGACGCCGTCTACGGAAGGCTGCTCGGCCTCGACGCGGAGAAGCTGGACGAACTGCGCACGAAGGGAACGATCTGATGGGCACACCGCGGTCCCGCCGCTCGGAGCTCGCGACCCCGGCGAGCAGCGAGCGCATGTGTGCGAAGGCACCGCGTTGGGGTGCCGACCTCGTCTTCCTCGACCTGGAGGACGCCTGTGCTCCGCTCGTCAAGGAGTCCGCGCGCACCATCGCCGTCGAGGCGTTGACCGGACAGGACTGGGGTTCCACCCTGCGTGCGGTGCGGATCAACGGCCTCGACACCGTCTGGTGCCACGACGACATCATCGAGGTCGTCACCGGCGCACGCGACGCCCTGGACGTGATCATCGTGCCCAAGGTTCGCACTGCCCGCGACGTGTGGTGGGTCGACGTGCTGCTCACCCAGCTGGAGCAGAAGCTCGGCCTGGCCCGGCGGATCGCCCTGGAAGTACTCATCGAGGACGCGGAGGGACTGGCGAACGCCCTCGACATCGCCCGCTCCAGCACGCGGGTCGAGGCACTGATCTTCGGCGCGGGCGACCTGTCCGTCTCGTTGCAGGCGCGGGTCGACGGCAACTTCGACCCGCTCGGCCGCTATCCCGGCGACTTCTGGCACTTCGCCCGGACACAGGTCCTGACCGCGGCCCGAGCGGCCGGCGTCGCCGCCGTCGACGCGCCCTTTCCGGCGTACGGGAACCCGGACGGCTACCGGTCCGCCGCCGCGCAGGCGGCCCTGCTCGGCTTCGACGGCAAATGGGCCATCCACCCGAGTCAGGTCCCGCTCGCGAACGACGCGTTCACCCCCACGTCGGCGGAGGCCGCGGCAGCGCAGGACATCGTCGAGCGCTACCGCCGGGCCGAGGCCGACGGCACGGGCGCCATCGGCCACGACGGCCGCCTCGTGGACGCGGCTCACGCCCGCCTGGCCGCCAACGTGCTCACCCGGTCCCGGACCGCGGCATCCGGGCCGGTGGCCGGTGTCGCGCCGGACGCCTGAGCGCACGGTCCGCGCATGACCGGCTGCGGGTTCAGTCCTCGTCGTCGAGGGGCTCGACGCGGTCAAGGAAGCGCTCGAAGAACTCGATCGTCTCGGCGAGGGAGGTCGTCATCCCCGTGGACTGTTCCATGACGACCATCCGAGGCGTGCTCGTGATGAGGAAGACGAGTACGTCGGAGGAGATCGGTTCCCCCAGGAACTCGTAGTTCTTCGCCGTACGGGACACGGCTGCCAGCGCGAGAGCGCGTGCCTTCTCTCCCGCCTCCGCGATCTCGGCCCGGAGTTTCTTGCGGTGGTTGGCGATGGCCACCAGCTCCGCTGTCAGGGCCGCGGCGTCCTTGTTGTTGGCGTAGTTCCAGATGGCGCGCAGCGGGCGATCGCTCCCGAGACCCTCCTCCAGCCGCCTGAGGCTCCGTTCCGACCGGTCGCGGACGAGGGCGACGAACAGATCGTCGAAAGTGGGGAAGTAGTACTGGACGAGTGCGCCGGTCACTCCCGCCTCGGCGCCCAAGGTCCGGTACGAAATCGCCGCGTACCCCTTGGCGAGCAGGAGTGCCTCGGCCCGGTCCAGGATCAGAGCGCGGGTCTTGGACTTGTCCGTACCGACACGGCGGGTCGTTGGCATCAGGACATGTTAAAGGGAGCACCGCCTGCCGGTTCCCGGAAGAGGGGTGGCTTCACGTGGCTTCACCACCTCTCGACCGGGGTCTCGTCCAGCCTCAGCGGTCGCGCGTACGAGGGATCGCTCTTGTCCCAGGTGCCCTTGATGAACCCGGCGAAGGCCCCGGAAGCCAGCAGGGAAGTGTCGCCCTGCATCGTCCACTCGAGCGTGCACCGTCGCAACGCGATCTTCCACACGCCGTCCCGCCGCTCGATGCGATCGAGATACCGCCCTCCGAAGAGGTAGACGGACTTGCCGTCACGGGCGCGCATGGCACCGATGACGTAGCTCTCGCAGTGCGCCTCGTCGCCGTCGATCTCGCAGGTGTGCGTCGTGATGTTGTGCAGGTGGTCGACGAACACCGAAGCGTGGGCGTCGTTCGACTGTTCCCCGTACTCGGGGCCGCGCGCCACCGCCGGCCCGTGCTCGTCGACCCCGTCGTGGTGGTACACGCTCGCCATCAACTCGACGTCGTGACGGTCGTGGCCACGTGACTGGTTCATGACGCAGTCCAGGATCGCGATCCGGTCCTTGACATGGCGGAGCTCGTGGCGAAGCTCTTCAAGCTCGTGCTCGACGGACATGAAGGTCGTCCTTCCTCTCGGTCATCGGCCGCTCAGCTCCGCGACGACGGGAGCGAACGCGTCGATCTGCCTGCGCGGGACGGTGATGTAGTTGACTCCCGTGGTCTCACGGCGTTCGTGCAGACGGTCGCCGATCTCCGCGGGCGACCCGGCCAGTACGTTCGGGTGGTTCCGCAGCACCTCCGGACGGGTCTCGGGGAGGGCGTCGCGCAGGGCGCTGGACCAGCGGACCAGAGTGCCGTCGACGTCGTCGGTGACGGCGACCAGATAGGGCGAGCTCTCCAGCTCCAGCTCCGGCAGCCGTGCGCCGGCCGCCTCACGGACCGTGGCGAACCGGCGCTGCGCCTCCTGCATGGGCGTCAGCCCGGCGTCGTTGAGGGGGTGCCACCCGACGTTGGCCAGACTGACGATGTCGGCCTCGCGTGCGGCCAGCGAAAGGACCCGCTTCTTGGAGCCGCCGATGAGGATGCGCGGGCGCGGGCGCTGGACGGGAAGTGGCAGTCCTGTGTAGCCGGTGACGTTGACGTGAGCGCCCTCGACGTCGATCGGCTCGCCCGACCAGTGCGCCTTGACGAGGGTGATCACCTCCTCGAGTTTGGAGACCCGCCGAGGGGCGTCGAGGAACGGGACGCCCATGGCTTCGTACTCGCCCTGGTTGGTGCCGGCCCCGATGCCGAATTCGAGGCGCCCGTCGGAGAGGAGGTCGATGGTCGCGGCCTCCTTCGCCAGCGCGGCCGGCACGTGGTAGTCGATGCAGAACACGCGGCATCCGATGCGCAGTGTCGAGGTCCATGCCGCCGCCGCGGCCATGGCGGCGATGGGCGCCAGGTGCTGCGGACGCAGCAGGGTACGCGAACTGACGGGCCCCGGGCCGATGTAGTGGTCGGCGAGGAACAGGGTCGAGTAGCCGAGATCCTCCACCCGGCGGGCGAGGGTACGCCAGTCGTCCGCGGACGTCGCCGTGGTCGTCTGGACGGCGAACCGGAACGGACGCTCACTACCCACAGACGTAGCCTCCGTCGACCGGAAGGGCCACCCCGGTGACGAACGACGAGTCGTCGCTCGCGAGGAAGAGCGCGGCCGTCGCCAGCTCGCTCGACAGTCCCCACCGCTTCATCGGCTGGTAGGGCATCGGCACGTCGGCGGGCGGGTCGGGGTGCTCCTTCGCGTCCGGCACCAGTCCGGTCCAGGTCATCCCCGGGCAGATGGCGTTGACCCGGACGCCCTGGTCGGCGTAGTCGAGTGCCACCGCCTTGGTCATCTGGATGACGCCGCCCTTGGAGGCGCCGTAGACGGCGTTCTTGCGCCACCCGACCAGGCCGGCCGCCGACGCGGTGTTGATCACGGAGCCCCCGCCGCTGCGGAGGATCGCCTGGATGCCGTATTTCATCCCCAGGAACACGCCCTTGAGGTTCACGCCGATGACGTGGTCGAAGGCTTCCTCGGTCTGCTCCGTGACGAGGAGCTTGGGCCCGCCGATGCCGGCGTTGTTGAAGAGGATGTCGAGTCCGCCGAAGCGCTCCTCCGCCGTGGTGACCATCCCCTCGACGTCGGCGGCGACCGAGACGTCGACGTGCACCGCGACCGCCGCCGCGCCGATCTCGGCCGCGGTCTTCTCCTCGTCGCCGCTGATGTCGGCGCAGACCACCTTCGCCCCCTCGGCGGCGAAGAGCAGCGCGCCGGCGCGCCCTATGCCCGATCCGGCGCCCGTCACTATCGCGACCTTGCCATCGAGCCGATGACCCATGTCGTCCGTCCCTTCGTGGATGTGATCCGCTCCGGCCGTCGATCACGAGGGCACGCGGCCGCGCGACAAATCCCGGTCCCGCACGCGTCTTACGCTCGTGTTTGACGAACGTATAACATCAGCGATCGCGCCCCGAAGAGAAGAGGTGGGATGAAGTTATGTCCGTGACGACCACCAAGCTGGCGCCGAACATCGGCGTCGAGATCACCGGGCTCACCGGCCGGGAACTGCCCGCCAGGAAGGTCGCCGACGACTGCCAGGCGGCACTCGACCAGTACGGCGTCGTCGTCTACCGGGAGATCCACATCGACGACGGCGACCTGGTCGCCTTCAGCCGGCTGCTCGGCGACGTCGTCGTGCCGAAGGTCAACGATCCCGGAGAGCACCCCGAGATAGCCAGGATCACCCTCGACCCGCAGAAGAGCGTGCTGGCCGGCTACCGTCGTGGGAACTTCCTGTGGCACATCGACGGGGCCACCGACGAGTTGCCGCAGAAGGGCACGCTGCTCACCGCCCGCGAGGTCGATCCGGCCGGCGGTGACACCGAGTTCGCCAACACCTACGCCGCATATGAGGCACTCTCCGACGAGGAGAAGGCCGAGATCGCCGACCTCCGGGTGGTCCACAGCTTCGCCGCCGCCCAGGCCGTCGCCTACCCGGACGCCACCGCGAAACAGCGGGCCGACTGGGAGAAGGTCCCGACGAGGGTGCACCCGCTGGTCTGGACCCGCCGCAGCGGGCGGAAGTCCCTCCTGGTCGGAGCGACCGCCGACACCGTCGTGGGCCGGCCGGCCGACCGGGGCAGGGAGTTGCTGGGGCGGCTCCTGGACTGGTCGACCCGACCGCAGTTCTCCCTCCGTCACCAGTGGCGCCGCGGCGACCTCGTGATCTGGGACAACACGGGGATGCTGCACCGCGCACTGCCTTTCGAGCCCACCTCACGTCGGCTGATGCACCGCACCACGCTGGTGGGGCAGGAGCTCGTCAGCGCGTGAACCGGCGTGGTGCCGAACCCGCAACCGCGAGGAACGAGGGGTGTTCATGCTGGAAACACGTGTCGTGACCGAGTCGAGGATGCGCATGGGTGAGGCTCCCGTCTGGGATGCCGACCAGGAACGGCTGTACTGGATCGACGTGTTCGACGCGGCGGTGCACCGGTGCGCCCTCGACGGCGGTGATCTGCGGAGCTCCAGGTTCCCCGGGGAAACGATCTCCTCACTCGCGCTGCGGAAGGGCGGCGGAGCCGTCGTCACCTCCGGTGACGGTGTCTATCTGTTCGACCTGGAGTCGGGCGCCGCGGAAACCGTCTTCGAAGCCGGCCTCGGCCCCGGCTTCGGCTTCAACGACGGCACCGTCGACCGCCAGGGGCGGTTCGTCACCGGCATGGCCGACGGTGCGCTCATCCAGGCCCTGCTCGACGGGAAGAAGGACCTGCCGAGCCCGTCCGGCAAGCTCTACCGCGTCGACGCCGACCTGAGCGTGCACGTCATCGGTGACCCCGTCGGCGTCACCAACGGGCCGTGCTTCGACGCGGACGGTACGACCTTCTACTGCAACGACAGCGGACTTCGCCGGGTCCACGCCTGGGACTACGACGCCTCGACCGGTCAGGCCACCAATCGGCGGATCGTCACGGAGTTCACGGACGGCGGGGCCATTCCCGACGGAACCACCGTCGACGAGCAGGGATACCTATGGGTGGCCGCCTACCAGGGTGGCGAGATCCGACGGTACGCACCGGACGGCACCCTCGACCGGCGCGTCGCGGTACCGGTCGTGAGCCCGACCAGCGTGGCGTTCGCCGGCCCGGACCTCGATGTCCTCGTCGTCACCTCCCGAGGCAACGAGAACACCCAGGCCGACGGCCGGATCCTCGCCCTGAGCGGCCTCGGCGTCAGGGGGGTTCCCGAGAACAAGTTCGGACAGGACCACGTATCGCGCTGAAAGGCCACGCCGCATGAGAATTGGGCTCACAGGACGACCGACGACCACCGAGAAGCTCGTCGAACAGGCCAAGGACGCCGAGAAGGGAGGCTTCAGCTCCGTCTGGTACGACAGCACGGTCCTCGGCGACCCGCTGGCCGCGATGGCCGTCGCGGGCCGGGAGACCTCGACGATCGAACTCGGGACCGCCGTCCTGCAGACGTACCCCTGCCACCCCCTCCTCCAGGCGAACCGCGCCGCCTCGGTGGCGGAGGCGATGGGGCGGCCCGGCTTCACCTTGGGCATCGGGCCCTCGCACGAACCGGTGGTGAGCGGGATGTACGGCCTCTCGTACGACCGCCCCGGCCACAACACGGAGGAATACCTGCGGATTCTGACGGGATTACTGCGCCGTGAGCCGGTCACCTTCGAGGGATCGGAGTGGACGGCCCGAGGCGCCAGGGTGGAGACACGGCAACCGGTACCGGTACTGCTGGCGGCGTTGGGACCGCGTCTGCTCCGGGTGGCCGGCGAACTGGCGGACGGCGTGGTCCTGTTCATGGCGTCGGCGCGGGCGGTCGAGACTCATGTCGCGCCGAGACTTCGGGCCGTGGCGTCGGCGGCGGGGCGACCCGAGCCGCGGATCGTCGCGGGCCTGCCGGTGGCGGTGCACGACGACATGACCGAGGCCCGCGCCGCCGTCGCCGCGACGGCGGCGAGCTACGAGAGGATGCCGAACTACCGTCGCATCATGGACATCGGCGGCGCCCGGAGCCCGGCGGACGTGGCCGTCCTCGGTGACGAGAAGAGCGTGACCCGTCAGCTGCAAGGTCTTCTCGACGCGGGGGCGACTGACATCCAGGTGTTCGTCGTACCGGTGGGGGAGGATCGCCGACAGTCCCGCAAGCGCACGATGGACCTGCTGACGTCACTGGTGACCTGACGGCTCACGCGCCACTGCTCTCCCGGCCGGGGACCGTGAGGGCTGCTATGCGCCCCGACCGGCCACCAGGGTGTCGAGGGCGAGTGCCACGTAGCGCTGGGCGACCTCGGCCTCGCCCAGCGGGCCCTCAGGCCGGTACCAGACGGCGACGGCCTGGCACATCGAGACGACGGCGCGGACGGCCTCGACCGGGTAGGGCGTGTGGAACACGCCGTCCGTGATGCCGTCGTCGACGACGGCCCGCAACATCAAGGAGAGTTCGGTTCGCTGCGCGACATAACGTTCCCGGTTCTCGGGTTCGAGGTTACGGACCTCTCCGTCGAGGAACGCCAGCCGACGCCGATGGGTCATGTACAGGGTGAAGCTCTCCACGATGTGCGCCACCCGGTCCTCCGGCCGGTCTCCGGCCTCGGCAAGGGCGTGGCGGCAGCGGACGAGGATGTCGTGCATCGATCCCATGAGAAGGGTGACGAGCAGATCCTGTTTGCTGCCGTGGTGGTAGTACAGGGTGGGCAGAGTCACGCCGACGCGGTTGGCGATGGCACGCACGGAGCCGCCGTGGTAGCCGTGGGCTCCGAACTCCTCAAGTGCCGCTTCGAGGAAAGGAGAGAGCCGCAGCTCCTCGAAGTGACGCCAGTCGGCTCCCGGATCCGCCTCGAAGCCGAGTTCGGGGCCTTCGCGTCGCATCCGGTTCGGCTGCTTCGGCCGGGACGTCTGCTGCGCCACGTACCTCTCCTTCGTAGCCCGCCGGTGTGCAGGCCGACCAGTCTTCCTCGCAGCTCAGCCTACAGGGGCCAGGGGTGCCGACGCCGGAGTCGTCCGGGACGCGAAGCGGCCGGTCACGGCACTCGGTGTCCAGTCCGCGGGTGGGCAGCCCGGTGGAGAGCGTCCCGGCAGGCCAGAATCGCGGGATGCCGGCTGCGACCATGCCGTACGACGGTGAAGACGCGGCGGGTGCGCTGGCCGCGGGGCAACGGTCGCAGGGGGACGGCCGGCGGTCGGCCGATCCAGACCAGGTCCGGCAGGAACCCGGCGGCGTGCCCCTGCTCGACGAGGCGGAGGTGGAGCAGCAGGTCGGTGGTGTCGAAACGTACGTCGGGTTCGAAACCGGCGTTGCGACACATGGTCATCGCCCAGTGCCGTGCGGGTGTTCCCTCGGGTTCCATGACCCACGGGTGGTCGGCGAGGGAACGCAGCGTGGCCGTCGGACCGTTCGTGTCCGGTTCGTCGGTGGGACCGGGCAGAGCGAGATGGAGCGGGTCGTCGAGCAGGTCCTCCTGTTCGAGTTCGGCGGACCGCGGATGGGGGTTGCCCGGGTACTCCTCGGCGAGGACCAGGTCGAAGTCGCGGGCCTGGAGGGCGGGCAGCGACCGCTCCGGTTCCATCTGCGTGACGTGGACGCGGAGACGGGGATGCTGTTCGCGCAGCAGGCCGAGCGCGGTCGGGATCAGGGCCAGGGCGGCGGTCTGGAACGAGGCGATGCGCAGAGTGCCGGTCAGGTCGTCCAGGGAGGCGGCGATGTCCGCCTCAGCGCGTTCCAGGCGTTCGAGGACCACTTCGGTGTGGGCGACGAGGATCTCGGCCTGGGCGGTCAGGCGCACCCGTCGTCCGACAGGTTCCAGCAGTGGCACGCCCACCTCTGCCTCCAGCTGGGAAAGTTGCTGGGAGACGGAGGAGGGGGCGTAGGCCAGCGCCGCGGCGACGGCTGCCAGGGTGCCGCGGTGCTTGAGTTCGCGGAGCAGGCGCAGTCGGTGCAGGTCGAACATCGGCAGCACGTCCTTCAAGCCCGAGACATTGCATCGGACGCATGATCGAGTAGCGCGATCGCACCGATACCGGGGGTGACGGTACCAGAAACAGAAATCGCATACTCGCCGTCCTGACCTGCACGTTTGGCGACCTACGGTCATTCGGCGCAGGTTACGTGCGCCTACCGCGAGGGGCGTGAGCGTCGGCGCGCGGAGAAGCAGTACCCGCGACGGGCGGCGGCTTCAACCGAAGACGGTCCGGGATCGTCAGGCGGTTGTGCGCCGCGCTGACGACGCGGCATCGACTTCGCCGACGATGCCGCGGATTCCCGCAGCGCCGCACCCACTCCGGACAGGCCGTTTTCGTCAAACGCGGAACCCGCGTCGCCGCGCATCCACTCGTTCGGATGCACGCTCGCGGCCAGACCCAGGCCGGCCGCGATCGGAGTTCATCGAATCAGGCGAGCCTTGGTCGTCGGCCCGCCGTCTGCTCCATGACGACGCCCGGGACTCGATCGCAGGCCTGGGGTGACCGATCTATGAGCTGCCGGCGGAGAGCGACTGCTGGAGCAGGCCTTCGAGTGCCTTGAGCTCCGGTTCGGCCAGGCCGGGGAAGACCGGTTCGCGGCTGACGGCTTCCAGGACCTTCGCGCGCAGCGCGGTGCCCTCGGAGGTCAGGACGAGTTGCTTGGCGCGCCGGTCGGTGGGGTGGGGGTGGCGCTCGATGAGCTGCTGGGATTCGAGCTTGTCGATGATGATGGTCGCGTTCGACGGCTCACAGCTCATCTTCTGCGCGAGTTCCTTCATGGTCATCGGGCCGCTCATCTCATGGAGGGCCGAGGCCTGTGCGACGGTCAGGCCCAGCGGAGTCACCCAGTCGCGCATCCGTGCGGCGCACTGCATGTCGAGGTCGTGCAAGAGCTTGCCGAGCTCCCACTGTGCTTCTGCCTGCGCGTTCGTCATCTTCATGTCTCCAGAGTAGCGGACTGCTTCAGGCTATGATAGATATGACCTGAACCTTTCGGGTCATAGGAATTAGGAGCGCGGCCCCATGACGGACACCACCACGAATCCCGGCGAGCGGTACCGCACCGCCGCGGGCATCCGGAGCCTCACCCTCGGTGAGACGAAGCTGACCTTCGTCCCGGACGGCCAGGCCACGCTCAACGCCCGGATGCTGCTGCCCGAGCCCAGCGAGGAGTTCTGGGCGGAGCACGCCGGCTACCTCGACGAGGGCGGCCACCTGATGGCCAGCGTCGGGAGCCTGCTGGTCGAGCACGACGGCCGGGCCCTGCTCATCGACGCCGGGGCCGGACCGATCACGATGGGCCCGCCGCTGAACACCTACGGCGTGATCACCGGAGGCGCCCTGCTGGAGAACCTCGCCACTCTCGGCCACACCCCCGCCGACATCGAGGCGATCGCGTTCACGCACCTGCACGCCGACCACTTCGGCTGGGCCTGGCACCCCGCCCCCGGCAGCGACCGGCCCGTGTTCGCCGGCATTCCCTACCTGGTCGCCGAGTCCGAGTGGTCCCAGCGCCACTTCCCGGAGGCTCAGGGCATGGGCGACATGATCAACGCGATGGCACCGTGGGTGCGCACCGTGGCCGAGGGCGAGGAGATCTTCCCGGGCGTCACCGTGCGGTACATGCCGGGTCACAGCGCGGGCCACGCCGCCTACGTCATCAAGGCCGGCGGCAAGAAGGTCGTCGCCTTCGGCGACGCCTTCCACTCCCCGCTCCAGGTCGTCCACCCGCGCTGGGAGAACACCTTCGACCACGACCACGCCAAGTCGACCCGCCTGCGCGAGGACCTCCTCTTCGAACTCGCCGAGCCCGACGCCATCGGCTTCGGCGTCCACTTCCCCGAGCCCTTCGGCCGCGTCGAGATCACCGACATGGCCGCCTGGCGCCCCATCGACGCCTGACAACGCCCAGCCGGCGCCCGACGCCCGGTCGCACAGGGCGCTGACCTCGCAGAAATCCCCCCAACCATCTGTTCATGGGTTGTGCCATGAATCCCCCATAGGAGTGTCATGAACCTCAATCTCGCAGACAAGACCGCGGTCGTCACCGGCGCCAGCCGGGGCATCGGTCTGGCCACCGTCCGCACCCTGATCGGCGAGGGCGTCCGCGTCGTGGGCGCCGCCCGCACGATCACACCCGAGCTGAAGGAGAGCGGCGCGATCGCGATCGCGGCGGACCTGAGCACCGCGGAAGGCGTCACCGCCCTCATCGACGGCGCGCTGGCCGAGCTGGGCGGCATCGACCTGCTGGTGAACAACGTGGGCGGCGGGGACGAGGCCGTCATGGGCTTCCTCGACGCCGGCGACACCCAGTGGACCCGCATGTTCGACATCAACGTGCTCGCCACCGTCCGTGCCACGCGCGCGGCCCTGCCCAGCCTGATCGAGCGGCGCGGGGCGGTCGTGAACATCTCCTCCGCCGTCGCCCGGATGCCCCTGGGCGTCCCGGCCAGCTACAGCGCCGTCAAGGCGGCGGTCACCGCGCTCGGCAAGGCTCTGGCCGAGGAGTTCGGCCCCCAGGGCGTGCGCGTGAACACCGTCTCGCCCGGCCTGGTCCGCACCACCGTCTACGAGGACCCCAACGGCCCGGTCGCCCAGCTGGCCTCGGCGGCGGGTGTCGGCCTCGCCGACTTCGTCCAGCAGATCGCGAAGTCCCAGAACATCACGACCGGCCGCATGAGCGAGGCCGGCGAGGTCGCGGCCCTGGTCGCGTTCCTGCTGTCCGACGTGGCCGGCAACATCACCGGCGCCGACTACGTCATCGACGGCGGCACCATCAAGACCATCTGAACCGGATATCGGCACCTCACCACAGAGAATTGGAGGCCACTCCCATGGCTCACACCGTCGCCGCGTCCGCCGAGCACACCATCGACGCCCCGTCGGACGAGGTCTACCGCTACCTCGCGGACATGCACCTGCACGCCCGGTTCCTGCCGGCCCCGTTCTACGACTGCCAGGTCGTGCAGGGCGGGGTGGGCACGGGCAGCGTCATTCAGGTCAAGATCGACTTCGCCGGGGGTGCCAAGGTGATCCGGATGGAGGTCACCGAGCCGACCCCGGGCCGGACCCTCGTCCTGACCGACACCAACGGCTCCGGTCTCGTCACGACGTACACCCTCACCCCGCAAGGCGGGCAGACGCTGGTCAAGGTCGCCGCCAGCTTCGACGGCGAGTCCGGCGTCGCCGGCTTCGTCGAGCGGATCGCCGCGCCGCGCAGGCTGCACAGCATCTACACCAAGGAACTGGGCGCCTTCGACGCCCACGCCCGCGAACAGCGCGCCCGCTAGCCACAGCACGAATCAGCAATCAGCTACCAGCGATCAGGCAAGAGGAAGTACAACATGAAGCTGCTCACGTTCAAGGCCACGACCCACGGCGCGAAGTCGGCCCGTTTCGGCGCGCCGATCAGCGCGGCCGCCATGGAGGCCCGGATCGACGAGCCGGGCCCGATCGAGCTCAAGACGGTCGGCGCGAACTGGGAGGCCCCGATCACGGGTCTGCTGAACATCAAGCACCCGAAGGCCGTCGCCGCCGGGATCACCGACCGCAAGGAGCCGATCAAGATCTACGCCCACGTCCTGCGGCACCCCACCTACGGCTTCTTCCTGGTGGACACAGGGGTCTCACGCAAGCTGGTGGAGGACCCGGTGGGCGTGGGCGTCGGCATGATGCTCCGGAAGTTCGGGGGCATCGAGAAGATGGACACTCAGCAGACCGCCGCGGACATCATCGCGGCCGAGGGAGTCCCGCTGAACGGGGTCTTCATGACGCACCTGCACCTCGACCACGTCTCCGGGCTGCCGGACATTCCCAAGGACGTCCCGATCTACACCGGCGCCGACGAGGCCGAGGCGTCGCTCTTCCTGAACCTGTTCGCCCAGAGCACGTACAACCACCTGCTGGCCGGACGGCCGCCGTTGGAGGAGCTCCAGTTCGAGAAGGACCTCGGCGGGAAGCTCGAAGGCGTCAACGACGTGTTCGGCGACGGCTCGTTCTTCGCGATCCTCACCCCCGGCCACACCACCGGACACGTTTCCTACATAGCGTGCACGCCGACCGGTCCGGTCCTGATGACCGGCGACGTCTGCCACACCCGCTGGGGCTGGGACAACGGTGTCGAGCCCGGGACCTACATGCAGGAGCGCGAGCCGAGCATCAAGAGCCTCAACCAGCTCAAGGACCTGAGTGAGCGCCACCCCGACATGATCGTGCGGCTGGGGCACCAGGAATAGGCATGGCGGCCCAGGCGGTCGGGACTGATCGATGCCGAGCCCTCGATCAGTCTCACGGGCCCGGCACTCATCATCAGGACGTCCTGCGGTCAGCCCTGATGTCATAACGGCGCCGGCGGAGAGACCGACGCGGTTCGAGGCCGGCAACGCCACGAGTTCGGAGGCCGTGTCCGCTCAGGGCCAATGCTCGGTTTTTTCGATGAGTACAAGTCGGAAACATTCGCTGGACCGATTCTGGTAGGACGTCGGACCCTGGGCATGTGTCTGACAACTCCTCCTCTCCCCGTTCGCTGCCGTGGTTCGCCCGGTCCAGCGCCCGCACCTGGCGGTGTGCACCCGCGCCCGCAGAGGTACGGGACTTCCACCGCTCCTTGCCCGACTACTCGCCCACCCCGCTGACGGAACTCCCTTCGCTCGCGGCGGAACTCGGTGTCGGCCGCGTGTTCGTGAAGGACGAGTCCAGCCGTCTCGGACTGCCCGCCTTCAAGGCGCTGGGCGCGTCCTGGGCGGTCCACCGCACGCTGGCCGAGCGGGCCGCGGACGGCTGTGAACCGGCGCCGGTGACCCTGGTGACCGCCACCGATGGCAACCACGGCCGGGCGGTCGCCCGGATGGCCCGTCGGCTCGGGCAGTACGCACATGTCTTCGTCCCTCAGGGTGTCCACCCCGGGGCCGTGGCCGCCATCGTGGCCGAGCAGGCGAAGGTGACGGAGGTCGTAGGGTCGTACGACGAGGCCGTCCGGCTGGCGGCCGAGGCGGCCGAAGGGCCGGACACGGTGTTGGTCCAGGACACCGGTTGGCCGGGATACGAGCGAATCCCCGGCTGGATCGTCGAGGGGTACTCCACCCTGTGTGCCGAGATCGACGAGCAACTGGTGGCGGCGGGAGCGGTCGAGGGGGCCGACGTCGTCGCGGTGCCCGTCGGCGTGGGCTCGCTGGCGCAGGCCGTCGTCACCCACTACCGCAGCCGCACGGCCGGTCGTGCTCCGGCGCTGCTGTCCGTGGAGCCCGAGGGCGCGGCCTGCGTCCTGGAGAGCCTCTCTCTCGGCGAACCGGTCAGTCTCACCACGGGTGAGACCACCATGGCCGGGCTGAACTGCGGCACCCCGTCCAGCACCGCCTGGCCCTACCTGTACGGCGGGCTGGATGCCGCGGTCGCCATAACGGATGCCGACAGCGCCGGTGCGGCCGCCGACCTCGTCGCCCTCGGGGTCTCCTCGGGTCCCTGCGGGGCCGCGGCGCTCGCCGGACTCCGCGCCGCACTCACCGGCGTGGGCGGCGAGGAACGCCGTACGGCAATGGAGTTGGGCCCCTCCTCCGTCGTCGTGCTCCTGAGCACCGAGGGCACGGCGGCCAATCCGCACTCCGCCACCGATCACTGAACACGCGACACCTGAAAGACCCCTGCTTTGAGACATCGCCCTTTGCTCCCCAGCCGGCCGAGCCGTTCGACCAGGTCCGTCAGCAGGAGGACGGCAGCATGCTGACCCACCTCGCGACGGCGCTCGGCGTCCTCGGCCTGCTGACCGTCGTACCCGGCCCGGACATGGCCGTGGTGACCCGCCGGGCACTCGCCGCCGGGCGCGGGGACGCGCTGCGCACCGTGGGCGGGATCGCGACCGGGCTGCTGGTCTGGGGTGCGCTGACGGTCGCCGGGCTCGCGGCCGTGCTGGCCGCGTCACCCGCGGCGTACCTCGCCGTCAAGTTCCTGGGCGCCGGCTACCTTCTGTTCCTGGGCGCGCAGGCGCTGTGGCAGCACCGCCGCTCCGCGACGGCCGCCGCGACGGACGCCCCCGACGTCACCGGAAGCCCATGGCGGACGGGTCTGGTCAGCAATGTCCTCAACCCGAAGATCGCCGTCTTCTACACCGGACTGCTTCCCACCCTCGCCCCACCCCACCTGCCCACCGCGTGGGCCATGACGCTCCTCGTCCTTCTCCACGCCCTCCTCACTCTCGCCTGGCTGGGCAGCTACGTGTGCCTGCTGTCCAAGGCCGGCCCCGTCCTGCACAAGCCGCGCGTCCGCCGGGCTCTCGGGCGGACCACGGGCGTCGTGCTGATCGGCTTCGGCCTTGTGGTCGCGACCGCGTCCGGCTGATCGACGTCCCCCCTGCACCCACCGTTTCCGGCACCCTCCGGGAGACAACTCATGACGAACTCCGACCCCGACAAGATCACGGTCAACGGCGACCGCCTGTGGCGGTCCTTGACGGACCTCGCCGAGATCGGCGCGTACGACGACGAGCGCACCGGCCTGCGCGGCGTCAACCGCCTCGCCCTCACCGACGCCGACGCGACCGGGCGCCGCCAGGTCATCGCGTGGATGGAGGACGCCGGACTGAGCGTGCGCGTCGACCGCATGGGCAACGTCTACGGCCGCCGGGAGGGCATCGACCCCACCGCTGCTCCGGTGCTGACCGGCTCGCACATCGACAGCGTCGCCACCGCGGGTGCCTTCGACGGCTGCCTCGGTGTCCTGGGCGGCATCGAGGTCGTCCGCACCCTGAACGAGCGCGGCATCCGCACCCGCCGCTCGATCGAGGTCGGCGTGTTCACCGAGGAGGAGGGCGTCCGCTTCGGTACCGACATGCTCGGCAGCGCCGTGGCCGTGGGCCGGCTGAGCCTGGCGTACGCCCACGGCCTGACCGACCGTGACGGTCGCACCCTGGGCGACGAGTTGGCCCGCACCGGCTTCGACGGTCACGCCGACGTGCGCCTGACCCCGCCGTACGCCTACGTCGAGTGCCACATCGAACAGGGCCCGGTGCTCGCGGAGAACGACGTCGAGATCGGTGTCGTCACCGGAGTGCAGGGCATCTCCTGGCAGGAGATCACCATCCACGGCCGCGCCGCGCACGCCGGCACCACACCCACCCGTCTGCGCGCCGACGCCGGCCTGGCCGCGGCGCAGATCATCGTCCACCTGCGGGAGCTGGTCGACTCCGGCGAGTACGGGGACCTGCGGGCCACCGTCGGCCATCTGATCGTCCACCCGGACCTGACCAACATCGTCCCGGCCCGCGCCGAGATGACCGTCGACCTGCGCAACCCCGACGATGCGCAGATGGCCCGCGCCGAGGAGGCGCTCGCCACCTTCCTGGAGAGGCTGGAGAAGAGCGGCCCGGGCCTGTCGCTGACCGTCCGGCGGATGGCCAGGACGGCCTACGTCCCCTTCGACGAGGGTGTGCAGAAGGTCATCGCGCAGGCCGCCGACGACCACGGGCTGGAGCACATCTCGCTGCTGTCCGGTGCCGGCCACGACGCCCAGGAGATCGCGGCGCTCTGTCCCACCGCCATGATCTTCGTACGCGGTGAGTACGACGGCATCAGCCACAACCCCCGTGAGTACTCCACCCCCGAGGCATGCGCCCACGGCGTCGATGTCCTGGCCACCGCCCTCCTGCGCCTGGCCAACCAGGACTGACCGCCGCCCACGTCCGCGGCCAACCCCACCGCGCAGGCCAGGACGGCCGACCAGAACCCCACAGCCGGATCCGGGGAGCGCCTGCGGCGCTCCCCGGATCCGGCATGCCCCCGTACTCGGCACACGCAGGAAAAACGTTCGGGATTTCCGATGGCTATTGGTCGGAAACCTTCGCTGGACCGATGTGAACGCGTTGCGGCACCGTGCTCGGCAAGCACCGCTGCCTCCACGCTGGTCCTCCCTCCGCCGGAGGCTCGGCAACCGGAGGCACACCGAGCCCCGGAAGGTCCCCATGCTCCCCGAGAACCCTTCGCCCACGGTCGCCGCCGATCGCCCGGACCCGGAAGCAGGCCGCCTGCTGGCCGAGCTGATCCGCATCGACTCCGTCAACCCGGACCTCGTACCAGGAGGGGCCGGCGAGAGGGCCGTCGCCGAGTTCTGCGGCGCGTGGCTGGCTGCGCGCGGCTTCGAGATCCACAGCCTGGAGAAGCGGCCCGGCCGGCCCTCGCTCGTGGCGATCGCGCGCGGCACCGGCGGCGGTCGGTCCCTCATGCTCAACGGCCACCTGGACACCGTCAGTCTCGCCGACTACGACGGCGACCCGCTCGACCCGCAGATCCGCGACGGCAGGATGTACGGCCGCGGCACCTTCGACATGAAGGGCGGCATCGCGGCCATGATGGTCGCCGCCGCCCGAGCCACCTCCCACGGCCGCCTGCACGGTGACGTCATCCTCGCCTGCGTCGCCGACGAGGAGTACGGCAGCTCGGGCACCGAGGAGGTGCTGGAGTCCTTCACGGCCGACGCGGCGATCGTCACCGAGCCGAGCCACCTGGAGGTCACCCTCGCGCACAAGGGTTTCGCCTGGTTCGACGTCGAGATCCAGGGCCGTGCTGCCCACGGTTCCCGGCCCGAACTCGGCATCGACGCCATCGCCAGAGCCGGCCACTTCCTGGTCGCGCTGGAGACCCTCGGCCGGCGTCTCGCTCAAGGTCCGGCCCACCCGCTGCTGGGTACCGGCACGGTGCACGCCTCCGTCATCCACGGCGGCGAGGAGGCCTCCACCTACCCGGCGCACTGCCGCATCACCCTGGAGCGCCGCACCGTCCCCGGCGAGCACGCCGACACCGTCGAGCGGGAACTGACCGAGCTCCTCGACGGTCTCGCCGCGACGGTCCCCGACTTCCGCTACCGGCTCAGCCGGGGCCTGCACCGTGAACCCTTCGAGGCCTCTCCGCAGGCGGACGTCGTCCGTACGCTCACTCACCACGCCGAGCAGGTCCTTGGCCACCCGCCCGTGGTGCGGGCCGAACCGTTCTGGACCGACTGCGCCCTCCTGGACCGCGCGGGCATCCCCTGTCTGCTCTTCGGCGTCGACGGCGAAGGCGCCCACGCGGCCACCGAGTACGTCGACCTGGCCTCGTTGGACCGCCTCACCGAGATCCTCACGGCCACCATCACCGACTTCTGCTCCTGAGCCGTCGGCCGGACCGGTAGCCCCGTCCGGCACGGATCGAAAGGTGCATCACCATGACCACTCGGGTTGACCAGCACCACGGCGGTTCCCCCCCCGCAGACAGAGCGCCGGACGAGGGCTACCAGCGCGGGCTCAGCGCCCGCCAGGTTCAGATGATGGCGATCGGCGGCGCCATCGGCGTCGGCCTCATCTACGGATCCGGTGCCGCCATCGCCAGGATCGGCCCGAGCCTGATCGCCTGCCACGCCGGGGCGGGGGTCGGGGGCGTACTGGGCGTTGTGGGTCTCGGCCTGCATGGCGGAAGTGACCGCCGCCGGCCACTCCATCGCCTACTGGTGGCCGGCCGTACCCGTCTGGGCCACCGCCGCGACAGCCCTCGTCGTCCTGTTCGTCGCCGATCTCATCTCCGTCAAGCTCTTCGGAGAGATGGAGTTCTGGTTCTCGGCCATCAAGGTGGTCGCCATCACCGCGATGCCCGTGATCGGCGTCGGCGTGCTCACCTTCGGCAGTGCGTCGTCTTCGCCTGCCTCGGGACGAACTCCTCGGTGTCACCGCGGGCGAGGCGGAGAACCCTCAGCAGACCCTCCGCAAGGCGACCAACACCCTGCCCGTCCGTATCGCCATCTTCTACGTCGGCGCACTCGTCGTGCTGGCCGCGGCCCTGTCCTCGTGCAACTCCGGCATCCACTCCACCGGCCGGATGCTCCGGGGCCTGGCCGTCAACGGCGAGGCCCCCGTGGTCGTGAAGAGGCTGAGCGGGCGTCGGCTGCCCGCTGCCGACTTCGCCGGTCAGCCCGGTGTCGTCAACGGCGCGAGCGAACTGCTCCGTCAGGTCCGGGGAGACAAGGGGGTTCACGCCCGCAGCGCGGTTGGCGTCGCGGTCCTCCCGTTGAACGCCCCTGTCGAGGTGGAGGTACAGGTCGAGATATCCGACTGAGGTGACGGAACGGGAGGGTCGTTGACCGCCGTGGTCCGCGGCTCACCCACCCGATGGCACACCGCCAGAGCCGTGCCGCCGTCCTCGGCGATCCTGCCGTCGGCCGGTTGTCCTTCGGCACTCAGGTCCCCGGCGCAGAGGGTTGCCCTGTCCGAGGAGAAGGAGGGCAAGCACGCTGTTCGGCGAGGCACTGGCGCAGTGTGCCGGCCAGTGCAAGGCCGCGTTCGTCCGCGCCGCCGGGGGTCGACATCCGGCGTGGCACGTAGCCCCAGCCGAGAGAGTGCCACGGGTCGGCGATACCTATGGCACCTCCGGCACCGTCGTGGCCGAACGACTGGTGGCTGCCGCAGAGCATTCGGGTGGGGTCCGGCTTCTGGAAGACGATGCCGAACCGGGTGGGCAGACAGAGGACCATGTCGAGGCCGACCGAGTGGAGTTGCGAGACTGTGGCCACCGTCTCCGGCGACAGCAGCCGCGGCATGCCGTCGACCTCGCTGATCAGGGAGGCATAGAGCCGGGCGAGGCCTCGGGCGGATCCGACGCCGCCGGCCGACGGCTGTCCCGCGGCGCGGTACCGGCGGACATTCGGCATCAGCTCGGCCAGTGGGTCGTTGACCGCCAGGTTGAAGGCCATACCGGGCAGAGTGTCGCCCGACTGCCGGAGAGGCGAGCCCTGCATGGCCGCCGCCTGCCCGGCGGTGGGCTGTTGCGGGAGCACGTCGCGCACACGGGGTTCCTGGTCCTCCGGTGTCGCGATGAAGACATCGATGTCCCGAGGGGCGCCGATCTCCTCACGGTAGAACCGGTCGAGAGTCCGGCCGTCGATGCGGCGGACCAGTTCGTCCACGAGCGTCCCGATGGTGAGGCCGTGGTACCCGTGTGCGGCGCCCGGGTGCCAGTGCGGCGTCTGGGCGGCGAGGCGCGCCGCCATGTAGCCGTGGTCCATGAGTTGGTCGTGTGTCACCTGCGGTTCGACACCGGGGATTCCGGCTCGGTGCGACAGAGCCGTGCGTACGGTGACCGATCCCTTGCCCCTCTGGGCGAACTCGGGCCAGTAGTGGCTCATCTCCTTGTCCGGATCAAGCAGGCCGCGTTCGATCAGGAGGGCTGCGCACACACCGACCACGCCCTTGGTGGCGGAGAAGATCCCCTGGACGGAGTTCTCCTCGGCATCGGGCCCACTCCAGACGTCGACGACAGTCCTGCCGTCCGCGTAGGCGCAGAACTGCGCCGAGTAGTCGGCGTTCTCGGCGACGAGCTGGGCGAGTTGCCTGCTCACGGCTTCGAAGCCCGGGGCCACGAAGCCCTGGACGGCGTCGGCCGCCGTGGCGGCGTGACCGGCCGCACGGGGAGCGTCGGTGCTCACGGAGGTTCCTCTCTGTCGGTGGTCGGGCAGGCAGACGAGAAGGAGGGCTTGGATGTGGGCATCGGCGAGCCGAATGGGAACGGGGCGGATCCGGTCGGCGGGCAGGACAGATCCCGGACCGGCGCTCACCCCCGCGGTTGCGGTTCTGAGCCTGCCAGCGGGCCGCTCATGTCCACGTCCTCGGGGAGCCGCAGATCCGGCCCGTACGACGTTCCGAAGGAGTGCACGGCTTCGGCCGAGGCCCACGGCTTCCAGCCGGGGTCACCGGTGTGCGCGAAGGAGGCCCACGCGCGCATCATGTCGCGTGAGACCCGGTGCCGGTCCAGGCTGCGGCCGGTCAGCGGAATGCGGTCCACCGTGCCGAACACGTAGGCCAGGTCGAGGGAGTGGGTTGCGCCCAGCAGGCCGCCCAGCACCTCGGTGGGCTGCCGGAACTCGTAGGCCCACACTCCGTCGGCCTTCGCCGCCGCCAGCCCGGCGATCCTGCGGGCCGGCTCGTGGAACATGAGCCGGCTCATGCGCCGCGCGAGCAGCAGGTGCGGCGCCTCGTCGGGGAACTGTGCGGCGAGGTCGGCGTAGGTGACGCCGTCGACGTCCGCCAGCGCGTCGACGCGGGCCGAGGCCGCGTCCGGCAGCATGCCGGTCCGGTACGACGGGTCGGCGGCCATCAGGAAGCTCGACTCGTGCGTGGTCCAGCCGATCAGCAACTGTTTGCCCCGCACGCCGTCGGTCGCCTCGTCGCCGAAGGAGTCGCCGGGCAGATCCTCCGGGTCGTGGGAGGGGCCGAATCCCGGTGCCCGGTCCAGCTCCAGCCCACGAGCATCGTCACCCCTGGACATCTGTGCCACGGCGCGGAGCACCGCCGTCTGCGCATCCAGGAGGCGGGCGACCGGCGCTGCGCGCAGCTCGTCGACCGTGGAGAGGCCGGCGAGATCCATCGTCCGAGCGCGGAGGGCGCCGGCGTCCGCCGCGCTGTGCGATTGCCCGAACGGTCCGCTCATCATGATCGAACGGGCGAAGAGATCGCGGGCCCGGGGCATGGTGTTCAGCGCCGCGACCTTCCCGCTGCCGCCTGACTGACCGCACACGGTGACCCGCGCCGGGTCGCCTCCGAAGACCGCGACATTGCGCTGAACCCACTCCAGCGCGGCGACGATGTCGAGCAGCCCGGCGTTCGCGGAACCCGGTTCACCCAGCTCCCGCAGGTCGAGGAAGCCGAGGAGCCCCAGCCGGTGGGTGACCGTCACGACGACGAGGTCACCTGCGGCCGCCAGGACGTCGCCGTTGAAGGACATCTCGTTGCCCGACCCGTAGGAGTAGCCGCCTCCGTGGAGCCAGACCAGAACCGGCAGCGAGCCCTCGGGCCGGCCGGACGGCGCCCAGACGTTCAGCCGGAGGCAGTCCTCGTCGACGGCACCCCCCTCCGTGGGGACGCCGGCACGCGGCATGAGAAGGGTCAGCAGTGGCGCGAGACTGCCTGTGGCGTTCAGTCGCAGATCGGTCTGCGGCGCCGAGGGTCCGAAGGCGAGGGCGTCCCGGACCCCGTCCCAGGGCTCCGCCGGCCTCGGCGGGCGGAAGCGGTCGTCGCCGGCCGTGGAGGCACCGTAGGGGACGCCGAGGAAGCTGACGACACCGGCGTTGTCGATGCCGCGCAGGGTTCCCTGTTCGACAGTCGCGTGTACGTAAGGCATGGTCGGCGGCTTCTCACGTGGTGCGGATGACGGATGCCATCGAATGGTCGAGGGCTTGGCGGACAGGCCGCCGGGCTCGGTGGTCGTGGCCGTGAACCGGCTCGGACGTGCCGCTCATCCGGACACCACCAGCGTTGTCCGGAGCGGGAGTTCGACGGCCGAGGTGCCCACCCGGAGGATGAATCCGCCGGACTCGTAGGCCCAGCCGTCCGCCCAGTGGGCGAGGTAGCGGGTGGGTACGGCGACCTCCACCTCGGCGGTCCCTCGGGCCGGTACGACCACGGGGGAGGAGCCGACCAGCCAGCGCACCGGCCGGTCGACGGCGCTGTCCGGCCGTTCGGCGTACACCTGCACGACCTGCTTGCCCACGCGTTCGCCCCGGTTGGCCACCCGGACGCGGAGGGTCGCCACCTCACCGGGCGCCGCGGCCGGTGGTGCGGACACCTCGACCGGGTCGATGACCGTGTAGCCGAGGCCGCTGCCGAACCAGTACGCCGGTTGCGTCCCGGCCCTGAGCCAGGCCCGGTAGCCGATGTGGATGCCTTCGCCGTATTCGACCACCCCGTTTTCCGGCGTGCAGGAGAGCACGGGGACGTCGGCCTGCTCGGCGGGCCAGGTGGTGGTGAGCCGTCCGCCGGGCTCGACGGTGCCGAGGAGCACGTCGGCGAGGGTGTTGCCGAACTCCTGTCCGCCGAACCAGCCGACGAGCAGTGCGGCGACCCGGTCGCGCCAGGGCATGAGAACCGGGGCGCCGGCGTTCACGATCACCACGGTGCGCCGGTTGGCGGCGACCACCGCGCGGACCAGGTCGTCCTGTCGACCGGGCAGACACAGCGATGTGCGGTCGTGGCCTTCCGACTCGACGAGCGAGTTGGTGCCGACGACGACGACCGCGACATCCGCCTCGGCCGCCGTACTGACAGCCTCGGCGATCAGTGCGTCACCGTCGACGGCAGCGGGCTCGCTGCCCAGACGTACCGACATCGCCTGCGTGCCCAGGCCGGTGCGGTCCACGAGGTCGTAGACCAGCCGCAGGTCCAGCGGGACCCCGGCGGTCAGCTTGAACTCGGCCGATGTGGACGGCGCGGAGAGGAGCCCCGATCCCGGGTCCTCGTCGGCGTCGAGCACGGCCTCGACGAGCAGGCGGCCGTCGACGTAGAGCCGGCCGGAACCGGCCAGCGCGAAGCCGAGCCGCACGGTGCCGGACTCGGCCGGGGTGTACCTGGTCGCCAGTTCGAAGGTCCGGCTCTCACCGACCGGCGCCTTGCCGCCCAGATAGACGAGGTGGCCGCAGAGACGGTCCTCGGTGAACAGTTCCCTGCCGTCCTCTGCGAGGAACCGGGCCCGCAGGCCCGGGCTGCCGGTGACCGGGTTGGTCATCTGTGCCGGCGGCAGCTCCACCACGCCGATGGGGGTGGTCACCCCGGCCGAGTAGCTGACCTCGGCATCGGGCAGCGCGGCCCGCAGCCCTTCCAGCGGGGAGACGGTGTACTCGGGCATCACGGTCGCGGAACCACCGCCCTGCGTGCGCGCGGCCAGGGCGTTCTCGCCGATCACCGCGACCTTGCGCAACGTCCCACCGTCCCAGGGCAGCTCACCGCGGTTCTCCAGGAGCACGCTGCCCTCGGCCGCGGCGTGCCGGGCCAGGGCGATACCGTCCTCGACCCAGACCGGTTCGGCCGGAGCCGAGCCGTCGAGCGCACCGACCCGCCGGGCGAGCCGCAGGACGCGCAGCACCTTGCGGTCGACGACCTCCTCCGCGATCTCGCCCCGGCGGACCGCCTCGACCAGCGCGGCGCCCCACGGCCCGGCGGGACCGGGCATGGCCAGGTCCTGCTCGGCCTTCGCCGACTCCAGACTGCGCACGGCCGTCCAGTCGCTGACGACGACACCGTCAAAACCCCATTCGTCCTTCAGCGGGGTCCGCAGCAGCGGGTTCTCGGTCGCGGGGGTCCCGTTGACCGCGTTGTAGGCGCTCATCAGCAACCAGGGCCGCGACTCGGTCACCGCCTTCTCGAAGGCCAGCAGGTACAGCTCGCGCAGCGTGCGCTCGTCGGCACGGACGTCGACGGTGAAGCGCTCGGTCTCGAAGTCGTTGGCCACGTAGTGCTTCGGGGTGGCGCCGACGCCGTTGTCCTGCACACCCGTCACGTACGCGGTGGCGAGCTCGGTCGTCAGTACGGGATCCTCGCTGTAGCACTCGAAGTGCCGGCCGCCCAGCGGGGAGCGGTGCAGGTTGATCGTGGGGCCGAGGACAGCGTCGACGCCCTTGCGCCGGGCCTCGACCGCCGCCGCCGCCCCGTAGCGCCGCGCCAGGTCCGGGTCCCACGAGGAGGCGAGGGCGGTGGCCGAGGGCAGGTTGAGCGACTGGTCGCGTTCGTCCCACACCTCACCGCGGACGCCGGACGGTCCGTCCGAGACGAGCATGCGGCGCAGTCCGATCCTCTCCATCGGCCAGGTGGTCCACAGATCGCGGCCGGTGATCAGCTGCACCTTCTCCTCAAGGGTGAGCATGGCCAGCTTTTCGAGCAGCGGAGCGTCGGAGAGGCGGTCGCCCGGGACTGCCGCGGTGCTCGGGGTCGGCTGTCCGATCTCGGCGGCGGGAGTGACGTGGGAGGGCATCGAGGGTCCGTTCTCGGAGAAGGTGCTGGGGCTCGTGCTGCGCCCCGGTGGTCGTGCGAGAGCGTCGGTGGTCATGCGAGGGCGTCGGTCGGCCCGCTCTGCTGTCGCCCGCTCTTGAGCAGGCGCTGCCGCTCGGTCCGACGCCGCTCCTGCAGCACCGGGTCGGGCACCGCCGCGGCGAGGAGAAGCCGCTGGGTGTACGGGTGCTCGGGCCTACCGGTCACCTCGTCGCCGTCGCCCCACTCGACGATCTCGCCGCGGTACATGACCGCCACACGGTGGGAGAGGTGTCGTACGACCGAGAGGTCGTGCGAGACGAACAGGTAGGCCACCCCGGTCGTCTCCTGGATCTCTTGCAGCAGGGCCAGCACCCGGGCCTGGGTGGACAGGTCCAGGGCGGAGACAGGCTCGTCGCACACGATCAGTCGAGGCCCGAGGGCGAGGGACCGGGCGATCGCTATGCGCTGCCGCTGCCCCCCGGAGAACTCGCGCGGCAGCCGGCCGGCGCTGTCCGCCGGCAGACGAACCATGTCGAGCAGCTCGTGAACGCGCCGCGCCGCCCGGACCTTCGGTATCTGTCGGACGGTCAGCGGCTCGGCAAGGATCTGCCCGATCGTCATCGCCGGATCGAGCGACGAGTAGGGGTCCTGGAAGACGACCTGGATGTCGTCGGAGAGCGCCCGCCGATCCTTGCGGGACAGATGGCTGATGTCCCGGCCGAGGTAGTGGACGGCGCCGCCGGTGACCGGGGCGAGGCCCAGGACGGCCCGGCCGAGGGTGGTCTTGCCGGAGCCGGACTCGCCGACCAGTCCGACGCATTCGCCGGGTCGGATGTCGAGCGTGACGCCGTGCAGAGCGCGAAAGGGCTTCTTGCCGAAGCCCCGACCCGGGTATTCGACCACCAGGTTCTCGACGTCGAGCAGTCGATCGGTCATGACGGCGCTCCCTGTGCGGCGGACGGAGCGGCCAGCGGTCCACGGGGCCGGCTGTCGTCGAGGATCGCGTCGAACAGCGCGCGGGTGTACTCGTGGCGGGGATCGGCGAAGACCTGCCGCATGGGGCCCGTCTCGACGATCCGCCCGTCACGCATGACCGACACGCGGTCGCAGAGGTCGGCGACGACACCGAAGTCGTGGGTGACCAGCAGCAGAGCCATGGCGAACTCCTTCTGCAGATCGCGCAGTAGGTCGAGCACCTCCGCCTGCACGGTCACGTCGAGGGCGGTGGTGGGCTCGTCGGCGATGAGCAGATCGGGACGGCACGAGACGGCAGCGGCGATGAGGATGCGCTGGGCCATGCCCCCCGATATCTCGTGGGGGTATGCCTCCCAGGTGCGCCGAGGGTCGGGAATCCCCACCCGCGTGAGCAGCGCCAGTCCCGCCTCCTTCGCTTCGGCCCGGCGCATGCCCTTGGTGACCCGCATCGGCTCGGCCAGTTGGTGGCCGACGGTGAAGGAGGGGTCGAGACTGCTCATCGGCTCCTGCGGGATGTAGGCGATCTTGAGGCCGCGCAGCCGGTTCATCTCCTTCTCGGACAGGTGCGCCAGATCGCTGCCCTCGAACGCGATGGTCCCGCCCGTGATCCGTCCTCCCGGAGGGAGCAGGCGCATGATCGAGAACGCGGTCTGGGTCTTGCCGGAGCCGGACTCGCCGATCAGCCCGTGCACCTCGCCTCGCCGGATGCTCAGGGAAACGCCCTGCACGACGGGTTTCACCGAGCCGTCGGGCCTGTCGTAGCCGACGGAGAGGGCATCGAGCGCCAGGAGCTCCGGGCCCATGGCTGCGCCCGTTTCGTCGTGAACGATGGCCGGTACGGTCGTGACCGTGACAGCCGGTGATGCGCGGCGCGTACGGCACCTGACCGGCTCGTCACCGGTGTGGCTGAGCGCGTCGCGGAGCGCGTTGGCGAGCAGGGCCAGCGCGATGCAGGTCAGGCCGAGCGCCATGCTGGGCCACAGCAGCTGCATCGGGGCGGTGTAGATGCCGGCGAACGCGTCCTGCAGCATGCCGCCCCAGGTGGCCTGGCTCGGGTCCCCCAGGCCCAGGAAGTCGAGGCCCGCCTGAACAGCGATGGCGACGCCGGCGACACCGGCGGCCAGGATGATCGCCGGCGCGCGTACCGCGGTGAAGATGTGCCTGGCGATGATCCTGCCGTCGGACAGCCCCGCGACACGTGCGGCGTCGACGTACAGCTCCTGCCGCACTGCCGAGACGCTGGCGTGGACCACCCGGTAGAAGGTCGGGAACAGCAGCACACCGAAGATCGTCATCGCGGTGAGGACCGAGGGGCCGAGCACCGATCGCGCCGCCAACAGGACGACGATGCCGGGCAGTGCCATCAGCATGCTCGCCACCCAGGACGCGACGCTCTCCAGCCACTTGCCGTAGTAGCCGGAGATCAGGCCGATCGTGATTCCGACCGCCGCGGCGACGAGGACGGCCACCAGCGCGCCGGTCAGGGTGGGCCGTGACGCGTAGAGCAGGCGTGAGAAGACGTCGTGCCCGGAACTGTCGGCGCCCAGCCAGTGGTCGCCGCTCGGCTTGGCGAGGATGTCGTTCGCCGAGGCGGTGTTCGGATCGTGCGTGGCCAGCAGCGGCGCGAGGACCGCCGAGATCGCCAGGAGGATCAGGAAGACCAGTGACACCGCCCCGGTCGGATCGCGCAGCAGCCGGCGGAACGGCGGGACGCGCGCGGGGCCTTCCGGCAGCGGGGCCGGTGCGAGGTCTTGCGGGGGATGCTGTGTGGTCATGCGCGGCGCACCTTCGGATTCAGCCAACCCAGCAGCAGGTCGACCAGGAGGTTGAGGACGACGACGATGGCGCCGACCACGATCACCAGCCCCATGACAACCGGCACATCGCCTTGGCTGGTGGCGCTGACAGCGGCCTGGCCCAGGCCGGCGACCGCGAAGATCTGCTCCACGATCACCGCACCGCCGATCAGCGAGACGAACTGGAGCCCCAGGACGGACAGCGCCGGACCAGCGGCGTTGCGCAGCACGTGCAGGTACAGCACGCGCGATTCAGGCAGTCCGTGGCTGCGCAGGACGCGGACCCAGTCCTGGCGCTGGGCGTCGAGGAGGGAACCACGGATCTGCTGGGCGACGCCCGACACGCTGCCGATCGACAGGGCGATCACCGGAAGGACGATCGACGAGAGCCAGCCGCTGGGGGAGTCCGTGAAGCGCGTGTAGCCCGTGGGGGCGACCAGGCCGAGTTTGATGGCGAAGACCAGCACGAGTGCGATCGCCACCAGGAAGCTCGGCACGGCGAAGCCCAGCATGGACACGAACTGCACGAGCCGGTCGATCCAGCCGCCGCGACGGGCCGCGAGTACCCCGAGGAGTACCGAGACGACCGCGGTGACCAGCGTGGCCCCGACGACCAGCGAGAGCGTGACCGGCAGCCGGTCGCCGATCACCTGGGTGACCGGCAGGTTGTCGAACCACGACGAGCCGAAGTCACCGCGCAGGGCGTGGGAGACCCAGTGGCCGAACTGGGCCAGAATCGGTCGGTCGAGGCCGAGCTCGTGCTGCTTGGCCCGGATGCCGACCGTGGTGGCCTGCGGCCCGAGGATGCGCCGGGCGATGTTTCCGCCGGCGGCGTAGAGAAGGAAGAAGGTGACGACGGAGGTGGCCACTGTCAGGACGACACCTGAGGCCAGCCGCCGGAGCACGAACCGGAGCATCGAGGTCCTTGTGAGACGGGAGGTGTGGGCCGCCACGACGGGGAGCGGCCCACCCGCGACGGATCAGGCCTTTGGCTTGTAGCTGTAGAGGTAGGGGACGACGTTGTCGCTCTGCTGGGTGACCTCGATGTTCTTGCTGACGGCGTACATCGTGTCCACCCGGTAGAACGGGGCGAACCAGGCCTGGTCGACGACGTAGTGGTTCAGTTGCCTGGCGGCCGCGAGCGCCTCGGTCTCGCTGCCGCTGCGCATGGTCTCCAGCAGCTTGTCGACCTTCGGATCCTGGGTGTGGAAGGGGTTGAACGCCGCGCTCGGCGCGATCTCCACGTTGGCGGTCTGCCAGGCGGTGGGGTCCTGGTTCAACGACATCTTGCTCGCGGCGAACTTCGGCGCCAGCAGATCGGCGATGAGGTTGTTCACCGGCTCGGCCGCATAGTCGACCTTGATGCCGACCGCGCCGAGGTACTCCTTGATCAGGTCGAACTGCGAGGAGCCGCTGACACCCTGGATGAGCGGCATCTGCAGGGTGAAGCCCTTGGGACAGCCGGCCGCGGCGAGCAACTGCTTGGCCTTGGCCGGGTTGTAGGCGTACTGGTCGTCGAGTTCCGCGATGTAGGCCGGGTCGTTCTTGGCGAAGACCTGACCGGTGACCGTCCCGTATCCGTGAACGGTCTTCAGGATGGCGGCGCGGTCGATGGCGTAGTTGATCGCCTGGCGTACCTGCACCTTGCCCAGGGCGGGGTTCAGCTTGCCGTCCCGGTCGAGGAGGAGCAGGCCGGTCCAGTCGTGTTGCTTCACCTGCACGCCGTACCCGGCTGCCTTGACCTGCTTGAGGTGGTCGGGATCGATCTGGGCGCCGTCGATCTGCTTCCCCTGCAGGGCGTTCACCGCGGCCTGGGTCGTGTAGACGCCGATGACGACCTTGGTGAACCGTTGCTCGTCCTTCGCCCAGTAGTGGGGGTTCTTGGTGAAGACGTACTTCGAGCCGGCGACGGTGGCGCCCCTGTCCAGGATGTAGGGACCGGAGCCGACCGGGTTGGTCTTCTCGTCGGAGGTGCCGAAGTGCTTCGGGCTCTCCATCAGGCCCGCGTTCTGGGCGAGATAGTGCAGCAGCGCCGGCTCGGGCACCGTGAGGGTGATCCGCAGGGTTGTGGAGTCCACGGCGGTCGCCGTCTTGATGGCGGCCAGGTTCGACTTGTTCGCCGACGCGTCCTTCAGACGCAGCACGTTCTTGGCGGCGGCCGCGGCGTCGAACTTCGTGCCGTCGGTGAACGTCACATCGTTGCGGAGCTTCATGGTCAGTACGGTCCTGCTGGAGTCGTACGACCAGCTGGTGGCCAGCCAGGGCTCGATCCCGGCGTCCGGCGACTCACGCAGCAGGGTGTCGTAGGCGGCCTGCAAGTAGGGTGACTCGTTGCCCCAGTTGGCGGCGTTGGCGGCGAACGTCGAGGGAGCGAGCAGCGCTCCCAGCGTCAGTGTGCCGCTCTGGTCGCTGCCGCTCTGCGCGCCGCCGCATGCTGCCAGTGCCAGTGTCATCGCGGCGGCGGCCGCGGCCCCGGAAAGCCTCTTCGTGCTGAGCAATGGTGCGTCCTCTCGGCGTGTCCTGGGGGACGGAAATGTGTCCTGGCACCCCGCGCATCGGGGCGAGGTGACGCATAACGTAGACCGAAATCCGACCAACCGCTAGGTCGGTGTTCGGTTTTTTCGCCCAGAGTCTTCGGGGGCCGCGTCGATCACGCGAAAGTCGCGTGCGAGAACGCCGAAAAGCCGCACGGGCCTGCGCCGAAATCGTGCTACGGCGGCGCGGAATTCCGGCCTTGGCGGTCGGAGCTACCCGGCAGCTGGGTTTACGGAAAGGTCCACTGTGCGCCGTGACAGCTGCGACAACCCCGCTCCCGACAGGGTGCGCTGCACGGTATTGGCGCCTGGTGGGCCTGGTGGTGCATGGTGCGGTATTGGGTGTTTCCGTCACCTCCACAGGGCTGTGGCGACGAGGTGCGTCGATGGTCCGTCTGTCTCTGGTTAAAATTCCCAGATTTCCGGAGCGGTGCCGCTACGAGTTTGGTCAGTTCTTTATGTCGTCCAGTGGCGGAATTCCTTCAGATTTGCCGGCAGGTTCGCCGGAGGGGATCGTCGTCGTGAAGGTGTATTGGTTCACACGCCCTCCGGTGGGGGCCGAGTCGCCCCTGAACTCGGGACTTTCAGGCGGGTAGCTGCGGTACCCGCGCAATGCGTTCTATCGCGGCTCGCGCTTCTCCACGAAGGCTCGGGGATCCTCCGAGGCGTCCGCACGGGCGCTGATTCGCTGCCACTCGGAGTCGTTGGCGGCCCAAGCGATGGCTTCCCGGTCGGATCCAGGCCGGGAGAAGCGTGGACGAGGCGCTTGACGGAACCAAGGGCCAGGGGTGCGCCGGCAGCGACGGATGCCACCCTGTTGACCAGGTCCCGGCGTTCCGCGGTGGCCGCTGTGATCGGCTCGCCGGTGAGGAGCATCTCCAGCGCTGTGCTGCGGGGGATGACACGCGGCAGCCGTATGGCGCCGCCGGCACCCGTGATCAGCGCGGTATGACCATGCCGCTCCAGTACGGCGGCGGGTTGCGTCGTGGTCATCGTGCCTTCCGCGGGCGGATCAGCTGTCGGCCGATGATCTCTTTCATGATCTCGTTGGTGCCGCCGTAGATGGACTGGACACGGCCGTCGAGGAAGGCACGGGCGATCGGGTACTCCGTCATGTAGCCGTAGCCACCGTGGAGTTGAAGACCACGGTCGGTCACCCGCTGCTGCAGTTCGGTCGCCCACCACTTCGCCTTGGCCGCGTCCTCCACGGTTAGCCGGCCGTCGTTCAGGGCGAGCATCGCCCGGTCGATGAACGCTTGGCTGACGTCCAGTGCGGTGCGCAGTTCGGCGAGGGTGAAGGCGGTGTGCTGGAAGGAGGCGATCGGCCGGCCGAAGGCCTTGCGCTCACGCACGTACTCCAGGGTCCAGCCGAAGGCGGCTTCCGCGGCGGTCTGGGCGTTCATCGCGATCGCGAGGCGCTCTCGCGGCAGGCACCGGATCAGGCTGCGCAACCCGGTGCCCGGTTCGCCGAGCAGGTTCGCGGCGGGCACCCGGGCGTCATGGAAGAACAGCTCAGCGGTGTCCTGGCCGTGCAGGCCGATCTTCTCCAGCTTCCGGCCCCGGCTGAACCCGGGAGTGTCCCGTTCGACCACGAAGAGGCTGATCCCCTTCGACCCGGCGGAGGGGTCGGTACGTGCGGCGACGACGACGAGGTCGGCCTGGATCCCGTTGGTGATGAACGTCTTGGCGCCGTTGAGCAGCCACTGATCACCTTCGCGCACTGCGGTGGTGCGCATGCCCTGCAGGTCGCTGCCCGCGTCCGGCTCGGTCATGGCGATGGCGGAGATCAGCTCTCCGGCCGCGATACCGGGCAGCCAGCGGCGCTTCTGGTCCTCGTCGGTGAGTTCGAGGAAGTAGGGCATCGCGATGTCCTCGGTGAGACTGAGGCCCAGTTGCACCGAGGCGGCACCGATCGCGGCCAGCTCTTCCATCACCACCGCGCGGAAGCGGATGTCGCGCTCACCCCCTCCACCGTGCTTTTCAGGCACGGCGAGCCCGAGGATGCCCTGCCGGGCGGCCGCCTGCCACAACCGGCGGTCGACGAGGCGTTGCTCCTCCCACTGCTGGAAATGAGGTGCGACCTCGCGCTCGACGAACGTCCGGACGCTGTCACGGAAGGCCTCGTGGTCCGGGGTGTACAGGTTGCGTTCCATGGGGGGCTCCTTGTCCGGCCGGCGGGCCGGGCCTACTTTCCGGAGAACTCGGGGCGGCGCTTCTCGCGGAAGGCGGCGACACCCTCCGCGAAGTCCGCCGTGGCGAACAGCTGTGTCTGGCCTTCACGTTCGATGTCCAGAGCACTCCGCAACTGCGCCAGCGACGACGCGTTGACGGCGTGCTTGGCCCGGGCGTACGCCGCTGTGGGGCCCTGGGCGAGCTGCTGTGTCAGCCGCTCGACTTCGTCGTCGAAGGCGGCGTCGGGCACGCAGTGAGTGATCAGGCCCCATTCTTCGGCAACGGGTGCGGCAACGCGTTCGGCGAGCATCGCCATACGGGTCGCGCGGGCACGGCCTATCGCGGCGGGAACGAGTGCGGTGGCACCGCCGTCGGGCATGAGGCCGACCTGGGCGAAGGCGAGGAGGAAGTAAGCCGACGCCCGGGCCACCGTCACATCGGCGGCGAGAGCCACGGAGCAGCCGACGCCGACCGCGGGTCCGCCCACGGCAGCCAGGACGGGCTGGGGAATTTCCCGTAGGCCCAGCGTGAGCCGGTTCGCGGCGTCGATCGTATCGGTGCCGGGCAGCGTCCCGTCCGCGTCCCCGGCGAGATCGGCCCCGGCGCAGAAGGCGCGTCCTGCCCCGCGGAGTACCACGAGCCTGACGCCGGTGTCACTGCCGGCTGCCTCCACCGCATCCGCGGCAAGAGTCAGCATCCCTGTGGTGAGAGCGTTCAGGCGCTCCGGCCGGTTGAAGGTGATCCGCAGTACGGGGCTGTCGTATTCGACGAGGATGGGGGCTGCCATCGGGGACCTTTCAGGCTTTCCAGTCGGCGAGCACGGCGTCCGTGTCCTGCCCGGGTGCTGGGGGAGGGGCCGGTTGTTGCGGGGCGGTCCGTGAGAAGCGCGGTGCCGGCGAAGCCTGCAGTACGCCGTCGATCTCCGTGAGGGTGGAGCGGTCCGCGAGGTGGGGATGGTGCGGCACTTCACCGGGGGCCAGGACCGGAGTGACGCAGGCATCGACATCGGCGAAGACCTCGGCCCACTCGTCGCGGGAACGTGTGAGGAAGGCCCTGGTGAGCCGGTCCCGCAGCGCGGGCCACCCGGACCGGTCTCGCTGCTCGGGCAGCGAGACCGGGTCGAGTCCGAGCCCGGTGAGCAGAGCCCGGTAGAACTGCGGCTCGATTGCTCCGACGGCTACGTGCCGGCCGTCCCGGCACGTGTAGGTGTCGTAGAACGGTGCGCCGCCGTCGAGCAGGTTGGCTCCCCGCTCGTCGGACCAGGTGCCCTGGCCCCGCATGCTCCACATCATCTGCAACAGCACGCTGGTGCCGTCGACCATCGCCGCGTCCACGACCTGGCCCTCGCCCGAGCGTTCCCGTTCCCACAGTGCGGCGAGGATCCCGATCAGGAGGAACATCGAGCCGCCGCCGAAGTCGCCGACGAGATTCAGGGGAGGCACCGGGCGTTCCGCGGGCCGTCCGACAGCGTGCAGGGCGCCGGTCAGGCTGATGTAGTTGATGTCGTGTCCGGCTCGCTGCGCCATCGGGCCGCCCTGGCCCCAGCCCGTCATCCGCCCGTACACGATGCGCGAGTTGACCCGGTGGCAGTCCTCGGGACCTACACCGAGGCGTTCGGCGACCCCCGGCCGGAACCCCTCCATGAGCACGTCGGCCCGGGCCACGAGCCGGAGCACCAGCTCGCGGCCCTGGCGCGTCTTGAGGTCGGCCGCCACGGACCTGCGCCCACGCAGCAGGTGGTCCGGTCTGCCGTCGGTGACGTCGAGCCCGCCACGCGGTCGTTCGACACGAACGACGTCGGCGCCGAGGTCGGCGAGGATCATGGCCGCGTGAGGTCCCGGACCGATGCCGGCCAGCTCGACGGCGCGCAGCCCTGCGAGAGGTCCCGTCATCCTGCCACCCCCTCAGCCGAGTTCCAGGTCTGCGAGCCGGGCGACGTACTCGCGGGCCCGGGCGGGGTCGTAGGAGCGGGCGATCTGCATCTTCTCGGCCTCCAGCGACCCTTCGGCATGGGTAGCCAGAACGGCCTGGTAGCCGCCGTAGTCACGAGCGGTCAGATCGCCGATGAAGTTGAGCATCCGCAGCCTCTGCTCGGCAGGGACGGCGGCTGCGTAGTACTTCTCCAGTACGGCGCGGATGTCGGGGTCGGCCCAGTCCTCCCCGCCGGGGCCGGTGACCAGCAGGCCGCCGGAGAGGTCCATGAGCTTGGCGACGGCGTCGTGGAAGCCGTGCGCGAAGGTGTACTTGGCGGTGTTGACCGCGAGCGGGTCGGGCTGCTGGATGCCGTGCTGTCCGGGCCGCGAGCGGACCGCTGCCAGCTCGGCGAGGCCGCGGACGGTCTCGGCGTAGGCGATCAGCTGGGCGATCTTGTCCCTGACGTGGCCGGCCCGGCTGATGCCGTTGTACTCGGCGATGAGCGAGGCCGACCCGACGAGGACGTCCAGCAGCGGCAGCTTGTAGTTGATGGCCGTGAATCGGTGGTAGTCGACGAACGAGATGGCCAGTGGGCCGGCCAGCTCGGGGCGGCGGTCGAGGAAGACTCGCTCCTTCGGCACGCGGACGTTGTCGAACACCGTCAGGCTCTCCAGGAGCTTGTGCTTCGACGACAGCGGGAAGTCGAAGTCGTTGCGCTCCCCGGCCGAGTACGGCGAGACATACAGGTGGAGGCCGGGGGTGTCGACGGGAATCGCGAACGAGACCGCGTAGTCCCGGTCCTCGGGCCCCATGGCACGGGTCGGGAGGACGATCAGTTCGTCCGCGTTCGCGGAGAAGGAGGTGTGGCACTTGGCCCCGCGCACCGTGATCGACTCCGCGTCCTCGTCGACGACGTGGAGGTAGAGGTCCGGATCGGCCTGCCGGTGCGGAGGGAGCGACCGGTCGCCCTTGACGTCGGTCTGCGCCACCGCCAGTGCCAGGTCCCCGTCGCACACCCGCCGGTGGTAGGCGCGCGCCTTTTCCAGCCCTTCCCCGTCCAGCGCGCGCAGGAGGGCGAACAGGGCGTCGCTGCCCACCTCCTTGAGGACGATCGTGCCGGCTCCCAGGGAGGACACGGTCTCGATGAGGTGACCGCGGGTTCTGAGGTCTTCGGCCGTCCGCGGCACCTGGTAGAAGGCCGAGTAGGCGCCGGCGGGTCCCTGGGCGACGGCGAGTTCCGGGTGCCGGTCGGCGATGCTGTAGCAGAGCGCGGAGTGATCGACCGCGACGGACAGTTCGGGCTCCCGCAGAACGTCAGGTACGCGGCGGCCGCGATAGAAGACGGTCCTGCCGTCCCGCAGGCCCTCGCGGTACTCCTTGGCGGTGCGCAAAGTCATCGGTCGCTCTTTCCGTGTCGGTCGGGGGCTGATGGTCCGCCGCGGCCTTCGCACCTTGTCCACGGTGGGTTGCGGTGCCGGCTGCACGCCGCCCCCGACCGGCTGCCGTCACCATCTCCGGATATCTATCGGTTGATATAGAGGTCTGGCTGCACGGACTCTCGATGGGGCGAGGCGTCCGTCATTACATTATCTATCGATCGATAGGGCCGCTAGTGTGTCCGGGAAATCCGCAGAGCGGAAGGGAACCTCGACATGGTGCGTACACGGTTCTGCGACGTGTTCGGAGTGGAGTATCCGATCGTCCAGGGCGGGATGCAGTGGGTGGGCCGTGCCGAGCTGGTGTCGGCGGTTGCGAACGCCGGCGGGCTGGGATTCATCACAGCGCTGACCCAGCCGACGCCGGAGGACCTGGCGAAGGAGATCGCCCGCTGCCGTGACATGACCGACAGGCCGTTCGGGGTGAACCTGACCATCCTGCCGTCGATCAGTCCGCCGCCCTACGCGGAGTACCGGGACGTGATCGTAGAGGCGGGGGTGACGGTGGTGGAGACGGCCGGGGCCAACCCGGCCGAGCACCTTCCGGCGTTCCATGCCGGAGGGGTGAAGGTGCTGCACAAGTGCACCAGCGTCCGCCACGCCGTGAAGGCGCAGGCACTCGGCGTGGACGGCATCTCGATCGACGGCTTCGAGTGCGCGGGCCACCCGGGGGAGGACGACATCCCCGGCCTGGTGCTGATCCCGGCCGCGGCGAAGGAGATCACCATCCCGATGATCGCCTCCGGCGGATTCGCCGATGCCCGCGGGCTGGTCGCGGCGCTCGCCCTGGGCGCCGACGGCGTCAACATGGGCACCCGGTTCCTGGCCACCGTCGAGGCGCCCGTGCACGACAACGTCAAGCGACGCGTGGTGGAGGCCGATGAGCGGGACACCGACCTGATCTTCCGGCCGCTGCGGAACACCGCGCGGGTGGCCCGCAACGCGGTCAGCGAGCAGGTCGTCTCGATTCTGAACGCGGGCGGGAGGTTCGAGGACGTCCGCGACCTCGTGGCCGGGGCCCGCGGCCGACGGGTGTACGAGGTGGG
The DNA here is from genome assembly GCF_044747345.1 of Streptomyces sp. NPDC090088. Lineage (NCBI taxonomy): Bacteria > Bacillati > Actinomycetota > Actinomycetes > Kitasatosporales > Streptomycetaceae > Streptomyces > Streptomyces sp. NPDC090088. The sequence continues at coordinate 522,723 of NZ_JBIVDZ010000004.1, read as the reverse complement.
CGATCCCGATCTGGGCATCTGGACCGCCGGTATGGTCCAGGGGCTCATCCACGACATCCCGACGGTCGCGGACCTGATCGGCCGCATCGTCACCGAGGCGCACGCGCTGATCGCGGGCCGTCTCGCCGGCGTGCTCACCTGAGAGTCGCCCGCTCTGCTCCGGCCCGCCCTTCCTCGTGTGTCGGTCGTACGGGCTACGGAAGGCGGGGGTCGGTGGCGTCGCAGCGTCGTCGAACCCAGCTGCCGATCTGCTCGAAGGCGTCGGCCGCCGCCGGGAACATGTGATTCATGAAGCCGTGGATCTGGCCCGGGAAGCAGACGTCTTCGGCATCGACGCCCGCGTCGCGCAGCCGCGCGGCGTAGGCGCGCCCTTCGTCGCGCAGGAAGTCGCAGCCGCCGAGGACGATGAAGGCCGGCGGCAGGTCTGCCAGCGATTCGGCCGCCAAGGGGGCGGCATGCGGATCGTCGGCCAGGTCCCGGCCCCCGCTGTACGCGTTCCAGATCCACTCCGCGTCCTCCGCGGCCATGTTGAGGCCCGAGAACTCCTTCTGGGAGGGGAAGTTCGCGGTCGGCGCGGCCACGGAGGGGTAGATGAGGACCTGGCCGGCGAGCCGGACGCCGGCGGCGCCGCGAAGTCGCAGGGTGAGCGCTACCGCGAGGTTCCCCCCGGCGCTGTCCCCGGCGATGAGGACGTTCGACGGCGGCACGTCGAAACGGGCGGTGTTGGCGAGCGCCCAACGGGTCACCGTCTCGCAGTCGTCGAGCCCTGCCGGGAACGGGTGCTCGGGTGCGAGGCGGTATTCGACGGACACCACGACAGCGCCGGTGGCGTGGGCGAGCTCGCGTGCGACGTTGTCCATGAGGCCGATGCTGCCTGTGCACCAGCCGCCGCCGTGGAAGTAGACGACGAGCCCGGTCGGTCGGCTCTCCCCCCGGTAGATGCGCACCGGGATCCCGGAGACGACCTCGTCGTCGACGTGGGGCAGCGCGCGGGTCACGGGGAACGGAGACTCCGTCGGACGGGCCATGAGGTAGATGTCCTTGATGGGGATCTGCCGGGAGTTCTGCTGGAGCCAGTCGGCAACCCAGGGATCGAGCACACCTTCATCGGCCATGTCGCGATGCTATACGTTCGTATAACGTCGGCGTAAGGAGTGCGCGCCTCTGGATCACCTCGCGCGGGTCGCGGCCCCCGTCGGCGCCCGGGAGGGGCTGTGCGCGTCGAGTATCGTCGGCGCGTGACCACTTCCAGGAAACCGCGCGGGCCCTACCGCAAGAGCATCGAGCGGCGTGAGCGCATCCTGGATGCCGCGTTGGAGGCGTTCGCCGAACTGGGTGACCGCGGTACGTCGCTCCAGGAGATCGCGGACCGCGTGGGCGTGAAGCAGCCGGCGCTGATGTACTACTTCTCCTCGCGTGAGGAACTGCTCCTGGCGGCGTTGGAGCGCCGTGACGTGCTGAACACCGAGGTCGCCCGAAGCGCCAGGGCGGACGAGAGCTTTGTGGCCGGAGTCCGTCACTACATGGAGCAGCCCGGTCTGATCAAGCTCTACGTGACTCTGATGAGCGCGGCCACCGATCCCCAGCACCGGGGTCACGAGTTCTTCGTCGAGCGGTACAGCGATCTCACGTCGGTGGTGGCCGAGGGGCTCGAGGCGCGACAGCTGGAAGCGCGTGCGCGGGGCGACGTCGCGGCCGAGGACATGGCCAGGCTGCTCATGGCGGTTCTCGACGGCTTGCAGGTGCAGTGGTTGTTCGACCCGACCCTGGATCTGGCCCGACTGGCCGAGGTGTTCATGCGCCTGTGCGCGGGCCCGGAGGTGCCCGGCTCCGAACCGCGCGCCGGGGAGACGGCGGGGGAGATCGGTTCCGCCGGGTGACGGCGAGCACGCGGGAGTCGTGACAGGGGGCGTTCGCCTCACACTCCCGGGTATCGGTGCGCCGGAGTCCTGTCAGTGAATTTTGAATAGTGGTAAATTTTCAGTTGGAGGTCCGCGCCACCGCACGCCGCCGCCTGGAGAGGACGCGTTCATGCCGACCACAGGACCTGTCGTCGACCCTGCCGCGTTGCCGCTGGAGCGAAAGGTCTCGCTGCTTTCGGGCCGTGACTTCTGGTCGACCGCGCCGCTGGCGGACGCCGGGATCCCTTCGCTGGTTCTCACCGACGGCCCGCACGGGATACGCCGTCAGGACGTGGCGGCCGCCGACCACTTGGGCTTCCACGCCAGCTGGCCGTCCACCTGCTTTCCGCCCGCGGTCGCGGTGGCCTCCAGCTGGGATCCGGAGGTGGCCGCGCGCGTGGGGGCCGCGATCGGGCGAGAGGCCCGTGCCCTGGGCGTGCACGTCGTGCTGGGGCCGGGACTCAACATCAAGCGCTCTCCGCTGTGCGGGCGCAATTTCGAGTACTACTCCGAAGACCCGCTGCTGTCGGGCGTGCTGGGAGCCGCACATGTACGCGGACTGCAGGCACAGGGCGTAGGCGTTTCGGTCAAGCACTTCGCCGTGCACAACCAGGAGACGGACCGCATGCGGGTGAGCGCGGAGGTCGACGAACGGACGTTGCGCGAGATCTACCTGCCCGCGTTCGAACGCGTGGTCACCGAGGCCCGGCCCGTGATGGTGATGACCGCGTACAACCGGGTCAACGGTGTCCCGATGTCCCAGCATCACCGGCTGCTCGCCGACGTACTGCGGGGTGAATGGGGCTTCGAGGGCGTGGTGGTCTCGGACTGGGGCGGCGTGTACGACCGCGTCGCCGCTCTCGTCGCGGGTCTCGATCTGCAGATGCCGGGTCCGAGCGACGCGAACGACGCGAAGGTCGAACAGGCCGTTCGCGACGGGAAGCTGGCTGAGGCGGTCGTCGACACCGGTGTGCGGCGAGTGGCGGCCCTCGCCAGGTCCCTGGCCACCTCGGATGCTGTCGCCGGGACGGCCGGCATACCTGAGGAGGAGCACCACGCGCTCGCCCGGGAACTCGCCGCCGAGGGCGTGGTCCTGCTCAAGAACGGTGCCGACGTCCTTCCCCTCAGGGTGAACTCGCGCATCGCCGTGATCGGCGAGGTCGCCGCCCGGCCGCTGTACCAGGGGGGCGGCAGTTCACGGATCAACGCCACCCGCGCCGACAGCGCACTGGAGGCGATGCGGGACGTCGGGGAATCCGTACGCCATGCACGGGGATTCACCACCGACGACGCATGCGGAGACGGCGACGACGTTTCCGTGGAACTGCTCGGGGAGGCCGTCGGTATCGCGGCCGACAGCGATGTCGCGGTGGTGTTCGTCGCCGGGAACGGGGACACGGAGGGCAGGGACCGGGAGACCCTGGACCTGCCGGCGGAGCAGATCGAGCTCATCCGTGCCGTGGCCGCCGCCGCACCGCGGACCGTCGTGGTGGTGTCCGGTGGCGGCGTCGTCTCCCTGGAGGGCTGGCACGACGACGTGGACGCCATCGTGGAAGGGTGGTTGCTGGGCCAGGGGGGTGGCCACGCGATCTCGGACGTCCTGTTCGGAGTCGTCAATCCGTCCGGCCACCTGGCGGAGACCATCCCGCTGAGGCTCCAGGACACCCCCGCCTACACCAACTTTCCCGGCGAGGCCGGGCACGTGCGGTACGGCGAAGGTGTCATGGTCGGCTACCGCCACTACGGGACCGTCGAGCGCGCCGTGCGCTACCCGTTCGGCCACGGGCTGAGCTACACCACCTTCGCGACCACCGGCATGACGGTCGAGGCGACCGGGGACGACACCGCCACCGCGCGCGTCACCGTCACCAACACCGGCGACCGGGCGGGCAGGCATGTCGTCCAGGCCTACGTCGCCACGACCGCCGGACCGGTGCGCCGTCCCGCCCGCGAACTGCGTGCCTTCGCCAAGGTCTCGCTGGCGCCGGGTGAGACCCGGGTGGTCGAACTGGCCCTGGAACGCAGGGCGTTCGCCTACTACGACGTCGAGAACAGCAGGTGGACGGTGGCAGCCGGCGAATACCGGATCCAGATCGGCGAAAGCGCCGCGCGCATCGTCGCGGAGCGGTCCGTCACACTGCCCGGCGATGCTTCCACCAAGGAACTCTCCCTGGACTCGTCCTTCGGCGAGTGGCTCGGTCACCCGGTCCTCGGGCCTCTGCTGCGGGAGACCATGGCGGCGGGAATGTCCGAGGAGCGCCGGCGCGCGAGCGAGCTGAACTCCGACATGATCCATCACGTCGTGTCGGTCCCGGTTCGACAGCTGCTGAACTTCCCCGGCATCGAGTTGGCGGAGCAAGACCTGGTCCGCATGCTGGAGAGCACCCGTTGAGCCGTCCGATGGGTTGAACCGTGCGCCCGTCGCCCCGTCCCGCCAGGCAACCATCGGAACACGTGAACGTGCGGCGGCTGTGCCACCAGGGTCCTCGGCCAGACCGGTCAGCGACGCCACCCGCCACCGCGCCACAACAATCCCGGAGGCCCTCGCCGACGTCGGCTGTCATGTGCGCCTCCTGTCGCCGTCGCGGGTTCGCCCGACGGGACGCCGAACCGTCGAGGCTGCTCTCCTCAGCCGACGAGGCGACGCCTGCGCGGGCCCTGCCCGGGCCGTTGTGCGTTCGACCGGGCAGCCGTCGGCATCGGAAAGAGTGACCGGCGATGAAGGAGGACGCCGTGGCGGCGTGGCTCGGCGGTGAGCCCGGAGTCCGCCAGCGCGGTACGGACCGTGGGAGGCTCCGGCGTCACGGGAGCACCGTGGCGAGGTCGTCCTCGTCATCGCCGTGTCGAGGACGACCCCTCTCCAGTGGCGCCGCTACGACTCCTCGTCCTTCCTACGGGGCAGTGGTGGTCGACGTGGGGCCGGGCTCGCAGGCCACCGAGCTGACGGTGCCGCTGCGTTCGATGGCGCGTGCGTCGGTGCCGAGGTAGCTGGCGATCACCCGGGGGTCGTCGCGGACGTCGCCCGGCCGGCCGTCGGCGATGATCCGGCCGGTCTCCAGACAGTAGACGCGATCGCTGATGCTCATGATCAGCGGCATGTCGTGCTCGATCACGAGCATGGCTGCGCCGAGTTCGCGGCGGATCTCCTGGATGAGCGGACCGAACGCCTCGGTCTCACGCTGGGCGACCCCCGCGGTCGGCTCGTCCAGGCACAGCACCCCGGCGTCGAGTGCCAGCAGCCCGGCGAGTTCCACGATGCGCCGTGTCCCTGTCGACAGATCGCCGATGAACGCGTCGGCGTAGCGGCCCAGCCCGAGGAAGTCGATCAGATCGTCGGCATCGGACCTCTTGGAGCGTTCGCGCCTGAAGGTGTGGGGCAGGTGCAGGGCGGTGGCGAGCAGACCGGTCCGCCCACGTGCCTCCAGAGCGATCTGGACGGTCTCGCGAACCGTCAGCTCCGGGAAGAGCGTGGCCGCCTGGAAGGTGCGCCCCAGACCGAGGCGGGCGCGCGTCGCGGGGGAAGACCCGGTGACCTCCTGCCCGAGGAGTTCGACGGCCCCCTGCGAGGGGACGAGACCGCCGATGGCGTTCATCAGCGTCGACTTGCCCGCGCCGTTGGTCCCGATCAGGCCCACGATCTCATGGGGCCGGACCTGGAGGGAGACACCGTCCACGGCCACCCGCCCGCCGAACCGGACCCTGACGTGACTGGTGGCCAGCGCGAGTCCTCCGGAGGGCAGGGGGGCGCGCAGCCCACGGGTGAGGGCCCGGGGTGGTACCGCGCTCATGGACTTGGGCGGGGGATCCGCGCCGAGACGGTGGTCGGCCCAGGCCAGCAGGGCGTCACGGGCACGGTAGGCGAGTTGGACCAGGCCGCCGGGGAAGTAGAGGAGCAGGATCAGCAGGCCCATGCTGGAGGTCAGCAACGGGACGGTGTCGTTGTCCGGGAAGATCGCCGGCAGGCCGATCACCCACAGCGAGCCGAGCACGGATCCGGACACCGAGCCCAGGCCACCGATCACCACGACGGACACCAGGGTCAGGGAATCGGCGGTGAGGAAGTACCGGTCGGCGTAGGGCACGTTCTCGACGGCGCCCGCGAGCAGCGCGCCGCCGAGGCCCGCGATGCCGCCCGCGAGGGCGAAGACGCGCAGTTTCACCCGGGCGGCGCCCACCGTGTACGCGGCGGCCGTCGTCGGGTTGTCCCGTACGCCGATCGTCGTACGGCCCACGCCCGACTTCCGCAGGCGCGCGACGACGGTGAGCACGGCGACGAGGACGACCAGAACCAGGTAGTAGTAGGCGCGCGGCGTGGAGATGTCGATGCCGAACACCGAACCGCGCGGGAACGAGGCGGTCTTGAGACCCGGGTCGAGGAACACGCTGCGCTGGTAGAAGAACTGCTCGGCGGTGACGGCGAAGGCGAAGGTGGAGACCGCGAGCAGCAGTCCTCGTACCCGGAGCGCGCCCGCCCCGACGATCGCGGCCAGCGCGGCGGTGAACAGCGCCGCCGCCAGCACCGAGACGGGGAAGCCGAGAGCACGGACGCTGTAGACGATGTCACCGGCATCGATGCGCAGTCCACGGCTCAGCGCGGCCGCGGTCAGCGCGCCGAGCCCTGCGAAAGCCATCTGCCCCAGGGAGAGCTGCCCGGCCCAGCCGGTCAGGATCGTCACCGACGCCGCGCTGATCGAGTACCCGATGATGATCGTGAAGAGCAGCTGCTCGGAGGGCTGGGCGACGAGGAGCGGGACGACCACCGCGACCAGGGCGAGGAGGACGAGGGGAGAGCGTTCGAGGTGGCGGACCCACCACACGCCTCGCAGCCGCTCCGGGACCGGCCGGACCTTCGGGGCGAAGGAGAAGACCGATGTCTCCGTGTCCCGTCCCCGGCTGACGAAGAACACGGACCCCAGCACGAGCACGAAGATGACGAGTTCGGTGAGACCGGGCTGGTCGAGCCAGTTGAACTGGACGAACGACTGCAGCAGTCCGAGGAACACACCTGCCGTCAGGGCGATACGGAACGAGACCATCCGGGCGATGACCGCCGCGGCCAGGGCACGCAACAGCGTGGCGGGACCGAGTTCGGTGATCTGGGTCAGCGATCCGGTCTGGGCGGAGACGAGAATCAGGCACAGGGTCCCCAGCAGGCCGGCGAGGGACCACACGGCCGTGGACACCAGTTTCGGGCTGATGCCGTTCAGCCGGGCCAGCTCGGGGTTGGACGCGGAGGCCTTGACCGTCTTGCCGAGCGTCGTCCGGCCGAGGATCCAGCTCAGCGCGACCGCTGCCAGGGGGACCGTCACCAGGACGGACAGCTGCGCTCCGGTGATCTGCAGATCGCCGACGGGGGACCAGACGCCCGACCAGGGAACCGGGTAGGAGTCGTCGACGTAGCCGTCCAGACCCGGATACCCGGTGACGACGGTCGACGCGAGCTGGGCGACACCGATGGTCGCGACCAGCACGATCACCCGTGGCGCGTCGAACAGACGGCGGACGACCGCCAGGTCGACGATCGCGCCGAATGCCGTCCCGGCGATCAGGGCGAGGAGCAGTGCGATCCAGTAGGGCACGTGGTAGCGCACCACGAGGACGGCGAAGAGCACCGAGCCGACCAGGCCCATGTTGGCCACGGCGAAGTTGATGACACGGGTGGAACGGTGCACGAGCACGATGCTCATGGTCAGGAGGCCGATGACCAGTCCGTTGACCAGGCCGTCGAACAGAAGTTGCAGTGGGGGTGCTTGCACGGGGGATCAACCGCCTTCCCGGCCGAGGAAGACCGCGCGCGCCAGATCGTCGCGCTCGGCCAGTTCACGCGCGGGCCCGGTGAACCGGACCTGACCCTTCTCCAGGAACACCGCGCGGTCGGCGATGGCGAGGGCGATGTTCAGCGACTGCTCCACCACGACGATGGTGAGTCCGTCGGCCTTGAGGCGCTCGATGACGGCCAGCAGGTCCTGCACCACCACCGGTGCGAGGCCCAGCGACAGCTCGTCGATGAGCAGCACTTCCGGGTCGTGCATCAGCACCATGGCGAGGGCGAGCATCTGCTGCTGGCCTCCGGAGAGCGAGCCGCCGGTCTGGTCCCTCCGGTCGGCCAGATCCGGGAAGAGATCCAGGACGTAGGCGAATCGCTCCCCGCGACGTCTCGTGTCGCCACGGAAACGGAAGGCGGCCATCTCCAGGTTCTCGCGCACGGTCATGTCCGCGAACACGCCCTTGCCGCCGGGCAGCAGGTGAATCCCGTACCGCCCCCGTTGCTCGGGAGCCACGTACGTGATGGCGCGTCCGTTGAGCCGGACCACCCCGCGCGACGGCGTGCCGAGCCCGCAGACGACCTTCAGGATCGTCGACTTGCCGGCGCCGTTGGTGCCGAGCAGCGCCAGCGTCTCGCCACGCCTGACCTCGAAGGCGACGTCGAAGAGGACCTGTACATGCCCGTAGGAGAAGTCGATGTCGTTCACCTGGAGCAGCGGGATGTGCTCCGGGTCCTGTCGCCGGCGCTCGGCTTCCGCCAGTTCCTCACGCAGCTCCCGGACGACTAGGGAGAGGTCGTTCCTGATGAACCGTGCGCTGCGCACCATCAGGAAGCCGCCGAGTGCCGTGGCCGGAACGGCGAGCACCAGTATCGCGACGCGCGGGTTGTAGGCGTCGCTGATCAGACCCGAGACGAGGGCACCGCCGGTGGCGCCGAAGAAGAAGATGTACAGGGAGCCGAGCGCCGCGCCGAGCCCGCGCAGGCGGTACGGGACCACGGAGGTGATGATCGGGGCCGTCATGGCGAAGGCCACCGAGCCGAGCATGCCGCCCGGGATGGCGAGCAGCATGAACGCCCACCCCGTCGGCATGTACCACTGGACCGGTATGAGGACGGCACTCGGCAGGAGGAGGTATCCGAGCAGCGCCACGGCCCGGGACGGGTCGTGGCGGTAGAGCCGGTCGTAGTAGGGGCCGACGAACGGCAGCAGTGCCAGGACCGCGACGCCGCTGACCGAGCCCCACACTCCGCGTTCGAAGGTGGACATGTGGAAGTGGTCGTCCGCCCAGAGGTTGCTCAGAGTCCCGCCGGTGAACAGGGTGAAGCCGAGCGCCGAGAAGGCGAGGATCACCGTCTTCATGGTCCGTACCCGCACCAGGCGCGCGAACGCGGCCTCGACCGAGATCGGCATCGGCCTGTCGTCCTCGACCGTCTCACCGAGGACCGACTTCATCTCGTACTGTCCACGCCGGGGCTCCGGGAGGCGGAACGCCCAGATCGCCACCGCCACCGACGGCAGTCCGAGGATCAGGAACGGCCATCGCCATCCGTCGGCCCCGCCTGCCAGCGCGGCGATCCCCGCCACGACGAGCGGACTCAGCGCCGCGACGGAACGGGCCGAACTGTAGCCGACCGCGGACATGCGTCCGCGTACCTCGATGGGATAGGAGTCCGCCAGCAGGGAGCCGTGGACGGTGTTGGTGCTCGCTTTCGCGACGCCTACGCCGAACCGGGCCAGGAAGAACAGCAGGGCGTTGGCGGCCAGTCCCGAGGCCAGCACCATCGCGGCGAACATGACACCGGCCCAGCCGATGATCCGGCTGCGGCGGAACCGGTCCGCCAGCCAGCCCATCGGCAGCGCCCCGAGGATCAGGAACGCGCCCGAGGCCGCGGAGATGAAGACGATCACTCCGTCGCTCAGCCCGAACGCGTCGCGGATGTCCGGAGCGAGGATGGTCAGCGCGGCGGACTCCAGCTCGTCCAGCGCGGCGAGGGTGGCCAGGGTCAGGAAGGTCGTCGAACCGCCGGCCAGCAGTCCCTGGCGCAGGGTCACCGGCGCTCCGCCGACGCCGGGCAGCAGTTCGTCCGCGAAGAGGACCTCGCGCCGCGACTCGGCCTGCCGGGCCTGACGATCGGCCTCCGCCTCGATGAGCCCGGCGGCCAGGCCGGCGGCCGAGGGTACGCCGTCGTCGTCGTGTGCGGCGGGCTCGGAGGGCGTCGTCACCGTCGACGTCCCTCGACGAAAGGGCGCGGACAATCGCTTGGGCGCATGGGCGTCTCCGTGTACCAGGATGTCGGTCTTGGGGCGAAAGCACAGGAGCGTCGTGCACGGCTGAACTCCGGCACGGCACGGGCAGGCGTCACGAACCGGTTGCTCAGGAGTTCTCAAGAAGGATGTCGGAGACCCGCTCGCGCAGATCCGAGAGATCCTTCGCCGCTGCCGGGCTCCCGTCCCGAGGGGTGCTCCGGGGCGCCAGGTGGAATTCGGAGTACACGACCCTTCGTTCCGCGGTGCGGGGTGGTGTCGACTCGTGGAGGCAGCAGGACAGGTGCACCGTGAGGTCGCCGGGTTGCGTGGCGACGGCGACGACGGGCAGGTAGGGATCGGCCTTCGCGATCTCCACGGGCATCACCACGCGGTGCGATCCGGCGACGACCCTGAGCAGGCCGTTCGCCTCACTGGTCTCCGTGACAGCGATCCCGACCGTCAACGTGGCGCACGTGTACGCGTGACGGCCGAGGTGGCAGTCGCGGTGGAAACTGACGTCGGAGGCACCGACGACGACGCCCACCGGCTTGATCAGCGCTTCCGCGCAGCGACCTTCGACGGGGGCCTGGACGAGGTCGTCGCCGGCGGCGACCACGCGACGCAGTCGCTGCCACTGCTCACCGCGCAGAAGTGCGGCCAGAGCGGGTGAGCGCTCCACGAACTCCTGCATCCTGACGCATCGGCGCGAGTCGTCCGCGAGTGTGGCCCACCACGAACGGCCGTCCCCCTCACGGTAGTCGGGGAGTGCGGCGTCCATCTCGTCCGAGATCCTCGACACACACGCCGGATCGGTCCAGCCGCGCAGGTGCAGGAATCCCGCCGCACGCAGGAAATGCGCCACGTCTGCCGGATCGTCGTCCGGGGTGAAGCACCGGCCGAGGTCGAGTGGGGTGCCACGCCGGTCGCGGAAAGTGATCTGCTCGTCCATGATCGGCCAGCCCTCCAGGAGGGTCAGCCACAGGGAGTCCCAGACGGACACATCGCGCTTGTCGCCGCCACGGTATCGCAGCGTGCGGGCTGTCATCATGGCGTTGAACGACCGTTGGTTCTGTACCCAGTCGGAGAACTCCTGCTCGGTGAGCGTCACGACGAGCGCTCCGTCGGCGACCCCCCTTTCGGCCTCCAGCGCGCAGGCGCCACCGCGGAACGACCACCTGTCCTCCCCGACCTCGACTGCGAGTGGGGGAGCGTCCAGCGCCTCGATGCCACGAGCCACCAACGCGCCATTGCGGGCCGCGAGTTCGGCGAACTCGCCGGTGACGAATGCGTCGATGCCGATGTGGCGCAGGTCCGCATCGTGGCGTGTGCGCCGGTCCAGTGCGACAGACATGGTTCTTCCTCGACCTTCTATGACGCGGACGGGACGAACTTGCTTGTGACCGAGTCGTACGTGAAGAGCCGGAAAGGGACCGCGCCGTGCGGGGTCTTCTCGGTGTAGTCGGCCTTGTCGGCCTTTCCGGGAAGCGGGAAGGTGCCCAGCGAGAAACCGGCCGACTGGAAGGTCTCGTAGTCGAGCTTCCTGCCGGCCTTGCCGGCGATGGCCCCGAAGAGGTTCAGGCTGGTGCACGCGTCGGTCAGCGCGATCTGGGGGGCGAACGCCCCGGGGGGCAGGGTGGCGGGGTCGACGCCGAGCTTGCCCTTCAGTTTCGGGACGGCGTTCTCGACGGTCCCGACGCACTTCTGCACGGTGGACTCCGACCACTGGTCCACGGTCCCCAGCGTCAGGGCGTCGGACAGGGTGGAGTAGTCGTGCTTGGACTTGTTGTCCTCGGCGTAGATGTTGGCTTCGTCGCGGCTGGTGAACAGGAGCCGGGGACGGTACTTGGTCTTCTCCAGCGCCGCCGGGAAGGTCACCGCCGCCCCACCGGCGAGCACGAGCGTGTCGGCCCCCGAGGCCTGGAACTTCGTCAGGAACACGTTGGCCTGCTGGGCCGTCGCCACGGCGTCCTGGGGGTTCGCGTCGCTGATGGCGACCTGCACCGGGGTGACGCCGAGTTTCTTGAGCGTGGGCACGACGGTGTCCTGGACGAGGCTCTGCTCGTTCGCCACTCCGGCGACGGCGACCTTCCTGCCCTTGAGTGCCGCGGCGAACAGCCCGAGAGCGTCGTAGAGTTCGTCGCCTCCGCGATCCGTCGAGAACCACGGCGCCTTCGCCAGGGCATAGTTCTTCGTGGTCAACGGTCCTCCGACCACGGCGGTCCGGTTGTTCTGCACGTAGCAGAGCGGCTCGTTCGTGCTGAGTGTTCCGATCACCGCGAAGACCTTCTCGTCCTGCGTGAGTTTCACGCAGGTCTCCTGCGCGGCGGACGGCGACGTCACGTTGATGGCGCCGTACACCGGGATGATCTTGCGGCCGTTGATGCCACCGCTGTCGTTGAGCTTCTTGATCAACGCGCCGTACGTCGCTCGGTAGTCCCCGTGGTCGATGTGCAGGTACTGCTTGACCGAGGAGAAGTCCGGGTACACGACGCCGATCTTGATGCTGTCATCGGTGACACCGGGCGCGGCCCTGCCCACGGAGGGCGCGGAGACCCCGCCCGGTGAGGCCGCACCAGCGGCGTCCGCCTTCTTCTCCGCCGTGCAGGCGCCGGCCGAGAGCATGGTGGCGGCAGTGAGAAGAGACCAGACGCGGAGCCTGAGACGACGTGAGGTCATGACGAATCCGCTTCTCGAGAGACGAAGGCGGCGACAGACACCGAGGAGCGACGGTGCGAGGCTCACGGTTCGTTGGTGCCGTCGACGTACAAGGACGGTTCGGGGGCGGCGCCCGGTGCTTCGTCGGGAACCGTTGCGTATGAGTGGCCTGCCCCGGCGCCGGGGAGGTCCTTCGAGGCCGAGGTGGCGCGGCGCCCCGGCCGCTGGACTGCGACGGCCAGAATTTGAACGTGAGTAGAAATTAGCGGCTGTGCCAACGCCTCACAAGACTTCGGACGGTCAAAGTCGCATACGGGACAGTCCCGTCGGCAGACGCGCGTCCGACGCCCACCTCACCGAGGCGGCCTGACAGGTCCTGGCAGAAGTCGTTGATCAGGACCCGCTTGCCTCGCCGGGGCCGGCCACGGAGAGCTTGGTCGTCCCTCACCCGTGGCGGCTCCGGCTTCCCGCACTCCACCACCTCAAGCCCCGGCTCCACCTGCCGCCCTGACCACGGATCGGCGCCCTACGCGGGGCCCACGAGGAGAGTCCTGGTGACTGGGGAAAGGCCGTCGGCTCGGACCGTGACCTCGATCCGTCCCTCGCCGGAGGGACGGACGACCGCCAGTGCTCGGCCGTCGAAGGTGGTGCATTCCGACGCGCCGAATGACTCGTCGGTGTCGGGACGTCCGGTGCCCAGACCTTGCAGCACGCCCGCGCCCGACACGGCGACCTCGATCCGGCGGTCGGTGCCGGTGACGAGGACGCCTTCGGCGTCGCGGAGTTCGACGGTGACGAACGACAGGTCCGCGCAGGACGCGGTCAGCTCCGTTCGGTCGGCGCGCACGTCGAGCACGGTGGCCCGGCCCGCCGTCCGCAGGACCGTGCGGGCCTCTTCCCGGCCGGCCCGGTAGGCGATGGCCACCAGCTCGCCCGGCTCGTACTCCAGGGGGAAGCGGGCCCGGTACTCGTGGTCCGGACCTGCCGGCCCACGGCCCACGGTGCGGCCGTTGAGCCGGAGTTCGACCTCGTCACAGGAGCTGTAGACCTCGACGTCGATCGGTGTCTTCTCCTCGACGGGCCAGGTCCAGCTCGCCAGGGCGTCCGGCCAGGACCACAGGCTCATCGCCGGGACCGCCTCGCGTCCGTGGTGGCAGGGGCGCTCCACCGCGAGGTAGGGCTCGTGCCGCAGTCCGAAGACGGTCTCACGGTAGTACGACTGTGGGCGGCGGTGCCCGGTGATGTCGAGGTCGCCGCACCAGGCCGTCAGCCAGGGATACGGAGCCTCGGAGCTGGTCCTGCTCTCGTCGGCGTAGCGGCGGCGGCCGATGCCGGCCTCACCCAGGTAGTCCCAGCCGGCCCAGGTGAAGTCGCCGAGTACCTGCGGGTTCTCCTGGACCAGCCGCCAGTTGCGGGCGATGCCCTGCGGGTAGGTCTCGGTGCCCACGGTGATCCGGTTCGGGTACTGATCACGGTCCAGTTCGTAGCGGCCCGCGGCGTAGTTGAGCCCGGCGATGTCCACCGCAGAAAGCGACTCCTCGACGCGGGCGGCGACCGCCGCTGACTCCGCGACACGGCTCATCGTGTCGCCGGCGGCGTTGACACCGCCGGCCATGGTTCCGCCGTCCATGGCGCCCCCGTTCTCGGTGGCGCGCTCCTTCATCATCGCGATGACGTCGGGCAGAACCGAGACGAATCCATTGACCGCGTTCGTCACCGGGCGCGTCGGGTCGAGCTCGCGCACCTTTTCGGCGAGTTGCCGTCCCAGGGCGGCGCCGAGCGGGCTGCCGGTCTCGGGGATCTCGTTGCCGATCGAGTAGAGGACGACGCTGGGGTGGTTGCGGTCCTTGCGCACCATCGCCCCGATGTCGCGCTCCCACCAGTCCGCGAAGTCGGTGGCGTAGTCGAACGGCGACTTGGGCTGGGTCCACGTGTCGAAGGCCTCGTCCATCACCAGCATCCCGAGGCGGTCGCACGCGTCGAGCATCGCCTGGCTGAGCGGGTTGTGGGCGCTGCGGACGGCGTTGAAGCCGGCCTGCTTGAGCAGTTCCACGCGGCGTTCCTCGGCGCGGCCGATCGCGGCGGCTCCCAGGACGCCGTTGTCGTGGTGCAGGCAGGCTCCGCGCAACTTCACGACCTCGTCGTTGATCCGCAGGCCGTGGAAGGGATCGAGACGAAGTGTGCGGATGCCGAGCGGCACGGTGTCACGGTCCAGCGCCTCCGAGCCGTCGCGCAGGGTGACGCAGACCCGGTGCAGGCAGGGGTCGTTCACGCTCCAGCGGCGGGGCTCGCGGACGTAGACACGGTGACGCACGACGGCGGTCCCACCGGGTCGGACGGTGACCGGTGCCGTGCCGTGTGCGACCCGGTTGTCCTGTGCGTCGGCCACCTCCGCCTCCACGGTGACGGTCCGCGTCGACAGCCCGGCGTTCGTGACGGGGACGGCGATCTCCACCACGGCGCGCTCGTCGTCCACGTCCGGCGTCGTGACGACGATGCCGTCCTGGGAGATGTGCACAAGGCCGGTGACCACCAGGACGACGTCCCGGTGCAGGCCCGCGCCCGAGTACCAGCGGGAGTCGTCGCAGGTGCGTACGTCGACGCGGACGGTGTTGTCGGCGCCGTAGACCAGGAAGTCGTCGAGCGGCACCGTGAACGTCGAGTATCCGTAGGCCCAATGGGCGGCACGGGTGTCGTTGAGGTGAACCATGGCATCCCGGTAGGCGCCCTGGAATTCCAGGGACACTCGCCTGGCGGACCAGGACTCGGGCACGTGGAAGGTCTTGGAGTACTCGTACTCACCGGAGGGCGGGAAGTATGCCGTCCTGCCGCTGCCCTCTGGTGTGCGGGGCCGACCGATCAGCGCGTCGTGGGGGAGCGTGACGGGTTGCGAGGCGGCGCCGGGGTCGGTGAGCTGGGCCCAGATGTTCGGCTTGGGTTTGACGGCCCATCCGCGGTTGAACGAACGACGACGGTTCATATCGGTTTCCTTCCGTGCCCGGTAGGGGCGGCAGGCGCGTCGGCGCGCGCCACCGGCAGGACGGGAAAGGCTGCGCGCAGGGCCGACTCGGCGCCGGGCCGTGTGGCGCTGCTGCGTCGGTTCACCAGGAGGGCGGAACAGGGTCCTTGACTGCTCGTGCCGAGTTCCCGTCCGTGACCGAAGCGGACAGTGATCACTGAGAGGGCGACGCTCTCTCACCTCTGACTACGAAGTCAGTTGGTACCTTGGTGGAGCCGACGATTTGAGTCAAGGGGTATGGCGCTTCCGCCCAACAACCAGTACCAATAGGGTTGTTCACTGCTCCCGGGCGGTCTGGCGTCATCGGGATCCAGGCGTTGACTGCGCAGTTCATCTTCGTTCAGGGCAGGGCAGGGCAGGGCAGGCGCGGCGGGTGCGCCGATCTGCGTCGGCCGCCAACGATCGTTCCTCTCCCAGCCGTCGGGCGCAGCGCCGTCGCACGCCCTCACAGGCCACCTTTCGTCGCCACCCGAAGGGATTCGTTGCCCATGGACCGGACAACCACCGAAAGCGCGGCAGAGAGCGCCGCCGCGCCGGTCACGAGCCGATGGCCCAACCCTCTGATCCCCGGATTCAACCCTGACCCCAGCGTCGTACTCGTCGACGGCACCTACTACTTGGTGACCTCGACCTTCGAGTACCTTCCCGGAATTCCGGTCTACCGGAGCACTGACCTCCTCGTATGGGAACACGTCGGCAACGTGGCGCAGCGCCCGGAACAGGTCGCGGTGGAACGGGCCCCCGCCCGCTGCGGCGTGTACGCCCCGACGATCCGGTATCACGACGGCCTGTTCCACGTCATCGTCACCGTCGTCGCCAGCCCCCGCGGCTGCGTGGTCTTCACGGCGAGCGATCCCGCCGGTCCCTGGAGCGAGGGCACGCCGCTCCAGGGTGTCGACGGCATCGACCCGGACCTCGCCTGGGACGACGACGGAACGGCGTACGTGACCTACTCCGCCCTACGCCTGTCCGGCGCGGATGTCGGCCGACACTTCGGCATCGAGCAGGTGCGGGTGGACCTGGCCGGCGGGAAGGCACTGGAGAGCCCCCGACCGCTGTGGTCCGGTACCGGGCTGCGGTTTCCCGAGGCGCCGCACCTGTACCGGCGCGGCGACTTCTGGTACCTGGTGATCGCCGAAGGCGGGACCGAGCGCGGCCACGCGGTGAGCGTGGCCCGCGGGACGTCTCCGACCGGCCCGTTCGTCGGGCACCCGGCCAATCCGCTGCTGTCGGCGAGCGGTAGGCCGCTGCCGGTGCAGAACACCGGGCACGCCGATCTGGTCCGCACGCCCGACGGAACCTGGGCGATGGTGCTGCTGGGTGTCCGGACGCTGGGCGACGCGCAGGCCTTCTCTCCGTTGGGGCGCGAGACCTTCATCACCGGCCTCGAGTGGACCGACGACGGCTGGCCGGTGGCCTCCCCGGTCGAGCTGGCTGCCCGGCCGGACACCGAGCGCACGGTGTTCTCCTTCGAGGACGGAGCCACCCTGGACGACCCGGGCTGGCTGGCCGTACGCGACATCCCGGGGGCCCTGGCCCGCCTGCGAAGCGGTCGACTCGTGCTGGAGGGGCGGGGCGTCGGCCTGGAGGATCCACGGCCGGTCTTCGTCGGCCGCCGTCAGCGCCACCTGAACGCGACGGTGTCCGCGACCGTGGACGTCAGTGACGGTGCCGGGGGCCTGGCGGCACGCTGCGACGAGCGCCACCATCTCGGCATCGAGGCGCAGACCGGTGACGGCGGCACGGTGGTGACTGCACGGGCGGTGCTCGCCGGGCTGCGGCAGGAATGGCGCCTGACGTTGCCGGCATCCCCGGTCGAGCTGCGTATCGAGATGCGACCGCCTGCGCAGCCGTCACCGGCGCTGGGCGGCGACCGGATCCGGCTGCTGGCCGACGGCACATTGCTCGCCGAGCTGGACGGCCGGTACTGGACAACGGAGACATCCGCGTCCTTCACCGGCAGGGTCATCGGGGTCTATGCCCGCGAGGGAACGGTGCGGTTCGGCGACTACCGTTACACAGGTTGGGAAGGTACGCCCACGGCAGCGTGACGCACCTGCGGCGACACGACCGGGCCGGCCTACCCGAAACCGTGCAACCGCTAGGTTTTCCCGGGGTGTGCACGTTACGGTACCGGCATGACGACGCCACCATCACTCCGCGGGGAATACTCCAAGAGCGCGGCGCGGCGCCGAGAGATCATCGACGCGGCGGTGGCCGTTTTCTCGGCGGCGGGCTTCCACAAGGGGTCGCTGCGGGACGTGGCCGAACGCGCGGGACTGAGCCAGGCAGGCCTCCTGCATCACTTCCCGAGCAAGCACCACATCATCGAGGCCGTCCTCACCTGGCGGGACGCCCGAGCACGGGAAGTGATCGACGAGGCGCGCGCCGAAGGCGGCCTTGTGTACCTCCGCGCCCTGATCACCCTCATCGAGTCCAACCAGCGCGACAGTCCCGCGCTGACCGAGCTGTATGCGGTCCTGTCCGCCGAGGCGACGTCGCGTGACCACCCGGTGCACGACTACTTCGACAAGCGGTACGCCTGGGTCACCGCGTCCGTGCAGAAGTCGTTCCAGGAGATCGCCGAGGCCGGTCAGCTGCGCGCGGGCGTCGACCCCGGCGATGCCGCCCGGTGGATGCTGGCCCTGGTGGACGGCCTGCAGATCCAGTGGCTCTACGACCGGGACGCGGTCGACATGGCGGGCAGTGTCCGCAGGTACCTGCGGACACTGCTCACCGTCGAGCTGTAGTCCCGGTCCCGGGCGGTGGGCTGCTCATGTTCACGTCTGCGGTCGACCGTGCCGAACACCTGGGCGGGGTCGAGGGAGTGGGTTGCGCCCAGCAGCCGGAACATGAGCCGGCTCAGGCGCCGCGCGAGCAGCAGGTCCGGCGCATCGGCGTCATCGCCCCTGGACATCTGTGCGAGTACTGCAACGGTGCTTGTTCTGAGTGCTGGGCAGTTTCCAGGGACCGTGTCCGCGTCGTTCGTAGTGACTCAGGCGGGCCTGACATTGGCGTCGTCGGCGCCAGGTTGACCATTGCAGAATGTGCTCGATCGGTGCTGGCCGGCGCTCGGTGAGGCGGTGGTCATGTGGCGGTGCCGGCCGGGGTGACGGCGGAGTTGGTAGTCGTCCAGGCCGCATTCCCTTGGCGGTCTGGAAGCGTTCCTCGACCGCCCATCGGCTGCCCGCGATGCGGATCAGCTCGTCCACTTCGACGCGCGCCCAGTCGAAGATCCGCCGGCCATGGGCTCCTTCACCGCAGGAGCGGCATGCGGCTTCACCGCCGACACCCGGGGTGGTGGTGGGCGAGGAGTTCGGCGAGTGTGAGCGTGGAGCGGGGGAGCGCACGCGCCAACGCCGCCGGCCACGGGGAGCCGTACCTCAAGGAACGGGTCGAGCGGGGGTGCTGATCAGTTCCTCGAAAGCGTCGTACGCGGCCGTCTCCAGCCGGTCCCAGACGGCCCAGTACGTGTCCGCGGACCGGGACGACGGCCAGTCCTCCGGCAGGTACCGGCCCGGCAGGCCGGGGTCCGCGCGCAGCAGGTGCAGCCAGTCGGCGACGAGGGCGGTGAGTTCCGTGACCGGATTCCCGGAGGGGGTGCGGTCCGTGCCCCAGGTTCGCAGGAAGCTCTCGTGCTCCGCGCGCAGGGCCGTCAGGTCCCAGGCGCGTTGCACAAAGGCCGCCATCGGCGTGCCCGGCAGAGGCCGCGCGACGAATCCACCGGATTCAGCCAGCGCCTCGGCCAGAGGACTGTCCACAAGGATGGTGTCGAGGCCGGGGGTCCCGGGCGCGATCCACAGTCCGTCCCGTAGACACCCGAAACCGGCCCACATCAGTCGAGCCCGCAGCTGATCACGTACCTCGCGTCGGCTCTCGGGCAGGGAGAAGGTGAACAGCGTCCACGTGTCGTCGGCGGACGTGAACGGCGACCGTGACCGCACCCGCTTGCTCGCGTCGCGCAGCATCCTCTCGGCGTTGCCGCGGAGGCCGTACACGGCGACCCGGCCGTCCTTCCGCTTCTCCAGCAGGCCCTTGTTGACCATGCGGGTCAACGTGGCGCGCGTGGCCATCTCGCTGATCCCGAGATCGCCGATGGTCTCGATGAAGACCCGGGAGGGCAACGGTTCCTCCCGCCGATCCAGGACGAACGTGCCGAGCAGAGCCAGCAGCAACTGCTGCGGCCGGCGCCGCGGGCCCGTCGAGTCCTCCGTCCGCGCGTCTGCCATGGGGTGCGTCCTCCTAGCCTCTGTCGCCGGCGATCCTGCCTGATGTTCCGGACCGCCGAACAGCCACAACGATACTTAACAGTTTATTGACGCGCGTGAGATCTGCGTCTAGCTTCACTCGCATCCGCCTCCCCAAGGAGCCGACGTGATCTATCGCAGCCCCCTCTCCGGACTTCACATCCCGCCGGTCTTCCTGTCGGACCACGTGCTCGCCGATGCCGCCTCCCGTTCGGACAGGGCGGCCCTCGTCGACGCGGTCACCGGCGAAGTCGTCACCTACGGCGAACTCGTGCGGGCCGCAGACCGTGGCGCGGCCGGGCTTGTCGCTGGCGGTATCGCGCCGGGCGACGTCGTCGCGGTGATGAGCCACAACCAACCCCGGTTCGCGGTGGCGGTGCACGCCGTGCTCCGAGCCGGGGCCGTGATCTCCCCACTCAACCCGGTGCTGACCGTAGAGGAGATCGTCAAGCAGCTCATCGACTCAGGTGCCCGCGCACTGATCGTGGCGGAGTCCTCCGCGGACAGGGGCACCGAGGCCGCGCGAGCAGCCGGTGTGCCACATGTGTTCGTCCTCGGCACCCACCCCGAGAACGGCTCCTGGGACGATCTGGTGGCAGATGCCCGGCCGATGCCTCCGGCCCTCACCGCGAACCCCGCCGAGGCGCTCGCCGTCCTCCCGTACTCCAGCGGTACCACGGGCACGGCGAAGGGCGTGATGCTGACGCACCGCAACCTGGTCGCCAACCTTGAACAACTGGCCCAGTGCTGGCGGTTGACCGAGGACGACGTGCTGTGTGCCGCACTGCCGTTCTTCCACATCTACGGCTTCACGATCATCCTCAACTCGGCACTGCTCGCCGGCGCGACCGTCGTCACGCTGCCGCGCTTCGAACTGCGTCCTTTCCTGGACGTCGTACAACGACACGGCGTCACCCGGGGGCATCTCGCCCCGCCCATGGTCCTGGCTCTTGCCCAGGCGGGAGAGGTCGACGAGTACGACCTCTCGTCGATGCGTACGGCGATCTGCGGTGCCGCACCACTGGACGAGGCGCTGGCGGAGCGGGCCGAGAAGCGCATCGGCTGTGTGATCCGTCAGGGATTCGGGATGACCGAAGCCAGCCCCGGCACACACTGCGCCCACGACGAAGTCTTCGCCTCGACGCCGGCAGGCGCGGCAGGACAGCTGTTGCCGAACACCGAAGCACGGCTTGTCGACCCGGTCGGCGGCGAGGACGTGCCGCCGGGTGAATCCGGGGAGTTGTGGGTCCGTGGACCTCAGGTGATGGCCGGGTATCTGGCCAATCCGCAGGCGACCGCTCAGACCCTTACCGACGAGGGGTGGCTGCGCACCGGCGACATCGCCCGCGTCGACGAGCACGGCTACTTCTTCGTTGTCGACCGCCTCAAGGAACTGATCAAGTACAAGGGGTACCAGGTCGCGCCCGCGGAGCTCGAGGCACTGCTGCTCACCCATCCCGACGTCACCGACGCCGCCGTCGTCGCGATGCCCCACCCGACGGGCGGCGAGGCGCCCAAGGCCTTCGTCGTGACCAGCGGGGCCGTCGATCCCCAGGAACTCCTCGACTGGGTGGCCGCAAGGGTCGCCCCCTACAAGCGCATCCGGGCCGTCGGGTTCATCGACGCCATCCCCAAGTCGCCGGCCGGGAAGATCCTTCGGCGCCGCCTCAAGGGCGTGTGATGAAGACCCGGGAAGGAACGAAGGAAACCGACATGAATCTCACCGGCAAGGTCGCGGTGGTGACCGGCGGTGGTCAAGGTCTGGGGCTGGCGTACGCCTACGCCCTGGCCCGAGCGGGCGCCCACGTAGTGATCAACGACATCGACGCCGAGGCGGCTGAGCAAGCCGTCAAGGCCGTCCGGGCCGGTGGCGGGCAGGCCGTCGCGCAGGTCGCGGCGGTCGGCAGCAGCGAGACGGCCGACGCCCTGGTCGCCCGCGCCCTCGACGCCTTCGGACGGCTCGACGTCATGGTGACCAACGCCGGGCTGCCGCGCGACCGGGTGCTGTGGAACATGACGGACGAGGACTTCGACTCCGTCATCGATGTCCATCTGCGCGCCACCTTCACCTGCGCCCGCGCCGCCATGCGACACTTCCGCACGGCCGGGGAAGGCGGGCGGCTGATCCTCGCCGGCTCACCCGCCGGACAGCGCGGCAACTTCGGCCAGACCAACTACGCGGCCGCCAAGGCCGGAATCGCCGCGCTGGCCCGCACCTGGGCCATGGAGTGCGCCAAGGCCCAGGTCACCGTCAACGCACTGATCCCGAACGCGGCCACTGCCATGACCCGTTCCGTTCCCTTCCTCGCGCCGTACGTGGACTTGCTCGACCGGGGCGAGCCGATCCCGCCCGGGATCCGCCGTGCCCTGTCCTTCGGGGGACCCGAGGACTGCGCGGGTCTGGTCGTCTTCCTCGCCTCCGACGCCGCGTCCCGGGTAACCGGCCAGTGCATCGGCATCGGCGGCGACCGCCTGTCGCTGTGGTCGCACCCGACCGAGATCCGTTCCTCGTTCAACGACGGGGGCTGGGACGCCGACACGATCGCCGATTCCTGGGCCTCCGGTGTCGGAGAACACCCCGAGACCTACGGCATCCCGGTGGCGCAGCTGCCCGCTACCCTCCAGGAGGCCACCGGATGACCGCCCCACTCGACGTCGCCTCACTCACGGCCATCGACGTCCATGTCCACTGTGAGGTCTCCAGGGAGGGGCGCCCCTCCCTGCCCCCGGACCTCCTCGCCGCCTCCGAGAAGCACTTCGGGCCGGGCGGCCAGCGCCTGCCACAGCTGGCCGAGGTCGCCGAGCACTACCGTGAACGGCACATGGCATGCGTGGTGTTCACCGTGGACGCGGAGAGCACCACCGGATACCCGGCCATCCCCAACGAAGAGGTTGCCGAGGCCGCCGCCGAACACCCGGACGTGCTGATCCCGTTCGCGAGTATTGACCCGGCCAAGGGACGTAGGGGCGTGCGCGCCGCGCGGCGCCTGGTCGAGGAGCACCAGGTCCGCGGCTTCAAGTTCCACCCCAACATGCAGGCGTTCTTCCCTGACGACCGAGCGGTCTATCCCCTGTACGAGGCGCTTGAGGAACTCGGTGTGCCGGCGCTGTTCCACAGCGGCCAGAGCGGCATCGGCGCCGGACTGCCCGGGGGCGGCGGCATCCGCCTGAAGTACTCCAACCCGCTGCATCTCGACGATGTCGCCGCCGACTTCCCGAACCTGAAGATCATCATCGCTCACCCGTCCTTCCCCTGGCAGGACGAGGCCCTCGCTGTCGCCACGCACAAGCCGAATGTCTGGATCGATCTGTCCGGCTGGTCGCCGAAGTACTTTCCGCCGCAGCTCGTCCAGTACGCCAACACCCTGCTTCGCGACAAGGTGCTCTTCGGCTCGGACTTCCCCCTGATCACCCCCGATCGCTGGCTGAAGGACTTTGCCGCGCTGCCCGTCAAGGACGAGGTGCGGCCGAAGATCCTCAAGGAGAACGCGGCCCGGCTGTTCGGCCTCACCAAGGACTGAACCCGTCCTCGACCCCACTGCCCCCTGTTTGGAGCCCTTCATGACAGCCCTCCGCACCGTCACCGGCCTTGACGAGATCAAGGCTCTGGCCGGCACCGATCTCGGCCGCACCGACTGGCTGGAGATCACCCAGGAGCGGGTGCATACCTTCGCTGACGCCACGGGTGACCACCAGTGGATCCACGTCGACCCCGAGCGCGCGGCGCTGGGCCCCTTCGGCGGGCCGATCGCTCACGGCTACCTGACGCTGTCCCTCGTGATCCCCCTGTTCAACGACCTGCTCGCGCTCGACGGGCTCTCGATGAGCATCAACTACGGCCTGGACAAGGTCCGTTTCCCGAGCCCGGTGAAGGTCGGCGCGAAGATCCGCCTGCACGGCAAGGTCGACTCCGTGGAGGACGTCAAGGGCAACGGCGTCGAGATGCGTCTCACCTTCACGATCGAGGTGGAGGGTGCGGAGAAGCCGGCGTGTGTGGCAGCGGCGGTCTACCGGCACTACGCGTAGCGGAGGCCGATGGGCTCCTGCGCGTGCCGGCCTCGTCACGTGTCGCCCGCCGCCGGGGGAGACCGCTCTGCTGCTCGTGTGCCACGCGGTCCGGAATGGCCGGCGGGAGGGACGTAGGGGGCCGATCATGGTTCTGTGAGGACACCCGTGGGTGATTCTGTCCTGTCGCGGGCGGTGCGGATCTTCGAGGCGTTCACGCCGGACGAGCCGGCTCTGACCGTCTCCGAGATTTCCCGACGTACCGGGCTGCACTTGGCGACCGCTTCGCGGCTGGTGGCCGAGTTGGTCTCGCACGGGTTCCTCGCGCGGGACGCGAACCGCCGGGTGCGGATCGGCGTACGCCTGTGGGAGCTGGGGACGCGTGCCTCGCCCACCCTGTCGCTGCGGGATGCGGCGATGCCGTTCATGGAGGGCGTGCACGACGTGGTGGGGCACCACGTTCAGATCGGTGTGCTGGAGGGCGACGAGGTGCTGTTCCTGGAACGGCTCACGGCGCCGGGAGCGGTCATCAACTACACCCGCATCGCGGGCCGGCTGCCGCTGCACGTGTCCTCCAGCGGCCTGGTACTGCTCGCCCACGGTTCCGTCGATCTGCAGGAGCGCGTGCTCGCCGGGCCGCTGCGCGGATACACGCCGCACACCATCACCACGGCCACCGCACTGCGCCCCACCCTCGCCGCCATCCGGAAGCAGGGATACGCGTACTGCCCCGGATACGTCCACGAGGACGCCCTCGGCATCGCGGCGCCCGTGCGCGACGGCGGGGGTGATGTCGTGGCCGCCCTGTCGGTGATTGTCCCCAACGACGCCGGGGCGGCTTCCGTCGTGCCGGTGGTGCGGACCGCCGCGCGCGGCGTCTCCCGGGCCCTGGCGGCTCGGGGTGCCCGTGCCCTGCCCGGCTGAGGGGCCCGCAACTTCGTCTCTCACTGAATGAGAGTGCCGTCGCGCCTTCCGGACGCCTGCGCGCATTCTCCCCGTAACCCAATGACGGGAGGCGACAACGTGATCGTGACGCTGGAGATATCCGCCAAGGAGGACGTGGCCGAGAACGTGATCGCGCTGACCCTCGTCCATCCGACGGGCGCGCGGCTGCCGGACTGGACACCCGGCTCCCACATCGAACTGGTACTGCCCGAAGGAACGATCCGGCATTACTCGCTGTGCGGGAACCGGTGGGACGCGTACACGTACCGGATCGCCGTTCTGCGTGAGCCGCAGGGCCGCGGCGGGTCCGCGTACGTGCACGACGCACTGCGCCCGGGCGATCGGGTCGGTGTCGGCGGGCCGCGCAACCACTTCCCGCTGGTGCCGTCGGAGACATACTTGTTCGTCGCGGGCGGCATCGGCATCACCCCGCTGCTGCCCATGATCCACCAGGCCGAACTGCTCGGCGCCGGCTGGCAGTTGCTGTACGGCGGACGGACCCGGGCGTCCATGGCCTTCGGCGAGGAACTGTCGAGCGCCTACGGCGAGCGGGTGCACATCGCACCGCAGGACGAGTGCGGACTGCTCGACCTCGCCTCCTGGCTCGGCACCCCGCGCGCGGACACCAAGGTCTACTGCTGCGGTCCCGCTCCGCTCCTCGCCGCCGTGGAGGCCAGCTGCGCCGACTGGCCGCCGTACGCGCTGCGCACCGAGCGGTTCACCGCCGCCGAACAGGCCGCACCGGTGCGGGGCACCTCCTTCGAGGTCGCCCTGCGGCGTACGGGACGCACGGTCACCGTCACCCCGGACGTCTCGGTGCTGGAGGCGGTGCGCCGAGCCGGGGCGGAGGTGCTCTCCTCCTGCGAGCAGGGCACCTGCGGCACCTGCCTCACCCCGGTCCTGGAGGGCCGCCCCGACCACCGCGACTCGATCCTCGCCGATCACCAAAGGGCCGCGAACGACTGCATGTTCCTGTGCGTGTCCCGCTCCTGCGGCGACCGCCTGGTTCTCGACCTCTGAGACCTCCGAGATCTCTGAAACCTCCGAGACATGTGACCCACCGCTGTATTCGAGCCGCGCCCAGGAGCCGCCATGTCCGCAACCGCCGAGCGAGCGCCGGCAGTACCCGTCTGCGACGCCGACCCCTTTTCGCCCCCTGTCCTTGACAAGCCGGAAGAACTCCACCACGTCCTGCGGGCCGCGGGGCCCGTGGTGTACCTCTCCCGCTACGACGTCCACGCCCTGGCTCGCTACGAGGAGGTGCACGCCGCCCTGGTGGACTGGCAGCACTTCGAGTCGGGGGCCGGGGTCGGGCTGGCCGACTTCCGGCACGAAGAACCATGGCGTCCGCCGAGCCTGCTGCTGGAGGCGGACCCACCCCGGCACGACGCCCCACGCCGGGTGCTGCGGGACATCCTCGCCCCGCCCGCGCTGCGCCGCCTGCGCGAGACATGGCAGGCGGCGGCCGAGGAGATGGTCGACCAAGTCCTCGGCAGGGGAAGGGAGTTCGACGCCTTCACCCAACTGGCGAGTGCCTTCCCGCTGCGGGTCTTCCCGGACGCCGTGGGCATCGGTTCCGAAGGCCAGGAGAACCTGCTGCCGTACGGCAACATGGCCTTCAACGCCTTCGGGCCCGTCAACGATCTGGTGAAGGCCGACGCACACCGGGTGGCCGAGCTGTCGGCGTGGGTGAACGGTCGGTGTGCCCGTGAGGCGCTGACCGAGGACGGATTCGGGGCGCGGATCTGGGCCGCCGCCGACCGCGGCGACCTCACCCACGCGCAGGCGCCGCTGGTGGTGCGCTCGCTGCTCACCGCCGGGGTCGACACCACGGTGCACGGCCTCGCGGCCTGCCTGTACGCGTTCGCCACCCACCCCGAGCAGTGGCAACGGCTGCGGGAACGGCCCGAGTCGGCGCGGGTCGCCTTCGACGAGGCGGTGCGCTGGCAGTCACCGGTGCAGACCTTCTTCCGCACCGCCACCACCGACGTGAGTGTCTCCGGCACCGTCATCCCCGAAGGCACGAAGATCCTGATGTTCCTGGGAGCAGCCAACCGCGACCCCGCCCGCTGGGCCGACCCGGACCGGTTCGACCTCGCCCGCGACCCGTCCGGGCACGTCGGCTTCGGCATGGGCATCCACCAGTGCATCGGCCAGCACGTCGCCCGTCTGGAGGCCGAAGCCCTGCTGACCGCCCTGGCCCGTCGCGTCGACCGGATCGAACTCACCGGCGCGCCGCGCCGCCACCTCAACAACACCCTGCGCTCATGGGCATCCCTGCCCGTGCGCGTCCACCCGGCCACGTGAACCGCATCACGGATCGAGAGGAACCACGCATGTCCCACCTGCACGAAGGCGGTCAGCCCGCCACGCCGAGCAGAGCGACTCGGATGCGCGTAAGGATCACGTGCTGGCTGGCCGCCGCCGCGAGCGTGGCCGCCGCCGCGCTGGTAGCGGCCCCTGCGGCCGACGCCGACACACCCACGAGCTACTCGGGCAGTACGTCGTCCGGGGGGACCTGGGTAGCCGACGTGCCTCGTGCGTGGAACGGCACGCTCCTGCTCTTCAGCCACGGATTCGGCCCCGTGGAGGCCGCGGACGCGCCGGACGAGGCCACGAAGCAGGCATTGCTGAACAGGGGCTACGCCCTCGCGGGCTCCTCCGAAGGGCCGTCGACCGGAAACTGGTGGACGCTGGGTGTCGCGCTGGACGATCAGTTCGAGACCCTGGCCGGCGTCCGCGCGAAGCTGCCCGCCCCGGCCCGGCAGGTGATCGCCGTCGGGCAGTCGATGGGCGGCTTGATCAGCGCACTGGAGAACGAGCACGCCCAGGGACGTCTCGACGGTGTCCTGACGGCGTGCGGGCTGGTCGAGGGAGCCGACCCGATCCTCCAGTACCAGCTCCTGGGCCAGTACGCGATGAGCAGGCTGCTGGCTCCGGGAGAGCCCATCAAGCTGGTGAACTTCCCGGGAGCCGCCGCCGGGAGCGGACCGGCGCAGGGGCTGGCGACCGGCAAACAGCTGACGGAGTACGCGCAGCAGGCGCAGCGCACGCCGCAGGGCCGGGCCCGGCTCGCGCTCGCGATGGCGTTCCTCAACACAGCACCGTGGGCCGCCGGCGATGCGAAGCCGGGGCCGAAGGACTACGCCGAGCAGGAGCGGCAACAGTACAAAGTCCAGTTCACTACTGACTCCGGGATGACCCCCATCGAATTGGTGGAGTTGGCCCGCGGCTACATGGAGGAGGCCGCCGGCGGAAACGCGTCCCGGACGGCGGGTGTCGACTTCGCCCGGGAGCTGGGGCGCTCGCCCTACCTGCCGCAGGTTCGCGCCCTCTACCGCAGCGCCGGGCTGAACCTCGACACGGACCTCGCCGGCCTCACCGCCACCGCGGACATCAAACCCGACGCGGCCGCGACCCGGTGGTATGCACGAACCTCACAGCCGTCCGGCCACCTGACGGTTCCCCAACTGAACCTCCACACGATCTCCGACCAGCTCATCCCCGTACAGGCGGAGGACTACTACGGCCGGACCGCGGCCCGCGCGGAGAGTGATCCGCTGCTGCGTCAGGCATACGTCGAGCGCGTAGGCCACTGCGACTTCACACCGGCGGAACTCGTGGCCGGTGTACGCGCGGTCCAGCACCGCGTCGAGAAGGGCCGCTGGGACGACGTCGCCACGCCAGGGAAGCTGGACGCGGTCGCCAAGAGCCTCGACCTCGGCGACGCGGCATACATCCCGTTCCGCCCCGCCCCGCTGACCGGCGTAGCGCCGACGGCGGGCTGAGGACGCGTCCCGCGTCGCCCCGTCGACCACACCATCTGGCCACAGGTGTTCGCCCGCGACTTCGAAGCCATCCCCGTCGACGGCCCTCGCCGATCAGCAGGGCGGGACTGCAAATCGTTCGGCTCTTTCCCGTAATCGGCGGTAGCGCTGTGTAGTGATCACTGGAGGAGGATGCGGTGGCGGAGCAAGGGGAACCCGGCTCGGCCGTGCATCTGCCTCATGATCCGCTTGGTTCGCGTGTCGACGCCCTCGGTGCGGCCGTTGTGGTCGGGGAAGCTGAGTCCGGCGTCGGCGGCGGCGCGGTCGAGTTCGAGGCCGTTCGCGAAGGAGCGCAGGTGGGGCAGGTCGGCGGCGCGGACCGTGAGGCGCACGAGTTCGGTCATCTCGGGGCAGGCTTCGGTGGGTTCCCGCAGCAGTGGGGTGTCCTTGTCACGCAGGTTCCCGGAGGAGCTGGAGGACGGGGACTGCCGGATCTTCCGCGCGGCGGGTGCGCGGATCTGCTCCTCACCAGTTCGTCTCTCCGGCGAAATACTTGGCTGCCTGCACGGTCCCGCAGCACCCACTCAGGCAGGGTCGCCCGGTTGACGCCCAGGTCGGCGGCATCGGCCTTGAACTCGTCCGAGTGGTCCTTCATCGCCATCGGCGGTCTTCTCGCCTCCTCCGGATCAAGCAGATCCAGTATCAGCGTGTCCACCACTCAGGGGGAGGTCCCAAGGCCGGGGCCGAGTTCGTGGGTGAGACCGCTGACGGCCCGGCGATTCAGACAGGTGGAGTCTTCCTGGAGCAGTGCCAGGATGCGGTGTCCGCGCCGCGCCGCAGGGGCGGCGTGCCGGTCGTCCCGGGAGGCTGTGGGCAGTGCGGGTGTGTGATCCGCGGGGATGATGCCGGTGGCCTGGATTACCTCGTTCATGATCGTGTGGCGGAGCGCGTAGTACGCCGATTCATGTTCCCACCGCTGGTGATAGAGACCCACCAGCGCGGTGGCGGGGCTGGTACTCCAGCAGTGTTTCGCTACCTGGCCTGGTCAGAGGCGTCGTCGGGAGTACTGGGTCGCGAACCGCCGCCGCCTGCGCTTCGGCGGCCTGTCAGCTGTTGCCGGAACGGTGGGGCCGGGGTGCGCCGCGTCCACGGCAGCCGACCGTGTCCAGGGCGATCACGGCGTACCTCCGGGCGACCTCCGCCTCGGTCAGCGGAGCGTCCGTCCGGTACCACGTGGCGACCGCCTGGCACATGGACAGGACGGCCCGAGCCGCCTCAGTGGGATAGGCGGTGGTGAACACGCCGTCCGCGACGCCGTCCGTCACGATACGGCGCAGCATCACCGAGAGTTCCTCGCGCTCCGCGCGGTAGCGTTCCCGGTTGCCGGCTTCCAGATTGCGGATCTCCCCGTCCAGAAAAGCAAGGTGGCGCCGGTGGGTCATGTACAGCGTGACCGCCTCGACGACGTCGGCCAGTTGATCCTGGGGCCGGTCGCCCGCCCCCTCCAGAGCGCGCCGGGTGCGGACCAGCACGTCGTGCATCGATCCCATGAGGAGGGCCACGAGCAGCCCCTGCTTACTGCCGTGGTGGTAGTAGAGCGTGGGCAGGGTCACTCCGACCCGACCGGCGATGGCCCGGATCGAACCCCCGTGGTACCCGTGGGCGCGGAACTCCTCCAAGGCGGCTCCGAGGAGGGGCGGGAGTTCCAGTGCGTCGTAGTGCCGCCAGTCCGGTCCCGGATCTGACTCGAATCCGGGTGTCGGCTCGGCGCGCCGCATCCTGTTCGGCTGCTTGGTCCGGGCCTGCTGCCGTACCACGGTGCATCTCCTTTCGGGCCAGGGTTCCTCACAGGCCGCGACGGACCCCGGTTCACCGTACCGAGACCGTCCTCAGATGCGACCCCTGCCGGCGCAGCTGAAGTTCTTCGCCTGATCCATGTCGCCGTGACCCTTGTAGCGCGGCCACAGCGGATACTCGCACAACGGGCGGGTGCGGCCCGCGGTGGCGGGGTTGGCGTCGGTCGCCACCGGACGGACCGGCGAGGCCCCTCCGCCCGCCCACTTGTCCAGGGCCGCGAGCGAGTCCCAGGCCAGGTCGAAGCGGCCGCTCGCGTGGCCGTAGCCGGGCTGGACGTAATACCGCACGAAATCACGGACCGACGGGCCGTAACGCTCGGTCAGCCGGTCGTAGTAGGCGTCGGTGGCTGCCTGAGGGACGAGCATGTCCTCGGTTCCCTGCACGATGATGAGTTTCCCGCCATGGCGTGCGAAACGGTCGATGTCGGGATCCGTGGCGTCGTAGAGCCTGGACAGGGCCTTGACACGCGCCGAGTAGCGTCGGTAGTCGAAGTTGTCCGAGGAGCCGGCCGCGTCCTGCTCGATGAAGTAGCGGATCACCGGATCGGTGAAGTAGTGATACCCCGTGGCCGTCCCGTCGCCCGCGCTGTCCAACCAGGCGCCGCCGAGGTCGGCGCCCCGCAGGACGGGATAGGGACCGATCCGGGTGACTCCGTTGGCGAGCGGGAAGGCGAACCTGTAGGGGGAGGCGGCCGACTTCAGCGTCTCGATCTGCCGTTGCGACAGGCAGTGGTCACCGCTGTCGGTACCGCCGGGGCAACGGAGGGACTCGACAGAGAAGGCATGGTCGCACCCCCTGACGTCGGAGACGATTCCGTCTGCCGCGCCGTCGAGGCCGTCGCACGTGCGGACGACGGCGTCGTGGACCAACTGCTGCTTGGCCGCGTTCAGATAGCCGCCGGGACGGGAGTAGGCCTGTCGCCACATGTGGTACCAGCTGAGCACCAGGGCCTGGTTCTGGTCGGCCGGGTAGTAGGCGATGATCCCGTCGTAGTCGCCGCCGTACCTCTGGGCTGCGACCAGCGCTTCGTGGCCTCCCTTGGACCCTCCCACGTAGTACTGCTTCTCGGGCTGTCGGCCGTAGTACCCGCTCGCGATGTCGATGGCGGCGTCTCGGGTGCGCTTGACGCTCTCACCCGCGTAGTTCGCGAGAGCCTCCTTGTTCAGGGCGAACGACCCGGGAGGATTGGTGCCCACGGCGACGCCGCCGTCACTTCCGAACGTCGCGTAGCCCAGGTCGAGCGGAGGCCGGCCCCGTGCCGCGGAAGGGTTGCCGTACTGGGGAGGCACGTCGAGCCCGGTGACCAGGTCACCGTTGAAGCCTGCGCCGCCGAACTGCACCGACTTCCTGTTCCAGGAAGTCGGCAGGTTCAGCTCGAAGTCGATGTCGGGTGCCGTGCTGTCGTGGCTGTTCACCTTGCCTCGTACCAGGCAGAACTCGGGGCGGCCGGTCTTCGGGTCGGCGGCGGTGAGTGTCGCCGACCCGACATCGGCACCCCGGGTCGGCAGGCCGATCTCCGAAGCGGCCACGTGCTGTCCCGCGAGCGACGCGCACTTGGTCCTGGCGTCGGTCGCGGTCGTCGGTGCCCCGCCGAAGGGCGAAGCGGTGGCCGTCGGCGAGATACCCCGGACCAATCCGAGGCCCGGCACTGTCAGCAGCGCGACGACGGACACGAGGATGCGTTTGTTCACATGTCCTCCTGTGGGGATCGGCTCATGAGTTCTATCTAACGAACGATATAGATGATTGATCCGCGAAGAGCAAGGGCAGCGGCATCGGCAACGGCAACGGCATCGGAAGATTCCGAGGCCGGAGTGAGAGCTGATCGTGAGAGCGAGCGCGTCGTCGGCAGCAGACGGCTTCGGCTGGTTCCACGGAGGCCCGGCGGCGAACCGCCCTTGTGTTTCCGCGCCGCGGTGTCCGGCACGCCACTGGACCTCGGCCACCGCCTCATGGTCCACCTGCGACTGCATCGCGCGCTGGGGCGCAACATCGCGGCCGCCCCGTGGATGTCCGGGGCTCATGTCATGATCCGGCCTTCCTCGGCGACCGGCCCCTTTATCGGCGTCGGCACATGACAGGTCCCGTCGGTGAATTCCTTCGGGTACTCGCCGGGGCTGGCAAAGTCGTACGAAATACACATGGAGAAGCTCTGGTCCGCCATCGATGTAAGCGGGCCCGATTGCCTTCGGTCCACCTTTGCGCCACCGTACGAGTGGCACTTTCGGGCAATGAAGGCACCGTTTGCCGTTCTGGATTTCTTTCGGCCGGTCGGCCTAGCTCAGGGCCGCTTGTCGTACAGCGCCTCGATGTCTTCGGCATACGCCTCGGCGATGGCGTTCCGCCGGAGCTTCAGCGACGGCGTGATATGACCTTCTTCCACGGTGAAAGGACGGGCCAGGACGCGGAACGTCCGGATGGACTCGGCCTGGGAGACGAGGGTGTTGGCGGCCATGACCGCGCGCCGAATCTCTGCCGTGAGGTCCGCGTCGGCCACGAGTTCCGCCGCGGTGAGTGACGGTTTGCCGCGCATCGACAGCCAGTGCTTCACCGACTCGGGGTCGAGGGTGACGAGCGCGGCGATGTAGGGGCGGTCGTCGCCCACGACCGCGCACTGAGCGACCAGTAGATGGTCCTGCACCCGTTCCTCCAGCAGGAGCGGGGACACGCTCTTGCCGCCGGAGGTCACGATGATCTCCTTCTTGCGGCCGGTGATGGTGAGATAGCCGTCCTCGTCGAGGCTTCCCAGGTCGCCCGTGTACAGCCACCCGCCGCGCAGGGTCTGCCGGGAGGCCTCCTCGTCGTTGAGATAGCCGTTGAACAGGGTGTGCCCGCTCACCAGGACCTCGCCGTCGTCGGCGATACGCACGGTCGTCCCCGGAATCGGTTGGCCCACGGTGCCGTAGCGTGTGCGTTCCGGCGGGTTGATGGTGACGGATGCGGCTGACTCCGTGAGGCCGTACCCCTCGTAGACGGAGATGCCGGCGCCGGCGAAGAACAGTCCGAGGCTGCGCTTCATGGCCGAGCCGCCCGACAGGGCATGGCGCAGCTGCCCGCCCATGGCGGCCCGCAGTTTGGCGTAGACGAGCCGGTCCCAGAACTGATGCCGCAGTCGCAGGCGGGCGGACGGACCGGGTCCCGTTCCCCACGCGCGGGCCTCCACGGCCTCCGCGTATTCGACCGCGACGGAGACCGCACGGTCGAAAGCCTCCCCCTTGCCCGCCTTCTCGGCCGTACGGCGGGAGGAGTTGAAGATGCGCTCGAAGATGTAGGGGACGGAGACGATGAAGGTGGGCTTGAACGTCGCCAGGTCCGGGAGCAGCGCCGACGCGGTCAGTTCCGGCTGATGGCCGAGGCGGACACCGCCGCGGATCGCCGCGACCTGCACCATCCGTCCGAAGACATGCGCCAGCGGAAGGAACAGCAGTGTCGAGGCCTGGTCGTTCTTCCGGGAGTGGAACACCGGGTCCCAGCGGCTGACGACGGTGTCCGTCTGGTGCATGAGGCTGCCGTGGGTGATGACGCAGCCCTTGGGAGGTCCCGTCGTCCCTGACGTGTAGATGATGGTGGCCACCGTGTTCGGGACGACCGCCTGCCGTTGCCGGTGGGCCGTGGCGTCGTCGATGCTCGTTCCGGCGTCGAGCAACTCCGGCAGCACGCCCGCGTCGAGCTGCCACAGGTGCCGAAGATGCGGGAGCCGGCTCATGGTCCGGGCCACTGTCATGGCGTTGATCTCGTTCTCCACCACGACCGCCGTGGCCTGGCTGTCGTGGAGGATCCAGGTGATCTGCTCGGCCGAAGCGGTCGGATAGATCGGGACGACCTGGACGCCGATCGTCCAGCAGGCGAAGTCGAACACCGTCCACTCGTAGCGGGTGCGGCACATGATGGCGACCCGTTCGCCGAAGCGGACACCTTTCGCCAGCAAGCCCTTCGCCACCGCCAGCACCTCGATACCGAATTCGGCAGCCGTGACGTCGAGCCACTGGCCATTCTCGTCTTTCCAGCCGAGCGCGATGGCTCCCGGTTCTTCGGCTGCGCGATCGAATACGGCGTCTGCCAGGCCGCCGACCGGCCGGACCGACTCTAATGAAGATGCAGAAAACTCGCGCATTTCGCGACTCCCTTGCGCGCTCTATTTGGCGCGAAGGTAGCGCAGTTCTTCAGGTGTAACTCCCGGTAAACTGAAGTTGCTTAAATGCGGCAAACGGGATGAACGGGGGCGCGCAAATAAACCTGTACACCATCAAAAGGGCACATAATTGCCTCGACTGGGCACGGGATCTCGACATGACCTGCACTGCGGGTTCACACGGCAGGGTCTCGTGTGCCTCGATTACTTCAGCGCCGTCGGCTCCCGAAATGTCACTCCGGATTTCTGAGGCGAATTCTGAATGTAATTCAATGACTCTTGTTCAATGCCGGCGGGCTCGCACATGGTGCGCCGGATCCGTCGTCCGGGGATCGTGGCGAAGGTGTGCGAGCCGGCTCGGCGTCCCCCGGCGTCATCGAGTACACGGGCGCGCCTCACAGTCGGACCCGCCTGGTCGACGCCTCCGATCACGCCGCGCCCTACGGGAACTGCTTCATCCGCAACCGTCCGGCACCGCGGCGCGTATCCACCGACCCTCTTCCGGCCATCGGCCCGTTGCACGGGGACGACCTCGCGGAGGCTGTTGTGCCGGCGCGACGGAACAAGCTCACCGGCCGAGTATCACCGGTGAGCTTGTCCCGAGACGCGGTGTCTGTCCTGTCACAGACGCAGGCTGGTCATGCCCCCGTCGACGCGGAGGATCGTTCCGGTGGTGGATCCAGCGTGCGGAGAGACGAGCGAGGCGACGGCGTGGGCCACCTCCTCGGCGGTCACCAGGCGTCCCAGTGGTTGCCGTGCCCGGAGCGCCTCGGCTGCCGCGTCCGGGTCATCCGCGCTGTCGAGCAGGCGGGCGACCCACGGTGTGTCGGCGGTACCGGGGGCCACGGCGTTGACCCGGATCCCGTCCTGCGCATGGTCGGCGGCCATGGCGAGCGTCAGGGCATGGACCGCACCCTTGCTGGCGCTGTAAAGAGCCCTTTGACGTACGCCGACGAAGGCGACGGCCGAACAGAGGTTCACCACTGCCGCGTGTGGTGAACGTCGGAGGTGCGGCAGCGCGGCCGTGGTGACCCGGGCGATGCCGGTGACATTCACGTCGAGGACGCGGGCCCACTGGGTGTCGTCCTGGGCGTCGATGGCACCGACCGCGCCGATTCCGGCGTTGTTGACCAGTACGTCGAGACGTCCGAAGAGCTCTGCGACCTGGGCGACGGACGCATTGACCGCGCGCGTGTCGGTGATGTCGCAACGCACGGCTGTGACGCCTGCGGGCGCCTTCTCGGTGTGCAGGTCCAGGACCGCGACCTGTGCGCCCTTGTCCCGTAGGAGTGTGGCGGTGGCCGCTCCGATCCCACTGCATCCACCCGTGACGAGTGCGGCGAGACCGTCGAGTTCAGTCAAAGCAGGCTCCTGGATCAGGGAAGGCGCGGATCGACGTGGATCTTCGGGCCGGGGCCGGCGTTCGACGGACGCCGACCGGAGAGGACGGCACCGACCTGGCCGAGGCCGACGGTGGCGGCGACGAGCGGTGTCGGGTCGACGGTCCTGTCGGCGTAGGCCCGGATGGTGGCGGCCAGGCCGGGGGAGGCGGACAGGATGCCGACGGCGGTCACGTCCTTCAGGGCCAGGGTGCGGGTGTCGATCCGGCTGGGCTCGCCTGCCAGTCCGATGTAGACGACCCGGCCACCGGGCTCTACCAGGTCGAGTGCGGCGGCCGGCAGGTGGACGGCGTTCGAGGCGTCGACGACGGCGTCGAAGCGCAGGGCGGGAATCTCCTTCTCCCGCCAGACGTGCTCGAAGCCGAGGCTGCGGGCGAACGCGAGGGACTCTTCGGTCTGTCCCATCAGGTGCACTTCGGCACCGGTGGTGAGGGCGAACATCGCGACCAGCAGGCCGATCGTCCCGGGACCGAGGACCAGAGCGCGGGATCCGGGTCCGAGGTCGGCGGCCTGCGCGGCCCGCAGGGCGTTGCCGCCGGGTTCGACCAGGGCGCCGAGGACGGAGTCGACGCCGTCGGGCAGGACGTGCAGCGAGGTGACCGGAACGGCCAGACGTTCGGCGAGCGCACCCGGCCGGTCCCCTCGGACTCCGACCTCCTGGCGCTTCTCGCACAGGTGCTGGCGCCCCTTCAGGCAGCGCCTGCAGGTGCCGTCGCCGAGCATGGTGTCGCCCATGACCCGTCGGCCGATCCAGGAGCGGGCCACGCCGTGACCGACCGCCGCCACGCGTCCGGACCACTCGTGGCCCGGACGCAGGGGGTAGGAGGCGTGACCGGTGTGGAGGTAGGCCATCTCACCGGTGAAGAACTCGACGTCGGTCCCGCAGACGCCGACCCGTTCGATGTCGACCACCACCTCGCCGGGAGCCGCCACCGGTGCGGGTACCTCCCTGACCTCGTACGCGCCGGGCCCCGTCAGGACGAACGCGCGCATGGATGCGTCGTTCACCGCGGCCCGAGCACGTGCTGCCGCTGGCTGCCCAGCTGCTGGATGCCCAGTTCCATGACGTCGCCAGGCTGTAGCCACACCGGAGGGTTGAAGCCCATGCCGACGCCGGGCGGGGTCCCGGTGTTGATCAGGTCACCCGGTTCGAGGACGAGGAACTGGCTGAGGTAGTGCACGATGAAGTACGGGTCGAAGATCATCGTCTTGGTGCTGCCGTCCTGACGGCGCACGCCGTTGATGTCCAGCCACATGTCCAGGGCGAGGACGTCGTCGATCTCGTCGGGGGTGACGAGCCACGGACCGGCGGGATTGAAGGTCTCGGCGGACTTGCCCTTGGCCCATTGTCCGCCGCGCTCCATCTGGAAGGCGCGCTCGCTGACGTCGTTGACGACCAGGTAGCCGGCGATGGCGTCACGCGCGTCGTCGACCGAGTCGAGGTAGCTGGTGCGCCTGCCGATGACGATGCCCAGCTCCACCTCCCAGTCCGGCTTGGTGGAGCCGCGGGGGATGCGTACGTCGTCGTTCGGTCCGATCAGCGTGTTGGGCGACTTGGTGAACAGGATCGGTTCGTCGGGCACGGCCTGTCCGGTCTCGGCCGCGTGGTCACGGTAGTTCAGGCCGATGCACAGGATCTGGTGCGGCCGGGCGACCGGGGCGCCGATCCGCTCCCCGGCGAAGCGGGAGAGCTGACCGGCGGCGACGCGCTCGGCCACCACGGGACGGACACGGTCGATGCCGCCGGAGCCGAAGAAGGCTTCGTCGAAGTCGGTCACGACATCGGACAGGTCGACGTAGGTGTCACCGTCGAGACGGGCGACGGGCTTCTCGGCGCCCAGGGGGCCGATGCGCATGAGGTACACGGAATGGTTCTCCTGACGAGTGGTGACGGGTCGGTGCGGACTGAGGTTCAAGGAGGCCGTAGGGGACCGGCGCACGGATCGACCGAGGCCCCGTGGTCCGGAGGCGTCCGCCGGCCGGTTCCCGCGCGATGCCGAGCCGCGCGGTGTGCGCGCGGACGGCGGTCCAGTGCGGTATTCCGGCAGGTCGACGGGGCGTGGGGTGTCGGAGCCCGGTCAGTGCACAAGGCTCCTGGGCGGAACGGAGGTCACGGGCGAGCCGTCGTGCCCAGGATGCCGAGCAGTTCCCTGATCTCCCCGACGGCGTCCGTCAGCGTCGTCAGCGGAGTGCGGTACGCCAGGGCGCTCACGCTGACGGCGCCGGTGGGAACCGATGGCGCGCCCGCGTAGACGGGCAGGGCGATGCAGTTGACCCCGGTCTCGTTCTCCTGGTCGTCGACCGCGTAGCCCTGCTGCCGCACCCGTTCGAGTTGCCGATGCAGGTCCGCTGCCGTGCGCGGGGTCCGCGCCGTCGGAGACGGAAGCGGGCCCGCGTCGAACCAGACCGCGACAGCCTCCCGGGTGGGCAGCCGGTGGGCGAGCAGAAGTTTGCCGACGGCGGTGGAGTGGGCCGGGTTGCGTCCCCCCACGGTGGAGGTCAGCCGGACCGCGCCGCTGGGCGGATCGACCTTGGCCCGGTAGACCACTTCGCGGCCTTCGAGCACGGCGTAGTGCGCGGTCTCTCCGAACCGGGCGGCCAGGGTCTCCAGCAGGGGCGTGATGCGTTTGTGCTCCGGGCGAGCCTCGTGGTACGCGAACGCCATGCGGAGGAACTCGTCCCCCAGCAGGTAGTGGCCTCGTCCGTCCTGGTCGGCGAGGCCGGCCCGGCGAAGGGCCCCGAGCGCCCGGTGAACCGTCGGCTTCGGAGCTCCGATCGCCCTGGTCATCTCCTCCAGCCCCACGCCGTCGGAATGCCGGGCGAGCTCCTTGAGTACGGCCAGGACCCGGTCCGAACCCACCAGGCGATTGGTGTCCGCGGGATCGGCGGTGCTGTGGTCCGCGGCGGCTGTTGACATCTCGGTGCGCTCCATCGTGTTCCAGACTGTAGACCGCCGTACCGGTAGATGAAAAGAGCTTTGGTGGGATAGGTTCCGTGGCCGAGGTGGTCCGGGAGGCCAGAGGCCGACCCCCTGTTCGGGCATGCGTTCCACGCGGCGCTGTGGAGAAGTGCCGTTCGGGCGTCTGCCTTGACGTGGCTGACTCAGTGGTGCCAGCGTGACGCCCCTGTAAACCGAGCGTGCACTCGGTCGGTTTCGGGGAGGGTGATGAGGATGCGAACGAACCGCCTTCGTGCCCGGGCCGCACCGGCACGGGCGCTGGACGGTCGCCCGGTGACCATGGCCGGCGGCGGCACCCTGATCTCCTACGGCAGAGCGGTGGCCGACCCGCTCCGGGAGTCCGCACATCGCCTGAGTGTCACCGGCCGCTGGGCCTGCTCGCGGCGAGCGCACGGACCTCGGTCATCGCGCCTCTTACGCCTCCACGGCCGGCTCGCCGTCCATCGAAGAAGGAGAAAAGCATGCGGTTGTCCGTACCGTGGCTCCGGCCTCCAAGGGCCGGGCGCAGACCTCGCGCGGTCGTCGGCGGAGTCCTCGCGGCGCTCCTGCTCACCGTGATGAGCGGGCTTCCGGCGTCCACCGCCTCCGCGGCCCAGTCCTCGGAGGCGTCGGTCCCCGCCGAGGCGCCCCTTGTCGTCCGCACCGACAAGGGGAAGGTCCAAGGCGCGTACGCGACGAGCACCCGATCCTTCCAGGGCATCCCCTACGCCGCTCCTCCGGTGGGCTCTCTGCGCTGGAGGTCGCCGACGCCGGCGGCGCCCTGGAAAGGCGTCCGAGCTGCGACCTCACCCGGTGACATGTGTGCGCAGACGGTCGGCTCGCCCGATGGCTCGGTCCTGGGGAGCGAGGACTGCCTCTATCTGAACGTGACGACGCCGCGGACCGTGTCGCGCAAGCTGCCGGTGATGGTCTACATCCCCGGTGGGGCATTCGTCTCCGGCGCCGGCTCGTGGTACGACCCGTCGCCTCTGGTCGACCGCGGCGACGTCATCGTCGTCACGATGAACTACCGGCTGGGCATGTTCGGCTTTCTGGGACTGCCCCAGCTGACCGCTGAAGGCGGCGCCCACGCCTCCGGTCTCTACGGGATCGAGGACCAGCAGGCCGCGATGGCCTGGGTCCGGCACAACATCTCCGCCTTCGGCGGCGACGCGCACAACGTCACCGTGTTCGGTGAGTCCGCCGGAGCCGCGAGCGCCTGCATCCAACTGGTCTCGCCGCCGGCGAAGGGGCTGTTCGACAAGCTCGTCGCCGAGAGCGGCTGCGGTCTGAAGGGATCTTCGCTGGCCCAGGGCGAGGCGCAGGGCACGACCCTGGCCACCGCGGCCGGCTGCACCTCGGGTGACGTCGTCGCCTGTCTCCGCGGCAAGCCGACCGCCGAACTGATGGCGCGCCAGAGCGCATCGATCGTCAACTCATGGGGACCGCTGTGGGGTGGCGCGGCCCTGCCGGAGAAGGTGTCCACCCGCTTGGCCAAGGGGGACTTCCCCCGGGTACCGGTCCTCCAGGGCGCCAACCACAACGAGGGCCGGCTCTTCGTCGCCCAAGGCGCCTTCGGCACCGTGACCGCGGACAACTACCAGACGCTGATCGCCTCCATGTGGGGGAACGCCGCCCCGGCCATCGCGGCCGAATACCCGATCAGCGCCTATTCGAGTCCCGGACTCGCCCTCGCGACCCTGGTCGGCGACGGAGCCTTCGCCTGTCCGGCGCTGAAGTCGAGCAGACTCATCAACGGGCGGGCGCCGCTCTACGCATACGAGTTCAACGACACGCACGCACCCCCGATCGTGTCCTTTCCCGCCGACTTCCCGTTGGGCGCCACCCACACCTCCGAGCTCTCCTATCTCTTCGACTTCGGCCTCACCATGGACGCCGCTCAGCGAGCGTCCGCCGACCGGCTGATCGACTACTGGGCGAACTTCGCCCGTAAGGGCAGGCCGAACGGTCCGACCGTGCCGCACTGGCCGACCTACGCACCCGCCGGACAGGTCCAGTCGCTGGGGAGCACGACCGCCCGACCGGTGCCGGCCGCCGGCCGAGCCATCGACCATCACTGCGCCGTGTGGGAGAAGGTGATCGACTAGTCAGGGCCGTTCCGACGGATCCCCGTGGCGGAAGGAGCGCCCTCCGGTCGCTCCTGCCGCGTGCGCCCGCCGACCGCGTGCCCCGGCGGGCGCGACGCCATGGGGTCGGTCCGAGAGTCCGGCGGTATGCGACCCCGGCCTCGGCCGGGTCCTGACATCGGGGCCCACCCGGTCGCGAGTGCCGGGCACGACGCGGTCGCTCCACGACCTTCGCGAGCCCTGGGCAGATGGCCGACTACGGGCGCCACGGCGACGAAATGCCCTCCGGTGCGGTGTTTTCCGCCCGGGGGGCTGTCGGTCGCGGGGCAGATCTGCTTATGCTCCCCGTGTTCCAAATCCTAGACCGTTGTACCGATTAATGAAAAGAGCCGTCTGTGAAGCTCCGCAGCGCACAGTGGTACGCGGGTCAGGACCGCAACGCCTACATCCACCGGGCCTGGATGCGCCGAGGCGTGCCCGCCGACGCGTTCACGGGCCGACCGCAGATCGCCATTGCGAACACCGCCTCCGACCTGACCCCGTGCAACGCGCACCTGAACGAGGTCGCCGCCTCCGTCCGCAACGGTGTGTACGAGGCGGGCGGCATCCCGCTGGACCTTCCCGTGATCTCCCTGGGCGAGACCCAGATGCGCCCCACCGCCATGCTCTGGCGCAACATGGCGGCCATGGCCACGGAGGAGATGCTCCGGGCCAACCCCATCGACGGCGTCGTCCTGCTCGGCGGCTGCGACAAGACGATCCCCTCGCTGCTGATGGCCGCCGCCTCCGTCGACCTGCCCGCCGTCGTCGTCCCCGGCGGCCCCATGCTGACCGGCACCTTCCGGGGCGCGCCGCTCGGCTGCGGCACCGATGTGTGGCGGCTGTCGGAGGAGGTCAGGGCCGGCACGCTGTCGAACGAGGAGTTCACCCGCTCCGAGTCCGCGATGATCCGCAGCCGCGGACACTGCAACACCATGGGCACCGCGTCCACGATGGCCATCGTCGCCGAGGCGCTCGGCACGACCGTGCCCGGCACCGCGGGCATCCCCGCCCCCGACAGTCGCCTCCTGGAGGCCGCACACGGCACCGGCCGCCTCGCGGTGGACATGGTCGCCGCCGACCGCAGGCCCGGAACCTTCCTGACCAGGGCCTCCTTCCACAACGCCATCGTGGCCCTCGCGGCCGTCGGCGGCTCCACCAACGCCGTCGTCCACCTCTTGGCGATCGCCGGCCGTCTCGGCATCGACCTGACCCTGGACGACTTCGACCGCATCGGCTCCCGGGTACCCGTCCTGGTGGACCTGCTGCCGGCCGGACGCTTCCTCATGGACGACTTCCACCGGGCCGGCGGTCTGCTCGCCGTTCTGCGTGAGGTCCGCGACCTGCTCGATCCCGAGGCACTGACCGTCACCGGCACCCCGTTGGTGGACCATCTCGACGACGCCCCGATCTGGGACCCCGAGGTGATCCGCACCAGGGAGAAGCCGCTGGTGGCCGAGGGCGGCATCGCCGTCCTGCGCGGCAGCCTCGCCCCGCAGGGCGCCCTCGTCAAACCGGCGGCGGCCTCGCCCCACCTGCTGCGCCATCGCGGCAAGGCGGTCGTCTTCGACAGCATCGAGGACTTCCACGCCCGCGTCGACGACCCGGACCTGGACATCGACGCCGACTCCGTCATGGTCCTGCGCGGCTGCGGCCCCAAGGGCTATCCGGGCATGCCGGAGGTCTCCAACATGCCCCTGCCGAGGAAGCTGCTCGAACAGGGCGTGCGCGACATGGTCCGCGTCTGCGACGGCCGGATGAGCGGCACCGCCTACGGCACGGTCGTGCTGCACGTGACACCCGAGGCCGCCGCAGGCGGACCCCTCGCCCTGGTACGCACCGGAGACATCATCAGCCTGGACGTGCAGGCCCGCCGTATCGACCTCGAAGTGCCCGCCGACGAACTCGCCCGACGCACCCCCAACG
This sequence comes from Streptomyces sp. NPDC090088, assembly GCF_044747345.1. Classification (NCBI taxonomy): domain Bacteria; kingdom Bacillati; phylum Actinomycetota; class Actinomycetes; order Kitasatosporales; family Streptomycetaceae; genus Streptomyces; species Streptomyces sp. NPDC090088. Next base: position 479,790 of record NZ_JBIVDZ010000004.1, on the reverse strand, counting down.
AGGCGACCGTCGCCGGCTTCGCCGCCCCGGGTCGCGGCTGGGAGCGGCTCTACGTCGACCACGTCCAGCAGGCCGACACCGGAGCCGACCTGGACTTCCTCACCGGGTCCAGCGGCTCGGAGGTCAGTCGTGAGTCGCACTGACCGCCCCCGGGTCGCACCGGCGGTCCAGCCCGGCCACCCGCTCGCCGCCGACGCGGCCCTGCTGGCCCGACTGGAGTCGGCGGCTCCGGGCGCGGTCACCGGCCGCGCCTCGGACCGGCTGTCCTTCGCCCACGACGCCTCGCACTACCTGCTCGTCCCGCAGGCCCTCGTCGCCCCTCGTGACATGGCCCAGGTCGCCGCTCTGATGAGGACGGCCGGCGCGCACGGACTCCGGCTGACCTTCCGTTCCGGTGGTACCAGCCTGTCCGGGCAGGCCACCAATGACGGCGTCCTGGTCGACACCCGCCGCAACTTCCGGGGGATCGAGATCCTCGACGACGGCGCACGCGTCCGCGTACAGCCCGGAGCGACCGTGCGCGCGGTCAACAACCGGCTCGCCCGCCACGGCCGCAGGCTCGGCCCGGACCCGGCCAGCGAGTCCGCCTGCACGATCGGCGGAGTCGTCGCCAACAACTCCTCCGGCATGACGTGCGGTACAGAGGCCAACACCTACCGGACGCTGGAGTCCGCCGTCCTGGTGCTGCCGAGCGGTACCGTGCTCGGCACCGGAGCCGCCGACGCCGACGACCGCCTGCGCGCCCTGGAACCCGACCTCCATGAGGGTCTCGCCCGTCTGCGCGACCGGGTGCGGGGCAACCCGGCGTCGGTCAGGACCATCGAGAAGCTGTACTCGATCAAGAACACGATGGGCCTCGGAGTCAACTCCTTCGTCGACCACACCCGTCCGGCCGACATCCTCCTGCACCTGGTGATCGGCAGCGAGGGCACGCTCGCCTTCGTCGCCGAAGCGACGTTCCGCACCGTCCCGGCCCACCCGCATGCCGCCACCGCGCTGCTGCTCTTCTCCGACCTCGCCGCCGCCACCGGGTCGTTGCCGGCCCTCGTCGACACCGGCTTCACCACGATCGAACTGCTCGACGCCACCAGCCTGAGCGTCGCCCGTCAGGACCCCCGCGCGAGCGCCGCGCTGCGCGAGCTCACGGTACGGGACCACGCCGCGCTGCTGGTCGAGCACCAGAGCCCGTCGGGCGAGGAACTCTCCGACCTCGTCGACACCTCGTCGCGCCTCATCGCAGGCCTTCCCCTGGCGGCCCCCGCGGAGCTGAGCACCGATTCGGTCGCCCGGGCGGCACTGTGGCACATCCGCAAGGGGCTCTACACGGCGGTCGCCGGCGCCCGCCCGTCCGGGACGACAGCGTTGTTGGAGGACATCGCCGTCCCGGTCGAGGCGCTGTTGCCGACCTGCTCGGAGCTGACCGGACTGTTCGACAGCCACGGCTACGGCGGCAGCGTCATCTTCGGCCATGCGAAGGACGGCAACGTCCACTTCCTGCTCAACGAGGACTTCGACGCGCCCGGCAACGTCGACCGCTACCTGCGCTTCACCGAGGACATGGCCGACCTGGTGCTCGGCGCCGGCGGCACCCTCAAGGCAGAACACGGCACGGGACGCATCATGGCGCCCTACGTCCGCCGGCAGTACGGCGACGAGCTCTACGACGTCATGTGCGAGGTCAAACGGCTACTCGACCCGCTCGGCCTGCTCAACCCCGGAGTGCTGCTGGACGAGGACCCGGCCGGGCACATCAGCCACCTCAAGTCCACGCCCACCGTCGAGGCCGAGGTCGACCGGTGTGTGGAGTGCGGCTACTGCGAACCGGTCTGCCCGAGCCAGGACCTCACCACCTCCCCACGCCGACGGATCGTGCTGCGCCGGGAGATCGCGCGGGCCAAGGAGACGGGCGACACCGGGCTGCTCGCCGAACTGGAACGGGAACACCAGTACGACGCAGTCGACACATGTGCCGTCGACGGCATGTGCGCGACCGCCTGCCCGGTCGGCATCGACACCGGTGACCTGACACGCAGACTGCGTGCGGAGCAGCGTGGCCGGACCGAACAGAAAGTGTGGGCGTACGCGGCCCGGCACTGGGACGGCGTCACCAGAGGGGCCGCGACAGCGCTGACCGCCGCGAGTACCGTGCCCGACGCGCTGCCCACGCGGATCACCGCGGCCGGGCGGGCGCTGCTCGGCGCGGACACGGTGCCCGCCTGGTCCGCCGACCTGCCGCGTGGCGGCAGCCGGCGCCGCCCCGTGCGGACGCGGACACCACAGGCGGTGTACTTCCCGGCCTGCCTCTCCACGATGTTCGCACCGGCCGACCCCGAGGCGGGACCGGGAGTCCGGGACGCCTTCCTGGCCCTGTGCCGGCGAGCCGGTGTGGAAGTCCGGGTGCCGGCCGAGATCGCCTCGCTGTGCTGTGGCACGCCCTGGAAGTCGAAGGGCCTGACCGACGGACACACGGCCATGCGCGACCGCGTCCTGCCCGTCCTGCGCGAGGCCACCGACAACGGTGCGTTGCCCGTCGTGGTCGACGCCGCCTCGTGTACCGAGGGACTGGCCCGCATGCTCGCCGAGGAGGCCCTCCGAGTCGTGGACGCGGTGGAGTTCGTCGACACGACCGTGCTGCCCGGGCTGCCCCGGGCCCGCCGTCTTCCCTCGGTGGTCGTCCATCCCACCTGCTCCTCCACACAGCTCGGCCTCAACCCGGCGCTGCTGCGGGTGGCGGCCGCGGTCGCCGAGGAGGTCGTGCAACCCGAGGACTGGAGCTGCTGCGCCTTCGCCGGTGACCGGGGCCTGCTGCACCCGGAACTCACCGCATCGGCGACGGCGGCCGAGGCACGAGCCGTACTGCGGCATCCGGCAGCCGCCCACGCCTCCGTCAACAGGACCTGCGAAATCGGCATGACCAGAGCGACCGGCCATCCTTACCGCCATCTGCTGGAGCTCCTCGACGACGCGACACGTCCTCACCTGTGAGCAGGGCGGCTCCGGTGGAATCGAGAGCCCGCAGCACGTCGTCGGACATCGAAGGGACACTGCCGATCGCCTCGGCCAGGACCGAGCGCGGCTCCGATCGCCTCTTTCCAACGACGGTGCGGCCAAGAACCGGGGCTTGGGACGGCCCAGTCTCCTCAGCCGTTCACGGGACTCAGCCTCATGACCGCCGTATCCGGAGCTCCGATTCACTCCGCTCCTTCGAATCACCAGGCCACACCCACCCGACCGGAAGGCAGGACACCCTATGAACGCCAGAACCGCCCTCGTGACAGGCGGTGCGCGCGGGCTGGGCGCCGCCGCCGCCGAGCGTCTGCGCGCCGACGGGCTGAAGGTGACGACACTCGACCTCGGAGATGCCGACGTATGCGTCGACATCACCGACGAAGCGGCACTGCGTGATGCGGCCGACGGCGTAGGGCCGGTGGACGTGCTGGTCAACTCGGCCGGCATCGTCGGGCCGAACAAGCCACTGCTGGAGACCGTGCGCGACGAATGGCAGCGCGTCCTCGACGTCAACGTCATGGGGACGGTGAACACCATGCGTCTGTTCGTGCCAGGCATGCGGGAGAGGGGCTGGGGCAGAGTCGTCAACTTCGCCAGCATGGCCGGCAAGGACGGCAACCCCAACCTCTCCGCCTACTCGGCCTCCAAGGCCGCCGTCATCGCGCTCACCAAGGCCGCCGGCAAGGAACTTGCCACCAGCGGGGTCCTGGTCAACGTGATCACGCCCGCCGTCATCGCCACACCGATGAACGCGACCACCGCGCCGGAGGTACTGGAGCGCCTCGCCGGCCTGATCCCCATGGGTCGCATCGGACGCCCTGAGGAGGTGGCCGAACTCGTCGCGTTCCTCGCCTCCGACCGCGTCAGCTTCTCCACCGGCGCCGTGTACGACATCAGCGGGGGGCGTGCCACCTACTGAACCGCTGTACACCGGCCGTGCACGGTCCGGCTCTGGACGGGTCCATCACCGTGCGGCGGAGAGGGAGAGCCGCGGCGCAGAGCGGCAGTTCGTGTCTCCTATAAGGACGCGTCGGACGCCGCGCTGATCTGCCCGCCGCCCACGGCCACGGGGAAGGATCCGGACCGGCGTGCTCCGGCGCATGGCGGCGGGCGCCGACCGCGTTCGTGCGTGAGGGCTCCTAGCCGGTGCTGCTACAGCCAGCCCAGGTCTCGTGCGCGCGGCGCTGCCTGGAACCGGGTCGTGGCGCCGAGTTCGCGCATGAGGTGGGCGACCCTGCGTTGCGCGGTGCGAAGGCTACAGCCGAGCGAGCGGGCGATGTGCTCGTCGGTGAACCCTGCGGACAGCAGGGCGAGCATGCGGCTGGGCGACCTCTTGCCGCTGTGAGCGTTCGGTGGCGGCCGGAGAGAGCCATCACGGTCACAGCCGTGGCGGGGTCATGATGAAGTGCGCTTCGACGTGTGCGGTCACGGTCTGCCGTTCGGGTCGGAGATCGATGGCGAGGGATGCTTCAGGAGCGAAGCCGTCCCCGGCACCGCGCGGTGCCATCTGGTCGAAGAGGTCGTCGTGGGTGGACGGGGCGCCGGTGGTCAGGCCGCTGTCGGAGAGTTCGACGAGAGCGACGAGGCCGGCGTCGAGGGTGGAGGCGTATTCACGAGCGCGTTGCACGGCATCGTGGACGGCGGCGCGGCGGCACTGGCGGTGCACGGGTGATCCGGGGCGCAGGCCCCACCAGCAGCCGTCCACGTCGGTGAGGTCGAGGTCGGCGAGCCGGGCGGTGAGTTCGCCGAGTGCGGAGAAGTCGGTGAGTTCGACGATGGTGTGGACGTGGCCGTGGTAGGCGCGGACGCGTTCGCGGCGGCCGTGTTCGGCGAGTTCCGGGGTGATGGACAGGACGCTGGTTTCCATGCGTTCGACGGCGTTGCCGTAGCCCAGGACGAGGTCGGCTGCGAGGGCGTTTCGGCGGCTGAGGTCGGCGAGGGTGGCGCGGCGGTCGGTCCCCCGGGCTCTCACGGTGACGCCGATACCGGCGAATTCGGGGTCGACTTCGAGGTGCGCTTCTCCACGGACGGCGACGCGTGGGGCGTCGGGAGTGCCGTAGGGGTGGGCAGGTTGCTCCTGCATGGCGGGGCCGTTCCTCAGGGCGGTGGGAGTGGTTCTCATGCTCGGCGGTTCTGGGGGCAGCGCAGCCGCGGCCCGGCCGTCGGTGTCCACGCGGTTGCGACCGTGCGGCCGGTGCCGGCGTCGTGTCAGACCGGCACGCAGCGGGTGGGCTCGTCAGCAGGTCCTGCCGCCGCCGGTGACGAGACGAAGGTTGACGGGCGGGCCCTGCGACGGCACTCCGTGGAGCGAGGTCTCCCAGGTCGGGCCGAGCCTGTCCCCGCCGAGCAGGGTCGCGACGCTCGGGTAGTACGCGTCGCCCATGTTGCTCTCGTCAGTGGCCCAGATGAGGATGAGCTCGTCGTCGAACGCCCCGTGCATCGACGGGACGCGCCGAATGCCGATCTTGGCGGTGAACTTTCCGACCAGCGGATTCGCCTTGGTGCGGTTGAGCGGGGCGAAGCAGGAGCCCTTCGCGCTGCGGACGGCGCTGGTCGCGTTGGTGATCCTTCCGGTCAGTTGTCCGCGCTCCGGCGAGCCCGCGAACTCGATGCGGACGGGAAGGGTCGCGGTGAGGCTGTAGTCGCCCTGGCGGGTGCGGACACCGATGGTCCCCTCCATGGCCCGGCCGCCGAAGACGGCGCGAAGGACGGCGTTCTCCTCGATGTCCGCAACCGGCTTGATCTCGGTGACCTTGCCCTTGGCGATGGTCGCGAGATAGATCGTGTTCGCATAGTCGGTACGGCCGCCGTTGGCCTCCGCTTCCAGCCTCCTGGTGACGGCGGCGGTGAGCGGCAGGTCACCGCCGCGGGTGTGGAACGCCGGGACGCCGCGCTTGAGGGCTCCGTAGCGCTGGGTTCGGGACGGGTCGCCCGGGAGCCGTACCGGCTTCGTCCCGGGGAACGGTTTCGTGCAGTGCACGATGCCGTTTCGCTGGGTGGAGGCTGCGCAGATCCCGGAGAGGGCCCTCGGCGAGGTGCTGCCGCCGCCCGGGTCCGTGGCGGCATTGCTGATTCCGCATCCGGTGAGCACCAGGGCGGCGAGCGCGCCGGCCGCGGTCAGGCGCCTGGCAGGGGGGCTCGTGGTCGTGTTCATGGCCGAGAGCTTGCCCGGCAGTGCCTGAAACGGTCCTGAGAGGGGTCTTCAGGATTCCTTCAGGTCCGATGGTGGAAGCTGGGTCGATGCGCTTGCTACTGGTCGAGGACGAACAGCGACTGGCCGACGTCATCAAGTCCGGACTGGTGGACAAGGGTTTCGCCGTGGACGTGGTCGGTGACGGCAGTGAGGCTGTCTGGATGGCCGGCGAGCACCGGTACGACGCGATCGTGCTGGACGTGATGCTGCCGGGTCTCAACGGTTTCGCCGTGTGCCGGAAGCTGCGCGAAGCCGGCAACTGGACGCCCATCATGATGCTGACCGCGATGGACGGTGAACTCGACGAGGTTCAGTCGCTGGACAGCGGCGCCGACGACTACCTGGCCAAACCGTTCTCCTTCGCGGTGCTGCTGGCCCGGCTGCGGGCCTTGGTCCGCCGCGGGGCGCAGGAACGACCCGCCGTCATCGAGGTGGGGGATCTGCAGGTGGACCCGGCGGCGGCATGCGCCCGGCGTGGCGGCGTACACATCGCGCTGACCCCCAAGGAGTTCGCGGTGCTCCATCTGCTGGCCCGCCGGGCGGGCCAGGTGGTGACCAAGGCGGAACTGCTCCAGCACGCCTGGGATTTCGCTTTTGAGGGCGATCCCAACATCGTCGAGGTCTACGTCAGCGCCCTGCGCCGGAAGATCGACGCGCCGTTCGGCGTCCGCACCCTGGCGACCGTGCGGGGCAGCGGCTATCTGCTGGAGCTTCCGTGAACCGGCTGTCGGTGCGGATACGGGTGACCCTGGCCGCGACCGTCATCGTCGCCACGGTGCTCACCTCGGCATCCCTGGTGTTGATCCTCACGATGCGCCACAGTCTGGAAGCCGGCGTCGCCGATCAGGCCACCCGGAAGGTCAGGGCCAGCGCCTCGGCGCTCAAGGAGGACCCGCCCGTCGACGCGGCTCCACCGGGCGGGGTGGACGGCTCGGAGCCGACGCCGGAGGAGAGCGACCACACCGCCGGGACGGACGAGGAGAAGGTGGTGCTGGCCGACGGCTATGCGACCGCCAGCACGGTCGTGGACACCGCCGACGGCCCGAAGACGGTGAGGGCCAAGGTCTCGCTGGCCCCCGTGCGGAACGCCCTCAGCACGCTCGAACGACTGCTCCTGCTCGGTGTTCCGGCACTGGTGGCGCTGATGGCCGCGATGACGTGGCAGCTGATGGGCCGCGCGATGGCCCCCGTGGAGTCGATCAGGGCGACCTTCGCCGACATCACCGCCAAGAACCTCCACCGGCGGGTGCCCGAGCCGATGACCCGCGACGAGGTGGCACGTCTCGCGCAGACCATGAACGCCACCCTGGGCCAACTGGAGTCGGCGGTCGAGCGGCACCAGCAGTTCGTCGCAGATGCCGCCCACGAACTGCGCAACCCGGTGGCCACCCTGAGCGCACGACTCGAACTCGGGATGCGTCAGGCGCCCGGCCTTGTCACCGAGGCGCTGACCGACGTGGCCCGCATCAAGGAGCTGACCGGTGATCTGCTGCTGCTCGCCCGGCTCGACGGCGGCGAACCCCTGATCGGCACCGAGGTCGATCTGGCTCAGGTGGCGGCCGAGGCCGTCGCCCGCCCGGCCCCCGTGAAGATCGCACTGGAGCTGGAGTCCGACGTCCTGGTGACCGGCTCCCGCTCTCACCTGGAGCGCATGGTCGCCAACCTCGTGGCCAACGCGGTCCGCCATGCCGCCTCCCGGGTCACGGTCCGGGTCACCGCCGATGGGATCGACGTCATCGACGACGGCCCGGGCATCCCGGCCGCCTCCCGTGAGCGGGTGTTCCAGCGCTTCCACCGCCTGGACGAAGCCCGGGCACGGGACGCGGGCGGCTCCGGACTCGGCCTGGCCATCGCCCGCGACATCGCCACCGCCCACGGAGGGACCCTCGTGGTCAGGGACACCCCCAAGGGCGCGCACCTGTCGTTCCGCATCACCGCGCCGGACGGGCCGGGCAGCCGGGCGACAGGCAGCCTGATCCGAGGAGGCCATCCGACGCCGAGGTGAGGGGGGAGAACTGCGGGAGCCGGCCCGGGCACGCGATGTTCCGGGGCCCGCACAGTGCGGAGGGTGGCCGACTGGCGGGTCGGCCACCCTCCTGTGAGACGCGGCCCGGCTCAGCTCGGTGCCGACCCGAGCCGCTGGACGATCGGTTCGAACTCCGCGTAGGTGCTGACCAGCGGGGCCGACTCCCACGTCTGCTGGGCCATCACGCGCAGGCGCGGGAAGAGCGACTCGGCGGTCTTCTCCTCGGTCCAGGTGCTGGACGCGGCGCCGTCGTTCCAGAAGTGCACGGCGGAGCCGAGGAGGTTGGGCTCGGTGGCGTCGAGGTCGTGGAACGGAAAACCGGTGCCGTAGTCGTCGAAGTACGCGAAACCGTGGAACCTGTTGGCGGTCCAGTTCTCGTACAGGGCGCGCGGGGTGGCCGCGGCGGGCTTGAGGTAGTCGGGGTAGTCGTACGTGGGGAAGAAGCTGGCGTTGAAGACGGTGTAGCCCTGGGAGACGAGGTCCTGGGGTGCCACCGGATTGGTGCTCGGGATCGGGGTGTTGAGGTCGGTCCACCACTGCACGACGACGCTCTCGTCGACCGGGAAGGCGACATCGGCGGTGAAGGTGTCGTTCCAGACGCGGAGCGTCTTTCCGCGGGACCGAACCAACTTGTTGAACTCGTTGACCAGATGGCGGATTCCGTCCTGCGCCGTGGCCGACGAGCCGAGTTCCTGCTGGGCGTACCTCCCCAGCTGGGGGTAGTTCGCGAACTGCGCTTCGCCGAGGAACTCGTCGGCGCCCATGTGCCAGTAGGGACCGGGGAACAGCGGCAGGTACTCCTCGACGAGGTCGCGCAGGAAGCGACGCGCGGCGGGGACGGAGTAGTCGATCTTGGTGGCGGTGACGTTGCCGTCCGCGTCCTTGAGCTGGAACTCGGGGTGGGCCTTGAGGGCATAGCCCAGGTGGCCCGGCATGTCGATCTCGGGCACCACGGTGATGTGGTGCCGCGTCGCCAGCTCGATCAGGCTGCGCACCTGCTGCTTGGTGAGGTGCTCCGCCGACTCCAGACCGTGGCGGCTCTCGATACGCCAGCCCTCGTCGTCGCTGAAGTGCCAGTGCAGGTAGTTGAGCTTCAGGTAGGCCATGTCCTTGATCTGCGACACGAACCAGTCGTACGAGTGGTGCTTACGGGCGGTGTCGATCATCAGGCCGCGCTCGGCGTAGCGGGGCCAGTCACGGGCCGTGCCCGCGGCGATGCTGGTGTCCTGCCGCAGGAGTTGGAGAAGGGTGCGGGTCCCGTAGAAGACGCCGGCCGACGCCCTCGCGCTCACGCGGACACTCTTGTCCACGGTCAGCTGATACCCCTCGGTGCCGAGCACGGCGTCCGCCGCACGCAGGTCGAGCGCGATGTCACCGTCGCGCGGCGCGGCGTCCGTCACCACGACCGGGGCGTCGTGGCCGGTCAGCGCCCGCAGATCCTCGGCGAAGACCTGGGCGTCGCTCCGCAGACGGCGCGAGTCGGCGGCGCGGACGACGATGCGTGCGGACGGGCCGATCCGGAAAGCACCCGAGCCGGCGGTCCACTCCCGAAGCGCGGGGATCGTGGACGGCCTGGACGCCACCTCGTCGGCAGTGGAGGACGAGGAGAGTGGAGCGGCGTTCGCCGTCTGCGCCACCGCCACGCCGGCGAACACGCCGAGCCCGCCCGCCAGTATGCGGCGTCTGCTGAAACCGTTGTCGGTCAAAGCCAGTTCCCTTCTCGATGGGATGCCCGGCCGACTGGCCGGGCATCGAGATCACGGACATGAACAGGGAGCCCTCGCGCTCCGTCGGAACGCCGGTTTCGGGGCTACTTCACGGCACCCGCCGAGAGCCCGGACTGCCAGAACCGCTGAAGCAGCAGGAACGCGACGACGAGGGGGATGATCGATATCAGGGCACCGGTGATGACCACGGAGAACAGTGCCTGCGCTCCACCGCCCGCGTTGGCGGTGGCGTTCATCTGGGCGAGTCCGACCGTGACCGGGTACCACTTCGGGTTGCTGATCATGACCAGCGGCAGGAAGTAGTTGTTCCAGGTCGACACGAGGGAGAACAGGAACACCGTGGTGAATCCCGGCACGGTCATCGGCAGTGCGATACGGAAGAAGATCTTGGCTTCGCTCGCGCCGTCGATGCGCCCGGCCTCCAGGATCTCGTCGGGCACCGAGTCACCCACATAGGCCCGCATCAGGTAGATGCCGATGGGGTTGACCAGCGACGGCAGGATCACGGCCCAGGGGGTATCGGTCAGTCCCGCCTTGCTGAACAGCAGGTAGGTCGGGATGGCCAGCGCTGTCGTCGGCACGGCGATCGTGCCGAGGATCAGGGTGAACATCCCGGACCGGCCGAAGAAGGCGAACTTGGAGAACCCGTACCCGGCCGAGGTCGCGAGCAGGGCCGCCCCCAGGGCGCCGGCGATCGAGTACCAGGCGGAGTTGGCCATCCAGTGCCAGAACACGCCGTCGGAGTAGGCGAAGACGGCCCGGACGTTGTCGAACAGGTTGAAGTGTCCGGAGAACCAGAACCCGAAGGAGTCGAAGAGATCTCCGTTCGTCTTGGTCGCGGAGACGACCAGCCAGAAGAACGGCACCAGGAAGTAGCAGAAGAAGGCCAGGAGGAAGGCGGTCGCGATGACCGACTTACGGTCCTTGCGCCGCCGGGTCCGGGCGGCCGGTGGCGCCGGTGCGTGTGCGACGGCGGGTGCGTCGAGGGTCTTGGTCACCGCGGCCTCCTCAGCTTTCCGAGGCCGAAGACCACGTACGTCGCCACGAGGATGACGAGGCCGAGTGCGAAGGACACCGCGGCGGCGTAGTTGGTCTGCTGATCGGTGAAGGCGAGGTTGTAGACATACAGGTTCGGTGTCCAGTCGGGTGTGATGGCCGCCCCGGCGGACGGGATGAGCACCTGCGGTTCGTTGAACAGCTGGAACGCGCCGATGATCGAGAACAGCAGGATCACTCCGAGGGCCGGCCGCAGCAGGGGCAGCTTGACGTACAGCGCGGTGCGGATCGGACCGGCGCCGTCGAGCGCTGCGGCCTCGTAGAGCTCTCCGGGAATGGCCTGGAGCGCCGCGTACAGGATGATCATGTTGTAGCCGGTGAACTCCCACGTCACGACGTTGGCGATCGAGGGGAGCAGGTGGCCGGCCGACAGGAAGTCCGGGTTGGCCAGTCCCATGTGCTCGGCGAGCTGGGTGAAGGCGCCGAACTTCCGGCCGTACATGTAGCCCCACAGGAGGCTGGCGACGACCGCCGGAACCGCGTACGGGACGAAGAACGCCAGCCGGAACACCTTCGGTGCCCACACCCGTCCCGAGTCGATGAGGAGGGCGAAGACGGTGGCGAGCACCATCGAGAGGGGAACTTGGACGAAGAAGAACTTCACGATCCGGGCCAGGCCCGCGCGCAGTTGTGGGTCGTGGAAGGCGTCGACGTAGTTGTCGAGGCCGGTGAAGACCGTTCCTCCGACGATCTGGGTACGGAACAGGCTCAGGTACCCGGCATAACCGAGCGGAGCCACGAACATCGCGACGAACACGATCATGAACGGTGCGACGAAGAGGAAGCCTGCCAGGCCGTGCGGCCGGCGCTGTCGGGGGCGTCCGCGACGCCCGGGAAGTGCGAGAGCCATGACTCAGCCGGTCACCTTGAAGCCCTGCTTGCGGGCGTAGGAGGTGAGCGATTCCTGCCACGCGTCCAGGGCGTCCGACAGGGACTTCTTGCGTGTCAGGGCGGTGCCGACGGTCGGGTTGTAGCTGCTGGTGACGTAGTCGTTGAACGGGCTCCACTGGAAGTCCGGGCTGACCGTCGCGGAGTACTGCGAGAACAGCTGGTTGACCTGCTGGCCGCCGAAGAAGGCGGACTTCTGCCCGACGTACGCGGGGTTGCTCAGCGTGCTGCGCAGGGGCGGGAACAGCGACAGGTCGGTCGCCATGCTCAGGGACGACTGCTTGTCGTGGTTGATGAACATGGCGAGGGCGGCGGCTGCCTCGGGGTGCTTCGTCTGCGCGGTGACCGCGTTCGTCGAGCCGCCCCAGTTGCCCGACACCGATGCCCCGTCGCTCCACTGGGGAATGGGCGCCACACGCCACTTGCCGGCGCTCTTCGCGGCGGCGCCCTGCAGGAAGAGCGGAGCCCAGCCGGCGGTGACCCAGGTGGCGTAGGTGCCCTTGGTCAGACCGGCGTACCAGTCGTTGTTGAAGTCCGGGTCGGCCGAGACGATGCCCTGCTGCACGAGGGGGGTCCAGAAGCCGGCCAGCTGCTTCATCTTCGCGGAGTTGACGCCGATGGTGACGTTCGTCCCGTTCACCGAGAAGGGGCGGGCGCCCGCCTGCCAGGCCAGGCCCAGCCAGTTCGGGGCGTCGTTGTCGGGCAGGTTCGTCATCGAGATGCCGGAGTTCGCGGCGTGCAGCTTGCGGCCCTGCGCGGCGAACTCCTCCCAGGTCTCGGGAACGCGCAGACCGTAGTGGTCGAAGACGTCCTTGCGGTAGAGCATGCCCATCGGACCGGTGTCCTGCGGAATCGCGTAGACCTTGTCGCCGGTGGACACCTGCTTCCACGTCCAGTCGACGAAGTCGTCCTTGAGGTCACCCGCGCCGTACGGCGCCAGGTCCAGCAGGTCCTTGGTGATCACGAACGCGCTCAGGGTGTCGAGCCCGATCTGGACCACGTCCGGCGCACCCTGGCCTGCCTTGAGCGCCGTCCTGAGCTTCTTGTACTCGTCGGCGCTCTGGCCGGCGTTGACGATCTTGACCTTGATGCTGGGGTACTTCGCCTCGAACATCGCCACTTGCTTCTTCAGATCGACCCAGGTCCAGAAGGTGATCTCGGTCGGCTTCTTCAGCGCGGCCGCCATGCTCGCCGACGACATGGGCTTGACGGACTTGTCGGACGAGCTGCCGGAGCCGGAACAGGCGGTCAGCGCGGTTCCCGCTGTGGCCATCGCGCTCGTGGCGAGGAAGGAGCGGCGACTCCATGCTCTCGAAGTGTTCTTCGGCTGACTGGTCATGACTGGCGCTCTCCCTCTTCCGGGCGATCTGACGCCCAGGTGCTGTCGAACATCGACCGCGTCGGACACTGCATGTCGGCATACAGCGGCTGCGTCGCCCGGTCTGGGACGCATGGGTTCACATCACGCCGCCACCGAGGTGTCGGCGGACGGCGACCCTGGTTCCGAAGGTCACTCAAGCCGGTTCCTCGGCCCGGGTGACACTCACCGTGGGATTCGGAACCGTCACCTGGCCCGTATCGCCGGGCCGCGGGACCGGGCGCGACGGCGACCGCTCTGCGATCCCCGTCCGCGCTTTGACTACGAAGTCAAGCGGTACCTTGAATCGTCGGACGCACTGAAGTCAAGAGGGGCGTCGTGCCTATTTTTCCGGCTTTGGATGACGGACAGGTTACGCCGGACGGGCGGCGATCTGAGTTCTTCCCATTCCGCGGTTGACTACGTAGTCTGAGCGCGTTCAGCTGCCCGGTGCGAAGCCGCCGCCGGGCGGGGCGAGATGTGAAGGGATCGGTGAGCCGTGGTACCCACCGGCGGGGACAGGGGCGTTCCTCGGCCTGCGAGCACCGACGTGGCACGCCTGGCGGGTGTGTCACAGAAGACCGTGTCGCGTGTGATGAGGGGCGAGCCGCATGTCCGACCCGAGGTGCGTGAGAAGGTACTCCTCGCGGCGCAGCAGTTGCGTTACCGCCCCAACGCGGCGGCTCGCAGCCTCACCTCCGGCCGGACAGGCCGGATCGGTGTCGTCGCGCTCGACGCCCGGTTGTACGGACCGTCGACCCTGCTCGTCGCGGCGGAAGCGGCAGCGCGCCGACTGGGTTACGCGACGATCGCGGCACACACGGGCGAGGACGACACCCACGCTCTCGCCGGCCCGATCGAGCGACTCCTGGAGCAGGGCGTCGACGGCATCATCCTGCCCGAGGACATCGATGAGGGGCCCATCGCGGTGACCATCGACGTGCCGGTGCTGACCATGGGACGGTTCCACAGCGTCTCCGCCCCTCGCCGCATAGAGGCGGCTGAGCGTGCCGACCGCAGCGGTTATGTGGCGACCCGTCACCTCATCGACCTCGGCCACACCGAGATCCGCCACCTCGCCGGGCCCGACCGCTGGTGGGCGGCACGGGACCGTGCCGACGGCTGGCGCTCCGCGCTGACCGACGCCGGTCTGCCGGTGGTCGAGCCCATCGAGGGGGGCTGGACCTGCGAGGGCGGCTACGAGGCGGGGCTCCGTCTCGCGGAGGACGCGGCGATGACCGCAGTATTCGTCGCCAACGACGAGATGGCGATCGGCCTGATCCGAGCCCTGCACGAAAACGGCCTTCGCGTGCCCGACGACGTCAGCGTCGTGGCCATGGACGACATCCCCGCGGCCCGCTTCCTCAACCCCGCTCTCACCACCATCGTCCACGACCTGGACGCCATGGCGGCCGAAGGCGTCGCACTCCTGGTCGAGGAGATCGCCGCACCCACCGCCACCGGCCGCCGGATGCATCTCGGTGAACCGGTCCTCGCAGTCCGCGAGTCGACCGCACCGCCCCGGCGCGCAGCGACCACACACAGTCAGGAGTCTTCGTGACGAGCACGTCGCGCCTGCCCCGCCGCGTCCTCTTCGGAGCGGCCTACTACGCCGAGTACCAGCGTGGCGAGCGGGTCACCGAGGACTTCGACCGGATGGCCGCGGCCGGATTCAGCGTCATCCGCGTCGGTGAATCCGTGTGGTCGACCTGGGAACCCGAGGACGGCCGCTTCGACGTCGACTGGCTGCAGCCGGTCCTCGACCACGCTCACGCCCGCGGCATCCACGTCATCCTCGGAACCCCCACCTACGCGGTTCCGCCGTGGCTCGCGCGCAAGTACCCCGAGATCGCGGGCGAGACCGCCGGCGGCGAACGCGTCGGCTGGGGCGCGCGCCAGGAAGTCGACTTCACCCACGCCGCCTTCCGCTTCCACGCCGAGCGCGTCATCCGCGTCATCATGGACCGCTACGCCGCCCATCCCGCGGTCATCGGCGTCCAGGTGGACAACGAACCGGGCTTCCACCTGCTGCACAACCACGGTGTCTTCCAGCGCTTCGTCGACCACCTGCGCCACCGTTACCGGGACGTCGAGACCCTCAACAAGGAGTGGGGTCTCGTCTACTGGTCGCACCGCCTGTCCGACTGGTCCGACCTGTGGAGACCGGACGGCAACGCGCAACCGCAGTACGACCTGGCCTGGCGCCGGTTCCAGGCCGAGCAGACGGCCGAGTTCATCCGCTGGCAGGCCGACATCGTGCGCGGCTACACGGAGCCCGGCCAGTTCGTCACGACCTGTATTGCCTATCAACTCCCCGCCATGGATGACGAGTTGACGTCCCGCGAACTCGACATCACCTCCGGCAACGCCTACTACGGCATGCAGGACGCGCTGCTGCTCCCGCAACCGCACCCCACCCAGCGGCACTGGTTCACCACCGGCGTGCCCGCCCTGCACCTGACGGCGGACCGCATGTACGCCTCCCGGCAGGCGCCCTTCCTGGTCACCGAGACGGTCGCCCTGTCGGTGAACGACTCCGGGCACATCAAGCCCGCCTACGACGGGCAGTGGCGCCAGGCCGCCTGGGCCCTGGTGGCACGCGGCGCCACGATGATCGAGTACTGGCAGTGGAACACCCTGCGCTTCGGCGCCGAGACGTACTGGGGCGGCGTCCTTCCGCACAGCGAGGTCCCCGGCCGCGCCTACCGCGAGATAGCCGCGCTGGGAGCCGAGTTCGCCGCCGCCGGCGAGACGGTGGCCGACCTGACACCGCACAGCGACGTCGTCCTCCTGTACTCCACTGCCAGCAAGTGGCTGATGGAGAAGCAGCCGCCGCTGGCCGACGCCCACGGAGCCCCCGACCGGCACGCCTACCGGGAGATCTTCGACGCCTTCTACCAGGGTGCCTTCGACGCCCGGCTGCAGGCCCGGCTGGTCCACGACCACCAGATCCTCCACGGAGCGCCGGGTCAGGAGCGCCCGGATCCCGCGCGGTTCGCGGCACAGCACCCGCTGCTCGTCGCCGCGGGGGCGCAGGTGACCGAGCGGCCTCTGCTCGACTGGCTCACCGCCTACGCCGCGGCGGGCGGACACCTCGTCCTGGGACCGCGTACCGGTTACACCGACGAGGAGGGCCGGGCCCGGGCGGAGGTCGCGCCCCCGGTCCTGTCCGAACCCGCGGGTGCGGTCTACGGCGAATACAGCAACCTCGACGGTGACGTCCCGCTGACCGTCGTGCCGGGCAGCGGACTGCGACTGACGGAGGACGCCACCGCCACCCGTTGGGCCGACGGTCTGGTGGCCACCGACGCACAGGTCCTGGCCGGCTACGAGCACCCGCACTTCGGGCAGTTCGCGGCCGCGACGACCCGGCCCCACGGCGAGGGACGCATCACGTGCGTGGGCACCCTGCCCAACCCCTCCTTCGCCAAGGCCCTCTTCGAGTGGGCGCGCCCCACAGCCGCGCTCTGGGGTGAACTTCCGCAGAGCGTCACGGTCAACAGCGCGACGAACAACGGCGGTCGGCGCGTGCACGTCCTGCACAACTGGGCGTGGGAACCCCAGGCGGTCACCGCGCCCGTCGACCTGGAAGACGTACTGGCCGCCCGCAAGTTCCGCGCGGGAGACGCCGTCGAGCTGGGCCCGTGGGACGTCGTTGTCACCGTCGAGCTGGTGACGGCATGACCGGCCGGCCCAACCCCCTGATCCCGGGCTTCAACCCCGACCCGAGTGTCATCCTCGTCGACGGCGTCTACTACCTGGTGACCTCGACGTTCGAGTACCTTCCCGGCCTGCCGGTGTACCGCAGTACCGATCTCGTGACATGGGAGCACATCGGCAATGTCGCCGAGCGCCCGGAGCAGGTCGCCGTCGGCTCGGTCGTCACCGGCGCCGGCGTGTTCGCGCCCACCATCCGCTACCACGACGGACTTTTCCACGTCATCGTCACGGTGGTCGGCAGCCCCCGGGGCTGCGTGGTGTTCACCGCCACCGACCCCGCCGGCCCGTGGAGCGACGGACTGACCATCACCGGCGTCGACGGCATCGACCCGGACCTCGCCTGGGACGACGACGGCACCGCCTACGTCACCTACTCCGGACTACGGCTGTCGGGGGAGGAGGCGGGACGCCACTACGGCATCGAGCAGGTCCGGGTCGACCTGGCCACGGGCCGGGCCCTCGAAGCTCCCCGCTCGCTGTGGTCCGGGACCGGGTTGCGGTTCCCCGAGGCCCCCCACCTGTACCGGCACGGCGACCACTGGTACCTGGTGATCGCCGAGGGCGGCACGGAACGCGCTCACGCGGTGAGCATCGCGCGCGGTGCGTCCCCCGCGGGCCCGTTCACCGGGTACCCGGCCAATCCGCTGCTGACGGCGAGCGGACACTCATGGCCGATCCAGAACACCGGTCATGCCGATCTGGTGGAAACCCCCGACGGTGGCTGGGCGCTGGTGCTGCTGGGCGTGCGTCCGGTCGGTGCGGCGGAGGCATTCTCTCCGCTGGGCCGGGAGACGTTCATCACCGATGTGGTCTGGGCCGACGACGGCTGGCCGACTGTCGCTCCCGTCGAACTCGCTCCGCGTCCGGGCACCGAGCACGTCGTGTTCACGTTCAAGGACGAGACCGCCCTCGACGATCCCGGCTGGCTGGCCGTCCGCACCACACCCCGCGCCGTGGCCCGTGTCGCCGATGAGCACCTGGAACTGCGTGGGCAGCAGGCCGGCCTCGGCGATCCGCAGCCGGTCTTCGTCGGCCGTCGTCAGCGCCACCTGAACGCCGTGGTGACGACCACGGTGGACGCCTCCGACGGCGTGGGAGGTCTGGCCGCGCGCTACGACGAGCGGCATCACTTCGGCCTGGAGGCGAGGACGGAGGACCGCATCACGGTCGTGACCGCCTGGGCCGCGCTTGCCGGTCTGCGACAGGAGTGGCGCACGACGTTCCCCTCCGGCCCGGTCGAACTGGGCCTCGAACTGCGAACGCCGCCGGAGGAGGCCACGGCCGTGGGCGGGGACCTGGTCCGGTTGCTGGCCAACGGGACACCGCTCGCGGAGCTGGACGGGCGGTACTGGACGGCGGAGACCTGCGCGTCGTTCACCGGCCGGGTCATCGGGCTCCATACGAGCGAGGGAGTGGTGCGTTTCGCGGAGTTCCGCTACGCCGGCTGGGACATCGCGCCCGACCCGGAATGATCAAGCCTGGGTCCGCCGACCGCTCGTGCCGACATCGCCGCTCGTGCCACGTCGCCGCCCGCGCGCGTGGACGCGGGGCGCGGTCGGCGCCCGTGACGTGCCCTGGCACGCAGGCTCCTCTCCGCCATGCAGCAACGATTGGACAACCCCGTTGAAAGACCACTACATCGACGCGGTCACGGGTCAGCTCGTCGTGGACGGCGATCCCTTCCTGATACGCGGCATCGAACTTCACAACTCCACGTCGTCCAGCGCGGAGTACCTCCAGCCGCTGTGGGAGCGATTCGCCGGTGCGGGGGTGAACACCGTGCTGGCCCCGGTGAGCTGGGAACTCGTGGAGCCACGCGAGGGAGAGTTCGACTTCGGCCTGGTCGACGCCATGCTCACCGGCGCACGCGAGCACGGGCTCAAGCTGGTGCTTCTCTGGTTCGGGAGCTGGAAGAACGGCTCTTCGAGCTACACGCCGGTCTGGGTGAAGCGCAACCCGTACCGCTTTCCCCTGCAGTTCGACGCGGCCGGCACCCCGCTGGACAACCTCAGCCCGTTCTCCGCGGCCAACCGCGACGCGGACGCCGCCGCGTTCGCCGCCTTCATGGAGCACCTCGCACGGGTCGACGGCCGCGAGAAGACCGTGATCATGGTGCAGGTGGAGAACGAGGTCGGCCTTCTCGGCGCCGCCCGCTCCCACGGAGCGGACGCGGCGGCCGCCTGGGAGGCTCCCGTACCGGCCCCCCTTGTGGACGCCCTGCGCTCTGGAGCATCGCCGCACGTCCGGGCCCCTCTCGAACCCTCCGCCCCGACCTGGGGCGCCTTGACCGGCGACGCCGACCGCACGGCCGAGCTGTTCATGGCCTGGCACTACGCGACCTACATCCAGCACGTCGCCGCCGCGGGCCGGGCGCACCACGACATCCCAATGTTCGTCAACGCGTGGCTCGACTCGATCGTGCCGGACGAGTCCTCGCGTGCGGACGTCGTGTTCGCCGGCGGGCAGGCACCCGGTGTGTTCCCCAGCGGGGGACCGCTTCCGCACGTCAGCGCGGTCTGGAAGCTGGCGGCCCCCGCGATCGCTTTCCTCGCGCCGGATGTGTACTTCGGTGACTTCGAGATTCCGTTCAAGGACTACGCGGACACCAACACCGCGTTGTTCGTGCCCGAGATGCGTGCTGACGCGCACGGCGTCTCGCACAGCTTTCTCGCCATCGGAAAGTACGGTGCCATCGGAGTCGCGCCGTTCGGCTTCGACTCCCTGGGTGTTGACGAGACCCGCGACCTGCGCCGCACTTACGCTCAGCTCGCGGCACTGGAGACTGAGATTCTCCGGGCCCAGACCCAGGACCGTGTGTGCGGCTTCCGAGTCCGGGCCGGTGAGGAGGAGCCGATCGCCTTCGGCCGGTACGAGTTCGTGATCAAGGCGTACAAGGAGCGGGGAGAGGGCGAGAACCTCGGCTACGGGCTCCTGCTGTGGAGCGGCGAACACACGTTCATCGCGGCCGGCCACAACTTCACGGTGGACCTTCGTCCGGACGGCGACCGGCCTGTTGCCGTCCTGCAGGCGGACGAGCTTGTCGCCAAGGACGGTGAACTCGTGCCGCAGAGAAGGCTGAACGGCGATGAGACCGCCGCCGGAACCAGGATCAGGATCGCGGAGAACCCGGACCGCGTGCACGGCTTCATGCCTGCCTCGGGTTCACTGTCCGGTGTCGTGCGCTTCTCGCTGCACTCCCGTGAGAGGAGCCATGGATCCGCCGGCCCGGCTGGGCAGCGGCCGGTGGTGGTGGACGGCGGCTGATTCAGGTCTTGCTCGGGTTCCTCCTGCGCCGGGACCAGCGTCTCGGGCTCTCGTCTCACGATGGAGCAGTGACGGCTTGACGGAGGGCTTGCGGCCCCCGGGATGGCGGGGCGCCCACCACTGCCGCGGCGTACGACGGTGAAGACGCGGCCGGGCGCCGTCAGCTCCTCGCGCGGATGGAACCAGGCAGTGTCAGAGCCCATGGCGCCGGTGGGCTGTCAGCCTCCTCCACACAGGGTGTGATGAGATGAGGTCATGAACGCGGTTACCACTTGGACTCTCGAACAGACGTCTGCTGCTGATCTGATTTCCGTTCGCGTGCCGGAGGCCGCGACCTCAGGTGATCTGTCGATTGTCCGGGTGGAGATTCCTTCGCCCGAGCTGAACTGCTTGCTTTACGCCGTGGTGGGTGCCGGCTTCGACTGGAGCGAGCGCCGCGAGTGGACGCCGGGGCAGTGGCTGGCGTTCGTCTCCAAGCCGGGAGTGGAGACGTGGCTGGTGTACGAGCGGGGCACGCCGGCGGGATACATCGAGCTGGACCCCCAGCCGGATGGCGCGGTGGAGATCACGCAATTCGGGCTGCTTCCGGCGTTCCAGGGGCGAGGGATCGGCGGTTATCTGCTGTCGTACGGGACGGCGCGGGCGTGGGACCTCGCGAAGCGGTGGGAGCACCGCGAGCCCACGAAGCGCGTGTGGTTGCATACGTGCAGCAAGGACAGCCCGCACGCGCTGGGCAACTACGAGCGGCGGGGCTTTCGGGTCTTCGACACGAAGACGGAGCAGGCGGAGTGACCTGAGCCGGAGCGTCTTGCACGAACCCCGTCAGAACTCCGGTCTCGAATTACCGGCTCGACAGCGGCGGGAAGGCCGGCGGTGTGGGTCTTCGTGGCCCACACCGCCGGCCCGACCAGGGGTGGCTACCGGACGGTGCGGTAGGCGTTGTCGACGGTGCCGGTGTACGTGTTGCCCGCGGTGTCGGCCAGGGCCGCCCTGAAGGAGACCGTGCCCGGCCTCGCCGGGTGGGTGAGGGTGATGGACCGCTTGCCCGACGCGTCGGTGCGGACGGCGACCGTACGCCAGTTGCGGCCCCCGTCGTAGGAGACCTGTACGGCCAGGGACTTCAGGTGCCCCCGGGCGGCCGCGGGCCCCTGCACCACGACCGGCACCGTGGTGCGACGCCCCGCTTGGGCGGTGCCGGTCAGTGTCAGCGCCGGTGTGAAGCGGACCGCGGACAGCGGCAGGGCCTGCGCCGGGCCGTCGGGGTCGACGTACGCCGAGGTGAAGGTCCAGGTCGCGGTGACCCGGTCGCTGACCGAGTAGGTGCTCAGGCTGCGCTGTGACTGCATGGCCAGCGTGTACTTGGTCTTCTCCGCGGGCAGCCCGCTCAGCACACCCGTGAAGCAGGGGTCCACGGTGGTGCTGAGGTAGGTCGTGCGGCCGGCCGTGAGCACGGTCTTCTCACTGGCCGCGACGTCGAAGACGTAATGGCCGTCGGAGAGCAGCGAGTTGCACAGGGCGTACGTGTTGCCCAGTCGTTTGCCGCCGATCCAGTTCGGTCCGTCCGCGACAGCGGGACCGAACACCGCCTTGTTGTATGTCTCGTGGTAGGTCCGGCCCGTTGCGTAGCGCGTGGCGGCGACGGGGGTGATCTCGCGGTACGGCGAGGGCTCGCTGCCGCGGTAGATGCGCTGGCCGAGGCTCCAGCGCAGGCCCTGGTCCGTCGAGACGTAGGTCACGGCGCGAGGGGTCGGGACGGGCCTGGTGTACCCCAGAGTGCCGGGGCCGGCTTGGGTCAGCTGAGGGAAGCCGGGGGTTTCCCACTGGCCGGACGGTTCGGCCTTTCCGTTCTTGACGTCGGAGCCGATGGCCGTCTCGATTCTGGCCATCGACGACTGCCGGACCGTCCGGGTGAGCCCGGTGAAGAAGGATCCCTTGCGAGTGACCACGACGTCGTACTGCGGCTCGGCGCCTCCGCCGGCCGACCAGACACCGCTGTACTGGGCCGCGAACTCGTCCGCCGGAGCGCTCGGCCCGACCTGGGCCGTGGTGATGCCGCCGTCCACGGCCACGGCGATGCCGAAGCCGCTCCCGTTGGCGGCGTACTTCACGATCGGATTGCGTGGGGCGGCCCCGGGAACCGGGGTGGTGACCGTGGCGCCCTTGGCCTTGCGGACGTCGAAGACGACGGTGGTGTCCTTGGTGATCGACAGGCCGGGGGCGACGAGCATCGAGCTTCTGTCGGCCTCGGTGATCCAGTCGTCCATCACATAGCGGCCCTTGGGCACTCGAATCGTCACCTGGTAGTCGCCGTCGGTGTCACGGTCGAAGGGATACCAGTACTTGCTGCTGCTGCTCATCGAGTCCAGGGAACTGGTGGCGTATTCCGGCTTCCCGCCGCTCCTGCCGATGGTCTTGACGGTCAGGTTGTACGACTCGACCTCGCGGGTGACGAGCCCGGGGGTGCGGACCATGTTCTTGCCGTCGTCGGAAGCGGCGGTGACCGCGCCGGAGTAGACACCGTCCGTGGTGCCCGTGCGGGTGTCGGCGGTGACGGTGGCGGTGGCCGTGCCGCCTGCCGGGACGGTCAGGTCGGACGGGGTCACCGTGAACACGCCGGGGGCGCCTTCGGCCGTGAGATGGAGGGTGACGGGCGCGCTGCCGCTGTTGCGGTAGGTGAGGGTCTTCGTCACCGGAGTGTCGTCGTCGTGCGGCCATTCCTGGGTGCCGAAGGCGAGGGACGCCGGTTCGGTGACGACGTTCTGGGTGATGCCGCGGGTCAGATCGACCCGGCCCGAACCCTGCTCGTACGCCGTCGGACCGGAGCGCGGCTTGGCCGAGGCCATCAACGCGGCCTTGATCCGCTCACCGGTCCAGTCCGGGTGCTGCTGGGCGAGGATGGCGGCGGCCCCGGCGACATGAGGGCTGGCCATGGAGGTGCCGGACAAGGTGATGTAACCCGGGGTGCCGGCGTCCGTGCCGATCACGGCGTTCTTCGCCTTGGCGCCGACGATGTTCACACCGGGTGCGGAGATGTCCGGCTTCAGTCCGTCGTCTGCCGTCGGACCCCGGCTGGAGAAGGACCCCAGGGAGTCGTCGTGGTCCACGGCCGCGACGGTGATCGCCGCATCGGCACTGCCGGGGGAGGCTAGGGTGCCCTCGCCCGGGCCGTCATTGCCGGCCGAGATGGCGAACAGCACGCCCTTGGCGGCCGAGAGTTCGTCGACGGCCTGCTCCAACGGGTCCGTTCCGTAGACGTCACGCTGGCCCAGGCTCATGTTGATGACCTTGGCGCCCTGGTCGACCGCCCACTGCATCCCGGCGACGATGCCGGAGTCCGAGCCGTAGCCGTCGTCGTCGAGCACCTTGGCGTTGAGCAGCTGCGCGCCGGGCGCGACGCCCTTGTACTTCCCGCCGGAGGCCGCGCCGGACCCGGCGATGCTCGACGCCACATGGGTGCCGTGCCCGAACATGTCGTCGGTTGTCCGGGTACCGGCGAAGTTCGCCGAGGCGACGACCGCGTCCTTGAGGTCGGGATGGGTGGTGTCGACGCCGGTGTCCAGCACGGCGACCTTGACGCCCTTCCCGTCGAGCCCGGCCCGCCACGCGTCCGGGGCCCCCATCTGGGCCGTACCGGCACCGTCGTCGGAGGGCGCGGCCGCAGTGGGACGGGGGAGTGCCTCGACCCTGGCGTCGAGCCAGACCCGGTTCACAGCGGGCGCGGCGGCCACCGCGCCGGCCGCGCGGCGGTCCGGGTCGGTGAGGGCACGCCACGCGGTTTCGGCGGCCTTCTTGTCGACGGCCAGCGACTGCCCCCGTACGGCGGGCAGTTGGCGCAGGACATGGATGTTCGCCGTGTGCAGTCCGTCCTTGGTGACGGCCTGCTGCCGGACGGTGCCTCGGTAGGACACGATCAGCGGCACCTGCTTGCGGTGCGCGTCGTCGTAGCCGTCCGCCACCAGCTGTGTGATGTCGAACAGCCGCCGGTCCAGCCTGCCGCTGTCGAGCAGCTTGACGGCGTCCGACGGGATGACCGAGGTGTGGCCGGCAACGACCCGCGTCATGTAGCGGATGTGCGCGCGTCCTTCGGCCCGGGTCACGCCGAGGATCCGCCCATCGGGACCGACCCGTACGGTGTCTCCGGTGATCAGGGTCACGTGCGTGGTGGGGCCGGCCTGGCCGCCGGCGGACCCGGCGGCGGCCAGGGCCGCGGTGGTGCGGACGACGGCGGTGGCGGGTCCCGCCATACCGAGGAGCGCGGCCGCTGTCATGCCGTAGATCACCGCTCTGCGGCGTCTGCTGGATGCGTTGGTATCCCGCAAAACGAGGTCTTCCTTCCCGTTCGGGTGTTGGGGCGTCCGTGGGTGAACGGCCGCGGTCACAGACTGGGCAGGAGGCGGATTGGTCAGTACTCCCACCTGGCTTCTGATCAATTCCGTTGTGGCGCAGGTGAGTTGTATTTGCGGACCGGGCGGACGGAGCTAGCGTTGCCTCGGAGCTTCCTGTGGACCGGTGGAAGGCGGGGTCTGGTGGGACGACGCGAGAAGCCGGTGGACCCCGGCGCCGGTCCCGTGCAGCGGCTCGCGCACGACCTGCGCGTCCTGCGGGAGGAGGCCGGCAGACCCACCTACCGGGAGATGGCGCGGCGGGCGGACTACTCGGCGAGCGCGCTGTCCCAGGCGGCAGCCGGCGAGCAACTGCCGTCGCGAGCCCTCGTTCTTGCGTACGCGGCGGCGCTCGACGCGGACGTGGCGGACTGGGAGAAGCGCTGGTGCCAGACGGATCTGGAGGTCCGTGAGGCCTTGGCGGACCGGGACGCCGCACCGCCGTACCGAGGGCTGGCCCGGTTCGAGACGAGCGACCGCGAGCTGTTCTTCGGCCGGGACAAGCTGGTCGCTCAGTTGCTGGACTTGGCCGGGCGGCACCGCTTCGCCGCCGTTCTCGGGCCGTCCGGAAGCGGGAAGTCCTCACTGCTGCGGGCCGGGCTGATCCCCGCGCTCCGGGAGATCCCGGACGCCGGACGGCCGGCGGTGATCCGGGTGCTCACCCCCGGCGAACGACCCTCGCAGACGCACGCCGATGCCCTCATCCCGCTTCCGGGAGAGGGCGAAACCTGGGTGATCGTCGACCAGTTCGAGGAACTGTTCACCCTCGGCCCGGACCCGGAAGACCGGGACCGCTTTCTGCGTCGGTTGCTCGCGGCCCTGAGCCCCGAGAACCGGCTGCGTGTGGTCGTCGCGGTCCGCGCGGACTTCTACGGCCACTGCGCCGAACACCCCGCGCTGGCGGAGGCCCTGAGCGGAGCCGACCTGCTCGTCGGCCCCATGACCTCGGCCGAACTGACACAGGCGGTCACCGGTCCGGCGACCGCGGCCGGGCTGACTGTGGAACGCGCCCTGGCCACCAGGATCGTCGACGAGGTCGGAGGGCGGCCGGGAGCACTGCCGCTGTTGTCGCACGCCCTGCTGGAGACCTGGCGTCGGCGCCGCGGCCGGTCGCTGACCACGACGGCGTACGAAGAGGCGGGCGGGGTCCGGGGCGCGATCGCCGCCACCGCGGAAGAGCTCTACGCCGACCTCTCCCCGGCGCAGGCCCGCATCGCGCGCCGGGTCCTGCTGCGCCTCATCGCCCTCGGCGACGACGGTCCCGACACACGCCGCCCGGTGGCACGCGCCGAACTGGATCCGGGGGGTGGGCGCGCGGGGCGGGATCTGACCCTCGTCGTCGAACGCCTGGCCGCCGCGCGCCTGATCACCCTGGGGGACAGCCTTGTCGAACTCGCCCACGAAGCGCTGATCAGTGCCTGGCCCAGGCTGCGTGGCTGGATCGAGGAGGACCGCGAACGACTGCGGGAGCAACGCATGCTCGGCGAGGCCGCCCGGGCCTGGGAGGACCTTCGGCACGAACCCGGCACCCTTTACCGGGGGACCCGGCTCGCCCGGGCGGAGGAGCTGTTCCCCGCCGTGCCGGTCCAGGACGACGACCTCATCCCGACGGAGCGGGCCTTCCTCACGGCGGCGCTGGACGCCCGTGCAGCGGAGCGGACCGCGGTCGTCCGTAACGCCAGGCGGCTGCGCACGTTGCGGACTGTCCTGTCCGCGTTCCTGGTGCTGTCCCTGGCCGCCGGCCTGCTCGCCTGGCAGCAGCACCGTTCGGGAGAACAGCGCCGGGCCGAGGCCGCGGCGCGCCGGGTGGCCGCGGTCGCCGACGGACTGCGGTTGTCCGCCCCGCGCACGGCGATGCTGCTCGGGGCCGCCGCCTGGCGGATCGCCCCGCTGACCGAGACCCGCTCCGCGTTGCTCGGCTCCCTGGCCCAGCCCGAGGTCGACGCCTTCACCGATCCGGAGCAGGGCAACGACGTGTTCCGGTACCTCAGCGGCCGGAGCCGGACCCTGCTCACCGTCGTGGGCCGCCGGATACGTCTCACCGACGTCAGGACGCATCGCCCGGCCGGTTCCTTCCGACTGCCCGCGAACGCGTGGGTGGCCGACGTCAGCCCGGACGGCAGGACCTTCTATCTCGGCACGTCCCACGGTGACCGCCTCTGGACGCGTCCGGCGGGACAGTCCACGGTCGCTCCGCGCGGTCTCGGGGATGCCGTCCTGATGCACTTCGCGGCCGACGGAGCAGGCTACGTCGCCCTCGTGGCCTCCCGGGCGGGCAGCCGGAACACCGTGCAACTGCGGCGGCAGCGGGACGACAAGGTCCTCTTCGAGGCGCCCGCGCCGGAGAACCTGACCGACACGGCGCTCGACGGGT
Organism: Streptomyces sp. NPDC090088; assembly: GCF_044747345.1. Taxonomy (NCBI): domain Bacteria; kingdom Bacillati; phylum Actinomycetota; class Actinomycetes; order Kitasatosporales; family Streptomycetaceae; genus Streptomyces; species Streptomyces sp. NPDC090088. The sequence continues at coordinate 452,794 of NZ_JBIVDZ010000004.1, read as the reverse complement.
CCGGCCGCAACCTGGCCGTCTGCTCCGTCGGAGGTCCGATCCAGGTGTGGGACACCGTGCGCCGGGAGCGCCTGCCGGGCCCCTGGGACAGTGCGCGGCAGGGTGTGTGCCGCACGGCCGGCGACAGCCTCAGGTACAGCTTCGACGGCACGATGCTGGCCGTCGTCTCCGGAACCGGGGCCCATGTGTGGGACATCCGCCACCGGCGCCTCGCCGCCACCCTGTCGGACCCGGGCGGCGGTGGCTTCCACGCCCTCGACTTCACCCCGGACGGCGCCTTTGTGGCCACCGCGGACGCCCGCGAACTCGCCGTGTGGCGGCCGGGAGCTGCGGGTGCCAAGGTGTTCCGGCGCCCGCTCGCCGGCGGAGCGGTCCAGAACCTCGCGTGGGCACCCGGGAAGGATCGCGTACTGCGCCTCCTGGACGGGGCCACGGTGCACTCCTACGATCTCACCGACCGTCTTGAGTCCCCATGGCAGAGTCCGCCGCCGGACGCGGCGGCGCTGAGCCCGGACGGGGCCCTGGTCGCCGTCGCCGACCGCCAGGCGGGGACCGACCGCCTCGTACTGCGTTCCACCCGTACCGGCGCGGTACTCGCCGAGCCGCCGCCGATGCGCGCGACTGACGCGGGGCCGCCGCTGCTCGCCTTCAGCCCGGACGGCCGGGCCCTGGCGACCAACGGCACTGTCTCGGTTCGCGGTTCCCGTCGGGAGCGGGTCCTGGTCTGGGACGTCCTTGAACACCGAGTACGAGCGGCGATCGACTGGCCCGGCACCGCCGCAGCCCCCGTCTACGGGATCGCACTGGGGCCGGGCGGCGGCCGGGTACTGGTCTCGGGGCTGGTGGGTGACCAGGCGGTGGCCGAGGTCTGGGACACCGCCGACGGGCGTCCTCGCCGGACAGCCACGCTGCCCGGTTTCTCCAGCCCGACCATCGCTCTGCGGCCCGACTCGAAGCTCGTCGCCGGTTCCCAGGAGGAGTACGCCGAACTGCCGGCCGGCCCGGTCGTGGGCCGGGCGCTCAGTGAGGGCAGAAAAGACGGCCCGCTGGCCTTCTCCCCCGACGGCAGCCGCCTCGCGGTCGGCGACTCCTCGGGGCGGGTGTATCTCTGGGACGGTCACGTGCGGCGCCGCACGGGTGTGCTGACCGCGCCCTCCGTCTCCGAGGAGCCCTCGGAAGCCGTCACCGCGCTCGCCTTCTCGCCGGACGGCGGGACCCTCGCCGTGGGGGGTGCACGGGGCGGCATCCAGCTCTGGGACGTGGCCTCCCAGCAGCCGTTGGGGACCGGCCTGCCCAGCCCGGGTGACGAGATCCGGTCCCTCGCGTTCGGTCCGGACGGAGGCACGGTGTATGCCACCGGCAGGCACGTGGTGCTCCAGCGTTACACGGTCGCTCCGCAAGAGGCCGTCACGCGGATCTGTGAGCGAGTCGGCGGCGCCGGTCTCTCCCCCGCGGACTGGAAGGCGTACATCCCGGATGTTCCCTACCGCCGGATCTGCGAGAGCGGGCCGCGCGGCTAGGGTCCCGCGCCAGAGATTCTCCGCCAGGGGCGCGCGGGGGAGTGGAGGATCTCTTCGGAGGTCTTGACCCGGATGAACGGCTTGGTCGGCTCCCAGGGCTTGGACGTTTGCCCGCCGCGTCTTGTCGCGGGTGTCCTGCGGGTGCCCGCTGGGCATGATCGGCAGCACGGCTGGGAGCGATCCGGGGCCTGGAGCTGCGACTTCCCGTCCACCGAGAGCGCCACCGCCCTCTCGGGCGGGTTGCAGAGCGCGCCCACGACGTCGTAGACCTTCTCCACGGAAAACGGGTCCGTGGAGGGTCACCGCGCCCGCAGGGCCAGAGCCCGGGCCGATGTCGCGCGACCCGTCCACCCTCCCGACACCGTCCGCTCGTCGTCGGACAGCGGCAATGGTTCGAGCTTCTCCGGCCCCGACGCGGAACTGACGCGCCAGCAGCAGTCACGCACCTACTGACGATCAACTACTGGCGCAGGACACCGGAACGCCGTCGGCGCCGGGAGGGGGAGCCATGGCCGGCGACAGGGGCGGGCTCGGCCACCGGACGACCGACCGGGCCGTCCACCGGTGCAGGTGGGGGCCCGGAGCTGTCCGGGAGATGTCGATCACCTGACGGTGCGATAGGCGTTGTAGATCGTTCCGGCGTAGGTGTTGCTCTCGGTGTCTGCCAGGGTGGCCTTGAAGGACACGGTGCCGGGCCGTGCCGGGTGGGTGAGGGTGACGGACCGCTTGCCGGATGCGTCGGTCCGGACGGTGACGCGACGCCAGCTGTGCCCGCCGTCGTAGGAGACCCACACGGCGAGGGACCTGAGGTGTCCCCTGGCGGCGGCCGGGCCGCGCACCGTGACCGGGACCACCGTCCGCCGACCCGCCTTGGCCGTGGCCGTCAGGCTCAGGTCGGGTGCGAAGCGGACGACGGAGAGCGGGAAGGGCCGCGCGGGGCCGCTGGTGTCGACGTAGCCGGAGGTGAAGGTCCAGGTCGCGGTGACCTTGTCGCTCACCCCGTACTCACGCGGGCTGCGCCGTGCCTCGGTGGCCAGTGTGAACGTGGTGCTCTTCTCGGGCAGGCCGCTCAGCACGCCGTAGTCGCACGGATCGCGTGGCACGTCGAGGTAGGTCTTGCCGCCGGCGGTGAGCACGGCCTTCTCCTCGTCATCGAGTTGGATCAGGCGGCGGCCGTCGGAGAACGGCGCGTTGCACAGGGCGTAGTCGTTGCCGGTGCGCATGCCGCCGATCCAGGTGGAACCGTTCGAGACCTGTGGGCCGTAGACGGCCTTGTTGTACGTCTCGTGGTAGGTACGGCCGGGCTCGTAGCGCTTGGCGTTCAGGTCGGTCGTCACGGCGTACGCGGAGTCCCCGCCGGGGCGGAAGAAGCTCATGCCCATGTTCCAGCGCAGGCCGTGGTCGGCCGACACATAGAGGACCGCGCGGGTGGCCGGCAGCTTGATGCGCGCTCCGGAGGTGGCGATGTCACTGTTCGTCAGCTGCGGGAAGCCGGGGGTCTCCCACTGTCCTTCCGGTACGGCCTCGGCGCTCTTGACGGTGGCGGCGACGGCCATGTCCACCCTGGCCAGGGAGGACTGACGGACTGTGTGGGTGAGCCCGTTGAAGAAGGATCCCTTGTGGGTGACCACGATGTGGTACTGCGGCTTGCCGGCGCCCGGCGCGGCCCAGACGCCCGCGACCTGGGCCGCGAAGCCGCTCTGCGGCGCGTTCGGGCCGACCTGGGCGAGCGTGGTGTCGAGGGCCGCCGCGGTACTGACGTAGTCGTACGCCCGTCTGCTCCCGTTGGAGGCGTACCGCACCTGCGGATAGTCACCTTCCTGCTCGGGCACGGGGGCGGTGATGCCGATCTTCTTTCCCTTGCGCTGGTCGAAGACGAGCGTGGTGTCCTTGGTGAGGGACACCAGGGGCGCGACCTGCAAGGAGCTCTTTTCGTCGCTGGTCGAGATCAGGTCGTCCGCCAGATAGCGCCCCTTGGGCAGCCGCATCGTCACCTGGTAGTCGCCGTCGGTGTCACGGTCGTAGGGGTGCCACACCTTGGGCGAGGACTTGGCGACCACGGTGGCCCGCGCCAGGGACGGAGCCCTGCCGTCCAGGCCGAGGGTCTTCACAGTGAGCGTGTACGACTCGACCTCACGGACGACGGCCCCCGGGGTACGGACGACTGTCCGGCCGTCGGCCGAGGTGGCGGTCACCGCGGTGAAGTGCGTACCGTCCGCAGCGGCCACGCGGGTGTCCGCGGTGGCGGTCGCGCTGGCCGTGCCGCCCGCCGGGACGGTGAGCGTGGCCGGGGAGACGGTGAACATGCCCGCCGTACCGGCCGCCGTGAGGTGCAGGGCGACGGGTTCGGTGCCGGTGTTGCGGTAGGTGAGGGTCTTGGTGACAGGAGTGTCGTCGGTGTGCGGCCAGAGCTGGGTGCCGAAGTCGAGGGACGGCGGCTCCGCGACGACGCCCTGGGCGATGGCACGGCTCAGGTCGACCCGGCCGGAGCCCTGCTCGTACGCCGACAGTCCGGCACCCGGCTTGACGGAGCCCATCAGCGCGGACTTGAGCCGTTCTCCGGTCCACTCCGGGTGTTCCTGGGCGAGGATGGCCGCGGCCCCGGCGACATGCGGGGTGGCCATCGAGGTGCCGGACAGCTTGACGTAGCCGGGGGTGCCCGCGTCCTCGCCGATCCTGCCGTGCTTGGCCTTGGCGGCGACGATGTTCACGCCGGGCGCGGAGATGTCGGGCTTCAGCCCGTCGTCGGCCGTCGGGCCCCGGCTGGAGAACGGGGCCATGTCGTCGTTTCGGTCCACGGCGGCCACGGTGAGCGCCGCGGCGGCGCTGCCCGGCGAGTTGAGGGTCTGGGCGCCGGGGCCGTCGTTGCCCGACGCGACGGCGAACAGCACTCCCTTGGACGCCGACAGGTCGTCGACGGCCTGCTCCAAGGGGTCGGTGCCGTAGGCGTCGGTGATGCCCAGGCTCATGTTGACGACCTTGGCGCCCTGATCGACAGCCCACTGCATCGCCGCGATGATGCCGGAGTCCGAGCCGTAACCGTCGTCGGCCAGCACCTTGCCGTTGAGCAGCCGCGCGCCCGGTGCCACACCCGTGTACCTGCCGTCGGACGCCGCGCCGGAGCCGACGATGGTCGAGGCCACATGGGTGCCGTGCCCGAAGCGGTCGTCGGTGTCGGGGGCTTCGGTGAAGTTCCTGGAGGCGAGCACCCTGTCCTTGAGGTCCGGGTGGGTCGTGTCGATGCCGGTGTCCAGGACGGCCACCTTGACACCCTTGCCGTCCCAGCCGGCCCGCCAGGCGTCGGGGGCGCCGATCTGTACCGTGCCGGTGTCCTCGCCGGGCGGGCCGGCGGTGACCTCCGGAGCGGCCTTGACCCGGCCGTCGAGCCAGACATGGTCGATGCCGGGCGCCATGGTCAGCGCGTCCTTCGACCGGGTGCCCGCCGGCTCGGTGAGCGCCCGCCACACCTTCGCCGCGTCCTGCCGGTCGGCGGTCAGCGCCTGCCCGTGCACCGCGGGCAGGTCGCGCCGCTTGTCGGCGTCCGCCGCCGTCAGCGCCCGCTGGGCACTCGTACGCCGGCTCTGCCCGCCTTTGTAGGAGACGATCAGCGGCAGCCCGTTGCGGTGCTCGTCGGTGTGGCCGTCTGCCATGAGTTGCGTGATGTCGAAGAGCCGGGGGTCCAGTCTGCCGCTGTGCAGTGGCCCGATCGCGTCCGTCGGGACCACCGAGGTGTGCCCGGCGGCGACTTGCGTCGTGTAGCCGACACGGCCGCGGCCCTCGCCACGCCGCACCCCGACGACCCGGCCGGCGCGGTCCACGGTGACGGTGTCACCGGTGATCAACGTAATGCGCGCGTGGGATCCCGCCGTGCCGGCCCGGACGTCGGCAACCTGGTCCGGCAGAGCGGTGGACGGTGTGGCGGTGCCGGCGAGGCCGGTCATCGCCAGCAGCATGGCCGCGCTGTAGGCCACTGCCTTGCCACGCCCGGGAACCCGCCGTCTGCCGCGGTTTCCGGATGAGTGCCTGAATCGATGCCGCAAAAGAATGCCTCTCTCCTGTTCCCTGTGTGCAGGGTGACGGTGTGTCACCAGGCCGGGGGAGAGTCTCGGCGAGCGGCGGGTTGATCAGCACCCCTCGGGGCGTCTGAACAATTCCTTTGACTGACATGGCGTCGGTGCGCGGCGCATCCGCTTGAGCTCCTGCTCACGTGCGAAGTTCCGGCTGGGCAGATGGTCGTGCACAGACGTGGCGAACCGTGCCTCAAGCCGGTGTCGAAACGCGTTTCGCCGACCTGCCGCGGCGGCGTAGGACATTCACCGGCTCGTACGCGGTGGACGCGTCATCGGGAGGGGCGGCCGGGTGGTGCCCGTGCCGATGGCTTCGACCAGCCTTCGGCTGGGGCCCTGCTGAGCATGCGGCAGGCCAGCGCGATCAGGGCGGTCACGATGAAGGTGGTGATCAGCTGGTTGCGGCCGTTGTCGTCGAAGCATGTCAAAGCGACGATGTCCCCCGAGAACGGCGAGGGCCAGGTGGCTGGCGCAAGGGAACCTGAGATCGGTGTGCCGGTGCGGCAAGGGGCAGTGGGGACGGCGCCGCCCGAGCCGGATCGTGATCCAGAACATGCTCCGGCAACCGGCCTGTGCCGGGGTGTCCGTCCATGGCCGAAGCCACACCGGCCGGCACCAACGCGACCCGGCCAGGATCGAGCTCGACGGGCCGGCTCTGCTGGACGGAGTGATCTGGTGCGGACGCTGCGGCACCCGCACGATCGCGCACTCCCGGGACAGAGGCGTCCATGCCCGCAGCGTGGTCGGCGTCGCAGTGCTCCCGCTGCACGCCCCCGTCGAGGTCGAGATCCAGGTCGAACCGTCCGACCGGGACGGCGAGCCCTGCCCACGAGCCTCATGGCCGACCCATGTCTCCGTGGAGTGTCTCGCGACGCCCTCGACGTGGGCCGGCCGTACCCGGCCGTCCGAGCAGGATCGGGCCGCCGGATTCCCGCTTCCCGATGTCTGTCAGCCGAGCTGAGCCGGTGTCTCCGGAGCCTCCGGGATGGTGATGGCGGGGAGGACGAGCCGTGCGCCGGTGAGGCCTCCGACGCCGAGGCTCTGCGTGCTCGGGATCCGCTTCGTCGTGAGCCACGGGTTGCCGTCGGTGCCCGGGTGCACGGCGGAGTGGGGGAAGTCGCTCGACTGGATCTGCAGCTGGAGGCAGTGGCCCCTGCGGAGCCGGTAGGCGTTGTCGTCCAGGGCGAGGGCCAAGGAGCCGCCCGCCCGCTCGGACAGGACTGCGCGGCCCCATGAGATCGGGCGGGTGGTGCCGTCGGGGTGCACGTCCTGCAGCTTCGCGAAGACATGCGTCGAAGGGGCCGAGAACGTGACGCGTCCCGTGAGGACCGGCTGTCCGGCGAAGTCGACGTGCTCGGTCAACGGTTCGGTGCGGAAGGTCAGCACGTCGCGCCGGTCCGCCAGGTCGCGCTCGTCGGGACAGTCGGCGAGCAGGTACCAGATCGCCTCGATGTCGGTGCTCGACGGGACGGGGTGCTCGGGGTCGTGCGTCCACGCCAGGGACGTCGCGTTCTCGTCCGGCTCAGGGTTCAGGGCGTACGTCCCCGAGCCGTGCGCGGAGAGGTGGAAGGTGAGCGGTCGGCTGGGCGGCGGGTATTCCTGGGAGGACTGCCAGCCGACGTGTCCGACGTGCCACCGGGCGCGCGGACGGGGGGATGTCGGCCGCAGCCCGTCGAGGTGCTCGTCGAAGAAGTCCGCCACTTCGCCGCACTCGGTCTCGATCTTCTCGGCGAGCGCGGATTCGCTGAGGTACGGGTTGCGCTCGTCGCCGGCTCCGACGTCCTGAAGCAGGTAACCGGAGTGGTCGGCCGAACCGGCCCGGAGGAAGTGCAGGTCGCGCTGGCCGGCCAGGGAGCGGAAGTGCCGCCAGTCACGCAGGCCGAGGGGGGCGAGGCCCGGGTCGTACCAGTTCTGCCAGTGCAGGACCGGAATCGACGTGGTGTGGTACGGGTGCCGGTCACCGTAGGGGTTGTACCATCCCTGGTCCGCGGAGCGCCCGAGCATGTCCGTGGCCGCCCGGCACTCGCCGATCCGCGTGCGGGCCGCGGCGACGATGTTCTCGACGGACTCGGCGCTCCAGTCGATCTCGGCAAGGTAGCCGTTGTGGTCGGTCCAGATCTGCAGGAGGTCGTTGAGTCCCGCGATGTAGGGGACCTGCTGGCTCCACTGCGCTCCCACGTGCCCGGCGCCCATGTCGATGCCCGTGACCATCGGGACCGCCGCCTTGACGGCCGGGTGGCCGCTCGCCACGGTGGCCCAGGTCGTGAAGCCGTAGTACGACTGTCCGGTCACGCCGATCCGGCCGTTGGACCACGGCTGCCGGGTGATCCACTCAGCCGTGTCGTAGCCGTCGGCGACATCGTAGGCGTAGGGGAGCGTCTCCCCTCCTGACCGGAACTTGCCCCGGACGTCCTGGGTCACGAAGGCGTAGCCGCGGGAGCGGTAGTACTCGGCCTCGAAGGCCAGGGCGGTGTAGCGGCTCGACTTGTCGTAGCAGGTCCGCACGAGAATGGCGGAGTGAATGCCCGCGTCGTCCGGCAGGTAGACGTCCGTGGCCAGTTCCACTCCGTCGCGCATGGCGACCAGGTGTTCCCGGGCGTGTTCGGACGGCGGCTCCGACGTCATGGTCTCGACGATGGTGAAGCTCATGGCATGCCTCCGAGATATGTTTCGGTTGTTGTATAACAGCTTCAGCGGGTTGTGTCAGGCAGTGGTCGGGTGTGAAGGGCGGGGAGGTTCCAAGTGCCGCGGTACGTTGATCCGGAGGAGCGAGTTCGCGACATCGTCGTGGCCTCGCTCGAGGCTTTGAGCGAGGGAGGACTGCCCGAGCTGACGCTCAGGAAGATCGCGCAGCGGATGGGCGGGTCCAGCACGCTGATCACGCACTACTTCGCCAACCGCGAGGCCCTGCTCGACGCGGTACTGGAGTTTGTGCTGGCCGACGCGGACGCCGTCCTCGGGGAGTTGGAGAAGATCGCGGATCCCCGTGAACGGATGCGGTTCGCCCTCACATGGTTCCTGCCGGACACCGAGGACGCGTTGAGGCAGGAGCGCGCGCGGGTGGCGTTGCTGACGCACCAGGGTGCGGAACCGGTCATCCGGCGGCACCTGCAGCGCATGGAGCCGGCGATGCGAGCGGTTCTGGTGCGGGCCGTCGAGGAGCTGGTCCCGGCGGACGAACTGGAAGGAACCGTCGACATGGTGCGCGTGTGGGTGTCCGGCATAGCCTTGTCCGTGGTCGAGCACCCGGAGATCTGGACCCCCGAGCGCCAGCTGGCCGCGCTGGAGCGATTTCTCAAGGTGTTGTCGTTCGTGGAACTGCCGGCCGGCTGAGGCCGGGACGCGGGTCCGCGGACCGACCGGTGTCCTCCGGTCGGTCCGCTGCCGTGCTTCAGGAGGCGCGCAGGTCCACGACGCGGTCACTGTGCGGCTCGGCACGGAGTTCCGCCTTCGCGATCTTGCCGCTGGCGGTGTAGGGGAGGCTGTCGCGGAACTCGACGTAGCGGGGGACCTTGAAGCGGGCGAGTCCCTGAAGGCACCACGCCTCGATCTCCTGCGCGGTCAGGCTCGCGCCCGGCTTGAGCACGACGACCGCCTTGACCTCCTCGTCGCGCTGGGGGTCGGGGACCGGTATGACGCCGACGTCGTCCACCTCGGGCAGGGCCATGATCTGCAGCTCGACCTCGGCGGCGGCGATGTTCTCGCCGCTGCGGCGGATGACGTCGCGCAGGCGGCCCTCGTAGTAGTGCTGCCCGTCGGCGTCCTTGCGGACGATGTCCCCGGTGCGGAACCAGCCGCCGGGCAGGAAGAGTTCGGCGTTCGCTTCGGGCCGGTTGTGGTAGCCGAGCATCATGCCGGGGCCCCGCAGGCACAGTTCGCCGGAGCGGCCCGGCTCGACCTCGCCGCCGCTCTGGTCGATGACCTTCGATTCGCGCTGGGGGAAGCACCAGCCCATGGAACCGGTGCCGACCGTGTCGGTGCGGTCGTAGGGGACGTAGGTGCCGTTGCCGACCTCCGTGCTGGCGTACACCTCGCGCGCCCGCAGGCCGAAGCGCTGTTCCAGGGGTTCGTGCAGGGAGGGTGGCAGGGCCGAGACCGGTGCCCTTTTCAGGGCGAGCTGCCCGTCGGCCTCGCTCTCCGGGAAGTCGAGCATGCCCTCGTCGATCCACGCCATGTCGATCCGGTGGTCGACGAGCCAGTTCATGAACTTGCGCCGGCTCAGCCCCGCGGTGACGTACAGGCCCCCTCCGCCGGCCAGTGCCATCATCAGATAGGCCTGGTTCTGCATGTAGTAGAAGGGGTGGTCCGCCAGGATGCGCCGCGGGTCCCCGAGGGCCGAGCCGTAGACGCCGATCTGGATCCAGTAGGTGTGGGTGAGCAGGCACCCCTTGGGCAGTCCGGTCGTACCGGAGGTGAACTGGATGTTGACCACTTCACCGGGATCGGCCCGGTGGGTGCGTGGCGCCGCGTCCTGCGCGATCAGCGCGGCGAAGTCGCGCACGCCCGCGACCGGTTCGCCCACGGCGATGATCCGTTCGCTCGGGACCGGACCGACGCGGTCGTCGGCGAGTGCGCCGCGGACGACGTCATCGGCGGCGACGAGCCACCGGGCGTCCGCGTCGCTCAGGACGAAGTCGATCTCCCGGGGGGTGTACTTCGGGTTCATCGGCACGGCGACCGCGCCGGCTTCGATGACCGCGAGCCAGGTCAGCGGAAACTCGACCTGGTTGCGCAGCATGATGCCGACCTTCTGGCCGGGTGTGACGCCGAGGCGTTCGAGGCCGGTGCGCACCCGGCTGATCCGCTCGCGCAGCTCGGCCCACGTCAGAGTGGGGCCGCCGTCCTCGATGTGGGTGAGGGCGACGTCGTCCGGCCACTGCCGGGCGGCGTAGTCCAGTGCCTCGGGGATGTTCCTGCCGAGGAGGTACTGCTGGTGCTCGTTCAGTTCCATGCTTTCGGCCTCTCTACGGCGGTTCAGACGGTGGACCACAGAGCACGCAGCGTCGCGACGAATCCCGGCCGCTCCCGGCCCCGGACCTCCGCACGCAGGTCGGTGACGACGAGGTGGCCCTGCTCCCCGCGGTCGATGACCTCGCGGACGTGACCGTGGATGCGGAACGGGTCGGTGGTGCGGATCACCGAGACGAAGCGGACGTTGTCCAGTCCGTAGTTCCAGGCGATCCACGGGCCTTCGGACCACACGGAGTGGTTGCACAGCACATCGAGCAGGCTGAGCAGGTGGAAGCCCTCCACCAGGTCCTCGCCGTACCCGTCCTCGCCTTCGTAGGCGTGCGGGTACTGGTCGTGGTAGGACGCCTTCTCGAAGTCCTTCGCGCGGTCGTCGTCGACGACGAACCAGGGCGTGGTGAACGTTCCGTCCAGCAAGGCCGGTGCTTGGGAGGGGTGGGGCACGGTGAGTGTCGTGGCTCCCTCGGTGGAGAGGATGCCCATGGTCGGCTCCTTTGTGTAGCGGCTGTTTTACTACGAGGGCATGTGTCCGCCCGGATCTCGGCGGACCGGGGGTCAGGCGCGTCGGCGCCGGGGCTGCCAGCCGGGCCTGGGCACCGCGTCGAGCAGTTCCTGTGTGTAGGGGTCCCGGGGGTGGTCCAGCACCTCGGCGGTGCGGCCCTCCTCCACGACGCGGCCGTGCTGCATGACCAGGCAGTGGTCCGTGACCTGGCGTACCACGGCCAGGTCGTGCGAGACGAACAGGAAGGCCACCGTGGTGCGTTCACGGATGTCGGAGAGCAGGTTCAGCACCTGCGCCTGCACACTGACGTCGAGGGCGGCGACGGCCTCGTCGAGGATGAGGATCTCCGGTTCCAGTGCCAGCGCCCGGGCGATGGCCACGCGTTGCCGCTGCCCGCCGGACAGGTCGAGGGGGAGCCGGGCCGCGTGCTGTTCGTCGAGCCCGACCTCGGCCAGCAGGCCCGTCGCCCGTTCCAGGGCCGCGGCGCGTCCCAGTCCGATGCGTACGCGCAGGAGTTCCGTCAGACCGGCGCCGATGCGCTGGCGCGGATCCAGGGAGGCGAAGGGGTCCTGGAAGACCATCTGCACGGGGCGGGCCGACCGCTTCCCGCTCCCGGTGACGGTGACCGTTCCGCTGGTGGCCCGCTCCAGTCCGGCGACGATGCGTGCGACGGTGGTCTTGCCCGAGCCGGACTCACCGACGACCGCCAGTGAGCCACCGCGTTCCAGGGCGAAGCCGACGTCGTCGACGGCGATGACCGCCTTGCCGTCACGGGAGCGGGCGGGGAACTCCTTGCGCAGGTGCTCCACGATGAGTGCGGGGCCGGTGTCCCGAGCCGGGACCGCTGCCTCGGTCATGAGTGCACCGCCTGAGGAAGTTCCGCGCTGATCTGTTCCACTCGATGGCAGGCGACCAACCGGTCCTCCACGGTGCGCAGTCGGGGCCGGTCCTGCCGGCATTCCTCGGTGGCGAATCGGCAGCGCGCGGCGAACGCGCAGCCCGGTCCCGCCTCGTACGCCGAGATCGGCCGGCCCGGGATCGGCTGCAGCCGGGTGACCGCCGTCGTGCTGGGGCGGCAGGCGAGCAGCCCCGCGGTGTACGGGTGCAGGGGACGGGAGTGGACCTCCGTCGTGGCTCCGCGCTCGACGACTGTCCCGGCGTACATGACGGCCAGGGAATCGGTCACGGCGGCGGCCAGGTCCAGGTCGTGCGAGATGAACAGCAGACCGAGGTTCCGCTCCCGGATCTGCTCCCGCAGGATCGCCATCACCTCCGACTGCACGGTCACGTCCAGAGCCGTGGTGGGCTCGTCCGCGAAGACCAGCTTGGGGGAGGGCAGCAGCGCCGCCACGATCATCATGCGCTGGAGCAGACCGCCGGAGAGCTGGTGCGGGTACTGCGTCAGGCGGTGTTCCGGATCGGTGATGCCGATACTCGTCATGAGCTCGCAGGCACGCTGCCGGGCCTCCCGCGGGCCGAGCAGCCTGCCGGCCACGACGCCCTCGACGAGGAAGTCGCCGACGGTGCGCAGCGGGTTGGTGTGGGCGCGCGGGTCCTGGTGGATGAGCGCGACGTCGCGGGAGCGGTAGGCGGCGAGTTCGCGGCGTGAGAAGCCGAGTACCGACCGTCCTTCGAATTCGATCCGCCCGGAGGTCTCGGCGTGCCGGGGAAGCAGCCGCATCGCGGACTTGACCAGCATCGACTTGCCCGAGCCGGACTCGCCGACGAGGCCCATGGTCTCGCCGGCCGCCACGGTCAGGTCCACGCCGCGGACCAGCGTGCGCTTGCTCCTGCGGTCCCCGGCCGTGATCCCGACATCGTGCATCCGAAGCAGTGGTGTGCCGGTCATCGGGTCCCTCCGAACCGCTGGGCGAGGCGCTCGCCGAGCACGTTGAACGCCACCACGGAGACGACGATGCACAGGCCCGCGGCCATGCTCTGCTGCACGGCGCCGTCCAGAACCTCGGATCGGCCGTCGGACACCATCACCCCCCATTCCGCCTCCGGCGGCTGGATGCCGAGCCCGAGGAACGAGACCGCCCCGAAGTCCATCAGCGCCGAGCCGAAACCGATGGTCGCCTGGGCCAGCACGATGGGCGCCACGTTGGGCAGCAGGTGCCGCCCGCAGATCCGCCAGCTCGACAGCTCGGCCAGTTGAAGCGCCTCGATGTACGGCAGCTGCCGCTGCCGTATCGCGACGCTGCGCACCACCCGGGCCACGTACGGCGTGTAGACGATGGTCAGGGCCAGGACCGGTGCCCAGAAGCCGGCACCGAAGACGGCCGCGGCGACCACGGCCACCAGCACACCGGGAATCGCGAACAGCAAGGTCAGCGCCCGGTTCAGCAACCGGTCGACCCAGCCGCCGTGCCAGGCGGCGGCGAGCGCCAGCAGCGTGCCGAGGCCGGCGCTGCCGAGCACGATGATGCCGGGCCCCGCGAAGCTCAGCCGGGCTCCCGTCAGCGCCCGGGAGAAGATGTCACGGCCCAGTGAGTCGGTGCCGAACAGGTGCGCGCCGCTCGGGCCCTGACCGGCGGCGAGGACGTCGGTGGCCGCCGGGTCGTGGGGCGCGATCCACGGGCCGACCACCGCGAGGACCACCAGACAGGCGGCCACCGCGGCCGAGACGAGGAGCAGCGGGTCGCCGAGCCCCCTGCGCCCGGTGCTCCGCAGCCGGAGAGTGGCTGTGAGTGTGGCCATCGGTCAGCTTCCTTCCCTCAGCCGCGGATCCAGCAGGTGCTGACCGGCGTCCAGCAATGTGGTGACGACGACGAACACGGTGACGATCAACGCGCTGACCGCGGTCACCACCGGATAGTCCTTGGCGGAGACGCTCCTGATCAGCAGCGAGCCGATGCCGTCGATACCGAAGGCGGGCTCCACCACCACCGTGCCGGCCACCAGACCGGCCACGGTGAGGCCGGACGCGGTCAGGACCGGCAGGGCCGCGTTGCGCAGGATGTGCCGCCGGAAGACCCAGGAGCTGGGCAGCCCGCGGCCGCGGCCGGTCACCACGTGCTCGGCGGCCGCCTCCTCGCCGATCGCGCTGGAGGTCAGCTGGATCAGATAGGCGGCGTACCCGATCGACAGGGCGACCGCGGGGAGGACGAGGTGCCACAGCCGGTCGGCGAAGCCGCTGCCCGCGCCGCCGGTCGGGAACCAGCCGAGGTTCACCGCGAACACACTGATCAGGAGGGTGGTGGCGACGAAGGCCGGCACGGCGATGCCCAGCCCGGACAGGACGTTGACCAGCGGACGCCACCGTGGGCTGGTCCCGCCGATCCCGCCGAGGAGCAGGCCCGCGACGAGGATGAGGACCGCTGACATGCCGACCAGCAGAAGCGTGCTGAGCAGCCGGGGCACGAGCAGATCGGAGACCGGCTGCCGGTAGGTCAGTGAGGTGCCGAGGTCCCCGTGCAAGGCACCGGTCAGCCAGTGCCAGTAGCGCTCCGGCAGCGGGTCGTCCAGGCCGAGCCTGGCCCGCATCGCCGCTCGCGCGGAGTCCGAGGCGTGCGGTCCCAGCAACTGGGCCACCGGGTCACCGGGGGACAGGGCGAGGACGGCGAAGAGGAGGAAGGTGGCGCACAGGACGGTGACGACCGGGCTGACCACGTACGTCACCGCGAGCGACAGGACGGGGTGGCGCCACGAGACGCGGAGCCGGGCCGGCGGGCCGGCTGCGGAGGTGGACACGGACATCTCGTCGCTCCTACTTCTTCGGGGCGCCGACGTAGGCCAGCTGCGGCATGGACCAGTAGGCGAACGAGGTGATCGCGCCGGTCAGCCGGTCGCTGAGGAAGGTCGTGGTGTTCGTGGAGACGAGCGGGATCACCGTGTTCGCCTTCTCGTACAGGGCCTGCATCTCGACGACCGTCCTGGCCCGGCGTTCCCCGTCGAAGGTACTGCGTGCCTCGTCGAAGAGCTTGGTGACCTGGGGGTTGTTGTAATCGGTGTAGTTGTAGGTCACCTTCGGCAGGTAGCTGAAGCCGATGGTCTCCAACGGGTCGGGCGCGGCGCTGAAGTTCGACGACAGCATCAGGTCGACGCCCTTGCGCTTGGTGGCGTCGTAACCCGCCTGCGCGTAGACCAGTGGCTGCATGCTCTGGATCCTGATGGTGAGGCCTGCTTCCCGAGCCTGCTGCTGAAGCAACTGCGCGGTGCGCGACTGGGCGTCATCGCCCGCGGCGATCGCGAGCACGATCTGCTGGCCCTTGTAGGAGGACCCCTTGACCAGCTTCTTCGCCGCGTCCATGTCGTAGGACCGCGTGGCCTCGAAGGACTTGTACGCCTTCTCGTACACCGCACGCTGGGCGTTGGGCCAGGTCGTGGGGGTCGTCATGGTGTACAGCGGAGTGGCGGCCCCGTGGAACACCACCTTGGCGAGGGCGTCGCGGTCGATCATCCGTTCCAGGGCGGCTCGCAGGTCGACGTCGGCCATCGGACCGTCCGGGCGGGCGACGTAGATGTTCATCGACTGCGGAGAGGGCCCGAAGACCAGCCGCCCCGCCTTGGACTTCGCCAGGGCCGGAACCGAGGAGGCGGACAGTTCGTAGGCGCCGTCGATCTCGCGGGCGTTCAGCGACTGGGCCAGGGCGGTGGCATCGGTGACGAACGTGAATCTGACCGACTGGGCGAACGGGCGCCGGGCAGGGTTCCAGTAGGCGTCGTTGCGGCTCATCGTGATGCTGTCGCCGCTGAGCCACTTGTCGAGCTTGAACGGTCCGCTGCACATCAGACCGCCGGCCGGTGTGCCGAGCTTGGCACCGGCCTTCTCGGCGAAGGCCTTCTTCATGACCACCATGTTGGCCAGTTCGCTGGTGAACATCTCGTCCGGCTGCTTGAACGTGACGGTGACCTGGTCGGCAGCCGTCACCTTGATCGAGTCGACATCGGCGAAGAGATAGCTGGCGATCTTCGAAGGGTCGGAGGCCCATCGCAGGCTGTAGGCGACGTCCTCCGCGGTGACAGTGGATCCGTCCCAGAACTTGACGTTCGGGCGGACCGTGAGCACGAGCTTGGTCGGCGACTGCTGCTGATAACTCGCCAGGTTGGGCTTGAGGTTGAACTTCGCGTCCAGGGTCAGCAGGGAGTCGCAGAGATTGCGCACCACCTGTCCGCTCTGTGTGGTCGCCGCGTTGGCGGGATCGAGCGTTTCCGGCTCGCCGCCGGTGAGGTTCCAGGTGATCTGGTCGACGTCTCCCTTGGCGGCGGGGAGTGAGGAGACCAGGTCGTCCGCGGAAACCGACTTCTGCCCGCCCGACGAGCCGCCGGAACACGCTGTGAGCGTGGACGCGGCCAGTACGAGGCTGAGCACCGCGGCCCTCGGGATGTGTCGTGTAGCCATCGGTACGCCCCTTCGTTGCAGCCTGCGGCCGCCTTCGAGCCAAGTTGACGGAGAATGTATGACGGGTGATGTACAACAGGCAATGCTCATCCCGGGGCTTTTCCAGGTCGTAACTTTCGTCCGGGTCGGTCCTGGTGCCGGCGCCAGGGGTCGGTCGCAGGGCACCTGCCTGCATCAAGCCGTTCCCGGTCCCGCCTGCCACGTGACAGGCGGGAGTCGACGGGGCGAGCCGGTCACCGCGGCCGTCAGGCCCGGAGCCCCTGTTCTGGCATCACATCCGCACGGCAGGGGCCTTGTGCCGGGCGCACGGACCGATTTTCCGGCTTTTGGTGCCGAGTCGGCCTGGGGGAGTGCGATGGCCATGCCGGGCACGGACGAAGCCGTCCGTATACGAAGAGCCGGCGTCCGTGACCGTACCTGTGTCTGCGTGAGGCATCGCGGACGGAGCGGTGGCGCGCCGCAACGTTCTGGCGCTGTGGCCGATGGTCCGCCCCCAGGGGGCGTGGACCGGGTCGTCCGGCGCATCCCGGTCGGGGTCAATGCCGGCGACCGGCTCCGGCGATTTGCCGTTGGCCGGCCGCCGGCCGGTATCTGTGGTCGGGTGGGGAGCTAGGGCCGCGTCGTCGGGGTAGAGGTCCGACGGGCTTAGCCGGACGCGCCGGCGCCGGGAGACCGCAGCCGCCGGTTTCGGCGGGCGGTGTGGCCGGCGTTCCTTTGTCGGGTGCGTCCGGCGCGCGGTAGTCCTGCGCGGGCTGAATTCAGAGTGCGGGGTGCTGGGTCCACCAGTCGGTGGCGCGTTCGTAGCGGGCGGCGGCGGAGACGACGGCTGCGTCGGCGTGCTGAGGGCCGATGATCTGGAGGCCGACCGGAAGGCCCGCGGAGGTGAATCCGCAGGGCACGGAGACGGCGGGGAGCCCTGCATGGCTGGGCGACTCGGTCAGCCGGTGCAGGTGCCATCCCGGTTCGGCGAGGGGCTGTCCGTTGACGGTGGCGGGGCCACCCACGTCCCCGGCGTGGGGAAAAGCGGGGAAGGGGGTGGTAGGGGTCACCAGCAGATCGAAGTCGGCGAACACCTTCGCGTAGGCGCAGTAGATGTCGGTCTTCGTCTCGCGTCCGGTACGTCCGACATCCGCAGGTGAAAGTCGCGCCGCCCGATCGGCGATGTCCGCCGCCAGCGGCCAGACCTCGAGTTCCGCCGCGCGCATGAGCTCGACGAACGGAATGTACTCGGTGCCCCAGTAAGCGAGGAAGAACTCCATCGGGTCCGGCAGCTCCACCTGGGTCTCCTCCACGACCGCTCCGGCGGCCCGCAGGTCCTCCAGAGCGGCGGAGAAGACGCGCCGGGTCTCCCGGTCCACGGGACCGTGCAGGAGACCGTGGTCGGCCGCGATGCGCAGTCCGCTCAGATCCCCCTCGGCCAGGGCGGCCCGCGCGTACTGTTCGCCGGTGGCGGGCAGGGAGAAGCGGTCCAGAGGGTGAGGGCCGACGGTGGCGTCCAGGAGGAGCGCGGCGTCGACGACACGGCGGGCGATCGGGCCCTCGGTGCTGTCGGGCTCCGTGTTCCCGATGTGGGGAATGCGGCCGGTCGAGGGCTTGACCCCGACCGCTCCGCAGAGCGAGGCCGGTACCCGGATGGAGCCCCCGCCGTCGGAGCCCCAGGCGATCGGGGCGACACCTGCGACGGTCGAGGCCGCGGCCCCTCCGCTGGAGCCGCCTGCCGCATGGTCCGGGGCCCATGGGGTGCCGGTGGTTCCGGTCAGCTTGCTCTCGGTGACGCCGAGAAGTCCGAACTCGGGAGTCGTGGTCTTGCCCAGCAGGATCGTCCCGGCGTCCTTGAGCCGTGACCATGCGGCGGCGTCCTCGTCCGGCACATGGTCGGCGTAGGCGACACAACCGTAAGTGGTGCGCACACCGGCCGTGTCGGTGAGGTCCTTCACCGTGATGGGAACCCCGTACAGCGGAGGCAACTCCTCCCCGGAGGCGAAGCGCCGCTCGGCCTTCAGCGCCTGCTCGCGGGCGGCCTCCGCGGTGACCGTCACCATGACGTTCAGGCGGGAGTCCACCTGCTCCAGGCGATCCAGCGCCGCGCCGACCACCTCGACCGGCGACAACTTACGGCTCCTGTACAGCTGTCCGAGTTCGTGTGCGCTGAGCCACGTGAGGTCGTCGGGCACTGGGGATTCTCCCTCGCTGGTTTTAGTGAAGCACTCGTTATATGAACGCGTCCGCCTCGCTGCGTCAAGGGGTGCGGCGAAAGCCCACGGCCGGTCAGTGCCTGTGGTGCACCAGGTGCCATACGGTCGACGGAGGTGCCGCAGGCAGGGCTGGGAGCTGCAGGGATCTCGTGCGCATCGCCCCTGCCACAGCGGCGGGGCCAACGGGGCCCGGGGATCCGCGTTCAGAAGCCGAGGGGTGGAACGAGACGTACGTCACCGTGGAATGCAGTCGGCCCCGACCGTATCGCTGGGCGATGTCCTTCGCTCAGGGCACCGGATCCGTCCTCGGACGCGGATCCCGGAGCCCGACCCCGCTGTTGTCGTTCGGGTGTGTGCAGCAGGCGGGAGTCGTCGAGGCGGGCGGATAGAGCGGCGTTTCAGAGCCTCGTCGAAAACGTGGTCGACGCGGGCGCGTGCCCGGGCGAAGTCGACGCCGCGCACGCTGTGGCAGTGGTGGCGTCGTGCATGCTGCGGGCCGGGGCGTCCGGCGCGTCGTCGACGGCTTCGCCGACCGCGGTGGGGCCGCCGGTCCGGCGCAGTGCGTCGAGCGTGGGCTTGAGGCGCGGAGAGACGCAGGCGCCGGGCTGGCTGTGGGTGTTGACGGTGAGGATGCCGTACTCGGAGAGGACCGGGGTCGCCGCGCTTCTCGGGGTATGGGCCGTCGCGGAGGGGAGGGGAGGGGAGGGGCGACGGCGGCGTGCCCCACTTTCGGATCGCCGCAGGCGGGGACACCTCGGCCGAACGGCCGGAGATCCGGCGCGCCCTCGGCCCAAAGGCTGACCTTGTGGCCGTCACCCGCCGAATCTGGACCTCGTTCCTCCGGAACAGGTACTCGGCCGGCCCGTCAGCGTGCCTGGTGATGTGTACCTGGCGGGCGCGTTGCGAGCCGCGCGGATCCGCAGCGGCGGCTCGTTACGACCTGGACGGCCGTCGTTCGACAGCCGGCTTGTCCAGTCGCCCCTTCGGAGGTCGCGACGCCGGTCGGGCCTGCACCGATGGCGGTGACCGGTGGCAGTGGCGGGGACGGAGGGCCGCCAAGTGGCGGCGGCCTTCTTCAGGATCTCCGCGCCGGAAACACCGCCCGCACCTGCCACCCCACGCCGCCCCTCGGCCCGGCGTCCAATCGGCCGCCCAGCGCGGTCACCCGCTCCTGCAGACCGACGAGGCCGAAGCCGCCACCGTGCGCGGCCGCCGGAAGCTGGGTGCGCCCGCGACCGTCGTCCGCCACCGTCACCTCCAGGCGGCCGACGTGGTCGCGCAGGCAGATGTCGACATACGTGGCGTCGGCCGCATGCCGGCGGATGTTGGTCAGTGACTCCTGGACTACGCGGAAGGCCGCGGCCTGCGTCTCATGGGGGAGGCCGTCGGACACACCGGGGTCGCGGCGCAGGACGGTCCTCTGGCCCGGGGTCGCGAACCCCTCGACCAGTTCGGCGATGCCCGCGAGGTCGCCGACCGGGCGGCGATCGGCTGCCTCGGGGCCGGTGTCGCGGAGGACGCCGACCGTGCGGCGCATGGAGGCGAGGGCCTCCGTCGCGGCGCGTTCGATGCCCGCCAGGACGGGATCCAGTTCCTGCGGCTGGGTGACCGCCATCATGCGGGCCATCTGTGTCTGCACGAGGATGCCGGTCACGTGGTGGGCGACGAAGTCGTGCAGGTCGGCGGCGATCGCCAGCCGCTCCTGGCGGCGCGTGTCGGCGACGGCGACGGTGCGGCGGTAGTCCATCGAGCGCAGATAGCCCGCGAGCCCGGCGACGAGACCCACCAGCAGCAGGCCGATCATCTGCAGGCCCAGCAGGTCACTGCTGAGCTTCACGTCGCCGCGCACAGGAAGGGACAGCAGGGCGGTGGCGTCGAGGACGCCGCACACCAGAGCCCAGCGGGGCGAGCAGTGCCGTACCGCGATGAAGAGCAGGGTCAGCAGGATCACGATCTCGCCCGGCCCGAACACGACCGGCCCGTGGACCAGCAGTGACGCGGCCGTGAGGAGGGCCGAGGCGAGAGCGGGCACGCCGGTGCGCACCTGCGGGGTGAGCCACTCGGGCCGCCGCTCGGCCGGCCACAGCACGCCGGCCAGCCCGACGAGCATCACGGCCAGGGTCTGCCAAAAGGTGCCCAGTCCGGGCAGGACGCTCGTTCCGTCGGAGCCCGCGTAGAGAACCACGTCGACGACGGCCGCGGCGAGCAGGACACCTACGGCGAGGCCATGGGCGCAGCCCCGGGCGGAAACATGCTTCATGCCGATCACCGTAGGTCAGAGCCGTGGCGGCGGGATCGGCCGAATGACCGAGGCGCCCAGCGGGTCCGGCCCACGACTCCGGCCGTTCGGCCGAGGCACGCGGCCGGGCTCCCGGGCGAGTGTGGTGCCGCCTCCTCACCACGGACATCAGGAGTACGAGATGCAGCGCAGCAAGTTCGCCGTCGGCGCCGTCGGCGGTGTGACCGCAGTGGTCGCGCTGGGTGGCCTCGGAACGCATCTGCTCTCCGGCACCCAGTCCACCACCCGCCTGGACGAGTACAGCACGGCATCCGTCGACGGTCACACGGCGCTCGCGGCGAACATCGTCGCAGGCCGCGCCGAGAGCAAGTACCACCCGCTGCCCTGGGTCGGCGACAAGCTCTCCCGAGTCACCTGCCCGACCGGGCTCAAGACCGTGGCCGGAGCCACCCTCACCTGCACCGGCGAGAAGAGCGGCGGTGGGACCGTCGAGATCCCGGTCCGTGTGGTCAAGGCCGACGCAAAGCGCGTCACCTGGAAGTTCGAGCGCTGAGAAGGGTCCACGACAATGAGCACCGTTCTGGCCGGACACGGCCTGGTCAAGAAGTACGGCTCCACCACCGCCCTGGCCGGAGTGGACATCGAGGTGGGCGAGCGCGACTCGCTGGCGATCATGGGCCCGTCGGGTTCCGGTAAATCCACCCTGCTGCACGTCCTGGCGGGCATCATCCGCCCCGACGATGGCCAGGTGCTGCTGTGCGGCGAGCGCGTGGACAAGCTCGGCGAGAACCGGCTCAGCGAACTGCGCCGCAAGCGGTTCGGGTTCGTGTTCCAGTCCGGCCAACTGCTGCCGGAACTGCCCGCCGAGGAGAACGTGGCGCTGCCGCTGATGCTGGAGGGCATGCCGCGCGGTGAGGCCGTCGCCCGCGGCCGCCGCTGGTTCGCACCGCTGGGTCTGGACGGGCTGGAGCGCCGGCGCCCCGGCCAGCTCTCCGGCGGACAGGCGCAGCGGGTCGCCATCGCCCGCGCCCTGGCCGTCGAACCGGACGTGGTCTTCGCCGACGAGCCCACCGGCGCCCTGGACCAGCGCACCAGCACCGAGGTGGTCCAGCTGCTGACCTTCGCGACCCGGGAGACGGGTGCCGCCCTGGTGATGGTCACCCATGACGCCGACGTCGCAGCCCTCTGCGACCGCGTCCTCCAGGTCCGCGACGGCCGGATCAGCGGCCACAGCCAGTTCACTGTCGCCTGAGCCCACCGGAGCAGCTGCCATGCCTTCCCCCGTCCTGCCTCTGACCTGGCACCTCGCCAAAGCCTCCGGCCGCCGCGGCCTGCACTCCCAGCTGCTCGCGGCCGGTGCCGCCGCCGTCGGCTCCTTCCTCCTCCTGGTGATGACCGCCGCCGCCCTCGGCGCGGGGGCCCGCGCCGACCACACCACCTGGCGCACCCCCGACGCCGTACCGCTGAAGCGGGCGACGGCCGTCCAGGCCACGACCATCACGTACGTCCGCGATGAACCGGTCACCGTGGTCAACCTGGCCCCGCTGCCTGGCCGCGCCCCGACCCCCGCGCCCCCAGGCCTGAACGGCTTCCCGAAGCGGGGCGAGGTGTACGTCTCCCCGGCTCTGGACGAGCTGCTGCACAGGCTCCCCGCCGACCAACTCGCCGACCGGTTCCCGAAGGTGAGGTCGTACGGCACGATCGGCGCCGCAGGTCTCGCCTCGCCCGACGAACTGGTGGCGGTGGTCGGACGGGTGCCCGGCGACCCGGCCGTCTCCGGGACGGCCGGGAACCAGAACTACTACGACGAGGGACTGACGCAGCGCGCGCCGGTCTCCGGGTTCACCGGGACCCGGGCGAGCGTGTTCACCGGCATCGACCAGGGGACCGTGCTGCTGGGGGTGGTACTCCTCGTCATGCCGGTCGTCGTGCTGGCCTCGGCCGCCGGACGGCTCGGCGCGGCCCGGCGTGAACAGCGCCTCGCCGTGCTGCGGCTGGCCGGGGCGACCCCGCGGCAGATCCTCGCCATGACCGCGGTCGAGGCGGGGGGAGTCGGTGCCGGCGGTGCACTGGCCGGTGCGCTGGCCTACGTGGTGCTCCTGCCCGCGCTGGCCGAGATCCCGTACGGCGTCGGCTCCTGGTACACGGGGCAGGTGTGGGTGGGGCCGCTGTGGCTGGCGGCGGTGGTGCTGACCGTCACGGCACTGATCACCGTGAGCGCGGTGACGATGCTGCGCCAGGTGGCCACCGCGCCCCTGGGCGTCGCCCAGCAGGCCGCCCCGCGCCGCACCCGTGCGATCCGCCTGGTGCTGTTCGTCGCCGTCCTGCTCGTCGTCTGGATGTCCACGGGCGACAGCGGCCAGCTGAAGACCCGGCAACTGCTCGCTCTGCTGGCGCTGTTCTACGGCGGGTTCTGGCTGTTCGGTCCCTGGGTCGTGGACCGGCTGGGCCGGATCGTGGGCCGCCGGGCCAAGCGCCCGGCCACGCTGCTGGCCGCCCGCCGGCTCAGCGACGACCCGCGCGGGGCCTGGCGCACCGTCAGCGGCCTGGTGCTCGCGGGATTCGTGGCCGGGTTCTTCTCCGTCAGCACGCTCGGCGCCGACGGCCCGAGCCACCACGGCCAGGTCGCGGTGATCACCGCGAACCCGGCCGACGCCCGGCACACGGCCACCGAGGCCCGTACCCTCCTGCGCCGGGCCGATGTCACGGCGACCGTCACGGTCACGAGCGAGAACGACTACGACAGCCTGCTGGGCGGCGTGGACGGCGTGATCGCCCAGGTCTCCGGCAGCCCGGAAAGCGTCGACACCGCCGTCACCGCCCTGACCCCTCTCGGGTCCGGCAGGTATCCGTTCACGCGGGAGTACGTGTCCGCGCCGGACGACACGGTCACGGCCCGCGTCGCCGCGGTCAGCACCGCGACCCTGGCGTTGAGCTTCCTTGTCGCGGCCGCTTCGGCCGGCCTCACGGCCGCTGCGAACGTCCTCGACCGGCGCCGGATCTACGGCCTGTTGCGCCTGTCCGGTACCCCGCTGGAGGTGCTGGACCAGGCCCGGATCCGCGAGACCGTCATCCCTCTGGCCGTCCTGGCCGGCGGCACCACCGCGATGGGTGCCTTCGGCGCCACGCAACTGAACAAGGCGGCCGGTACCACCATGAATGCCGTCGGCGCCCTGCAACTGGTGATCTGCCTGGCCGTCGGCGCGTTGGCCATGCTCGCCGCGATCGCCGGCAGTCGACCGCTGCTACGGAAGGTGACGGCAGGTCCGGTACAGGCGGAGGCCTGACGCCGTGCGAGTTGCCAAGGCCGGTTTGAATGGTGGGCAGCCCCCGGCGCTGCGCGCTGCCCACTCCGATGAGAGTCCGCGCATGAAACCGTTCAGTTTCCGGTGACTCATCGGTCGGTGTCGGCAGACATGGGCTCATACGGGTCGGCGCGTGGCGCCGGAACGACGACTCTGCTGAATCGCAGGAAAAGCGGGAGGGCGTCAAGGCAGCCCGCGACGAGGGGGCAAAGGATGCGAACGCCGAGGCCTCCAAGACGGGAAAACGTCCCACTGCCTCCTCGGAGGCGCCGTACCGCAAGGCCGAGTGGGTCCGGAGTGCCCAGCGTCCTCGGCCGCCGTCCCGCATATTCGCCAGGGCGTGCTCCTGCGCGTCGCCGATGCGCCGGAGCGGCACGCCGACGTCCTGGCGAGCGCCGAGGCGGCGGACACCAGCGGTCCCTGCGCCCTCTGCCCTGCCGACGAACTGCCCGCGAGCGCCGACGTGCCGCGCTGCTTCGCCGGCGCCGCGCGCAACCTGCTCGGACCCACGACGCCTTGGCCGAGCGGGCGACTCAGCAGGTCCCCGGCCCCGACGATCCGGCCGCCGACTTCGGCCCGCTCGACAATGGAGACCAGCTCACCTCCGTACGGCGTCTGCTACAGACCCTGCCCGACCACGCCGAGGCCGTCACCGGACAGCGCTGCCGGAACACCCCGGGTCCTTTCACCGGCGAGTCCGAGGCCTTCAGGCTGGCCAACGAGGTACCGCGGGGCTCGTCGTCAGCGTCTGGACGTACGGCACTCCGGTCACGGTAGTGACCCGTCGCTCACCGGG
The DNA here is from genome assembly GCF_044747345.1 of Streptomyces sp. NPDC090088. Taxonomy (NCBI): domain Bacteria; kingdom Bacillati; phylum Actinomycetota; class Actinomycetes; order Kitasatosporales; family Streptomycetaceae; genus Streptomyces; species Streptomyces sp. NPDC090088. The sequence goes on along the minus strand of NZ_JBIVDZ010000004.1, from coordinate 427,858 downwards.
ATGCGCGCATGTGCACAGGCCGAGCACGTCATGCCATGACGCGCGGGCCACTCGCCGTCGCCGACCGGTTCGCGCCGCGGCGGCTCTCGCCGGCGGTGGTGTGGATCCTCGGTGTCGCGGTGAGCCCCGACACCGCGGGAACGCTCGACCTCGGCCATCCGCGGTGGTCGAACTTCAGCGAGGCGTGGCGACAGGGAGGCTTCGGTCAGTACCTGAGGTCGAGCCTGATCATCACGGACACGGCGGTGACCGCGCCTCGACCGTGCGGGCGATCCTCAGCGGCTACGCCTTCGGGGTGCTGGGCGTGGTGGGGGAGAAGGTCCTCTTCCCGGTCCCTGCTCCTCGTCTCCGACCCGTCCCATCAGCCCATCAGCCTCGGACATCGTCTGTGGCGTGGCCCTCGGCGTCGAGTACGCCCACCGGCACACCTTCACCACCCGCACTGGGGCGCGGCTGAAGATCGCCACCTGGATCACCGGCTTCTGCGACACCCGTCGGCTGCACGGCGTGTCCGGATACGGGAGCCCGATCGACTGCGAACGTGACCATCAGGCCGACGCCGCTGGGGAATTGGGTGCTTAAAAGATCTCCACGGCGGGAGGGGATCCGACAGCATCGACAACCCCTGGAACCGTCCATCTGCTTGGCACCCGTGCCGGCGTCCTGCCCCTGCACAAACTGCGTGAGAAGGTCACTGTCCACGGCACCTGCATCGGCGTCTGTGGCGGCATCGACGGCGCTGCGGTGGCCCCTTCGACGTCGTCTCCTGGCCTCACCGGTGAGATCGGGCGGTGAGCGCTGCTGTCTGGCCGGAGCGTGTACCCCCTGTCTTAGGTGGCGTCTCCCGAACGGGGCTGTGCCACGTCAGGCCGTCTCCGCCATACGCTGCCAGGCGGCGGCAAGTCTGCCCACGTCGAGGTCTTCGCGATGGAGATGATCCAGGACCAGTCGGCGCAACGTGGCGACGTAGACCGGCAGTGCCTGTTCCAAGCGGGTGCGCCCGGTGTCGGTGAGGACGGCGTTGAACGACCGGGCGTCGTGTGGTGCCTGTTCACGCAGGAGCAGGCCCTCGGCGGCCAGGGCCTGGACGGTGCGCCCCAGCACCGGGGGCGAGACGTGACACAGGCCGGCCAGGTCGCCGAGTTTCATGGTGTGGTCGGAGGCCTTGCTCAGCGCCAAGAGAACGAAGTACTCGGTCCGGGTCAGGCCCTGAGTGCGCATCGCCTTGTCGAATGCCTGCGTCATGGCCATGACGGCCGGCTGCAGAGCCGCCAGGAAGGCCTCTTCCTCCTCGGTGAAGGGTGCGGCTTCGTCACTGGGTCCCATGCGAATCACATTAGCGCTTGCTTTCTTTCGGTAGCAAACTTATGTTTTCTTTCGAAAGAAAGTTTCTCTGTGGTCGTCGGCGTGGCCGCCTGCCGGGCTTCGGCCGAGCTGGAAGGACTGAACCCATGTACATCACCGCAGCCACCCTCAGCGTGCTGCTGACCCTGATAACGACCTCCGCCGGGGTGCCCAAGGTCAGGCTCAAGGGGGCGAGCATCGACACCCTCCAGTCGCACATGGGACTGAGCCCCGGGGCGGTCCGCCTGATCGGGCTGGCCGAGATCGCCGCCGCCGCCGGCCTGGTCGTCGGCCTCTTCTGGCAGCCCCTGGGCATCGCCGCGGCCACCGGCTTCGCCGTCCTGACGGTCGGCGCGGCCGTCTTCCACGGCAGAGCCGGCGACTTCGCCAACCCTGACACCCGCGCGAACGCCATCGCCCCCGTAGTGTTCTGCCTGCTTTCCGTCGCTGCGGCCGTCACCCTGACCCTGGCCATGTGACCCCACGCCCGGGGAGGTGGACTCGCCCGGTGGTCCCTCCTGCCCTGGAGGGGCCGCGCCCCAACGTGATCGCCACCCCCACCCCGCGTGGTGGACGGTCCCTCCGAGGAGGGCCCCACGGCGCGCAGGGGCTCCAGCGTCGATGCCGCCTCGGTCGTCACGGGGATCATCGCCTTCGCCCTTGGCGGCAGTTGATCGGCAACGGTTGGCGCAGCACCGACTACCGCCGCTGAGGCGTCATCGACGCGGCCACCGCGCGGCGGACTCAGAGAACCCCCTCTGATCCCCGGATTCAACCCCGACCCCAGCGTCGTACTCGTCGACGGCGCCTACTCCTTGGTGACCTCGACCTGCGAGCACCTTCCCGGAATTCCGGTCGCCCGGAACAGGTCGCGGTGAAACGGGCCCCCGCCCGCTGGGGTGTGCCGGTGCGCAGGTCGACGCCGGCCGAGGCGGTCCCTGAGGGCCAGGGCGTCGTCCAGGGTGCGCAGGGTGTGGGCCGGGGAGCTGCCGGGGCGTACACCAGTGGCCACGATCAGGCCACCGTCGTCGCGTACCGACGGTTCGCCGTCGACAAGCCGCGCCGGTACCGGCTCATGTTCGGACTGGAGTACGAGCCGGAGGGCCGGGCCGCCTCTGACCATCCGCTCGCCACCGTGTACCAGGCGTGGGCCGCCGCCGTGGAGACGTACCTGGCGGTGGTCGCCCCCGAGCGCTGCGCGGAGGCCCAGGTCCTGGGCACCCATCTGTGGACGGCCGTGCACGGTCAACTCGTCCTGTGGCGGATCCTGCCCCATGCCAGCAGCGAATCGCACTTGGCCGACCTGGAACGGTCTCTCCGCCGCCGCCTGCTCCCCGCGGCCGGGTCCCTCCGGACCGGGGAAGGGGACGGGACTGGGCCGGGGGCGGGGGGGCAAGAGCAAGCACGCTGGTGACCAAACGTGGTGATTGGTCACATTTCGCGAATGGGTGACCCGCACTCCGAGTCGGCAGCGGAAGTGCCGCTGCCGCGCGGCTACCGGGATCGCACTCGGCAACGTCGCCCGGCCTCGCGTCCCTCGGCACCAGCCCCGCAATATGGGTGAAGGGGGAAAGAACCCGAGGGTGTGGAGGCGAGGTGGTCGTGAAACGAATCCGCGCCGACGGAGCCCAGACGCCGAGCGGGCCGGTCGGGGAATCCGAGACGGCGCAGACAGCCATGGCCGTCGTCGACGAGCACGCCATGATCGCCGAATGGAACGAGGGCGCTCGCCGGCTCCTCGGCTATGCCGCTGCGGAGGTCGTCGGCACGCCGGCCGCCGACCTGGTCGACGCGCCGGTCCCTGACGAGGCGCTGCGGCAGTTGCCGTCCCTTCGCCGGTGGGTCGGGACGGCCCGGCTGCGTCACCGGGACGGCCACGTGGAGAACGTTCGTCTGCTCGCGCATCACCAGACGGACGACGACGGCGCCTCGTACTGGGTGATCCTGTCCGCGCGGATCGTCGGTGCCTTCGCTCCTGAGACCGGGGAACTTGTCAGGTGGAGCTTCTACCAGGCGTCCTGCTGCTCGATGGAGACGTACGACACCCGCCTTCGGCTGGTCAATGCCAACCATTTCGCCGAGCGCGCCATCGGCCTGTCCGAGGGCGAGATGCGTGGCCTCCTGCACTCCGAGCTCATGCTTCACGAGGAGTTCGAACGAGTTGAGCGTTGCATGGCGTGGGTGCTGGAATCCGGCCGGCCGCAGCATGTCGATGTCCAGGTTCAGGTCGCAGGTGAGCTTCGCAAGCAGGCATGGTCGTTGTCCGTCTACCCCCTCAAGGATGCTGGCGGCATCGTCCGGGGCGTAGGGCTGTCTGTGCATGACAGGACCGAACAGTACTGGGCTCACAAACGGCTGCGACTGCTCAACGACGCAAGCGCACGTATCGGCAGCACGCTGGACGTCGTCCGCACGGCCCAGGAGCTCGCTGATGTGGCTGTTCCCGACTTCGCCGACTTCGTCACGGTCGATCTGCTCCCCGATATCGAGCACGCTGAGGTGGCGCCGATCGAGCAAGTCTTGTTGAAGCCGGACGGGGTAGGGGCCTTCCGGCTCCGTCGCATCGCGCAGCAGTCGGTACTGCCGGGAGTGGTTGAGGCGGTGCTCCGCCCCGGGGAGGTGGATGTCTGGGGTCCGGGCTCTCCGACGGCGGAATGCCTGGCCAGTGGGCAGGCCGTACTCCACGCCGAACTCGATCCGCGGTCGGCCGGCTGGTCGGTCGGACACCCCGGCCGTCAGGCCACGATCCGGACCTACGGCATTCATACGGCCATGGCTGTACCGCTGCGAGCTCGCGGCCACACGTTGGGGGTGGCGGTCTTCCTCCGTCATCAGAGACCCGAGCCATTTGCCGAGGGCGACCTGCTCCTCGCGGAGGAGATCACAGCCCGGGCAGCGGTCTGTATCGACAACGCTCGCCGATACACACGCGAACGGGAGACGGCCCTGACCCTCCAGCGCACTCTGCTCCCCCGGCGCCTGCCGCCCCAGGTGGCGGTCGAGGCCACCTACCGTTACCTGCCCTCGGACACTGTGGCCGGCGTGGGCGGCGACTGGTTCGATCTGATCCCTCTCTCCGGTGCCCGAGTCGCGTTGGTCGTCGGCGATGTCGTAGGACACGGGGTCCAGGCCTCGGCGATCATGGGGCGGCTGAGGACCGCGGTTCGGACTCTCGCCGATATCGACCTGCCCCCGGACGAACTCCTCACTCATCTGGACGACCTGGTCATCCGGCTGTCCGAGGAGGCGCTCCCCGACGGCACCGCGCCTCCCGACCAGGCGACCGAAATGGCAGGTGGCCTCGGCGCCACATGTCTGTACGCCGTCTACGACCCGGTCTCCCGCACCTGCGCCCTCGCCAGTGCCGGCCATCCGGCACCCGCCGTCGTGAGCACGATAGGGAATGTCGACTTTCTGGATGTGCTGCCCGGCCCCCCGCTGGGCCTCGGCGGGGTCCCCTTCGAGACGACCGAGGTGTTCCTCCCGGAAGGCAGCCTCCTCGTCCTGTACACGGACGGACTCGTCGAGTCGCATGAACAGGACATGGATCTGGGCATCGAACGGCTGCGGAGGGCGCTCTCTCACCCGGCGGCATCGCTGGAAGACGTCTGCGACGCTGTGCTCGCGACGGTACCGCCGGAGCGCCCCGTCGACGACATCGCCCTCCTCGTCGCCCGCAGCCGGGCCTTCGATCCACACCTCGTGGTCACGTGGGACATACCGCCGGATCCCTCGGCGGTGGCCGGGGCCCGGAAGCTCGTCACCGACCAACTCGATGTCTGGGACCTGCAAGAGTTGTCCTTCGCCGCCGAGCTGGTGGTGAGCGAACTGGTCACCAACGCGATCAGGCACGCCTCACCACCCATCCGGCTGCGCCTCCTCCGGGACCGTCAGCTGATCTGCGAGGTTTCCGACACCAGCAACACCGCTCCGCACCTGCGCCGCGCCCGTACCTACGACGAGGGCGGGCGCGGCATACTCCTCGTGGCCCAGCTCAGCCGCAGCTGGGGCACGCGCCAGACCGGCACCGGCAAAACCATCTGGGCGGCGCTGGGTCTGGAGCCGCTTTCCTTGGACGCCTAGCACTCCAGCAGATGGTGCCCGGGTGTCCGTGGCGCCGCCGATCACGACCTGCGGCGCGACGTTCGCGGAGCTCAGCGCGAACCCAGCCGACGCCCGGCACCCCGCCACCCGGGTCCTGGGTTTCCTCGCCGCCGCCTCGGCCGGACTCGCCGCCGTCGCGAACGTCCTCGACCGGGGGGACGGCCTCGACTCCGGGAGCGCAGCCGCCCGTGGCGCCCGCTCGCCCTGTGGGCCTCGGTCTCTACAGAAGCTCAGGGGCTCCGGCTTCACCAGAGGTCACCCTCGTCCACGTCCCCCACCTCGACTACGAGCCTCAGCGCACCGGCCCCACCTCTCCCGAGACCATCCGCGCCGCACGTCAACTCGACGACGCTCTCAACCCGTTGATCGACCACTTCCATCGGGCCGGCGCCACCGTCGTGGCATTGAGCGAGTACGGCATCGCCCCCGCGTCCCGTCCCGTCGACATCAACCGCGCCCTGCGCCGGGCCGGACTGCTGGAGGTGCACACCCAGGACGGCATGGAGTACCTCGACCCCTGGACCTCCCGCGCCTTCGCCGTCGCCGACCATCAGATCGCCCACGTGTACGTGACGGACCCGGACGACATCAACCAGATTGCGGGGCTCCTCAGTGAACTCGACGGCGTGGCACAGGTCCTGGACGCGGACGGCAAGACGGCCCACGGACTCGACCACGAGCGTTCGGGTGAACTCGTCGTGATCGCCGACCCCGACGCCTGGTTCACGTACTACTGGCTCGACGACGCCCGCGCCCCCGACTTCGCCCGTCAGGTCGAGATCCACCGCAAACCCGGCTACGACCCGGCCGAGCTGCCATTCGACGAAACGGTCCCGGCGGTGAAGCTCCGCGCCGTCGGCTCGGTGGTGCGCAAGAAGGCCGGTTTCCGCTACCGCATCCGCACCGTCTCACTGGACCCCTCCGGCGTGAGCGGCAGCCATGGCCGCCTGCCCGATGACCCCGACCACAGCCCCGTACTCCTCTGTCACGTACCGGAATGCGCACCTTCGGTGTGAGCCGTTCGGGCTGCCACGCGGTCGGCCACGGTACGGGGGTCAGTCGGGCTCGTCTCCCGAACCGGTCCGGCGGCGTACGCGCTGCGGCTGGCCGTCGACGCGCACCCCGTCTGCCCCGATGCGCCATGGCAACGGATCGACGGTACTGGATCCTGGTCCCTGCGTGAGCCCTGTGCCCCGGGGGCGGTTGTCGCTCCGTTCGGGAAGACGGTGAATTGTGCCGGTGAGGATGCCGGACTTCGGTGGGGTGCGGGCGATCAGGGTGACGGCGAGGTGGCGGGCGGCATCCGGTACGCCGTTGTGTTCGATCCGGCGGTGCAGCAGGCTCGGCCGCGCCCGATCTCAGGAGTTGCAGGTGAGGTCTGTCTTCGGCAGGTGTCCGTCGGTGAGGTAGGCGTCGACTGTGCGGGTGACGCGGGCGGGGGCGCCGGGGAGGGCGTAGACGGTGTGGCCGCGGCCGCCGTGGATGTACACCAGACGCGATCCGTGCAGGGCGCGGTGCAGGGCACGGCCGCTGGAGAGGGGGGTCTGGGGGTCCCACTGGTTCTGTATGACGAGGGCGGCGGCCGTGTTGTCGACGCGGGTGGCGGGTTCGGCGCCGCGGGGCCAGAACGCGCAGGGGGTGATGTTGGCGGCGAAGTCGCCGTAGAGGGGGTGGCGGGCCTTCTCGCGGTGGGCGTCTCGCCGGTAGCGGGCGGGGTCGCGGGGCCAGGACGCGGTGTTGTCGGCGCAGGTGATGGCCCAGTTGAGGCCGACGGCGTTGTCGTTGGCCGGGTCGGCGGGGCTGGTGTCCGGGCGGGCGGACTGGTCGGTGGGGTGGGATGTGCGGAGGGTGACGATGTCGCGGGCGGCCTGGTATGGCTCGGCGGCGAAGGACCATCGCATCCAGGAGCGGATGTCGGCGCCGTTGAGGGACTGGCCCTGGTGGTCGAGGTCGTCGCCCTCGTACAGCAGCGGTGTGCGGTCGGCCCGCGCGACGAGTTGCCAGAAGCCGGCGCGGACCTTGGCGGGTGTGTCGCCGAGGTGGTAGGTACGGTCGCGGCGGGCGACGAGCTGGCTCCAGTCCTCGAAGGCGGGTTCGGCTCCGGCAGCCATGGCCAGGACTGTTCCTCTGCCGAACCGGTTCGGGTCCACAGCGCTGTCGAGGACCATGCGGTCGCTGCGACGGGGGAAGAGCTGGGTGTAGACGGCGCCGAGATAGGTGCCGTAGGACCAGCCGACGTAGGAGAGCTTCCTCTCGCCCAGGATGCCGCGGATGACGTCCATGTCCCGTGCGGTGTTGCGGGTGTTGATGTACGGCAGCAGTCGGCTTCCGTTGCGGGTGGTGCATTTGGCGGCGATATCACGGGCGCGCGCGGTGTCCTCGGCGAAGGTGGTGGCGCGGTAGGGGCGGTAGGGCTCTGTGGAGTCCGTCTCGTTCCGCGTCAGACCGCAGTGCAGCGGGCTGCTGGCGCCCAGGCCCCGTGGGTCGAAGCCGATCAGGTCGTAGCGTTGGAGGACGGTCTTGGCCAGTGCGTCCTTGAGTTGCAGGGGGTCCGCGAGGCCCTGGTCGCCGGGGCCGCCGGGGTTGGACAGGAGGACGCCGTGCCGTTTGCCCGGCGTGCTGGTGCGTATCCGCGAGATCCGCAGGCGCAAGGTCCGGCCGCTGGGGTGTGCGTAGTCGACGGGGACGGTGATGGTGGCGCATTGGTAGGTGGCGGGATCGTCGGCGTCGCACCGGTGCCATGCCGGGTGCTGACTGTAGTACCGGTCCAGACGGGCGGTGTGGTCGGCGGTCGTCGACGGGGCGGTGGATGTGATGGCCCCTTCTGCCACAGGCAGGGCGAGGGCGGCCAGCACCCCGGCGGCGGCCAGGGCGGCTATGCGGGTGGTACGGGGCATGCTGCGTCCTTCACGGGTACGGCCGTTGCGGGCAGGAGAGCCGACTGCGTCGTGCCTTACTCTCCGATCAGCGAGGTCGGCGGCGCCTCGGCCGAACGGCCATGGATCCGGCGCGCCCCTCGACCGAAAGACTGACCCTGTCGCCGTCACCCGCCGAAGCCGCTCCATACGCTTCCGGAACAGGTACTTGGCCGGCCGTATCGCGCGCCCTGCGGCGTGTACCAGGTGGGCACATCGAGCCGTGTGCGGATCCGCAGCGGCTTGCTGCGACCTGGACGGCGGCGGCTTGACTCAGGCGGTCCGTCCATTCGCCCCTTCGGCGGCGGTCGCGACGCCGGTCGGGCCTGCTCCGTCGGCGGTGACCGGTGGCAGTGGCGGGGACGGACGGCTGCCAAGTGGCGGCGGCCTTCTTCAGGATCTCCGCGCCGTGGCATCCTCATCTGGGCGCCGGCCGCGAGCGCCCAGCCCTCCGAACCGGCCCCCTCGGCTTCAGTCGTCCCTGCCGAGACACTGGCCTCGGACGCGGGCAGCGTCGAGATCACCGCGAAGGACACGGCCGGAGGCGTCCTCCCCGGCGCCGTGTTCCTGCTGCTCGACTCCGCCGGCCAGGAAGCAGGACGCGGCCAGAGCGACGCCCAGGGGAAGCTGACCTTCCCCGACCTCGCGCCCGGCGTCTACCGGCTCAAGGAGACGACCATCGGCAGCACGCTCCACGAGGTCATCGCCGACCAGGACGTCATCGTCACCCCCGGCAACACCACCCGGCTGGCGATCACCGACCCGTTCAAGGCCGCCAAGGTCCTCCTGCAGGCCAAGGACAACAAGACGGGAAAGCCCCTGCCCGGCGCGACCGTGAACATCGGCACCGGCACCTCCACGCCGTCGTGACTCTCGAAGCGGACTCGGCCATTGCGTCGGCAGGCGGCCACGGCGCCTCGCCGGCATCCGCGGCCGCACTTCACCAGAGTCGAGCGCACCGCCGCTTCAGAATCTGATTACGCGTCAGTAAAGTCAGCTTTGGGTCAGCATTCGTCCTGGCAAAGCTGCCCACAGATGCCCACACCTTGGAATCGAGAAGCCCCTCGGAGGCGTCGCTGCACCGGCCTCCGAGGGGACTTGCGTCAGTGAACGTCAAGGTGAGGTGGATGTTCGGGTGGCTCTGGGGGATTGGGGGCGGAATTCAGCGTCTTGCCTGGTCAGCGGGTTCGGCCTCGCGGCTTGAGAGGGGTCGCGGGCAGTGCCGGTGCGTGGAGCGGAGCGCCGTCGTAGCCCTTTACCTCACCGAAGCGGGTGCCCTTGGCCCAGTCTTCGCGGGCCTGGACGATCTCGTCCTGGGTGCGGGCGACGAAGTTCCACCACATGATCAGCTCCTCGTCGAACGGCTCGCCGCCGAGGAGCATGATCGCGGCGTCGGACTCGGCGCGCAGGGGGAGTTCGGAGCGGCCGCAGCCGAGGTAGAGCATGGAGCCGGGGAGTACCGGTACCCCGTCGACGTGGACCTCGCCGGACATGGCCAGGACGCCGTACTCGAAGTCGGGGTCGAGGGGCAGGCGCAGGTCGGTGCCCCGGGTGAGGGCGAGGTCGGCGCCGACGAGGGGGGAGAAGGTCGTACCGGGGGACGTCGCGCCGTCGAGGGTGCCGAGGATGACCGTGGCGGTCAGGCCGGGCGCGGTGACCGTGGGCAGGTCGGCGTGGTGCTCGAACCGCGGGTCCGTGTGGCGGTGGGAGTCCGGGAGGGCCACCCAGAGCTGTGCCCCGTGCAGGTACCGGGCGTGCGACTTGGGGCTCTCCTCGGAGTGGCTGATCGCCCGGCCCGAGGTCATCAGCCCGAGCTCGCGGGGGCGGATCGTCTGGAGGCTGCCGGTCGAGTCGCGGTGCAGGACCTCGCCCTGGTGCAGCCAGCTGACCGTCTGTAGTCCGATGTGCGGGTGCGGCGGCACCTGCATCCCGGGCTCGTCGGCGATGTCGTCGGGGCCGTAGTGGTCGACGAACGCCCAGGCGCCGATCATGCGGCGGCCGAGGTTCGGCAGCAGCCGGCGCACCTCGGTCGACTCGCCGAGTTGCACATGGCGGGGGCTCAGCAGCTCGCGGACAGGTTCGGCGACGACGAATCCGCGGCCACCGCACACGCTCGGAACGGGCGCGCGGTCAAGGTTGCTCATGCCGCCAAACTTAGCGGGCGGCGGTCCGTGTTGCCGAGCGGTCAGCCGGTCGTACGGAATCCGTCCCTCACGTTGTCGAAGACCGGCCGGTAGGTGTTCCAGGCGGCGTCCGGCGCGGAGAGGTAGATGTCGTACTCCCGGCCGCCCTCCCGGCCGTAGCCCAGGTCGATGGCGCGGAAGACGCGGGCCCGGCCCCGGAAGGTGAACTCCCAGATCGCGGCCGGCTGTCCGCGGAAGGCGGTCCGCTGCAACCGGAGTCTGCGGTAGGTCGGGTAGTTGACCTCGGTGTTGGTCTCGATGTCGGTGAAGTGCGTGATCGGGTTCGCGCCGGCCGGTTCCACCATGCCGATGGTGACGCCGGCCAGACCGGTCGGGTCCTTGTAGGTGACCTCGTCGGTGGCGCGGGTGCCGGCCGTCCAGCCGTCGGGGACCGGGAAGGAGACGCCGAGGGCGGTGTCGGTGACGCGGTGGTAGCCCCGGGGGAGGGCGGGAGCGGGCGTGGTGCTCGCCTTCGCCGTGGCCGGATGCTCCTTCGCGGGGGTGTGCGGGAGGGTGAGGGCCGTGACGGTGGCGGCCGCCGCGAGGGCGACGGCTCCCGCGGCCAGGGCGAGCCGGCCGCGCCGGGCGCGCCGTCGGCGTCTGCCGCCGCTGCCGGGCGCAGACAGCGGCGCGGACACCGGCAGCTGCGCGGACACCGGCAGCTGCGCGGACTCCGGCCCGTGCGGCTGCGGCGCTGCCGTCGGAGCCTCCGTCACCGCCCCCGACCAGGTCGCCAGCAGCGCCCGTTCCGTCCGTTCGGCCGACGGCCGGTCCGCCGGGTCCTTGGCCAGCAGCAGCTGGACGAGCGGCTCCAGCGGGCCCGCGTGCCGCATCGGCTCGACGGGATCGGTGACGATGGCGTACGCCGTCTCCATCGCGGTGTCGCGCCGGAACGGCGGCCGGCCCTCCACCGCCTGGTAGAGCGTCGCCCCCAGCGACCACAGGTCCGAGGCCGGTCCCGGCGTCAGCCCGCGCAGCCGTTCCGGTGCCATGTAGGGGATCGAGCCGACCATCTGGCCGGTCTGGGTGAGCGTGGAGGACCCGGCGGTCAGCGCGATGCCGAAGTCGGTGAGGACCACCCGGTCGCCCGGGCCGAGGAGCACGTTGCCGGGTTTGACGTCCCGGTGCAGCACACCGGCCGCGTGCGCGGCGCGCAGGGCGGCGATCATGCCGAGGCCGATCCGGGCGGCCTCCTCGGGCGGCAGCGTCCGGCCGCCGTCGAGCACGTCCGCGAGGGTGGTCGCCGGGACGTACTCCATGACGATGCACGGGCGGCCGTCGTCCTCGACGACGTCGTGCACGACGACCACGTTGGGGTGCACGACCCGGGCGGCGCTGCGGGCCTCGCGGCGGGTGCGTTCGTAGAGGGTGGCCAGCTCGTCGTCGGAGAGCTGGGGGCGGGCGTGGATCTGCTTCAGCGCGACCTGCCGGGCCAGCACCTCGTCGTCGGCCCGCCACACCGTGCCCATGCCGCCGCGCCCGATCCGCTCGGTCAGCCGGTAACGGCCGGCGACCAGCCGCCCTTCGTCCGACACCGCCCCGTCCTCCGCCAGCTCTGTCCCTATTCGATCAGCCACGTCACGATAACCGCCCGTTCCTGATCACCTGTGGTGGTCCGACGGCGACCGGTCCGGCCGTCCTGGGAAGGCGGGGTAGGCCGGTCGTGTTCGGCTGCGAATCAACAGGGAAGGCCGCCGCCAGGCAATGAATGCAGGCGGCGGCCGTGTTCGGATGTGCTCGGGTTCACTGTCGTGTACGTCAGCGGGCGGTCAGTTTCCACAAGTGGTCGGCCGTGCCGTTGTCGTCCCACTGCAGGACCTGGGCGCCGGACGAGGTGCTCATGCCGGTCACCCCGAGCAGCAGTCCGCTGTTGTAGTTGGCGATCTTGTAGTAGCCGTCGCCGGACGGGATCAGCTGCCAGAGGTGGTCGGCGGTGCCGTTGTCGCCCCAGATCAGGGCCGTCCCGCCGGCACTGGTGCTCATGCTCGTGATGCCGAGGAGCAGTCCGCTCGCCTGCTGCTGGATCTTGTAGAGGCCGCTGCCTGCCGCCACCAGGGTCCAGTTCTGGTCGGTGCCCGTGGTGGACCCGGCCTGGACGACGGCGGTGCCCTGGGCGGTACCGGCGCCGCTGGTGTCCAGGGCCAGGCCGCTGTTCTTGTTGGTGATCTGGTAGCGCCCGGCCAGCGAGGTGGCGGTGCCGCTCGGGGTGACGGTGAGGTGGTAGCCGTCGGAAGCGTTCATGGTCACCGGTACGGTGATCGAACCGCCGCTGACCGGGTAGTCGGTGTCCGAGACGGTGACCGGCCCGGAGACCCCGGTCGTACGGCCCTTGGACGGCGTGTACTCCAGCTTGACGTGCACGGTGCCGCCGAAGGCCGACAGCGACGACAGTCCGTTGACGGTGACGGCACAGGAACCGGTGCAGCCGCCGGTGACGACGCTGATCTGGTTGGCCGAGCCGTTGAGTGATGCGAAGCCGTCGATGCCCGTCTGTGCCGGGGGCGTGGTGACCAGCATGTTCCCGGACATGTCGCCGTACCACTTGTAGAGCCAGTACGCGCCGTTCGGCGAGCCGCCGGTGTCGGTGAGGGTGTCGCCGAGGGTGCCGTAGTGGTTCCAGAAGGCCAGTTCGGCGTCGTGGACGCCGGTCCGCTCGAACTTGGCGACATAGCTCGCGAGCGGTCCGGGGACGCCGACCTCGGCGGTGGTGCCGTACTCCTCGATGGCGATCGGGCGGGCGCTGAGGCCGAGGCTCGACTCCAGTGCCCGGTAGTCGGCCACGTGCGCGGCGATGTTCGCGCTGGACTGGAGTTCGTGCCAGGCGATGATGTCCGGCACCGCGTTGTTCGCGATGGCGTCCTGGAGGAACGTCTTCATCTTGCTGTCGGTGTACGTGGCGAAGCTGGGGCCCTGGACGGGCGTGGCGGTGTCCTTGGCGCGCACCTCCTTGTACGTCCGTGACCAGCCGTCGTCGAAGGCGCCGGCCGCCGAGGTGTCCCAGGTGCCGTCGGGCTCGTTCCACAGCTCGTAGGCGCTGATGTTGGTGGCACCGGACGCCTTCACGGACGCGATCTGCTGGTCCACGGCGGCCAGCCAGTTGCTCCAACTCACCCACTTGTAGGGAAAGTTCGGGTACCAGTCCGGCATCCGTACGACCACCTTGGCACCGGCCCTCGCCGCCTCGGGGGCGACGACCAGGGCGTCCCCGCCGGGGGTGGACTCGCCGTTGGGCAGCTGGCTGCCGCCGGGCGCCATCTGGACGAAGGTGTTCGGCTTGAGCGGCTCGACCAGGCTGTCGGCCGGGACGCTCGCGGTGTCCAGGCCGTAGAGGCTGCCCGTGGCCACGTGGGTGACCGGGCGGAGCGTCTGGTTCGCGCTCACCACGAGGGTGGTGGCGGAGGTGGGCGCCGCGTGGGCGGGCGCGGCGGTGCCGAGGGCGGCGGTGAGTACCACTGCACCGAGGGCGGCTCCGAGAGTGGCTCTGAAAGGTGTGCGGCTCATGGCATGGGTCTCCTTGAGGAGTCGGGGGTGTCAGTCCTTCACCGCGCCCGCGGTCACGCCCGCGGCCACATAGCGCTGGGCGAGGACCAGGAGGACGGCCGCGGGGATCGACGCGACCACGGCGGTGGCCATGATCGCGTTCCACTCCTGGTTGTTGTTGCCGATGTACTGGTAGATGCCGAGGGTGATCGGCTTCCAACTGCCGCCGCCGTCGAGGGTGGTGGCGAAGACGAAGTCGGACCAGGCCCACAGGAAGCCGAACAGCGAGACGGTGACGACCGCGTTGCGGCTCAGCGGGAGGACGACCGAGCGGAAGGTGCGCCAGGTGCCGGCGCCGTCGATCCGCGCGGCCGAGACCAGTTCGCCGGGGATGCCCGACATGAACGCGGTGAAGATCATGACGCCGAAGGGGACGGCGAGGGTGGAGTCCGCGACGATCAGGCCCCACCAGGAGTTGAGCAGACCGAGGTCCAGGAAGACGCCGTAGAAGCCCATCGCCATGACGATCCCGGGGATCATCTGCGCGATGAGGAGGGCGAGTCCGAGCGCGCCGCCGCCGCGCGGGCGGAGCTTGGCCAGGGCGTAGCCGGCCGGGGCGGCGATGACGAGGGTGAGGGCGACCGTGCCGAGGCCGATGAGCAGGCTGGTGCCCAGGTAGGGGAGTTGGTCGTGGAGGACGGCCCGGTAGCCCTCGAACGTGGGGTGCAGCGGGAGCAGGTCCGGCGGGTCCTTGCGCATGTCCTGCTGCGGGGTGAGGGACACGTTCAGCATCCAGTACACCGGGAACAGCATCAGCGCGGTGAGGAGGAGGCCGACCAGGGTGTAGGCGCGTGACTTCACGCTTCCTGCCTCCTCTGGACACGGACGTACAGCAGGCCGAAGACCAGGGCGATGAGGATCAGGATGTTGCCGACGGCGGCACCGGGGCCGAACTTCGGCAGCAGCGTGCCGAAGCCCAGCTGGTACGACCAGGTGGCCAGGGTGGTGGAGGCGTCGCCCGGACCGCCCTTGGTCATGATCCAGATCAGGTCGAAGACCTTGAGCGTGTAGACGAGCCCGAGCAGCAGGGTGATCGCCGACACCGGGCGCAGCAGCGGGAAGGTGATCCGGCGGAACTGCTGCCAGGCGCCCGCCCCGTCCAGGGCCGCCGCCTCGTACAGCTCGCCGGGGATGTTCTGCAGCCCGCTGTAGAGGATGACCAGGTTGAAGGGGATGCCGATCCAGATGTTGGCGACGATCACGGCGGTCAGCGCCCAGCTCGGCGAGGTCAGCCAGCCGACCGGGTCGACGCCGAAGAAGTGCAGGAAGTAGTTCAGCACCCCCGACTCGCTGTTGAACATCCACGACCAGGTCGACGCCGACACGATCAGCGGCAGCAGCCAGGGGATCAGGAACAGCGCCCGCAGCACGGTCGACAGCCGGAAGTGCCGGTTGAAGAAGACCGCGAGGGCGAGACCGGTCGCGTACTGGAAGGCGATCGACACGAAGGTGAAGACCATCGTGTGCCGCATCGCCGGGCCGAACGTCGGATCGTCCAGCACCGTACGGAAGTTGTGCCAGCCGGAGAAGGGCGCGTCGCCCGCCACGAACGACCGCACGGTGTAGTCGCGCAGGCTCAGGTCGAGGTTGCGGTAGAGCGGATAGAGGTAGAAGGCGGCGAGGTAGACGAGCAGGGGCGCCACGAAGGCGAGCGCGGTCAGCCGGCTTCGAAGCCCAGGGGACAGCCGAACTCCCTGCGGTACAGCGCCCCTGCAGGGGCGCGGGGGCGCATCGACATGCGGCTCCGCCGCGTGGCGCGACAAGCCCCCGCCGGCCCGCAGATTCACGGCCACCGGTGTCAGCCCTTCCCCGCCGCGGCCTGCGCAGCTGCCAGCGCGTCCTGCGGGCTCTTGCTCCCCGACAGCGCCGCCTGGACGGCCGTCCACATCGGCTGCGAGATGGTCGGGTACTTGGTGCCGAGCCCGCCGCTGGTACGGCCCCGGGCCGCCGCGACCGCCGCCACCCAGGGCTTCAACTCCGGGTTCTTCTTGACCTGTTCGGTCTGTACGGCGGCGGTGGGCGCCACGTACATGAGCGTGGTGTCGGTGGGCAGCAGGTTGGCGTCGCTGGTCAGACAGCCGACGATCTTCTTGCTGACCTCGTAGCGCGAGGTGTCCTTCTGCACGGGCACGGTCACGAACTCGCCGCCCGTCGGCACCGGCGCCGAACCGCCGTTCTGCCCGGGGATGTTGACGACCCCGTACGGGAAGCCGGCCTTGTCGGCGTTGCCCAGCTGCCAGGTGCCGTTCTCGCTGAACGCGTAGTCGCCGGTGGCGAACTCCTGCCAGCTGGTGGTCTGGGTGTTCTGGAGGACGTCCTTGGGTGCGTACCCCGCGTCCACCCACTGCTTCCACAGCGTCAGCGCGGCGACCCCCTTGGCCGAGTCGAGCCGGGTGAGGTCACCGCCCGCGCCCCAGAACCAGGGCAGGAACTGGAAGCTGCCCTCCTCGGTGTTGATCGCCGAGAAGGTGATGCCCTTCTTCCCGGCCGCCTTGACCTTCTTCAGCGCGGCCGTGAGGGAGGCCCAGTCGGTGATCGAGGCCGGGTCGACACCGGTGGCCGAGAGGACCTTCTTGTTGTAGTAGAGCGCGAGGGTGTTGGCGCCGATCGGGACCCCGTAGGCGGCGCCGTCGATCGTGCCGGCGCCGATGATGTTCTGCTGGATCGAGGAGGTGTCGAGCCCGAGGTCGCTCGTCTTGTTGAGGATCCCCGCCTCCACCAGCGTGGAGACGACCGGGTTGTCGACCAGCATCACGTCCGGCGCGTTGCCCTGCTGGGCGGCCAGCAGCGCCTTGTTGCCGAGGTCGGTGGTGTCGTACGCGGCCCGCTTGAGCTTCACCCCGGCCGCGGTGCCGCACGCGGCGACCCGCTTGCCCCAGTCCGAGGAGGCGTCGAACTGGGGGTACGGGTCCCAGAAGGTGTACGTCCCGCCGGCCGGGGACGACGATCCGGAGGAGCCGGAACCGCCACCGCAGGCGGTGAGGGGGAGCAGGGTCGTCAGGGCGACGACCAGGAGGGTACGGCGGGTGGGTATCACGGGGTGACCTCGTTGTCGTAGGACGGGGTGTGTCAGGTGGTGGGGAGCCAGACGCGCATGCTGCCGTCCTCGCGGTTGGCCCAGACGTGGTACGGGATCGCGGTCAACTCGACCGGGTCGCCCCCGGGTTCGGCTTCGGCGTCGGCGGCCGGGGCGTACGGCCACCAGCCCCGGTCGGGGATGCGGCGCCGCCGGCCGGCGGCCACCACGGTGGTGACGCCGCCGAGCAGGTCCGGGCGGTGCTTGACGGCGAGCGGCCGGGACGGGTCGAGGACGACGTCGTCCAGGCCGCCGCCCGGATGGTCCACCTGCTCCAGGCAGTGGACGAGCGGCCCGCGCTCGATCGCCACACAGCCGCGTACGGCGTCCACCCGAGGGTCGGCGGCGGTGAGCCGGGGTTCCAGGCCGAGTTCGAGGAGCACCCGGTCGCCCGGCTCCCAGGTACGGGTCAGCCGCAGCCATCCTTCGTCGACGGGGGCGTCGGACCGGTCGTACGACTCCGCGCCGCACCGCACCCGGAACTCCCGGCACCACTGCGGGATGCGCAGCGACAGCGTCCAGGGCCCGTCGGCCGGGGTCTCCTCGACGGTGAGCGCGATCGTGCCGTGCCAGGGGTAGTCGGTCGCGGCGCGCACCCGGACCCGGTCGGTCTCGTACACGCCCGTGACGAACTGGTGGATCTGCAGGCCCTGTTCGTCGCTCGTCGCCAGGTAGTGCTGCAGGCTCGCCAGCAGGCGCATCACGTTCGGCGGGCAGCAGGCGCAGCGGAACCAACGGGTGCGGCGGGCCGACTGGTCGCCGCCGGTGTCGGTATGGCCGTCGCGGACCTGGAGCGGATTGACATACAGCCACCGCTCGCCGTCGAGCGACACCCCGGCCAGGAACCCGTTGAAGAGGGTGCGCTCGACCAGGTCGGAGTAGCGGGCCTCGCCGGTGAGCAGGGCGAGGCGCCAGCTCCACTGCACCGAGGCGATCGCGGCACAGGTCTCGCAGTAGGCGCGCTCGTTGGGGAGTTCGTACGGGTCGCCGAAGTCCTCCTGGTCGTGGTGCGCGCCGAGACCGCCGGTGAGATGGGTCTTGGTGGCCGTCATCGCCTGCCACAACCGCGTTCCGGCGGCGAGGAGTTCGGCGTCGCCGGATTCGGCCGCCAGATCCGCGGCGGCGGCGAGCAGGTACAACTGCCGTACGGCATGGCCCTCGACGTTCGTCGCCGCGCGCAGCGGGACGCGGTCCTGGCAGTAGGCCTCGCCGCCGAGCAGGCCGTGGCCGTGCCGGTCGACGAAGTAGCCGGCCAGGTCCAGGTAGCGGCGCTCGCCGGTCTCCCGGTACAGCTCCACCAGGGCGGTCTCGACCTCCGGGTGGCCGTCGATGCCGTCGACGGGCCTGCCGCTGCCGGGGAGACCGAACACCGAGTCGATGTGGTCGGCGAACTTCCGTGCCACGTCGAGGAGTTCGGGGCGGCCGGTGGAGCGGTGGTGGGCCACGGCGGCCTGGATCAGATGGCCCGCGCAGTACAGCTCGTGGCCCCAGCGCAGGTCCTGGTAGCGCTCGCCGCCCTTGACCAGCTGGAACCAGGTGTTGAGATAGCCGTCGGGCTGCTGGGCCCCGGCCACCAGGGCGACGATCCGCGCCACGTCGGCGGCCAGCGCCGCGTCCTCCCCGTGGGCGAGGTGCCAGGAGGCCGCCTCCAGCCACTTGTAGACGTCCGTGTCGACGAACGGGTACGCCCCCTGGAACTCGCCCTCGGCGCTGCCGGCCGCCAGCCGCAGGTTGTGCAGGTTTCCGGCGGACTCCAGCAGGTCCGGGCCCTGGGGGAGGGAGACGCGGGCGTTGGTCGCGCGGCGGTCGTGCCAGAAACCGCCGTCGATGGTGACGGCCGCCGGGCGCAGCGCGGTGTGCGCGGCGGGAGTGAGACGGACCGGACCGGCGGGGGAGGACAGGGCGGAGCGACTGCGGGGCATGGCTCTCCGGGGAGGGGGGAGGGTGGGCTGGGGCCTCGACGTGGTGGCTTGAGCTTCTTGAGCTCGGGGCTCGGGGTCTTTCGAAATGCCGAACACTGTCTGGGACTTGGGATGCGGGGAGATGGGGAACCATCTTGCGCAACCGTTTTCTCGCCGAGAAGTACAGGGCAGTCGAGGAGACGGGTCAAGACGCCCGGCGGGGTTTTTTCAACTTGCCCGCGAGTGCTGGCACTTCGCGCGGGCGGCTGCGACGATGTGGGGCGACTGTGCCGCCGGGAGCCCGGCGGCCCGGCCGAGAAGCCGTCCAGGAAAAGGTTTGCCCGTGACCTCTGCTCCAGACTCCCCGCCCGCCGGCCGGGCCAGGCTCACCGATGTCGCCGCGCTCGCCGGCGTCAGCGTGGGTACCGCGTCCAAGGCGCTCAACGGCGCCGGCCGGATGCGCCCGGAGACCAGGCAACGCGTGCTGGACGCGGTGACGGCCCTCGGGTTCCGGCCCAACCAGCACGCGCAGAGTCTGCACAGCGGCCGCAGCTGGACGGTCGGCCTGGTGACCACGGACGGCATCGGCCGCTTCAGCACCCCGGTCCTGCTCGGCGCCGAGGACGCGCTCGGCGCCGGGAAGATCTCCGTCCTGCTCTGCGACACCCGCGGCGACGCCATCCGCGAGCAGCACCATCTGCGCACCCTCACCGACCGCCGTGTGGACGGCATCATCGTCACCGGCCGCCGTACCGACCCCCGCCCGCCCCTGACCGGCATCGACCCCGCGATCCCGGTCGTCTACGCGCTCTCCCCGTCGACCGACCCCGCCGACACCTCCGTGGTCACCGACGACCGGGGCGGCGCCCACCTCGCCCTGGAACACCTGCTGGCCACCGGCCGGACCCGGATCGCCCACGTCACCGGGCCCGAGCACCACCAGGCCGCCCGCGACCGCGCCCGGCACGCCGTCGAGCACCTGGCCGGCGCCGGTCTCCCGCTCGCCACCGGGCGGGTGCACTACGGCGAGTGGAGCGAGGCCTGGGGGCGGCGCGCCGCCGACGCGCTGCTGCGGACGGCACCCGACACGGACGCCGTCTTCTGCGGCAACGACCAGATCGCCCGCGGGATCGCGGACGCGCTGCGCGAGCGCGGCAAGGGCGTGCCGGGGGACATCGCCGTGGTCGGCTACGACAACTGGGACACGATGGCCCTCGCCTGCCGCCCGCCGCTCACCACCGTCGACATGAACCTGGCCGAGATCGGGCGGATCGCCGCGCTACGGCTGCTCCAGGCCATCGACGCCGAGCCGGAGCCCGGGGTGCACACGGTGCCGTGCCGGCTGGTGGTGCGCGAGTCGAGCTGACCTCGCTCCCGCGATACCCGATCCTGCTTGAGTAAGTCAATCAATTGACTTACATTCGGGAGGGTCGTGCAGACCCGAGTGGCCTTGTGGAGGCTCGCCCATGTCCCATGCACAGCCCCGGCCGATAGAAGCAGGGGAGTCCGCCGCACCACGGGCGAACGTCGTCGTGGCGGTGCTGGCCTTCGGCGGGATCGTCGTCTCGCTGATGCAGACCCTGGTGATCCCGATCGTGCCCGAGCTGCCGAAGCTGCTCGACGCCTCCGCCTCCAACGCGGCCTGGGCGGTCACCGCCACCCTGCTCGCGGCGGCCGTCGCCACCCCCGTCATGGGACGGCTCGGCGACATGTACGGCAAACGCCTGATGCTGCTGACCAGCCTGGTCATGCTCGTCGTCGGCTCGGTCGTCGCCGCGCTGAGCGACAACCTCGTGCCGATGATCGTCGGCCGTGCGCTGCAGGGCCTGGCCTCCGGCGTGATCCCGCTCGGCATCAGCATCATGCGCGACGAACTCCCCGCCGAACGGCTCGGCTCCGCCACCGCGTTGATGAGCGCCTCCCTCGGCGTCGGCGGCGCGCTCGGACTGCCCGCCGCCGCGCTGATCGCCGACCACTTCGACTGGCACGTCCTGTTCTGGACCTCGGCCGTGCTCGGCGTCGTCGCCGCGCTGTTCGTGCTGCTGCTCGTGCCCGAGTCGAAGGTGCGCACCGGCGGCCGTTTCGACCTGCCCGGCGCGCTCGGCATGGCGGCGGGCCTGGTCTGTCTGCTGCTCGGCGTCTCCAAGGGCGCCGACTGGGGGTGGGGGAGCGGCACCACCCTCGGCCTGTTCGGGGCCGCCGTGGTGATCCTGCTCGGCTGGGGCTTCTACGAACTGCGCACCAGGGAGCCGCTGGTCGACCTGCGCACCACGGCCCGCCGCCAGGTCCTGGTGACCAACCTCGCCTCGGTCGCCTTCGGGTTCTCGATGTTCGCGATGTCCCTGGTGCTCCCGCAGCTCCTCCAGTTGCCTCAGGCGACCGGCTATGGTCTGGGCAAGTCACTGCTCGCCGCGGGCCTGGTGATGGCCCCGACCGGCCTCGTGATGATGGCGACGGCACCTCTGTCGGCCCTCGTCTCCCGGAACTTCGGCCCCAAGATCACCCTGATGTGCGGTGCGGTGATCGTGGCCACCGGCTACGGGCTCAACATCGTGCTGATGGACGCCGTCTGGCAGCTCGTCCTCGCCTCCTGCGTCATCGGCGCCGGCATCGGCTTCGCCTACGGCGCGATGCCCGCGCTCATCATGGGCGCCGTCGACCCGCACGAGACGGCCGCCGCGAACAGCCTCAACACCCTGATGCGGTCCATCGGAACGTCGAGCGCGAGCGCCGTCGCCGGGGTGATCCTGGCCCAGATGACCACCACCTTCGGCACGGCCACCGTGCCCTCCGAGAACGGCTTCAAGGTGGTCATGGCGGTCGGCTCCGGCGCGGCGATCCTCGCGCTGCTGGTGGCCGCGTTCATTCCGCGGCGGAGGCCGGGGGCGGCGGGGGCGGTGCCCGCGGGGGCGGTGCCGGTGGGGGACGTGCCGGTAGAGGCCGAGGAAGACCCGGTGGCCGCCGAGGGTTCGGCGCACGCCGTCCTCCTCCCCGGCACCGGCGACGGCATCCCGGTGCACGGCCGGGTGCGCGGCGCCGACGGGACCGGCGTCGGCCGGGCCGCGGTCACGCTGATCTCCCTCGGCGGACGCCAACTCGGCCGCGCGGTCGCGGACACCGAGGGCCGCTACGCCGTGGAGGCGCCCGGCGAGGGGACGTACGTCCTGGTCGCCGCCGCCGACGGCTGCCGGCCGCGGGCCACCACCCTCCTCGTGAGCACCGCTCCGGTCGCCCACGACCTGCTGCTCACCGGCAGCGGCGGCCTCTCCGGACTGGTGCGGGCCGCCGACAGCGGGGCGCCGGTCGCTGGGGCCGTGGTGGTCGTGACCGATGTGCGCGGGGAGGTGCTGGCCACCCAACAGAGCGACGGGCTAGGCGAGTTCGCGGTCGGCGACCTGGTGCCGGGCACCGTGACCCTCGCGGTCAGCTCGCCCAAGCACCGGCCGCTGGCGTTGCCCGTCGAGATGACCGGGACCGGGACCACCCGGATCGAGGTCGAACTGCGGCCCGGCGCCCATGTGCGCGGCACGGTGCGCGGCGCCGGGGGCCCGCTGGGCGACGCCCGGGTCACGCTGGTCGACGCCGTCGGCAACGTCGTCGCCACGACCACCACCGGCGAGGACGGCGCGTACGCCTTCTCCGACCTGGACACCGGCCCCTACACGGTCATCGCCACCGGCTACCCGCCACAGGCCGCCGGAGTGCTGGTCTCCGGCGCCGACATCCACGACCACGACATCGAACTCGCCCATCCCACGGCGTAGTTCCGTGGGTGTGGTTCTCAACGTGTAGTTCACCCGGTGTAGTTCACCGTGCGCAATTCGCCGTGCGCAATTCAAGGCGATCGGTTCACTGCGATGGCTTCAGTGCGATGGGTTCACTGCGCGTGGTTCACGAGGGGTGGTGCACCCGGCGGGGCGGGGTCAGTCGTCCGTGGGCTGCCCGGCCGCCCACAGGCCGCGGACGTGGCCCAGGTGGCGGGTCATGACCTCGCGGACGGCTTGTTCGTCGCGGGCGAGGAGGGCGTCGAGGAGTTCCAGGTGCTCCTCGGCGGAGGCCTTCAGCCGGCCGGCCGCCACCAGCGCCGTCAGCCCGTACAGCCGCGAGCGGCGCCGCAGGTCCCGTACCACCTCGACGAGACGGTCGTTGCCCGCCAGCGCCAGCAGCCCCAGATGGAAGGTGAGATCGGCCTCGACATACGCGATCAGGTCCCCCTTCACGGCCGAGGTGACGATCTCCAGGGCCACCGGGCGCAGCGCCTTTAGATCGGCCGGGTCGGCGGTGGCCGCGAGGCCCACGGTCGTCGGGATCTCGATCAGGGACCGCACATGGGTGTACTCGTCGAGTTCCTTGTCGGAGACGACGGTGACCCGGAACCCCTTGTTCGGGACGATCTCGACCATGCCCTCCTTCACCAGTTCGAGCATGGCCTCGCGCACCGGGGTCGCGGAGACGCCCAGCCGGGGGGCGAGCCCCGGCGCCGAGTACACCTCGCCGGGGCGGAGTTCGCCGGCGATGAGCGCGGCGCGCAGCACATCCACGACCCGCTCCCGGAAGTTGGGCTTGCGGCCGCCCAGCGCGGGGATGGCGGGGGCGGGCGAACTGCTGGGCCGGTCGGCCATGGTGGAACTCCTGGGAGGGGTACGCGGGCGGTCAGAGGACGAAGCCGGCCGGGAACGGGTCGGTGGGGTCCAGTAGATACTGGGCGGTACCGGTGATCCAGGCGCGGCCCGTGAAGCTTGGCAGGACCGCGGGGATGCCCGCGACCTCGGCGGTGCCGAGCAGCCGGCCGGTGAAGTGGGTGCCGATGAACGACTCGTTCACGAACTCGGTGTCCAGGGGGAGTTCGCCGCGCGCGTGCAGCTGGGCCATCCGTGCGCTGGTGCCGGTGCCGCAGGGGGAGCGGTCGAACCAGCCGGGGTGGATGGCCATCGCGTGCCGGGAGTGCCGGGCGGTGGAGCCCGGCGCGACCAGGTGGACGTGGTGGCAGCCGCGGATCGACGGGTCCTCGGGATGCACCGGCTCCCCCTCCGCGTTGATCGCCTCCATGAGGGACAGCCCGGCGGCGAGGATGTCCTCCTTGCGGGTGCGGTCGAAGGGGAGGCCGAACTCCTCCAGGGGGAGGATGGCGTAGAAGTTACCGCCGTATGCCATGTCATATGTCACACATCGCCCATCGGCGAGGGTGATCTTGCGGTCCAGCCCCACCACGAACGACGGCACGTTCTTCAAGGTGACGTGCTGCGCCGCTCCGTCCACCACGGCGACCTCGGCGACGACGAGACCGGCCGGGGTGTCGAGCCGGATGGTGGTGACCGGCTCGACGACCTCCACCATCCCGGTCTCGACCAGCACGGTCGCCACCCCGATCGTGCCGTGCCCGCACATCGGCAGATAGCCGGACACCTCGATGTAGACCACGCCCCAGTCGCAGTCCGGCCGGGTCGGCGGCTGGAGGATCGCCCCGCTCATCGCGGAGTGCCCGCGCGGCTCGTTCATCAGCAACTGCTTGATGTCGTCGCGGTGTTCACGGAAGTACAGCCGCCGCTCGTTCATCGTCGCGCCGGGGACGGTGCCGACCCCGCCGGTGATCACCCGGGTGGGCATGCCCTCGGTGTGCGAGTCGACGGCGTGCAGGACGAGTTTGCTGCGCATGACGCTCCTCGTGAGTGGGGGTCCGGGCCGCTTACGACAGTCCGGCCGCGACGGCCTTCTCGGTGGCCGCGCGGACCACGGCCTCCTGCTCGGGCAGCAGCGGCACGCGCGGCGGCCGGCAGGTCCCGCCGTGACGCCCGACGATGTCCATCGACAACTTGATGGCCTGCACGAACTCCACCCTGGAGTCCCAGCGCAGCAGCGGGTGCAGCAGCCCGTACAGCCGCTTGGCGGTGTCCAGGTCCCCGTCCACCGCCGCGTGGTACAGCTCGACGGTCGCGGTGGGCAGCGCGTTCGGATAACCCGCCACCCAGCCCTTGGCGCCCGCGACCGCGAGCTCCAGCAGGACGTCGTCGGCGCCGATCAACAGGTCCAGCTCCGGGGCGAGTTCGGCGAGCTGGTAGGCCCGGCGGACATCGCCGGAGAACTCCTTCACGGCGTGGATGTACCCCTCGCCGTGCAGCTTCGCGAGCAGTTCCGGGACGAGGTCGACCTTGGTGTCGATGGGGTTGTTGTACGCCACGACCGGCACCCCCGCCTTCGCGACCTCCGCGTAGTGCGCGAGCACCGACCGCTCGTCGGCGCGGTAGGCGTTGGGCGGCAGCAGCATCACGGCCCCGCAGCCGGCGTCCCGGGCCTGCTCGGCCCAGCGGCGGGCCTCGGCCGAGCCGTAGGCGGCGACACCGGGCATCACGCGCGCGCCGCCGATCGCGGCCACGGCGGTCTCCACGACCCGGGCCCGCTCCTCGGGGGTGAGCACCTGGTACTCACCGAGGGAGCCGTTCGGTACGACGCCGTCGCAGCCGTTCTCGACCAGCCAGACGCAGTGCTCGGCGTACTTGTCGTAGTCGACGGAGCGGTCGTCGGCGAGGGGGAGTGCGGTGGCTACCAGGACGCCGCGCCAGGGGCGGGGGCTGGGGGTGGTGGTCATACGGTTCCCTCCGGTGGAATGTGACATATCACTGATGCTCCGACTGTTGTTCCGACCGCGGATCGTCGTCACCGCCCGCCCGCGCCAGCACACCCAGCGGTACCGGTCGCGCGAACGGTCTCGACCCCGCCGTCTCCGGGCACCCGGTGAGCCCGGCGACCGCGGGCCCGCACATCCGGCCCTGGCACCAGCCCATCCCGGCCCGGGTGAGGAGTTTGACGGTCCGGACGTCGCCCGCGCCCAGCTCGGTCACGGCCCGGCGGACCGCCCCGGCGGTCACCTCCTCGCAGCGGCAGACCACGGTGTCGTCGGTGACCTGCTCGGCCCAGTGGGCGGGCGGCGCGCAGGCCTCGTCCACCGCCGCGAAGAACCGGCGCAGTCCCGCACGGGTCTTGGCGGCCCGGGCCCAGTCGCGCGGGTCCGGTTCCGAGCCCGACAGCCGGGCGGCGGCCGACCGTCCGGCGATGTGCCCCTCGGCGAGGGCGAGGTCCGCGCCGCCGACGCCGGTGGCCTCGCCCGCCGCCCACACCCCCGGGACGTCGGTGCGCTGCTCGTCGTCGACGTGCACGGCGACGCCGTCGACACGGCAGCCCAGGCCCTGGGCGAGATCGGTGTGCGGGAGCACGCCGTGCCCCACGGCCAGGGTGTCGCAGTCGAGGCGCCGCCGGGTGCCCGGCCGTACCCGGCCCTCGGCATCCAGCGCGGCGACGGTCACCGCTTCGAGGCGCCGGTCGCCGTGCGCTTCGACGACGGTGTGGTGGACCAGGGTGCGCACCCGGTGCCGTAGCAACTGCCCGGCGTACCGGGCGCCTTCGGCGAGCTTGGCGGGCCGCGTGGCCAAGGTCGGGGACCTTCGTACGAAGGCCCGGGGGGCGGCCGATTCCACCAGCGCCGCCACCCGGGCACCGGCCGCCGCGAGGCCGGTGGCGACGGGCAGCAGCAGCGGTCCGGTGCCGGCGACGACGGCCGTGCGTCCAGGCAGTACCAGTCCGCCCTTGAGCATGGCCTGGGCGCCGCCCGCCGTGACGACACCGGGGAGCGTCCAGCCGGGGAAGGGCAGCACCTTCTCGTAGCCGCCGGTGGCGAGCAGCACCGCGTCCGCGTGGACCTCCTCCGGCCGTTCCTGCTCCGGACCGAGCAGGGCGTGCACGGTGAAGCCCTCCGGCCGTCGCTCCACGAACCACACGTGACGGTCCCGGAGATGGACCACGTGCCCGGCCTCCAGCTGCCCGTCGAGCCCGTCGCGCAGGCGCACCCAGCCGGGCCGGTGGTGGTGCGGTGCCTGCGGCCGGAGGGCTCCGAGCCCGGCGGCGGGCTGCCGGTAGAACTGGCCGCCCGCCTCGGGCGCGGCGTCGATCAGGGTGACGCGCACCCCGTGCCGGGCGGCGGCCAGGGTGGCGGCGAGCCCGGCCGGGCCCGCGCCGATGACGGCGAGATGGGGGCGGTGCCGCTCAGTCATCGTGGCCCGTGCCCTGCTGCGTGCGGATCGCGTCGCCCGGACGCAGGGGCACCAGACAAGCCCGTTGGTTGGGGCGGTCGTTGACGGTGACCAGGCAGTCGAAGCAGACGCCGATCCCGCAGAAGACGCCGCGCGGGCGGCCCTCGCCCCGGGTGGTCCGCCAGGACGTGACACCGGCCGCCCACAGTGCGGCGGCGACCGTCTGGCCCGGCCACGCGTCGATCTCCCGGCCGTCGAAGGTGACGGTGAAGGCGGCACCCGGCCGGGCCTGGGCCTGTTCCAGCGGGTTCACGCGGCCTCCTCGGTGAAACGCTCGGGACGGAACGGCGTCAGGTCCAGCTCCGGGGCCCTGCCGCCGAGTATCTGGGCGATCAACTGCCCGGTGCCGGTGGCGAGTCCGATGCCCGCGCCCTCGTGCCCGCAGGCGTGCAGGAGACCGGGGGCGCGGGGGTCGGGGCCGATCGCGGGCAGATGGTCCGGCAGGTACGGGCGGAAACCCAGATAGCCGCGCATCGCCCGGACGTCCGACAGGAACGGGAACAGCCGGGTCGCGCCCGCCGCCAGCGCCCGTACGACCGGCAGCGAGAACGACCGGTCGAAGCCGACGCGTTCCCGGCTCGCGCCGATCAGGATCGGTCCGGCCGCGGTGCCCTCGACGACCGGCGAGGTCTGCAGCGCGGCCGAGTCGCTCGCTACGTCGGCCACGTAGTCGGCGGCGTACACCTTGTGCCGTACCCGGCGCGGCAGCGGCTCGGTGACCAGGACGAAGCCGCGCCGGGGCAGGACGGGCAGGCGCACCCCGGCGAGGGCGGCCAGCTCGCCGCCCCAGGTCCCGGCCGCGTTCACCACGGCCGGGGCGTGGATCTCGCCGTGGTCGGTGCGGACTCCGCGTACGGCACCGTCGGCGCCGCGCAGCACGCCCGTCACCGTCCGGCCGGTCGACAGACGGGCGCCCGAGGCCCGTAGCAGATGCGCGGCGGCCAGCGTCGGCATGACCTGCGCGTCCTGGGGGTAGCGCACCGCGCCGGCCAGGCCGGGCGCCAGATGCGGTTCCAGCTCGCGGAGTTGCTCCGCGTCGACGCTCTCCGCCGTCACCCCGGCGGCCCGTTGCCCGGCCGCGAACCCCTCCAGGGCGGTGAGTCCCTCGGGTTCGGCGGCGACGACGATCCCGCCCTTCGCCTCGTACTCGATCCGGGCACCCAGCTCCCCGGCCAGGCCGGTCCACAACCGGCCGGACAGCAGGGCGAGTTCGAGCTCGGGCCCGGGCTCCTTGTCGGAGACCAGCAGGTTCCCCTCGCCCGCCCCCGTGGTCCCGCCGGCCACCGGACCACGGTCCACCACGACGACGTCCAGGCCCTGCCGAGCGGCGTACAGGGCACACGCGGCGCCCATCATGCCCGCCCCGACGACCACGACATCGCAGGTCAGTCGCATGCTCACGGCAGTAATATGTCACATGGCACACGGCTCGGGAAGACCGGCGACCACCGCTTCGGCCAACTCCCCACCCCGGCCCGAACCGGCCCGCACGCCACCCCCGCCCGAATGGCGCTCCCGACTTGACAGGCAGACGATGGAGTGGTGGATGGGAGTTCGAAGGGAGGACACCGTCATGCTGGAGATCAAGACGGTCGACAAGCCGGACGAGCGCCGTGACTTCCCCCGTGGCCACCTGGAGGCCGTGCACATGACCGGCCTCGACTTCGCGATCGCCACCTTCGAGCCGGGCTGGCGCTGGACGGAGTCGGTGGGGCCGATCGCGGGTACCGAGACCTGCATGGTCCACCACAACGGCTATGTGGTGCAGGGCCGGATGCACCTGGTCATGGACGACGGCGGCGAGGGCGAGATCGGCCCCGGGGACGTCTTCGTCTGCCCGGCGGGCCACGACGCCTGGGTCGTGGGCGACGAGCAGGTGATCCTGTACGACTTCGCCGGCGGCATGGCGACGGACTACGCGAGGGCCAAGGAAGGCTGAGGGCGGTCGCCGGGCGCTGTCACCGGGTGCCGTCACCGTACGTGGGTGACGGCACCCTCCTCTGTCACACCGGCAGCAGCCGCGCGACCAGCCCGCTGAGCTGGCGGACCGTGCGGCACTCGTGCATCTCCACCAGCTCCGCGTACTCGGGCGCGGCGGAGTCGCCGGTGCCCCACAGGGAGTGCCGCTCGGGGTTCAACCAGTAGACGCGGCGCGCCTGCTGGGCGATCCGGCGGACGGCGGCGAGGTTCGGGTCGAGGTTGTTGGTGCGGGCGTCGCCGAGCACGAACACCGTGGTGCGCGGGCCCACCGCGGCGCCGTACCGCTCCGCGAACTCGCCCAGGGCCATGCCGTAGTCGCTGCTGCCGTGCCAGCCGGTGAGGGTCGCCTCGGCGCGGATCCGGGCGCCGAGCCCCTCCGGGTCGGCCCGGCCGTGCTCCAGCAGACCGGTCACCTCGTCGATGCGGTTGACGAAGGCGAACACCCGGACCTTGCTGAACTGGTCGTGCAGCGCCTGCACCAGCAGCATCGTGAAGTCCGAGAACCCCGCCACCGAGCCCGAGACATCGCAGAGCAGCACCAGTTCGGGGCGGACCGGCCGGCGCCGGCGCAGTACCGGCCGCATCGGCACCCCGCCGGTCGACAGCGAGCCGCGCAGGGTGCGCCGCAGGTCGATGGTGCCCCGCGCGGCCCGGCGGCGGCGTGCGGCCAGCCGGGTCGCCAGCTTCCGGGCCAGCGGCTGGACCGCCCTGCGCAGTTCGGTGAGTTGGTCCCGCCCGGCGGACAGGAAGTCCACCCGGTCCGCGCTCGGCGCCACCGCCCGCCGGGCGATCTCGTCCCGTCCGCGCCGCTCGGCCACCCGCCGCCGGGCCTCCGCCGCGACCATGCCGCGGAACGTCTCGATGCGCCGCCGGATCTCGTCGTCGAGCAGCCGGTCGGTGAACCCCGCGCCGCTCCCGCCGCGCGCCCGGACGTCCGCCCGGACCCGCGCGAGCAGCGTCTGCGGCCGCAGCCGGTCAAGGGTCTGGTACGACGACCAGCCGTCCGAACCCGGTGAACTCCCGTATCCGCCGAAGCCGTCGACGGCCTCGGCCGCCAACTGCCGCAGCAGCGCCTCGTCCTCGGAGGCTAGCGCGGCGGCGATCCGGTCCCGCAGCTCCTCGCGGTCGGCGGAGCCGGTGCCCGGCCCGCCCACCCCGCGCGGGAAGTAGAGGTCGAAGACCTGGTCGAACACGGCCCGTTGGCCCGGCCCGTGCAGCAGCGTCGAGGCCAGCCCCTCGCGCAGCAGCTCGCGGTCCGTCAGCCCCAGTGCCTCCACCGCCCGGCCCGCGTCCACGGTCTCCCCGGTGCCGACCCGCACCCCGTGCCCGCGCAGCGCGCCGACCAGGGAGGTGAGCCGCTCGGCGACATCGGCCCCGGAACTCACAGCGCGTCCAGGTCCAGCTTGGCCGCCGCCTTCTGGATGTCGTCCTGGTGCTTGAGGATCACGCCCAGGGAGTCCCGGACGACCTGTTCGTCCAGGGTGTCGGCGCCCAGCGCCAGCAGGGTGCGGGCCCAGTCGATGGTCTCGGCCACCGACGGTGCCTTGCGCAGGTCCATCGCGCGCAGCGCCCCGACCACCCGGACCACCGAACCGGCCAGCGCCTCGGTGAGGCCCGGCACCTTCAGCCGTACGATCCGGCGCTCCAGCTCCTCCTCCGGGAACCCGATGTGCAGGAAGAGGCAGCGGCGGCGCAGCGCCTCGGACAGCTCGCGGCTGGCGTTGGAGGTGAGGACGACGAAGGGGCGGCGGGTCGCGGTGACCGTGCCCAGCTCGGGGACGGTCACCTGGAAGTCGCTGAGCACCTCCAGGAGCAGGCCCTCCACCTCGACGTCGGCCTTGTCGGTCTCGTCGATCAGCAGCACCTTCGGGTCGTCGCCCCGGATCGCGGTGAGCAGCGGGCGGGGGAGCAGGAACTCCTCGCTGAAGATGTCGGTGCGGGTCTCGTCCCAGGTCTCGTCCCGGCCGGCGCTGATGCGCAGCAGCTGCTTGGCGTGGTTCCACTCGTACAGGGCCCGGGACTCGTCCACGCCCTCGTAGCACTGCAGCCGCACCAGCCGGGCCCCGGCGACCTCGGCCACGGCCTTGGCCAGCTCGGTCTTGCCGACTCCGGCGGGGCCCTCGACGAGCAGCGGCTTGCCCAGCCGGTCGGCCAGGAAGACGGTGGTGGCGACGGCGGGGGAGGCGAGATAGCCGGTCTCCGCGAGGCGCGCGGAGACGTCGTCGACGGAAGTGAACAACGGGGGCCTCCGGCTGGGGGTCGTGGGACAAGCCCGTGCAACAGGGTCAGAGCTCCTATCTAAGCGCTTGTTCAGGGCGCTTGCCACCCTGGATACCGATCGGTTTCCTCGCCGGCCTCCGCGCGGTCACCTCGGCGGTAGGGCCACCACGGACAAGGCGTCCCCCCGCGACCGGCTGCTCGACGCCGCCACCGAGCTCTTCTACCGCGACGGCGTCTCCATCGGCGTCGAGGCGCTCTGCCGGTCGGCCGGGGTCTCCAAGCGCTCGATGTACCAGCTCTTCGACAGCAAGGACGAGGTGCCGGCCGCCGGCCTGGAGCGCCGCAGGCCCTGATACGTAGCCGGGGGCCGCCGCGTTCTCCGCCGCCCGCCGGAACACGTACCGGATCCGTTCGCGCGGGGTGGCCGACTCGGCGTCCGGGGACCTGAGCTGGGCCTTCCTACTTCGAGGAGCAGGCCGGACAGGGCGGCGCGGCGGATCCCGCCCTGCTCGCCCGCCGGCTCATGCTGATCTTCGACGGGCCCGGCGCCCGGGCCGCCGGCGGGGTCGAGCATCTCGACGACGGCCTGCTCACGGCGACGGCGGCCATGCTGCTGGACGCGGCGGGCATGAAGTAGCCGCCCGGACGGGTCACCACAACGCGCCGAGCCGGTCCCCCTCCGCTGCAATGGACGCGTGACCGCGCCTCCGGACGACTGCCTCGCGCGCAACGAGTGGATCTGCGGCGCCTATCTGACCAGCCGCCGCCAGATCCTCCTCGACGCGGTCGGCCAGCACCTGAGGCTCACCGCGCTCTCGGTGCTCATCGGACTCGTCCTCGCCGTCCCGCTGGCCGTGCTGGCCCGCCGCCTGCGCTGGTCGGCCGGACCCGTCCTCGGCGTCACGACCGTCCTCTACACCATCCCGTCCCTGGCGATGTTCTCCCTGCTCCTGCCCGTCTACGGCCTCTCCGCCACCCTGGTCGTGGCCGGTCTGGTGCTCTACTCGCTCACCCTGCTCGTCCGGAACATCCTCGCGGGCCTGCGCGCCGTCCCCGAGGAGACCCGGCAGGCCGCCCGGGGCCTCGGCTACGGCCCGCTCCGCCTGCTGCTCACCGTCGAGCTGCCCCTCGCCCTGCCCGCCGCGATGGCCGGCCTGCGCATCGCCACCGTCTCCGCGGTCTCCCTGGTCACCGTCGGCGCGATCGTCGGCTTCGGAGGGCTCGGCAACCTCATCTACGCCGGCATGAACACCTACTTCAAGGCCCAGGTGCTCACCGCCTCCGTGCTGTGCGTGCTGATCGCCGTCGCCGCCGACCTGCTGCTGCTCGGCGTCCAGTGGCTGATCACCCCGTGGACCCGGGCGGCCCGCGCGTGAACACCCTCGCGGAGGCCTGGGCCTGGCTCACCGACGCCGCGCACTGGGCGGGCGACGACGGCGTCGGGCACCGGCTGCTCCAGCACCTCCTGCTCACCGTCGTCTGCCTGGTGATCAGTTGCCTGATCGCGCTGCCGGTCGCCCTGGTCCTCGGCCACCTCGGCAGGGGCGGCGCGCTGGCGGTGAACATCTCCAACGTGGGCCGGGCCGTGCCCACCTTCGCCGTCCTGGTCCTGCTGCTGCTCACCCCCGTCGGCCGATGGGGCGAGGGCCCCACGGTGGTGGCCCTGGTCCTGTTCGCCGTACCGCCGCTGCTCACCAACGCCTACGTCGGGATGCGCGAGGTCGACCGGAACATCGTGGGGGCCGCGCGGGGCATGGGGATGACCGGGCGACAGATGTTGTTTCACGTGGAACTGCCCCTTTCGCTCCCTCTGGTCCTCACCGGGGTGCGGATCGCCGCCGTGCAGCTCGTCGCCACGGCCACCATCGCCGCGCTGGCCGGCGGCGGCGGACTCGGCCGGATCATCACCGCCGGATTCAACCTGGCCAGCACGCCCATGGTGGTCGCCGGGGCGATCCTGGTCGCCGCCTTCGCCCTGCTCGTCGAGGGCGTCTTCGCCCTCGTGGAACGGCTCGCCCCGATGTGGGTGCGGGGCTCGCGATGAGACTCCGTGCGGCGGCCGTCGCCGTACTCCTCACCCTCACCGCCTGCACCACCGGCCCCTCCCTGGAGAACCGCGGCGAGGTCACCGCGCCCCCGGGCGACAGCAGGCACCTGACCATCGGCTCCGCCGGCTTCACCGAGAGCGACCTGCTCGCCCAGCTGTACGCGCAGCTGCTGCACCAGGCCGGCTACCGGACCTCGCTCCTCACGGTCGCCAACCGCGAACTCTACGAACCCGCCCTGGAGTCCGGGCAGATCGACGCCGTCCCCGAATACGCGGCCACCTTCGCCGACTGGCTCAACGCCAAGACCAACGGACCGGACGCGCCGCCCGTGGGCTCGCCGGACCTCGCCGCCACGATGACGGCCCTGCGCCGCCTCGCCACACCGCGCGGTCTCACCGTCCTCGACCCGGGCCGGGCCGTGGACCAGAACGCCTTCGCGGTGACCGCCGCCTACGCCCGCGAACACCACCTCAAGACGCTCAGCGACCTCGGCGCCTCGGGACTGAGGGTACGGCTCGCGGCGGGCGACGAGTGCGTGCAACGGCCGTACTGCGAACCGGGCTTGAAGAAGGTCTACGGCATCGACATCACCGGCGTCGATCCCAAGGGCGTCGGGACCACCCAGGCCAAGCTGGCCGTCCAGCACGGCCAGGACCAGATGGTGCTGACCACCACCACCGACGCGACCCTCGGCCAGTTCGGCCTGGTCCTGCTCGCCGACGACCGGCATCTGCAGAACGCCGACTACGTCGTCCCGGTCGTCAACCGCGCACGGGCGGGCGGGGAGCGGGTGACGAAGGCGCTGGGCAGGCTCAACGACGTCCTGACCACCGCCGACCTGGCCTCGATGAACCAGCAGGTGGACAGCTGGCGGCGGCTGGCCCAGGACGTGGCCCGCGCCTATCTGCGGCACAAGGGCCTGCTCAAGTGACGGCCGGGGCCCGTTGTCAGTGGCGGGCGGTACGTTCCTGGCATGGGGATCTATCTGGTGAGTGTCGGTGCGCAGGAGTGGTGCGACGGCGACGAGGACGAGGGCGGCAAGGGAGCCGTCGCCTCGGCGCTCGACGCGGAACTGCGGCGGCGCGGTCTCGCGCCCTACGAGTCGGTGCCCGAGGCGGCCGCCTTCGTCCGCGGCTCGGGGCTGTCGTTCGAGGAGAAGCTCGTGCCCACCATGGCGGGGTTCGCCGCGCTGTGCCGAGAGCATCTCGCGCAGCGCGAGACGGAGCTGCTGCTGGGCTGGTCGGTGCTGGTGCCGCTCTCCCTCGACGAGGAGATCCGGCTCCCGCTGCACTCCGCCTACGACGACGAGACGGTGGTCGCAGGCGCCCCCGAGATACTGGCCCTGGCGCAGCGGCTGGCGACGGCCGTCGGGCTGCCCGTCGACGTCATACCCGAGGCCTGCGACAACCTCGATCTGACGATGTGGTTCCTGGAGGGTCAGGCGGAGGAGGTGGCCGCCGCCCGGCCGGGTCCCTGGGGCGAGGACCTGGACGCCGCCTTCTACGTCGCGCTGTTCCTGCGGGCCGCCCAGCACTCGCTGCGGCGCGGCTGCCCGATGACGTACTGCTGACGGACACCGGCCGCCGCCGGTCAGGCGTCCGACACCGAGTCGAACGGCACCTGACCGCGTGACACCCCGCGCGCCTCCGCGTCCACCGAGCGGCGCAGCGCCTCGTGCAGCTTGGCCGGGGTGAGCACCCCGAGGAAACGCGAGCCGTCCAGCACCGCCACCCACCCGGCGTCGTACTGGAGCATCACGCCGAAGGCCTGCTTGAGCGGGGCGCCCACCGGCACCCAGGCGGTCATCCGGTGGGCGAGCGCACCGACCGTGCCGCCCGCCGCCAGCTCGTCGAGGCCGACCCAGCCGTGCAGATCGCCGTCCGCGTCCAGGACCACGGCCCACCGCGCCCCCTCGGCCCGCAGCCGCGCCGCGGCGCTCCCGGCGGACTCCCGCGGGCGGGCGACCGGCGGCTGCTCCAGGTCGTCCGGCTCGATCTCGGTCACCGACAGCCGCTTCAGCCCCCGGTCGGCGCCGACGAACCCGGCGACGTACGGCGTGGCCGGGGTGCCCAGCACCGCCCCGGGCGTGTCGAACTGCTCGATACGGCCCTGCCCGTACACCGCGATCCGGTCCCCGAGCCGTACCGCCTCCTCGATGTCGTGCGTGACCAGCAGCACCGTCTTGCGCACGGCGGCCTGCATCCGGAGGAACTCGTCCTGCAACTGCTCCCGCACCACCGGGTCCACCGCACCGAACGGCTCGTCCATCAGCAGCACCGGGGGATCGGCGGCCAGCGCCCGCGCCACGCCGACCCGCTGCCGCTGGCCGCCGGAGAGCTGGTCCGGGTAGCGCCGCCCGTACGTCCCCGGGTCCAGACCCACCAGATCGAGCAGCTCGGCGGCGCGCTCGCGGGCCTTCGCCCGTTTCCAGCCGAGCAGGGCCGGGACGGTCGCCGTGTTGTCGAGGACCGTCCGGTGCGGGAACAGGCCCACCTGCTGGATGACATAGCCGATCCGGCGGCGCAGCCGGACCGGGTCGACCCGCGCGATGTCCTCGCCGTCGACGAGGATCCGGCCCGAGGTCGGTTCGATGAGCCGGTTGACCATCATCATCGTGGTGGTCTTGCCGCACCCGGAGGGGCCGACGAGCGTGACCAGTTCGCCCTCGGCCACCTCGAAGGAGAGGCCGTCCACGGCGGTCGTGCCGTCCGGATACCGCTTGGTGACCTGCTCGAACCGGATCATTCCCTCACGCTAGCCCCGGCCCTTCCGGGGTGCCCGGCTCCGCCTTTGAAAAGTTTCAAATAGATCTCGCGTCGCCTGGCCGGGTCCGGATTTTGAGGCTGTTGGAGGCCGCGATCTTCAATCGTCGATCGATCTGAATGGATACAACTCCGACTGGCCGAAGGGATGACGGCATGACTGACGGAGTACACAACGGCGATCGAGACGGGGTCCGGCGCAGGACCGTTCTCACCACCGCGTCCGGGGCCGTCCCGGTGGTGATGGCGGGCGGGACCGGCAAGGCGTCGGCCGCGCCGCTGAGCGGCGTCAGGTCCGTGACCGGTCTGACGGTCGAACACCGCACCGACCCGCTCGGCGTCGACGCGCGGCGCCCGCGCTTCGGCTGGCGCACCGCCGGCCCCGGCCGCGCCACCGCCTCCCACCCCGCCCGCTTCGGGACGGGTCTGCCGAGCACCGACGGCGTCAGCGGCCGGGACGGTGCCCAGTGGATCGCCAGGGAACTCCTACTCGAAGACCGACGGCTTCGGCCCGGTCGAGATGAACTCCTTCAACCACTACTCCTACGGCGCGATCGTCAGCGAATGGCGGGTGACGGGCCTTCAACTCGCCTACTGCGTCCAGGTCCCCGCCAACAGCACGGCGGCCCTGCGCATCCCCGCGGCCGACCCCGGCACCGTCCGCGAGGGCCGTACCCCGCTCTCCCGGATCCCGGGCGTGTGGTACCAGGGCTTCGCGGACGGTGTCGCCTCGTACGAACTGCCATCCGGAATTTACGAGTTGACCTCGTCGCTTGGCTGATCGCCGCTGACGAGGAGCACCTCCAGGGTGCGCGGGCCGTGCACCCCCTCGACCCGGTCCAGCTCGATGTCGCTGGTGGCCGAAGGGCCGGAGATCCAGGTCAACGGGCGGGTCGGGTCGAGGCGTTCGAGGGCCTGGGGCACCGAGGAGACGACCTGGTCCGGGACCCGTACGACACAGACGTGGTGGTCCGGGACCAGGGTGATCCGGCGTCGGCCCTGGTCCGGGCCGCCGTCCAGCACGATGGTCCCGGTCTCGGCGATCGCCACCGCGCAGCCGGTGACCACGCTCGCCACCTCGTCCAGCTCGCCGGGCGTGCTCTCGGCACGGTCGTGGACCCGGGTGGCGTCGGCGGCCGACATCCACTCCGGCGGCAGCCCCGGCGGCACCAGCACGTGGCGCGACCCGCGCTCGGCGAGCAACCGCATGATGGCCTGGGGGAGTTCGCCCTCGGTGGTGCGGTGCACGATCGCCCGGTAGTCCGCCAGGTTCTCGGCGAGCAGCTCCACCGTCTCCGCGACGCTCCGCCCGCCGTGCTCACGCAGATACGCCCGCTCTACCGGCGGGTCCTCGTCCCGCACGTCGGCCAGCGCGCGCCGCACCCGGCCCAGGATCCGTTCCCTGCTGCTCACTTCGCACCGCTCCGTCCGCCGTCGGTCCGCTGCCACCAGTCCCGGAACGGCTCCGCCGGTACGGCCGGCAGGTCCCGGGTGCCGCTCCACGCCCTGCCCGGCCCGGGGAGTGTCCTCGGGTGCACGCGACGGGTGCGGGAGGCGAGCCGCTGGCCGGTGCGCAGGGCCGCCGGGTGGGTGAACGCCCAGCGGGCCGCGCGCATCGCCGCCCGCTCGGCCGCGTGCCCCTTGGCCGGCTTGAGCACCACCTTGTTGCCGCCCCGGACCGTCTCGCCGCCTTCCACGACCCGCTCGCGCAGGTGCACCAGCACTTCAGGGATGTCGATGGCGACCGGACACACCTCGTAGCAGGCCCCGCAGAGGGAGGAGGCGTACGGCAGGGAGGCGTCGATCTCGCTCTGCGTGCCCCGGAGCTGAGGGCTGAGGATGGCGCCGATCGGGCCAGGGTAGACCGAGCCGTACGCGTGGCCGCCCGCCCGCTCGTACACCGGGCAGACGTTGAGACAGGCCGAGCAGCGGATGCAGCGCAGGGCCTGGCGGCCGACCTCGTCGGCGAGGGTGTCGGTGCGGCCGTTGTCGAGCAGGACCAGATGGAAGGTGCTCGGGCCGTCGCCGTCCGTGGTGCCGGTCCACATCGAGGTGTACGGGTTCATGCGCTCGGCCGTCGACGAGCGGGGGAGTGTCTGCAGGAAGACCTCCAGGTCCTGCCAGGACGGCACGATCTTCTCGATGCCCACGACCGAGATCAGCGTCTCGGGCAGGGTCAGGCACATCCGCCCGTTGCCCTCGGACTCGACGACGACCAGGGTGCCGGTCTCGGCGACCATGAAGTTGGCGCCCGAGACACCGACCTTGGCGCGCAGGAACTTCTCCCGGAGATGGAGCCGGGCCGCCTCGGCGAGTTCGGCGGGTGTGTCGGTCAGCCCCTCGGGCGCCGGGCGCCCCCACGCCCCCATCTCACGCCGGAAGATGTCCCTGATCTCCCCCCGGTTGCGATGGATCGCGGGGACGAGGATGTGCGAGGGCCGGTCATGGCCCAACTGCACGATCAGCTCGGCGAGATCGGTCTCGTAGGCCCGGATGCCCTCGGCCTCCAGAGCCTCGTTGAGCCCGATCTCCTGCGTGGCCATCGACTTGACCTTGACGACCTCCGTCTCGCCGGTCGCCCTGACCAGGTCGGCGACGATCCGGTTGGCCTCCTCGGCGTCCGCCGCCCAGTGGACCGTACCGCCGGCCGCCGTCACCGACTTCTCCAACTGCACCAGATACCGGTCGAGATGACGGAGCGTGTGGTCCTTGATCCGCTTGCCCGCCTCGCGCAGCGCCGCCCAGTCGGACACCTCGGCGACCGCCCTGGCCCGCTTGGCCCGGATGGTGTGCGTGGCATGGCGCAGGTTCCCGCGCAGGGTGGGATTGTTGACCGCCTCGTGCGCGGCCTTCGGAAAGGCTGGGTGGGTGGGTGGGGGAAACACAGGCATCCCTACGAACGTTCCGCTCATACGGCTGGCTCCTCCTCGGTGCTCGCCAGGATCTCCGCGATGTGCACCGGCCGCATCGCGGTGCCGAGCCGGGTCATGGTGCCGCCGAGGTGCATCAGACAGGAGTTGTCGGCCGCGCACAGCA
Source organism: Streptomyces sp. NPDC090088 (assembly GCF_044747345.1). Taxonomy (NCBI): domain Bacteria; kingdom Bacillati; phylum Actinomycetota; class Actinomycetes; order Kitasatosporales; family Streptomycetaceae; genus Streptomyces; species Streptomyces sp. NPDC090088. The sequence goes on along the minus strand of NZ_JBIVDZ010000004.1, from coordinate 388,665 downwards.
CCTCGGCGCCCGTCGACTCGGCGTTGCGCACCTTGTCGGCGCCCATCGCCGCCGAGACGTCGGAGTTCTTCACCGCGAACGTGCCGCCGAACCCACAGCACTCCTCCGCGCCCGGCAGCTCCACCAACTCCAGCCCCTTGACGGCCTGGAGCAGCCGGCGGGGCCGCTCGCCGAGGCCGAGGCTCCGCAGGCCGTGACAGGTCGGGTGGTATGTCACATGGTGCGGGTAGTAGGCCCCGACATCGGTCACCCCCAGCACATCCACCAGGAACTCCGTCAGCTCGTACGTCTTCGGCACCACCGGCGCCAGCGCACTCGCGAGCCCGCCCCCGCGCCCCTCCGCACGGGCCCGCTCGCCCATCCTCGGATACAGCTCCCGCACCATCGCCCCGCACGACCCGGAGGGGGTCACGATCGCCTCGTACTCCCCGAAGACATCGGAGAAATGCCGGGCCAGCGGCTCCGCCTCATGACGGTAGCCGGTGTTGTAGTGGGCCTGCCCGCAGCAGGTCTGCGCCATCGGGAAATCGACCTCGACGCCCAGCCTGGTCAGGAGTTTCACCACGGCACGGCCGGTGTCCGGATACAGCGTGTCGTTGACGCAGGTCAGGAAGAGAGCGACACGCATCGCGGCTCCTAGGGGTCGATCATCGGATGAGTGCAGAGTAATGGGCCGACGCGAGCAAGGGGAGACCGGCTCACCGCGCGGCGAGCCGGGCCTCGGCCGCCGCCCAGCGGGCGGTGTCGCCGCGCGGTGCGTACCGGGTCAGCGGCTGGGTGCGGACGAGCAGCCGCCGCAGGTCCGCGAGGTCGCCGCCCAGACCCTGGGCGCGGGCCTGGACCAGCACGTTCCCGAGGGCCGCCGCCTCGGTCGGACCCGCCACCACCGGCAGTCCGCAGGCGTCGGCGGTGAGCTGGCACAGCAGCGCGTTGCGGGTGCCCCCGCCGACCACGTACACCGTGTCCACCGGATGGTCGGCGAGCCGCTGCGCCTCGGCGACCGCCCGCCGATGGGCCAGCGCCAGCGAGTCGAGAATGCACCGGGTGGTCTCACCGGGCGTCCGCGGCACCGGCTGCCCGGACGCCCGGCAGGCCTCGGCGATCCGCTCCGGCATCCGCCCGGGCGCCAGGAACCCGGCGTCCCCCGCGTCCACCACCGACCGCAGTGCCGGCACGGTGGCCGCCTCCCGCAGCAGCCCGCCCAGATCCGGGTCGCCCCAGGCCCGTACGCACTCCTGCAGCAGCCACAGCCCCATGATGTTGCGCAGATAGCGGACCGTGCCGTCGAGCCCCAGCTCGTTGGTGAAGTTGGCGGCCCGGCTCTCCTCGGTCAGTACGGGCGCGGCCAGTTCTAGCCCGGCCAGCGACCAGGTGCCGGTGCAGATGTAGGCGAACCGCTCGCCCGTCGCCGGGACGGCGGCCACCGCCGACGCGGTGTCGTGCGAGCCGACCGCGGTCACCGGCACCGGCCCGGTCAGCCCCGTCTCCTCCAGGACCTCCGGCCGCAGCACCCCGGCCGGGTCCCCGGGCCGCCGCAGCGGCGCGAACAGCCCCAGGTCGATGCCCACCCGGTCCGCGACCTCGTGGGACCAGTCGCGGGTCCGGGGATCGATCAGTTGGGTGGTGGAGGCGTTGGTCAGCTCGGTGCCCTGCTCGCCGGTCAGCCAGTACGACAGCAGGTCGGGGATGAGCAACAGCCGCTCGGCCCGCGCGAGCTGGGCACTCGACCGGGCCGCCACCAGCTGGTACAGGGTGTTGAACGGCGCGTACTGCAGCCCCGTCCGGCTGTACAGCTCCGCCGCCGGCAGGGTGGCCCACACCTTCTCGGCGACGCCCTCCGTCCGGGCGTCCCGGTAGTGCACCGGGTTGCCGAGCAGCGCCCCGTCGGCGTCCAGCAGCCCGTAGTCCACGGCCCAGCTGTCGAGCCCGACCGAGTCCACCCGGCCTGCCGCCCGCAGCCCCTCCAACACCCCCGCGTACAGGGCGAGCACGTCCCACCGCAGCCCCTCCGGCACCCGCACCGGCCGGTTCACGAACCGGTGCGCCTCCGTCAGCTCCAGCGAGTCCGGACCCACCCGGCCGACCATGACCCGCCCACTGGACGCGCCCAGGTCGACCGCGGCACAGGACCTGACGGCGCTCATCGCAGGAACGCGGCCGCCACACCCGCGTCGACGGGGACATGCAGCCCGGTGGTGTGGGTGAGTTCCCCGCCCGTCAGCGCGAACACGGCGTTCGCCACATGCTCGGGCAGCACCTCGCGCTTGAGGATGGTCCGCTGCGCGTAGAACTCGCCCAGCTTCGACTCCTCCACCCCGTACACGGCGGCCCGCTGGGCACCCCACCCCGCGGCGAAGATCCCCGACCCGCGCACCACACCGTCCGGGTTGACCCCGTTGACGCGAATGCCGTGCTCACCCAACTCGGCGGCCAGCAGCCGCACCTGATGAGCCTGGTCCGCCTTCGTCGCGGAGTAGGCGATGTTGTTGGGCCCGGCGAACACCGCGTTCTTCGAGGCGATGTAGACGATGTCCCCGCCCAGCCCCTGCCCGATCATCACCCGGGCCGCCTCCCGCGACACCAGGAAGGAACCACGGGCCATGATGTCGTGCTGAAGGTCCCAGTCCTTCGCCGACGTCTCCAGCAGCGGCTTGGAGATGGAGATCCCCGCGTTGTTGACGACGAGGTCGACCCCGCCGAAGGCCAGCACACCGGCCCGGAACGCGGCGGCGATCTGCTCCTCGTCCGTCACGTCCACAGTGACCGCGACGGCCCTGTCCGGCCCGCCGAGCTCCTCGGCGACCCCGGCCGCACTGTCGGCGTTCAGATCGGCGACGACGACACACGCTCCCTCGGCCACCAGCCTCTGGGCGATGGCCTTCCCGATCCCGCTGCCGGCCCCCGTCACCAGCGCCACCCGGGTCGCCAGGGCCTTCGGCCTCGGCATCCGCCGCAGCTTGGCCTCCTCCAGCGCCCAGTACTCGATCCGGAACTTCTCCGACTCCTCGATCGGCGCGTACGTCGACACGGCTTCCGCCCCGCGCATCACGTTGATGGCGTTGACGTAGAACTCACCGGCCACCCGCGCGGTCTGCTTGTCCTTGCCGAAGCTGAACATGCCGACCCCGGGCACCAGCACGATCGCCGGGTCGGCCCCGCGCATCGCGGGGGAGTCGGGCAGGGCGTGCCGCTCGTAATAGGCGGCGTACTCCTCCCGGTACACGGCGTGCAGCTCCTTCAGCCGCGCGATCGCCTCGTCGAGGGGCGCGGCCGGCGGCAGGTCGAGCACCAGCGGCCGTACCTTCGTCCGCAGGAAGTGATCCGGGCAGGAGGTGCCCAGCGCGGCGAGCCGCGGGTGCTCCGCCCGGGCCAGGAAGTCCAGTACCACCTCGGCGTCGGTGAAGTGCCCGACCTGTGCCCGGTCCTGGGAAGCGACCGCCCGCACGTACGGCGCGAGCGCCGCCGCCCGCTCCCGCCGCTCGGCCTCCGGCAGCGCGCCGTACCCCTCGACGACGGGCCCGAACGGCTCCGCCCTGCCCCGCTCGGCCAGAAACGCCTCGGCGGTACGGATGATGTACAGCGAGTTCCGCTCGCACTCCTCGGAGCTGTCGCCCCACGCGGTGATCCCGTGCCCGCCGAGGACGCAGCCGATCGCCCGCGGGTTGGCCGCCTTGACGGCCGCGATGTCCAGCCCCAGCTGGAACCCCGGCCGCCGCCACGGCACCCACACCACGCTGTCCCCGAAACACTCGGCGGTCAGCTTCTCCCCGTCCGCCGCACACGCCAGCGCGATCCCGGAGTCCGGGTGCAGATGATCGACGTGCGGCGCGTCCACCAGCCCGTGCATCGCGGTGTCGATCGACGGAGCCGCCCCGCCCTTGCCGTGCAGGCAGTAGTCGAAGGCGGCGACCATCTCGTCCTCGCGGTCCACCCCCGGGTAGACATCCGCGAGCGCACGGAGCCGGTCGAGCCGCAGCACGGCGAGCCCGCCCTCGGTGAGCGTGCCGAGGTCCCCACCCGACCCCTTCACCCACATCAGCTCGACATCACCCCCGGTGACAGGGTCGGTGTCGGTGCCCTTCGCGGACGTGTTCCCGCCGGCGTAGTTCGTATTACGGGGATCAGCACCGAGCCGATGGGACCGGGAGAGGAGAGCGGCGGCTTCGGGATGGGTGGACATCGAGATTCCTTACTTTTCGAACGAGGGTGACTGCATTCCCTAGGGGCGCGAGGAACTGCGCGACCAGCCACAACGGGCCCGCACTCCGCGACGAGACAGCTCAACGCAGACGCTTACGCACCCCACCCCGCCTGCTGCCCTCCCACCCGCTCAGCAACAATCTTCTCGGCCCACCCCGACCGGCGGTACGCGGCAAGCGGCTCCGCATCCAACCCCATCTCCTCCCGAACCTCCCGCAGCAACGGCCGCACATCCGTGTCGTACGCATCCATCAGGACGGCGTTGGCGGCGAGCACATCCCCCGCGACCTGCGCCGCCCCCAGCGCCACCCGGTCCACCAGCAACGCCTTCGCCGTGGCCTCCTGCACATTCATCACCGACCGGATGATCGCCGGGATCTTCGCCTCGATGTTGTGGCACTGGTCGAGCATGAAGGCCACCTCGGCCGTGAGCCCGCCCCCGCGCACCACCTCGCACATGATCCGGAACAGCTGGAACGGATCCGCGGCCCCGACCATGAGGTCGTCGTCCGCGTAGAACCGCGAGTTGAAGTCGAACCCGCCGAGCTTCCCCTCCCGCAGCAGCGTGGCGACGATGAACTCGATGTTGGTACCCGGCGCGTGGTGGCCCGTGTCGACCACGACCTGCGCCTTCGGCCCCAGCTTCAGACAGTGGGCGTAGGCCGTCCCCCAGTCCGGCACGTCCGTCGTATAGAAGGACGGCTCGAAGAGCTTGTACTCCAGCAGCATCCGCTGCCCCTCGCCCAGCCGCGCGTACACCTCGGCCAGCCCCTCGGCCAGCCGGTCCTGGCGCCCCCGGATGTCGTCCTGCCCCGGATAGTTGGTGCCGTCCGCGAACCACAGCTTCAGGTCGCGCGACCCCGTCGCGTCCATGATGTCGACGCATTCCAGCAGATGGCCGACGGCCTTGCGGCGCACCGCCGCGTCCGGGTGGCAGATGCTGCCCAGCTTGTAGTCGTCGTCCTGGAAGGTGTTGGAGTTGATCGCCCCCAGCTTCAGCCCGCGCTCCTCGGCGTGCTTGGCCAGGTCGGCGTATCCGTCGGAGCCGTCCATCTTGTCCCAGGGGATGTGCAGCGCCACCGTCGGCGCGACCCCGGTCACCGCGTGGACCTGCGCCGCGTCGTCGAGCTTCTCCTTCGGCGTGCGCGGCACGCCCTGCTGGGCGAACACCTTGAAACGGGTCCCCGAGTTTCCGTACGCCCACGACGGCGTCTCGACGGCCTGGGTCTTCAGCGCGGCCTTCACCGCGGCGAGGTCGGTCACTTAGGGGCTCCTGAGGTGAATGATGAAACGATTCAGAACGGCAAAGTACGAGCGCCTCGCAGGGGTGTCAAGCTCTCCGGCCAATCCCGTTGTCCGTGACTCCGCCGTGACCTTCGGCTATCGAAATTTTTTCGACACGGACCCATTGACGTGACATGCCCGTGGTGCCTACGGTCCCGGCAATCCAGTTGAAACCTTTCACGACGCCGTGGAGCCGGGTGCGTACCGTCTCGCCGGAGTCGTCGAGGAGCCCTCATGACCCACCCGTCCGACACGGGACCGGCCCCGGTGCTGGCGCTGAAGGACGTCTCCAAGTCCTTCGGGGCCGTCCGCGCCCTGCGGGACGTCTCCCTGGAGCTGTTCCCCGGCGAGGTGCACGCCCTCGCCGGGGAGAACGGCGCGGGCAAGTCGACGCTGATCAAGACCCTCGCCGGAGTGCACCGGCCGGACGCCGGCCGGGTGCTGCTCGACGGCGAACCCGTCGTCTTCCACGGCCCCGGCGACGCCCGCGACGCCGGAATCGCCGTGATCTACCAGGAACCCACGCTCTTCCCCGACCTCTCGATCGCCGAGAACATCTTCATGGGCCGCCAGCCCCGGCGGGCCCTTGGCCGGATCGACCACAAGGCCACCCGCGCGGCCACCGCCGACCTGATGAAGCGGCTCGGCGTCGCCCTCGACCCCGACCGCCCCGCCCGCGGCCTGTCCATCGCCGACCAGCAGATCGTCGAGATCGCCAAGGCGCTCTCCTTCGACGCCCGGGTCCTGATCATGGACGAGCCCACGGCCGCCCTCACCGGCAGCGAGGTCGCCCGTCTCTTCGGCGTCGTGCGCACCCTGCGCGACCAGGGCGCCGCCGTACTGTTCATCTCGCACCGGCTGGAGGAGATCTTCCAGATCTGCCGGCGCGTCACCACCCTCCGGGACGGCGCCTGGATCGCCAGCGAACCCGTCGACGGCATGACCGAGGACGACCTGGTACGCCGGATGGTCGGCCGGGACCTCGACGAGCTGTACCCCAAGCAGGACGTCCGCGCCGGCGAAGTCGCCCTGAGCGTACGACGGCTGACCCGGGAGGGCGTCTTCACCGACGTCTCCTTCGAGGTGCGCTCCGGCGAGATCGTCGGCCTCGCCGGACTGGTCGGCGCCGGCCGCACCGAGGTCGCCCGGGCCGTGTTCGGCGTCGACCGCTGGGACGCGGGCGAAGTCGAGGTCAGGGGACGGAAGCTGACCAACGGCGCGCCCTCCGTCGCGATGAACGCGGGCCTCGCCCTCGTCCCCGAGGACCGGCGCGCCCAGGGCCTGGTGATGGACATGTCCATCGAGCGGAACATCGGCCTGACCGGACTGCGTACGACCGTGAAGGCGGGCCTCGTCGACCGGGGCGCCGAACGCAGCCGCTCCCTCGACTGGGCCGTCCGGCTCCAGGTGAAGTACGCCCGGATCGCCGACGCCGTCTCCACCCTGTCCGGGGGCAACCAGCAGAAGGTCGTCCTCGCCAAATGGCTGGCGACCGGACCGAAGGTGCTGATCGTCGACGAGCCGACCCGGGGCATCGACGTCGGCACCAAGGCCGAAGTGCACCGCCTGCTCGGCGAGTTGGCCGCCGACGGGGTCGCGGTCCTGATGATCTCCTCCGACCTGCCCGAGATCCTCGGCATGGCCGACCGCGTGCTGGTGATGCACGAGGGCCGGATCACCGCCGAGATCCCGCGCTCCGACGCCACCGAGGAAACCGTGATGGCCGCAGCCACGGGGAGGGCCGCCGCATGACGGTGACCACCTCCGAACCGACCCCCGTCGCCGAGGCGCCCGAGTCCAGCGGGACCCGGCTCGTCGACCGCGTCTTCAAGATGCGCGAACTCGCCATCCTGGTCGTCTTCCTGGTGATGATCGCCGTCACCCAGGCCGGCAACAGCGAGTTCCTCTCCGAGCAGGGCATCAAGGACCTGCTGCTCAACGCGACCATCCTGGTGCTGGTCGCCACCGGCCAGTCCCTGGTGGTGATCACCAGGAACGTCGACCTGTCCGTCGGCTCCACCCTCGGCATCACCGCCTTCGCCGCCGGCGACTATCTGCACGGCGGCGGCAACCCGGCCGTCGCCATCGTCCTGGCCGTCCTCCTCGGCATCGGCTGCGGACTGCTCAACGGCCTGCTGGTCAGCCTCGGTCAGGTGCCCGCGCTGGTGGTCACCCTCGGCACGCTGTACATCATCCGGGGCGTCGACTCCATCTGGGTCGGCTCCCGGCAGATCACGGCGGCCGACCTCCCCGGCTCCTTCGTCGACTTCGGCTCCGGCGGACTGGCGGCGATCCCCTGGCTGGCGCTGATCGCCCTCGCGGTCCTGGTCGCCACCGCCTACTACCTCAAACACTTCGGCAGCGGGCGGGAGTTGTACGCGCTGGGCTCCAACCCCGAGGCCGCCCGGCTGGCCGGCATCCCGGTCCGCAAGCGGATCCTCACCGCGTACACCTTCTGCGGCGCCCTCGCCGGACTCGCCGGCGCCATGTACCTCGCCCGGTTCGGGAACGTCGACTCGGGCACCGGCAACGGCTACGAACTCACCGTCGTGAGCGCCGTGGTGGTCGGCGGCGTGGTCTTCACGGGCGGCTCCGGCAGCGTGTACGGCGCCGCGCTGGGCGCGCTGCTGCTGACCTCCGTCAACAGCGTGCTGCCCGCCCTCGGGGTCAGCTCCGTGTGGGTCCTCGCCATCAACGGCTTCCTGCTGCTGCTCGCCATCGCCGTCGACCGGGTCGTCGCGCTGCGGGTGGCGGCCGCGCTGAAGAAGAAGTCGGCCCTGAAGAGGACTGCCGTCAGCAAGGAGAACGCGAACCATGCCTGAGTCCTTGACCCGTGCGGTCCGCTGGGACACCGTCGTCGGTGCTCTGCTGGTGATCCTGCTGCTGGTGTCGTTCGGCTCCGTGGACGGCTTCGGGAACTCCCTCAACCTGTCCTTCCTGATCGGCAACACCCTTCCGATCGCGTTGATCGCGCTGCCGATGACCCTGCTGGTCGTCGCGGGGGAGATCGACCTGTCGGTCGCCTCGACCGCCGGGCTCTCGGGCGCGGTCATGGGCAAGCTCTGGAACGAGGGCATGGCCATCGAGACGATCATCCCGCTGTGCCTGCTCCTCGGGGTCGTCTGCGGGCTGGTCAACGGCCTGCTCGTGACCCGGCTGGGGCTGCCGTCCCTCGCCGTCACCATCGGCACGCTGGCGGCCTACCGGGGCATCGCGCAGATCGTGCTCGGCTCGGACGCGGTGACCGACTTCCCGGCGCAGTACCTGAACTTCGCGGCCGGGCGGCTCGGCGACACGTTTCTGCCGCGGGCCTTCCTGCCGTTCCTGGTGCTGCTGGCGATCGCCGTGGTGGTGCTCCACGCCACGCCGTTCGGGCGGTCGCTGTTCGCGGTCGGGGCGAGTGAGGAGGCGGCGCGGTTCGCGGGGATCCGCGTCAAGCGCAACAAGCTGATCCTGTTCGTCGCCACGGGGTTCATGGCCTCACTGACGGGGGTGTTCTGGGCTCTTCACTACGCGAGTGCGCGGTACGACAACGCGACGGGGCTCGAACTGAGCGTCGTGGCCGCGGTGTTGCTCGGTGGCATCGACTTCGACGGTGGTAAGGGCACGCTCGGTGGGGCGATCGCGGGGGTGTTCCTGCTGGGGGCGCTCCAGAACGTGATGAGTCTGCTGAATGTGTCCGCGCAGTCGCAGATCGTCGTGACCGGTGTGTTGCTTGTCGTCTCGGTGCTGGGGCCCAAGGTCGCTCGTCAGATCTCGTTGGCTCGGCAGAGGGCTGCCAAGGCCGTCTGAACACTGCGGGCCGTGTGTGGCTGGTCGCGCAGTTCCCCGCGCCCCCAAGGGGCGCGTTCCACGACCCTTTCTCTCAAAGGAACCGTCATGCGTAAGTCGTCCCTGCGGCGTGTCTGCGTTGCCGTCGCCGCTGTCTCCTCCCTCGCTCTCGCCGCCACCGCCTGTGGTGGTACGACCAAGAACAACTCCAGCAGTGACGAGTCGTCGGCGGCCACCTCGACCGCCAAGGCCGACCCGAACGCGGCCCTGAAGAAGGGGCTGACCGTCGGGTTCCTGCCCAAGCAGGTCAACAACCCGTACTTCACCTCCGCGGACAAGGGCGGCGAGAAGGCGCTCACCGAGCTGGGCAGCAAGTACAAGGAGGTCGGGCCGTCCAGTGCGACCGACACCTCCGGCCAGGTCAGCTACGTCAACACCCTCGTCCAGCAGCAGGTCGACGCCATGGCCGTGTCGGCGCAGGACCCCGGCGCGCTGTGCACCGGGCTCAAGCAGGCCATGAGCAACGGCATCAAGGTCGTCACCTACGACTCCGACACCAACGCCGGCTGCCGCAACGCCTTCGTCTCGCAGGCCAGCGCCGAGGACCTCGGCCGTACCGAGGTGCAGCTGCTCGCCGAGCAGATCGGGTACAAGGGCGAGATCGCGATCCTGAGCGCTGCGCAGACCGCGACGAACCAGAACACCTGGATCGGCTTCATGAAGGACGAGCTGAAGGACCCGAAGTACAAGAACGTCAAGCTGGTCAAGATCGCCTACGGCAACGACGACGCCCAGCAGTCCTTCCAGCAGACCCAGGGCCTGCTCCAGCAGTACCCGAACCTGAAGGGGATCATCTCCCCGACCACGGTGGGCATCAAGGCCGCCGCCCAGTACCTGTCGGGGTCGAAGTACAAGGGCAAGGTCAAGCTGACCGGTCTGGGCACGCCGAACGACATGCGCCAGTACGTGAAGAACGGCACCGTCGACGCCTTCGAGCTGTGGGACCCGGCCAAGCTCGGCGACCTCGCCGCCCGCACCGCCGTCGCCCTGGTCTCCGGGCAGATCACCGGCAAGGAGGGCGAGACCTTCAAGGCCGGCGACACGACGTACACCATCGGCAAGGACGGCGTGATCAACCTCGGCAAGCCGACCGTGTTCAACGCGAAGAACATCGACCAGTTCAACTTCTAGAGCATTCGACTTCCAGAAGGAGAGCGGTACTTCATGCAGCGCGTCTGTTTCCTTCTCAAGGTCCGGCAGGACCGCCTCGCCGAGTACCGCGAACGACACGCCGCCGTGTGGCCGGAGATGCGCGAGGCGCTCTCCGCCACCGGCTGGCACAACTACTCGCTCTTCCTGCGCGACGACGGCCTGCTGGTGGGTTATCTGGAGACCGAGGACTTCGCGGCCGCCCTCGCCGGCATGGAGGCCACCGACGTCAACGCCCGCTGGCAGGCCGAGATGGGCCCCTTCTTCGAATCCCTCGACGGCGCCCGTCCCGACGAGGCGATGAAACCGCTCACCGAAGTGTTCCACCTCGCCTGACGCACCCCGTCCCCTCAGGAGCCGCTCGTGAAAAGACGTACCGTGCTCGGAGCCGCCCTCCTCGGAGCCGTGGCCACTCCCGCCCTCGCCGCCGGCACCGCCCGCGCGGCCGACCCCGGACCGTCGGTGAACCAGCAGCAGAGCACGCGACTCGACGCCCAGGCGATCTTCTTCGTCTCCTACGACGGCCTGGTCAACAACAACTCCTTCCAGAAGAACGGCCTGTTCACGTACAAGGGCTACCAGTACGCCGGCTGGTACACCTCGACCGGCTACGCGGTCGTCGGGCGCCGGGTGCTCGGCGGGTCGACGTGGTCCACCGTCACCCTCTCCCACCAGCTCAAGTCCAGCGACTCGCACAACGTCATCTCGATGGGCGTCTCGAAGGTCGACGGGCGGCTCCACCTCAACATGGACTCGCACAGCGACGGCTTCTTCTACGTGAAGTCGGTCGCCGGGCTGCTCGACAACCCCGGTACCACCGCGTGGACCTCGGCCGTCTTCGGCGCCGTACAGACCTCCCTCGACGGCGTGTCGCTCACCTCGCAGTTCACCTACCCGCAGTTCGTCTCCACGCCCGAGGGCAAGCTCCAGCTGAGCTACCGGGTGGGGATCTCCGGGAACGGCCGCAACGCCCTGGCGGAGTACGACGGTTCGAGCTGGACCGCGCTGGGGGAGTGGACCAGCTCGACGGGGACGTACACCAGCTCGCACGGTTCCAGCACGGCCCGGAACATGTATCTGCACGGCATCGACTACGACGTCAACGGACGGCTGCACGCCTTCTTCACCTGGCGCGAGCAGTCGGCCGCAGTGATGTGCAACAGCGGGGGCATCACCAACCACGACACCGGTTACGTCTACTCCACCGACCGCGGCCGCACCTGGCTGAGCGACGCGGGCGCCCTGGTCGCCACCACCGGCACCTCGGACACCGTCGCCGTCACCGACTCCGGACTGGTCGTCGACTCGCTCAACCCCGACCACTCCCTGATGAACCAGGAGAGCCAGTGGACCGACTCCACCGGCCTCCCGCACGCGATCATCAGCTATGTCCCCGGCCGCTTCGGCCAGTGCACCACGAACTACGTCAGCGACCGCACCGCCAACGGCCGCGCCTTCCACGTCCGCAAGAACTCCTCCGGCACCTGGCAGAAGACCGAGATCCCCGTCGTGCTGAACTCCAGCCAGCGCACCAAGCTGGTCCTGGACAAGTACGACAACGCCTACGCGGTCTTCCCCTACGGCCGGATCGCCGGCGCGTCGAAGTCCTCCGGGTACACCGACTGGGCGCTGTTGTACGACGGCGGTGACCTGAACGCCTTCGGCGAGGTGGTGATCGACGAGATGCGGGTGAAGGCGGACAACGTGCTGTCGTTCCTGTACCAGGAGACGTCGAGCGGTACGACGCCCTCCGCGCTCCATGTCGTCGACTTCGCGCTGCCCGGCTGACCCGCCCTGGTGTGCGAGTCATGTCGTAATGTGAAGCCCTTCCCGGTGTGCCCTTCCGTGCGGTGAAGGTGCCGCCCATGTTCCCTGGAGGTCTCGCCCGATGGCCCAGTCGGTGGGTATCAAGGACGTCGCCCGCGCCGCCGGAGTCTCGGTCGGCACGGTCTCCAACGTCATCAACCGCCCGGACACCGTCGCGGGCGAGACCCGGGCGCGGGTGCAGTCGGCGATCGACCGGCTCGGCTACGTCCGCAGCGAGTCCGCGCGCCAGCTGCGCGCGGGCCGCAGCCGGATCATGGGCCTGCTCGTCCTCGACATGGGCAACCCCTTCTTCGTGGACGTGGCCCGGGGCGCCGAGCGGGCGGCGCGGGACGCCGGGCTCGGCGTGATGGTCTGCAACAGCGCGCAGAACGCCGGCGAGGAGGCCGAGTACCTCTCGCTCTTCGCCGAGCAGCGGGTGCGCGGCGTGCTGCTCACCCCGGCCGACGCCACCGGCCGCAACATCGAGACCTTCCGCCGGCACGGCATCCCCTTCGTGCTGGTCGACCGGGTCGCGGAGGGCACCACCGAGTGCTCGGTCAGCGTCGACGACGTGGCGGGCGGGGCACTGGCCGTGCGCCATCTCGTCGACGCGGGCCACCGCTCGATCGCGTACGTCAGCGGGCCGCCGGGACTCAACCAGGTCCGGGACCGCCGTACCGGCGCGCTGAACGCGCTCGCCGAGGCGGGCCTCGGCCCCGACGCGCTGCGCGAGCTGCCCACCGAGCGGCTCGACGTGGCCGCCGGCCGGGACGCGGGCGCCCGTCTGCTCGGCCTCGCCGACCGGCCCACCGCCGTCTTCTGCGCCAACGACCTGCTCGCCCTCGGCGTCCTGCAGGCCATGTACGCGGCCGGGGTGGTCGTCCCGGACGACCTCGCGATCGTCGGCTACGACGACATCGAGTTCGCCGCCGCGGCCGCCGTCCCCCTCACCTCCGTACGCCAGCCCGCCGTCACCATGGGCGCCATGGCCGCCGACCTCCTGCTGGAGGAGACCGAGGACCGGGAGGGGAAGACCGCGCACGAGCACCGCCGGGTGGTGCTCCAGCCGGAACTGGTGGTGCGCCGCTCCAGCCTCGCCGCCCGCTGATCGGAGATTCAGTAACGATTTCTTGATCCCGGGCGCGACCGGGCCCCTGACGTGTGCTGAACTGGGTCGCGACCGTCCGTCCGTCCCGGGAGAACCGTTGAGCCTCAGCTACCGCCAGCCCGGCGTCGTCCTCACCGACCGCCACTTCACCGTCCCCCTGGACCACGCCGACCCCGGCGGCGAGACCATCGAGCTGTACGCCCGGGAGGCGGTCGCGAGCGACAAGGCGGACCAGGAGCTGCCCTGGCTGCTGTATCTGCAGGGCGGGCCCGGCTTCGGGGCGAATCGTTTCGTCGGACGGCAGGCCTGGCTCGACCGGGCCCTGCGGGAGTACCGCGTCCTTCTCCTCGACCAGCGCGGCACCGGCCGCTCCACCCCGGTCAACCGGCAGACCCTCCCGCTGCGCGGCGGCCCGGCCGCCCAGGCCGCGTACCTGGCCCTCTTCCGCTCCGACTCGATCGTCCGGGACTGCGAGGCGATCCGCTCCCAGCTCACCGGCGGCGCCCCCTGGACCACCCTCGGCCAGAGCTTCGGCGGCTTCTGCACGGTGACGTACCTGTCCTTCTTCCCCGAGGGCCTGAAGACCTCCGTGATCACCGGCGGCCTGCCCTCCCTGGACGGCCACGCCGACGACGTCTACCGCGCCGCCTACCCGCGCATCGAGCGCAAGGTCGCCGCGCACTACGACCGCTATCCGATGGACGTCGAACGGGTCCGCCGGATCGCCGAGCACCTCCTCGACCGCGAGGTGCTCCTCCCCGGCGGCTACCGGCTCACCGTCGAGGCCTTCCAGTCCCTCGGCCTGATGCTGGGCACCGCCGACGGCAGCCACCGCCTGCACTTCCTCCTGGAGGACCCCTTCGTCCGCACCCCGGCCGGGCACGAACTCTCCGACGCCTTCCAGGAACAGGTCCAGGGCCTGCTGTCGTACGCGAGCAACCCGCTCTACGCCCTGGTCCACGAGCCCATCTACGGCCAGGGCAGCCGCCCCACCGCCTGGGCGGCCGAGCGGGTGCGCGCCGAGTTCCCGCAGTTCGACGCGGCCAAGGCGCTCGCGGGCGACACCCCGGTGCTGTTCACCGGCGAGACGGTCCACCCCTGGGTCTTCGACACCGACCCCGCCCTGCGCCCCCTGCGCGAGGCCGCCGACCTGCTCGCCGCCCGCACCGACTGGCAGCCGCTGTACGACCCGGCCCGCCTCGCCGCCAACGAGGTCCCGGTCGCCGCCGCCGTCTACCACGACGACATGTACGTCGACACCGCGCACTCCCTGCGCACCGCCCGCGCCATCCGGGGCCTGCGCACCTGGGTCACCGACGAGTTCGAGCACGACGGACTGCGCGTCGGCGCGCCGAGGGTCCTCGACCGGCTGCTGGCGCTCGCCCGCGACGAGGCGTGACCTGCCGCCAGGCGCGATGAAAGGGTGGCAGGGCGGTCGGACGGTCGGGTGGACGGCTGGCGCGGGGAAACGGGGAAACGGGGAAACGGGGACACGGGGACACGGGGAAACAATGGACGACACGGAACTGCTCGCCGAGCGCTTCGAGGAGCACCGCGGGCAGCTGCGCGCGGTGGCCTACCGGATGCTCGGCTCGCTCACCGAGGCCGAGGACGCCGTCCAGGAGGCGTGGTTCAAGCTCGGGCGTGCCGACGCGGACGGGATCAGGAACCTCGGCGGCTGGCTGACCACGGTCGTCGGCCGGGTCTGCCTCGACATGCTGCGCTCCCGTACGGCGCGGCGCGAGCAGCCGATGGACGAGACGTTCGTCCCGGACCCGGTGATCCGCCCGCTGTCGGTCGTCGACCCCGAACAGGAGGTGCTGGAGGCCGACTCCGTCGGTCTCGCCCTGCTGATCGTGCTGGAGACGCTGGAGCCCGCCGAGCGGCTGGCGTTCGTCCTGCACGACCTGTTCGCCGTGCCCTTCGACGACATCGCGCCGATCGTGGAACGCGGCACGGCGGCGACCCGCCAGCTGGCCAGCCGGGCCCGCCGCCGGGTCCAGGGCGCCACCCCGTCGGCCGATCCGGACCTGGGCCGGCAGCGCCAGGTCCTCGGCGCCTTCCTGGCCGCCGCCCGGGGCGGCGACTTCGAGGCGCTGGTCGCCCTGCTCGACCCGGACGTGGTGCTGCGCGTCGACGCGGGCGCCCTGGTGCGCGGCGCCGCCGCCTCCAAGGTGGTGCGCGGAGCCAAGGCCGTCGCCGAACAGGCGCTCACCTTCCGGCAGTTCGCCGACCTGGCCAGGCTCGCGCTGGTCAACGGCACCGTCGGCATGGTCACCGCCCCCGAGGGACGCCCGCTGTCGGTCATGGCGGTCACCGTCGCCGGAGGCCGGATCTCCGAGATGTACATCCTCGCCGACCCCGAGCGGCTCGACCGCCTGGACGTTCCCGGCGCGGAGTACTGACGGGCGGTCAGACGGCGGCGGCCGAGGGCCGGTGCGGGCTCACGGTCCGGCCGTCGGGCAGGAGTTCACCGGTGTCGTCGAACACGATCGTGCCGTCGCACAGCAGGCTCCACCCCTGTTCGGGATGGGCCGAGACGATGACGGCTGTGTGGTTGTCGGGGCGGTCGGCGCCGGGGCACGGGGGCTGATGCCTGCACATGGTCCGTCTCCTGTCCTACGGGCTCCTGCCTCTGTGGTAGCCGAACTTGTTTTCCGTTGGATGAGGGGACCCCCACAGGGCCGGAAACTCAGCGGTGAGTTTCCGGTCCGGGTCCTGCGAAGCCGATGTCACATCCGGCGCCGGCGGTCCCTCTCACCTTCTGCGGGGTCGTCCGCAGGAGCAGGAGAGGGGAAGCACATGAAGCTCGCGGTGTTCGGAGCGAACGGGCCGACCGGGCGGCGGGTCGCCGCGCGGGCGGTCGGCCAGGGGCACTCGGTGGTCGCCGTGACCCGGCGTCCCGAGGAATTCCCGCTGCGCGACGCGCGGTTGCGGGTGGTCGGCGCGGACGTGTCCGACCCCGAGGCGGTGGCGCGGGCCGTGGCCGGACAGGAGGCGGTGATCTCGGTGCTGGGGGTGCCCTACGGCCGTAACCCCGTCGCCGTGTACTCCGAGGGCATCACCCACATCACCCAGGCCATGACGAAGCACGGGGTCCGGCGCCTGGTCTGTGTCTCCTCGACCGTGCTCTTCGGGGTGCCGGCCCCCGGCGAGACGTTCTTCTTCCGGAAGGTGCTCGAACCCCTCATCGCGCGCACGATGGGGCGGACCGTGTATGAGGACATGCGGCGGATGGAGGAGATCGTGCGGGACAGCGAGCACGAGTGGACGGTCCTGCGGCCCGCGGGTCTCTTCGACACGGACGCCGTCAGCGACTACCGGACGGCCACCTCTCGGCTGCCCGGCCGGTTCACCTCGCGCGCGGACCTGGCCGACGCGCTGCTGCGCACGGCGACCGACGGCCGTCATGTGCGCGCCTTCGTCGACGTCCGCACCACGCACGGCGTGCCGACTCTCCTCCAGGTCATCCGGAAAGAGGCGTTCGGGGGCGGGAAGTGAGCCCGGCGGCGGCCGAACCCGAGGACGTGCCGGCGCCCGCCGTGACGCGGCACTTCGTCGACCACCGCGAACTGCTGTTCTCCGTCGTCTACAACATGCTCGGCAGCGTCGCCGACACCGAGGACGTCCTCCAGGAGACCTGGCTGTCCTGGTCCGGCAGGAACCGCCGGGCGCCGCTGGCGGAGATCGACAACCCGCGCGCCTACCTCGTGCGCATCGCGGTGAACCACGCGCTCGCCCGGCAGGCGGTGATCGCCTCCCGCCGGGAGACGTACGTCGGTCCCTGGCTGCCCGAGCCCCTGGTCACCGAGGCCACCACCGGGCTCGCCCCGGACAGCGCCGACCACTCGGTGCGGGGCGACGCGGTCTCGCTGGCGATGCTGGTGGTCCTGGAGACCCTCACCCCGCTGGAGCGGGCGGTGTTCGTCCTGCACGAGGTGTTCGGCTATCCGCACACCGAGATCGCCGGCATGCTCGACCGGACCCCCGCCTCCGTACGGCAGCTCGCCCACCGGGCCCGCGCCCATGTGCACGCCCGCCGCCCCCGCTACCGCGCCCATCCACGGGTCCGCCGGGAGGCCACCGAGCGGTTCGTCGAGGCGGCCCTCGGCGGGGACATCGGGGCGCTGATGGAGATCCTCGCCCCGGACGTGACGGTCTGGATCGACGGCGGGGGCGCCCGGCAGGCGGCCGGGCTGCGTCCGGTCCACGGCCGGGAGAAGGCCGCCCGCATGCTGGCCGGCTATGCCACCCGGCGCACCGGGGACATGGACGTCCACTACCGCCGGGTCAACGGGGACGACGCGGCCGTGCTGTTCACGGATGACGCCCCGTACGCGGTGATGGTCATGGACCTCACCCCGGACGGCGACCGGGTCCGCGGCGTCTACGTCGTCACCAACCCCGCCAAGCTCACCCATGTACGGGCCGACGACGAGGACCCCGAACAGGCCCCGGCTCAGTAGCGGGCCGTGCTCGCCAGCAGCGGCGGATACACCGCGCTCGGCACCCCGTCGACGGTGGCCCCCGCGTACTTCAGCATCGCGCCGACCCGCCGGTTCAGGTCGTACGGGAAGTTGAGGGCGGGGGCCGACACCTCGTCCAGCAGCGCCGTCTGTCCGGGCGTCAGGCGCACGTCGAGGGCGGCCACGTTGGCCTCCAGGTGGGCCAGGGTGCGCGGGCCGATGAGGGTGGAGGTGACGCCGGGCCGGTTCTGGACCCAGGACAGGGCCACGGCTGCCGGGCTCGCGCCGACCTCCTCGGCGACGCCGGCGAGCGCCTCGATCACGGTGAACTGCTCGGCCGTGGGCTGCCCGAGGACGGCCGACCGCTTCGCGTCCGCCGGCGCGGTCCGCCCCTGGCGGTACTTCCCGGACAGGAAGCCGTTCTTGAGCGGGGACCAGGGCAGCAGGCCCATCCCCGCGTCCTCGGCGAGCGGGATCAGCTCGCCCTCGATGGTCCGCTCCAGCAGCGAGTACTCCATCTGCAGCGCGGTCACCGGCGTCCAGCCGCGCAGCAGGGCCATGGTGTGCGCCTTGGCGGTGAACCAGGCCGGGGTGTCGGAGAAGCCGACGTACCGGATCTTGCCGGCCGTCACCAGGTCGTCCAGGGTGCGCAGGGTCTCCTCGACGGGCGTGGACCGGTCGTGGTTGTGCAGCCAGTACAGGTCGATGTGGTCGGTGCGCAGCCGGCGCAGCGAGTCCTCCAGCTGGCCGAGGATCGCCTTGCGGCCGGCGCCGCCGCCGTTGGGGTCGCCGGGGTGGAGGTTGCCGAAGAACTTGGTGGCCAGCACCAGCCGGTCGCGCAGGCCGGGGCGGGCGGCGAGGAAGTCGCCGAGGATCGCCTCCGAGTGGCCGTTGGTGTAGAAGTTCGCGGTGTCGACGAAGTTGCCGCCGAGGTCGAGATAGGTCTGGAGGATCTTCTCCGACTCCTCGACCGAGCAGCCGAAGCCGCCGTCCTCGCCGAAGTTCATCGCGCCGAGGGAGAAGGGGCTGACCTTGAGTCCGGACCGGCCGAGACCGACGTACGAGTCGAGTGCCATGGAATGCTCCGTGGAAGATGCGTGGGGAATCCGTCTCTTCGAGCAAACCAGCCTGAGCTGCGGGAACGTTAGGGCGATCGCACCGCACGCTTGCACGATCCTGTCGATGTGCGCGGGGAGGGTGTTGCGCCCGGTCCCCGGCCGGCGTTTGAATCGAACGTGTCCCTCGACGAACTGCGCACCCTGATCGACCGGCACGCCCTACGCGGCGCCGATGCCGTCCCCGCGATCGACGGCCTCATGCTGACCCGCGCCGAGCGGCCCACCGGACCCCGCTCCGGCATCACCGACCCCGTGTTCGCACTGCCCGCCCAGGGCGCCAAACGGCTGACGCTCGGCGGCCGGATCTACGACTACGAAGCCGGCCAGTACCTCGTCGTCTCGGTCGATCTGCCGGTCTCCGGGCACTGCACCCGGGCCACCCCCGAGGAGCCCTTCCTGGGGTTCGGGCTGCGCCTGCGGCCCGCCCGGCTGGCCGCGCTGCTCCTGGAGTCCGGCATCGACCCGCAGGCCGGCGCCGCCCGCCGCCGTACGGACGACCTGCCCGCGCTCGCGGTCGGCGAGGCCGGCGCCGACCTGGTGGACGCCGTGGTCCGGATGGTCCGGCTGCTCGACCGGCCCGCCGACATCCCGGTCCTCGCCCCGATGATCGAGCGGGAGATCCTGTGGCGGCTGGTCACCGGCGCGCAGGGGCCGCTGGTGCGGCAGATCGGGCTCGCCGACAGCCGCCTCACCCAGATCAGCCGGGCGATCCGCTTCATCCGCGACCACTACACCGAGCCGCTGCGCGTCGAGGAGCTGGCCCGGCTCTCGGGCATGAGCGCGTCCCCGTTCCACCGGCACTTCCGGGCGGTCACCGCGCTGACCCCGATCCAGTACCAGAAGCACATCCGCCTCCAGGAGGCCCGGCTGCGGCTGATGAGCAGCACCGACGACGTGGCCGACGTCGGCTACGCGGTCGGCTACGACAGCGCCTCCCAGTTCAGCCGTGAGTACCGGCGGCAGTTCGGCCGACCGCCGGGCGCGGACGCGGTCCGGCTCAGAAATGCGGACGAGGAAGTCCTCGCAGGTCAGTAGGGTGGACGGATGCCAGAACAGATATCCGGACGGGCCCGGCTGCGCGGGGACTGCGCCCGCTGCTTCGGCCTCTGCTGTGTCGCCCTGCCGTTCACCGCCTCGGCCGACTTCGCGGTCAGCAAGCCCGCCGGGCAGCCCTGCCGGAACCTCGGCGGCGACCACCGCTGCGGCATCCACACCGAGCTGCGGCAGCGGGGGTTCAGCGGCTGCACGGTCTACGACTGCTTCGGCGCCGGGCAGCAGGTCTCCCAGGTGACCTTCGGCGGCCGGGACTGGCGGACCGGGTCCGGGGAGGACGCCCGCCGGATGTTCGACGTCTTCCCGGTCGTCCGCCAGCTGCACGAACTGCTCTGGTACCTGACGGAGGCCCTGGGCCTGCCCGCCGCCCGCCCCGTCCACGCCGAGCTGAGGACGCTGCTGGAGACGACGGAGGAACTCACCCGGCGGACGCCCGGGGAACTCGTCGCCCTGGACGTGGCCGCCCACCGGCAGACGGTCAACGTGCTGCTGCTGCGGACCAGTGAGCTGGCCCGGGCGGGGGTGCGCGGCCGGAAGAAGGACCGCCGGGGCGCGGATCTGATGGGTGCCCGGCTGCGGGGCGCCGACCTGCGGGGCGCGAGCCTGCGCGGGGCCTACCTGATCGCCGCCGACCTCACCGGCGCCGACCTGCGGGACACGGATCTGATCGGCGCCGACCTGCGGGACGCCGACCTCACCGACGCGGACCTCACGGGCGCCCTCTTCCTGACCCAGCCGCAGGTCGACGCGGCCCGGGGCGGCGCCGGTACCCGGCTGCCGGGCTCAGTCACCCACCCCGTGCACTGGGCAGCCGCCGCCCTCTGAGACGGGCGTGTCCGGCACGGTCACCGGCGCCGGGGCGGGGCTGCGCCGGTCCAGCCGCAGCCGCAGGTTCTCCGGCATGATCGTCAGCCGCTCGGTGACCCGGAGGCGGTAGTCCGGGTCGGCCCCGAAGTCGTAGCGGCGCAGCAGCAGGCCCAGCACCAAGGTGGCCTCGTGCAGGGCGAACTGGCGGCCGATGCAGGCCCGGGCGCCCGTGCCGAACGGCTTGAAGGTGTGCGGGGCCCGGCCGCGCGCGGCCTTCGCCTCGAACCGGTCCGGGTCGAAGCTCTCGGCGTCCGGGCCCCACACCTCGGGGTCCCGGTGCAGCATCGGCGTCAGGACCAGCGCCCAGCCGCCCCGGCGCATCGGATGCTCCCCGCCCAGCACGGTGTCCTCGACGGCCTCGCGGGCGAAGGCCGGGGCGGTGGGCCACAGCCGGAGCGACTCGTCGAGGACCCGGCGCACATACCGCAGTTTGGCCACCTGCTCGTAGCCCGGCGCGGGTGTGTCGCCCCAGACGCGGTCCACCTCGGCGGCGGCCCGGGCGGCGATCTCCGGGTGCCGGGAGAGGAAGTGCAGGGCGAAGGAGAGCGCGCCGGAGGTGGTCTCGTGGCCGGCCACCAGGAAGGTGATCACCTGCCGCCGTACGTTCTCGGCGGAGAGCCGCTCCCCGGTCTCCGGGTGGGCCGTCTCCAGCATCCGGTCGAGCAGGTCGCCCTCCCCGCGGCCGGTCCGGCGCCGCTCGGCGACCAGGTCGTCGACCGTGCGGTTGATGTAGTCGATGTCGGCGGTGTTGCGCCGGGACGCCTGCCGCAGCATCAGCGGCGCCAGCGGCGAGGGCACGCTGTTGAGGCGCTGCGCGTAGGTGAGGGTGCCGATCATCGCGGTCACGAAGGGGTGCGGCCGGTCCCGCTCGAACGACCCGAAGTCGTGCCCGAAGCCGGTCCGGGCGATCGTCTCCAGGGTCAGCTTGGTCATGTCCCCGGGCACGTCCACCCAGCGGCCGGCCGCCTGCTCCCGGTCCCAGTGGTCGGTCAGCCGCCCGGCCACCGACAGCATCATCGCGTGGTAGCCCTCCATGGCCTCCCGGCTGAAACCGGGGGCCAGGACGTCGTGCGCCAGCTGCCAGTTCGGCTCGTGGTTGTACGCGGTGAACAGGCCGTCCCCGGCGATCGGGCGGAGATTGGCGACCCCGAGGCCCACGTGCTTGGCGAACCGGGACTCGTCGGCCATGTCGGCGGCCAGCGCGGCACCGCACACGAACACGAACTCGTTGCCGAACGCCTTGCGCCGGAAGATCGGGCCCAGCTCCCCGGCGAGGCGCATCGAGTCCTGGAGCGGGGTGCGCGGGTTCACGCCCAGGATGTCGCCGAGCAGCGGCAGCCGGCGCGGCGGGTGCGGGATGCGGCGCAGTTCCGGCCAGCCCTGTTCGGCGCCCCGGAAACCCTTCGGCAGCGGGCCCTGCGGCCCCGTCCCCGGCTGCGTGACCGTCTCCGCCATGACGCGATCTCCCTCGATGCTGCGGCAGGTTGAGCTAGTTGTACGTGGGTTCAATAAGCGGCTTCAGTCTCGACCTGTTGTTGAACCCGCGTCAAGTAAAGTGCGGACATGGTCGCGAACCAGGGTGAGCGCAGCCGCCGCAGACTCAGCACGGCGGAACGCCGCGAGCAGCTCCTCTCGGTCGGGGCCAGGCTCTTCTCCGAGAGCCCGTACGACGACGTGTGGATCGAGCAGGTGGCCGAGATCGCCGGTGTCTCCCGGGGCCTGCTGTACCACTATTTTCCGACGAAACGGGATTTCTTCGCGGCGGTCGTGGAGCGGGAGAGTGAGCGGATGCTGCGGATGACGGCGTCCGGGCCCGGGGTGCCCGCCCGTGAGCAGCTCACCGCGGGTCTCGACGTCTACCTCGACTACGTCCACACCCATGCCCACGGCTTCCGGGCCTTCCATCGCGCCGAGGCCTCCGGCGACCAGGCCGTGCGCCGTGTCTACCGGCGGGCCCAGACGGCCCAGGAGCGCCAGATCCTCGCCTCCCTGGCCGCCGACCCCGAGTTCGGGCCGGCTCTCGAAGGGCGTCCCGACGCCCGGCTCGCGGTGCGCGGCTGGCTGGCCTTCACCACGCAGGTCTGCCTGGAGTGGCTGCGCACCGAGGAGCTGACGCGGGAACAGGTGCGGGACCTGTGCGCGCGGGCGCTGCTGGGTGTCATCTCCTGACGGTGCGGTGGTTCCTGGTCGGTCGCGGCGGTTCTTCGTCCGAAGTCACAGCGGTTCTTCACGTGCGTGGCGCGCTCCGCGCTTGGCGTGCACCCCGATCTTCGCTAAGTTAGGTGAGGCTTACCTAAGGAGGTTTCGGGATGGGTGACGAACAGGCGGCCTGGGCGGCCGGACCCGGCGCGGCCGAACAGGCCCGGTCGCTGCTGGCCACCGCGTGGTCGTGCTTGGTGACCGCGGACGGCGGACGCGAGGAGTTCGTCGGCGCGCACGCCGTCGCCGACGACGGCCGGGTGCTGCTGCATGTGCCCGAGGACAGCGCGCTGCTCGCGGCCGCGATCTGCGCCCCGCGCGGCGAGCCGTCCGCGGTCCTCGAGTTCGCCGACGTCGCGCCCGTACCGGTGCGCAACCGGATCCGGGCCCGGCTCTGGATGGCCGGCTGGTTCGTCCTCGCCGACGGGCATCTCGTCTTCCACCCCACCCGCGTGGTGCTGCGCCGGCCCTCCGGGGCGGTCGTCGTCGACCTGGACGAGTTCACCGCCGCGCACCCCGACCCGCTGGCCGGCGCCGAGGCCGGACTGCTCACCCACCTCGCCGACGCCCACCCGGACGCGGTCGAGCGCCTCACCCGGCTCGTCGAACCGGAGAGCCTGCACGCCGCGACCCGCGTCCAGCCCCTCGCCGTGGACCGGCACGGACTGACCCTGCGCATCGAACGCGCCCGGGCCCACGGCGACGTCCGGCTCGCCTTCCACGCGCCCGCCGACGACGTCGCCGAACTCACCGAGCGCATGCACGTGCTGCTGGCCCAGGCCAGCGCCGCCGCCTCCTGCCCGCGGACGCTACAGCGGCAGCGCGCAGACGGCGACCGGTGACGCGAACGGCTCGCCCGCGAGCCGGAGTTCGCCACTGCGCGCGTCGACGGTGAAGACACTCACGGTGCCGGACCGCTGGTTGGCGGCGAACAGCAGCCCGCCGTCGGGGGAGAACGCGATCTGCCGGGGGAAGTCCCCGTGCACCGGCACCGTGTCCAGCAGCCGCAGCCGGGCCCCGTCGGCCTCGACCGCGTACCTGGCAAGGGTGTTGTCGCCCCGGTTGGCCAGATAGGCGTAGGCGCCGTTCGCGGTGACCAGGATCTGCGCCGGGTAGTTGGTGGTGCCCGGCGCGCTGCCGGTGGACTGCGGCGCGCCGATCGTGAGGCGGCCGGACGCCGGGTCGTACGCGCACACCGCGACCGTGTCGTCCACCTCGTCGGCCAGGTAGGCGTACCGCCCGCCCGGATGGAAGGTCAGATGGCGCGGGCCCGCCCCCGGCTTCGTGTGCGCCTGGGAGACCTCGGTGAGCGTGCCCTTCGTCAGGTCGAGGCGGTAGCTGTAGACCGTGTCGGTGCCCAGGTCGACGGCGAGGACGTGGCCGCCGTCCGGGCTGGTGACGAACTGGTGGGCGTGCGGGCCCTGTTGGCCGGGGCCGGGGGCCGGACTGGAGTGCGTGACCAGGGCTGTGCGCTCCCCGAGGGCGCCCGTGGCGTCGATCGGATGGACGGCCACGCTGCCCGAGGTGTAGTTGGCGCTCAGCAGCCAGCGGCCGGTGGGGTGCACCGAGAGATGGCAGGGCCCTGCCCCGCCGGTGCTCCGGCTGCCCAGGATCCTCCGGTCCGCCAGGCGTACGGCGGTCACGCTCCCGGCGGTGTGCTCGTTCACCGCGTAGAGCGTGCGGCCGTCCGGGTGGACGGCGAGATACGACGGGTCGGGGACGCCGGTGAGCGTGCCGGTCCCGGTGATCGCCCCGGTCTCCGGGTCGTAGGTGGCCAGGCCGATGCCGGTGCCGCCGCCGTCCACGGAGGTGTAGGTGCCGAGGTGGAGTGGGCGGAGACGCGCGGGCGACTTCGCCGGGGTGCCGGTGACCGCCGACGATGCGGCGCGGGCGCGGGCCTCCTCGGGCGGTGCCGCGGGTGCCGGGACGGCCACCACCGCGGCGGCGCCCGCCATCACGCCGACGAACCGGCGCCTGCTCCAGCCGCCGCCCGTCACTTCCGTACCGCTGTCCATGCCCGCACCTCAGGTCGTCGGTCACCTCGGTCGTGACAGCAACCTTGGCGTGGAACCATGGTCGAAAGCAAGATGGGCAACGGCTGTTGCATTCCCTGCAACGGCGGTCACCAGTCGCCGTCCTCCACCGGCTTGCCCGGCGCGTCCTTGAGGGGCAGGACCTGCCCCTGCGACGGCTGCTGCCAGGGCTCCAGGTCGTCGCCCAGCCAGTCGCCGACCGGCTTGACCGCCTCCAGGGCGTCCGTGGGCGCCAGGTCCCGGGCGTCCTCGTCGTAGTAGTCGTACCAGGGGAGACCCGCGCGGGTGTACGCCGCCCGGTCCACCGGCGACGGCGGGGGTGCCTCGCCCGTGATCCGGTGCCACTGCGGGGGTGTGACCAGGTGCACGAACACGCGTCCGGCCGGGGTCTCGGACCAGTCCCGCAGCGGACGCTCGTCCAGGTACACCTCCTGGCGCATCGAGCCGCCGACTCCGAGGCCCATCGCCGCCGGGGCCGACCTCCGTGCCCGCGCCGCCGGGGCCGCTCCCGGCGCGGCCGCCGCCATGGGCAGTGCCGTGCCGAAGGCGCCCGCCGACCGGGTGCTGTGCGTTCGCTCCCGGCTCAGCCGCTCGCGCCGCAGCCGCTCCTGACGGTGGTACTCGGCGAGCGCCTCCCCGGACAACGGGAAGGACTGGAGCTGCACCCCGCCCCACACCTCCTCGCCGGTGACCTGCCCCTCCACCGTCGCGCCCAGTCCGAGCGGCACCGCGACGAACTGGCGCACCGTGCCCTTCCCGGAGTTGATCCCGTCCAGCCAGGGCTGCCGGGGGAGTGCCAGGTAGTTCTGCGGCCGCTGCGAGAGCCGGTCGCTCCACGGCTTCCCGGACACCGCGCACACCTTGCCCACGCCGACCTGAAGGGCCGCCGGCCGCGCCGTGCCCGCGAAGCTCAGCCACATCGCCTCGCGCAGATACACCGGGAGCATCACCCCGCCCCGGGCCAGCCACTCCGCCGGGGCGGTGTCGGGGTAGTCGCCGACCCGCCGGACCGGGAACTCCCCGAGCCCCGGCGGCAGCGGATGCGTGCCCGTCTCCGGCAGCCGCAGCGTGCGCACGAACCGCACCGCCACCTCGCCGGGCAGCCGCAGTGTGTTCCCGTCGATCCGTACCGCCGTGTCGGTCATCGGCGTGCCCCCTTCCCCGTCCTTCACAGAGAACGTCCGGGGCCACCGCCCCGGTTCCGCCGCAGCCGCTCCGGTACGCCCACCCGCTCCCGCAGCCAGGTCAGCCACGGCGGCCGCTTGGCGCGCTGCTCGGCGGAGACCCGGTCCAGCTCCTCCAGCAGCCGGCGGGTGCGGTGCTCGGTGTCCAGCTCGTCCAGCAGCCGGTTGACCTCGGTCAGCACGGCGCCCAGCAGCTGCCAGTTCCGGTCGTCCCGGCGGACGTCGTCCCGGAGCAGCTCGGCGAGCTTGTCGCGGGTGCCGGCCGCGCTGTGCAGCTCGGCGGTGAGCCGGGCCTCGGCCGACTCGGCGCTCTCGCTGATGCTGGTGGTCACCAGCACCGCGAAGCTGACCACGGCGTCGGCGATCTGGGACAGCAGCCGCTCCACGGCCGCCCCCGCGTCCGAGGCGAACAGGGGTTCGGGTTCGCGGGCCTTGGCCAGGTCGGTGAAGGTGCGGGCCAGCACCCGCAGCACGACCGTGCAGATCTCCAGCGTGTCCAGGCCGGTGCGCAGCACCACCCGGTGCAGCAGGCCCTCCCTGACCCGCGGATTGAGCCGCAGGCTGTCCTCGGCCTGCCGCAGCGCCGCGTCCACCTCCACGATGGCGTGGTCCAGACGGCGCGCCTCGTGCAGCCGCTCGGCCGCCTGCTGCCACGGCGTGAGCCCCGCCGCCTCCTCGCCCATCCGCAGCATCAACTGCCGCAGCCGGCGCGCCAGGCCCTCGATCGACTCCCCGGCCTCGTCCACCCACACCGGCGGCGGGAGCAGCAGATTGCAGCCCATCCCGACGACCGCGCCGATCAGGGTCTCCACGATCCGCGCCCACGCCGTACTGCTGATCGTGGTGACCCCGAGCACCAGCATGGCGCTGATCGCCACCTCGGGGATGTACTCGTCGACGCGGACCAGATGCCCCACCGCCAGCGAGGCCACGATCAGCAGCGCCAGGCTCCACCAGGTCAGCCCCACCAACTGGCTGAACGCGATGGCGACCAGCACACCGGCCACCACCGAGTTGACCCGGCGGAAGCCGTTGGTCAGCGTGGCGTACAGGGTCACCTGCACCACCAGCAGCGCGGTGAGCGGGGCGGTGAGCGGGGCCGGTTCCGGGCTCAGATGGAGCGCGACGACATAGGCGATCGTGGCCGCGGTGGCCGACCGCAGCGTCTGGACGACCACCGGGTCCCGATGGCGCCGCAGCAGTCGTCGCAGCCCGTCGGCCCACTTCCGTACGTCTTGCATCCCTTGGCCTGTTCCCACTCGCGTGTCACGTCGAACGTATTGTCCACAGATCACTCACGCGCGCTAGTGGCTGGACGACCAGAGGTGATTACGGACGGTCTCCGCGGCCCGCCCGGGGGTGAAACGGCCGCGACGGGTCCGGCCGCGGTCGGTTAGGGTCGGCCGACAGCAGACCGGCCACAGGGCGGGGGAGGAGCCGATGGGGCACCCGGGCATCGGGACGGCACGGGCCGCGGCGGCGCTGCGGCATGTGGCCGCGCTGTCCTCGGGACCGGCCCTCGACCCGGGTCTGCGGGTCACCCTGAACTTCCACCCCGACCGGCTCTCGGCCGGCCTGCCGATCCTGCGGGCACTGGCCCGGGACGGCGTCTACCACTCGCAGTTCGTCACCGGCACCAGCAACGGCGGGCTCACCGCCCACCCCGGCGGCGACCGCTGGCGCTGGGAGAGCCGGATCTTCGGCGGTACCTACGACGACGCCCGCCCCGCCGAGCGACCGGTGTACGGCGCGCTGAACTTCCGCCGCCAAGTGGTCGGCGCCGCACCGCGGTTCGGCTCCTCGCACCTGCGGCTGACCGGCCCGGCCCTGGACCGGGCCACCTTCTGCTACCCCGACAGCGCGGCCGAGCCGACGGACTTCGGCGTCGCCACCGGAACGCATCTGCTCGCCCTGGCCGAGGCCGACGAGCAGGACGCCCTCAACGACTACATCGAGACCCAGGTGCACGGCGGGGTCCGGCTCGACCGGGACGTGGAGGCCCTCGTCCTGGACGCCGGTTACCGCTCCACCCCGGTGGCGACCGCGGCCCGCCGGCTGCCCTTCCCGGTGGAATGGCACCCCGGCTACCGGCTCACCGTCGCCGAGCTGCGCCGGCACGCCGACTACCGGGGCCCCGAGTACGCCGAACTCGGCGCCCTGATCGCCGAGAAGGACGTGATCGACCCCCGGATCATCGGCGACGCGGCCCGCACCGGCCGCTACGCGATCCAGGACCTCAAGATGGTCTGGCACACCCTCGCCCGCTTCGGCGCCCCGGAAGGCGCCGGCACCGCCTACACCGTCGGGGCGGGCGGCCAGACACCCGGCCTGAGCACGCCCAAGGCATAGGCGCGGGCGACCAGTTCGGTGCGGTTCGCCGCGTCCCAGCGGGCCGACAGCCGGCGCAGATGGTAGGTCACGCCGTCCCCGGTCAGGCCCAGCTCACGGGCGGCCTGCGCGGTTGAGGCACCCCCGGCCAGCAGCGCCAGCACCCGCCCCTCGACCGGGGTGACCCGGGCGGGCTCCGCCTCGGGCGCCGCGCGCTCGCCCGCCACCCGCAACATCACCAGCAGCGACGGCGTCTCACCCACCGCCTCGCTCACCGGGTCCGCCGTCAGCTCCCCGTACCGCTCCGCCCCGCCGGGCGCCCGCCACCGCACCGACACCTGGTAGCGCGAGCGGTGCCGCAGCCGCAGCGCCTCGGCGATCCGCTCCACCTGCGCCTCCTCCTGCGGGCGGAACAGCTCCAGCACGTCCCGGCCGCGCAGCCGGCCCGGCGGCGTCCCGCACTCGGCGGCCATCGCGGGGTTGGCGAGCACCACCACGCCGTACACGTCGCACACCGCGATCGGCACCGCCACCCGGTCGAACAGCGTCAGGGCACGGTTGCGCCACACCACCCCGTCGAGCCCGCCCGCCGCCATGCCCACCTCAGCTCCCTTCACCCTCATCCAAGGCGAGCCACCAGGTCAGAGGCAACTCCACCGGTGGGGCGCAAGACCCGGCGGACACTTTCGACTGCACGATCGTGTAGTGCGGGCGCGCCGGGCCGCACCCCCCGGGGACCACGCTGGAACGCAGGACTTCCGTACCGCGAAAGGCAGTTGCCGCGCCATGCCCCCCACCGCGCCGTACCCCGTCACCGCACCCGCCCTGCCCGGCGTCCCCGTCGCCGACATCACCGCCACCGGCCCCGGCCGTACCCCGATCCAGCAGGTCATGGACCTGATGCGGGAGCACGGACCGGTCCTGGTACGACGGCTGCACGGACGGGACACCCTGTTCGTCGCCGACGCCGACCTGGTCGCCGACCTCGCCGACGAGCAGCGGTTCGCCAAGCACGTCGGACCCGCCCTGGAGAACGTCCGCGCCTTCGTCGCCGACGGGCTGTTCACCGCCTACAACGACGAACCCAACTGGGCCAAGGCGCACGACATCCTCATGCCCGCCTTCGCGCTCGGCTCGATGCACACCTACCACCCGGTGATGCTCAAGGTCGCCCGCCGGCTGATCGACTCCTGGGACCGGGCCGCCCGCGACGGACGCCCGGTCGACGTCCCGGACGACATGACGCGGATGACCCTCGACACCATCGGCCTGGCCGGCTTCGACCACGACTTCGGCTCCTTCGAGCGCGCCGAACCCCACCCCTTCGTCGAGTCCATGGTCCGCTGCCTGGAGTGGAGCATGACCCGGCTGGCCCGCCGGCCCGGCGCCGACCACACGGCCGCCGACGCGGCCTTCCGCGCCGATGCCGCCTACCTCGCCCAGGTCGTCGACGACGTCATCGCCGCCCGCACCGGCACCGACCAGAGCGGAGCCGAGGACCTCCTCGGCCTGATGCTCTCCGCCCGCCACCCGGACGACGGCACCACCCTGGACCCGGCCAACATCCGCAACCAGGTCATCACCTTCCTCATCGCGGGCCACGAGACCACCTCCGGCGCGATGTCCTTCGCCCTGTACTACCTGGCCAAGCACCCCACCGCGCTCCAGCTGGTGCAGCGCGAGGTGGACGCCCTGTGGGGCGACACGCCCGACCCGGAGCCGACCTACGACGAGGTCGGCCGGCTCACCTACACCCGGCAGGTGCTCAACGAGGCGCTGCGGCTGTGGCCGACGGCCGCCGCGTTCGGCCGGCACGCCCTGGCGGACACCCTGCTCGGCGGCCGGGTCCCGCTGAAGGCCGGCCAGTCCGTCACCGTGCTCGCGCCGATGCTGCACCGCCAGCCCGTCTGGGGCGACAACCCCGAGCTGTTCGACCCCTCCCGGTTCGCCCCGGAGGCCGAGGCGGCCCGCCCGGTGCACGCCTTCAAGCCCTTCGGCACCGGCGAACGCGCCTGCATCGGACGCCAGTTCGCGCTGCACGAGGCGACCATGCTGCTGGCCATGCTGGTGCACCGCTACCGGCCGCACGACCACGCGGACTACACGCTCACGGTCAAGGAGACCCTCACCCTCAAGCCCGAGGGCTTCACCCTGACCCTCACCCCGCGCACCCCCGCGGACCGCGAACACCGGCCCCTGCCGGGTGCCGTGCCGACGGTCACCCCGGACCCGCGCGAGACGGCCGCCCTTCCGGCCCGCGTCCGCACCGGCACCGGCGCCCTCCTGCTGCACGGCAGCAACTACGGCACCTGCCGCGGCTTCGCCGCCCAACTCGCCGACGAGGCCGCCGGGATCGGCTGTGCCACCGAGGTCGCGGCCCTGGACGCGTACGCCACCGGTCTCCCCACCGACCGGCCCGTCGTCATCACCGCCGCCTCCTACAACGGCCGCCCCACCGACGACGCCACCGCCTTCGCCGCCTGGCTCGACGGCAGCCCCGACCTGACCGGCGTGACCTACGCCGTGCTCGGTGTCGGCGACCGCAACTGGGCCGCCACCTACCAGCACTTCCCGACCCGCGTCGACGCCCGCCTCGCCGAACTCGGCGCCACCCGCCTCACCGACCGGGCCGCCGCCGACGCCTCCGGCGACCTGACCGGCACGGTCCGCGCCTTCACCGCCCGGCTGCGCACCGCCCTGCTGGAGCGGTACGGCGACCCCGACGCCACCCCCTCGGCGGAGCCGGTCACCGCCTACGAGGTCCGCACCCTGACCGGCGGCCACCTCGACGCCCTCGCCGACCGCCACGGGCTCGTCCCCATGACGGTCACCGAGGCGTACGACCTCACGGCCCCGGGACATCGGCGCACCAAGCGTTTCCTGCGCATCGCCCTGCCCGAGGGCGTGCGCTACCGCACCGCCGACCATCTGAGCGTGCTCCCCGCCAACGCCCCCGAGCTCGTCGCCCGCACGGCCGCCGCCCTCGGCATCGACCCCGACACCGTCCTGGACATCCGCGCCACCCGCCCGCGCCGCGACGGCCTCGCCGTCGACCGCCCGCTGACCGTACGCCGACTCCTCACGCACCACGTCGAGCTGCAGGAACGCCCGAGCGCCCAGCAGCTGTCCCTCCTCGCCGAGGCCGACCCCTGCCCGCCCGAGAAGGCCGCCCTCGCCGCCCTCGCCGCCCTCGCGGCTCCGGGCGACGACCCGCGCACCCTCGTCGAGATCATCGAGGACCACCCGGCCCTGCGCGGCGCCCTCGACTGGCCCCGCCTCCTGGAGCTCCTCACCCCGCTGAAGCCCCGCCACTACTCGATCTCCTCGTCCCCGGCCACCGCCCCCGGCCACGCCGACCTGATGATCTCCCTCCTGGAGGCCCCCGCCCGCTCCGGCAAGGGCACCTACCAGGGCACCGCTTCCCACCACCTGACCACCCTGCGCCCCGGGGACACGCTGTACGCCCGCGTCCAGCCGTGCCGGGAGGTGTTCCGCGTCGACGACAGCGCACCGGTCATCATGATCGCGGCCGGCACCGGTCTGGCCCCCTTCCGGGGCGCGATCGCCGACCGCACGGCCGCCCTCGCCGCGGGCACCGAACTCCCGCCCGCCCTCTGCTACTTCGGCTGCGACGCGCCCGACGCCGACTTCCTGCACGCCGAGGAGCTGCGCGGCGCGGAGGCCACCGGCGCGGTGTCGATCCGCCCCGCCTTCAGCACGGCCGGCACCTTCGTCCAGCACCGCGTCGCGGCCGAGTCCGACGAGGTCTGGACTCTGCTGGCGGCAGGCGCCAGGGTGTACGTCTGCGGCGACGGCAGCCGGATGGCACCCGGGGTACGCGAGGTGTTCCGTACGATGTACCGCGACCGCACTCCGGGAGGAAACGCCGACGAATGGCTGAACTCCCTGGTGGCGAACGGTCGTTTCGTGGAGGATGTGTACGCGTCATCCTGATTGGCGCCCCGGTGTGAAGCGCCCCGTCAGGGGCGCGGGGAACTGCGCGGACAGCCACGACGGGCCCGTCGCCCGCGTACCACCCGCACCCCCACGGCGTGCCCCGGAGCCGTCCCCTCCTTAGCTCACAGCGTGAACTAAGGGTTGGGGAAATATCGCTTCCGGCCCCCCGAAGGAGTATGTTGCAGGTCGGGCAGGGTTCGTGAAGGGAGCGGAGCCACATGACGGGGCGGAACGGGCGCACGGTACGCGACCTCAGAAGGGCCAACCGCACGGCCGTGCTGCAACGGCTCTATTTCGACGGCCCGCTCAGCCGCTTCGAGCTGGGCCCGGCGACCGGCCTGAGCTCCGGCTCGGTGAGCAATGTGGTCGCCGACCTGGTCGCCGACGGCCTCGTCGAGGAGGCGGGCAGCGTCGACTCCGACGGCGGCCGCCCCCGCACCCTGCTGCGGGTCGCCCCGCACAGCGGCCACATGATCGGCGTGGACGTCGGCGAGACCCGCGTCCGCGTCGAACTCTTCGACCTCAACCTCACCGAACTCGCCCGCGTCGAGCGCCCTCTGGAACAGCAGGGCTACGACGTCGAGGTGATCGTCGGCCACATCCGGGACGGCATCGACGAGGTCCTCGCCACCGACGGTGCCTCGCCCGAGCTGCTGCTCGGGGTCGGTGTCGGCGTCCCCGGCATCGTCGAGCACACCGTCGACCGGGGCGCGGTGGTGCACGGCCAGACCATCGGCTGGGACGCCGTCCCGCTGGAGGAGCTGCTCCGTACCGGCTGCCAACTCCGGGACTCCGTGCCGTACTTCATCGACAACGGCGCCAAGACCCTGGGCCAGGCCGAGATGTGGTTCGGCGCGGGACGCGGCGCGGACAACGCGGTCGTGGCGCTGTTCGGCTCCGGCGTCGGCGCCTGTCTGGTCACCGCCGAGGTGGAGCACGGCCGGGCCCTCGAATGGGGTCACCTGACCGTACGGGTGCGGGGCCGCCGCTGCCGCTGCGGAGCGCTCGGCTGCCTGGAGGCTTACGCGGGCGCCGAGTCGCTGCTGGACCGCTGGCGCGAGGGGGGCGGCCGGCCGGCCGAGGGCCTCGACGAGGAGTCCGCGCTCACCGCGATGCTCGCCGCCGCCTATCCGCCCGAGGGCACCGAGCCCGACCCGGTCGCGCTCGCCGTCCTGGAGGAGACCGCCGAGTACCTGGGCGCCGGCCTCTCCGACCTGATCAACCTCTTCCAGCCCGAGCGGATCCTGATCGGCGGCTGGGCCGGCCTCCAGCTGGGCGCCCGCTTCCTGCCCGCCGTCCGCCGCTACGCGACCACGTACGCGCTGCGCCACCCCGCCGAGCAGGTCACCATCGACCTGGGCCGGCTCGGCCCGGACGCGGTCACCGTGGGTGCCGCGATCCTGCCCCTCGCCGACTTCTTCGGTCGCGGCGGACGCCGTGCGGAACCGGTCACCGAGGACCGGCTGCCGGCCTGGCGGACGGCGCTGGAGGAGCGGTCCCCGCGCTGAGCCGATCCGTTTGAGGACTCCCCGGCGAGGTACTCGCCCACCGCTCGGACCGACACGAGGGGAGTACGCCGTGGGCGACCGACGGGGCGAGCGGCCCGTACCCCGCGACATGCAGGACCAGCAGGCCGGGACCGACGGCCGGGATCCGTGGGACGCGGCCGAGGGCCGTCACCCGGACGGCGACGCCGCCGGCCTGCCCGAAACCGACGAGGCCGGCACCGGACCCCGGGGTGCACCGAGCTCGGGGGCGGTGCACCCCGGCGACCCGCCGCCGGACGAGCCGTCCGACTGATCCGGCTGAGGACCCGGGTGTCGGGGCGCCGCAGGCATGAGGGCCGCAGGAAGTCCGCTGCCCGGCAACTGGGCGGAGATGTCCGGGAGTTCATCCACCCGGGTCGGGTGACGCGGTGCATGGTGGCCTGAGCGCCCCGGGGATCAGGCGAACGCGTTCACGCCCGTCAGCTCCGCCGAGAGGTCCCAGAGGCGGGCGGCCTGCTCCGGGTCGACGGCCCAGGCCTGCACGCCGGTCGTCGCGCCCTCCACGGCGGGCTCGGCGATGTCGCAGTCCTCCAGGTACACCCCGCCCATGTCCGCCAGCTGCGGGGAGGTGGCGGCCCAGGTCTGGGTGGCCGCACCCTGCTCGGGCGTCTTGAAGCCCTGCGGGTTCAGGACGGTGCCCTGTTCGTCGATCCAGCCGCGCTCGATCATCTCCTCGCGGGGGATGTGGCGCTGCAACGGGGTCATGATGCCGCCCGGGTGCAGGGCGAAGGCCCGCACACCGGCGTCCCGGCCGAGCCGGTCCAGGTGCACGGCGAACAGCACGTTCGCGGTCTTGGCCTGGCCGTACGCCTCCCATTTGTCGTAGCCGTGCGTCCACTGGACGTCGTCCCAGCGCATGCCGGAGAAGTGGTGGGCGCGGGACGAGACCGACACGATCCGGGCGCCGCCCGGCTCGATGGCCGGCCAGAGCCGGTTGACCAGGGCGAAGTGCCCGAGGTGGTTGGTGGCGAACTGGGCCTCCCAGCCGGGGCCGACCCGGGTCTCGGGGCAGGCCATGATCCCCGCGCTGTCGATCATGAAGTCGACGGTCCGGCCGGAGGCCAGGAACCGCTCGGCGAAGCCGCGCACGCTGTCCAGGTCGCCGAGGTCCAGCTCGTCCACCTCGACCCGGTCGAGGCCGGTCAGCGCCTCCCGGGCGGCCTCGGCGCGCCGTGCGGGGACGACGACCCGGGCGCCCGCCTCGGTGAGGGCCCTGGTGGTCTCCAGGCCGAGCCCGGAGTAGCCCCCGGTGACGATCGCCAGCCGGCCGCCGAGGTCGAGGCCCGCCAGGACGTCGGCGGCCGTGCTCTCCGCGCCGAAACCGGAACCGATCTTGTGCTGAGGAGTCGTGGTGTTCATGGAAGGAACGCTACGAATTGGAGCGCGCTCGAAGTCAAGCGGAGCATCCCGGGGTGCCCCGAACGGCTCTCAGCGGCCCCGGACGGCTCCGGGCGGCCCCGAACGGCTCCGAACAGCGGAAAGCCCCGGCCGCGACGGGGGATTCGCGGCCGGGGCGGCCAGGTGGTGGGCACGGATGGCGGTCGCCTCTCGGCGAAACGCTCCACAGGGCTTCAGCCAAACGATCGTCCCTGTGGGCAAAAGGTGAGGCCCGGGGACACTGTCCCATCCGCACCCACGGCTGGTTCAACGGGCAACCACCCTACGGTGTTCCAGACCCGCCCGTGATCCGCGTCACCCCCGGGAACCGCCGGTGCTCCGCGGCCCTCTCCCTTCTCAAGCCCGCGCAAACATCCGGGCAAATCTCCGGCCGCCGAAGCGCTGACCAGCAGGGCCACCCCGCCGTCAGGGTGACTCGGGCAGGCCACTTCCGCCCGGGGAGATCTACCCTCGATTGCATGACCGAGATAGCGAGCCCCCACATCTCCCAGCCGCGGATCCTGGTGCTCGGGGTCATGACCGGCAAGCCGGGCTCCCCGCCCTTCCGCATCGTGGAGATCGACGGCGAGGTGGTCGCCGAGGCGAGGGACATCACCCAGGTGCTGTCGGTCGCCGCGGCCTACGGCATCACGGTCCACGACCTCGACGACCCGGGAGTGGTGTGCTGGGTGGGCGGGGACAAGTACACCTGGACGCCCCGCCCACCGCGCCGCTAGCCGACGGGCCGGACGCTCAGCCGACGGTCCACTTCTGGTTGGCGCCGCCCGTGCAGGTCCAGATCTGCAGCCGGGCGCCGTTGGCCGAGTTGTTGCCGGTGACGTCCAGGCACTTGTTCGCCTGGGGGTTGACGATGTCGTGCGCCGAGGAGACGGCCCACTTCTGGGCGGCGGTGCCGTTGCAGTCGTAGAGCTGGACCGTCGTGCCGTCCGCCGTGCCGCCGCCGGTGACGTCCAGGCACTTGCCCAGCGCGCGGACGGTCCCGTCGCTGCCGACCGTCCACTGCTGCGCGGCGGTGCCGTTGCAGTCGTAGAGCTGTACGGCCGTGCCGTTGGCGGAGTTCGCCCCGGCCACGTCCACGCACTTGCCGGCCAGGCCCTTGATCGCGACCCCGGCCGCGGTGTCACCGGTCGTCACCGACACCGAGTCCACGACCAGCTGCTGCGGGAAGGAGGTGGAGCTGTCCGGGTCGCCCGGCCAGTAGCCGCCGACGGCCAGGTTCAGGATCAGGAAGAACGGCTTGTTGAACGCCCAGGTGTTGCCGCCCACGTCGGCGGGCGTGCGGGTCTGGTAGACGTTCCCGTCGACCGACCACTTGATCGAGTTGGGCGCCCAGTCCACCGCGAAGGTGTGGAAGGCGTCCGCGAAGGCCTGGCCGTTCGACAGCGAGTAGGCCGCGCCTATGCCGGCCGAGCCGGAGTAGCCGGGGCCGTGGATGGTGCCGTGCACGGTCGAGGGCTCGTAGCCGACGTTCTCCATCACGTCGATCTCACCCGAGTTCGGCCAGCCGACCGACCCGATGTCGGTGCCGAGCATCCAGAACGCGGGCCACATGCCCTGCCCGCGCGGGATCTTCATCCGGGCCTCGACGTGCCCGTACTGGGCGCTGAACTTCCCGGAGGTGTTCATCCGGGCCGAGGTGTACTGGCAAGTGCCGTACCAGCACTGGTAGTTGGCGGGATTCTCCTTCTTGGCCGTGATGACCAGGTGGCCCTGGCCGTCGAGGGCCGCGTTGTTGGTGCCCGAGGTGTAGTACTGCCGCTCGTGGTTGTTGACGTTGTCGCCGGTCTCCATCGACCACTTCGAGGAGTCGACCGCCGAGCCGGCGGCCCCGTCGAAGGTGTCGGAGAAGGTGACGGCGGCCGCGCCGGCGTCGGCGGCCTGCGCCTGGCGGGCCGGGCCGACCGCGAAGGAACCGGCCAGTGCGGCGGACAGGACGGCGAACAGGCATCTGCGGAGCAAGCGTGGGGAGGCCACGGCTCCTCCTTCCGTACGGCGGCCGGACGCGGGGAGGCGGCCGGCCGAGGTGGGGGGTGAAGGCGTCGCCTGTTGATTTAAGGAGTGAGATAAGTGACGCGTCAATACCTTGGTACGGACCAGTCTCGGACGTTCGGGCGGCCGTCCTCCCGGCTTACGCCTTGCGTTTGCGCGCGTGCACCGCGCGGCCGAGCCGGCGGCCCAGCAGCAGCCAACCGACCAGCGCCCCCGAGGTGTTGAGGATGACGTCGTCCACGTCGAAGGCCCGGCCGGTGACCAGCGCCCCCTGCGCCAGCTCCACCAGCAGCATCACGATCGCGGTCAGCGCCAGCACCCGCAGGACGCTCCGGGCGCCGGGCGCCAGGACCGGCACCAGGATTCCGAACGGGACCCCGAGCAGGATGTTCCCGCCGATCTGTTTGACGGCGTCACGGAAGGCGGGCTGGTCCAGATAGATCTTGAGGGTGGCGCCGGGATGCAGATTGGTGTGGGCGATCGACACCGACGCCGGGGACGGATCCAGGGTCAGCTGGGCCAGGACGACGGCGAACGCCACCATCGCGGTGAAGGCGCACGCCATGGCCAGCAGCCGCAGCGGAAGGGGCAGCGGACGGCGCTCCGCGCCGGACTTGGCCGCGGCCGCCTTCCCGCCCGGGCGGCCGGCTTTCCCGCCCGAGCCGCCGGCCTTGGCGGCGGCGCCCTTGCGGGACGCGCCGGTCTTACCGGTGCCGACGGCCTTGCCGATGCGGCTGGTCCTGCCGGTGCCGACGGCCTTGCCCTTCTTGGCGGCGCCGCCCGGTTTCGCGGCCGTAGCCTTCTTCGGGCCGGGGTCCGGCTCGGCACGGCGGACCCCGACGACGCGTGCGGCCCTGGTGAACAGCCCGGCCCTGCCGCCGGTGCCCCCGTCCTTCTTCGTCTCCTCGGTGGTCCCGGCCTTGCTGGTGCGCGGGCGCGAGGCGGCGCTGGCCATGTCGGTCCTCCACTCTTCAACATCTCGGCGTGCTAAGCCAGTTACCCAGGAAATGCCCGGCGATGCCGCCCCGCCCGGCGGTGGCCGGAGCACACCGCCGGGCCCTCTGGCGTCCGCCGGTCAGACGGTGCCGTAGGACACATGCACCTCCGTGAAGCCGAGGGAGTGCAGCAGGCCCTCCAGCATGTTGGTGGTGTTGGTCTCGGCCCGGGTGGTCAACCCGCTGTCCTTGGCCGCCGCCGAGATGTGCTTCACGGCCAGCTTCTGCACCGCCTGCTCGCTGTTGGGGTTGTCGGAGAACAGGTCGCCGAGCCGGTCCAGCAGGCCGCGCTCCTTGGAGACGGCGTAGGAGTGGTCGGGGTCCAGGGCTGCCTTGCCGAGTTGTGCGTGCGGCAGCCGGATGGTCGCCTCGGTCCGGTCGCCGTTGACCGTCACGTCCTTCTGGTGGATCTTGCCGAGGTCGACGTAGGCGTCGACGTTGCCCGCCCCGACGTACAGGGTGCGGGTGCCGCGGATCGCGCTGGGCAGGTACTTGGCGTCCTTCTCCAGGTCCACGACGACCTGGAAGTTGCCGGACGCCGCGTCGTAACGGCTCATGTCCGTGATGGACTTGAGCAGCGCGGGACCCGTGTTGTCCCGGGTCTCGGTGCCGAACAGGTCCTTGATGCCCGGCAGCACCGCCAGCTTGATCCCGGCGAACAGCACCACGAGCACCAGCACGAACGCGGTGAGCAGTTTCGCCCAGCCGGGCATGCGCCGGGGCAGGGCCTTGACGGGCGTCTCCTTCGTGGAGCTCGCCTTGCTCTCCTTCGTGGAACTCGCCATGTGACGGTCCTCCTTTCCACCGAGACGAATGCCCGGCAGAAGCCTTGTCAGACCGTGCTGTCGGCCGATTGGGACAGCTGACGCAGGACTGGTACAGAGTGGCGTCCGGCTAGGCCGGTCCGGCCAGTTCGGCGATCCGTCCGGCCGACGGTGAGCCCGGATCCGCCGTGACGAGGACGACCTCCTGGTCGTCCTCCGGCACCAGCAGGACATCGCAGTTCAGCCGCAGCCGCCCCAGCTCGGGATGGTCGAGGACCTTGGCGCGGTGCCCCGGGGCGTGCACCGGGTGCAGCGCCCAGATCCGCCGGAACTCCGCACTGTCCGCGTGCAACTCGCCCAGCAGGTCGGCGAGTCGGGCGTCGTGCGGATAGCGTTCGGCGGCCCGCCGCAGCCGGGCCACGACGATGTGCCCGAACTCCGCCGCGCCCGAACTCTCGTACATCCGGCCCTGGCCCAGGAAGCGCCGCCGGGCCAGGTTGACCGTCCCGTGCCCCAGGTCCCCGCCGAACAGCCGCTGGGCGAGCGGGTTCCAGGCGACCAGGCCGTACCCGGCGTCGGTGACGATCGCCGCGGTGCCGTGCAGCCGCTCCAGCATCCGGGACACGTGCGGGCGTACCTGCCGAGGCGCCGACGCGCCGGGCGGCGGGGCCGCCGAGCCGGCCAGCCGGAAGAGGTGGCTGCGCTCGGCGGGTGCCAGCCGCAGGGCGCCGGCCAGGGCGTCCAGGACGCGCGGCGAGGGGCGGGGGCCGCGGGCCTGCTCCAGCCGGGTGTAGTAGTCGACCGACACATGGGCCAGCTCGGCGACCTCCTCGCGCCGCAGTCCGGGCGTACGGCGCGGGACGGTGCCCGGCGCCAGCCCCACCGCGGCCGGCCGCAGCGCCGCCCGGCGCTCCCGCAGGAATCGGGCCAGTTCCTGCCTGGCCATACCGCCGCCTCCCCGGTCCGCCTGGTACAGACGGTCCCTGGCAGGACGGACGCGACCGGGGAACCGTGGCTGTCATGAACGATCGCACAGCACTCGTCACCGGTGCCGACAAGGGCATCGGCTTCCATGTCGCCCGGCTCCTCGCCGAGGAGGGCTGGACCGTCCACGTCGGCTCCCGGGACACCGGGCGCGGTGAGCGGGCCGTCCTGGAGATCGGCGGGGCCGCCCGGCTCCTCGTCCTCGATGTCACCGATCCCGGCAGCGTCGAGCGCGCCGCAGCCCGGATCGAACACCTGGACGTCCTGGTCAACAACGCGGGCATCCAGCCGGTGACCGGCCCGCCCGCCGCGACCGGCGTCGAGGACCTGCGGCGGACCTACGAGACCAATGTCTTCGGGGTCGTCGCGGTCACCAACGCCTTCCTGCCGGCCCTGCGCCGCTCCGCCCACCCGCGCGTCGTGAACGTCTCCAGCGGCACCGCATCCCTCACCTGGAGTACGCATCCCAATCCGCAGTTCGCGCACGGCAGCCCCCGGTCCGCCGCCTACCGCTCCTCGAAGGCCGCACTCAACGCGCTCACCGTGTTCTACGCCCAGGAACTGGCCGAGGACGGGATCAAGGTGAACGCCCTCGCCCCGGGGCGGCGGGCCACCGACCTGGTCCCCGGGATCACCGGCGGCGGCGATCCCGCCGAGGCGGCGCGCGGGGCCGTACGACTGGCGCTGCTGCCGGACGACGGGCCGACCGGCGGGTTCTTCTCCTGGGACGGCGCACCCGTGCCGTGGTGAGAGCGCCACGGTCCGTAGCATGAGCCCGTAGCCCGTATTGATCATGCGAGGAGCGGATCGTGCGAGACATCGCCGTCTTCAGCGGCAGCGCCCACCCCGAGCTGGCCGAGGAGGTCTGCGCGCACCTCGGGGTGCCGCTCAGCCCGACCCGGGTCAGCAGGTTCGCCAACGACTGTCTGGAGGTGCAGCTCCAGGCCAACTGCCGGGAGCGGGACGTCTTCCTGATCCAGCCCCTGGTCCGGCCGGTGCAGGAGCACCTGGTGGAGCTGCTGCTGATGTGCGACGCGGCCCGGGGCGCCTCGGCCGGCCGGATCACCGTCGTCATGCCGCACTACTCCTACGCCCGCTCCGACAAGAAGGACGCCCCGCGCATCTCGCTCGGCGGCCGGCTGGTCGCCGACCTGATGGTGGCCGCGGGCGCGGGCCGGGTGCTCGCCATGACCCTGCACGCCCCGCAGGTGCACGGCTTCTTCTCGGTGCCCGTCGACCATCTGCACGCGCTGCGGGAGCTGGCCGCGCACTTCAGGCGGTACGACCTGACGCGCACCACCGTCGTCTCGCCCGACCTCGGCAACGCCAAGGAGGCCGCCGCCTTCGCCCGGCTGATCGGCGCCCAGGTGGCGGCCGGTGCCAAGCAGCGGTTCGCCGACGACCGGGTCACCATCAGCTCGGTCATCGGCGATGTCACGGACCGGGACGTCATCGTGCTCGACGACGAGATCGCCAAGGGCAGCACGGTACTCGAACTCCTGGACCGGCTGCGGGAGTTCGGGCCGCGCTCGATCCGGGTGGCGTGCACCCACGGGCTGTTCGCGGCCGGGGCGCTGAAGCGGCTGAGCGAGCAGCCCGACGTGCTGGAGATCGTCTGCACCAACACCGTGCCGGTGCCCGCCGAGGAGCACACCGACAAGCTGCGGATCCTCTCCATCGCCCCGGCGCTGGCCGAGGCCGTACGCCGGATTCACAACGGTGAGTCCGTGAGCGCCCTGTTCGACGAGCCGCGCAACCTCTAGACAGGAAGGAGGAGTTGTAGCGCTGAGCCGCACTCGGCGGTACCGAGGCGGACGGGAGGCCCCCAGTGGCGAAGGCCAGGTTCGAGCGGACCAAACCGCATGTGAACATCGGCACCATCGGGCACATCGACCACGGCAAGACGACACTCACCGCGGCCATCACCAAGGTGCTGCACGACAAGTTCCCGCAGCTCAACCCGTTCACCCCGTTCGACCAGATCGACAAGGCGCCCGAGGAGCGGCAGCGCGGCATCACCATCTCCATCGCGCACGTCGAGTACCAGACCGAACGCCGGCACTACGCGCACGTCGACTGCCCGGGCCACGCCGACTACATCAAGAACATGATCACCGGGGCCGCCCAGATGGACGGGGCGATCCTGGTGGTCGCGGCCACCGACGGGCCGATGCCGCAGACCAAGGAGCATGTGCTGCTGGCCCGCCAGGTCGGCGTGCCGTACATCGTCGTCGCGCTCAACAAGACCGACATGGTCGACGACGAGGAGATCCTGGAACTGGTGGAGCTGGAGGTGCGCGAACTGCTCACCGAGTACGAGTTCCCCGGCGACGACGTCCCGGTGGTCCGGGTCTCCGCGCTCAAGGCGCTGGCGGGCGACCCCGAGTGGACCGCCGCGCTGCTCGAACTCCTCGACGCCGTGGACGAGTTCGTGCCCGAGCCGACGCGGGACGTGGACCGGCCGTTCCTGATGCCGATCGAGGACGTCTTCACCATCACCGGCCGGGGCACGGTGGTCACCGGCCGGATCGAGCGGGGCGTGCTGCGGGTCAACAGCGAGGTCGAGATCATCGGCATCCACCCGCAGAAGACCCGGACCACGGTCACCGGCGTCGAGATGTTCCGGAAACTGCTCGACGAGGGCCGGGCCGGGGAGAACGTCGGGCTGCTGCTGCGCGGGGTCAAGCGGGACGACGTGGAGCGCGGCCAGGTCGTCGTCAAACCCGGATCGGTCACCCCGCACGTGGAGTTCGAGGCGCGGGCGTACATCCTCTCCAAGGACGAGGGCGGCCGGCACACCCCGTTCTTCCAGAACTACCGTCCCCAGTTCTACTTCCGCACCACCGACGTGACCGGCGTGGTCACCCTGCCCCCGGGCACCGAGATGGTGATGCCGGGCGACAACACCACCATGCGCATTCAGCTGATCCAGCCGATCGCGATGGAGGAGGGGCTGAAGTTCGCCATCCGCGAGGGCGGGCGGACGGTCGGCGCCGGTCAGGTCACGAGGATCCTCACATAGCGCCCGCGGGACAGCGCCCGCGGGCAGCGTCATAAGGTGCCGGACG
Source organism: Streptomyces sp. NPDC090088 (assembly GCF_044747345.1). Classification (NCBI taxonomy): domain Bacteria; kingdom Bacillati; phylum Actinomycetota; class Actinomycetes; order Kitasatosporales; family Streptomycetaceae; genus Streptomyces; species Streptomyces sp. NPDC090088. Next base: position 345,337 of record NZ_JBIVDZ010000004.1, on the reverse strand, counting down.
TGGCCTCCGGCTGGTCCAGGGCCGCGTCCAGCGTCGCCAGCGGCGGCAGCAGCCGCGACAGTCCCGTCACCCTCAGCACCCGCAGGGTCAGCGGGTGGGTGCAGACCAGCGTGAGCTGTCCGTCGCGCTCCAGCACCCGGCTGCGGGCCCGGTAGAGCAGCCGCAGCCCGGAGCAGTCGAAGAACTCGATGTGCCGCAGGTCGATCACCACCAGGGAGCCGTCCCGCGCGGTCACCCGGTCCAGGTACGGCGCCATCTCCGTGGCCGCCGCGATGTCGATCTCGCCGCGGAACTCCAGCACCGTGTGTCCGCGGTCCTGACGGATGCGCAGGTGCCGGGTGAGCGACGCGGGGTCCTGTCGGGGTTCCTGGCGCACGACGGCATCACCTCCCACCCCTGCCGGTTCAATTCCGTTCCCCGCCCTGCAAGTTACCCTCGATGGAGGGAATTTGAGCATGTTCGATTGACATATGTCTGCTGCTTCGGCGCGCCATTTTCTGTGGCGTGCGCGACAATCGGCGAACGGGCACGTGGGAGCGGTACCGCTCCGCTAGGAAAGCGCGTGCCAGGCCTTGCTGAGCGCCTGGCGGAACTGCTCCTCCTGGTGCGCGGTGAGCTCCCGCACCATCCGTTCCTCCAGTTCCCGCACCGGCCCGGCCACCCCGGCGAGCAGCTCGCGTGCGGAGTCGGTCAGCAGGATCAGCAGCTCGCGCCGGTTGCGCGGATTGCGCTCCCGCCGGATCAGCCCGCGGCTCTCCAGGGACCGTACGAGATCGGCCATCGACTGGGCGGTGACGAAGGAGTCCCGCGCCAACTGGGCGGCCGACAGGCCGTCATGGCGCTCCAGGACGGTCAGGGCCGTGTACTGCAGCGCCGTGATCCCGGCGGGCTTCACCAGCTCGTCGAGATGCGAGCGCACCACCAGCTCCACCTGCTTGACCATGTACAGCAGCGAGGGGCCTGTCTTTGTACCGACCATGCGTGCACCCTAGACCATTGACAGGAATCCTGTCTGTAGTGAGACTGCCCACCAACAGGAAACCTGTTTGTTGAACGTTTGGCGATCAACGCTGGGAGTGGGCCAATGACGACCACCTTCGGGACCGGACCGGGACAGCTGTTCATCGCGGGGCAATGGCGGGAGGCCGCCGACGGGGCCCGCACGGAGGTGACCGACCCGGCCACCGGCCAGGTGATCACCACCGTCGCGGAGGCCGGCGCCGCCGACGTCGACGCCGCCGTGCGCGCCGCCCGCGAGGCCTTCGACGCGGGGGAGTGGTCGGGGCTCAGCGGCCGGGAACGCGGCCGGGTGCTGCACCGGATCGCCGAGCTGATCCGGGAGAACGCCGAGGAGATCGCCGCGCTGGAGAGCCATGACGTCGGCAAGCCCATCACCCTCGCCGGAGCCGTCGACGTCACCAACGCGGCCAACGACTACGAGCACTTCGCGGCCCTCGCCCACGCGCTGGACGGCGCCGTCCGCGACGTCCAGCTCAACGCCCTCGCCTACACCCGCCGCGAACCCCTCGGCGTGGTCGCCGCCATCACCCCGTTCAACTTCCCGCTGATCCTGGCCGGTTCGAAGATCGGCCCGGCCCTCGCCGCCGGCAACACGGTCGTCCACAAGCCCGCCGACGAGACCCCGCTCAGCGCCCTCTACATGGCCCGGCTGTTCCAGGAGGCGGGTGTCCCCGACGGGGTCGTCAACGTCGTCACCGGCGCCGGACCGGTCGCCGGCGAGGCCCTGCTGCGCCACCCGGGCGTCGACAAGGTCGCCTTCACCGGCTCCACCGCCATCGGCCGGCATGTGGCGAGCACGGCGGGCCAGGCGCTCAAGCCGGTCACCGTGGAACTCGGCGGCAACGCCGCCCACCTGGTCTTCGAGGACGCCGACCTGGAGAAGGCCGTCGGCGCGGTCATCAAGGCCTTCGTCTTCAACACCGGCCAGTTCTGCATGGGCGGCCCCCGCCTCCTGGTCGCCCGCCCCGTCTACGCCACCCTGCTCGGCATCCTCGCCGAGGCCGTCCCCGGCGTCCCGATCGGCGACCCGCGCGACCCGGCCACCGTCGTCGGGCCGATGGCGGGCGAGAAGCACCTGCGCAAGGTCGAGGAGTACGTCGAACTCGCCCGCAAGGAGGGCGCCCGCATCGTCTGCGGCGGCGAACGCCTCGACCTGGACGGCGGTTTCTACTACAAGCCGACCGTCATCGCCGACCTGCCGAACGACTCCCGGGTGATCCAGGACGAGATCTTCGGCCCCGTCCTCACCGTGCAGCCCTTCGACTCCGAGGACGAGGCCGTCGCCCTCGCCAACTCCACTCCGTACGGCCTGGCTTCGGGCGTCCAGACCGGCAACCTGGCCCGCGCGCACCGGGTCGCCGCCCGCCTCCAGGCCGGCATCGTCTGGGTCAACGACTGGGCGATGCTCGACCCCGCCGTCCCCTTCGGCGGCGTCAAGGCCTCCGGCTTCGGCCGCGAGTACGGCCCCGAGTCCCTCGCCGCCTACACCCAGGTCAAGTCCGTCGTCATCTCGCTCGACTGAGCCCGCAGACCAGGAGTCCGTACGATGTCCCTCACCACCCGAGCCGCCGTCGTCGAGTCCGGCGGCGCGCCCTTCACCCTCGCCGAGGTCGAACTCGACCAGCCGGGCCCCTACGAGGCGCTGGTCCGCATGGTGGCCACCGGCCTGTGCCACACCGACCTCGGTGTGGCGAGCGGCGGGCTGCCCTTCCCGCTGCCCGGAGTCCTCGGCCACGAGGGCGCCGGGGTCGTCGAAGCCGTCGGCTCCGCCGTCACCGGCGTGGCCCCCGGCGACCATGTCGTGCTGTCCTTCACCTCCTGCGGAGCCTGCCCCAACTGCCACGGCGGCCACCCCGCCTACTGCGCCACCTGGCTGCCGCTCAACCTGATCGGCGGCCGGCGTGCCGACGGCACCCACACCGTCAGCCGCGGCGGCGAGCCGCTCGGCGGCCACTTCTTCGGCCAGTCCTCCTTCGCCGAGCGGGCGTTGGTGGACGAGCGCAGCCTGGTCAAGGTCGACCCGGAGGTCCCGCTGGAGTCGATCGCCCCGCTCGGCTGCGGGGTGCAGACCGGGGTCGGCGCCGTGTGGAACGTACTGGAGCCGGGCACCGGCAGCACGATCGTCGTGCTGGGCGCCGGAGCGGTCGGCCTGTCGGCGGTCATGGCGGCCGCGCTCACCCCCGCTACCACGATCGTCGCCGTCGATCGGGTGGCCGAACGCCTTGAGCTGGCGAGGGAGTTGGGTGCCACGCACACCGTCGACGCGACCCGGGAGAGCGTCCCCGAGGCGCTCGGGCGGATCTCGGACGGAGCCGGCGCCGACGGCATCGTGGAGACGACCGGCAGCACCGCCGTGCTGCGCCAGGGCGTCGACGCGCTCGCCGCCCGCGGCACCCTGGTCGTCGTCGGTGCCCCGCCCTTCGGCACCGAAGTCTCCCTGGACGTCAACGGGTTGCTGGGCGGCAAGCGGATCGTCGGCCTGACCCTCGGGGACAGCGAGACCCAGGCCTTCATCCCGGCCCTGGTCCGCCTGGTCCGCGAGGGCCGGCTGCCGCTGCACCGGCTGATCACCACCTACCCGTTCGCCGAGATCGACCGGGCGGTGCGGGACATGAGCACGGGCAAGGCGATCAAGCCCGTGCTCACCTTCTGAGCCCCGGCCGCGTCAGTCCACCACCAGGACCAGCTTCCCCGTGGTCCGGCCGGTGCCGCCCAGCTCGTGCGCCTTGGCGGCATCGGCCAGCGGGAAGGTCCCCGCGACCGTGGCCCGCAGCTTCCCCTCCTCGACCAGGGAGGCGACCGCCCGCATCCCGGCCCGGTCGGCGTCCACCAGCATCCGCACCGCCCGCACACCGAGCCGCTCGGCCTCCTCGTACAGCTGGGGGCTGCCCACCGGCAGGATCGACACCAGGACCCCTCCGGGCCGCAGCACCCGCAGCGAGGCCGTCGTGGTGTCGCCGCCGACGGTGTCGAGCACCACGTCCACGTCCCGGACCGCCTCGGTGACGTCCACCGACCGGTAGTCGACCGGCTCGTCCACGCCGATCTCCCGCAGGAAGTCGTGCTTGCCGGCGCTCGCCGTGCCGATCACGTACGCCCCGCGCGCCTTGGCGATCTGCACCGCCACATGCCCGACCCCGCCGGCCGCCGCGTGGATCAGCACCCGCTGTCCCGCCCGCACGTCGGCGTACTCCACCAGCGCCTGCCAGGCCGTCAGGGACACCAGCGGCAGCGCGCCCGCCTGCACGTGGTCGATCACGTCCGGCTTGGGCACCAGGGCCCGGGCGGGCAGGATCGCGTACTCGGCGTGCGTGCCGTGCCCGAACGGGTAGGGCGCCATGCCGAAGACCTCGTCACCGGGCCGGAAGGCGGCCACGCCGACACCGGTCTCCTCGACCGTGCCGGAGACGTCCCAGCCGAGGACGAAGGGCGGCTCGCCCAGGAAGATGCCGAGCTCCCGGTGCTTCCAGTCGGTCGGGTTGAGACCGGCCGCCCGCACCCGGACCAGCACCTCGTTGGGGCGCGGCGTCGGCCGCGCCACCTCGACCACCTTCAGGACCTCGGGGCCGCCGAGGACGTCCTGGCTGATCGCACGCATCGTGTTCACATCGTTCATGGTCACCCAGCCTGCCCGGGCACGCCCCTCCGGGAAATGGCACGATTGCCAAGCTTCGATAGGATCGTGCCAAGCTGTGGAACCTGGCGGACCCGCGTGAACGTTCCGGCCCGCTCCGGCGTCGAAGGGCGGCAGGGCGACGAGGAACAGGGGCGGGCATGCGCGGAGGTCTGGTGGCGGGCACGGTGCTGGTGATGGCCGCGGCGGTGGCCTGTGGTGGGACCAGGCCGGTCGTCGTGGTGGAGGGGACGCCACCGGCGACGCCGTACCGGGGGTCGCTGGACATCCCCACCAAGGAGGTCGACGGGAGCACCCCGCAGGCCCTGCGCACCGCCTCCGGGGCCGCGGGCCGGGCCCTGGAGTGCGACGGGCAGATCTACTGGGGCGGCGGACCCGACGGCTGGAGCCGCGACGACGGCGGCGACTCGCCCGAGGACGGCCTCCGGCTCTTCTTCCACATGTTCGACCCGGAGGTGCCGCGCGGCGGCTACCGCGTCGAGCGGCGGGAGGCCGACCGCGTCCTGTACTCCTACGACGTCGGCGGCCGCACCAAGGTGGCCGTCGTGGTCGCCAAGGATCAGAAGGACCGGCCGGGCTGGGGACCGGAGACCTACGCCACCTGCGACCCCTCCGAACTCCCGGCGAGCGTCACGTCGGGACCCGGATGGCCCGACATCTGGACGGACGCGCACGGCCGGCGCGTGCCGGTGGCCACGATCACCAGTTCCTCCGGTCCGGAGCACTGCGGCTGGCAGTCCGCGGTCTTCCTGACCTTCGGCGACCGGACGTACGTCCGCGATCCGCACGGCGTGCTGGCCGCCGACTCCTTGCTCGACGGCCGCTACGACGGTGACGTGACGATGCCCGCCGACGCGCACGACACCGGATACCGGTTCCGCGACCGGCGGCTGTGGCTGACGGACGACGGTGACATGGCGTACGTCCGCACCTCCCACGGGGTCGAGGCCTGGCCGAAGGAGCGGCGCGTCCTCGCCTGCGACTGAGACTCAGCGGCTCATGTGCAGGGCGACCAGCAACTGCCACACCTGGTCCGCCACTTGCCCGGCGGTGGCGTCCAGCAGGCCGTGCAGCCAGTCGGCCAGCACCCCGGCGAAGGTCGCCGCCACCGCCGAGGCCACCAGCGGGGCGTCCGCCGCCCCCGCCAGCTCCCGCTCGGCCAGACTGCGCGCCCGCAGGTCCCGGTGGAGCACCCGGCCCAGCGGGCCCCCGCCGCCCGGCGCGAGCAACTCCCGGTACAGGGCCGCGTGCGGAACCAGCCCCGCGAAGAACTCCCGCAGCGCGGGCGGCGCGTGCACCGGATCGGGCCGGCCGCGCCAGGCGTGCAGCGCGTCCACCGCCTCCCGTACGACGTCCGCGCAGGCGTCGACCGCCAGCGCCGCCAGGTCGTCGTAGTGCACGTAGAAGGTGGCCCGGCCCACCCCGGCCCGGCGCGCCAGCGCGGCCACGCCGACCTCGGCGAGCGGCCGTTCGGCGCACTCCTCCAGCAGGGCCGCGCGCAGCCGGGCCCGGGTACGGGCCGCCCGTGGGTCCTCCGGGGCCGGGCGTCCGGTCATCGGGCGGCGAGGACGGCGGCCAGGGCGAGCGCGCCGGGCAGCGCCTGGGCGAACAGGATCCGCCGGTTGGCCGTGACCGCGCCGTACACCCCGGCCACCACCACGCACGACAGGAAGAACACCTGGGCCCGGAAGCCGGTCGGATCGGCCGCGATCAGCCCCCACACCAGGCCGGCCGCCAGAAAGCCGTTGTAGAGGCCCTGGTTGGCGGCGAGCGGCGCGGTCCGGCGGGCGAGTTCCGTGTCGAAGCCGTGGAAGCGCATCCCGGGCGCCTTCTGCCACAGGAACATCTCCATCACCAGGATGTACGCGTGCAGCGCGGCCACCAGGCCGACCAGCACGTTCGCCAGGATTTCCATGATCGTTGGACCCTCCCCATCTCTTGAACAGGTGTCCACTATAGCTGGACAGCTGTCCAGGAAATGCCGGTGCGGTCCATTGGCGGACCGTGACGGAACCCTCACTTCCACGAGCGGTCGAGGTTGATCCTTTAGGGCTCAAACCCGATAAGCTCCACTCCGTCACTGCGAGTTGACGCACCCCACGGTGGGTCCGTCCCGCCGTACGTACTCATGAGTGCGGCCTTCGCACACTGCCCTTGTTCGCTGATGTTCGATTGTGTTGCTCCGAAGGATGCAGATGGAACTCGCCACTCCGCCGCCGGCGGCGCGGGCCCCTGTCGCGTGGTACAGCTGGTGGCTGATGCCGCTGGCCTTAGGGGGAGGGACGGTCGCCGCCACGTTCATGAGCTCCGAGCGGATAACCGCGGCCGTCGCCGGCGCCGCGGCCACCGCGGCGAGCTCGGTGTGCGTGCGACTGCTGATCCGCTCGCAGCGCCAACTGCGCAGCGCCGAGGGTTCGTTCCGCAGCTCGCAGGCCGAGCACTCCTTGCAGTGGCAGCAGCATGTCTCCGGTCTGGAACGGAAGTTCACGGCCGAGCGCGCCACCCTGGAGGGCCAGCTCAACGAGCAGGCCGCCGGGTTCGACGCCCAGCTCGGTGAGCGGGCGTCCGCCTTCGAGACCCGGCTGACCGAGCGGACCGCCCACTACGACGCCCAACTGGCCGAGCAGGCCCGGGCGTACGAGGAGCGGCTCGCCGACCAGCTGAAGTCCTCCGACGCCCAGCTCGCCGACCAGGCCGAGGTCTGGCAGGAGCAGCTGACGCACCAGCGGTCCGCGATCTCCCGGCTCGCCGGGGAACAGCTGCCGGACGCGCTGAAGCGGCTGCGCGAGGGCGACGCCGTCGACGACCTGCTGCCGGTGACCGAGCAGTGCGCCAAGGTCGACAAGGACCTCCAGGCCGACCTGCGCCGCATCCTGCGCACCTCGCTGATCGGCGTGGAGGAGGAGTTCAACCGCTCCACCTCCGCCGAGCAGGCCGTGATCAGCATCGGCAACCGGATCCACGTCCTGACCAGCAAGCTGCGCGGCCGGCTGCACGAGATGCAGGGCGAGCACGGCAGGCTGCCCGCCGTGGCCCGCGGTCTCATGGAGCTGGACCAGGAGCTCGGCCCCGCCGACTCGCTCGCCGCCAGCATCGGCGTGCTCGGCGGCTCCGACCGCCCGGGCCGCCAGTGGCAGGAGCCCCAGCGGCTGCTCAGCGTGGTGCGCGGCGGCATCGGCCGGATCAAGGACTTCCACCGCGTCGAGGTCCGGCACCTGCCCGAACTCGGCGTGGACGGCGGTCTGGTGGACCACCTGACCCTGATCTTCGCCCACCTCCTGGACAACGCGGCCCGCTACTCGCCGCCCACCGAGCCGGTCGTCGTCTCCGGCAAGGAGGTGCCCAACGGCGTCGGCATCGAGATCCAGGACTCCGGCAAGGGCCTGAGCGAGGAGAAGAAGCGCGAGGCTGAGCACTCCCTCGCCGGCACCGCGGCCGGACCCGGCATCGGCGGCATCTCCGAGGACGCCAACATCGGCCTCAGGGTCGTCGGCATCCTCGCCCGCCGCTACGGCATCCGGGTCACCTTCGCGGACTCGCCCTGGCTCGGCACCTCGGTCGTCGTCGTGGTCCCGCACAAGTTCTTCAGCCCGCTGCCCGCGGCCGCCCCCGCCCAGGTCCCCGCGTCGGCCGCCCCCGCCGCCGCGTCCCCGGCGCAGGCGCACGGCCCGGTCGCCGTCGAGACCGTCAGCCGGCCGGAGGCCGGCGAGGCCCCGGACACCACCCCGGGCGGACTGCCCCGCCGGCGCAGCCGGCGCCGCGAGGAGGAGGAGCGGCCCGAGCCGCGCACCGCCCGCACGGAGGGCACCGCGTTCACCGCGGTCCCGCCGGAGGAGTCCTTCGCGGGCCTGGCCGCCTTCGCCACCGCGGGCCGCGCGCCCCTGGCGGACGAAGAGGCGGACAGCGAGGCCGAGTTGACCGGAGACCGAGACGCCGTGGCACCCGCGACCCCGGACGGCGCCGATGACGCCGCCGCCGGACGCGAGTCCACACAGCGCCGCACTGAAGAGAGCGACTAGTCCACATGACGCAACAGGGAACCGACGTGAGCTGGGCGCTCCGCGATCTGGTGGAGAGCATCCCGGAGATCCGTTTCGCCCTCGTGGCCTCCAGCGACGGCAAGGCCATCACCTCCTTCGGCGCCGAGGACCCCGACGACGTGGACCGCTTCGCGGCCGTGGTGGCTGGGCTGCAGGCCCTCGCCCAGCCGGTCGCCGAGCAGTTCCCCAAGTACGCGGGGCAGCTGCGGCTGGCGATGATCGAGGTCGACGGCGGTCACCTCTTCGTCGTACGGGCCGGTGTGGAGACGTATCTCGGGGTCCTCGCCCGCGAGGGGCTCGACCAGGGCCTGCTCGGGCATCAGATGAGGGACCTGTCCCGGCGGATGGGCGAGCTGCTCGGCACCTCTCCGCGCCTGGAGGAGCACTCTGGATGAGTGCTCCCCGCCGGCCAACGGATCCGTCCGGTCTCGAGCGTTACTACGTCCTCACCGGAGGACGCAGTGGACCGGGCGGGTCGGCGTCGAGCCTCGATGTGGCCACCCTCGTCGTCTCCCGTACCGCTCCCGTCCCGGGGATGCAGCACGAGCACGAGGAGATAGTCCGGCGCTGCCGTGATCCGCTGTCGGTGGCCGAACTCACCGCCCATCTCGGATTGCCCTTCAACATTCTCGCGGTGCTGTTGGCGGATCTGCTGGACGCAGGCCGTATTGAAGCCCGTGATCCCATTCCGGCCCACCACGCCGGCCGCGGGCCCGACCTCGCGCTCCTCCAGGAGGTACTCAGTGGACTTGAAAGGCTTTGACCATCCCGGCGACCCCGGTGCCGGGGGGACCCGCTCGGTCAAGGTGATGATCGCCGGGGGGTTCGGCACCGGGAAGACCACCATGGTCCGCTCCGTCAGCGACATCAAGCCGCTCACCACCGAGGAGACCCTCACCCAGGCGACCGTCGGCGTCGACAACCTCATCGGTGTCGCGGACAAGGCCGAGACCACGGTCAGCCTCGACTTCGGCAAGATCAGCCTCAACGAGAGCCTGATGCTGTACCTGTTCGGCACCCCCGGACAGGAGCGGTTCTGGTTCCTGTGGAACGGCCTGTTCAAGGGCGCGCTCGGCGCGATCGTCCTGGTGGACACCCGCCGGCTGGCCTCCAGCTTCCGGGCCATCGAGGAGATGGAGCGGCAGAACGTGCCGTTCGTCATCGCCCTGAACGTCTTCCCGGACTCCGCGCAGCACCCCATCGAGGAGATCCGGGACGCCCTCGACATCTCCCCGCACACCCCGATCGTGGCCTGCGACGCCCGCGACCGGGCCTCCAGCCGGGACGTCCTCGTCGCGCTCATCCAGCATCTGCAGGAGCGCTCGGCGGTATCCGTGGAGTCCCGATGAGCGCGCCGCACGATCCGGGCGCCACCGGCGGCTGCCCGGTGGCCCACGGCACCGGGGTCACCCGCCTGTACGGGCCCGACGCGGAGCGGGACCCGCACGGCATCTACGAGCGGCTGCGCGAGACGTACGGGGCCGTCGCCCCCATCCTGGTGGAGGGCGACGTGCCCGCCTGGCTGGTGCTCGGCTACCGGGAGAACCGCCGGGTCCTCGACAACCCGCTCCAGTTCAGCCGCGATTCACGGATCTGGCGGGACTGGCTGGACGGGAACGTCTCCCCGGTCTCCCCGCTGATGCAGATGGTGGGCTGGCGGCCCGACTGCGTCTCCCAGGACGGCGAACCGCACCGTCGGCTGCGCGGCGCGGTCACCGACAACCTGCTGAAGGTGGCCGGGCGGGGCATCCGCCGCCATGTCACGCACTTCGCCAACAAGCAGATCGACGCCTTCGCCGGCGCCGGCCGCGCCGACCTGGTCACGGAGTTCGCCGAGTACCTGCCGATGCTGGTGCTCACCCGGGTCTTCGGGCTCGCCGAGAGCGAGGGGCGCACCCTCGCCGAGTCCAGCGCCCAGGTCATCAAGGGCGGCGCGGACGCCCTGGCGCACAACGACAAGATCGTCTCCATCCTCACCGAACTCGCCGCCCGCAAGCGGTCGGAGCCCGGCTCGGACTTCACCAGCGGTCTGATCGAGCACCACGCGGGTCTCGACGAGGACGAGATCGTGCAGCATCTGCGGCTGGTGCTGATCACCGCCCACACCACCACCAGCAACCTGCTGGCCCGGGTGCTGGAGATCGTCCTCACCGACGACGCCCTGCGCTCCGGTCTGGTCAGCGGCCAGCTGAACATGTCCTCCGTGGTGGAGGAGGTCATGTGGAACACCCCGCCGCTGGCCGTGCTGCCGGGCCGGTTCGCCACCTCCGACCTGGAGCTGGGCGGCTGCCCGGTCAAGGAGGGCGACATGCTGCTCCTCGGGCTGGCCGCCGGCAACGTGGACCCGCTGATCCGCCCGGACCTGGCGGCCTCCGTCGCCGGCAACCAGTCCCATCTGGCGTTCAGCGCCGGGCCGCACGAGTGCCCGGGCCAGAACATCGGCCAGGGCATCATCGAGACGGCCGTGGACGTCCTGCTGCACCGGCTGCCCGGGCTGCGCCTGGCGGTACCGGCCGGGGAACTCACCTCGACGGCCTCCACCTGGGAGTCCCGACTGGACAGCCTGCCGGTCGAGTTCGCGGCCTGAGGGGCGCACGAAGCACGGCCCGGGGCCGCCGTCCTGCCGGACGGCGGCCCCGGGCCCTCGTCGGCTCACACCGCCAGCAGGTCGTCCACCGAACCCTGCCCGGCCAGTTCGGCCGCGGCCGCCGGACCCTCCTTGGCCGCCGCGTACCGGCCCGAGGACAGGCCCCACACGTAGTTGCCGTTGATCCAGTGCTGGATGGCCTCCACGCCCATCCGCACCGCGTCCCGCTGTTTCTCGTCGAGCCCCAGCTCGTCGCACATCCGCGGCACCCGCGTCTCCAGTTCGACGTACTCGTCGAGGCAGACGGTGGTCATCCGGTACGCCTCCTGCATGGCGTCCGACCAGGAGCCGCCGCGCTCCCGGTGCAGCACGGCTATCAGGTTGTGGCCGTCGCCCCGGCGCCGCTCGCGCTCGAAGGAGTGGATGTCGTTCATGAACCCGATGGTGTCCGAGGCAAGGTCACGCATCCGCTCCATCAGCGGATGCGCCTGCACCTGCGCCGGCACCTCGAACCGGCGGCTGCGCTCGCCCGCGTCGATGCTGTGGTGGATGCCGACGGTACGGCGCCGGAAGGCCGCGTACTCGTCGAGACCGAGGGTGCCGGCCAGCCCGCGGGCCGCCAGGTCGACCTCCTCGCAGTGCGCGACCAGGAACCGGCCCCAGGAGGCCGCGAACCGCGTTCGCCAGGTCAGGGACATGCCATCGGAGAGATGCTGCCAGACCTCCGCCCAGGCCATCGTGATCGGGCAGACCACCCGGGGCCGGATGCCGGACGGGCGCAGCGGGGTGGCGATCAGCTCCCGGGCGACGTCGGCGATCCGGTCGGCGCGGTCCGGCCGATTCGCGTCGAACTGGTCATCGAAGAGAAAGGCCAGCGAGAACCAGTTCATCAGGACGACCATGTCCTCGGCCGAGGCGTGCGGATAGGTCCGGGCGGCGGCCTGCGGCAGGTCCCACGACTTGTACTCCTCGAACCCCGCCTTGCTGCGCACCAGGTCCATGTCCCAGATCCAGCGCAGATGCCGGGCCCGGGCGTACTCCAGATGCTCGCTGACGGGGGTGTCGAAGGGCAGGTCGAAGGTGACGTCCTGGGGCATGTGCTTCCTTTCGGGAGACAGAGCGCAGAGTCCCCCCGGCCCTGCGAACGGGTGGCCCGTCGGCCACCCGTGCACTCGAACTGGCCTTCGTGGCTCGAAAGTTGAGCCGTGAAGCGGTACGAGGCTGCCCAGAGCGTAAATGATCTACGCCCCACCTACGCCGTGACGCCTGTTACTGCTGATCACTCCGGAGTTGAGTACACTCGCGCGCCCCCCACGTACGTGTGCGCGACGCGGGTGTCCGCGATGCCCTCCGGATCTCCGGCGAACGGGTCGCGGTCCAGCACCACCAGGTCCGCGAGGGCCCCGGCCGCCAACCGGCCGGTGTCGTCCAGGTGGTTCACGTACGCCGAACCGGCCGTGTACGCCGTGACCGCGTCCGCCAGGCCCAGCCGCTCCTCGGGCAGGAACACCGGCGCGTCGCCGCCCGGTTCGACCCGGTTCACCGCGACATGGATGCCCTGCAGCGGGTCGGGGCTGCTCACCGGCCAGTCGCTGCCGGCCGCGAGCCGGGCCCCGGAGCGCAGCAGCGACCCGAACGGGTACTGCCACCCGGCCCGTTCGGACCCCAGGAACGGAATCGTCAGCTCGTCCATCTGCGGCTCGTGCGCGGCCCACAGCGCCTGGATGTTCGCGGTGGCGCCGAGCCGGGCGAACCGCGGCACGTCGGCCGGGTGCACCACCTGGAGATGGGCCAGGTGGGGCCGCGTGTCGCTCATCCCGTTGGCGGTCCGCGCCGCCTCGACCGCGTCCAGCGCGTCCCGTACCGCCCGGTCGCCGAGCGCGTGGAAGTGGCACTGGAAGCCGAGCGCGTCCAACTCGGTCACGTACTTGGGCAGTTGACCCGGGTCGATGAAGCTCTTGCCCCGATTGCCCGTCGCGCAGCCGCACTTGTCCAGATACGGGTCGAGCAGCGCGGCCGTGCCGTTCTCGGCGACCCCGTCCAGCATCAGCTTCACCGTGCCCGCCCGGAACCGGCCGTGGCTGAACGCGTCCCGCATCTCCACCAGTTCGGGAATCTGCTCGGCGCCGCGCTCCCGGTCCCACCACAGCGCCCCCACCACCCGCGCGGTCAGCGAACCGTCCCGGGCCGCCGCGAGATACGCCTCGGCCGGGTTGTCCATGCCGAGGAACTCCCCGACCAGCGCGTCCTGCCAGGCCGTGATGCCGAGCGAGTGCAGATGCCGCTGGGCGTGCAGCAGCGCCGCGAGCCGGTCCGCCGGACCCGCCGCCGGTGCGAGCCGCCCCACCAGCTGCATCGCCCCCTCCTGGAGCGTCCCGCTCGGCACGCCGGACGCGTCCCGCTCGATCCGCCCGTCGGCCGGGTCGGGCGTGTCGCGGTCTATCCCGGCCAGCTCCAGGGCCCGGCTGTTGACCCAGGCCCCGTGATGGTCCCGGTTGGGCAGATACACCGGCCGGTCCGGTACGACGGAGTCGAGCAGCTCCTTCGTCGGCGTACCGCCCGCGAACGCCTCCATGGACCAGCCGCCGCCCAGGACCCACTCCCGCTCCGGACGCGCCTCGGCATAGGCACGCACGGCGGCCACCGTCTCCTCGGCGGTCCGCAGCCCGGACAGATCGCACTGGGTCAGCTCCAGCCCCGCCGGCACCGGATGGACGTGCGCGTCCTGGAACCCGGGCAGCAGCAGCCGCCCGGCGAGGTCGACCACCTCGGTGCGCGGCCCCGCGAGTTCCCGGAGATCCTCGGCGGACCCGACGGCGGTGATCCGTTCCCCGGTGACCGCGACGGCGGTCGCCGTCCGGCCCTCGGGGGTGAGGACGGGGCCGCCGGTGAAGAGGAGATCTGCGTGCATGTTTCCTGTTCCTTAGTTGGAGGTCGTGAGCAGGCGCGGCGCGTCGGCGTCCGTGCCCTCGCCGGTGCGGAAGTAGGGCGAGCGGCGCACGTACTTCGCCCAGGCGGCAGCGGCGAACCCGGACCCGATCATCAGCAGCGGGGTGGTCAGCAGGAACCAGCCGTTGTCCGGGCTGAGTTCGAAGTGGTCGGCCGAGCTGTAGAAGGACCAGCCGAGATAGCCGCCGAGGCCCAGCAGCGCGCAGGCGCTCAGCGCCGGGAGCACCACCGCCCGCAGGCCCTGCCGCCAGTCCTCGCGCAGCAGCGAACGGAAGCGCGCGGCGGCGGCGAGCGCGGTGAGCGCGTACGACAGCGCGACGACGATTCCGACAGCGTTCACCGTCGCCATGATCATGTCGGCCAGCCGCGGGATCACCAGGGCGAGCGCGGCGACCGCCGTGGCCAGCGCCCCGATCAGCAGCGTCCCGGCCGCCGGGGTGCCGTACCTGGCGCTGACCCTGGACCAGACCGGCCCGAGGGTACGGTCCCGGCTCATCGCGAACATGCCCCGGGCCGTCGGGATCACCCCGGCCTGCAGCGAGGCCACCGCCGAGAACATCAGCGCCACCAGCGGCAGCGCGGCCCACGGCTGCGCGGCCAGCCGGTCGCCGAAGAACGCCAGCCCCTCGGCCCCGTGCCCGGCCAGCTCCTTCTCCGAGAGCACCCGCTGGAAGGCCACCGAGCCCAGCAGGAACAGCCCCAGCATGGTCACCAGGGTGATCAGGCCCGCCCGGGAGGCGTCCCGGGGGTCACGGACCTCCTCGTTGACGCTGAACGCGGCCTCGAACCCCCAGTAGCAGAACACCGAGAGGAGCAGGCCCTGGGCGAGCGCGGTGGCCGAGGGGATCGCGAACGGGTCGAACCAGCTCAGGCTGAAGGGGTGCGGTCCGGTGACGATGCCGTACCCGCAGAACCCGAGCAGCACCACGTACTCGAAGACCAGCAGCCCGGTCTGGAGCCGGGCCGCGGTGCGGATACCGGTGACGGCGGTCAGGGTGACGGCGATCAGGACGAGGATGCCGACGGCCGTGGTCTGCGCCGTCGAACCGGGGTCCAGGGCGAGCGAGCCGACCCGGTGCACCCCGGCCTCGCCCGCCAGCTGCAGGATCGCCGAGCCGGTGACCGCCGTGGTGTACGCGAGGAAGGCCACCGTCGCCACGATGTTGACCCAGCCGACCATGAAGCCGAGCCAGGGATTGAGCGAACGGCCCACCCACACATAGCCGTTGCCCGCGTTCGGCTCCACCCGGTTCAGCCGGGAGTAGGCGCCCGCGATACCGAGCACCGGCAGGAACGCCAGCAGCATGATGGCCGGCAGATGCAGCCCGACCACCCCGGCCGTCACCCCCAGACCGATGCCGATGCTGGTGGTGGCGGCCGTACTGGACGCGGCCACCGCGATGCCGTCGAGGACACCGAGGGATCTGCGCAACTCAGGGGGGTCGACTGTGTAGGGCTTGTCGGTCATGGCCAGCACTCCGCTCGCACCGGGGGGCCGGACTGGTCGGCCCCGGTGACCGGACATGAAACTGCCGGTGCACTTCACAGGTCAACGGTGTTGTCGTAAGGTGCGCCAGCAGAAGGGAGGCTCCATGAGCGAACGAGTCGTCGCGGCCGGCGCCCGGCAGCGCAGGCGCCCCACCAAACAGGGCGTGGTCCTGTCCGAGGAACTGATCGTCGAGACCGCGATGCGGCTGATCGAGGAGCACGGCGCCGAGGCCCTGTCCGTGCGCCGCCTGGGCCGCGCCCTGGGCGCCGACCCCAGCTCCCTTTACCGGTACTTCCGGCACACCGACGACCTGATGCTGGCCGTCGCCGACGAGCTGATCGGCCGTACCCTGCGCCTCTGGCGGCCCACCGGCGACTGGCGCGCCGACCTGCGCGACCTGGGCCTGCGCATGCACGCGGGCGCCCTCGCGCATCCCCGCGCGGCCGGGCTCAGCGCCCACCGGGTGACCGGACGGACGTACGAGATCCAGGCCGTCGAGACCATCCTCGGGGTGCTGCGGAACGCCGGTTTCCCGGACCCGGAGGCGGTCCGCGTCTACCACGCCTTCGTCGACCAGGCCCTCGCCTACGGCGCCCTCGACTCCGCGACCACCGCGCTGCCGGAGCCCGCCCGGGAGGCCGAGGCCGACGTGTGGCGGGCGACCTACGCCCGGCTGCCCGCCGCCACCCACCCGAACATCGCGGCCACCGCCCGCCATCTCGTGGCCTCGATGCGGGGCAGCTCCTACCCGGCCGCCCTGGACCTGCTGCTGACGGCGGCCGAGGCGCGGCTCGCCCAGATCCGGGCGGGCCAAGGCGCCTGACGGCCGTGACGGAAGTCGACCGGCGGCCGACTGATTCCCGTGATCGGGGACAGACGCACCGGCAGGACCTGCCCAGGGAGGAAACATGACACTGGTGACCGCGGCCGTCGTGGTGCTCGACTGCGCCGAACCCGAGAAACTCGCCTACTTCTACCGGCAGTTACTGGACGGCGAGCCGGGTGACGTGTCCACCGAACTGGTCGAGGTGCGTGGCGCGGACGGGGTCCGGATCGCGTTCCGGCGGGACGGCAACGCCACCCCGCCCAGCTGGCCGCGCCCCGAGGCCAGCCTCCAGGCCCACCTGGTCCTCCTGGTCGAGGACCTGGACGAGGCGGAGCGCCGGGTGATCGGCCTCGGCGGGCTGCCGACCGAGACCCGGGGCCCGGCCGGGCCGTACGAGGAGCGGGGCTACTCCGACCCGGCCGGACACTCCTTCACGCTGCGTCTTTCCCCGCCTCCGGCGGGCTGACCAGGTCCCGGCCGGCCCTGCGGGCCGTGGGCCACACCCCGGTGGAGCGCTGTATGGCCGTCGCGCTGGTGCGGTCCACGGCGCTGCGCGCCACCGCGAAGACGGCGCCCTGGAGCGCCGCGCCGAGCAGCACCTCACCCCAGCCGCGGTCCCGGTCCAGGGCGTCCGGCGCGTCGTCCTCGCCCCGCAGCGCCCTCCAGGTCCGGCGGAAGACCAGCGCGCCCAGCGCCCCGCCGGCCCAGCTCAGCACGAAGCCGAGGGGCGCGTAGACGAGGGGGAGCTTCAGCTTCTTCCTGCTCTTGGCCATGCCTGCCTCCGCGTTGTCAGGGCCGCCCCGTGACCGGAACCTCCTCGCCGGCCGGCACCGGGCCGGGCGGAGTCCCGTCCCCGAAGGGCCGGCCGCCGAGCTCCTCCCGGTGATGGGGCGTCAGCCACCCGGCGAGATCCGGGCCGAGGGGCACGATACGGGTCGGGTTGATCCCGGTGTGGACCTGGTAGTAATGCCGCTTGATGTGGTCGAAGTCGACGGTGTCACCGAATCCCGGTGTCTGGTAGAGGTCCCTGGCGTACGCCCACAGCACCGGGTTCTCCGTGATCTTCCAGCGGTTGCACTTGAAGTGGCCGTGGTAGACGGCGTCGAACCGGACCAGCGTGGTGAACAGCCGGATGTCGGCCTCCGTGATCGTGTCCCCGACCAGGTAGCGCTGCCCGGCCAGCCGCTCGGCGAGCAGCCCGAGCCGCCGGAACACCGCCGCGCAGGCCTCCTCGTACCCCTGCTGCTCGTGCGCGAACCCGGTCCGGTAGACACCGTTGTTGACGTCCCGGTACACCTCGGCCGTCACCGCGTCGATCTCGTCCCGGTGCCGCAGCGGGTACAGGTCCGGCGCGCCGTCCCGGTGCAGTGCCGTCCACTCGGTGGCCAGGTCCAGGGT
Organism: Streptomyces sp. NPDC090088; assembly: GCF_044747345.1. NCBI lineage: Bacteria > Bacillati > Actinomycetota > Actinomycetes > Kitasatosporales > Streptomycetaceae > Streptomyces > Streptomyces sp. NPDC090088. Next base: position 327,394 of record NZ_JBIVDZ010000004.1, on the reverse strand, counting down.
GAGCCGCTGGTAGTCGTTGGTGACCAGCTTCCCGCTCGGCACGTCCACGACCGCCGGCACGCTCACCCCGCCCGGGTAGCCGGTCTCCCGCCGGTCGTAGGCCTCGCCGAGGAACCGGATGCCGAGCACCGGGTCACGGCCGTCCGGATCGAGGGTGAAACGCCAGCTGCGGTCGTCCTGGATCGGGTCGGCGACGGCCAGCGACAGGGCGTCCTCCAGGCCGAGCAGCCGCCGCGCCACCAGCGCCCGGCTCGCCCAGGGGCAGGCCCGGCTGACCACCAGCCGGTACCGCCCGGCCGCGACCGGCCAGCCGTCCCGCCCGTCCGCCGTGATCCGGTCCGCGAAATGACTGGGGGACCGGGAGAACGCCTTGTGCCCCAACGAGGTGTTGCCGTCACCGCTCATGCCTGCTCCTTGCCCGGGGGACGCGTCGGGGACCCAGAGGGGCCCGGTGCACCACATTCCCCGATTTCTGCCGCCGCCACGGTGTGACCGGGCCGGGTGCCGGGGCAGTCGGCGGGCGTGAGTGGGACGTCGTCGCGAGAGAGCGCGGATCTGTCGCAGGCCGACCGCAGGACCCGCCTGACCGTGCTCGTGGCGCTCGCCGTGGCCAAGGCCGTGGGCGGGGTGTTCGCCGGCTCGCCCGCGCTGCTGTCGCAGGCCGCGCACTCGGTCGCCGACAGCTTCAACGAGGTGTTCCTGCTGGCGGCCCTGCGCCGCAGCCGCCGCCCGCCCGACGCACGGCATCCCTTCGGCTACGGCAAGGAGCGTTTCTTCTGGTCGCTGCTCGCGGCCGTCGGGATCTTCGTCATGGGCGGCGGTGTCGCCTTCTGCGCGGAGGGCGCCTCCCTGGTCCGGGCGCTGCGCCAGGCGCGCCGGGAGGACCGGGGACGCGGGGATCCGGCGCTGCGCACGGTGGTCGCCGAGGACGGCACCGCGGTGCGAGCGCGTGGAGGAGGTCCTGGTGCGCATCGAACGGTCCCTCTCCCGCACGTTCGACGAGGCCGACCAGATCTTCCTGGACGTCACCGACCGCTCCGCGCACGAGGCACAGGAGAGCCCCGCCGCGACGGGGGAACGCGGCGGGGCCCTGACTTCCGGCTGCCCGGCGCGGAAGCGGTTCATGCGTGCCGGAAACAGATTTTTCTAAATTCCGACGGTCCCCGGCCGGAAAGGATTCCCGGAACCGTCAGTTCCCCGTTACTGCGGTTCCAGCACGAACACCGGGATCTCCCGGCTGGTCTTCTCCTGGTACTCGGCGTACGGCGGGTACGCGGCGACGGCCCGCTCCCACCACTCGGCCTTCTCCGCGCCGGTGACCTCGCGGGCGGTCATGTCCTGCTTCACCGGACCGTCCTGCAGCTCCACAAGCGGCTGCGACTTGACGTTGAAGTACCAGACCGGATGCTTGGGCGCACCGCCCTGCGAGGCGACCACCGCGTAGGCGCCGTCGTGCTCCACCCGCATCAGCGGCGTCTTGCGGATCTTCCCGCTCTTCACTCCCAGCGTGGTCAGCAGGATGACGGGCATCCCGGTGTCCATCAGGGTGGTGCCCTTCGTCCCGCCCGAGCTCTCGTACAGCTCGACCTGGTCGCGCACCCAGGCGGTCGGGCTGGGCTCGTACTCGCCCTCAAGAGGCATGAGGTCCGTCCCTCGTCTCGTCGCTGCCATGACTGACGTCATGATTCAACACGCGGAGTGCCCGGGATCATCCGCACGACACCGGCCCGCTTTCCCCAGGGGTAATCGCGCACTCCGCGCGCCACGGGCACAGTCGTCCCCACACCCCGTCCGCCCGACACCTCAGGCAGGTCACCCATGTCCCGCTCCCGCGCCGTCGTCGAGGAACTGCTCCGCCGGATCGCCGCCGGCGACCCCGAGAAGACCGCCGAGCTGTACGCCGAGGACGCCGACTGGCGGCTGGACTGGCCCGAGGACGAGCACGACCGCCCGGCCACCCCGTGGATCACCCACCGCACCGGCCGCGCCGGAGCCGCCGCCCATTACCGCGACCTCGCCGCCCACCACGTCCCCGGGCAGGACGGCACCCGGATCGAACGGATCCTGGTCGACGGCGACGACGCGGTGGTGCTGGGCGAGATCCGGCAGACCGCCCGGAGCACCGGGCGCCCCTATCGCGCCGGATTCGCCCTGCACCTCACCGTCCGGGACGGTCTGGTCGTACGGCACCACGTCTATGAGGACAGCCTCGCCGTCGCCCGCGCCTTCGCGCCCTGACCGCCCCGGACCGCTTCCGACCGTCCTGAGCGCAGGGACCGCATCGGCCGTCAGCCCGGCGACAGCACCATCCGGGCCGCCAGCCCCAGCATCACGCAGCTCGACAGCAGCGCCGTGACCAGGCGCCCCCGGTGACCGGTCAGACCCCGGCCGAGGAGGGCGCCGCCGCCCGCCAGCAGCAGTTGCCAGCTGGCGGACGCGGCGAAGGCCGCGAGGACGAACACGCCCTGCTCCGCCGGCCGTACCGCCGCCGCCGAACGGGTCCCGACCACCAGGGCCGCGAAGTAGATGACCGTGGTGGGGTTGAGCAGCGTGATGCCGAGGAGGCCGAGATACGCCCGTCCGGGGCCGGGTACCGGCCGCTCGGCCCGGGTCGCCAGGCGCCGCTCCCGGTACTGGCGCGCCGCGACCGCCGCAGTGCGCGCGGCCAGCCCCACCAGGACCAGGGCCGAGAGCCACCGCATCGGCCAGAGCACCGGCAGCAGTGCCGCCGCCAGCGCGGCGCCGCCGACGGTGGCGAGCAGGGCGTAGAGACCGTCCGCGCTCGCCACGCCCAGCGCGGCGCAGGCGCCGGTCCGCAGGGACGTACGAGCCGTGAGTGACACTAGATATGTGCCGACCGCGCCGACCGGGACGGCGATCCCGTACCCGGCAAGCAGGCCGGCGACGAGCGCGGCCGTCACGGGCGTGCGGGCTCGGGCCTCCAGGGGCGCCCCGGCTGCTGCTGGACCCGCACCCGACCGACGGTCGCGGATGTCAGCGGCGTAAAGGCGTCAGGAGTGTTCATGCGCAGATCCTGTGGCTCGCCGCGCCGCCCCGGCAAGCGAATTTCGGCGCGGAACCGTCCCCCGACCGCGTGCGGTTCGGCCAGATCACCCGATTCACCGATCTGGCTGAACTTGCGGTCGTCCCCTAGATGCCCCGGGCATCTAATGAAGATCGGCACGACGTACCACATTCGTCTGCGAGGTCTTCCATGAACGAACTGACGGACCTGACGGAACCCACCACTCCGGCCCCGGCCGACCCTGTGGCCTGGCCGCAGGACCGCACGTGCCCCTACCACCCGCCCACCGGCTACGACCCGCTGCGCGACGGCCCCGGGCTGTCCCGGATCACGCTCTTCGACGGCCGTCCCGTCTGGGCGGTCACCGGCCACGGCCCGGCCCGGGCGCTGCTCGCCGACCCCCGGCTGTCCAGCGACCGCCGGCGGGAGGACTTCCCGATGCCGACGGCCCGGGCCGCCGGGGTCCGCGACCGCCGGGTCGCCCTGCTCGGCCTCGACGACCCCGAGCACCAGACCCAGCGCCGGATGATGATCCCGGCCTTCACCGTCAAACGCGCGAGCCTGCTGCGGCCGTCGATCCAGCGGATCGTCGACGAGCTGCTCGACGCGATGATCTCCCAGGGGCCGCCCGCCGACCTGGTGAGCGCCTTCGCCCTGCCCGTGCCGTCCATGGTCATCTGCGACCTGCTCGGCGTCCCCTACGCGGACCACGAGTTCTTCGAGGCGCAGTCCAGGCGGCTGCTGCGCGGCCCGACGGCCGCCGACTCCCTGGAGGCCCGCGCGCAGCTGGAGGGCTACCTCGGCGACCTGGTCGACAGCAAGCAACGGGACGCGGTCCCGGGTGACGCCGTCCTCGACGAACTCGTCCACCAGCGGCTGCGCGACGGCGAACTGAGCCGCTCCGAGGTCCTCTCGCTGGCCATGATCCTGCTGGTCGCCGGCCACGAGACCACCGCCAACATGATCTCGCTCGGCACCTTCACCCTGCTCCAGAACCCCGAGCGGCTGGCCGAACTGCGGGCCGACCCCGCGCTGATGCCCGCCGCCGTGGAGGAGCTGATGCGGATGCTGTCCATCGCCGACGGCCTGCTGCGGGTCGCCCTGGAGGACATCGAGGTGGCCGGCGAGACCATCCGCGAGGGCGACGGCGTGGTCTTCGCGACCTCGGTCATCAACCGCGACGAGTCCGTCTACGACGACCCCGACGCCCTCGACTGGAACCGTCCGGCACGCCACCACGTCGGCTTCGGCTTCGGCATCCACCAGTGCCTGGGCCAGAACCTCGCCCGCGCCGAGCTGGAGATCGCCCTCACCACCCTCTGGGAGCGGCTGCCGGACCTGCGGCTGGCCGCGCCGCCGGAGCAGATCCCCTTCAAACCCGGCGACACGATCCAGGGGATGCTGGAACTCCCCGTGACCTGGTAAGAGGCTCCTGCCATGCACATCGAGATCGACAGGGACGTCTGCATCGGGGCCGGCCAGTGCGCCCTGACCGCCCCGAACGTGTTCACCCAGGACGACGACGGCTACAGCTCCCTGCTGCCCGGGAAGGAGGACGGCGGCGGCGACCCGCTGGTCAAGGACGCGGCCCGGGCCTGCCCGGTGCACGCCATCACCGTCAAGGAACCGACGGGCTAGCCGGCGCGTCCAGCACCGCCAGCTCCAGCCCCCGCAGCCGCGCCGGGTCGGCGACCACCTCGTAGGCCGCCACCCGGTCGCCCTCGACGCTCACCCGCAGGACGTACAGCAGCCGTCCGCGCGGGGCGACGACCAGGCCGACCCGGCCATCCACCAGCGCCGGTACGGCGAACAGGGCGCGCCGGCGCAGCAGCACGGTGCCCTCGGCGACCGCCCGGGCACCGCGCAGCTCCGTCGCCATGCCCGGCGGCAGGACCGCGGGGTCGGCGCGGCGGACCACGTCCGGGGCGAGCACGTCGAGCAGCGCGTCCAGGTCACCGCCCCGGGCGGCGGCCAGGAACGCCTCCACCACCCCGCGGTGCCGGTCCAGCTCGGCGGCCGGCAGCGCGGGCGTGCCCCGCACCTTGTGCCGGGCCCGGCTGGCGAGCTTCTTCGCGGCCGGCAGCGAACGGTCGGTGATCGCGGCGATCCGCTCGAACGGCACCGCGAACAGGTCGTGCAGCACGAACGCCACCCGCTCCGCCGGGCTCAGCCTCTCCAGCACCACCAGCAGGGCGAGCCCCACCGAGTCGGCGAGCACGGCCTCCTCCTCGGGGCCGTCCCCGGCCGCGACCGCACGCTCCGGCGGCTCCTCGCCGTACGGCAGCTCGCGCCGGGCGCGCAGCATGTCCAGGCAGATCCGGGAGACGACGGTGGTCAGCCACGCGCTCAGGTTCCCGACCCCGGCGCCGCCCGCGCGGCTCAGCCGCAGCCAGGCCTCCTGGACCGCGTCCTCGGCGTCCCCCGCCGAGCCCAGCATCCGGTACGCGATCGCCCGCAACCGCCCGCGCCGTGAGTCGAACTCCGCCGCCAGCTGCTCGTGCCCGTCCATGGGTCACCTTTCCGTTCCGTGCTCCGTCACCCCCTCGACGAACCCGAACCGACCGAGGTGACCACCCCATGCTGCTGCACATCGACTCCAGCGCCGACGCGACCGCCGACTCCGTCACCAGGCGCCTCACCGCGGCCTTCGCCCAGACCTGGCGCGAGCGGCATCCGGCGGCGGAGTACCGCCACCGCGACCTGACCGCCGTGCCGGTGCCGCCGCTCACGGCCGCCTATCCCACCCTGGGCCGCCGGGTGGAGCGCGCGGGCCTGGTGCCGCCCGCCAAGGTGCCCGCGCTGGTGGAGAGCCCGGCCGAGGCCCGCGAGTGGGAGCTGACCCTGCCGCTGGTCACCGAGCTGGCCGCCGCGCACACGGTCGTGCTCGGCGTCCCGATGTACAACTTCGCGCCGCCCGCGGCCCTGAAGGCGTGGATCGACCGGGTGACCTTCCCCGGCGCCTTCGCCCACCCGGACACGGGGGAGAGCCTGCTGGCCGACACCCGCGTGGTGGCCGTCATGGCGCGAGGCGGCGCCTACGGCCCGGAGACCGGCCGGGAGTCCCTGGACTTCCAGACCCCCTACCTGAGGGCGTGGTGGGGCCGGCTCGGTGTCCGGCCGGAACACTTCCACCCGGTCGCCGCCGAGCTGACCCGCGTCGACGTACTGCCCTACCTGGCCGGCCTGGAGGAAGCCGCCGCCGGTTCCCTCGCCGAGGCCCGCGCCGCGCTCGCGGCACTCGCCGCCGGCTGAGTTCACCCGGCGCGCAGCAGCACCCGGGCGGCCTCGCGTGCCTCGGCCGCGGGTTCCGTGCTCCCGTTGATGCCCGCCGTCACCATCGCCCCCTCGGCGAGCAGGAACAGCGGCCCGGTGAGCGCGGCGTCCAGCCCGGCGGCGGCCACCAGCCCCGCCAGGTAGTCCCGGAACGCCCGCTTGTGGTCCCGGACCTGGGCCACCACCGGCTCGGAGGTGGCCCCGAGCTCGCCGTACGCGTTGATCCACGCGCACCCACGGAAGTCCTCCTCGCCGAACCACCGCTCCAGCCAGCCGAAGACGGCGAGCAGCCGCTCCCCGGGATCCGGGTGCCCCGCCACGTACTCCGCGAGCCGCTGCCGCCAGCGCACGTCCCGCCGCTCCAGATAGGCCACCACCAGCTGTTCCTTCGCGGGGAAGAGCTGATAGAGCCGCTTGAGGGAGACCCCGGAGGCGCCGCGTATGTCGTCCATGCCGACGGACTGCACCCCGCGCCCGTAGAACAGCCGCTCGGCGGCGTCCAGTGCCTGCTCACGCGCGACCGCGCTGTCCATGGGCCACTCCTTGACGAGAGAACGTGCGTTCTCCTAGGGTAGCAGCGACCGGGAGAACGCACGTTCTCCGATCTGAGGAGGAAACCATGGCCGACCGTCCGCCCCTGCCGCCCTTCACCCGCGAGACCGCCGTCCAGAAGGTCCAGGCCGCCGAGGACGCCTGGAACACCCGCGACCCCGAGCGGGTGGCGCTCGCCTACTCCGAGGACTCGGTCTGGCGCAACCGCGACACCTTCGTCACCGGCCGCGCCGAGATCGTCGCCCTCCTCACCGCCAAGTGGGAGCGGGAACGGGACTACGCCCTGCGCAAGGACCTGTGGGCCTTCGACGGCAACCGCATCGCGGTCCGCTTCCAGTACGAGTGCCGGGACGCGGCCGGACAGTGGTGGCGGTCGTACGGCAACGAGCTCTGGGACTTCGACGAGCACGGACTGATGACCCGCCGCGAGGCGAGCATCAACGACGTCCCGATCGAGGAGCACGAGCGCCGCATCCACGGCCCGCGCCCCGAGTCCGAGCGGGGCCTCACCTTCCCGCTCCGCTAGCGCCCGCATAGGGTTCCCGGATGACCGACGCCACCGCGAAACCCTTCCTCTACCTCGTCGTCTGCGCGGCAGGCGTGGCCGCCGGCGTCGGAAAGCTGGTCACCGCGGCCCAGGAGCGCGGCTGGGAGGTCGGGGTCATCGCCACCCCGGTCGCCATGAACGGCTTCTTCGACACCGCCGAGGCCGAGGCGCGCACCGGCCGCCCGGTCCGCTCGGCCTGGCGCAGCCCCGCCGACCCGCGCCCCTTCCCGCCGCCGGACGCGGTGGCCGTCGCCCCCGCCACCTTCAACACCGTCAACAAGTGGGCCGCCGGGTTCGCCGACACCCTCGCCGTCGGCACCCTGTGCGAGGCCCTCGGCCTGGGCGTCCCGATCGCCGTCCTGCCCTGTGTCGCCGACGCGCTGGCCGCCCACCCCGCCTACCGGGAGAGCCTGACCCGGCTGCGCGGCCTTGGCGTCCGCTTCGGCGCCCGGTACACCGGCGACCCCGAAGCCGAGGGCAGGCGGCCCGAGTTCACCTGGGAGCACGCCCTGGACCTCCTGGACGGGGCCTGACGCCGTCCGGTTACCGCCACGCGGCGAGAGACCGGACGGCGAACCGACGTACGCTCGGCTCTGTACGGCATGATCTCGACGGCGGGAGACGACGATGGAGTACGTGAAGCTCGGCCGCACCGGTCTGGACGTGTCCCGGATCTGCCTCGGCTGCATGACCTACGGCCTGCCCGACCGCGGCACCCACGAGTGGACCCTCGACGAGGAGGCGTCCCGCCCGCTGATCCGGCAGGCACTGGACGCGGGCATCAACTTCTTCGACACCGCCAACGTCTACTCGGACGGCACCAGCGAGGAGATCGTCGGCAGGGCGCTCGGCGACTTCGCCCGCCGCGACGAGATCGTCCTCGCCACCAAGGTGCACGGCCGGATGCGCCCCGGCCCCAACGGCGGCGGCCTGTCCCGCAAGGCGATCCTCTCCGAGATCGACCACAGCCTCGCCCGCCTCGGCACCGACTACGTCGACCTCTACCAGATCCACCGCTACGACCACACCACCCCGATCGAGGAGACGATGGAGGCGCTGCACGACGTCGTCAAGGCGGGCAAGGCGCGCTACATCGGGGCGAGTTCGATGTACGCCTGGGAGTTCTCCAAGGCCCAGTTCACCGCCGAGCGGCACGGCTGGACCAAGTTCGTCTCCATGCAGAACCACTACAACCTCCTCTACCGCGAGGAGGAGCGCGAGATGCTGCCGTTCTGCGCCGACCAGGGCGTGGGCGTCCTGCCCTGGAGCCCGCTGGCCCGGGGCCGCCTCACCCGCGACTGGGGCACCGTCACCGAACGCAGCGCCACCGACAACTTCGGCAACCGCCTCTACCAGGACGGCGACCGCGCCATCGTCGACGCGGTCACCCGCATCGCCGACGACCGCGCCGTCCCCCGCGCCCAGGTGGCCCTCTCCTGGCTCCTCCACCAGAACACGGTCACCGCCCCGATCATCGGCGCCTCCAAGCCCCACCACATCGACGACGCGGTGGCAGCCGTAGAACTGAAGCTCAGCGACAAGGAGTTGGAAGAACTCCAGCAGCCCTACGGCCCCCATCCCATCTCCGGCCACTGAGACGTGCCCCCTTGGGGGCGCGGGGCTGTATCTGATCTGCGGCTACCGCCGCGTGGGCGCGACCAGCCCCCACCCACCCGCACCCGAACGACTACCGCTCAGTACCGCACGGACCAGCTCCCTCGCTCTCCAACAAAGGAACCCTTTCCCCACTCATCGTCAACGTCCGGTAGAACTCCCCGATCCGCACCGCCGACCGCCCCACGTAGTGCCCGATGAACGACCGCCGGAACCGCCCGGCGGAGCGATTCGGCTGCGACCCGTGCACCAGACTCCCGTTGAAGAACAGCACATCCCCCGCCGCCATATCGACCGGCACCGCCGTCAGCCCCTCCGGCGGTGCCACGTACTCCCGCGCGAACGACAGCTCCGCGTCCGACTCCTCCGGGCAGAACAAGTCCATCCGGTGCGTCCCCGGCACCACCTCCAGACCGCCGTTCTCCCGGTCGATCGCCTCACAGGCGACCCACGCGGCGACGCACGTCCCCGGCTCCACCCGCAGATAGAAGTTGTCCTGGTGCAGCGCCTGCCCCCGGGCCCCCGGCGGCTTGAAGTAGAACATGCTCTGCGCGGCCAGCACCTCCTCCCCGAACAGCCCCTCCAGGATCACCCGCAGCCGGGCGTCAAGGAGGAACTCCCGCGCCAGAGAGCTGATTTCGTGCGGCTGCATCACCCGGGGATACCGGTGCAGCGGATCCGCCGTCGGCCCCGGCACGAAGTGCCCCGGCACGGGCCGCCCCGCCGCGTGCAGCGCCGCGAACTCCGCGCACAGCCGGTCGATCTCCTCGTCCCCGAACAACCCCCGTACGACCGTGAACCCGTCCTGCTCGAACTCCCGCAGGACGGTGCTGTCGATGCCTGTCGCCGTCATCCCCGCGCTCCTCGGTCCGGTCTTCCTGTGTCCGTGCCTGTCACGCTAGGCCGACGTACCGGGGGAGAGGATGCCCATGACCACTGACGGACTGCCCGAGAGCGCTGTCCCCGCCCCGCCGCCGGGCATGGTCGTCACCGGCCGGTACGACCAGGGCCCCGGCTACCGGGTCAACCGCCCCCAGGGGTCGGGCAGCTGGCTGTTCACCTGGACCACCGAGGGCCGCGGCCTGCTGCGGCAGGGCGCCGCCCGCACCCAGGCCACGCCCGGCGACCTCGTGGTCCTCGCCCCGGGCGTCGCGCACGGCTACGCGCTCGCCCCCGGCGCCGACCGCTGGCGGTTCTGGTGGGCGCACTGCCAGGCGCGTCCGGCCTGGGCCGCGTGGCTGGGCCCGGCCGCCCTCGGGGACGGGGTGTACGCCGTCGCCGCCCCGGGCGGCACGCACCGCCGGATCGAGGCCGCGTTCCACCGCATGCTCGCCGACTCCCGCTGGACCGGCACCGGCGCGCCGCCCGTCCCGGCACCCGGCGACGACCCGGTCGCCGTGGCGCACGGCAGCGCGGCACGCGAACTCGCCCTGTGCGCGCTGGAGGAGGTCGTCCTGCTCGCGACGGCCGGCGCTCGCCGGACCCCGCCGGGGCCGGACGACCGGGTGCGCCGCGCCGAGGAACTGATCGCCGCCGACCCCGGCGCCCCGCACACCGTCGGCTCGCTCGCCGCGCGTGTCGCGCTGTCGCCGTCCCGGTTCGCCCATCTCTTCACCCGGCAGACCGGCGTGCCGCCGATGCGCGCGCTGCGCGAGGCGCGGCTGCGACACGCCGCGCGGCTGCTGGAGAGCACCGACCTGACCGTGGAGCGGGTCGCCGCCGCGTCCGGATTTCCCAGCCCGTTCCACTTCAACCGGGTTTTCCGCGAAAGATACGGTGTCCCGCCCGGCGCCTACCGATCGGGAGAACGCCCTTAATGGCGACGGCTATTGGTTCGGGGGAGACGGTAGGCCGTGCGGTCCGCGCAGGTCGGGCCGTGGTTCAATGGTTGGCGCCGAGGTCGGGGCGGTCGGTTCTGAATCCCCCCGCCAATTGCGATGTCGATACGGCGACAAAGCGCGAACTCGCTCATTGACGTTTCGTCAAAATAACGCAACCGGCGGGCAATGCGCAAAACCCCGAGATCCCTTGTTCTGCCCTGCTGGCCTGTGCAAAGGTGTGCCGTGTCGGCGTGCGGGCCATTGTTTTTCGCCCCGCATGCGCGAGGTCGCTCCCGTTCACCCCCCACGCTTCAAAAGAGCTGTCGACGGCGGACGCCGGAGCGCCGAACCCCCAACAAGCCCATCCGATCTTGGCGTCGGCCGGGTCGCATACCGGTCACATACCAGATGGTATGGACCGAATCCCGCGTTGCGGATGGAAGGAATGCCGCCGTGAATGACGCAGGCCTGGGGAATTCCCCTACCCCCGACCGGCCGTTCGACGTCACCGACGAGCAGCTCAGCGCCGAGCTCAAGCAGTGGACGGGCACCGCGCCCGCGCTGCACCCGGTCGGAGAACTCCTCGACCGGCACTGGGAAGCGGCCTTCGCCTATGCCCGTCTGTGCACCGACAGCACGCGCGGCGCGGGAATGCTCACCACCGCCGCATTCACCCGTCTCTTCGGTGAATCCCTTCGCCAGGCCGGCCCCACCGCCGCCTGGCGTCCCCAACTCCTGGTCACCGTCCGGCGTATCGCCGCCGAATGGGACAACGACGGCCGCGGTGAACTCCTGCACCCCGAACTCCGCGCCGGAAAAGGCGAGCGGGCCGCCTCCCGGCTGCTGCCGCCCGCGAACCGGCGACTGCTCTCCCGGGCCTTCCAGCGGCTGACCCAGTCCTCGCGCGCCGTGCTGTGGCACACCGAGGTCGAGTCCGAGCCCTTGTCGACGCCCGCCGGACTCCTCGGCCTCGACGAGCAGGACGCGCGGGTCGAACTGCGCCGGGCCCGTGAGCGGCTGCGCGAGGAGTGCCTCCAGGTGCACCGCGAACTCGCCCACGAGGACGAGTGCCAGCGCTACGTCCGGATGATCGACGTGACCTTCCGGCGCGGCGGGATCGACGTCGACCGGGACCTCCAGCAGCACCTGAACACCTGCAAGCACTGCCGGTACACCGCCGACCAGCTCCAGCAGTTCAACGGCGGCCTCGGCCTCGCCCTCGCCGAGGCCGTGCTCGGCTGGGGCGCCCGCGCCTACCTGGAGTACCGGGTCGGCCTCGCCCAGGAGCCCGCCGGACACCGGGCCGCACCCGCCGGCGGGCTCCTGGGCGGCGAGGCCTTCGCGCCGACGGCCGCCGGGCCCGGCAAGGACCTGGAGGTGCACCCCGCGGCCTCCCGCCGCGCCAAGCAGCGGGCCGCCCGCCGGGTGCGCCGCCGCAACCTCACCGTGGCCGTGGGCACCGTGAGCGGTCTGGTCGTGCTGCCGCTGGTGCTCTGGTCGGTGCTCGGCTCCGGCGACGGCGGCGGCTCCTCGGCCACCGCCAAGCCGTCCGCCACGCCCGGCGCCGGCCGGTCCACCTCTGGCCCGTCCTGGATCGGCACCAGCCAGACCACCCAGGGCACCCTCCGCGGCCGGCTGCACAACATCGCCTCGGGCCTGTGCATCGGTGTGGTCGGCAAGAAGGCCGTCAAGGGCGCCGAGACCGAACTCGCCGAATGCTCCTCGGTCGCCAGCCAGCAGTGGACGTACGAGAGCGACGGAGTGCTGCGCAACGGCGCCGACCCCGGCCTGTGCCTCGACTCGCACCTCGGCTACTCCGTCCAGCTGGCCCCGTGCACGAGCGCCACCGGGTCCGCCGGCCGGAGCATCCGCTACGACTTCACCCTCCAGGGCGCCCTGGTGCCCCGCTGGGACCAGGACCTGGCACTCGCCCCGGCCGCCACCGACGGCGGCGGCGCCCTGGTCGTCAAGACCCGGGCGACCGTAGCCGCGCAGCGCTGGGTGATGGACACCTCCCAGCCCGACCTGCAGATGCAGATCGTCAACTGGGACGCCGAGACCAGCCCGACACCGACCCCGGTCGCGACCGCCACCCCCACGACCAAGTCCGCGCGGACCGCCACCCCGACGCCCACCCCGTCGGCGTCGAGGACGACCGCCGATCCGACCCCGTCCAGCACCCCCGGCTACAACCCGTGCGAGGCCTACCCGGGCTACTGCTACGGGAGCGGCGGCCAGTACGGCGGCGGTTACGGCGGCGGCTGGGGCGGAGGGTACGACGGCGGCGGCCACCACGGCCGCTGAGCCGGTGCCCGCTCAGTGACGGTGCGGCGGCGGGGGCGGGATCGTCGTCAGGTCCGGCGCCCCCTCCGGCCACACCAGCAGCACCGGACAGGGCGCGTGGTCCACGACGAACCGCGCCGCCTTGCCCAGACTGTGCGGCCCGAGCCGGGACCGGTCGCCGTCCCGGGCCACGATCAGCAGACCGGCCCCCTCGGCGGCGGCCACCACCTCCCGCTCGACCCGTCCGGTCCGCTCCACCCGGGTGCACGGCCGGCCCAGCCGCGCCGCGGCCGCGTCGAGCAGCTCCGCCGCCGACGTATCGCCCAGCTCCACCAGCCGCCGCTCCGGGTCCGGTTCCGAACCCGCCCGGCCGAGCAGTCCGGCGAACGCCCCGTGCGCGAGCCCCGCCACCCCCGGCTCGGACACATGCAGCAGCACCACCTCGGACGCGTCCCGCGCCCAGCCGCGCGCCGCGTCCACACAGGCGGGCCAGGTCCCCTCGACCAGCCAGACGATCACCCGCATGCCCATGGCCTCCCGTCTAGATCCCGACCACCTGGAGTGCCCCCCACAGTGCCACCACCGCGCCGCACAGCGCGGTCGGCACGGCGAGAAGCCCCAGCCGGGTGAACTCGCCGAGGTCCACACCGTGGTCGTGCTGGTGCACGATCCTGCGCCACAGCAGCGTCGCGAGGGAACCGGCGTAGGTGAGGTTCGGGCCGATGTTCACCCCGAGCAGCACGGCCAGCACCGCGCCGGGACCGGCCGGCGCGGCCAGCGGCAGCAGCACCAGCACCGCCGGCAGGTTGTTGACGATGTTCGCCAGTACGGCGGCGAGCGCGGCGATCCCCAGCAGCGCCGGCAGGCCGGTCCCGCCCGGCAGCACCTTCCCGAGCGCGTCGGCGAGCCCGTTGTCCACGACCGCCCGCACCACGATCCCCAGCGCGAGCACGAACGCCAGGAACGCGGGCGCGGCCGCCTTCACGACCGACAGCGCGGTCGCCTGCCGCCGCACCAGCGCCCGCCCGGCCATGACCAGCGCCCCCGCGCAGGCGGCCCACGCCGGATCGATCCCGACCGCCGAGGTGAGCACGAACCCGGCCAGCGTGCAGCCCACCGTGACCAGGGCGAACAGCGGCAGCTCGGGCGGCTCGCCGGTGTCCTGCGCGCCCGGGGCCGCCGAGGACAGGTCCCGGGCGAAGAACCGCCGGAACACCAGGTACTCGGCGCCGATCGCCACCAGCCAGGGCAGCACCATCAGCGCGGCGAACCGGGTGAAGCTCAGCCCGCTCGCCGCGAACGCCAGCAGGTTCGTCAGATTGGACACCGGCAGCAGCAGCGAGGCGGTGTTCGACAGATGCGTGCAGGCGTAGACGTGCGGCTTCGCCCGCACCCCGGACCGGGCCGCCGTCGCGAACACCACCGGCGTCAGCAGCACCACCGTGGCGTCCAGGCTCAGTACGGCCGTGATCACCGAGGCCAGCGCGAACACCGCGGTCAGCAGCCGCACCGGCCGCCCGCCCGACCAGCGGGCCATCCACGCCCCGCAGGCCTGGAACAGCCCCTCCACGTCGCAGAAGTGGGCGAGCACCAGGACGGCGGCGAGGAAGCCGACCACCGGTCCGAGCTGTTCGGCCTCGGCCCGGGCGTGGTCGAGGGAGATCGCGCCGGTGGCGATCACCACCCCCGCCGCCGGCACGGCCAGCACCGCCTCCGGCCAGCCGCGCGGCCGGATGACGGCCCAGGCGAGCACGGCGGCGAGCAGGAGGACGGACAGGGTTTCGGCGAGCGGGGTGTTCAGGGCGCGTTCCTCAGAGGCGTGATCAAATGCGGTCCGCCCATGAAAGCAGACCGTCGTGGCTACGAGGCCGGGGTACCCGCCGCGCCGAGGAACTCTCCCCAGCCGCCCGCCGGCTCCTGCCCGGGGTTCAGCGTACGCAGGGTGCGCAGCACCGCCGGGTCCTGCGCCTCCAGCCACGCCACCAGCTGCTTGAAGGACACGAAGCGCACGTCGTCGTGCTCCGCCATCTTGCCGATCGCCTCCTCGACGGCGTCCATGTAGATGCCGCCGTTCCAGCGCTCGAAGTGGTTGCCGATGAAGAACGGCGCCCGGTTGGTGGAGTACGCCCGCTCGAAGCCGGCCAGGTAGCTGTCCCGGGCCTGGGTGCGCCAGGCGTCGTACTGGGTCTTGTCGCCCAGCGGATTGCCGGCCGACTGGTTGTACATCATGTTGTAGTCCATCGACAGGACCTGGAAGGAGTGCCCGGGGAAGGGTATGGACTGGAGGGGGAAGTCCCAGATGCGGTTGCCCTGCACCTTGCCGGGCCAGATCTGCAGGCCGCCGGGGGAGGAGGCGTCGTACTTCCAGCCGAGCGCGGCGGCGGTGGGCAGCAGGTTGGCCTGGCCCTCCAGGCACGGGGTGCGGCCGCCGATCAGCTCCTTGCGGTAGTCGAAGGGCAGCGGCTCCAGGTCGGTGAAGCCGGTGTTCGTCTTCCACCGGGTGACGAAGTCCATGGCCTGGTCGATCTCGCTGCGCCACTCGGCGGGGGACCAGTTGCGCACGCCGTCGCTGCCGCAGAAGTGGCCGTTGAAGTGGGTGCCTATCTCGTGGCCCTCCAGCCAGGCGGCGCGCACCTGCTGGAGCGTGGCGTGGATGTGCCGGTCGGAGAGGTAGCCGATCGCCGAGGCGCCGACCTGGTGCTGCGGCGGGTGGTAGAGGTCCTTCTTGGACTCGGGCAGCGTGTAGATGCCGGACAGGAAGAACGTCATCTTCGCGCCGTGGTCGGCGGCCACCTTGCGGAAGCGGGAGAACAGCTGGTTGCTGAGCTCGCCCGCGCCGTCCCAGGAGAACACCACGAACTGCGGCGGCTTGCTGCCGGGCGCCATCCGGGCCGCCTTCGGCTGGTGCGGCTGCGCGCCGGTGTCCGCGGTGGAGCCGTCGCCGATCAGCTTCAGCGGCTTGGCCGGTACGGCGCTGCCCTTGCCGCCGTCGGCCGAACTGCCGCCGCCCAGCGTCAAGCTGCCGTGGGAGCACGCGGAGAGGGCGCCCAGGGCCCCCGCCGCCGCGCCCGCCGTCAGCACCCGCCTGCGAGAGATACCGCTCATGTCCGTCCCCGATTCCGTCGTCCCGGCCCCTCGCGGAGCCTTCCTGTTGCGTGGTCGACGGGTTCGATGCCGGGTCCGGCGGAAAAGATCGGGGCCGGCGGCGCGTGTTGCACGTCTGTGACAGTTGTGCTCCGGACATGAAGAACCCCGCTGCCCGGGGGAGTCGGCAGCGGGGTTCGGTTCGGGGCGGGATCAGGCGCCGGTACCGGCGCTGAACACGGTCAGCCGCACCGAGGAGGCGTTCCCGGACACCGGGACCGCGCCGCCCGTCCAGGTGACCTTCAGCGAGTCCCGCTCGTCCGGCGGGGTCACCAGCAGGGCGGCCGGGGTCGCGGTCTTGGCGCCGCTGATCTCCGGGTTGGAGAAGGTCAGCCCCGCCCAGGCGCTCTGGCCCGGCTTGAGGGTGACCGTCCCGGCGGTGCCGCCGGACTCGCGCTTGGGGTCGGGACCGAGCTGGGTGCCGGAGGAGTCCACGAAGGCGGCGCCCGGGTAGCCGCGCACGGTGCAGGTGGCGCCCGACTTGTTGGTGAGCACGATCGGGAAGTTCTCCTGACCGGCCCCCGGGTTGTTGCCGCCCACCGAGGCGGTCAGCTCCGAGGTGTGGCAGCGACTGCCCGCCGCGGCGGCCGTCGTCGAGGTGGAACCGGTCGTCGAGGCGCCGCCCGTCGTGGCGCCGCCGGTCCCCGACGCAGGGGAGGAGTCGGTGCCGGACGGGACGGAAGCCGTGCCGGAGGTGTCGGTACTCGCCGAGTTGCCGGTCGCGGGCGCGGCCGTGCCCGACACCGACTCCGGGGACTTGCCCTGACCGCCGTCGCCGCAGGCGGTCAGGAGGCCCAGGGCGGCGACCGTGCTCACGAGCAGGGCCGCCCCGCGCCGCAAGGACTGGGACGTGTGCGCCATGTCTCTCCACACTCCTGATGTCAGGGCACGCCCGCGGGGCGTGCCCGAGGCGCTCCGTGCGCCGTCACCCTCATCCGATGCGATGAACAGCGGAAAAGTTCGCGGACGCGCCGAAATTCATCGGGTCAGGTGACCCGAAGGGACCGGAGTATGCCGTCCGTGACCGCCTTGTCGACGGCACCCTTCTGCCGTACCTGCGCGTACACCTGCGGTTGGCCGTCCCCGCCGGCCGGGGTCAGGGCCGCCTCCTGGATCGAGCCGCCCGCGCCGGAACAGTCGCTCCAGGTGCGGATCCGGCCCTTCCAGTCGTCACTCGTGAACGCGCGGCTGCCGTCGTAGTGGCATCCCGAGTGGGACAGGGCGTTCACCTCGGCGGTGACGTCGCCGTGCTCGCTCACCCCGATGAACACGCCGTTCACCGCGGCCGTCAGGTCCTGCCACTCGGACACGTCGTCGGCGACCTCGAGACCGGGCTCGTGCCCGGACGCCAGCCCCAGCGCCTTCGGGTTCCAGCCGGAGTTCCGCAGCTCGCCCGCCCACCCGGACGGCACCCGTGCCACCACCCGCCCGGTGGAGTCGGCGACCCGGGTCCCGTCGGCCGTCGCCGATCCGTTCCGGTCGACCAGCGTGACCGCGAGGGCCGTGCCGCCGGCCGCCAGGACCGCGGCGACCGTCAGCGTGACCACGTTGAGCCGCCTGCGGACCCGGTCCAGGCGCCGCGGCCGGCGCGCCGCCGTGACCGCGGCCAGCCGGTCCAGCTCGTCCGCGAAGGCCTGCGCGGACGGCCAGCGCCGCTGCCGGTCCGGCTCCAGGGCCCGCAGCAGCGCCCGCTGCACATCGTCCCCGAGGTCGGGGCGCAGCCGCTCCGGCCGGACGATCTCCCCGGGTGCCCCCGGCACCGTCCCGGTCACCAGCTCGTAGCCCACCGCGCCCAGCGCGTACACGTCGGCCCGGGCGTCGATGCCCTCACCCGGCCGGGCCTGCTCCGGCGGCTGGTACCCCGCCGAACCGGCCGCCAGCGTCAGCCCCGACGCCTGCGCCAGGCTCTTCGCCAGCCCCAGGTCGGCCAGCAGCACCCGCCGGGTGCCGTCCTGCGCGGTGCGCAGCAGCACATTGGTCGGCTTGATGTCCCGGTGCACGATCCCCGCCCCGTGCAGGTCCGCCGCGCCGCGCGCCGCCAGCGCGGTCAGCCGCAGCGCGTCCACAACCGGCAGCGGACCGCCGGCCAGCACATCGGCGAGGGTGCCCGCGTCGGCGTACTCCATCACGAAGTACGGCCGCCCGTCCGGGAGTTCGCCGATGTCGTAGACCTGCACCACCCGCTTCGAGTCGGCCCGCCGCAGCAGCTTCGCCTCGGACAGGAACCGGTCGTGGATGTCGAGCCGGTGGGACCAGTTGTCGGCGAGCACCTTCACCGCGACCGGGGCGTCCAGCTGGTCGTCATGGGCGAGCCAGACCGTTCCGAAGGCGCCGGTGCCCAGGCGCCGTTCGAGGCGATAGCGGCCGATCCGCTCAAGGGGTTGCATACGACTATCATGCCTGGCCTGAGATCGACTTCGAGGGGGACCTCCCGTGCCGGACGCCGCGCTGACCGAAGACCTCGCCCGGCGGGCCGCCGCCGGCGATCAGGTGGCCCTCAACCAGCTCCTGTCCGAGGTGTGGCCCGACGTCGTACGGCGCTGCGGCCGGTTCCTGCCGTGCCGGGAGGACGCCGAGGAAGCGGCCCAGGACGTGCTCCTCCAGGTCTCGCGGAAGATCTCCACCTTCGAGGGCCGCAGCCGCTTCAGCACCTGGCTCTACACGGTCGTCGCCAACTGCTCCCGGCAGAAGTACCGGGACCTGAAGCGGCGGGCGGCCGAGCAGCCGGCCACCATCGAACCCGCCGAGCACGTCGACCCCCGGACCACCAGTGTGATCGCGGGCTCCCGGATCGACCTGCTGGAGGCGCTGGACCGCCTGGAGCGGGAGCACCCGCAGCTGGTCGCGCCGCTGGTCTACCGGGACATCTGCCAGCTGGACTACGCCGAGGTCGCCGAGCGGGTGGGGATTCCGCTGGGGACGCTGAAGTCCCGGCTGCACGAGGCCCGCAAGCAGGTCCGGCCCTGGCTGAGCGCGCCGTAGAAACACGGACGGCCGCGCGTCCGCGGCCCGGGAAACACATGAGGCAAGGAGTTCGTCCACTCCTTGCCACTCTCAACTTATAGCGCACTGGGGGGCTTGCGGCAAGGCCCCCCTCGTCCCGCAGAATCGCAGGCCGAAGCCAGGAACCGCGGTATTTGGGGGATGTGCCACATGCGTGTGCTGTTGATGGGATACGGGTCGCGCGGGGACGTCGAACCGCTGGCCGGACTCGCGCGGGTGCTGCGGGAACGCGGCGCCGAGGTACGGGTCTGCGCCCCGCCCGACGAGGAGCACGCGGAGCTGCTGGCCCGGGCCGGTGTGGAGCACGTGCCGTTCGGGCCGTCCGTGCGGGCGCTGGTGACCCGGCCGAACCCCTCGCCCGAGGACGCCTTCAAGCTCGCGCCCGAGCTGGTCGCCGCGCACTTCGACACGGTCGCCCCGGCGGCCGAGGGCTGCGACGCGCTGGTGGCGACCGGCCTGATGCCGGCCGGCGCCCGGTCGGTCGCCGAGAAACTCGGCATCCGTTACGTCCCGGCCTTCTTCCATCCGTTCGGACTGCCGTCCTCGCACTTCCCGCCGGCGGGCCGACCGGGCCGCCCCGCCCCGCCCGACGCCGACCTGCGGACACTGTGGAAAGTGGACGCCGAACGGGTGAACGCGCTCTACGGCGAGGCCCTCAACACCCACCGGACCGCGCTCGGCCTCCCCCCGGTGACCAACGTCCGCGACCACGTCCTCACCGGCCGCCCATGGCTCGCGGCCGACCCGGTACTCGCCCCCTGGCAGCACTTGACCGATCTCGACCTCCTGCAGACCGGCGCATGGCTCCTGCCGGACGAACGCCCGCTCCCGGCCGACCTGCTGGCGTTCCTGGAGGCGGGCGCACCACCCGTGTACGTCGGCTTCGGCAGCATGGCGATGCGCGGCGCGCCCGACGCCGCCCGGGTCGCCGTCGAGGCGGTCCGCGCCCAGGGCCGGCGCGTGCTCGTCGGCCGCGGCTGGGCCGACCTCGCCCCGACCGACGACCTCGCCGACTGCTTCGCCATCGGCGAGGTCAACCACCAGGCACTCTTCCCCCGGGTGGCCGCCGTCGTCCACCACGGAGGCGCCGGCACCACGACCACCGCCGCCGTGGCCGGGACCCCCCAGGTGATCGTCCCCCAGATCGTCGACCAGCCCCACTGGGCCACCCGCGTGGCCGACCTCGGCATCGGCGCCGCCCACCCCGGCCCCACCCCCACCCTCGACTCCCTCTCGCCCGCCCTCACCACCGCCCTCACCCCCGAAACCCACACCCGCGCCACCACCGTCGCCGCCACAATCCGCACCGAGGGCGCGACGACCGCCGCCCAACTGCTCCTCGACGGTGCGTGACGCACGGCCCGACGGCCCCTGTGAAGCCCGGTAAGGGCAGCGCCCCACCAGGGGCGCGGGGAACTGCGCGATCAGCCACGACGAGCCCGCACTCCTCCACACACCGCAACCCACTGCGAACCCGGCCCGACGGCCACGGTGAAACCCCGTAAGGGCAGCGCCCCGACAGGGGCGCGGGGCTGTTTCGATTTGCGGCTGCCGCCGCGTGGGCGCGACCAGCCACGACGAGCCCGCACTCCTCCACACACCGCAACCCACTACGAACCCGGCCCGACGGCCACGGTGAAACCCCGTAAGGGCAGCGCCCCGACAGGGGCGCGGGGAACTGCGCGACCAGCCACAACGGGCCCGCACCCCGCCACGCACCGCAACCCACCACGCCCCCCCCGGCCTCCCCACGGAGTTAATGCATTGACCCCCCTCACCACTCACGCCTTCAACCTCCCCGACCGCCTCTCCGCCAAGGCCACCCCCGCCCTGATCGCCGACGACGAGCGGCACTTCGGCGCCATCGCGCGCTGTCTCGACGAGACGATCGCCGAGTTGTCCGACCGCCTCGACGCCGAGCTGAGGGCGCCCGGCGGCACGGGCAGGGCGGCGATGGACCGGGACATCGAGGTGCACCGGCTGACCGGACGGCTGCGCACCCTGCGCCGCTTCGGCCTGGACCTCTGTCTGGGCCGCATGGTCGGCACGGACGACCCCGAGCCCGTGTACGTCGGCCGCCTCGGCCTCACCGACAGCGAGGGCCGCCGGCTGCTGCTCGACTGGCGGTCACCCGCGGCCGAACCCTTCTTCGCCGCGACCCACGCCGACCCGATGGGCCTGCGCAGCCGCCGCCGGTACCGCTGGACGGACGGCCGGATCGGCGACTACTGGGACGAGGTGTTCACCGCCGCCGCTCTGGAGGGGCACGCGGCGCTCGACGACCAGTCCGCCTTCATCGCCAGCCTCGGCGCCGACAGGTCGGAGCGGATGCGCGACGTGCTCGCCACGATCCAGGCCGACCAGGACGCCATCATCCGCGCCGGCTCCCGGGGCGCCCTGGTCGTCGACGGCGGCCCGGGCACCGGCAAGACGGTCGTCGCCCTGCACCGCACCGCCCATCTGCTGTACTCCGACCCCCGCCTGGGTCACCGCCGGGGCGGAGTGCTGTTCGTCGGCCCGCACCGGCCGTACCTGAACTACGTCTCCGACGTCCTGCCCAGCCTCGGAGAGGAGGGCGTGCAGACCTGCGTCCTGCGCGACCTCGTGGACGAGGGGGCCGACGCCGGGCCCGAGGCCGACCCGGAGGTGGCCCGGCTGAAGTCCTCCGCGGAGCTGGTGCGGGCGATCGACACCGCCGTCCGGTTCTACGAGGAGCCGCCCGCCGAGGCCATGACCGTCGGCACCGAATGGGCCACCTTCCGGCTGAACGCCGACGACTGGGCCGACGCGTTCCGGGCCCCTGCGCCGGGCACCCCGCACAACGAGGCCCGGGACCAGATCTGGGACGAGCTGACCGCGATCCTGCTGGACCGGTACGACGGCGACGACGTCACCCCCGAGCAGTTCCGCCGGTCCCTGCTGCGGAACCGGGAGCTGGTCGACGCCCTGCACGGGGCGTGGCCCCTGCTGGAGGCGACCGACCTGGTCGGAGACCTCTGGTCGGTGCCTGCCTATCTGCGGATGTGCGCCCCCTGGCTCGACCGCGACGAGGTCGGCGCGCTGCAGCGCGCGGACGCCCAGGCCTGGACGGTGTCCGACCTGCCGCTCCTGGACGCGGCCCGGCAGCGGCTCGGCGACCCGGAGGCGGCCCGGCGCGGACAGCGCCAGGAGGCCGTCCTCGCCGCCCAGCGCGAGCGGATGGCGCAGGTCGTCGACAACCTGATCGGGGCCGTCGCGGACTCCGGCGCCGACGGGGACGAGGGCGAGGGCCTGGTGCGGATGCTGCGCGGGGCGGACGCCGAGGTCAGCCTGGTCGACGAGTCGGAGCTGGCCACCGTCACCCCGGACCTCCTCGCCGGGCCGTTCGCGCACATCGTCGTCGACGAGGCGCAGGAACTGACCGACGCGGAGTGGCAGATGCTGCTGCAGCGCTGCCCGTCCCGCAGCTTCACCATCGTCGGGGACCGCGCCCAGGCCCGGCACGGGTTCCCCGAGAGCTGGCGGGAGCGGCTGGAGCGGATCGGGCTGGACCGGATCACCCTGGCCTTGCTCACCGTCAACTACCGCACCCCGGAAGAGATCATGGCGGAGGCCGAGCCGGTCATCCGGGCCGTGCTGCCGGACGCCAACGTGCCGACCTCGATCCGCGCCGGCGGCCTGCCCGTCCTGCACGGCCCGGTCGCCGAGCTGGGGTCGTTCCTCGACGGCTGGCTCGCCGCGCACACCGAAGGCATCGCCTGTGTGATCGGTGACCCCGCCTTCGAACCGACGCCCCGGGTCAGCTCGCTCACCCCGGAACTGTCGAAGGGACTCGAATTCGACCTGGTGGTACTCGTGGACCCGCAGGACTTCGGCGAGGGCGTCGAGGGCGGGGTCGACCGGTATGTGGCCATGACCCGGGCGACCCGGCAGCTCGTCGTCCTGACCAGCGGCTAGTACCCGCGGCTGGTACCCGCGGCTGGTACCTGCGGCCGGCACCTGCGGCCGGCACCCGCGGTTAGTCCACCTCGGCGAGGGACAGCTCGGCCCAGATCGTCTTGCCCTCGGGCGTGTGCCGGCTGCCCCAGCGCTGGGTCAGCTGGGCCACCAGCAGCAGGCCGCGGCCGCCCTCGTCCCAGGTCTTGGCCCGGCGCAGGTGCGGGGCGGTGTGGTTGGTGTCGGAGACCTCGCAGATGAGGGTGGTGGTGTCGTGGATCAGCCGGAGCCGGATGGGGTGGGCGCCGTAGCGGATGGCGTTGGTGACCAGCTCGCTGACCACCAGCTCCGCCGTGAAGGCGGCCAGGCTCAGACCCCACTCGTCCAGCTGCACCACGACCTGCTTGCGGATCGGCGCGACCAGCGCGGGGTCGGCGGGGACGTCCCAGGTCGCCACCCGGGACGGCGGCAGGACCCGGGTACGGGCCAGCAGCAGGGCCACGTCGTCGGCCGCGCCGCCGGGCGGCAGCAGGGCGTGCAGGATCCGGTCGCAGGTCTCGTCCAGGGAGTCGCTGTAGGCCGCCAGCGCCTCGTGCAGGAGCCGGCGGGCGGTGTCCGGGTCCCGGTGGCGTGAGTTGACCAGCCCGTCCGTGAACATCGCCAGCACCGAGCCCTCGGGCAGCTCGATCTCGGTGGACTCGAACGGCAGCCCGCCCAGGCCCAGCGGGGGACCGGCGGGCAGGTCCACCTCGTGCAGGCGGTGGCCCGGGCGCAGCAGGACGGGCGGCGGATGGCCGGCGCGGGCCAGGGTGCAGCGCCGGGACACCGGGTCGTAGACCGCGTACAGACAGGTCGCGCCGACCTCGCCCGGGCTGCCCTCGCCGCCGCGTTCCTCCGACAGCCGGACCACCAGGTCGTCGAGGTGGGTGAGCAGCTCGTCCGGGGCCAGGTCGATGTCGGCCAGGGTGCGCACGGCGGTGCGCAGCCGGCCCATGGTGGCCGAGGCCTGCACCCCGTGCCCGACGACGTCCCCGACGACCATGGCGACCCGCAGCCCCGACAGCGGGATCACGTCGAACCAGTCGCCGCCCACCCCGGCCCGGGCCGCCGGCAGATAGCGGGAGGCGGCGTGCAGGGCGGCGGTGCGCGGCAGCGTCCGGGGCAGCAGACTGCGCTGCAGGGCCAGGGCGGTCTCCCGCTCGCGCGAGTAGCGGCGGGCGTTGTCGATGCAGACGGCGGCCCGGGCCGTGATCTCCTCCGCCAGCAGCACGTCGTCCGGGCTGAACGGGTCGATCCGCCGGTGCCGGCTCAGCACCGCGACCCCCAGGGTCACCCCGCGTGCCTGGATCGGCACGGACATCGTGGAGTGGATACCGAACTCGCGCACCCGCTCCGCGCGCGCCGGGTTCCAGCGCACCCACTGCCCGATGTCGGTGGACGGCGTCGAGGCCAGGATGGTCCGCCCCGCGATGAGCGAGTCGGCCTGCGCGGAGGAGGCGGGGTAGACCTCGGTGTGCTCCGGTTTCACCACCGCCTCGGGCACCCCGGGCAGTACGGACTGGTGCGCGATACGGCGCAGGGTGACCGGTGCCGTCAGGCGTCCCGGGAGCTCGCCGCCGTCCTCCGGCGGGTCGAGCAGGTCGACGGTGACGAAGTCGGCGAGCGCGGGCACGCAGACGTCCGCCAGCTCCTGGGCCGTACGGGTGACGTCGAGGGTGGTGCCGATGCGTACGCTCGCCTCGTTGACCAGCTGGAGCCGCTCCCGGGCCAGGTAGTTCTCGGTGAAGTCGTGGGCGGCCAGGCTCACGCCCCGCACCTGCCCCGAGGCGTCGGTGATCGGCGCCATCCGGGCCAGCCAGGCGTGGGCCCGCTCCTCGCCGCCGGTGCGCATGTACGTCTGGACGTCCAGCGGGCGGCCCGAGGTCAGTACCCGGAGCAGGTTCCGCTCCAGTTCCGCGCTCTGCGGCTGGCCGCCGATCTCCGCGATCCGCAGCCCCTGGATCCGCTCCTCGGGCAGCCCGATGACGTCGGCCATCGCGTCGTTCACCCGGCGCAGCCTGAGCTGGTGGTCGTAGACCGCGATGGCGCACGGCGACTGCGTCAGCGCGGCCGTGGCCAGCGGGTCCTGTGGAACGGCCGGGCCGCCGCCGTTCAGCGGCGACACCACCAGCCAGTGGGCGGGCCGCCCGTCCTGGGCCGTGCGGTGGTGCGCCAGCAGCCAGACCGGGAGCGTACGGCCGTCCCGGCGGCGGAGTTCGAGGGTGCCGTCCCAGCGGGAGCCGGCGGGGGTGGGCGGTGCGGTGTCCCCGGCCAGCAGGAGCGCGGCCGGCCGGCCCACGACCTCGTCGGCCGGGTGGCCGAGGAGCCGTCGCGCGCCCTCGTTCCACTCGACCAGCGTGCCGTTCTCGTCGATGACAGCCCGGGCCGTCGCCGCATCGTCGAACGGATAGACCCGGCTCATCTCGCCACTCCCAAGCGCACACTCACCGTCAACAGGTGCACCACTGCTGTTCAGCCTAGTGCGTCCGGCCCTGCTGTGAACGGCAACCTGGGTGCGGCCGATCGGCTGGGACCGCGTCCGGTCCGAAGAGCCGAACGGGAACCGGCCGACGGGACGAAAGGGGTGTCCATACGGTACCGGAGTCTTGACGGGCGCATGTGGCACACCGTCAGAATCTGTTTGTTCACGATCAGTTGTGAGTAGTTCTGGGCCCTGATGAGGGAGAGCCGCACCATGACGGTCACACGCAGATCGGTTCTGGCAGCCGCCACGGCAGCCCCGACGGCCGGCGCCCTGCTGGGCGCCCCGGGCGCCTGGGCGGTCCCGGAGACGGGTACGTCCCCGCAGGTCACCGGCCGCCGCACGGTCGCCCTGCGGGACGGCTGGCGGTTCGCGCTGGTCAACCCGGGCGGGATCACCGACCCGACCGGCGGCTACGCGGACGCCGCCGACCCCGGGTACGACGACTCGGCCTGGCGGCAGGTCGCCGTACCGCACGACTGGAGCATCGAGCAGACCCCCACCACCGACCACGGCACCACCAGCGGCACCGGCTTCTTCCCGGGCGGCCTCGGCTGGTACCGGCTCGCCTTCACCCTGCCGCCCGGCTACGCCGGCAAGCGGATCTCGGTGGAGTTCGACGGCGTCTACATGGACTCGTACGTCTACTGCAACGGCACCCAGGTGGGCCGTCACCCCTACGGCTACACCGGCTTCGCCCTCGACCTCACCGACCTGCTGCACACGGACGGCAGCACCGAGAACGTCCTCGCGGTCAAGGTGCAGAACCAGCTGCCCAGCAGCCGCTGGTACTCGGGCAGCGGCATCTACCGCGAGGCCCGGCTGGTGGTCACCGAGCCCGTGCACGTGGCGCGCTGGGGGACCTACGTCACCACGCCGGACATCACCGCCGAGCGGGCGGTGGTCCGGGTGCGGACGGCCGTCGTCGATGCCTCCGGAGCGGGCGCGGACGTCACGGTCGTCTCCCGGATCGCCGGACCGGACGGCCGCACGGTCGCCCGGACGTCCTCCACGGTCACCGTCAGCGGCTCCGGCGAGACCGCCGAGACCCATGAACTGACCGTCGGCAGACCGAGGTTGTGGGACTTCTCCGACCCGCACCGCTACACCCTGCACACCGAACTCCGCGTCGCCGGCACCACCACCGACACCTGCCGTACGGTCTTCGGCATCCGGACCTACCGCTTCGACCCGGACGAGGGCTTCTCCCTCAACGGCGTCCCCGCCAAGATCAAGGGCGTCGACCTCCACCACGACCAGGGCGCCCTCGGCTCGGCGATCAGCGCCGACGCGGTCCGCCGACAGATGACCGTCATGAAGTCGATGGGCGTCAACGCCTTCCGCACCTCGCACAACCCGCCCTCGCCGCAGATGATCGAGGTCTGCGAGGAACTGGGCATCGTGATGATGGTGGAGGCCTTCGACTGCTGGAGGACCGGCAAGACCAGGTACGACTACGGCCGGTTCTTCGACGAGTGGTGCGAGAGCGACGCCACCGAGATGGTCCTCGCCGCCCGCAACTCGCCCGCCGTGGTCCTGTGGTCCATCGGCAACGAGATCCCCGACTCCACCTCCACCGCGGGCCTCGCCATGGCCGACCGGATCATCGCCGCCATCAGGGCCGCCGACGACACCCGCCCCCTGGTCATCGGCTCCGACAAGTACCGCGGTGTGCCGAAGAAGGGCTCCGCCGCCGACCTGATGCTGGCCAAGCTCGACGGTCTGGGCCTCAACTACAACACCGCCAAGTCCGTGGACGCGCTGCACGCGGCCTACCCGCACCTGTTCCTCTTCGAGTCCGAGTCCTCCTCGGAGACCTCGACCCGCGGCACGTACCAGGAGCCGGAACACCTCAACACGGGCGAGAACCACACCCCCGGCCGCCGCGCCACCTCCTCCTACGACAACAACCTGGCCTCGTGGACGATGAGCGGCGAGTACGGCCACAAGAAGGACCGGGACCGGAAGTGGTTCGCGGGCCAGTTCCTCTGGTCGGGCATCGACTACATCGGCGAGCCGACGCCGTACGACGTCTTCCCGGTCAAGTCGTCCTTCTTCGGCGCGGTCGACACGGCCGGCTTCCCCAAGGACATGTACCACCTCTTCCGCAGCCAGTGGGTGGACGAGCCGATGGTGCACCTGGTGCCGATGACCTGGAACCACGAGGAGGGGGACACCGTCGAGGTGTGGGCCTACGCCAACGTGCCCTCCGTCGAGCTGTTCCTCGACGGAAAGTCGCTGGGCACCAGGGAGTTCGACACCAAGACGACCACCGACGGCCGCACCTATCTGGAGACCACCGAGGCCACCGGCGACGACAAGACCTTCACCACCGGCCCCTACCCCGGCAGCTACACCAGCCCCAACGGCAGCGCGGGCAAGCTCCACCTGACCTGGAAAGTTCCGTACCGGCCCGGTGAGTTGAAGGCGGTGGCCCGGCGGGACGGCAAGGCGGTCGCCACCGACGTCCTGCGCACCGCGGGCGAACCCCGTGCCGTGCGTCTCACCGCCGACCGCGACTCCCTTGCCGCCGACGGGCGTTCGCTGGTCTTCGTGACCGCCGAGATCGTCGACGCGCACGGCGTGGTGGTGCCCGACGCCGAGCACCTCCTCTCCTTCGCCGTGACCGGCGGCTCGCTCGCCGGGCTCGACAACGGGCGTGAGGAGAGCGCCGAGCGCTACCAGGCGAGCACCCGAACCGCCTTCCACGGCAAGGCACTCGCCATCGTGCGCTCCGGTACGAAGCCGGGCGCCCTCAAGGTGACCGCGCGGGCGGACGGCCTGCGCAAGGACACCGTCACCGTGCACACCACCCGCGCCCGAGCCGTGGCGAGCACTCCCGCCCCGGACTTCGGCCCGGACTACCCGGTCCCGCCGAACCACCCCTACGCGGACGCCGGTTACTCCGGCCGAGAGGACACCCCGCCCGCGGCCATGCTCGACGGCGACCCGGCCACCGGCTGGTCCAACGCCTTCGCCAAGTCGGCCACCGCCCTGTTGCCCGCGTTCGGCGGGGCCCGGGCCGAGGACTGGGTGTCGGTCGACTTCGGGCGCGACCGCACCGTCGACCGGGTCGACGTCTCCTTCACCGTGGACGCGACCCACGCGCTGCCCGCGGCGGTCGAGGTGGCGGTCTGGGACGGCAGGTCCTACCGGCCCGTGGACGGTACGGCGGTGGACTGGGCCACCGCCTCGGACAGCCCGACCGTCATCACGTTCACCCCGGCCCGCGGCTCCCGGATCCGGCTCACCCTGACCAGCGCCCACCCCGGGGAGACCTCGGGAGCGGTGCGGATCAGCCGGCTCGACATCTGACGGCGACCCGAGCGGTCCGAGCGGTCCGAGCGGGGCGGGCGATCCGGGCGGGACGGGCGACGGCCGCCGGTCCCGCCCGGACCGTTGACGCGATGTCATGTCTCGAACAGCATGGCGGACGTCCGCATCTGGGAGCGCTCCCACCGTCGGGGGCGCCACCCGCACCTCCTTCCGCAGAGGAGCCCAGACGTGAAACGACGCAGAACCGCCTTACTGGCCGTCACGGCCCTGCTGGCGGCTGCCTTCACCGCGCTGCCGGCCGCCGAGGCGGGCGCCGACGAGGTCGAGCAGGTCAGGAACGGCACCTTCGACACCACCGGCGACCCCTGGTGGACGAGCGACGTCACCGCCGGACTCGCCGCCGGGCAGCTCTGCTCCGACGTGCCCGGCGGCACCACCAACCCCTGGGACTCCGCCGTCGGCCAGAACGACATCACCCTGGTCAAGGGCGAGTCGTACCGCTTCTCCTTCAAGGCCTCGGGCGTGCCGGAGGGGCACGCGGTGCGGGCGGTCGTCGGGCTGCAGGTCTCGCCGTACGACACCTGGTACGAGGCCGCTCCCGTGCCGGGCGCCGCCGGGGACACCTTCTCGTACACCTTCACCTCGCCCGTCGACACCACCCAGGCCCAGGTCGCCTTCCAGGTCGGCGGCGGCGCGGACCCCTGGCGGTTCTGCCTCGACGACGTCTCGCTGCTGGGCGGGGTGCCGCCGGAGGTGTACACGCCGGACACCGGCCCCCGGGTCCGCGTCAACCAGGTCGCCTACCTCCCGGACGGCCCGAAGAACGCCACCCTCGTCACCGACGCGGCCTCGCGGCTGCCCTGGCGGCTGAACGACGCCGGGGGCAGGACGGTCGCGCACGGCTGGACCGTGCCACGCGGCACCGACGTCTCCTCCGGGCAGCACACGCACTCCATCGACTTCGGCCGCTACCGGGGCCGGGGCGAGGGCTTCACCCTGGTCGCCGACGGGGAGACCAGCCGCCCGTTCGCCATCGGCACGGCCGCCTACGAGCAGCTGCGGCTCGACTCGCTGAAGTACTACTACACCCAGCGCAGCGGCATCGCGATCCGCGACGACCTGCGCCCGGGCTACGCCCGCCCCGCCGGACACCTCGGCACGGCACCGAACCAGGGCGACTCCGCCGTACCCTGCCGACCCGGCCTGTGCGACTACACGCTGGACGTCACGGGCGGCTGGTACGACGCCGGCGACCACGGCAAGTACGTGGTCAACGGCGGTATCTCGGTCTGGGAGCTGCTGAGCACCTACGAACGGTCGCTGTCGGCCCGCACCGGGCACCCCGCGCGGCTCGGCGACGGCAGCCTCGCCCTCCCGGAGAGCGGCAACAAGGTCCCCGACGTGCTCGACGAGGCCCGCTGGGAGCTGGAGTTCCTGCTGAGGATGCAGGTGCCCGACGGACAGCCGCTCGCCGGGATGGCGCACAGCAAGATCCATGACGCCCAGTGGACCGGACTGCCACTGCTGCCCAGCGACGACCCCCAGCCGCGCGAACTGCACGCCCCGACCACCCAGGCGACCCTCAACCTCGCGGCGACGGCCGCGCAGGCCGCCCGTCTCTACCGCCCCTACGACCGCGCCTTCGCCGCCCGGGCCCTCGCCGCCGCCCGCAAGGCCTGGCAGGCGGCGCTCGCCCACCCGGCCGTGTACCCCGACCCGGACGACGGCACCGGCGGCGGCGCCTACCCCGACGACGACGCCACCGACGAGTTCTACTGGGCGGCGGCCGAGCTCTACCTCACCACCGGAGAACGGCAGTTCGCCGACCACGTCCTCCACTCACCCGTCCACACCGCCGACATCTTCGGCGCCCTCGGCTTCGACTGGGGCCGGACGGCGGCCGCCGGGCGGCTGGACCTCGCGACCGTGCCGAGCCGGCTCCCCGGGCGCGCCGCGGTCCGCCGGTCCGTCGTCGAGGCCGCCGACACCTACCTGGCGACGCTCGACTCCCAGCCGTACGGCATGCCCTACGCACCGCCCGGCAACCTCTACGACTGGGGCTCCAACGCCCAGATCCTCAACAACGCGCACGTCATCGCCACCGCCTACGACCTGACCGGCTCCGCGAAGTACCGCGACGGCGCGCTCCAGGGCATGGACTACATCCTGGGCCGCAACGCGCTCAACATCTCGTACGTCACCGGCTATGGCGAGGTGAACTCCCACAACCAGCACAGCCGCTGGTACGCCCACGAGCTCGACCCCGGCCTCCCGAACCCGCCCAGGGGCACCCTCGCGGGCGGCGCCAACTCGTCGATCCAGGACCCCTACGCACAGAGCAAACTCCCCGGCTGCACCGGCCAGTTCTGCTACATCGACGACATCCAGTCCTGGTCCACCAACGAGACGGCCGTCAACTGGAACGCCGCCCTGGCCTGGATGGCGTCCTTCGCGGCGGATCAGGGGCGCGGCTAGGACGCGTCGTGGAAGACCAGTCCCAGGGTGCGGCGGCGGCCGGTACGGACGGTGCTCACCCCGTGCCGCACGGCTCCGGCCGACCAGCCGCGCCGGGTGCGCACGGGGTGGTCGCGGGTGGTGAACACCAGCCCGTGGCCCTGCCGGAGCGGTGTGGCCGTGCCCCGGGACTGGGCGCGCGGGCGCTGTTCGACCATCAGGAACTCGCCGCCCGTGTAGTCCTCGCCGTACGCGTCGAGGCCGATCACCACCTGGAGCGGGAAGACCAGGTCGCCGAAGACGTCCCGGTGCAGGGCGTTCCAGTCGCCGGGGCCGTAGCTCAGCAGGATCTGGGCGGAGCGGTCCTGGCCTGACGCGTGGCAGCGCGCCAGCCACGCCTCCAGGGTGTCGGGCCACGGGGCCGGGCGGTCCAGCCGGGCCGCCCAGTCCCGGGCGATCGGCAGCAGCCGGGGGTACAGCGCGGCGCGCAGCGCGGCCACCGGCCCGGGCAGGTCGTGCGTGAAGTAGCGGTACTCGCCCGAGCCGAACCGGTGCCGGGCCAGGTCCACCGTGGTGCGGAACAGCTCCGGTTGCTCATAGTGGGCGGCCAGTTCGCGGCACTCCTCCGGGCCGAGCAGGGGAGCGGTCGGCGCGCAGCCGTGCTCGTCCAGTTCGGCGGCGAGCGCGGTCCAGTCGGTACCGGCCACCCGGCGGTCGGCCTCGGCGGGCGTGAGGGGCATGGCGGTGCGGATCATGACGGTGTTCCCTTCCTCTCCTCCTTCCTCAGCCGAGCATCGGCTGCAGCGCGCCCTCGTGGGTGAGCAGCCGAACCTTGTTCTCGACCCCGCCCGCGTAGCCGCGCATCGAGCCGTCGGCGCCGATCACCCGGTGGCACGGGCGGATCAGGAGCAGCGGGTTGGCGCCGACCGCCGCCCCCACCGCCCGGATCTCGGCCCGCTCCACGCCCAGCAGGGCGGCCAGTTCGCCGTACGTCGTCGTGGTGCCGTACGGGATGTCGTCCAGCGCCCGCCACAGGCTCTGTTGGAAGTCCGTCCCGTGGGCGGCGCACGGCAGGTCGAAGCGGGTGAGCCGGCCGGCGAAGTAGGCGTCCAGCTGCCGCAGCGCCTCGGTGAAGAGCCGGTCGGCGCGGTCGGCCGGCCTGATCGGCTGTCCGGGGAGCGACAGGGCGGTGAGGACGACACCGCCGGGTGACTCCTCGCCGGTCAGCCGCAGTTCGCCCAGCGGGCTGTCGTACACGGTGGACACGTCCATGGGATCCTCCTCGCTCCTCGATGACGTCGTGAGATCGAGTGTGACGCCGGACCAGCGGGCCGACCGGCGGAAAACGGACGCGGCGCTCGGTTGCCCCAGGTACCTCGCCGGGTCGGTCTTGACCTGCGGATATTTACGGGTAAGTACCCGCGCGGTACCGTGAAGGGCATGCCAGCTCTCAACGTGGAGTTCAGCGACCGCGAGCTAGAGGATCTCCGGCAGATCGCCAAGGAGCGCGGTACGTCCATGAAGGCCCTCGTGCGGGAGGCGGCCGCCGCCGACATCGCCCGGCACCGGGCGCTGCAGGAGGGGGCGGAGGAGTTCCGCCGCTTCTTCGCGGCCCACGCCGCCGAGTTCGCGGCCGCGTTCCCCGACGACGAGCCGCCCACGAAGGGCGAGGCCGCCTGAGTGATGCCGCCGGTCATCCATATCGACGTGCCGTGGCTGCTCCAGCGCCACGAGGAAGTGCTGCCGGACCAGCCCACGGTGAACGACTTCTCCGCGCTGGTGGCCGCCGTCGCCCGGCACCGGGTCGACCCGCCCCGGCTCGGCGTGGACTCCGACCCGGCCTGGCGTGCCGCCGCCCTGCTGCACACCCTCGCCCTGCTCAAGCCGCTGCCCGCGGCCAACGCCCGG
This sequence comes from Streptomyces sp. NPDC090088, assembly GCF_044747345.1. Classification (NCBI taxonomy): domain Bacteria; kingdom Bacillati; phylum Actinomycetota; class Actinomycetes; order Kitasatosporales; family Streptomycetaceae; genus Streptomyces; species Streptomyces sp. NPDC090088. Next base: position 294,059 of record NZ_JBIVDZ010000004.1, on the reverse strand, counting down.
TTCGCCTGCGCGACCGCCGTGGCCTACATGTTCGTCAGCGGCGCCGGCATCGACCCGCCGTACGGCGCCCTGGTCGACCTCGCCCGCGACCTGATGAGCGGCAAGGCGGACGTCTACGCCGCGGCGGACCGGCTCCGTTCCTGGCAGCTCTGACCCGCCCGGACGTGCGGGGAAAGCCGCCACCGCCCTCGAAGGCCGCCGGCCGAGGGCGGGAGGAACGGGGCCGGCGGCCTGTTTCGCGCGGAAGAGCCGCCTTTCCGTGCGGGGCCTTGCGAGGAGGGCCGGACATCAGTGGACTCCTCGGGCGGTCGGGCCGGGAGCGTGCGCGCGGGACCGGAGTGTGCGCGCTGTTCACACGGGGTGTGCGGATAGTGAATACGGCCGTGACCGGACAATGGCGGCACCCGACTTTCTGACATTCTGTCAATGCTGTCGATGTTGTACGGGCGCCTTGTTGCTTGTGTGAGACTTGTGCGAGGGTGAATCATCCCCGCGGGGGGAATGGCCGGGGCCTATTCGGCAGTTGGGGAACGAGACCGACACCGTCACGGCGAATTTCCGCTCTCCGCAAGCGCACCGAAAAGGTGCGCACCACACGCACCAAAGGAATCCGCTCAGTGCCCACCCCCCACCCGCCTCGCCCTCCCTATCCGCCGCCGGGCGGTGGTGCGGGGGAGTCCGACGAGTCCCTCGCCGCCCCGCTGCGAGCCGGATCCGACATCGAGGCCTCCCGGTCCGCCGCGCTGCTCATGGCCCGGCACTGGCGTCCCGTGCAGGAGTACGCGGTCGTCTGCCTCGCGGCCTCCGGGCCCGTCTCCCACATGGTCGCGGCCGCGGCCTTCCACCAGGTCCTCGACCGGGTGACCCTCGGCGAGACCGCCGACGCGCTGCGGCCCCGACTGCTGGTCACGGTCCGGGACACGGTCGCCAACTGGTCCGCGGAGGACCGAATAGCGGAGGTTCTCCCCGACCTCGGGAAACCGGCCGGCGGTCGCGGCATGCGCGCCACGAAGCCCATGGCACCGGAAAACCGCGCCCTCGCGGAGCGTTCATTCCTGGGCCTTCCGGCGCTGGCCCAGAGTCTGCTCTGGCACACCGAGGTCGAGGCCGAACCCATAACCGTACCCGCCGGTCTGTTGGGCATGGACACGGCAACCGCATCGGCGGCTCTCGAAGACGCCCGGGAGAAATTCCGCGAGGGCTGTGTCCGCGCCCACCGGGAGCTCGCGCCGTCCACCGAGTGCCGCTACTACAACCGGCTGCTGGACGTTCCGCTTCGTCGCGGCGGCGCCCTGCTGCCCGACGTCCAGGAGCATCTCGCGGAGTGCCCCTACTGCCGGGCCGCCGCCGAACAACTCGGCCTCGTCGAGGGCGGTCTGGGGGTGCTGCTCGTCGAAGCGGTGCTCGGCTGGGGAGCCCGCCGTTACCTCGACTCGCGCCCGGGACGCAAGGGCGCCGAGCCCGACACCCCTCGTACCCGCTCCTCCTCGCGGCGCTCCGGCGGCGGCCGTCGGCGCGCCACCGCCCGGACCCGGATCCTCGCCCGGATCCCGGTGCAGGTGCGCCGCCCGCCCGGCTCCTGGTCCTCCAAGACCCTGCTCACCAGCGTCGGCGTCGCCGGCGCGGGACTGCTGACCTCCGTGCTCGCGGTCAGCGCGCTCTCGGGCGGCGGCGACGGCAGCGACGCCGTCGCGACCGCCGGCCAGATCCCCGGCGACACCGACCCGGACGGGACGCCCACCTCCGGCACGGCCCGGCTGCCCACCGCCGACCACCAGACCCGGCTGCGCAACGAGGCCGCCCAGCTCTGCCTGGACATCAAGGGCGCGCCGCAGGCCGGGGCGAGCGTCGTCCTCGCCGTGTGCTCGACGTCCGGCACCCAGCTGTGGACGTACGAGAGCGACGGCGAGGTGCGCAGCGCGGCCGACCACGACCTGTGCCTGGACTCGCACGCGGACGGCGGGGTGGTCATTCTCGGCACCTGCGCCGCGGCCGACGCCGAGCGCGGTCAGGACGTGCGCTACGACCTGACCGTCCAGGGCGAGTTGCTGCCCCGCTGGGACGACACCCTCGCCCTCGCCACCGCCGGGGTGGACCCCGACGCCGACGTCGTCGTCAAGGTCCGCGACCACTCCAGCGGCCAGCGCTGGCTGACCGACGCGCCGACCCCGTCCCAGAGCACCGGCTCCTTCTCCATCGCCGGGACCGGCGGACCGTCGGCACAGCCGGCGGAACTCTCCGGGAACTAGGGCCGGGCCGGGGCCCCGTTCACGACGTCCCGGGGTGCGCCACCCGCCAGGAAGTCCAGGACGTTCTGGACGGCGGCGAGCGCGATCCGGATCAGGGTCTCCCGGGTGACGCCCCCGACGTGCGGTGACAGGACCACGTGGGGGGCGCGCAGCAACCGCAGGGCCGGGGTGGGCGGTTCGGGGTCGAAGACGTCCAGGCCCGCCCCGGCCAGGGCGCCCTTCTCCAGCGCGTCGGCCAGGGCCTCCTGGTCGATGAGCGCACCCCGGGCCGTGTTGACCACGAACGCGGTCGGCCTCAGGAGGGCGAGGCGCTCGGTGCCGAGGAGGTGGCGGGTCTCGGGGGTGAGGGGGCAGTGCAATGTCACATAGTCCGCGGCGGCCAGCAGCTCCTCCAGCGGAACGTACCGCGCACCCCCGTACCGCTCCTCCGTCTCCTCCGACGCCCGCCGGCGCTGCGTGTACAGGACGGTCATGTCGAAGGCCGCCGCCCGCCGGGCGACCTGCTGCCCGATCTGACCGAGCCCCACGATGCCCAGCGTCTTGCCGGACAGCTCCGTGAGCGAGCGCTGCAGCCGGGGGAGCGCCCAGTCGCCCTCGGCCAAGGCCTGGTGCGCGGGGACCAGTTGCTTGGCCAGGGCCAGCATCAGCGCGAAGGTCTGCTCGGCCACGTTCTGCGCCTCGGCGCCGCTGGAGCCGATCGTGCACACGGACACCCCCTGCGCACGCGCCGCCTCCGTGTCGACGTAGTCGAAGCCGTGGCTCGCGCACTGCACCAGCTCCAGCTCCGGCGCGGCGGCCAGGTGCTCGGCGGTCACCGGGGCGAGCGCGGTGATCACGACCCGCGCCGCCCGCAGCGCCGCCGGATCCTCCCCGGCCGACTCGACGACGGTGACCTTCGCGTCGGCGGGGAACAGGGACGCCATCCCGGCACCGGCCGCCCGGCCGCCGACGTGCGGCGGGATGACGGCGAGGACGTTCTTCGGGGCGGTCACGCGGACTCCTCGATCAGGTCGGACGCGGTGATCGCGGCCGGAGTGGAGTGTCCGGACAGGGCGAGGGTGAGGTCGAACTCGGCGAGCAGCGAGCGGATCACATGGTCCACGCCGGCCTGTCCGTCGAGGCCGAGCCCGTAGACGTACGGCCGCCCCAGCAGGACCGCCTCCGCACCCAGCGCGAGCGCCTTGAACACGTCGTCCCCGGTGCGCACCCCGCTGTCGAACAGCACGGTCAGCCGGTCGCCCACCGCCGCGGCGACCCGCGGCAGCGCGTCGGCCGCGGCCACCGAACCGGCCACCTGCCGGCCGCCGTGGTTGGACACCACGACCCCGTCCATCCCGGCGTCGACGGCGAGTCGGGCGTCGTCCGGGTGCAACACGCCCTTCAGGACGATCGGCCCGTCCCAGTGCTCCCGCAGGAAGGCCAGGTCCGGCCAGGTGTGGCTCGGGTTCCCGAACAGGCCGAGGAAGTGCAGCACGGCCGCGTTGGGATCCTCGTGCACCGGCTTGGCGAGCCCTGCCAGGAACGCCGGGTCGGTGAAGTAGTTGGCGGTGCCCACCCCGTTGAGGAACGGCAGATACGCCTGGTCGAGATCGCGCGGGCGCCAGGACAGCAACGGCGTGTCGAGCGTGACCACCAGCACCGAGAACCCGGCCGCCCGCGCCCGCCCGAGAAAGCTCCTCGTCACCTCGCGGTCCCGGCCCCAGTACAGCTGGAACCACCGCTCGGCGTCCCCCATCGCCTCCGCCACCTGCTCCATCGGCGTGCTGGAGGCGGAGGAGAGGACGAACGGCACGCCGTGCGCGGCGGCGGCCCGGGCGGCGGCGGACTCGGCGTCCGGGTGCATGATCGACAGCACGCCGACGGGCGCCAGCGCCAACGGGGCCGGCAGCGCGCGGCCCAGCACCTCCACCGCCAGGTCCCGCTCCCCGACGTCCCGCAGCATGCGCGGCACGATGCGGCGCCGCTCCAGGGCGGACCGGTTGGCGCGCATCGTGCCGCCGTCGCCGGCGCCGCCCGCCACATAGCCGACCGGGCCAGGCCCGAGCCGCCGCTCGGTCAGCTCCTCCAGGCGGGTCAGATCGGTGGGCAGCCGCGGTACCGCGCCCGTCATCCCGTTGAGATAGATCTCGTACTGGAAGTCCGCCCAGTGCTTGGCCATCCGCCCCGCCTCTCCACGTCGAGTACGCGTCGTGGCGACCATACTCGTCGGTATGTGCGGGGCCGTACACCGCCCTTGGGCGTCGGCTCGCGGCGCTCGCCGCAGGCCGGGGGCCGTCCTGGCCTCAGTCCTCTTCGGCGTCCGGTCCCTGGGCCCGGACCCGCTCGACGTGCTCCAGCGACTCGCGCAGTTCGGCTAGCCAGTCGTCCGTGTGCTTCTGCACCAGCCGTACGCACCAGGCCAGCGCCTCGCTGCGGCTGCGCGCCACGCCCCCGGCGATCAGGGTGTCCAGCACCTGGCGCTCGGGCTGGCGCAGCCGGGTCATGACCGGCGCCGCGACATGCGTGAACAGCGCCCGCCGCCCGTCGCACTCCACGCCCCAGGACACCTTGTGCCCGAACCGGTGCTCGGCCTCCCGGGCCACGGCCATCCGGCTCTCCCGGGTGCGCTCGCGAAACTCCTGGACGCGGCCCTGTACGGCGGCCTGCCGCTCGGCGTCCGACACCCCGTCCGCCAACTTGGGTCCGGGGATCCGCCCGATGACGGTGACCTCCTCGCGGTCGGCCGTCACCTCGACCAGTTCCTCGAAGAGGTCGTCGGGCAACCGGCCGGCGAACCAGCCGCGCAGCTTGTCTCGTTGCTCCTGAGTAATCATGTAATGACGATTACTCCGTTGCAGTCCAAAGGCAAGGGCTTGCCGGGAACTCCGCCCACAGCGGAAGCGGAATGTTTCAGGACGATTAACGAGGCGACGGGATCCGGCCATCTGGCCGCTTCGAGCGATCAAGAACCGCTCCGTTGAGCGGTCGACGCGTTCGATTTCCGTGACTTCACGCCACTGATTCAATACGCAAGGTTACTGAAAGCTGTGGGTTCGATGTGTGTTTCGACGCCGGAGTCGGCAGAGTGGCGCCCGCCGTCCCCGGCACCCACCGGGCCGCGGACGGCACCCGTCGAATCAAGCGGAAGGATGCACACAATGCGAACCACCGCGCGCTGGGCAGCGACCCTCGGCCTCACGGCCGCCGCCGTCTGCGGACCCCTGACCGGGGCCGCCGTCGCCACCCCGAGCTCGCTCTACGCTCCCTCGGCCCTGGTGCTCACCACCGGCCACGGCAGCGAGGCGGCCACCGCCACTCCCGAACGCGCCGTGACCCTCACCTGTGCCCCGGGCGCCTCCGGCACGCACCCGGCCGCCGCCCAGGCCTGCGCCGAACTACGCGGCGCCGGCGGCGACTTCGACGCGCTGGCACCGAGAACCGACGTGTGGTGCACCAAGCTCTACGACCCCGTCGTGGTCACGGTGGAAGGCGTCTGGCAGGGCAAGCGCGTCTCCTATGAGCGCACCTTCGGCAACCAGTGCATGAGGGACTCCTACGGGGCGAGCGTCTTCGCCTTCTGAGAGCCCGGGATCGCACGGTCCTCGTGACTGCCGGACAGGTCCGCAACTGGGGAGTGCGGCCCCTGGAGCGGGGCACCTGCGATCTCGCACCGGAGGTCGGACGGGCGGAGTGGGGCCGCCCGCCGACCTCCGGCATCACCGCCGCTCCCCGGCGCTCCCGTCCCGGGGAAACCCGGGGAGCGGCGGAAACCGCCCCAGCAGCCCCGAGGCCCGTAACAGCCGCGGCACCTGGGGCCCTTCGCACACCAGCCGCAGCCGCCCGCCACGCCCCCTGGCCCGCGCCTCGGCCCGGCACAGCACCCTGAGCGCCGAACAGTCGAGAAACCCGATCCGCCGCAGATCGACCAGCACATCGGGCTCGGCCTCCGCGGTCGCCGCGAGCAGATGCTCGGCGACCAGCTCCTCGGTGGCGATGTCGACCTCGCCGAAGACCTCGACGACGAGGTACGGCCCACAGCGGTGCGTACGCGCACAGGAGTTGGCGGCGGGCAGCCCGGGGTCAACGGCTTCCGACGTCATCTCAGCGCTCCACCTCGCCGCGGCGGGTATGGGCCCGGTTGTTACCCACTGGGAGCGCGTGTCATCCCTGCCGGCGCCAGCGCAAGATCGGGTTCACTCGACACGGTGAATCTATGTCAGACGGCTTGACTTAACGTGTCCCGATAGGGGCGCGGGGAACTGCGCGACCAGCCACAGCGCACCCGCAGACGGCAACGGCGAATGACGACAACGACGAGGGGCCACCGTCTCCCTGCTGACGGCGACCCCTCAGTACCCGCGGCTCCGCGGAAGCTACATGTGCACGACCGGCGCCGCGTCGGCGTCCTGCTCCGGCACTCCCCGGCGGAACAGCAGGAACGCGATCACCGCGCCCGCCGCGAACATACCGGCCGACCACCAGAACGCGGTCGTGTAGCTCTCGATCGTCGCCTGCGCCTGCACCAGCTTGTTGGTCGCGTCCCGCCCGACCAGGTAGTTCGTCGCCGCGCTCGCCGCGAGCGTGTTGAGCAGCGCCGTACCGATCGAACCGCCCACCTGCTGCATGGCGTTGACCGTGGCCGAGGCGACGCCCGCCTCGTCGGCCGTCACCCCGCCCGTGGCGAGCTGCATGGCCGCCGGCATCACCAGGCCGAGGCCGAGACCGGTCACGATCAGCTGCGGCAGCACCGCGCTGACGTAGCTCGACCCGACGTCGATCCCGGCGAGCCAGGCCATGCCGACCGCGGAGACCAGGAAGCCCAGCGGCACGACCGCCTTGGGCCCGATCCGCGGCACCAGGACCTGCGTGCCCAGCTGCGCCGTCACCATCAGGGCGCCGATCATCGGCAGGAAGGCCACGCCGGTCTTCGTCGGGCTGAAGCCGAGGTTCAGCTGGAGGTAGTAGGTGAGGAAGAGGAACACGCCGAACATGCCACCGGCCGAGATCAGCACGGCGAGGAAGGAGGCGGCCCGGTCGCGGTCCAGCAGGATGCCCAGCGGCAGCAGCGGGTGCTTCGACTTGGTCTGCCACCAGGCGAAGGTCGCCAGCAGGGCCACGCCCGCGATCAGGAAGCCCCAGGTCAGCGCCGAACCCCAGTCGTGCGTCTCGGCGTTGGAGAAGCCGTAGACCAGCGAGAACAGACCGGCGGCGACGAGCACCGTGCCCGGCACGTCCAGCTTGGAGTTCGCGGCGTCGCGGTGGTTGGTCAGCAGCATCATGCCGCCGATGAAGGCGACGACGGCGATCACGACGTTCACGTACAGCGTCCAGCGCCAGTCGAACGCGTCGGTCAGCGCACCGCCGAGCAGCAGGCCGACCGCACCGCCGGCGCCCGCGATGGCGCCGTAGACACTGAACGCCCTGGCCCGCTCACGGGCGTCGGTGAACGTGGTGTTGAGAAGGGAGAGCGCGGCCGGTGCGAGCAGCGCGCCGAAGGCGCCTTGCAGGGCACGCGCGGTGACCAGCATGCCGAAGCCGTTGGCGGCACCGCCGAGCGCCGACACGGCGGCGAAGCCGACGACACCTATGAGGAAGGCCGTCTTGCGGCCGAAGAGGTCGGCGATCCGTCCGCCGAGCAGCAGCAGTGAGGCGAAGGCGAGGGCGTATCCGGTGACGATCCACTGCCGGTTGCCGTCGGAGAAGCCGAGGTCCGCCTGCGCGGACGGCAGGGCGATGTTCACGATGGTGGCGTCGAGCACCACCATGAGCTGGGCGACGGCGACGACCGCGAGGATCCACCACCGCTTGGACGAGGTGTCCGCCGGTGGCGTTTCTGCGGTGCCGACGTGGGCGTCGTCGGTCAGAGTCTTCTCAGACATGGGAGAACTACTCCAGGGAAGTCGTTCGGGATTCACCAAGAAGCCGCCTCGCCATGACGGCCCGTTGGCGCGCCGCGAACGAAACGGTTTCGTACACATCGAGACTAGACCACTTTCAGCGAAACGGCAACGTTTCGCTGGGGAGGGGGGCCGATCATGATCAACGGCATGCTCGCGGTGGCCGGCGCGGACCTCTACTACGAGGTCAGGGGTGCCGGTCCGGCCCTGTTGATGATCAGCGGCGCGGGCGGTGACGCGGGCTACTACGCGGCGGTCGCCGAGGACCTCGCGGACGCCTTCACCGTGATCACCTACGACCGGCGCGGCAACTCCCGCAGCACCGGCCGCGACGGCACGCCGACGACCCTCGACGAACAGGCGGCGGACGCCCGCGCGATCATCGCGGCCCTGGCCGACGGGCGTGCCCTGGTCTTCGGCAGCAGTGCGGGCGCGATCATCGGCCTCACCCTGGCGGCCCGCCATCCCGAGATGCCGGCGGGTCTGATCGCCCATGAACCCCCCGCCGTGAACGTCCTGCCCGACGGCGACCCGGCCCGCGCCTTCTTCCCGGACGTGGCCGCGGCCTACGCCGAGGGCGGGGGAGCGGCGGCCGGCCGCCGGTTCGCGCAGGGGGTGCGCGGCGAGGGGACGTACCGCTGGCCGGACGACCTCTGGAAACGGTTCCTCGGCAACCAGGATCACCTCTTCACCGCCGAGTGGCCCGCCCTCGCCTCCTTCCGCCCCGACGAGCAGGCCCTGCGCTCGGCACCGTTCCCGATCCTGCTGGGAGCGGGCAGCGAGGACCGGGACCTGTACTACGCCCGCCCGTCGATCGAGATCGCCCGCAGGATCGACGCCCCTTGGGCGGAGTTCCCCGGCATCCACATGGAATACCTGCGAGCCCCGGCCCCCTTCGCGGCAGCGATCCGCGCACTGGCAACACTCCTGAACTGGCAAGCGACGGCCAGTCCCCCCAGCCGCCGCCCTCCCTCATGTATTCCTTGACAGGAATATAACTAGCTGAGCATATTAGAACCATGTCCGAAGACGCCCTCTGGACCGCCCTCGCCGACCCCCACCGGCGGGCCATGGTCGGCCTCCTCCTGACGCGCCCCCGCCCCGTCGGCGAGATCGTGGACGCATGCGGCCTCAGCCAGCCGAGCACCTCCAAGCACCTCAGGGTGTTGCGGGAGGCCGGCCTGGTCCGGGTCCGGCAGGACGCCCAGCGCCGGGTCTACGCCCTCGACCCGGCCCCCATCGCAGAGCTGGACGCCTGGCTGGCCCCCTACCGCCGGCTGTGGAACCGCGGCCTGGACACCCTGGGGCGCCGCCTTGACGAGACGGCCGCGTCGACGGGCGACCCGGAAGAACCCTCCCCGAAGGACTGATCCCCATGCCCGCCGACCTCACCGGCACCTACGTGACCCTCGACGACGGCCGCCCGGCCGTCCGCTTCAGCCGCCTCTACGGCCATCCGGTGGACCGCGTCTGGCACTTCGTCACCGACCCCGACGAACTCGCCGAGTGGTTCCCCTCCCGCGCCGAGATCGACCTGCGGCCCGGCGGCGCGGTCAGGTTCACCGGCGACCCGAACATGCCCGAGTCGCACGGCACCGTGCTCGCCGTCGACCCGCCCCGCCACCTGGCCTTCGAGTGGGGCGGCGACGAGATCCGCTTCGACCTCGCGGCGGGCGGCGAGGGCCGCACCCGCTTCACCCTCACCCATGTCCTGAGCGAGGAGAACACCGCCGCCCGCAACAGCGCGGGCTGGGAGGTCTGCCTCGCCGCCCTCGACGCCAAGGCCCGGGGCGACCGCTTCGAGGGCCCGCACGCGGGCGTCAACGCACCCTGGAAGGAGTACTACCAGGGCTATCTCGATGCGGGAGTGCCCTCCGGTGCCCCGATCCCGGGCATCGGCGCCTGACCGGTCACGCCAGTTGCCGCCGCACCAGTTCGTGCAGCCTGCCGCCGGTGTCGGCGAGCAGCTGGGCCGGCGGGCCCTGCTGGGCGACCTTGCCGTCCTCCATCACGATCACCCGGTCGGCGTCCATGACCGTCGACAGCCGGTGGGCGATGACGATCCGGGTGGCGTTCAGCTTGCGGGTGCTCTCGATGACCGTGCGCTGGGTGTCGTTGTCGAGCGCGCTCGTCGCCTCGTCGAAGAAGAGGATCTGCGGGCGCCGGATCAGCGCCTGGGCGATCATCAGCCGCTGCCGCTGACCGCCCGAGATCGCGCCGCTGCCGGCGACGATCGTGTGCAGCCCCATCGGCATCCGCTTGATGTCCTCGGCGAGCCCCGCCATCTCGGCCGCCGCCATCGCCTCCTCGGGGGTGTACGGTTCGGTGCCGCAGATGACGTCCAGGATCGAGCCGGTGAACGGCTGCGCGTGCTGGAGCACCACCCCGCACTGGCGGCGGACGGCGGACTGGTCGAGCGCGCCCAGGTCCTGGCCGTCGTACAGGACGCTCCCCGAGACCGGCTTGTCGAAGCCGATCAGCAGCCGCAGCAGGGTGGACTTGCCGCAGCCGCTGGGGCCGACGATCGCCACGAACTCGCCCGGGCGGATGTCGAAGGAGACGTCGTCGAGGACGAGGGGGCCGTCGTCGGCGTACCGGAAGGACAGGCGGCGGGCCTCGACCGCGCCGGACAGTCGGCCGGGGCGGGTGCTGGCGGTGCGGACCTCGGGGGCGGCTTCCAGGACCGGCTTGATCTCCTCGAAGAGGGGGAGCGCGGCGACCGCCGACACGAAGGAACCGGTCAGCTGGGTGACCGAGGTGAGCAGCATCGTCACCGAGGTGTTGAACGTCAGGAAGGCCGCCGCGTCCATGGCGCCCTTCGCCGGGCCCGCGAGCAGCATGAACATCAGCAGGGTGCAGACCGGGAGGTAGACCGAGCCGAGGACCGTGGTGAGGTTCTTGATCCGGCCCACCTTCTGCTGGAGTTCACGGCTGCGCGCGAACTCGCCCGCCCAGGCCGCGTACGCGTAGTTCTCGGCCGCCGCCACCCGCAGCTTCGGCAGGCCCCGCAGGGTCTGGAAGGCCTGGTTGTTCAGCTTGTTGCCGAGCACCACCAGCTTGCGCTGCCAGCGCACCTGCCACAGCCCGAGCCCCAGGAACAGCGCGGCGATGACCACGAGCATGCCCATCGCGGCCAGTGCCATCGGGACGCTGAACCAGAACAGCAGACCCAGGTTCATCGCGCCGACGGTCACCGACTGGGCGACGACCGGGCCGACGCCCGCCAGCAGGCGGCGGATCGCGCTGATGCCCATGGCCGCGCTCGCCAGCTCACCGGTCGAGCGCTGGGTGAAGAACTTCGTGGGCAGCCGCAACAGCCGGTCCCAGACGGCGGGTTGGAGCGTCGCCTCGATACGGCCCTCCAGGCGGAGGATGGTCAGGTTCTCCAGGAGCGTGAACGCGGCCGACACCACGGCGCTGATCAGCACCGCGAGGCAGACCTGCACGATGAGGTTCGTCTGGGCCTTCGGCACGTAGTCGCCCAGCACCTTGCCGGTGGCGATCGGCACCAGCGAGCCGATCGCGACGGTCACCAGACCGGCGAGGAGCAGACCGCCGAGGTCGCCGCGGGTGCCCTGGAGGCTGAACCGGAGCAGGCCCAGCGGGCTGAGCGCCTTGTCGGGCAGCGGGCGGTAGAACATCACCGCGCGCGGCTCGAACTCCTCCGCGTTCGCCTTCTCGATCGGCGTCTCCCGGCCGGTCGCCGGATGGACGGCCACATAGCCGCCGCGCCGCCACAGCAGCGCGACCGGCGCCCCGGACAGGGCACGGTGTCCGACCAGCGGGCCGACGTCGTCCCGCCACCAGCTGCCGTCCAGGCGTACGGCCCGGGTCCGTACCCGGGAGGCCAGCGCCACCCGCTCGATCGGGTCGGCGCGGTCACTCCCGGCTGGTCCCGCGCCGCTCTGCGCGGGCTCGGCGAGGGTGATGCCGGCCGCCTGGGCGACCAGCCTGCAGGCCGCGTAGGAGGCGTCGGCGTCGGCGGCCGTGGTGCGCTTGGCCGCCTTGCCGATGGAGGCGAGGAGCGTCCGGTCGGCCTGGGCGCGGACCGCCTCACCGGCCTTGATGCCGGCCGCCGTACGCGTCTCGTGGGTGCGTTCCAGCTGCTCGATCCAGCGGTCCAGGGTGGTCAGCAGCCGGTACTGCTGGTCGACCATGCTCTGCCACAGGGCCGGGTCCATCAGCAGGTCGGCCGCCGCCTCCGCGCCGTACAGCGAGCCGTACTGCACGCTGCCGGGCGGTACCTGCATCCAGAAGACGTCGTCGTCGGTGGGGGCCGCGGCGCGCTCGCTGGCAGTCATCGGGGCCTGGAAGAGGATGGACAGGCCGCGGCCGACGCCGAGGGCGAGGGCGTACTCCAGGGGGCTCGTGGTCGGCGGTACGTACTGCGGGTTGCCGTACTCGTCGTAGGACCAGGTCTGGGTGCCGGCCGGCTGGTACAGCTCGCGCAGGCCGATGCGGTGGACCACGCAGTCCCGCAACGGGCGTGCCACCAGCGTGTGTTGCGGCCCTGAGACCGGACCGAGCAGCAGCGCGCCCGCCTCCAGCCTCCCCAAGTGGTGCCAGTGGCCCTGCAGTTCGGCGTCCACCGCGAACAGGTCCAGGGCACCGGACGCCACCAGCCACAGCGTCTGCGGGCCTTCGAGGTCGAGGCGGTTGAAACCGGCGCAGTCGATCCGGGAGCCCAGCGAGCCGAGCGCGCCGAGAACGAGGTCGCCTCCGTCTACGGTCGTCATCTCATCGCTCCCTGACCAGCGCGGCGTACGCCCCGCCGTGTGCCACCAACTCGTCGTGCCGGCCGCGCTCCACGATCGTCCCGTGCTGGAGCACGACGATCTCGTCGCTGTCGCGGACCGTGCTCAGCCGGTGCGCGATCACCACGCAGGCGCAGCCGCGCCGGCGCAGGTTGTCCATGACCGTCAGCTCGGTCTCCGCGTCCAGCGCGCTGGTCACCTCGTCGAGGACGAGGATGCTGGGGCGGCGCACCAACGCCCGCGCGATCTCCAGGCGCTGGCGCTGACCGCCGGAGAAGTTGCGGCCGTCCTGCTCGACCCTGCTGTGGATGCCGCCGGGCCGGCGCGTCACCACGTCGTACAGGGCCGCGTCCCGCAGCGCCTCCACCACGGCCTCGTCCGGGATCGACGGGTCCCACAGCGCCACGTTGTCGCGCACCGAGCCCTCGAAGAGGAAGACGTCCTGGTCGACGAAGGAGACGGAGGCGGCGAGCGCGCCGCGCGGGATGTCCTCCAGGCGCTGTCCGTCGATGCGGATCACGCCCTCCCAGGGGGCGTACAGGCCCGAGATCAGCCGGGAGACCGTGGACTTGCCGCTGCCCGAGCCGCCCACCAGGGCCACCTGGCGGCCGGGGCCGACCGTCAGGTCGAAGCCGGTGAGCAGGGGCTTGTCCAGCGGGCTGTAGCCGAAGGAGATGTTCTCCAGCTCGACATGGCCCTGCAGCCGCCGGGTCGAGCCGTCCGCGCCGGGGCGGGCGTAGACCGGGTCGGCCTGGAAGTTCTCCACGTCCTTGAGGCGGGCCACGTCGGCCGCGAAGTCCTGGATGCGGCCCGCGACGCCGTTCAGCCGGGTGAGGGGCGCGGTGAAGCGGGTGACCAGGGACTGGAAGGCGACAAGGAGACCGACCGAGATACCCCCTTCGACCGCCCGCATACCGCCGATCCACAGGATCAGCGCGCTGTTGACGGTCGCGAGCGTCGGCGCGACCACGCCCAGCCAGGCGCTCGGCACCCCGAGCCGCTGCTGCTCCTCCAGGGTGGCCGCGTGCTGACCGGCCCACCTGCGGAAGTAGCCGTCCTCGCCGCCGGTCGCCTTCATCGTCTCGATCAGCTGGAGGCCGGTGTACGAGGTGTTGGTGAGCCGGGCGGTGTCCGCGCGCAGCTTCGCGGTGCGGGTCGCGCGCAGCCGTACGACGAACCGCATCGCCACGATGTTCAGCAGGGCCACGCCGATGCCGAGGAAGGTGAGCTGCGCGTCGTAGGTGTAGAGGAGAACGGCGTAGAGGACGACGACCACCGCGTCCACGCCGGCCGCCGCGAGGTCGCGGGCCAGGGTCTCGGCGACCTGGTCGTTGGATTGCAGGCGCTGGACGAGGTCGGCCGGGCTGCGCTGGGAGAAGAAGGTCACCGGCAGCCGCAGCAGATGGCGCAGGAAGCGGGCGCTGGAGAGGGTGGAGGAGACGATCCGGCCGTGCAGCAGATTGGCCTGCTGCAGCCAGGTCAGGGCCACGGTGAGCAGCACACAGGTGCCCATCGCGGCGAACAGCACGGTGAGCAGCGAGGTCTGGCCGCCGATGAGGAACATGTCGATGTACTGGCGGCTGAGCGCGGGCACCGCCGCGCCCACGACCACCAGCAGCAGGCTGGCCAGCACCGCCGCCGGCATGGTGCCCGCCGTGCCGCGCAGCCGGGCCGGCATCGCGCCGAGCACGCCGGGGCGGCGGCCGCCCTTCTCGAAGCCGTCGCCCGGCTCCAGGACCAGCACGACTCCGGTGAAGCTGCCGTCGAACTCCTCCATGGGCACGAACCGGCGGCCCTTGGCGGGGTCGTTGATGTAGACGCCCCGGCGGCCGAAGCGGCGGCCCATGCCGTCGTAGACGACGTAGTGGTTGAACTCCCAGAACAGGACGGCCGGGGCCTGGACGTCGGCGAGGGCGGCCAGGTCCATCTGCATGCCCTTGGCCGTGAGGCCGTAACTGCGGGCCGCCTTGAGCAGGTTGCTGGCGCGGGAGCCGTCGCGGGAGACACCGCAGGCGATCCGCAGCTCCTCCAGCGGGACATGGCGGCCGTAGTGGCCGAGGATCATGGAGAGGGAGGCGGCGCCGCACTCGACGGCCTCCATCTGGAGCACGGTGGGCGTGCGGACCGTGCCGCCGCGGCCCTTGGGGACCGGTCGCTTGGGCGGGGCGGCGCGCCGGCGGCCGCGGGTCTCCTGGGCGGTGGTCACGGGAGCAGCCAATCGACGGGACGCTGGTCGGCCAGCCGGATCGAACCCGAGGCCAGGGTCATGGAGTCGAGCGTGAAGGGCGGCCCGTCGGCCGAGGACCACTGGTAGCCGCTCTTCGTCTTCTTCGACCGGTCCAGCCGGACCAGGACGGCCACCGGGCGGCCCTTCCTGGTGAACTGGTCGCCGAGCTGGCTGTCACCGAGGAACGCGGCGATCGACTGGGCCGACTGGGCGGAGCGGTCCACCGACTTCACCCGGCCGCGCAGCACTCCGTACTCCTGGGTCGACACCGACGACACGGTCAGGTCGACCCGGGCGTCGGCCGGGATGGCGGAGGCGTTCTCCGCGGGGACGTAGACCGTCGCGTACAGCGGGTCCGAGGTGTGGGCGATCTTCTCCACGGCGGCGACGTTCGCGCCGGTCTGGATGATCTGCCCGATGGTCGCGGCGAGCGCGCTGATCCGGCCCGCGGCGACCGTGCGGACGACGGAGTCGCCCTGGCCGGTGCGGACCTTCAGGACGGGGGAGTTCGCCGGCAGCCGTTCGCCCTGCTCGGCGAGGACGGCCGTGACCTGCCCGGCGACCGGGCTCTGCAGGATGTAACTGCCCTGCCCGTGGGTGAGGATGGCCTCGGCGGTCACCGTGGAGGCGACCGAACCGGTCACCGCCCACACCGAGGCGGCCGCCATCACGACGACCGAGACGGACAGCGCGAGCCAGCCCTGCGGACGGGCGAACCGCACGGGGAGATCCAGCTCCTCCGGCGACTGGAGCTTGGCGAGGGCCTGTTGGCGGAACTGCACGGAACTTCCCTCACCTAGGGGAGAGACACGGGTGTTTCAGAACGCACGGGTGTTTCGGAACGCCCGAGAGCCCCGGGGCCGGGATCCGGCTCCGGGACTCAGCGGCAACGAGGTGCGATCAGAGACCGGCGACCAGGTTGGTGACCGGCTGGGTGTTGAGGCCGGTGACACCCTCGACCGTGCCGACGACCGTGTTGACCAGGCCGGAAACCGGGGCAACGCTGTCCACCAGGCCGGTGACGGTGCCGACGGCGTTCAGGGACAGGCCGCCGGAGACGTTGTCGAGCTCGGCGTCGGAGATCTCGACGGTCTCAACCTGGGGGGTGGAGTTCATGATGGAACTTCCCTTCATATGGATATTCACAAGGGGGAGAACGGCCCCCCATACGGCCCTTCGGGACGAAACAACGGCCCTGTGGGGACGAGCGGATGGCCGCAACCGCGGGCGCCGGGCACCCGTTTCCGGGAGCCCTTGGCGGTCCCTGCGGTGCGATGGATCAAAGCACGCCCGCGGTCCGCGCATCCAATCAACCAGGCGTCTCACCTGGGCACTTGAGCCTCAGAAGGGTTCATCCGTGCAGGCGTGCGCACGCCTTGTCGGCGACTCCTTCACAAGCCGCACCACTTCGTCGCAGCGGCGAGGGTTGCCCTCCCGGTGGCGAATCCGGCACTCCGCGCCAAAGGCGCGGTAGGGGGCGTGCGGTTGTGCAGATCCGCTGCTTCCGGTGACTTGGTTGGGTATGGGATGTGCAGATTCCCTGAAGCAAGGATTCCGGTCCACGATCGCAACGGACCGTCATTGACCGATTGCTGACCGTGTCGGTTCCGTCAGCCCAGCAGGGCGTAGACCGTGCTCGCCCGGGCCGCGAGCGCCCCCGACCGCTCGTCGCTCATGGTGATGTCGGCGAAAGCCGTCCGCCGGCCCAGTTTCGTCAGCACCGCTTCGATCAGGACATCCGAACCGCTCACCGCGCGCTGGAACGACGTCGACTGCTGGACCGTCGTCATCGGTACGAAGCCGCCTCGCGCCGACGAGACCGCGATCACCGTCGCCGTGTCCGCCGCCGCCATCAACGCCTGCCCCGACAGCCCGCCGCCCTCCCGGGACAACCGCTCCGACCAGGGCAGACGTAGAACGGCCCGGTCCTCGCCCAGCGACACGACGGACAGCCCGAGGTCGAGCACCCAGGGGGCGAAGTTGGCGGAGAGGATCTTGTCGGCTTCGGCGGTGGTCATCGTCATATGGGGGATTGTTCCCGGCCCCGCGGCACGCCACGCGCAACGGCCCCGCGCCCCGCGCGCCGTGGCCGATTTCCCATGGGTGAGAGGAAGTCAAGAACCGGAATTGAACGCACCACGTGACCCGCCCGTACCTACGTGCATCCAGGCGCCGCTCACGAACAACTGCCCTACTACGGCAGGCACTCCGTCCCTTGGAGGTCGAGAAGTTTGAGTCACAAGCGAATTCCGAAGCGCAAGGCCGCCATAGCGGTGGGCGGTGTCGTGGCGCTCGGAGCTGCGGCCATTCTGCTGCCGAACGCCAACGCGTCCCAGGACGGCAACAACGACGCCTCCGCAGCCGCTCCCAAGACCCTGAAGGCCTCGGGCGCCTCGGATCTTGCCGCACAGCTCCAGGACCTGCTCGGCCAGGCCTTCGCCGGGTCCTACTACGACAGCGGCAAGCAGCAGCTCGTCGTCAACGTCATCAACGGCGACAACAACGTGATCGTCCAGGCCGAGAAGGCCGGCGCGGTCGTCCGCCAGGTGGCGAACAGCACCTCCGCGCTCAAGGCGGCCGCCGCCACCCTCAAGACCAAGGCGACCATCCCGGGCACCGCCTGGGCCGTCGACCCGAAGACCAACAAGGTCGTGGTCACCGCCGACAGCACCGTCACCGGCTCCAAGTGGGACACGCTGGAGTCGACGGTCCAGAGCCTCGGCTCGAACATGGCCACCCTCAAGAAGTCCTCGGGCACCTTCAAGACCTTCGTCTCCGGCGGCGACGCGATCTTCTCCCAGGTGGCCGACGGCGAGGTCCGCTGCTCCCTCGGCTTCAACGTCACCGCCTCGGACGGCAGCCCCGCCTTCCTGACGGCCGGTCACTGCGGGGTCGCGGCCAAGGACTGGTCCGACACCGAGGGCGGCCAGCCCATCGCCACCGTCGACCAGGCCCAGTTCCCCGGCGACGGCGACTTCTCGCTGGTCAAGTACAACGACGCCACCACCCAGGCGCCGAGCGAGGTCAACATCGGCAACGGCCAGACCGTCGCCATCAACCAGGCCGAGGACGCGACCGTCGGCACGACGGTGTTCCGGATGGGCTCCACCACCGGTCTGCACGACGGCCAGGTCACCGGTCTCGACGCCACCGTCAACTTCCAGAGCGAGACCGACCCGAACGGCGTCGACACCGTCACCGGTCTCATCCAGACCAACGTCTGCGCCGAGGCCGGCGACAGCGGCGGCTCGCTGTTCACCCAGGACGGCGGCGCGGTCGGTCTCACCTCGGGCGGCAGCGGCGACTGCACCTCCGGCGGCGAGACCTTCTTCCAGCCGGTGACCACCGCCCTGCAGGCGACCGGCGCCACCCTCGGCGACGCGGGCGCGGGCGCCGGTGCCGGTGCCGGTGACGCCGGTGCCACGGCCGACCCGTCCGCCACGGACGGCACGGGCGACCAGGCCGGCGGCGACCAGATCGGTGGCGCGGCCGACCCGTCCGCCACGGCCGTCGACCCGTCCGCCACGGCGGGCGACCAGAGCGGCACCGGGGACGACACCGGTACCGGTGACGCGACCGGCACCGGCGACCAGACCGGCACGGGAGACCAGTCCGGGACCGGCGTGAGCGACAACAGCAACGAGTCCTCGCACTGATCCAAGAACCGCTGATCGGCCCAGCCAAGCGGTTCCGGTCGCACAGCGGACGGTCCGGCCCTCCGGCGGGAGGGCCGGACCGCGTCCGGTCGGCGGCCTAGCCGTCGTCCTGTGCTCTGAGCAAGAGCACGGCCACGTCGTCGACACGCTCCTGCGCCGCCGCACTGTGTCGCACGAGCGTGTCGGCCAGCTTGTCCAGCGGCTGGTCGCCGCTCTCCGCGAGGAGTTCGCCGAGATCGACCAGCGCGTCCTCGATGTCCACCCCGGGGGACTCCACAAGGCCGTCGGTGTACAGGGCGAGCACCGAGCCCGGAGCGAGGGCCACCTCGGTCGTCGGGTAGGTCGCCTCCGCGTCGATGCCCAGCAGCGGGCCCCCGGCCAGGTCGAGCACCCGGACCCGGCCGTCCGGGCGTCTCAGCAGTGGCGGCGGATGCCCCGCCCGCGCCATCACCGCCTGGCCCCGCGCCGGATCCAGCCGCAGATACAGACAGCTCGCGAACAGGTCCGCGCCGAAGTCGATCAGCAGCCGGTTGGTGCTGGTCATCACCTCCTCCGGGGCCTGCCCGACCGTTGTGAAAGCCCGTACCCCGGTGCGGATCTGGCCCATCAGCCCGGCCGCCGTCACGTTGTGCCCCTGGACGTCCCCGATCACCGCCGCCGCCAGCGGGCGGGTCGGCACCAGGTCGTAGAAGTCGCCGCCGATCTCCATGCCGTGCATGGCCGGCAGATAGCGCGCGGCGGCCTCGATACCGGGCGGCGGGGCCAGCGAGTGCGGCAGCAGGGCGGCCTGGAGACCGTGCGCCAGCTGGTTCTTCGCGTCGTAGAGCAGGGCCCGCTCCAGCGCCTGCGCGATGAGCCCGCCGAGACTGGTGAGCACGGCCCGCTCGTCGGCGGGAAAGGCGTGCGGCTCGGCATAGGCGAGGACACAGGTGCCCACCGGCCGGCCCGACGCGATCAGGGGCAGATACGCCCAGGCGGCGAACCCGTCCGGGGTCTCCCGCCGGTCCGGGTACAGCCGCTCCAGCTGCTGTCGTGACTCGAAGAACGCGGGCACACCGGTGTTCAGGACATGGGTGCCGGGCGTCCGTTCGGCCAGCGGAACGCCGTCGAACCGCTCCACGGTCCGCGGATCCTCGTACCCCCGGTGCCCCAGGACGTGCAGCCGGCCGCCCCGCGACCCGAGGACCACCAGGGCCTGGCTGCCGACGGCCGGCACCACCTCGTCCGCCACCAGCTGCACCACGTCCTGCACCCCGACCGCCTCCGTCAGCGCCCCGGCCAGGCTCAGCACCTGCGAGATGGTGACCAGCCTGGGGGAGGCCGCCGCCTCGGCACGCGGCAGCGCGCCCACCATCTCGGCGACCGCCCGCGCCCGGCTGATCCGGGTGGTCAGCCCGCTCGTGCTCGGGTACATCCGGAACGACAGCCAGTCGCCCGGCGGCTTCAGCGCCACGAACGACGTCACATGCTGGCTGATCAGCGCCGCCCGGTAGCGGTCCTCGTACATCGGGTCGTTCAGCCACGGCACCGACACCCACGGCTGGGTGCCGAGCAGATCGTCGACCCGGACGCCGAGCAGCTCGGCCGCCGCCCCGTTGGCGAAGACGACCCGGCCGTGCACATCGAGCGAGGCCAGCCCGTACGGCAGCCGGCCCACCATCCGCGCCGCCTCCACCATGGCCGACGGACCCGTGGCCGACGGCGCCGGCTGCGGCTCCGGCGGCTCCGGCTCGGCCCACGGCGCCCGGTTCTCCCGGGCGGCCCGCTCCAGCCGCACCGCCAGCCGGTCGCACCCCGCCGTCAGCACCTCCCGCTCCCGGTCGGACAGCACCGTCGGATGGGCGCCGGGCCAGGTCACGTACACCGCACCGAACACCGTCTCCGCCGTCGCCACGGGCAGCGCGGCCAGCGCGAACGGATACGGCAGCACCACCGCGATCCGCGGAAACCGGCGCGCCATGTCCTCCTCCCCGCCCACCCACACCAGACGCCGCTCACGCACCGCCTCCGCCACCGGGATCGGCGCGCTCAGCCCGACCCGCTCCCAGGGCGCCGCGAAGACCCGGGGCAGCCCCGCGGCCACCGCCATTTCCAGGACCGGCTGGTCCGCGGCCATCAGATAGACCGCGCCGGAGTGGGCCTGGACCTCCTCCATCATCGAGGCCAGTGCCAGCGACAACAGGGGCCGGCCGGCCCGGGCGCCGTCGTCCGCCTGCGCCCATACGCCCGCCCGCACCGGGGCCGGAGGCGCCCCCATCCCTTCGGACACGCCCGACCACCTCCTCGTCCGGCCGCGCGTCGCGTCCTCGGGATCAAGGCTCCCTCGTGGCGGCGACCGGCGCATGGCGAGAGCGGTACCGGCCCGCACACCGGGCGGCGCGCGCACCCCGTTCGCACCGGCGCCCGCCCCCGGAGCCGAAGCCTGCGGCCGCATCCGGGCGCGGGGCGTGCGCCTCCGCGCACCCTGACGGCCGGAACTCCGTGCCGCAACGCGACCGGCCCTGCCCGCCCCGGCCGGGACGCGTCCGGGAGTGGTTCGGCGAGCCGTCGCGGCCGGAGCCCGGCGGCCTCGACCGCGCCATATGTGAGCCCGCCCGCGGGCGCCGGCCTCGCCGAACGGGCCATGTTGTGCTCCGAGGTGGCGGAGGCGAGAATCCCCTCCGCCATCGAGGCCCGGCAGCGCGGCCGGTCCGCGGGTACGAGGGGACCCGCACGATCGCCACGACCGGCGCGTACACCTCGTAGCGCCTGTCCGCCCGCCTCCCCTTCCGTGGCCGGGGCACGCACGGGTCAGGTCGTGGCCGGTGCCTTTCGAGCGCGGTGGCGCCGCCGCCTCCACGGAATGGTCACAGGGGCTGCGCAGACGCCTCATAAGCGCTGTAATGGCGGCGTGGTCAGTGAGGGCGCTGCGGTACGCGGAACGAGAACGGATCGCGCCGAAATCGCCCTCGAAACGCTCACGGGCGATCCCGGCGCACCCGATCGACTCCGCCGCGTCCTCGAACAGGCACTGGTCTTCGCCGGCGCGGCCTTCGCCGGGGTGTACACGCCCGGCGACGACGGGACCGTGCTGCGCCTCGCCGAGTCGGCCGGCCTGCCCCGCACCCTGTACGGGCTGCGGGACGCCTATCCGTCCGTGGGGCAGTCCCCGGCGGCGGAGGCGTACGGCACCGGGCGGCCCCTCTGGCTCGGCCCCGACGAACTGGCCGACTGCCCGGAGGCACGGCGGACCCCGTCCCAGGAGTTCTGGCTGGGCGCGCTGCCGGTGCCCGGCGCCGCCGGACTGCTGGTCGTGACCAGCGAGCGGGACGACGGGTTCGGACCGGAGGACCGGGCCTGCCTCGCCCTGGTCGCCGACGCGATCGCCCTGCCCGCCCCGCCGCCCGCCGTCGAGACCGGCGAACTGCCCGCCCATGCGTTCAGCCTCGCCATGGACACCGGCCGGATCGAGGTGGGCGACGGCCTCCTCGGCCTCTTCGACATGGACCGGGACGAGTTCGACGGCAAGGTCGAGACGCTGCTGGGCCGTACCGTGCCGGACGACCTGCCCGCCCTGATGTCGGTCGTCGAGGCCGACCACATGTCCATCGGCGACCGGGAGCTGGAGTTCCGGGTCCTGCAGCCGTCCGGCCCGCCCAAGTGGCTGCGGCTGCGCGGCCGACTGGTGCCCGGTGGCGAGGGCCGCCCGGCCCGCCTGGCCGGTACCGTCGCGGACGCCTCGACGCTCCGCTCCGACGTCAGCGACGTGGTCCGGGTGCAGCGGCTCGCCGCCGCCCTGGCCACCGCCCTCACGGTCAAGGACGTCAGCCAGGCCGTCGTCACCGCCCTGCGCGGGCCGCTCAAGGCCGACCGGATCGCCCTGGCCGAACTGGAGAACGAGCGCCTGGTCGTCACCGTCCTCGACCCGCCCGACGCCGAGTCGTGGCCCGACCTGTGGCGCAGCGAGTGGCGCACCGAGTGGCCCGACGCGCCCGTGCGCACCATGCCCACCCTCGCCGCCGCCCTGCGCGAGGGCCGGGCGCAGATCTGGCCCGCCGCGGCCACCCTGGAACCCGCCCTCGCCGAGGTCGGCCCCGGCGGCCTCGCCATCCTCCCGCTGCCCGCCGGCGGCCGGATGGCCGGGGCCTGCCTGATCGGCTGGGACAGCCCGCACGACTTCGGCTCCGACGAACGCGCCCTGCTCACCGCCGCCGCCGGCCTGGCCGGCGAGGCCCTGATGCGCGCCCACGCCTTCGACGCCGAGCACGAACTGGTCGGCATGCTCCAGCGCGCCCTGCTGCCCCGCCGGCTGCCCCTGCTGCCCGGCGGCGAGGCCGTCGCCCGCTATCTGCCCACCACCGTGGGCCTGGAGGTCGGCGGCGACTGGTACGACGTGATCCCGCTGGCCGACAACCACGTCGCCCTCGTCATCGGGGACGTCCAGGGCCACAGCGCGGCCGCCGCCACCCTGATGGGGCAGATGCGCACCGCGCTGCGCGCCTACGCGGCCGAGGGGCACACCCCCGACGTGGTCGTCTCGCACGCCAACCGGCTCCTCATGGACATGGAGAGCGACCTCTTCGCCACCTGCTGCTATGTCGACGTCGACATGGAGGACGGCACGGCCTGGTGCGTGCGCGCCGGACATCTGCCGCCCGTCCTGCGTCACCCGGACGGCGGCACGGAGATCACCGAGACCGAGGGCGGCCCCCCGCTCGGCGTGCTCGGCCAGGCCGACTTCCCCATGACCCAGATCGGCCTGCGCCCCGGCACCGTGCTCGCGCTCACCACCGACGGCCTGGTCGAGTCCCCCGGCGCCGACATCGACGACGGCATGGCGCGCTTCGCCCACGGCCTCGGTGCCGCCGACCCCGGCGACCTCGGCCTGGTCGCCGACGCCCTGCTCGACAACGCCCACCGCGCCGACGACGTCGCCCTGCTGCTGATGCGCTACGACGGCATGGCCGTCCGCCCGCTGCGGGAGAGCTGGACGGTGTGGCGGGTCCCCGAGGCCGCCCGGCACGCCCGCCGCTTCAGCAAGCGCACCCTGCGCTCCTGGGGGATCACCGACGACACCATGGACACGGCCCTCCTGGTGGTCTCCGAGCTCGTCACCAACGCCCTCATCCACACCGACGGGCCGGTCCGGCTCGACCTGACCCTGCTCGACCACCGGCTGCGGATCGCCGTCGCCGACGCCTCGCCGCGCAGTCCGGTGAAACCTCCCAACATCGGCTGGGAGGCCACCGGCGGGCGCGGCATCCTCCTGGTCGAGGCCATGTCGGTCGCCTGGGGGACGGTCCCGGCCAGCGGCGGCAAACAGGTGTGGGCGGACCTCGTCCTGGACGCCGACGCGGACTGAGCCGGCCGTCTCGGGAGGCGGCGCGGGCCGGTCCTTCTTAGGGTCTTGTCGTGGCACACACCTTCCAAGAGCTGGTGGCGAAGCACCGCGCGGCCGACGCGGCCCACGACAAGGTGCTGGAACTGCGCGACGCCTACGGACCGCCTGCTTTGCAGCAGCCGGGCGGCGCCCAGTCGGAGACCTACGAGACCGCCCTGCGCGCCTGGCGCGACCTGGCCCGGGACGAACTGACCGCGCTGAGCGAGTACGCCCGTGACGAGGGCAGACCGCGGCCCGAGGTGGAGGCGGAGGTGGAGCGCGCGGCGGCCGAGCCGGAGAACTCCTGACCGGATTCTTACCGTGCGCCGAAATAAACGTACAAAACGGGCGAGATGCCTGTTCGGGGCACCTCGTGGCCACATGACATCCGCACCAAGGTCATACTGTCGTAACCAATCAGGAAAACAGAAGAACGTCTCAATCAGATGTTCACCTATAAGGTGTAGCGAATGAAGGCTTTGGTGCTCTCCGGCGGTGCCGGAACCCGGCTGCGGCCGATCACCCACACATCGGCGAAACAGCTCGTACCGGTGGCGAACAAACCCGTCCTGTTCTACGGGCTCGAATCCCTTGCCGCCGCGGGCGTCACCGAGGTCGGGATGATCGTCGGCGACACCGCCGCCGAGATCGAGGAGGCGGTCGGCGACGGGTCGAAGTTCGGCCTGGACGTCACCTACATCCCGCAGGAGCACCCGCTGGGCCTCGCCCACGCGGTGCTGATCGCGCGTGAGTTCCTCGGGGACGACGACTTCGTCATGTACCTGGGCGACAACTTCATCGTCGGCGGCATCAGCGGACTGGTCGACGAGTTCCGCGAGACCCGCCCGGACGCCCAGATCCTCCTCACCCACGTGCCCAACCCGCGCGCCTTCGGCGTCGCCGAGCTGGACGCCGACGGCCAGGTGATCGGCCTGGAGGAGAAGCCGCAGGAGCCCAAGAGCGACCTCGCCCTGGTCGGCGTCTACCTCTTCACGCCCGCCATCCACGACGCGGTGCGCGCCATCAAGCCGTCCTGGCGCGGCGAGCTGGAGATCACCCACGCCATCCAGCACCTCATCGACCAGCGCGCCGACGTGCGCTCCACGGTGATCAAGGGCTACTGGAAGGACACCGGCAACGTCGTCGACATGCTGGAGGTCAACCGGACCGTCCTGGAGAGCCAGGAGCCGCGGATCGACGGCGAGGTCGACGAGGCCAGCCAGCTCGTCGGCCGGGTGGTCGTCGAGGCGGGCGCGACCGTCACCAACTCCCGGATCGTCGGGCCGGTCGTGATCGGCGCCGACAGCGTCGTCGCCGACTCGTACGTGGGCCCCTTCACGTCGGTCGCCGAGAACTGCCGGATCACGGACAGTGAGCTGGAGTTCTCCATAGTGCTGCGGGACTCCTCCATCGACGGGGTGGGCAGGATCGAGTCCTCGCTGATCGGCCGGCATGTCGAGGTGACCCCCGCGGCCGGCACCCCCAGCGCCCACCGCCTCGTACTCGGAGACCACAGCAAGGTGCAGATCCGTTCATGAATCTCCTCGTCACCGGCGCGGCCGGCTTCATCGGCTCCACGTACGTCCGCGGCCTGCTCGCCGCCGACGGCCCCGACGCGCCGCACATCACCGTGCTGGACAAGCTCACCTACGCGGGCACCCTGACGAACCTGCCCGCGTCGCATCCCCGGCTGACCTTCGTCGAGGGCGACATCTGCGACGCCGAGCTGGTCGACAAGCTCATGGCCGAGGCCGACCAGGTCGTGCACTTCGCGGCCGAGTCGCACGTCGACCGCTCCATCGACGGTGCCGGCGCGTTCGTCCGCACCAACGTCGTCGGCACCCAGACGCTCCTCGACGCGGCCCTGCGCCACGGCGTCGGCCCGTTCGTGCACGTCTCCACCGACGAGGTCTACGGCTCCATCGAGACCGGCTCCTGGCCCGAGAGCCACCCGCTCCAGCCGAACTCGCCGTACTCCGCCTCCAAGGCCTCCTCGGACCTGCTGGCGCTGGCCTTCCACCGCACCCACGGCCTGGACGTCCGCGTCACCCGCTGCTCCAACAACTACGGGCCGCACCAGTTCCCCGAGAAGGTCATCCCGCTCTTCGTGAGCAACCTCCTCGACGGCAAGAACGTCCCGCTCTACGGCGACGGCAGCAACGTCCGCGACTGGCTGCACGTCGAGGACCACTGCCAGGGCATCGACCTGGTCCGCACCGGCGGCCGGCCCGGCGAGGTCTACAACATCGGCGGCGGCACCGAGCTCAGCAACAAGGAGCTCACCGGGCTGCTCCTCGAAGCCTGCGGCGCCGACTGGGAGCGCGTGGACCGGGTCGCCGACCGCAAGGGCCACGACCAGCGCTACTCCGTCGACTGGAGCAAGATCCACGACGAGCTGGGCTACACCCCCAAGCACGACTTCACCTCCGGCCTCGCCGACACCGTCGCCTGGTACCGCGACAACCGCGCCTGGTGGGAGCCGCTCAAGGAGCGCGCCGCCCTGGAGCCGCGCAAGGAGCAGGGGAAGCACTGATGAAGTGGCTCGTCGCCGGAGCGGGCGGGATGCTCGGCCACGACGTGGTCGAGGAACTCACCCGCCGGGGTGCGGAGGTCGTGGCCCTCGGCCGCGCCGACCTCGACATATCCGACGCCGACTCGACGGAGTCGGCGCTCGCCGGGCACACGCCCGACCTGGTGGTCAACTGCGCCGCGTACACGGCCGTCGACGACGCCGAGACCGACGAGGAGCGCGCCCTGCTGATCAACGGCGAGGGCCCGCGCCTGCTGGCCCGCGCCGCCGCCCGGCACGGCGCCCGTCTCGTCCACGTCTCCACGGACTACGTCTTCGACGGCGAGGCCCG
Organism: Streptomyces sp. NPDC090088; assembly: GCF_044747345.1. Classification (NCBI taxonomy): domain Bacteria; kingdom Bacillati; phylum Actinomycetota; class Actinomycetes; order Kitasatosporales; family Streptomycetaceae; genus Streptomyces; species Streptomyces sp. NPDC090088. Next base: position 267,077 of record NZ_JBIVDZ010000004.1, on the reverse strand, counting down.
CACCAGCCCGTACCCCGAGGACCACCCCACCGCCCCGCGCACCGCCTACGGGCGGACCAAGCTCGCGGGCGAGCGGGCGGTCCTGGCGGAACTCCCGGGCGCGAGCGCGGTCGTCCGCACGGCCTGGCTGTACGGCACGCACGGGAAGAACTTCGTGCGCACGATGATCGAGCTGGAGTCCCGCCGGGACACCCTCGACGTCGTCGACGACCAGCGCGGACAGCCCACCTGGAGCGCCGACCTGGCCGCCCGGATCGCCGACCTCGGCCCCCGCCTCGGCCGGGACGAGCGCGCGCACGGCGTCTTCCACGGCACCAACTCCGGCGCGGCCACCTGGTGCGAGCTGGCCCGCGAGGTCTTCCGGCTGCTCGGCGCCGACCCGGAGCGGGTGCGCCCCACCACCAGCGAGGCCTTCGTCCGCCCGGCACCCCGCCCCGCGTACAGCGCCCTCGGCCACGACCGGTGGTCCGAGGTCGGCCTGGAACCGCTGCGGGACTGGCGCGAGGCCCTGCGCGAGGGGCTGCCGCTCATCCGCAAGGAGATCTCCGCCTAGGACACCGGGTATCCACTCCGCCACAGGGCGGCCGGCGCACGCTCACCGAGCGCGCGCCGGCCGCCCTGTGCCGTATCACCGGAATACCGGGAGCCCGTCCGGCCTTTTTTTCGGATGTCTCTGTGTTCGCCCCTTGTGGATTGCCCGGCATCACTACCATGATGCTTTGAATGTCTTGTGAGTCGGGTGCGGAAAGGATTTGTCCCGCGATGTCGATCCGAGCGACCGTGAAGTCTGTATTGGGTGAGAAGAATGTGCGAGTCCTGCGACGGGTGAAGCGGCGCTTCTCCGGCCGGCCGCCCGTGAAGCCGCCCAAGCCGACCGGACTCGACGCGATCTCCGGTGACCTGAACAAACTCGCCCAGCACTTCAAGACGGACAAGTGGGGAATACACCGCTACACCCAGCACTACCAACGCCATCTCGGGCACCTGAAGAACGAGTCGTTCAACCTGCTGGAAATCGGCATCGGCGGCTACAACAGGCCAGGCCAGGGCGGCGCTTCGCTGCGCATGTGGAAGCAGTTCTTCCCGAAGGCGCGGATTTTCGGAATGGACATCCAGGACAAGTCATTTGTCGACGAGGAACGCATCACGACGTTCATCGGCGACCAGTCCGACCCGACGTCGCTGAACACCGTCGCGGACAAGATCGGTGATCTGGACGTCATCATCGACGACGGCAGTCACCGCAGTCCGCATGTGCTCACCACGTTCGCCACGCTCTTCCCGCGGCTCAAGGACGGTGGCATCTACATCGTCGAGGACACCCAGTCCTCCTACTGGCCCGAATGGCAGGGCAGTGAGGACCTCGAAGCCGCGCACACCAGTATGGGCATGCTCAAGCGGCTGGTGGACGGGCTGAATTACGAGGAATTCGTCACGGAGAACTATCAGCCGACGTACACCGACCTCAATATCGTCGGCATGCACTTCTACCACAATCTCGTGATCATCGAGAAGGGCAGGAATGCCGAGGGCACGAACAAGCGGAGCGCGCTGAAGCAGCGTTACGCGAAGTCCTGACACGGATGTGCCGAGGAGCCGGACCCGGCCCGGGTCCGGCTCCTCGGCCGTGGTCTCAGCCGCGCAGCCGCTCGTAGTACGCCACGCAGTCCGCGTACGTCGGCAGCAGCCCGGAAGCGGCGGCCTCCGCGAGGGACGGCGCCTCGGCGTCCTTCTCCGACAGCACCGGCGCGAGGCCCTCGGGCCACTCGATGCCCAGCTCCGGGTCGAGCGGGTTGATGCCGTGCTCGCGGCCCGGCGCGTATCCGGCCGAGCACAGGTACACCACGGTGGCGTCGTCGGTCAGCGCCATGAAGGCGTGACCGAGGCCTTCCGAGAGGAACACGGCGTGCCGGTTGTCGTCGTCGAGCCGGACCGCCTCCCAGTTGCCGAACGTGGGGGAGCCGACCCGGATGTCCACGATGACGTCGAGCACGGCACCGCGCACGCACTTGACGTACTTGGACTGGCTCGGCGGCACGTCGGCGAAGTGGATGCCGCGCAGCACGCCCCGTCGGGAGACCGAGCAGTTCGCCTGGGCGAGGTCGAGGTCGTAGCCGAGGGCCTCGCGGAACTCCCCGGCCCGGAACCACTCGTGGAAGCTGCCCCGGTCGTCGGGGAAGACCTTGGGCTCCTGGATCCAGGCGCCTTCGATGCTCAGCGGTCGCACGGTGTCACTTGCCTTCCTGTCGTGCGGTGGGTGCGGTCCTGCCTCGGCCCAGGGCCCTGGCCAGGGCCCGGCGCACCGGCAGCGGCAGCTTACGGGCCAGCCTGCGGGCGGCGCTCGGCCTCGGCTTGGAGGCCGGCTTGGGCGTGGCCGCCTTGGGCTTCTTCGGGGCCGGCTTGGCGACCTTCAGGCCCTCGGGGGAGTTGCGCACGACGAGCGGCAGCGTGAAGAAGCGCGGCTCGGCGGCGTCCGCGACCAGGCACAGGGCCGGCCGCCAGCCGCCCTGCTGCAGCGACCGCACCGGCAGCGGGGCGTCCAGCACGGCTCCGCCGCCCTCGGCGGGCGACAGCGTGGCCGGCACCTCCAGCACCTCGGCGGCGGGCTTCGGACCGGTCAGCCGGAGCGCCGCCTTGACGTCACCGGCGACATGGAACGGCAGCACCGCGCGCAGCCGGTCACCGGCGACCGTGAAGTCCGCGGGCTTGAGGTCGCCGAAGCCGAGCCGCTTGCCGGCCATGTCGACGTCGAGGGCGAAGTTGTTCTTGACCGTCCAGTAGGGCAGCACGCGCAGACCGCCGACGACACCCGGGACCGGCATCGCGGGGAACGGCTCCCTGGAGACCGGGAACAGCCGGTACTCGCGGGTCCAGCCGCCGATCGTCAGCCGGACGAACGCGTCGTAGAGCCCGGCCGGCAGCGGGGAGCCGCCGGCGGCGGTGGCCGGGTCCACGGTCGCCGTCGCCTTCACGACCAGGCGGACCCGGTCCGGCTCGCCCTCGGCGGGAACGGTCTCGCGGGTGAACTCGATCGGCTGGAAGAACTGCGCGTGGGTCTCCCGCTCGCGCATCATCAGGTCGACGTTGGCCCGGTCGAAGCGGGCGGCGGTGCCGCGCTCCAGCAACGCGATGGCCTCGGCGGCGGTCGCCGGCGGGCCGTCGAGCGGGACGGGCGTGGTGTCGGCCGGGTAGGTCTTGGGCGCGCCGCCGGCGCTGTACTCGGCGCTGAAGTCGATCTTCAGGGCGCCGCCGTCCCAGGCGACGCTCTCCAGCGCCGTCGAGGGGCCGATGGACGCCTCCCACTCGGCGACGGCGAGCACGTCCTCGTAGCGGCCCGCGCCGGCCAGCTCGGTGACCACCCGGTGGGCCGGTTCGAGCAGGGCGAAGACGGCCGGGCCCATGCGTTCGGCGATCACCTTGTGGATCTCGTCGAAGAGCTCCCTGCGGTAGTCGTCCGGCAGCTTGAGGAACCGGTTGCCGCGCAGCCGCTCGCCCATCTCGCTGCGCAGCCAGCGGCGGAACATCCGGTCGCGGGTGGGGCCGGGCTCGGTGTAGCGCTCGACGACGTCGAGGGCCTCGCGCAGGTTGGCGAAGTAGCCGACCGGGTCGAAGCGCTGGAAACCGGCGTTCGAGGCGTCGTCCCGCTTGATGTGGTAGTAGCAGACGTAGTCGCCGAGCACCGAGATGTTCGACGCGAGCAGGTAGGCCTCGGCGACGAAGACGTGGTCCTCCAGCCGCCTGCGGCCCTCGGGGAAGCGCAGCCCGATGCGGTCCAGGAAGGACCGGCGCAGCATCTTGTGCGGGGTCAGGCTGTCCATCAGCGGGGCGTTGTCGACGGTGGCCCGCGGGTGGTTGCGGCGGAACAGCTCCACCGGCACCGGGCGGCCCTTGCCCGCCATCTTGCCGATGATCAGGTCGGCCTCGTTCGCGACGCCGTAGTCGTACATCCGCTCCAGGGCCTCGTCGCCCAGGAAGTCGTCGTTGTCGACGAACATCACGAACTCGCCCTGGGAGGCGGCGATGCCCACGTTGCGGGGCTTGCCGGACCAGCCGGACGGCTCCTGGTGGATGACGTGGATGTGCGGGTGCTCGGCGGCGAGCGCGTCCAGCCGGGCCGGGGTCTCGTCACTGGAGCCGTCGTCCACGAAGATCACTTCGTACTCGTCGCGAGGCAGCGACTGCCGGAGCAGCGAGGCGATGCAGTCCTCGATATAGGGCCCCGGGTTGTAGACAGGGACGACAACACTGACTTTGACCGGCATCCGGCTTCCTAGCCCCCTGGATAAAGCCGCCGGTTTCCCTGGGCGGCACGTGCTTGTGGCCGAATGCTAACCCGGTCGTGGCCCAGGACTCGCCTCGGCCCGGGCCAAGACCGGGTCATGAGTCAGCTGTGCGTCTTGGCCAGCAGCTCCAGCACCTCCGCCGTGGTACCGGACTCGCCGAGGCGCGGGAAGATCCGCTCCACGGAGCCGCGGTGCGCCTCCGGGTCGGCGTCGGCCATCGCGTCCGTGGCGAGCGTCACGTGGTAGCCGTGCGCGTAGCCGTCCCGGGCGGTGGACTCCACGCCGATGCTGGTGGCGATGCCGGTCAGCACGATCTGGGTGATGCCCCGGCGGCGCAGCTGGACGTCCAGGTCGGTGCCGTGGAAGGCGCTCCAGTTGTGCTTGGTGACACGGATGTCGCCGTCGTGTCCGGACAGTTCGTCGACGACGGTGTCCCAGCCCTCCGGGAAGGCGAGGCCGCGCGCCTGGCGCTCGGTGCGGCCCGGCACGGCGTCGGCGAAGTCGGCGGCGAAGGAGACCCGGACCAGGACCACGGGCAGGTCCTTGGCGCGGAAGGCGTCGGCGAGCTCGGCCGTGCGGGCCACCACCTCGGTGCCGGAGTACGGCTGGGTGGGCATGCCCACGATGCCCTGCTGGAGGTCGATGACGACGAGCGCGGTGCGGGGGTCGAGGGTGCTCAGAGACATGGGGTGGGTCAGGCCTTTCGGGGGGTGGGTGTGAGCCGGGCCAGGGAGCGGTCCGGCAGCGTGATCGCCAGCAGCAGTGCCGAGCCGGCGAGCATGAACAGGGCCAGGCCGTGCAGCCCGCCCGTGTCGGCGCGGTGCGGGAAGAAGGCCGCCGTCGCGGCGGAGGCTCCCAGCGCGCCGAGGTACATGAAGGTCCGCAGCAGCCCGGCCGCGGAGCCGATCCGCTCCGGGTCGGCCTGCCGGTACAGCGCGGTCTGCGCGGCGAGCCCGAGCAGCCCCTGCGGGACGCCGAGCAGCGCGCCGGCCGCGAGCAGCGCCCAGACCGGGCTGCCGGCGTCGACCAGCAGCAGCGCCGAGCAGCCGGCGATCTGCAGCACGGAGCCGACCAGCAGCTTGCCGCGGACGGCCTCCCGGCGGCCGGTGACCGTGGCGGTGACGAGCGCGGCGGCCGACAGCGGCAGCAGGACGAGCCCGGCGGCGGAGGCGCTGAGCCCGCGGCCCTGCTCCAGCCACTGCGTGTAGCCGTACAGGAAGGCGTACGAGGTGGTGTACGCGAGGAGCTGGCGCACATAGGTGACGACGAGCGGGACGTTGCCGGCGAGGACCCGCAGGTCGACGAACGGGTCGGGCACCCGCAGCTCGCGGGCCGCGAAGACGGCGGCCGTCGCGAGGGTCAGCGCCGGCAGGTACCAGCGGTCGGGCCGCGGGCCCATCAAAAACAGCATCAGCGTAACCAGCAGGACGGCGAACAGGGCCATGCCGGGCAGGTCCATGCGCTGTCCCCGCTCGGGCGCCCCGGACCTGGGCAGCCACTTGACGCCGAGGACCAGACAGGCCGCGGAGAGCGGCACGTTGACGGTGAACACCATGTGCCAGCCGCCGGCGCCGATCAGCACCCCGCCCAGCGTCGGACCGACCACGGCCACGGTCTGCGCGGACACGGCGAGCGCGGTCAGCACCCCGGCCGGGCTGTCCTGCCCGGTGCGCTCGGCCTCGCTCCTGGTCAGCCGCATCGCCGCCGGATACGCGGCCGAGGTGCCGAAGCCGAGCAGTACCCGCGCCGCGATCAGCACGCCCAGCGTGGGAGCCAGCGCGCCCAGCAGTCCGGCGACGCCCACCAGACCCGTACCCACGAGATAGAGGCGGCGCGGCCCGTACATGTCCACGAGCCGCCCGATCACCGGCTGCCCCACGGCGGTCGCCAGGTAGAGCGCGGTCACCAGCCACACCGTCTCGGCGGGCGGCGCCCCGAAGGCGATGCCGATCGGCACCAGGGCCACCGCGATCATCGAGGAGTTGATCGGGTTCAGTACGGAACCCAGCACCATCGGCGCGATCAGCCGCCGGTCGAAGCCGGCGGGGGCGGGGCGGGTGCTCTTGCCCGATATCGCGGCGGCCGGTCGCGGTATCACGGCCGCGACAGCCGTTCCAGCAGCTCGATGGCGGTGAGCAGGGTGTGCCGCTCGTCCTCGGTGTACCGCTCCTGGAAGGCGCGGGCCAGCCACTCGTCGCGCGCCTGCCGGTTGCCCTCGACCCGGGCCTGGCCGGCCTCGGTCAGGGTGACCAGCTGGCGGCGGCCGTCGGTCGGGTCGGGGCTGCGGCGGATCAGCCCCTGCTGGTCGAGCGCGGCCAGCGTGGTCGCCATCGACTGCGGCCGCACCCCCTCGGCGGAGGCGAGCGCGCTGGCCGTGGCCGCGCCGTGCTTCGACACCAGGGTGAGCGCCGACTCCTGCGACGGGGTGAGGTCCGCGTCCTGGGCGACCTCCCGGATACGGCGGCGCAGCCTGCTGAACATCACGCGCAGGTCGCGCGCCGCGCGGGTCGCGGAATCGGTGATCTCTGCCATGCGGCCCACCCTAGGACCGACAGCTGAAACTGTCCAGCTGAAACTGTTAAGTCTGGACTGAAGATCTCCGGGCGGGGTCATTGGCTACGCTGGCCGGGTGCGCCTGCGTCTGCTCCTGACCTCCGACACGCACCTCCCGCTGCGCGCCAAGCGGCTCCCGGACCAGCTGCTGGCCGAACTCCCGCGCGCCGACGTCGTGTTCCACGCCGGCGACTGGGTCGACGAGGCCACCCTCGACCTGCTGGAGCGGCACAGCCGCCGGCTGATCGCCGTGTACGGCAACAACGACGGCCCCGCACTGCGCGCCCGGCTCCCCGAGGTGGCCTACGCCGACCTGGGCGGCCTGCGGTTCGGGACGATCCACGAGACCGGTCCCGCCCAGGGCCGCGAGACCCGCTGCGCCGCCCGCTTCCCCGACCTGGACGTCCTGGTCTTCGGGCACAGCCACATCCCCTGGGACAGCACGGCACCGGGCGGACTGCGGCTGCTCAACCCCGGCTCGCCCACCGACCGGCGCCGCCAGCCGCACCGCACCTACCTCACCGCGGCCGTCGCCGACGGCGTGCTCACGGACGTCACCCTGCACCGGCTGCCGCCGCGCTGAGGGGACCCGTCAGGGGGCGATCCCGACCCCGGCGATCGCGCTCCACCGCTTCTCCTGCGCCGCCGTCATGGCGGGCCAGTGCAGCCCGCCCGGCCGCGGGCGGACCCGGGAGGCGTAGGAGGCGGGACGGAAGGCAGGGTCGTAGAAACAGCCCGTGGCGTAGACCCGGTCGAACGCGGCGCAGGAGTCCGCGATCGCCTCGGGCGTCGGCTTCCGGCCCGTGCGCACCCAACCGTCCAGTGCCGCGATCGAGTCGGCGTACTCCGCGTCGCTCAGCGCGCTGTGCTCGGACTCGTGGGTGAACGTCTGCACGAGGTGGCCGTCCCGGTGGGCGCCGCGCAGGGTGGCCCGGTAGGCCGCCTCGTGCTCCACGAACGCCGTCGGATCGTCGATGGCGTGCAGCGTGAGGACCGGGATCGACACCCTGCCGGTGAGATCGCTGTCGTACGACAGGTCGCGTACCGCGGTCGGATCGGCGGCGAACCGCTCGACCCCGGCGTTCAGCGCCTGGTCGTCGTGCGACCCCGAGTACCGAACGCCCTTGTTCGAGAACGGATTACGGCCGCCCAGCCGGTCGTGCACGATGTCCCGGAAGGTGAAGACCGCGAACCGCAGATGCGACTCCAGGGTGCGCTCGGGGACCCCGGTGACCGCGAGGATGTCGTCGAGGTTGCGCTGCTGGAGGGCGGTGCGCTCCTGCGGGGCCGAGGCGTAGCCCGTGCACTCCTGGAGCCGGGCGCGCAGTCCGGCCGTCGTCAGCGTCGAGTCCGCGCGCAGCCCCTGCCACAGCGGGTACGGGGGCTCGGTCGGCCGGGGCAGGTTGCGGCAGTAGTACTGGTGGACGACGCGGAGGTCGACGCGGTAGTCGTACCCCCGGGACCCGCCGCCGAGGACACCGCTGGTGAGCAGCGCCCCGTCGTACGGTCCGCCCCGCCCGCCGTACACCTCGACGACCTTGGCGGCTACGTCCCCGCCCCAGGACTGACCGTGCACATAAGTGCGCTTCGGCTTCCCGAAGTTCTCGACGAACAGCCGGCGCACGTTCTCGGTGTCCTCGGCGGCCATCCGGGTGCCGTAGCCGCCCCTGCGGTAGGACGAGCCCGCCCAGGCGTACCCCTCCTTCACCATCACCGACCAGCGGGCCAGGTCGTCGGCGCTGCGCGCCGGGTCCGAGCCGGTGCCGAGGTCGGGGCCGCCGTGCGCGTGCACGACCAGGGAGCCGTTCCAGTGCGCGGGGACGGCGATGGCGTAGGCGGCGCCGTGGGCGTCCCGACCGGTGTAACAGGCGGCCCTGCCGTCGAGTTGGGCCGGGCAGGAGACGGGGGTCGGCGGCGGTGTCCCGGCCTGCGCGGGCGGGGCGCCGACGAAGGCGGTGGCGAGGGCCGCCGCCACGGAGGCGAGCAGTCCGGTGCGTCGGCGGCGGCCGGTCCGGCGGACCCGTACGGGGGTTCTCGACCTGTCCAAGGCGCGGCTCCCTGTCGTCGTCGGCGCTTCTTCGCGCCGTCCGCGGCGATGCTAGGGAGCGGTCCGGGACCGGAACCACGGTCCGGACGTTGTGTTCATAGTGTTCGACGGGCGGAACACGTCAGCGCGGCCTGGTGTGTTGCCGCCGACGCCGGCGCAGCCGTGCCGCCGCCACCGTGAGCACGGCGAGTACGGCGGCCACCGCCGCGGCCCGCTTGGCCACCGGCACCCCGGCCGTCCGCAGCAGGTCGAGCGGCTGCGGCGCCTCGTCGTCCTCGGCCAGGTGCCGTGGCCGCTCGGTCAGCCGTTCCGCGAGGCAGGTCGCGAACTGGCCCACCAGGCGGTCGCCGACCTCCGCCAGGACGCCGCGGCCGAACTGGGCCGGACGGCCGGTCACCGTGAGGTCGGTGCGGACCGAGACCGCCGTGGCGCCCTCGCGTTCGGTGAGGGTGGCGGTGACCGTCGCCCGGGCCGTGCCCTGGCCACGGGTCTCCCGGCCGCTGGCCAGCAGCACCATCCGGTGGGCCGACGCGTCCTGTTCCTCGAAGACCGCGGTGCCCCGGTAGGCCACGGTGACCGGGCCGACCTTGACCTTGACCGAGCCGGTCACGGTCTTGCCGTCGTAGTCCTCCACGACCGCGCCCGGCAGACAGGGCGCGACCCGTTCGATGTCGAGGAGGGCGCGCCAGGCCTCGTCGGCCGGGACCGGGACGGTGAACTCGTGGTGCAGCTCCATGACTTCCTCCTCGGCTCAGGGCGCGACCGGATGGTGGATGGCCCCCGCGGTCGTGGTCAGCGGGGCGCCGCTGCCGCCCCAGCGCAGCGCGACGATCTCGGCGGCGACGGACACCGCCACCTCCTCGGGGGTACGGGCGCCCAGGTCCAGGCCGAGCGGTGAGCGCAGCCGGTCCAGCTCGGCCCCGGTGAGACCCGCCTCGGCGAGCCGGGCCCGCCGTTCGTCGTGGGTACGGCGGCTGCCCATCGCCCCGATGTAGGCGGCGGGCCGGCGCAGCGCCTCCTCCAGCAGCGGGACGTCGAACTTCGGGTCGTGGGTGAGGACGCAGATGACGGTGCGGTCGTCGGTGTCCGTGCCCCTGAGGTAGCGGTGCGGCCAGTCGACGACGACCTCGACGCCCGCCGGGAAGCGCTTCGGGGTGGCGAAGACCGGGCGGGCGTCGCACACGGTGACCCGGTAGCCGAGGAAGTCACCGATCCGGGCCACCGCCGCCGCGTAGTCGATCGCACCGAACACCAGCATGCGCGGCGGCGGCGCGAACGACTGGAGGAAGACGGTGACCGCGTCCTCGCGGCGCTCTCCGCGCGGGCCGTAGTGCCGCAACACCGAGGCACCGAGCGCGAGTTCGCCGCGCGCGTCCGCGGCGACGGCGATGTCGAGGCCCTCCGTGCCGAGCGTGCCGGCCACCCGGTCCGGCCAGACGGCGAGGGTGGCGCCGCGCGGCGCGGGCCCGTCCACCACCGTGGCCACGGTCACCGGTTCGCCGCCGGCGACCGACGCGGCGACCGCGCCGAACGCCGGGTCGGACGCGGCGGTCACCGGCCGGACCAGCAGGGTGATCTCGCCGCCGCAGGTCAGCCCCACCGCGAAGGCGTCCTCGTCGCTGTAGCCGAAGGTCTCCAGGCGGGGTTCGCCGCTCGCCACGACCTCCTGCGCCAGTTCGAACACGGCACCCTCGACGCAGCCCCCGGAGACACTGCCCAGGACCTCGTCGTCCGGGCCCACCGCCATCGCGGCGCCGGGTCCGCGCGGCGCGCTGCGGCTGACCGCGACCACCGTGGCCAGACCGAAGGGGATCCCGGCCGCGTGCCAGCCGGCCAGCGCCGGCAGAATCTCACGCACGCTCGGCTCCTCTCCGGCCGGACGTCGTGGACGCGCCGCGCACCACCGCCGCGAGCCGCTCCAGCGCCGCCAGGCTGTGCCCCTCGACGAAGGCGTCGACGCTGGGCAGCGCCGCCGCCATCCCGGCCGCCAGCGGCGCGTAACCGGGCCGCGCCTTGCGCGGGTTCGCCCAGACCACCTGGTGCGCCAGGCCGTGCAGCCGGCGCATCTGCCGTCCGAGCAGCTCCGGGTCGCCGCGCTCCCAGCCGTCCGAGAGCAGCACGACGATCGCGCCGCGCGCCATGCCGCGTTGTCCCCACCGGTTCAGGAACTCGCGCAGCAGCTCGCCGAGCCGGGTGCCGCCGCGCCAGTCGGGCACCGCGGCCGCGACGGACTCCATCGCCAGATCGGGGTCCCGGTGCGACAGTTCGCGGGTCACCCGGGTGAGCCGGGTGCCGATGGTGAACACCTCGGTGCGGCCCGCGCGCACCGCCGCGTGCGCGAACCGCAGCAGTGCGTCGGCGTACGGCGCCATCGAGCCGCTCACATCGACGAGCAGCACCACCCGGCGCGGCCGGGCCACCCGCGCGTGCCGTCGCAGCAGGGCCGGTTCGCCGCCGCGCCGCAGCAACTCCCGTACCGTACGGCGCGGATCGACGTCCCCACGCCGGGCGGGCCGCCGCCGGGCCGACCGCCGGACCTGCCCCACCAGCGCGAACGCGGCCAGCAGACGGCGTAGTTGGGCCCGTTCGGCGGCGTCGAGCCCGGTGACGTCACGGTGCCGCAGCACCTCGGCGGAGCTGGCGAGCGTGGGCGTGGGCGGAGCGGACGGCTCGCCCTCGCCGGGGGGCCGGGGTGCCGCTGCCGTCTCCCGGGCGACGAGCCGCAGCCGGGGCGGGGGAGCGGTGCGCGCGGGCGGCGGGGGAGGCGGCCTGGTCCGGCCGAAGTACGCGGCGAACACCCGGTCGTAGCGCTCCAGGTCGTCGTGGCCGCCGCACAGCGTCGCCCGCCCCGCCCAGTACACGTCCGCACGCAGGCCCGGCCGCAGGGCGGCCACGGCGCGCAGGAACGCGTATCCGCGTTCGGCGCTCGCGTCCACGCCCGCGGCCCGCAACGCCCGTACGAAACCGAGCAGTACGGCATCCGCCGGCACCCCGGCCGCCACCGGTACCGCCGCGTCCATGCCCGGTCACCCGCCCCGGGCCGACAGGATCGCCGCGAGATCGAGCCCCCGGGCCCGGTCCGCGTCCTCCCGGTACTTGAGCACCGACCCCAGCGTGGCCACGGCCAGCTCCGTGTCCACCTCGCTCGCGCCCAGCGCGTCCAGGGCCTCCGCCCAGTCGATCGTCTCCGCCACGCCCGGCGGCTTGAGCAGGTCCGCGCCGCGCAGCGCCTGCACCAGCGCGGTCACCTGCTCGGCCAGCCGCGCCGACACCTTCGGCAACCGGGTGCGCACGATGGCCAGTTCACGGGCGAAGGTGGGGTGGTCGAACCAGTGGTAGAGGCAGCGCCGCTTCAGGGCGTCGTGCACCTCGCGGGTCCGGTTCGAGGTGAGCACGACCACCGGCGGCACCTCCGCCCGCAGCGTGCCGAGCTCGGGGATCGTGACCGAGTACTCGGAGAGCAGTTCCAGCAGGAACGCCTCGAACTCGTCGTCCGCGCGGTCGATCTCGTCGACCAGCAGGACCGCGGGATGCTGCTGCAGGGCCAGCAGCAGGGGGCGGGCGATCAGGAAACGGCGGTCGTACAGCTCGCTCTCCAGCCGGTCGGCGTCCGTGACGCCGGCCGCCTCGGCGGCCCGCAGGTGCAGCAGCTGGCGCGGGAAGTCCCAGTCGTACAGGGCCTGGGAGGCGTCGATGCCCTCATGGCACTGGAGCCGGATCAGCGGCGCGCCGAGCGTCTCGGCCAGGGCGGAGGCGAGCGCGGTCTTGCCCACGCCCGCGTCGCCCTCGCAGAACAGCGGCCGGTGCAGTCTCAGGGCCAGGAAGCAGGTGACGGCCAGCCCTTCGTCGACGAGGTACCCCGTCTGCTCCAGGCGGGCCCGTACCTGCTCCGGGTCGTCCACGCGGGTGATCGGCGCTCACCCCATTCCGGCGGCCGTCAGCACCGCCCGCCGGGTCAGCACCCGTGCGAGGTGCTCCCGGTACTCGGGCGAGCCCGACAGGTCCTGGGACGGCCGGGTGCCCTCGGCCGCCGCCTCCGCGGCCCGGGCCACCGCCCCGGGGCCGTCGGCACCCGCAAGGGCCTCCTCGGCGGCCGTGGCCCGCAGCGGGGTCGACCCCATGTTGGTGAGCCCGATCCGCGCCTCGGCGATGTGCCCGTCGTCGCGCCGCACCAGTGCCGCCACGCCGACGATCGCCCAGGCCTGCGCGACCCGCTGGAACTTCTCGTAGTGGAAGCCCCAGCCGTCCCGCTTCGGCACCCGCACCTCCACCAGCAGTTCGTCGGGGGCGAGCGCGGTGGTGAGGTAGTCGAGGAAGAAGTCGCGGGCCGGGATCGTGCGCCGGCCGCCCGGTCCGGCGGCGACCAGCTCGGCGTCCAGGGCCAGCGCCACGGCGGGCAGGTCCCCGGCCGGGTCGGCGTGCGCGAGCGAGCCGCCGAGGGTGCCCCGGTGCCGTACGGCGGGGTCGGCGACCGTGGCCGTCGCCGCGGCCAGCAGACCCGCGTGGCGGCGGACCAGCGGATCGCGGACGACGTCGTGATGCGTGGTCAGCGCGCCGATGACGAGCGCGTCGCCGTCCTCGCGGACCCCGCGCAGCTCCGGGATCCGCCCGACGTCCACGACCAGCTCGGGGAAGGCCAGCCGCAGCCGCAGCAACGGCAGCAGGCTCTGCCCGCCGGCCAGCACCTTCGCCTCCTCGCCCGCGTCGGCGAGCGCGCGCACCGCCTCGTCGACGCTCGCCGGACGGGCGTACTCGAATGCCGGGGGAATCATGCCGACGCCTCCTTCACCGCGCGCCACACCCGCTCCGGGGTGCAGGGCATCCGCACATCCGTCACACCCAGCGGCCGCAGCGCGTCCACCACGGCGTTGACCACCGCCGGCGTCGACGCGATCGTGCCGGCCTCGCCGACCCCCTTGACGCCCAGGGCGTTCGAGGACGCCGGGGTCTCCGTCCGGTCGGTCACGAAGTCCGGCAGGTCCACCGCCGACGGCACCAGGTAGTCGGCCATGGTCCCGGAGACGAGGTTGCCCTCGTCGTCGTACACGGCCTCCTCGTACAGCGCCTGCGCGATGCCCTGCGCGAGACCGCCGTGCACCTGGCCCTCGACGATCATCGGGTTGACGACATGGCCGACGTCGTCGACGCAGACGTACGACCTGATCCGGGTCCGCCCGGTCTCCGTGTCCACCTCGACCGCGCACAGGTGGGTGCCGTGCGGGTAGGAGAAGTTCTCCGGGTCGACCACGGTCTCGGCGTTGATGGACGGTTCGACGCCGTCCGGCAGGTCGTGGCCGGTGAACGTCTCGAAGGCGATCTCCTGGATGGTCTTGCGGGCCTCCGGCGAGCCCTTCACGGAGAACACGCCGTCCGTGAACTCCAGGTCCTGCTCGCTCGCCTCCAGCAGATGCGCGGCGACCTTGCGGGCCTTGGCGACCACCTTCGTCGCCGCCCGGTGCACGGCCTCGCCGCCGACCGCCAGCGACCGCGAACCGTAGGTGTCCATGCCCTGCGGAGCGGCCAGGGTGTCGCCGTGCACCACCTCGACGTCGTCGAACGGCACCCCGAGCACGTCGGCCGCGATCTGGCTCCAGCAGGTCACGTGCCCCTGCCCGTGCGGACTGGTGCCGGTGACCACCTCGACCTTGCCGGTGGGCAGCATGCGGATGCTCGCCGCCTCCCAGCCGCCGGCCGCGTACCGCAGGTCGCGCAGCACCCGGCTCGGGGCCAGCCCGCACATCTCCGTGAACGTGGACACGCCGATGCCGAGGCGTACGGTGTCGCCGCGCTCGTTGCGCTTCTGCTGCTCGGCGCGCAGGTCGTCGTACCCGAACAGGGCGAGGGCCTTGTCGGTGGCCGCCTCGTAGTTGCCGCTGTCGTAGGTCAGCCCGGCGATGGTGGTGTACGGGAACTCCTCGTGCCGGATCCAGTTCCGGCGCCGCAACTCCACCGGGTCCAGGCCGAGTTCGGCGGCCAGCTCGTCCATGATCCGCTCGATGGCGAAGGTCGCCTCCGGGCGTCCGGCGCCGCGGTAGGCGTCGGTGGGCGTGCGGGTGGTGAAGACGCCGGTGCAGGTGAAGTCGTAGGCGTCCATCTTGTAGATGGCCGGGTACATGAAGGCGCCGAGGATCGGGATGCCCGGGGTGACGAGCATCAGGTAGGCGCCCATGTCGGCGAGCAGGTCCACCTTCAGGCCGAGCAGCTTCCCCTCACGGGTGGCGGCGATCTCGATGTCCTGGATCATGCCGCGGCCGTGGTGGGTGGCGAGGTAGCCCTCGGAGCGGGACTCGGTCCACTTCACCGGGCGGCCCAGCCTGCGGGCGACCGCGAGGGCCAGGGCCTCCTCGCCGTAGACCTGGAGCTTGGAGCCGAAGCCGCCGCCCACGTCCGGGGCGATCACGCGGAGCTTCTGCTCGGGGATGCCGGTGACCGTCGCCAGCATGATCCGCAGGATGTGCGGGATCTGGGTCGCCGAGTAGACCGTGTACTCGCCGGAGGCGGCGATCGGCGTGACGACGACCGCGCGCGGCTCCATGGCGTTCGGGATCAGCCGCTGCTGGTGGTAGCGGCGCTTGACGGTCACCTCGGCGCGCCGCCGTACCGAGTCGAAGTCCTCGCCGGTGGCGAGCGGCCAGGTGTAGCAGCGGTTGGTGCCCTTGTCGGAGTGGACCAGCGGGGCGTCGTCGGCGAGCGCGGCCTCCAGGTCGAGGACCGGGGGCAGCGGGTCGTAGTCGACCTCGATCGCCTCCAGCGCGTCGGCCGCCGCGTACCGGTCGCGGGCCACGACGACGGCCACCGGGTCGCCGGCGTGGCGGACCTCGTCCACGGCGACCGGCGGGTGGTCCGGCAGCACGATGTCCTCGGTCACCGGCCAGGCGCAGGGCAGGGAGCCCAGGCCCTCGGCGAGGTCGGCGCCGCTGAACGCGGCAACGACACCGGGGCGTTCGAGGGCGGGGGAGACGTCGACCCGGGTGACGCGGGCGTGCGCCATCGGGCTGCGCAGCACGGCCAGGTGGAGCAGTCCGGCGACCTGGATGTTGTCGGTCCAGTTGGTCTGGCCGGTGATCAGCCGGGCGTCCTCCTTGCGCAGCCGGGCCCGCCCGACCTCGTGTTCGACGGCCTGATCGGTCATGCCGTGGCCTCCTCGGGTACGGACTGCCCGGAGGCGGCGAGCACCGCGCGGACGATGTTCTGGTAGCCGGTGCACCGGCACAGGTTGCCCTCCAGGGCCTCCCGGACCTCGTCCGAGGTGGGGTGCGGGTTCTCGCGCAGCAGATCACGGGCCGCCATGATCATCCCCGGGGTGCAGTAGCCGCACTGCAGACCGTGCCGTTCGTGGAAGGCGTGCTGCAGCGTCGTCCACTCCCCGTCCTTCGCCAGCCCCTGCACGGTGGTCACCGCGCCGCCGTCCGCCTGGACGGCGAGGACCGAGCAGCTCTTGACGGTCTCCCCGTCCAGGTCGACCGTGCACGCGCCGCAGTTCGAGGTGTCGCAGCCGATCGGGGTGCCGGTCAGGCCGAGGCGGTCGCGCAGGTAGTGGGCCAGCAGCAGACGGGGTTCCACCTCGTCCTCGTAGGGCGTGCCGTCCACGTTCAGCTTGATGTGGGTCATGTGCCCTCCAGGCCGTGCGGGCAGGAGTGAGGGAAACGGCGGGAAACGCAGCAAAGGCGTCACAGTGGCGTGATGTAGGTCACTCTATGGCCGGGCCCTGGAGGCGGCGAGTGCTGCGGCAGGGGTTTCGTTGAGCATTAATCCATTGCTGTCGAGCGGGCGGTCCTGCTGCACTGCTCCCGACCCGACGTCACCGAGAGAGGACCACCGATGCGCGCTGCGTGCATGTCCACCCAGGAAGGCCAGGAAGGAACCCCCCTCATGCCGAAGGACATCACGCTCAGTGCACCTGCTCAATCTCGGAATTCTCGCGCATGTCGACGCCGGTAAGACCAGCCTGACCGAACGGCTGCTGTACACGGCCGGGGTCATCGACGAGCTCGGCAGCGTCGACGACGGAAACACCAGCACCGACACCCTCGCCCTGGAGCGGCGGCGCGGCATCACCATCAAGTCCGCCGTGGTGTCCTTCCCGCTCGACGGGGTCACCGTCAACCTCATCGACACCCCGGGACACCCGGACTTCATCGCCGAGGTGGAACGCGTCCTCGGTGTGCTGGACGGCGCGGTGCTCGTCGTCTCGGCCGTGGAGGGTGTCCAGGCGCAGACCCGGGTGCTGATGCGGACCCTGCGGCGGCTGCGCATCCCCACGCTGGTCTTCGTCAACAAGATCGACCGGCGGGGCGCCCGCGACGGGGCCGTCCTCCACGGGCTGGCCCGCAGGCTCGCCGTCCCGCTCGTCCCGATGGGGCGCGCCGCCGCGCTCGGCACGCGCACCGCCCGCTTCGTCCCCGGCCTCGGCCCGGCCGCGCTGGACGCGCTCGCCGACCACGACGACGACCTGCTCGCCGCCTACCTGGACGGCGGGGTCCCCGACGCCCGGCTGCGCGCCGCCCTCGCCGACCAGACCCGGCGGGCCCTGGTCCATCCGGTCTACTTCGGCTCCGCCGTCACGGGCGCCGGGGTGCCCGAGCTGATCGCGGGCCTCGAACGGCTGCTGCCCGCGGCCGACGGCGATCCGGCGGGACCGCTGTCCGCCACCGTCTTCAAGGTGGAACGGGGCCCGGCGGGAGAGAAGATCGCCTACGCGCGGATCCACTCCGGCACGCTGCGGGTGCGTGAGCGGGTCCCGTTCGGGGGCGACCACGAGGAAGGCGGCGGCGCCGGGGCCCGCGGGGAGGTCCTGGAGGCCGAGACTCGCGGGGATGCCAGGGCGGTCGAGACCCGCGTGGAGGGCCTGGTGGCCGAGTCTTGCGGGGATGCCAGGGCGGTCGAGACCCGCGTGGAGGGCCTGGTGGCCGAGACTCGCGGGGATGCCCTGGCGGCCGAGACCCGCCCGGACGACCGGATCGCCGAGGGGCATGACGAAGGCGAGACGCATCGGGTCGCGGGTCGGCGCGAGGAGCATCGGGGCGTGGGTCGGCGCGAGGAGCATCGGGGAGTGGGGCGGCGCGAGGCAGGCCGGGCCGAGGCCGTCCACGAGCGGCGCCCTGTCGGAGCCGTCCGTGCGGGGGACGATGGCGGAGTCGTCCCTTCGGGGGACGATGACGGAGCCCGTGGCGACGGGCAGGCCGGTCTCCGGCGCGTCGATGGGCGGGCCGGTCTCCACCGCGCTGATGGGCAGGTCGGTGGCCGCCCCGCCGATGGGCAAGCCGGTCGCCGCCCCGCCGATGGGCAAGCCGGTCGCCGCCCCGTCGGCCGGCGGGTCGTCGGCGGTGGCTCGGTGGAGGGCCGGGTCACCGGGCTCGCCGTGTTCGACCGGGGTGGTGAGCTCCGGCAGGACGGTGCCGGGGCCGGGCGGATCGTCAAGGTGTGGGGGCTCGGCGGGGTACGGATCGGTGACGCGCTCGGCCTGCCCGGACGCGCGTACGAGCACCACTTCGCGCCCCCGACCTTGGAGACCGTCGTCGTCCCCGGGCCCGGCACCGACCGGCGCTCCCTGCATGTCGCGCTCACCCAGCTCGCCGAGCAGGACCCGCTGATCGACGTCCGGCACGACGAGGTGCGGCAGGAGACCTCCGTCTCCCTCTACGGCGAGGTGCAGAAGGAGGTCGTCCAGGCGACCCTCGCCGAGGAGTACGGCCTCGACGTCGGCTTCCGGGAGACCACGACCATCTGCGTCGAACGGCTCACCGGCACTGGCGCCGCCGTCGAGTTCAACAAGAAGGACGGCAACCCCTTCCTGGCGACGGTCGGCCTGCGGGTGGAGCCGGCCCCGCCCGGCACGGGCGTCGGCTTCCGGCTGGAGGTGGAGCTGGGCTCGATGCCGTACGCCTTCTTCAAGGCCGTCGAGGACACCGTGCGCGAGACGCTCGGCCAGGGGCTGCACGGCTGGCGGATCCCGGACTGCACGGTGACCATGACCCACTCCGGCTACTCGCCCCGGCAGAGCCATGCCCACCAGGGCTTCGACAAGAGCATGTCCAGCACCGGACAGGACTTCCGGGGGCTGACCCCGCTCGTGCTGACCGAGGCGCTGCGGCGGGCCGGCACCCGGGTGCACGAGCCGATGCACCGGTTCCGGCTGGAGGCCCCGGCGGACACGCTGGGCGCGCTGCTGCCGGTGCTCACCCGGCTCGGCGCGCTGCCCCGGGACACCAGGACGCAGGGGCGGCTCGGCGTTCTGGAGGGCGTGGTACCGGCCGCCCGGGTGCACCGGCTGGAGCAGCTGCTGCCGGGGCTGACCCGGGGCGAGGGCGAGCTGGAGAGCGCCTTCGACCACTACGCGCCCCTGGCGCGCGGCCCGGTCCCCGAACGCGCGCGCACCGACCACAACCCGCTCAACCGCAGGGAGTACCTGTTGAACGTGACCGGTCGAGTGGGCGGCTGAGTGACAAGTGCCGGACAGGTATTCAACTTACTCATGAGTCAGAAGTATTGACGGTGTCCGGAAATCACCGGACTGTAATGAACATGACCACTATCCGGGCGCGTTTGATCGTTGTCCTGGTCGTCCTCTGCGGATTCCTCGCGGTGGCGGGCGCTCCGTCCGCCGCCGCGGCCACCCCGTCCGACTCCCTCTGGTTCGACGGCACCTCGCTCACCGTCCAGAACGGCCGTTTCGTCGACGGCCAGGGCCGTGAGGTCGTGCTGCGCGGCTACAACGTCTCCGGCGAGACCAAGCTGGAGGAGAACAGCGGCCTGCCGTTCGCCTCCGTCGCCGACGCGAAGAAGTCCGCGACCGCGCTGCGCGCCCTCGGCGGCGGCAACGCCGTGCGCTTCCTGCTCTCCTGGGCGCACGCCGAACCCGCCCAGGGGCAGGTCTCCACCACCTACCTGGCCGCCGTCACCGCGCAGATGCAGGCGTTCCTCGACGCCGGCATCCGCGTCTTCCCCGACTTCCACCAGGACCTGTACTCCCGGTACCTGTTCAACTCCGGCAGCTGGTACACCGGCGACGGCGCCCCCAAGTGGGCCGTGGCGCTGGGGAGTTATCCGACCGAGTCGTGCGGCATCTGCCTCTTCTGGGGCCAGAACATCACCCAGAACGCGGCCGTCCAGGAAGCCCAGTACGACTTCTGGCACAACAACTACGGCCTCCAGGACTACTTCCTGGCCACCGCCCAGACCACCATGACCTACCTGGCCCAGCACCTGACGTCCGACGAGTTCGCGGGCGTGGTCGGCTTCGACCCGTACAACGAGCCGTACGCCGGTTCCTACGACTCCGGCGAGACCTCCCGCACCTGGGAGCAGAACCGGCTCTGGCCCTTCTACCAGAAGTTCCGGGCCCGGATGGACGCGGCGGGCTGGACCAGCAAGCCCGCGCTCATCGAGCCCAACCTCTACTGGAACGGCAACGTCACCAACCAGGAGGGCGGCCTGCTCGACGTCGGCACCCTCGGCTCGCGGTACGTCTTCAACACCCACTTCTACGACCAGAAGGCCATCTCCGGCATCCTGATGTGGGGCAACGCCGCCGACGGCCAGTACTCCACCGACTTCGGCACCATCCGCGACCGCGCCTCGGCCACCGGGACCACCGCGGTCGTCAGCGAGTTCGGGCACCCGCTGTCCGGCACCACCGCCGGCAAGGCGCCCACCGTCGACAAGGCCATGTACCAGGCCCTCGACTCCCGCCTCTCCGGGGCCAACTGGTGGTCGACCCCGGCGACCTCCGGCCCGGTCCTGTCCGGCACGCAGTGGCAGTGGGACATCTACAACGGACGGCACCACGAGCTGATGAACGACAACGCCAGCAAGGTCCTCACCTCGGGCGACGCCTGGAACGACGAGGACCTGTCGGCCGTCAACATGACCGACAGCGGCACGGTGACGCTCCGTCAGGACGCCCGGCTGCTCGACCGGATCTACCCGGGCGCCACCTCCGGCACCACCCTCGCCTTCACCTACGAGGACCGCTCCCGGGACGGCTCGACGACCCTGACCTGGAACCCGGTGCCCAGCTCGCTGCCGAACGTGTCCGCGCTGGTCGGCTCCGGTCAGTACGCCGTCCAGGTCTGGCGCTCCAGCAGTGCCACCGCACCGACCGATCTCCATCTGCCGGCCTCCTTCGCGACCGCGTCCACCACCGTGGTCTCCGACCTGGGCACGGCCTACGCACCCCCGTCGTACACGTCCTCGACCCCTGTCGGTGTCGCGGCCGAACCGGGTGGGACGGGCAGCCGCCGACTGCTGCTCACCGACTCGGACTCCGGCGTGCTGCACTACGCGCTGGTGACCAACGGGACCACCTCGCCGAGCACCACCCTGCTGAACGCGGCCAAGGCGGAACTGGCCGCCTGGGTGGCGGCGAAGTTCTGAGTGGTCCGGGCAGGGCTTCGGCCTCCGGGGTGCCATGCATCCCGGAGGCCGAAGTGTCCGACCCTTCGTCAACTCCCGGTCGCACCGGTCCAGTCGGCCTGCACATGGCCGAGCCGGACGCGCTGCGGGTGGTCGCCGACCGGGACCGAGGTCACCTTCAGGCCGGTGCCGAAGTCGATGGCCGTCACCTGGTCGGCGCCCGCCTCCGAGATGATGCAGTCCTTGCCGTCACCGCTGACCGTCGCCCAGTACGGGGTGGACGCGGTGACCAGCGGACCCTCCTGCAGGGTGGCCCGGTCCACCACGGTCGCGTAGTTGTCCATCGTCCCGGCGACGCACAGCTTGGTGCCGTCCGGCTTCATCGAGATGCCGTGGTGCCGGGAGTCCAGGAGCCAGGTGGTGCGGTCCGTGCTGGTCGCCGGGTTCGCCGGCAGGGTCTTCACCCGGGTGATCTTGTCGGTGGCGATGTCGTACTCCAGGAAGCCGTTGAAGAACGACACCTGGAAGTACATCTTCGACCAGTCGGGGGTGAAGGCCGCGGGCCGTACCGCGTCCGAGAAGTCCGTCAGGCCGATCGCGTCCAGCCGGGCCCGCATGTCGATCGTCTTGACCTGCTTGTAGGTGGTGGCGTCCGCGACGGTGATGTGGCGGTCGCCCTTGGTCCAGTCCCAGATCGGGTCGTCGAGCGAGGTGGTGACCTCGCCGATCGCCATGTTCCAGATGTACTTCCCGTCGGGGCTGAAGACGTTCTCGTGCGGCTTGTCGCCGGTGTCGAACTCGCCCAGCTCCTTACCGGTGTTGATGTCCAGCACCTGCACCTTGTTCGCGGTGGACGCCGAGACCGCGACCTTGGTGCCGTCGGGGGAGACGGCCATGTGGTCGGCACGGTAACCGGCCACCGGGAACCGCCAGTTGATCTTGTCGGTGGCCAGGTCGATGGAGACGACGTCGGCGAAGCTCGGCCGCGAGACCACCACGGACCTGCCGTCCGGCGTGGAGTACATGTCGTCCACGTACTGGTCGTGGCCCTGACCGACCTCGTTGCGGATCGACGTGTAGTAGATCCACTTGATCGGGTCCGCGTTGATCTCGGCGATCCGCGCGTCCTTGTCGGGGATGACGTTGAGCTGGCCGACCTTGGCGAAGTCGCCCGTCGAGTTCAGGACGGTCGCGGTGCCGTCCCAGTTGTTGCCGACGAACAGGACCTCGCGCAGGGAGGCGTCCGTCGCGGCGGTGGCGGCGGTCGCGGGTGCGGCGACGGTCAGGACGAGGGCGGCGGCTACGGAGCAAAGGTGCCTGGGTCTGAAGGCAGGCATGAGTGCTCTCTCCTCTGATGGGGGGGGTGGGAGCGCGCGTGCAGGCAGGGGTCGCTGAATCTGAACACGGGCGCGTTCACAACGAACTTACTGAAAAGTAAGGAGGGGGCGGCTTACTTCACAAGAGGCGTACACGACAAAATTGGCCAACGGGCGGACGACGGAGGGGGCGGTCTTGGCGGGCAGGCTCAAGGCACCGACGGGACGGTACGGCGGGCGGTCCGCCGAGGAACGCAAGGCGGAGCGGCGCCGGCGCTTCCTGGAGGCGGCGCTCCAGCTCTTCGGCGACACACCGGGATTTCGCGGCACGACAGTCGCCGCGCTGAGTCAGGCGGCGGGCCTGTCGACCCGTCAGTTCTACGAGGAGTTCCACACGTTGGAGGACGTGCTCGCCGCCCTGCACCTGGAGGTCAACGGGTGGGCCGAGGGGGCGGTGGTGGCCGCGTTCGCCGAGGCGGAGCCGTTGCCGCTGGTGGAACGGGTCACGGTGCTCTTCCGCGCGTACGCGCGTGACGTGACGTCGGATCCCCGGCGCATCCGGATCGCCTTCGTCGAGATCATCGGGGTCAGTCCCCGGCTGGAGGAGCAGCGGCTGGCGCGGCGGGCGCGGTGGGTGGAGCTGATATGCACCGAGGCGAACGCGGCGGTCGCCCGGGGGGACGCGGCACCGCGCGACTACCGGCTGGCGGCCACGGCGTTCATCGGCAGCGTCAACGGCCTGCTGCACGACTGGAGCGCGGGGTGGGTGGACGCGAGCCTGGACGACGTCGTCGAGGAACTGGTGCGGTTGCTGGTGGGGATCCTGCGGCCGGAGGGGTGGACGCCCGGGGGGTGACGCCGGAGGGGGTGAACGACCTGAAGGCGGCGGTGAGTTCACCCTTGTCACAACCGTTGACTTAACCCCCTGCCGGCTCTACGTTCGGCGCGCAACATGTTCGGAACATCGATCCATGTTCGAAATCGCGAACGTTTCGGGTCGGACACCCTCGTGCACCCCCGTGCACCCCCCGTGGAGGAGCCGCATGTACCCCCACCCCAGATCGACCGGCAGCGGTCTCGTAGGACACCTGTGGGCCGCCGCCGTACGCGCCCTCGCCCTGGCCCTGACGGCCGCCGCCGCGCTGCTCTTCGCCGCGCCGGGACCGGCCCGGGCGGCGACCGCGGCGCAGGTCTCGGTGCCCACCGCCCCGATGGGCTGGGCCTCCTGGAACAGCTTCGCGGCGAAGATCGACTACGACGTCATCAAAGCGCAGGTCGACGCGTTCGTCGCGGCCGGGCTGCCCGCCGCCGGCTACAAGTACATCAACATCGACGAGGGCTGGTGGCAGGGCACCCGGGACAGCTCCGGCAACATCACCGTCGACACCAGTGAGTGGCCCGGCGGCATGAGCGCCATCGCCGACTACATCCACAGCAAGGGCCTCAAGGCCGGCATCTACACCGACGCGGGCGCCAACGGCTGCGGCTACTACTACCCGACCGGCCGCCCCGCCGCCGCCAACACCGGCAGCGAGGGGCACTACGCCCAGGACATGCTCCAGTTCTCCCAGTGGGGCTTCGACTTCGTGAAGGTCGACTGGTGCGGCGGCGACGCCGAGGGCCTGGACGCGGCCACCACCTACAAGTCGATCAGCTCGGCCGTCAGCACGGCCGCCGCGACCACCGGCCGCCCGCTGACCCTGTCCATCTGCAACTGGGGCTACCAGAACACCTGGAACTGGGCGACGGGCCTCGCCCCCATGTGGCGGACCAGCACGGACATCTACTACTACGGCGGCACCGCGTCCCAGTCGGCCGTCCTGTCCAACTTCGACCAGACCCTGCACCCGGCCGCCCAGCACACCGGCTACTACAACGACCCCGACATGCTCACCGTCGGCATGTCCGGTCTCACGGCCGCCCAGAACCGCACCCACATGGCCCTGTGGGCGATCTCCGGTGCCCCGCTGCTGGCCGGCAACGACCTCACCACGATGACCAGTGAGACGGCCGCCATCCTGAAGAACTCCGACGTCATCGCCGTCGACCAGGACGCGCGCGGGCTGCAGGGCGTCAAGGTCGCCGAGGACACCACCGGTCTGCAGGTCTACAGCAAGGTCCTCGCCGGCACCGGCAACCGCGCGGTCGTGCTGCTCAACCGCACCTCCTCCGCCGCGAACATCACCGCCCGCTGGTCCGACCTCGGCCTGACCGGCGCCTCCGCGACGGTCCGCGACCTGTGGGCGCAGTCGAACCTCGGCTCGTACAGTACGAGTTACACCGCCAGCGTGCCGGCCGGCGGCTCGGTGATGCTCAAGATCAGCGGCGGCACGGAGGCGTCCGGCACGAGCTACAGCGCCACCTCCACCGGCAAGTACACGAGCGTGAGCGCCGCCGGCACCGGGCTGAGCGTCGTCGACGTCGCCTACACCAACACCGGCTCCACCGCCGTCACCGGCACGCTCCAGGTCAACGGCCAGACCGCCACGGCCGTCTCCTTCCCGCCGACCGGGTCCTCGCAGGGCACCGTCTCGGTACAGGTCGACCTGAGCAAGGGATCGGGCAACTCGCTGACCTTCAGCGGGAGTTCACTGCCCACGCTCGGTTCGATCGCGGTGAGTCCGGTACCGGGCACCAACGGCACGCTCCTCGTGGGCAAGCAGTCCAGCCGGTGCGCCGACATCTACAACAACACCATCACCAACGGCACCCAGGCGGAGATCTGGGACTGCAACGGCGGCCAGAACCAGGCCTGGACGTACACCTCCCGCAAGGAGTTCGTGGTGTACGGCAACAAGTGCCTGGACGCGTACAACCAGGGCACCACCAACGGCACCAAGGTCGTGATCTGGGACTGCAACGGGCAGAACAACCAGAAGTGGAACGTCAACTCGGACGGGACGATCACCAACGTCAATGCCGGGTTGTGCCTGGACGTGTATGGGGCGGCGACCAGTAACGGGTCTTCGCTGGTGCTGTGGACCTGCAATGGCGGGACCAATCAGCAGTGGAGTCAGAGTTGATGCGGTAGTTCCTTGGGCGCGGGTGGATTGTGGCTGGTCGCGCAGTTCCCCGCGCCCCTTCGGGGGCGCTATCCGGTGAGCGTCAGTAGTGTGGTTGCTGTCAGGATGGCGCAGAACAGGACGAGGCCGGCCAGCAGTCGCTGACGCAGCGCGAGGTACCTGGCTTCGTACTCGCGTCGCAGTTCCTCGCCGCGCTCGGCCGTACGGTGCCAGGAGGTGCGGGACAGGGCCAGGTACTCGGTCTCCAACTGGCGTTCCAGATCCTCCCGTTGCGTGTCCGTCAGCCAGCCGAGCCGGTCCGCCGTCCTGGCTGCCGCCGCACGGCACTCCTCCTGGGCCGAGGCCAGGAGCAGATGTCCCTCGATCTCGGCGACCAGCGCTCGCTCCTCCTCACGTGCCGTCATCGGGTGATCGGCTCCCGCTCGTCGAAGGCC
Source organism: Streptomyces sp. NPDC090088 (assembly GCF_044747345.1). Taxonomy (NCBI): domain Bacteria; kingdom Bacillati; phylum Actinomycetota; class Actinomycetes; order Kitasatosporales; family Streptomycetaceae; genus Streptomyces; species Streptomyces sp. NPDC090088. Next base: position 241,067 of record NZ_JBIVDZ010000004.1, on the reverse strand, counting down.
GGGGACTCGCTGCGTATGCGGGGCAGGGACGTGAAGTTGTGGCGGGGCGGTGGGCAGGAGGTGGCCCATTCGAGTGAACGGCCGTAGCCCCACGGGTCGTCGACCTCGACCTTCTTGCCGTACTTCGCCGTCTTCCAGACGTTGTAGAAGAACGGGAGCAGGGACGATCCCAGCAGGAACGAGAAGATCGTCGAGATCGTGTTGAGGGTGGTGAACCCCTCGACGGCCAGGTAGTCGGGGATCCGGCGCTGCATGCCCTCGGCGCCCAGCCAGTGCTGGACGAGGAAGGTGCCGTGGAAGCCGATGAAGAGGGTCCAGAAGGTGATCTTGCCTAGGCGTTCGTCGAGCATCCTGCCGGTGAACTTGGGCCACCAGAAGTGGAAGCCGGAGAACATCGCGAAGACGACCGTACCGAAGACCACGTAGTGGAAGTGGGCCACCACGAAGTACGAGTCGGAGATGTTGAAGTCGATGGGCGGGGACGCGAGCATCACTCCGGTGAGGCCGCCGAAGAGGAATGTCACCAGGAAGCCGGTGGCCCAGAGCATGGGGGTCTCGAAGGAGAGCGAGCCCTGCCACATGGTGCCGATCCAGTTGAAGAACTTCACGCCCGTCGGGACGGCGATGAGGAAGGTCATGAAGGAGAAGAAGGGCAGGAGCACGCCGCCGGTGACGTACATGTGGTGCGCCCAGACGGTGACGGACAGGCCGGCGATGGCGATGGTCGCCGCGACCAGGCCCATGTAGCCGAAGATCGGCTTGCGGGAGAAGACCGGGACGACCTCGCTGATGATGCCGAAGAACGGCAGCGCGATGATGTACACCTCCGGGTGGCCGAAGAACCAGAAGAGGTGCTGCCAGAGCAGTGCTCCGCCGTTCGCCGCGTCGAAGACGTGGGCGCCGAACTTGCGGTCCGCCTCCAGGGCGAACAGCGCGGCGGCGAGGACGGGGAAGGCGAGCAGGACCAGGACGGCGGTCAGCAGCACGTTCCAGACGAAGATCGGCATCCGGAACATGGTCATTCCGGGGGCGCGCATGCAGATGATCGTGGTGATGAAGTTGACCGCGCCGAGGATGGTGCCGAAGCCGGAGAAGGCCAGCCCCATGATCCACATGTCGGCGCCGATGCCCGGGGTGCGCACCGCGTCCGAGAGCGGGGCGTAGGCGAACCAGCCGAAGTCGGCGGCGCCCTGCGGGGTGAGGAAGCCGCCGACCGCGATGAGTGACCCGAGCAGGTAGAGCCAGTAGGCCAGCATGTTCAGGCGCGGGAACGCCACGTCGGGGGCGCCGATCTGGAGCGGCATGATCCAGTTGGCGAAGCCCGCGAAGAGCGGCGTCGCGAACATCAGCAGCATGATCGTGCCGTGCATGGTGAAGGCCTGGTTGAACTGCTCGTTCGACATGATCTGCAGCCCCGGGCGGGCCAGTTCGGCGCGCATCAGCAGGGCCATCGCTCCGCCCACGCAGAAGAACGAGAACGCCGTGACCAGGTAGAGCGTTCCGATCGTCTTGTGATCCGTGGTCGTGAGCCACTTGAGGTTCCTCATGCCCCGCCTGTGTCCGGGCGGTACGGACCGGTCACACTCGACGGGTGCGACGAGCGTCACGGAGAAGGGTGTGACGATCGGGAGGGTGCCGGACAAGAAACGGACATGAGCAACGACGAGATCTTCGCCGCTGCCTATCGCGAGTACTACTGGGCGGTCAGCCGTTATGTCGCGCGGCGACTGGACGGGCGGACCAGCGAGGTGGAGGAAGTGGTGGCGGAGGTGTTCACGGTGGCCTGGCGGCGCCGCGCCGATCTGCCGGCGGCCCCGCTGCCCTGGCTGTACGGCGTGGCACGCAACTGCCTCGCCAACGCGGTACGCGGGTACGGGCGACGGCGCCGGCTGGTGGACCGGCTGGGCAACGACGAGACCGCGCACGGGCGGTCCGTCGTGGCCGGTCCGGACACCGAGCGGCCGGGCGCCTGGGTGCACGAGGCGCTGCTGCGGCTGTCCCCGGCCGACCAGGAGGTGCTGCGGCTGACCGCGTGGGAGGAACTGGGCGTCGACGAGGTCGCCGTGGTCCTCGGCTGCGGCAGCCGCGCGGCGGCGATGCGGCTGCACCGCGCCCGCCGCCGGCTCAGAGCCGAGATCGACCGACTGCGCCCCCCTGCCGCCGAGGCCCTCACCGAGGAACACCGCCATGGCTGACGAACTCGACCTGCTGCGCGCCGCCGACCCGGTGCCCGGCGGCGGCCCCCACTTCGGCGACGGCCCCCTGGACCACACCGCCGAACGCCACCTCGACCGGCTGCTGCACGGCCCCCGCCCCGGACGCCGGACCTGGACACGGCCGCGACCGGTCTGGGGGCTGACCGCGGCCGCCGTGGTGGTCGCCACCGCGCTGACCGTGCTGCTCGGCGGCTCCGGCACCGCGCCCGCGGTCGCCGCACCCCGGCCGCTGACCGTCCGCGCCCACTCCACCCCCGTACCGCTCGCACAGGTCGCGGGACTGGCCGCGGTGGCGGCCCAGGACGGGTCCCCGGCGCTGCGCCAGGGCACCCATGTGCAGTCCTGGAGCCTCGGCATGAGCGACGACGAGCCGCCCGTCACCCTGCCCGAGGAGCGGGTGGTGCGCTGGCGCGCGGACGCCAGTCACACCGAGGTGGTCGTCGCGACCGACCCGGAGCACCCGGGCCGGTCCGTGCTCACCGACGACGGGCTGGTCGAGGACGGCCAGGTGCTCAGCCGGCGCACCTTCCCGCCGATGTGGGGCGACGCCCCGCCGCTGTCGACGCCGCCGCACGACCCGGCGAAGCTGCGCACCTACCTGGCCGAGCTGATCCACACCGACCCCCGCACCACCGCCGGACTGCTCGACGCCACCCAGGAGTTGCTGGACAACTGGACGCTGGGAGCGCGAGAGTCCGCCGCCCTGGCCGAGCTGTTCGCCGACGCCCGGGGGCTGCAGCCGGTCGGCCAGGTCACCGACCGGCTGGGCCGCACCGGGCAGGCGTACGTCTACGACGGGAAGGGCGACGGCGGGCGGCGGATGCTCATCCTGGACCCGGCCACCGGTGCCGTACTCGGCCTGGAGACCACGTTCACCCGGGACGATCCGGAGTACGGGGTGCACGCCGGGGACGTCATGGAGTACCGCGCCTGGATGCGCTGACCGCCCTCAGACCCCTCGGACCCCTCAGGCCCCGAGCTGCCGGGCGGCCGCCGCCACCGTCTGCTCCAGCAGCAGGGCGATGGTCATCGGGCCGACGCCGCCCGGCACCGGCGTGATCAGCGAGGCCCGTTCGACGGCGGTGTCGAAGTCGACGTCACCGACGTTGCCGGCGTTGTAGCCCGCGTCGACGACGACCGCTCCCGGCTTGATGTCCTCGCCCCGGATCAGCCGGGGGCGGCCGACGGCGGCGACCACGATGTCCGCCTCCCGGACGACCGCCGGCAGATCGCGGGTGCGGGAGTGGCAGTAGGTGACGGTCGCGTCCCGGGCGAGCAGGAGCATGCCGGCCGGCTTGCCCAGGATCGCGCTGCGGCCGACGACCACCGCGCGCTTCCCGGCCGGGTCGACGTCGTAGGCGTCGAGCAGGCGCAGGATGCCGCCGGGGGTGCAGGAGACGAAGCCCGGCAGGCCGAAGCTCATCGTCGCGAACGACGCGAAGGTCACGCCGTCCACGTCCTTCTCCGGCGCTATTGCCTCGAACGCGGCCCGCTCGTCGATGTGTTCGCCGACGGGGTGCTGGAGCAGGATGCCGTGCACGGCCGGGTCGGCCGACAACTCCCGCAGGGTGCCGACGAGTTCGGCGGTGGTCGTGGTGGCGGGCAGGGCCACGTGCCGGGAGGCGATACCGGCCTTGCGGCTGCGGTTCTGCTTCATCCGGACGTAGGTGACGGAGGCCGGGTCCTCGCCGACCAGCACGGTCGCCAGACACGGGGTGGCACCCGTGCGCGCGGTGAGGTCGGCGGCCCTCTGGGCGGTCTCCTCGACGATCCGGCGGGCGACGGCGGTGCCGTCCATGAGACGGGCCTGGGTCATGCGGCACACTCCTGAGCTGATTGACCTTGATCGCCCAGGCGCACGGCATCGACAGTGCGGACCGCTCCCCGGTGGTGCTCCACCTCAGCGCCAGTCACGGCCCGCCCCCAGGGTAACCGAGGCGTTCAGCGCTTCCGGTGGCGGTGCGCCGCCCGCAAGGCCGCCAGCAACAGGGGCACCGACGCCCGGGACTGTCTGCGACGGCTGTGTCCGAGACCGGCCCGCGCCGAGAAAGTCCAGGTCACACGGGTGGAGACCTGGACCCTCGCGCCTCTGCTGACTACTCGTCCCATGCCTGGATCATGATCTGTTCGGCGATCTTGCCGTCGCGGAGCGTGATCATCGACTCGGCGAGCACCCGGACGCCGTCCCCGTACTCGCAGGACTCGGTGAAGGCGGCCCGGTCGCCCTGTACGACGCACCGGTCCAGCCGGTGCGTCATGTCGCGGCTGTAGATGTCGTCCAGCATCGCCGCGATGTCCCGGCGGCCGTGCAGGATCTTGGGGTGGCTGGGCTGGGTGTTGCGGTCGACGATGCGGATCTCCGCGTCGTCCGCGTAGAGCGCCAGCAGGGTGTTCCCCGTGTTCCCCTCGATGGCCCGGCGCAGTGTCTCGGTGTCGAACGTGGAGCCGGTCGCGGTGCCCATGGTGACCTCCTGGGAGGACCCGCGACCCGATGCGGAGGGGTCGCGAGAGCCCTCACTCCGAGCGTCCTCCGGCCCGCCGGGCTCGGCAAGCGCAGGCCGGGCGCTCCGCCTGACGGGTGAGGGGGACCGGCTGCCCGTGTCCGGTCCGGCGCCGGGGCCGTTGCTGAAGACATGATCTCAACACGACGTATCGTCGCCGCCGTCGGCCTCGCGGTCGGGGTCACCGGCCTCGCCGCGCCGCTGGCCAACGCGGCCGACGCGAGCGCGCAGCACCCCGTGAAGCTCTCCGCGCTCGGCATGCTCGACTCGCTGGCCCGCACGGACATCCCGGCCGAGTACCAGAACGAGATCCCGAAGGTCTCCGAGCAGGTGCAGGGGCTGAACGGGGTCCAGCGGCTCGGCGAGCTCCACCAGATCACCGATCTGGCCGCGCCGGTGATGGGGCTGGTACCGGGCATCGAAGCCTGATCCCCGCCGCGCACCGAGGGCCGTCCCGTCAGGGGCGGCCCTTCGTCGTACCCCGCGCGCGACGCGGCCCCCCGGCGTCCTCAGGGCGCGGAGGCCAGGAACTGCGTCGCGGCCAGCTCCGCGTACAGCGGGTCCGCCGCCACCAGCTCGCGGTGCGTACCCACCGCACGGACCTGCCCCGCGTCCATGACGACGATCCGGTCCGCCATCGTCACCGTCGACAGCCGGTGCGCGACCACCAGCACGGTGGTCGACCGCGCCACATCGGCGACCGTGTCCCTGAGGGCCGCCTCGTTCACCGCGTCCAGCTGCGAGGTCGCCTCGTCCAGGAGCAGCAGCCGGGGCCGGCGCAGCAACGCCCGGGCGATCGCCACCCGTTGCCGCTCCCCGCCGGACAGCTTGGTCCCGCGGTGCCCGACCAGCGTGTCCAGCCCCTGCGGCAGCCGGGCGACCAGTCCGTCGAGCCGGGTCGTCTTCACCACCCGGGCCACCGCGTCCTCGTCCGCCTCCGGGTTGCCGAGGAGCAGGTTGTCCCGGAGCGAGCCCGAGAGCACGGGCGCGTCCTGCTCGACATAGCCGATGGCCGAGCGCAGCAGGGGCAGGTCCCAGGCGTCCAGCGGGCGGCCGTCGAGGGTGATCGTGCCGGACTCGGGGTCGTAGAACCGCTCGATGAGCGAGAAGACGGTGGTCTTGCCCGCGCCGGACGGGCCGACGAACGCCGTCATGCCGCGCGCCGGTATGTCGAAGCTGACCCCGTGGTGGACGTACGGGAGGTCGTCGGCGTAACGGAAACGTACGTCGGTGAAGACGACCGAGGCCGGTTCGGCGCCCGCGGACGGCAACTCGGCGGGTGCGGCGGCCGGTTCGGCGGGCAGCCGCAGCGCCTCCTGGATCCGGGCGAGCGCGCCGGCGCCGGTCTGGTACTGGGTGACCGCGCCGACCACCTGCTGGATCGGGGACATCAGATAGAAGACGTAGAGCAGGAACGCCACCAGCGTGCCCACGCCGATCGCGCCGGTCGCCACCCGGGCCCCGCCCACCGCGAGCACCGTGATGAACGCCAGCTGCATCGCGAGGCCCGCGGTGTTGCCCGCCGCCGCCGACCACTTGGCGGCCCGCACGCTCTGCCGCCAGGACTCCTCGGCCGCCGCGTGCAGGGCCTGCTCCTCGCGGTGCTCGGCGCCCGAGGCCTTCACCGTGCGCAGCGCGCCGAGGACCCGCTCCAGCGAGGCGCCCATCACCCCGACCGCGTCCTGCGCCCGGCGGCTCGCCCGGTTGATGCGCGGCACGATCGTGCCCAGCACCGTGCCGGCCGCCGCGATCACCGCCAGCGTGACGCCGAGCAGCACCGGATCGACCACGCCCATCATCACCACGGTGGCGACCAGGGTCAGCCCACCGGTGCCGAGCGCGACCAGCGAGTCCGTGGTGACCTCGCGCAGCAGCGTGGTGTCCGAGGTGATCCGCGCCATCAGGTCGCCCGGCTCGGTACGGTCCACGGCGGTGATGCGCAGCCGCAGCAGATACGACGACAGGGTGCGCCGCGCGCCCAGCACCACCGACTCGGCGGTGCGCCGCAGGACGTACGAACCCAGCGCGCCCAGTGCGGCGTTGGTCACCACCAGACCCGCCATCGCCAGCAACTTCCCGGTGATGGACCGGTCGTGGGACAGGTCCTCGATCAACCCCCGGGCCACCAGCGGCAGCAGCAGCCCGGTCGCCCCGGTCACCAGGGAGAGGACGGCACCCGCCAGCAGGGCCCAGCGGTGCGGCCGTACATAGGAGAGGAGCAGCCGGAACGCGGACGGACCGGTCCGCCCTTCCGTCTCTCTCGTCACAAGTGCGTCTGCGGCGGTGGTCACGGTGCTCCTCGTGCGGGCGATGGGCGGCGCACCAAGGCTACGACGGCCGGTCCAGGTCCAGGTCCAGGTCCAGGTCCAGGTCCTGGCTCCGGCTCCGGCTTCGGCGCGCGGTCAGTCGCGGGCGGAGCCCAGGGCGGCGAGGGTCGCGTCGAGATCGGTCGCGCGCGGCCGGTTGTGCGGGAGCTTCGACAGGACCGCGGCCATGCCGCAGGTGTCGGTGAGCGCCGAGAACACCAGACCGCCCGCGACACCGGCCGACAGCAGCAGCCAGGCCGGGTGGAGCTGCCCGAGGCCGAGCCCGGCGAGCACGAGGGCGCCGGCGGTGAGCCGGACCTGGCGCTCCATGGCCCACGTCGTACGGGACGTGCCCTGCGGGCGGTGCAGCGCGTGACCGCGCTCGGCCCAGCCTCGGGTGCCCCCGGTGATCGTGGCCGCCGGGATGCCGTGCTCGGCGAGGACGGTCCGGGCGTTCTCGGCACGGGCACCGGAGGCGCACACGAGGACGAGCTCGCCGTGCGCGGCACGCAGGGCGGGCAGGGCCCGGCGCAGGGCGTCCAGGGGGACGTTGTGGGCGCCGGGGATGTGACCGGAGGCGTACTCGCCCGGGGTGCGGACGTCGACGACGGTCAGCTCCGGGAGCCGGGCGAGGGCGTGGTCGGGGGTGAGGGCCGGGGGAGTGGTGGTCATGGGGGTGCGATCCTTTCGGAGGTGATGAACGACGGGGTTGCCCGAGGGGCGCGGTAAAATACCCCTACGGGTATGGGAGGAGTGGTTGTGGAGCTTCAGTTCGAGGGCGACGAGCTCAAGTCGGTGCTGAACCGGCTGCGCCGGGCGCAGGGGCAGATCTCCGGAGTGATCAAGATGATCGAGGAGGGCCGTGACTGCGAGGACGTGGTCACCCAGCTCGCCGCCGCCTCGCGCGCCCTCGACCGGGCGGGCTTCGCGATCATCGCGACCGGCCTCCAGCAGTGCATCATCGATCCCGCCCGGAACGGGGCGGACGGCGAGACGACCGAGCAGATGAAGGCACGGCTGGAGAAGCTGTTCCTGTCGCTCGCCTAGCGGCCGGCCGACGTCAGAACACGGCGTCGGCCAGCATGAACACGGCCACCGCGAGCAGCGCGCAGGCGAAGAGCCGCTGCAGGGTGCCCGCGGAGAGCCGGGCCGCGAGCCGTTTGCCGTCCCAGGCGCCGAGCACCGCGGCCGCCGCGAACGGGCCCACCGCCGACCAGTCGACCGGCGCCTGCGCACCGGCGCGCGCCGCCAGCGCGGTCAGCGAGTTGATCGTGATGACCAGCAGGCTCGTCCCGATCGCCGCCCGCATCCGCAGACCCACGACGTTCACCAGAGACGGCACGGCGAGAAACCCACCACCCACCCCGAGCACCCCGGTCACCACACCCAGCCCCGCCCCGGCCCCGGCGACCCGCGAGACCCGGACCGGCACCGGGGCGTCGGTGGGTGCGGTGGACCTGGCGGACGTGGTGAGTGTGGTGGCTTCGGCGGACGCGGCGGACGCGGCGGACGCGGCGGGCCGGGCGGGCTCGGCGGCCCCGGCGGCCCCCGCGCCCTCCGTCGGCGGGCGCAGCATCCGCAGTGCCGCCGCGCCGGCGAGGAGTGCGAACGCGCCGGTCAGGAGGGCGGCCGGCAGCAGTCGGGACACCGCTCCGCCGATCGCCGCGGGCACGATCCCGGCCGCGGCGAACACCGCCCCCGCGCGCCAGCGCACGGCGCCCTCGCGGGCGTGGGCGACGAGTGCGGTGGCCGAGGTGAGCGTGACGACGACCAGGCTCGCGGTGGTGGCCGCGGCCGGGGTGAAGCCGAGCAGATAGATCAGCGCGGGGACGGCCAGCACACTGCCGCCACCGCCCAGGGCCCCGAGCGCCAGACCGGTGACGGCCCCGGCGCCCAGCGCCAGCAGGAGCACGCTCATGCGGGGGTGTCCCCGGAGCTCACGGCGAGTCCGGCCGCGCGCCACGCGGTCATCCCGCCGACGATGTCCACCGCGTCCAGGCCCCGCGCCGTCAGCAGCGCCGCCGCCTCCCGCGAGCGCACGCCGGAACGGCAGATCACGACCAGCGGGCGGTCTCCGGCGGCCGGCGGCAGCGGCGCCCCGGCCGCCAGCGCGGACAGTGGGGCGTGCACGGCCTGCGGCGCGTGACCGGCCGCCCATTCCCCGGCCTCGCGGACGTCCAGCAGGACGGCACCCGCGTCGGTGCGCTCGCGCGCCTCGGCGGGGCTCAGCCGGGCCATGGGCAGCCCGGCCTCGGCGGCCGCCGCGAAGCCGTCGTCGACGGCGACCACGTCCCGTCCGGCCGCGTCCAGCAGCGACGCGGCGACGGCGGCCCGCAGCCCGCCCGCGCAGTGCACCCACACCGTGCCGCCGGGTATCTCGCCCAGCCGCTCCCGCACCTGGTGCAGGGGTATGTGCAGCGAGCCACGGAGGTGTCCGCCGGCCCGTTCGGTGTCCCGGCGCACATCGAGGACGACGACACCCCGCGTCCCCCGGGCGGCCAGCTCCGCGAACGTGGCGCGCGGGAAGGACCGGGGCTCGTCGCCCGCGCGCAGCCAGGCCCGCGGTGTGCCGGTGGCGGCCGCGGCCGGGCGGTCGATGCCGACCCGGGTCAGCTCCCGCTGGGCGGCGGCGAGTTGGGCCGCCGATTCGGCCAGCAGCGTGACCGGCTTGCCCCAGGGCAGCAGCCAGGCCAGATAGGTGGCGAGCTGTCCGTCGGCCGAGAAGTTGACCGTGCCCGGGACATGCCCCTCGGCGAACGCCACCCGGGTGCGCAGGTCCACGACCCACTCCCCGGCGGCCAGCCGCGCCGCGATCTCCCCGGCGTCCGCCCGGCGCGGCGGCGTGAGGTCCACGGGGTCCGGGCCCCGGGAGTTCAGCGGACCCATGTGGGCGTAGTAGGCGGGCACGTCGTCGAGCCCGGCCAGCAGCTCGGTGACGAACGTGTCCACGTCCTTGACCAGCGCCTCGTTCACCTCGCGCTCGCGGCCGATGGTGGTGGCCGTACCGGACGCGTCCCCGGCCGAGCAGAAGCTGCCGAAGCCGTGTGTCGGCAGCACCGGCGTCGCGTCCGGCAGCTCGGCGGCCAGCCGGTGCGCCGAGGCGTGCTGCGCCCGGGCCAGCTCGCCGGTCAGCCGCGGCTCCACCAGGTCGGGGCGGCCGACCGTGCCGATCAGCAGCGAGCCCCCGGTGAAGACGGCCGTCGCCCGGCCGGCCTCCTCCAGGACGTAGGAGGTGTGGTGCGGGGTGTGCCCGGGCGTGGCCAGCGCGCGCAGCGCCAGCCCCGGCTCGATCTCCAGCACGTCCCCGTCGGCCACCGGCACCCGCTCGAACACCACCCGCGCCCCGGCCGGCACCGCGTAGGCGGCCCCGGTCAGCCGGGCCAGTTCAAGGCCGCCGGAGACGTAGTCGTTGTGCACATGGGTCTCGACGACGTGCGTGAGCCGCACCCCGCGCCGGGCGACGGCCTCGATCACCCGGTCGATGTCCCGGGGCGGATCCACCGCGACGGCGCCGTGCGCCCCGCCCGCCAGGTAACCGCGGTTGCCCAGCCCGGGCACCTCGATGGTGTCGACGAAGGACACGGCAGCACTCCTCTCCTCGATCCCCGGAAAATTACCCCCGGGGGTATATCCAACACCGTAGCAGAGGTACCCCCGGGGGTATCTGACGCGTGCCGTTACCGATCAGTCACGCGTAGGGTCGGAGAGCAGGCACGTGAGCAGAGCGACGAAAGGTCAGGTCCATGGCGCAGGAAGTACGCGGCGTGATCGCACCGGGGAAGAACGAGCCGGTGCGGGTCGAGACGATCGTGGTGCCGGATCCCGGGCCGGGCGAAGCCGTCGTACAGGTGCAGGCCTGCGGGGTCTGTCACACCGATCTGCACTACAAGCAGGGCGGTATCAACGACGAGTTCCCCTTCCTGCTGGGCCATGAGGCCGCCGGTGTGGTGGAGTCGGTCGGCGAGGGTGTCACGGACGTCGCGCCCGGGGACTTCGTGATCCTCAACTGGCGTGCGGTGTGCGGGAACTGCCGGGCGTGTCTGCGCGGCCGCCCGTGGTACTGCTTCAACACCCACAACGCGAAGCAGAAGATGACCCTCGCCTCGACCGGGCAGGAGCTCTCCCCGGCGCTCGGCATCGGCGCCTTCGCCGAGAAGACGCTGGTGGCGGCGGGCCAGTGCACCAAGGTCGACCCGGCCGTCTCGCCGGCGGTCGCCGGTCTCCTCGGCTGCGGGGTGATGGCGGGCATCGGCGCCGCGATCAACACCGGCAACGTCGGCCGGGGCGACTCGGTCGCCGTGATCGGCTGCGGCGGTGTCGGTGACGCGGCGATCGCCGGGTCCCGGCTGGCCGGAGCGGCGAGGATCATCGCCGTCGACATCGACGACCGCAAGCTGGAGAAGGCGCGCGCCCTGGGCGCCACCCACACGGTCAACTCCCGTGAGAACGACGCGGTCGAGGCGATCCGCGAGCTGACCGGCGGCTTCGGCGCCGACGTCGTCATCGAGGCGGTCGGCCGCCCGGAGACGTACAACCAGGCGTTCTACGCCCGCGACCTCGCCGGCACGGTCGTCCTGGTCGGCGTGCCGACCCCCGAGATGAAGCTCGAACTGCCGCTCCTGGACGTCTTCGGCCGCGGCGGCGCGCTCAAGTCCAGCTGGTACGGCGACTGTCTGCCCTCCCGCGACTTCCCCATGCTGATCGACCTGCATCTGCAGGGCCGGCTGCCGCTGGACGCCTTCGTGACCGAGACCATCCAGCTCGACGAGGTGGAGAAGGCGTTCGAGCGGATGCACGGCGGCGACGTGCTGCGTTCGGTGGTGGTGCTCTGATGACCACGCGCATCGAACGACTGGTCACCGCCGGGCAGTTCACCCTCGACGGTGGCACCTGGGACGTCGAGAACAACGTGTGGATCGTGGGCGACGAACGCGAGGTGATCGTCATCGACGCCGCCCACGACGCCGAGGCCATCGCCGCCGCGGTGGACGACCGCGTCCTCAAGGCGATCATCTGCACCCACGCCCACAACGACCACATCGACGCCGCGCCCGCCCTCGCGGACCTCACCGGTGCCAAGATCTGGCTGCACCCCGACGACCTGCCGCTGTGGAAGATGACCCACCCCGACCGCGACCCCGACAACCATCTGGCCGACGGGATGGTCATCGAGACCGCGGGCGCCGACCTGACCGTGCTGCACACGCCAGGACACGCCCCCGGTGCCGTCTGCCTGTACGACCCCGGGCTGGGCGCCGTCTTCACCGGCGACACCCTCTTCCAGGGCGGCCCGGGCGCGACCGGACGGTCGTACTCCCACTTCCCGACGATCATCGACTCCGTCCGGGACAAGCTGCTCACCCTCCCGCCGGAGACCAAGGTCCTCACCGGACACGGCGACCCGACCACCATCGGCGCCGAGGCACCCCACCTGGCGGAGTGGATCGCCCGCGGGCACTGACCGCACCGGCCGGGAAAACCCGGGCGCGTGGCCGCGGGCCCTCCTACGATCACGTGCATGACCACCACCGCCACGCTCGTGACCCTGCACACCACCCGCGTCCTGCGCTGCGCCCCCGAGGGGCCGACGCTGGACGGCGAGAGCGCCGCCCTCGACCTCCTCGGTGACGCGATGGGCCGGGACGCGGAACTGGTCGCGGTCCCCGTCGAGCGGATCGCCGACGAGTTCTTCCGGCTCCGCTCCGGGGTCGCGGGCGCGGTGGTGCAGAAGTTCGCGAACTACCGGCTGCGGCTCGCCGTCGTCGGCGACCTCTCGCACCACCTCGCGGCCGGTTCCGCGCTGCGCGACTTCGTGTACGAGGCGAACCGGGGCCGCCAGCTCTGGTTCGTCGCCGACGACGGGGAACTGGAGCAGCGGCTGCGCCCCACGGAGTGACCTGCGGCATCCCGTCCGGAAAAGGCGACAGGGGATGTCAGGCTTCCGCGCGATCCTCGATCTGACAGCGAAGGATCACGCAACGGAGGCCTGACATGCCCGGACCGCTCGACGGAAAGGTCGCGCTCGTCGCGGGAGCGACCCGCGGCGCCGGCCGCGGCATCGCGGTGGAACTGGGCGCGGCGGGCGCCACCGTCTACGCCACGGGCCGCTCCACCCGCGCCCGCCGCTCCGAGTACGACCGCCCGGAGACCGTCGAGGACACCGCCGACCTGGTCACCGCGGCCGGCGGCCACGGCATCGCCGTACCCGTCGACCACCTCGAACCGGCCGCCGTGCGCGCCCTCGTCGACCGCGTCGCGGACGAACAGGGCCGCCTCGACATCCTCGTGAACGACATCTGGGGCGGCGAGAACCTGTTCGCCTGGGACCGCCCGGTCTGGGAGCACGACCTGGACGACGGGCTGCGGCTGCTGCGGCTCGCCGTCGAGACACACGCGATCACCAGCCACTTCGCGCTGCCGCTGCTGCTGCGCGGACCCGGCGGACTGGTCGTCGAGATGACCGACGGCACCGCCGACTACAACCGCGACACCTACCGCGTCTCCTTCTTCTACGACCTCGCCAAGACGGCCGTCCTGCGGATGGGCTTCGCCCTCGGCCACGAACTCGGCCCGCGCGGCGCCACCGCCGTCGCCCTCACCCCCGGCTGGCTGCGCTCGGAGATCATGCTCGACCACTTCAAGGTCACCGAGGACACCTGGCGCGACGCCCTCGGCACCGTCCCGCACTTCGCCATCTCCGAGACCCCGCGCTACGTCGGCCGCGCCGTCGCCGCCCTGGCCGCCGACCCCGAGGTGGCCCGCTGGAACGGGCAGTCCCTCTCCAGCGGCGGCCTCGCCCAGGTGTACGGCTTCACGGACCTCGACGGCAGCCGCCCCGACGCCTGGCGCTACCTCGTCGAGGTACAGGACGCGGGCCGGCCGGCGGACGTGACGGGCTACCGGTGACTCACGCCTCCTCCGGCAGCGGCAGCCGCCCGGAGTGGCCGGGCGGCAGCGCCAGGTCCTCGCGGACGGCCGCGTAGTAGCCGTCCCGGCCGTCCCGCTGCCGGTCCAGCAGCGTCCGCCAGGTCCCGGGGTCCTGCCGCTCCTCCCGCAGGAACCGCTCCATCGCCATGACGGTGACGACCCACTCCTGGGCCTTCTCCACCACGGCCGGGCTGCCCAGCATGATGAGCTTCTCGCCGTACGGATCACGGGCCAACTGGGCCTCCGCCAGCAGAGGTTCGGCCTCCTGCGGGGACAGCGGGTGCGGGTGCGGGTCATTGCCCAGATGGGCCGCCACCCGGTAGTCGACGGAGACGGTCTTCTTCAGCGCCTGCGCCCACTCCGCGTACACCGTCAGCCGCCGCTCGTCCCAACGCGCCGCCTGTTCCCGCCGGAACCGCGCGTGATCACCCCGCACCACCGCGAGATACGAACCGAGCGCGCCGATCACGACGCCCAGGAGAGCCGGGAGTTGCTGCAAGAACGCGGACATGTGCGCACGCTATCTGTCCTGTTGATCGCCGCGCCCGTACGGTCGTAGTCATGACCGGACCTGGACTCGCTCGCTTCGCCGGACACGGGGTTCTCGTCACGGGCGCGGCCCGCGGCATCGGCGCGGCCGTCGCCCGGCGGCTCGCCGAGGAGGGGGCGCGGGTGCTGGTGACCGACCGGGACCTGCCCGAGGCGGAGAAGACGGCGGGCGCGCTGCGCGAACAGGGCCTGGCGGTGGAGGCGTTCGGCTGCGACGTGGCCGACCGGGACTCCGTGGCGGCGGCCGTCGAGCACGCCGTCGGGGCCTTCGGCGGACTCGACGTGCTGGTGAACAGCGCCGCCCACTGCACCCCGGACCGCCCGCTCTTCGAGGACCAGCCGGACGACGCCTGGGCCCTCGACCTCGACATCACGCTCACCGGCGTCCACCGCTGCTGCCGCGCCGCGCTTCCGCACCTCGCCGCCTCCGGCCGGGGCGCGATCGTGAGCGTCGGCTCGGTCAACGCCGAGGCGGACTTCGGCAACCACGCCTACAGCGCCGCCAAGGCCGGCCTGGTCTCGCTGACCCGCACCCTCGCCGGGCACGCCGCCGCGCGCGGGGTCCGGGTCAACCTGGTGGAGCCGGGCACGGTCCGCACCTCGGCCTGGGCGGGCCGGGAGGACGAACTCGACGCCGTCCGGCCGCTCTACCCCCTCGGCCGGGTCGGCGAACCGGCCGACGTGGCCGCCGCCGTCGCCTTCCTCGCCTCCCGCGACGCCGCCTGGATCACCGGCACCACCCTCCGTGTCGACGGCGGGCTCACGGCCGTCCACAGCGGATTCCACGCGGCGCTGCGTCCGCACCGGGAGGCCCGGGGCGGTTCAGCGGGCCGCTGACGCCGTCGCGAGCGCCTCCAGCACCCGGCGGGTGTCGTCCTCGGTGGTCCGCCAGTTGCTGAACGCCGCCCGCAGCGCCGGCACCCCGGCGAACACCGTCGGCGTCAGGAACGCCTCCCCGGACGCGGCGACCGACCGGGCGAGGGCGGCCACCCGCTCCCGCGTGGGATCCGCGGCGAGGGTGAAGCAGACGACGTTCAGCCGGACCGGGGCGAGCAGGCGCAGGGCGGGCAGCTCCTCGATGCCGGCGCCGAGGCGGCGGGCCTCGGCGACGTTGCGCTCGACGATCTCGCGGTGCCCGTCCCGGCCGTACGCCGTCAGCGCGAACCAGGCCGGCAGCGCCCGCATCCGGCGGGAGTTCTCCGGGGTGAGGTGCAGGAAGTCCGGAGTGCCGGTGGGCGGGCCCAGGTACGGGGACTCGTTCTGGAAGACGGCCACCTGGAGGTCGCGGCGGCGGGTGAACTGGACGGCCGCGTCGTACGGGACGTTCAGCCACTTGTGCAGGTCGACACAGACCGAGTCGGCCGCGTCGAGCCCGGCGACGAGCGGGGCGTGGGCGGGGGAGAGGGCGGCGAAGGCGCCGAACGCCGCGTCCACGTGCAGCCAGAAGTCGTACCGCTCCTTCAGGGCGGCGATCGCCCGCAGGTCGTCGAAGTCGACGGTGTTCACCGTGCCCGCGTTGGCGACGACGATCGCGGGCCGTCCCTCCAGCGCGGCCAGCGCCGCGTCGAGCGAGGTCACGTCCACCGCCTCCCGGCCGCCGGGCAGCAGCGGCACCGGCAGCAGCCGGTCCCGGCCGATGCCGAGCACCGACAGCGCCTTGCCGACGCTGGAGTGCGGGCTGCCGGAGAGCACGTCGACCGGGCCGAGCGCGGCGGCCCCGGCCCGGGCGACATCCACCCCGAGCCGCTCGCCGAGCCATTCCCGGGCGATGGCCAGGCCGACCGTGTTCGACATCGTGGCGCCGGTCACGAACGCCCCGCTGTGCGCCTCGCCGAGCCCGAACAGCTCGGCCAGCCAGGACACGGTCTCGCGCTCCAGGGCGGCACCCCAGGAACCGGCGTCGCCGGACAGGTTCTGGTCGTAGGCCGAGGTCAGCCAGTCGCCGGTGAGGGAGGCGGGGGTCACACCGCCGGTGACGAAACCGAGGTAGCGTGGCCCGGCCGAGGCGGACATTCCCGGCGCCCACCGCTCGGTGAACCGGGCCAGCGCGCCGGCCCCGCCCTCCCCCCGCTCGGGCAGCGCCGCCCGCGTGGGTGCGGGCCCGAGTACGGCCACCGGCCGCTCGGCCGACCCGGCCGCCGCACGGGCGGCCACGTCGCGGGCGGACTGGAGGAGTTCGGGAAGCCGGGCGAGATCGGCGGCGAGTGCGGGGTGCATGACCCGCACACTAGGTCGGCCACGACGCTGTGGCGCGGGCCACTTCCGGGTAAGTGGACCGATGCGGCCGGGGCGGTCGCGACGGGTAAGTTAACCGTTTCGTCACAGCCCGCCCGGGGCTACAACCAATGCCGCGCATCGGGCGGTCAAGTACGACGAGACCACAGCACAGGAAAAGGAGACATACATCATATGGGGGACATACGTAGACGAAGTGCCGTAGTGCTCGGTGTCACGGGTCTTGTGGCGCCGCTCGCGCTCGCCGTCACCGCCGCCCCTGCGCAGGCCGCGAGCTGCACCACGCAGGCCGGGCCGTACCAGAAGCAGGTCGAGAAGTTCCTCGGCCGGCCGGTGGACGGCAAGCAGTCCACGGCCGACTGCAAGGCGATCCAGGCGTTCCAGAACAAGCACGGCATCACCCCCGCCGTCGGCTACGCCGGGTCCGTCACCTGGGGCGTGATGGACCTGATGAACAAGCAGAAGGCCGTCGGGAACAACCCCAACAAGGACCGCAAGTGCCCCACCAACAAGGGGCGCATCGCCTGCGTCAACCTCACCCTCCAGCTGAGCTGGATCCAGGACGGCAACAAGCTCGTCTACGGCCCGGTCCCGGTCCGTACCGGCCGCGACGGCTTCGAGACCCGCACCGGTCTGAAGAAGATCTACTGGCGTGACATCGACCACGTCTCGTCGGTCTACAACGTGCCGATGCCCTACAGCCAGTTCTTCGACGGCGGCCAGGCCTTCCACTCGGTGAGTCTCAGCATGTGGAACCCGCCGGGCTCGCACGGCTGCGTCAACATGACCACCACCACCGCCAAGAAGTACTGGTCGCTGCTGAAGACCGGCGACGACGTCTACGTGTACGGCCGCAAGCCGGGCACCTGACGGCACCCGGCCCCGGCCGGCGCCCCGGCTCAGCTCGCCGGGGCGTCCCCGAAGTCCGGGATCTCCAGCCTGGCCCCGCCCTGCCGCGCGGACTCGTGCGCGACGATGCCCGGCAGGGTGTAGCGGGCGGCGACCCACGCGTTCACCGTCGGCAGGGTGCGGGTGTTGACCGCCGTCACGAAGTCGTCCACCAGGAAGTGGTGGCTGCCCTCGTGCCCGTTGTGCAGGGTGTCGAACTCGCGCGGCAGCCGCTCCCGGTCGTGCACCGGCGCCGACCCGGAGGTGAACGCGGCCCGCAGCTCCGGCGCGATGTGCCGCAGCGACGGGTCGTCCGGGGACATCGTGGGCTTGGGTTCGAGCAGCTCGCTGATGTCCTTCACGCCCTTCTTGTCCTGCCACAGCGCCACCGTCGCCAGCTGCTCCATGCTCGCCTCGGTGCCGAAGAACCGGAAGCGCGACTCACGGATGTGGGACGGGTAGCCGACCCGCCGGAACTCGTTCGTACGGAACGACCCGCCGCCCGCCACCTCGAAGAGCGCGGTGGCGTTGGACACGTCGTTGCCGAACTGGCTGACGTCCTTGTCGAAGACGCCGTCGCCGCGGTCGTCGGTGACGCCGATCGCCGACACGCTCACCGCGTGGGTCTGCCAGGCGCCGAGCACCCCGCCCACCGCGTGCGTCGGGTAGAGCAGCGGAGGGTAGCTGGCGGTCGACTTCCAGTTCTCGCCGCCGCTGTAGCGGTAGGCGTCGTAGAAGCCGAGGTCCATGTCGTGGACGTAGTCGCCCTCCGCGTAGAACAGCCGCCCGAAGGCGCCCTCGGCGATCTGGTTGCGGGCGTGCACGGTCGCCGGGTTGTACTGGCTGGTCTCGCCCATCATGTACGTCAGACCGGTCGCCTTGACCGCGTCGATGATCGCCGCGATCTCCTCGGTGGTGATCGCCATGGGGACCGCCGAGTACACGTGCTTGCCGGCGTTCAGGCCTTGCAGGACCAGCGGGCCGTGCGTCCAGCGCTGGGTGAAGATGGCGACCGCGTCGACGTCCGCCGACTCCAGCATGGCCTCGTACGACGGGAAGGTGCCCGCCAGGTTCTGGGCGGCGGCGAGCTGCTCCGCCCGCTCGGGCAGCAGATCGGTGACGTACACGTCGCCGACGCCGGGATGGGCCTGGAACAGCGTGGCGAACTGGCCGGAGAACTGACCGGCGCCGACGATGCCGAGTGAGAAAGTCATGGTGGTTACTTTTGCTTCGGAAGAATCTCCCCGTCAAGGGGCGGAAGGAAGTAGGAAAGACCGCACAAGGGCGCTTCTGCGGCGCACCCGGCGCACAGTAGGGTGGCCGGGTTACTTCAGGTCCGGAAGAAAAGGGATCCCGTGAGCGACTGGCTGCCCCTGAGCCCCGCGGAGCGCTCCGTGGCGATCGAGGTGCTCGTGCACGGCCCGCTGTCGCGCACCGAGCTGGCCCGCCGGCTCCGGCTCTCCCAGGGCAGCCTCACCCGCCTCACCAAGCCGCTCATCGAGTCCGGCCTGCTCGTGGAGGCCCCCTGGGCGGGCGCACCGGCGGAGGCGCGCCAGGGCCGCCCCTCGCAGCCGCTCGACGTGGTTGCCGAGTCCCGCTCCTTCCTCGGCTTCAAGATCACCGACGAGATGGTGTACGGCGTCGTCACCTCCCTCAGGAGCGACATCGTCGCCCGCCTCGACCAGCCCCTGACCAGCCATGACCCCGAGCAGGTCGCCGACCTGCTGGCCGCCATGACGGCCGGGCTCGCCGCCGGGCACCCCACCGTGGCCGGCATCGGCATCGGCGTCGGCGGGTTCGTGCGGGACCACGCGGTGGTCGGCGAGTCGCCGTACCTGCGATGGCGTGACGTCCCGCTGGCCGAGCTGGTCCGGGAGCGCACCGGGCTGCCGGTGGTCGTGGAGAACGACGTGGCCGCCCTGGTCGAGGCCGAGACCTGGTTCGGCGCCGGCCGCGGACTGGACCGCTTCGTCGTGCTGACCATCGGCGCGGGCATCGGCTACGGGCTGGTGCTCGGGGGGAAGCGGGTCCCCTACGCCGAGGAGGACCGCGGCTTCGGCCGGCACTGGATCATCGACCCGCTGGGCCCGCTCACCCCCGAGGGCGGGCGCGGCAGCGCCGTGTCCTTGCTCACCATCCCCAGCATCCGCTACCAGATCCGGGCCGCCACCGGCCGGGACGCGTCCTACGAGGAGATCCTGGCCGGCGCCGCCGAGGGCGAACCGATGGCCGCGCGGGTGATCGGCGAGGCCGGCCGGGCGCTGGGCACGCTGCTCGCGCAGATCGCCAACTTCGTGCTGCCGCAGAAGATCCTGCTGGCCGGAGAGGGGGTCGGCCTGATGGACGTGGCCGGGGACACGGTGCTGGACGCCGTGCGCGCCCACCGGCACCCGCTGGCCGCGCCGGTCCGGCTGGAGACGAAGGTCTCCGACTTCCACGACTGGGCGCGCGGCGCCGCCGTGTTGGCGATCCAGGTACTGGTGCTCGGCGGGGCCGACGGCTGAACTGCCGTGTCCGCCCGGACGGCCGCCACCGTTCCGCATCGAACTCCCGCTTCCGCTTGACACATTGACGTGATGAGTAACACGGTCCGGTATGTCCGTATCGGTCGTACTTACTCACGGCGCCTTCACGTCGATCGGCATATGCTTCACACCATGTCCACCACTGTTGAAGCCGTCACCGAGCGATCGGCCGACGAGGTCAACGAGGAGATCCGGGCCCTGTGGCTCCGGTCGGGCGGGACACTGAGCACCGAGCAGCGCGAGGAGTACCAGCGGCTCGTCCTCGAATGGGCGGCAGTGACCCCGTAGCAGCCGGACCAGGCGGCCTGACCGCCCGTCCCGGGCACCCGCAGGAGCGGGTGCCCTTCTCGTAGGCCTCCGCCGGCCCTCGCCGGACGGCCCTCTCCGTCAGCCCCAAGTAGCCGAGTAGTAGCGCTGGTACGCCTTGCGGTCCTGCTCCGCGCGGATGAAGCGGGTGGCGACCAGGGCGACCAGGCTGCCCCCGACCACCAGCAGACCCGGACCGACGTTGCGGGTGTCCGTGAGCCGGGCGATCAGGCCGGTCCCGTCCGAGGTACCGACCGGCGCCGCCGACCCCGGCGAGGCCGCGCTCGGCGCGATCGCGCTGTGGGTGGCCGAGGTCGAGGGCGTCGGAGCGCCGCTCTGCGCGCCGGCCGCCGCCTGCTTCGACACGATCAGCTGCACGTTCAGCGCGGCCATCGCCCGCGTCACCGGCTGGAAGAACGTCACCCCGCCCACGGTGCAGTCACCGCTGCCGCCCGAGGTCACGCCCAGCGCGATGCCCTCCGAGAACAACGGACCGCCGCTGTCGCCCGGTTCGGCGCACACATTGGTCTGGATGAGCCCGGTGACCGTGCCCTCGGGGTAGTTGACGGTCGCGTTCAGCGCGGTCACCGTGCCGTCGTGCAGACCACTGGTGGAACCGCTGCGGAACACCTTCTGCCCGACCGTCGGATCGGCGGACCCGGTGATGCGCACCCCCTGGCCGTTGCCGATCGCGACCACGTCGGCGTTGTCACCGGCCTTCCCGTTCGCGTACTGGATCAGGGAGAAGTCGCTGCCCGGGAACTGCGTGTCGATCGTGGTGCCGACCTGCTGGTTGTTGCCCTGCCCCTCGTCGAACCAGATGGTCTTGGCCGGACCGCAGTGCCCGGCGGTGAGAATGAAGTCGGTCGTCCCGTTGGTGACGTTGAACCCCGCCGAACAGCGGCCGCCCGTCGACAGGATGGGCTGCGCGCCGTTCAGCCGGGTGGTGAACTTCCCCTCGGAGCGCTGCATCTGCACATAACTGCCGATGCCGGCGGCGACCCGGCTCAGATCCGACCAGTCCGAGGAGGAGACCGTGCTGTCGGCCTCCACCATCACCCGGTTGGTCCGGTAGTCCACCACCCACGCGGTCCCGGCCACCCTCGGCGCCGCCCGCAGCGTCGCGGTCGCCGCCTTCAGCTCGTTCATGCTGTGCGAGACCAGCTTCGGCTCGGCACCCGCCCGCTTCACCATCGCCGCGGCCCGTTCGTCGGTCACCGCGACCACCGGCTTGCCGTCGGCGCCGATCCAGCTGCCCGCCGTACGGGCCGTACCGAGCGTGGCGACCAGCGAGGCGCCGGTGTCACCGGCCTCCGTCGCGGAGCTGAAGGGGACGGCGGACGTGCCGGGAGTCTCGCTCGCCATGGCCGTGGTGACCATCGCGCCTCCCAGAAGGAGTCCGCCGACCGCCGCCAGCTGTGTCCCCCGCCGGACGACCCGTCGTCGTGCGTGCCTCATCCATGGCTCCCGAAACCCCGAACGCGCGGTGCCTGCACCGCGGGGCCCTCCGGTCGTCGAGCGCCCTGCTCTTCATACGGGGGCGGGCGCGGAGGCGTTCACAGCGCCGGTGATCTTTGCGATCCCGTGGCAGTACGACGTGGCCGTCCGCCTCGTTCCCGGGCCGGGCACCGCCGCCTATCTTGACGTCATGACCAGCATTCCGCACGAGAGCCCGGCCGAGCCGAACCCGCTGCGCGCCCTCACCCTCGACCGGCTGCGATGTCGCACGAGCATGAAATGGCGCACCTACCCGGCGGACGTGCTCCCGGTGTGGGTGGCGGAGATGGACGTGCCGCTCGCCGGAGCGGTCGTCCGCGCGGTCACGGAGGCGATGGAACGCGGCGACACCGGCTATCCGGCGGGCACCGCCTACGCCGAGGCGCTCGCCGCGTTCGCCGCGAAACGCTGGGGCTGGGACGGACTCGATGTGGCCCGCACCGCGATCGTCCCCGATGTGATGCTCGGGGTCGTCGAGATGCTCCGGCTGGTCACCGGGCCCGGCGACCCGGTGGTCGTCAACTCCCCGGTGTACCCGCCCTTCTACCCGTTCGTCGGCCACCTGGACAGGCGGGTGGTGGAGGCCCCGCTCGGCGCCGACGGACGCATCGACCTCGACGTCCTCGCCGACACCTTCCGCGGGCTCGGCGGCGGGCGGGCCGCCTATCTGCTGTGCAGCCCGCACAACCCGACCGGCACCGTCCACACCGCCGCCGAACTCACCGCCGTGACCGCCCTCGCCGAGCGGTACGGCGTCCGGGTCGTCGCCGACGAGATCCACGCCCCGCTCACCGCCACGGGAGTCGACTTCGTGCCTTTCCTGAGCGTGCCGGGCGCGGAGCGCGGGCTGTCGCTGATGTCGGCGTCCAAGGCCTGGAACCTCGCGGGCCTCAAGGCCGCGCTCGCCATCGCGGGACCCGGGGCCGCCGCCGACCTCGCCCGGCTGCCGGAGGAGGTCAGCCACGGCCCGAGCCATGTCGGCGTCCTCGCCCACACCGCCGCCCTCACCGACGGCACCGCCTGGCTGGACGCGCTGCTCGCCGGACTCGACGAGAACCGGCGGCTCCTCGCCGACCTGCTCGACCGCCACCTGCCCGGCATCCGGTACCGGCCCGCCCGGGCCACCTACCTCGCCTGGCTCGACTGCCGCGCCCTCGGCCTGGGCGACGACCCAGCCGAGGTCTTCCTGGAGCGCGGCCGGGTCGCCGTCAACTCCGGGATCCCCTTCGGCACGGGCGGCGCCGGGCACGTGCGGTTCAACCTGGCGACCTCCCCGGAGATCATCACGGAGGCCGTACGGCGGATGGCGGCGGCACTGGCCTGAGCGGCCGCGCGCCCGGCTGCCATCATGGCCGCATGCGTGTGCTGATGCCGCTCCCCGACCGCGACTTCGACGTCACCGAAGTGGCCGTGCCCTGGCGGCTGCTGACCCGGGCCGGTCACGAGGTCGTGTTCGCCACCGAACACGCCGGGACCCGGCCCGCCGCCGACCCCAGGCTGCTCACCGGCGTCCTGTTCGGACAGCTCGGCGCCGAGGACGAACCCAAGCGGTTCTACGAACAGCTCACCGCCGCACCGGAGTTCACCGGGACGGTGACGTGGGCCGGTCTGGACGCCGGCGGCTTCGACGGGCTGGTGCTGCCCGGCGGGCACGCGCCCGGCATGCGCCAGTACCTCGGCTCGCCCGAACTCCGCGCCACCGTCGGCCGGTTCTGGGCGCTCGGCCGCCCGGTGGGCGCGATCTGCCACGGCGTACTGGTCCTCGCCCGCACCCAGGACCCGGCCACCGGCCGCAGCGTCCTGTCCGGCCGCCGCACCACCTGCCTGCCCAAGTACATGGAACGCACCGCCTATCTGACGACCGCCTGGCGCCTGGGCCGCTACTACCGCACGTACCCCGCCTACGTCGAGGACGAGGTGCGGGCCGCCCTCGCCGACCCGGCCGCCCAGTTCGAGCGCGGCCCCCGCGTCCTCACCCGGCGCGGCACCGCGAACGACGACACCCCCGCCTTCGTCGTCGAGGACGGCGGCTATCTCTCGGCCCGCTGGCCCGGTGACGCCTATCTCTTCGCCCGCCGCTACCTCGACCTGCTCGAACGGCCCACCGGCGCCTAGACTTCCGCCATGGACGACACCACCGGGACGGACCTCGACCGGCTCGGCGCCGGCAAATACCTGCTGGTCACCAGCTACCGCAAGGACGGCACACCCGTCCCCACCCCGGTGTGGGTGGTGCGGGACGGGGACGCGCTCGGCGTCTGGACGGTGGCCGACAGCTTCAAGGTCAAGCGGATCCGCCGCCGCGCCGAGGTCACGGTCGGCCCCTGCGACGTGCGGGGGAACGCCGCCGGCGACCCGGTCGCGGCCACCGCCGAGATCACCGACGCGGCCACCGCCGCCCGTTACCGCAAGCTGATCGCCCGCAAGTACGGCATCGCCGGCCGCTTCGTCCTCCTCGGCAGCCGGCTGCGGCGCGGCGCCGACGGCACGGTCGGCATCCGGGTCACCCTGACGCCCTGAGGAGGCCGCCGCCTCCCCAGGGCGCGTGCGGTTACGGGGCGTCCAGCACCCTGCCGGTGAGCACCAGGCCACCCGGCAGCGGGCTGCCCTCGTCATCGGTCTGCTGGAAGGTCACCGTCTCGGTGTCCTCCCTGACCTGGTCCTTCACCGTGGGCACGGTCACGTCCAGGCTTGTCCGACCGGCGGGGACGTCCAGCCAGAGGTAGAGGCCCTCCACCTTGGACAGCGGCCGCTCCGGGTCCGGCTCCGCGCCCGAGGCGTCGGCCAGCCAGCGCGGGTCGACGTCCTTCGTGGACAGCTCCGGGCCGGTGACCGGGACCGGGACGAACAGCGAGGCGATGTCGGTGTCCGCGGCCTCCGACAGCGAGATCCGCCACTTCAGGGCCGAGCCCTCGGTCACCTCGCCCGCGAGCGGGGTCACCGTGACCGTGGGCGCCGGGTCGTCGTTGCGCACGGTCAGCCCGCCCTGGTAGGAGCCGACCACGGTCCCGTGCACGGCCTTGACCAGTACGTCGTACGACACGTCGGTGCCGAAGCGCGTGTTGCCGCGCACCTCGACCGGGACGTCGACGTCATGGCCGCCGGGCCGCGCGGTGACCACACGGTCCTTCGCGGTGCCGGTCGCCGGGTCGACGACGTACACCCGGACCCGGCCGCTGCCGTGCCCGGACACCCGCACCGGAACGTGGTACGTGCGCACACCCGAGTCGCCCTCGTCGACCGTGACCCGGCCGACGTCCACGCGCGGCAGCGCCGCCGCCCGGACCGCCGGGGTGCCCGGCCGCCAGCCCCAGGCGTCCATCAGCCAGGCCTGCCCGGATCCCGAACGCGGTGTCAGCTCAAGGGACTTGACGGAGCCCAGGTCCACTCCGGCTGCGCGGGCGGCGGTCAGCGGTACGCGCAGCTCCCGCGCCCAGTAGGACGCGGTGCGGTCGCTGCCCGGCAGTCCGTCGACCTGGACCCGGCCCAGTGTCGCCCTGCGCCCGTGGGCGTCGGTGACGGACACGTCGAGCCGGGTGCCCCGGGAGTCGGGCGGCACGAAGACCCGCAGCGCGAGCGACTCGGCCGAGCGCAGGGAGACCGGCCGGGCCGGCCGCACACGCGTCGGGGAGCCGGCGGACGTCCAGCGCAGCGCGATCGCGTGCCGGCCGCTCTCCCGGGCCGTAGCCCACTGCGCGAAGTGCGGTGAGGCGCCCTTGGCGCCCTCGCCCAGACAGGCCACCGCGGGATCCGGGTCGACCGCCGAGCACAGCCGGCCGCCGGTCACGGTCACCTTGCCGTCCGGCAGGAACCCGGCACCGCGGTTCGCGCCGACCGCGTGGGTCAGCACCCGCGCCGGGTCGGCGGACGGCGCCCGCCGCCCGGAACCGTCCAGCAGCGGACGCACCCGGTCGTCGCCCGCGACGAACAGCCGGGCCGCCGCCGCGATGTAAGTCGAACCCGCCCGGTGCTGCTGGTCGGCGGTGAGCCGGGTCGCGGCCCCCGGCGAGCACACCGGGTCCCGGTGGTCCGGGTCGTCGTAGAAGTCGTCCTCCGCCGGGGCCTGCGCCTGCCCCGGGGTCCACTCGGTGTTGAAGAAGTTGTGGTCGGCGCCGATCACGTAGACCGCGCTGTGCAGGGCCTTGCCGTCGCTGACCGCGCGGGTGCCGTCGACGTACACCTCGCCCTGGAGGTCGGAGACATCGCCGTCACAGCCCGGCAGGATCGTGACCGACGGCACGTCCGGCACCGGGTTCTGGCCGAAGACGGTCGGACCGATCAGCACGGTGCCGCTGATGTGCCAGCGGACCTTCCCGTGGTAGCCGTCCTGGTCGGCGGGCGGCGGGTACAGGCTGTCCAGCGCGGCCCGGTTCACGCCCTCGCCGCCCCGCGAGTGGCCGATCAGCAGCACCCGGGACAGGTCGGCGCGGGGTGCCTCGCGCACGATCCGGGGCGCGTGCCGCGGGTCGTGCGCCCAGTCCGCCCACCGCGCCAGGTGCAGCCGGATCAGCGACGAACGGGCCTGGGCGCCGCCGTCCTCGGCCTGCCAGTCCTGGCCGTTGATCCCGTTCGCCGAGATCGACACGGTCACATAGCCCTGGGAGGCCAGCAGCCGCTGGTCGCGGAGGTAACCCCGGTGGCTCGGAATCGGCAGCGTCCCGGCCGGGCACGGCCAGGCGCCGGAGACGTCGTCGTCGCCGCCCTGCGGCTTGTAGCAGGTCCCGTGGCGGCCGTGCAGGAACAGCGCCAGCGGGCGCGGACCGGCGATCCCGGTGGGCGCGACCACCACGGCGCTCATCTCGACCGGGACCGGGAACCCCGGCAGGCGCACCGACCTGAGCCGGTACGAGCCGGTGGTCGTCCGGTAGGAGCCCGGCTTGCCCGGGTCCACCCGGCCGGCGGGCAGCGGAGCCGGGGGCCGGGCCGCCGACCTCGGCGCCGTGTCCTCGGAGGGACCGGTGTCCAACCGCCGTCCGCCGGACCAGACCTGCAGATCCTTCAGGCCACCGGGCCGCGCGCCGTCGAGACCGAGCCGGAAACCGTGCCCGTCCCGCTCCGGCCTCGGGACCCCCAACAGCCGTCCGCCCGCCCGGAACTCCACCCGGGCATCACCCATCGGCACCCGTCTGCCCGACCGCCACACCAACTGCGGCGCCGATCCTCCCTCGTCGATGCGCCACCCCGGTGGCAGTTTCGTCCCGGCCGCCGCCGCGACCGGTGCCTCCCGCGCCTGTGCGGCGGTCCCTGACATTCCTCCCGCGAGCGCGAGCACCGCCGCCGCGGTGACCCATATGCGCCGGGTACGGACCAATGTTCCCCTCCTAGGAAGGCGAGCCGGGGCGCCCCGGAAGTCCCGGGGGCCCCTCGCGTTCCGGAGGACGGGGAGGAGAGTCTGTGGGTTGCCTGTGAGGGGGGAGGGATTGGTCAAGTACGGGGAGGGCGGCACCTGTTGAGCTCGGGGGCGGGACGGCCGGTGGTCAGCTCCGCCGCGACCAGGCGGCCGACGGTGGGGGCGAGGGTGACGCCGGAGTGGGCGACGGCCAGGTACGCGGCACCGTCCGGCGTGAGCGGGCCGATCAGCGGGCCGCCCTCGGGCACGGGACGGACGCCGACCCGGGAGCCGGTGATCCGGCACTCCCCGGCCCCGGCGCCTTCGAAGGCCGCGCGGAAGAGGGCGGCGGCCGTCTCCGCGCTCGGCGTCGCATGGGTCAGCAGCAGCCGCCCCGCGCTCACCTCGCGCACCTCGAAATCCGGCCCGGCCACGATGCCCCGGACCAGTCCCGGGGGCGCGGTCAGCCGGAGCAGCCGGGTGGGCGAGCCGGCGACCGGCAGGCCGACGCCCAGGGGCGCGGCCAGTTCGACGACGCCCGTGCCCGCGGCCAGTACGACGACGGAGGCGGGCCGGAACCCGGCCCCGGTGTCGACGCCCGTGACCCGCCCGGCGCGGGTCCGCAGTGTCACGGCGGACGCCCCGTACTTGACCCGGGCGCCGCGCGCCCGTGCCGCCCGCACCAGCGCCGCCGTGACGGCGACGGGGTCCACGCCCGCGTCGGACGGCGTGTGGACGGCCGTGTCGGGGGGTGTGCGCAGGCGCGGCTCCAGGGCCTGGATCGCGGCCCGGCCGATCCGGTACCTGCCCTCGGGGAGCCGGTGCCGATCCGTGCCGGAACCGGACGGCGCCGGCCAGGTGAGCGAGCCGGTGCGGCGCACGGCCACCTCCGGCACCTCGGACTCCAGCCGCCGCCAGTCCGCCAGGACCGATCCGCGCAGATCCGCGGCGCCCCCGGGCCAGTCGCCGGAGGCGCCCCCGATCCACGCGAAGGAGTCCCCGGTGACTCCCGCCGCCGGGCCCGGTCCGCGCTCCAGCAGGGTCACCGGCACGTCCGCGCACGCCAGGTGCCAGGCCACCGACGCGCCGAGGATCCCGGCGCCCACGACCACGACGTCCGCCATCGCGGGGCCTACTCGACGCCGGGCGGTACGACCGTGGCGTGGTGGTAGTACATGCGCCAGCCGGTCCCGCCGTCCCGGCTGCGCCACAGGGAGCTGTGCCGGGAGCGGCGGTCGCCGAGGCGGGCGTCGAAGGTCACCAGGACGAGGCCCGGGGCGAGTTCGACCCCGGTCATGCCGGAGGGCTCGTACCGGGGGCCGTCCTGCGACGCGCCCGCCTTGTCCGGGAGTTCGGCGAGTGTCTGCTCGTAGGTGAACCGGCGGCCCGAGGCGCCGACCTCGACGAACTCCGGGTCGAGGAGTTCGCGGGCCAGTTCGCGGGAGGCGCGCACCTCGGGGTCCATGAGGCGCAGTTCGCCCGCGATCGCGGCGGCCACCTGGGCTGATGCATCGTCCATGGGAGGCATCTTCGCCCGGGTGGCCGGCCGTCGCGCAACCGGGTTTCCGACACCGGGTTTCCGGCCGTCAGCTCCAGGCGCGGTACGGCTCGTCGAGCAGCTGGAAGACCGGCTCGCCCCGGACCGGGTCCTTGGCCGTGGAGAGCTTGACGCGGTCGCCGCTGTGGATGCCCATTGCCGGGCCCATGACCCGGCCCCGCACGACGAACCCCTCCGCCATCTCGATCAGCGACACATTGCGCGCGGCGGGCGTGTTGCGGTGCACCACCGTCGCGTGGCGGACCGTGCCCGTGCCCTCGCTGCGCTCGGTGCGCAGTTCGCTGCCCTGGCAGACCGGGCAGAGCAGCCGGTGGTACATGGCGGTGCCGCACCAGGTGCAGCGCTGGAAGACGATGGCGTCCTTGTGACGGTCCGCCGGGGCGGGGTCGAGGACGCCCGTCGCGAATCCGACCGCCGACTGCGCGGCGCTCGCCGAGTGGTGATACACGCTGGTCAACTCCCTGCGTTCGCCCGGAATCCCGAATCCCGCGTGCCCGGACCCGGCCGGGCACGCCTGTGCCCGGCTCGCCGTGCCACCGTGCACGCCGACAGCGTATGGCACTCAGTGCCAAGCGTCTAGGCACTGAGTACCCCAATTTTGGCCCGGTGATGCGCGTCGGCGGAGTGCCGCGGGACGGTCAGGCGCGGCCGAACGCCGTCTCGACCTCCTGCACCACCCGCCACAGCGGGGCGTCGCGCCGGGAGACGAGCACGACCACGTCGTCGGGATGCTCCGCCGGACCACCGCCGAACAGCACGGCGGGCGCGGGGGAGGGGGCGGGTGCCGGGGCGGCGGGGTCGGTGCCGAACGCGGACTGCACGTACCCCAGGGCGTGGTCGACCGTCGCGCCCGCGTCGCCCTGCCCGTCCGAACGCAGCCAGGAGCGCAGCGCGTTGTTGTGCGCCGCGACCACGGCCGCCGCCACCACGTCCGCCCGCAGCGTGCCGTCCGGGCGGCCGGCGTAACGGCCGCGGAGGTACTCGGCCAGCGCGCGCTCGTAGCGCCACACCACCGACAGCTCGTACGCGCGCAGCCCCGGCACCTTCTTGGTGAGCCGGTAGCGCTGCACGGAGAACGTCGGGTTCTCCGCGTACATCCGCAGCACCAGCCGGGCCGCGTCGCAGACCCGCCGCACCGGCTCGGCCCCGGGCTCGCTCGCCGCGAGGAAGGCGGTCATGTCGGCGAGACAGCCCTCGTGGTCGGGGAAGACCACATCCTCCTTGGACGGGAAGTAGCGGAAGAAGGAGCGCCGGCCCACGCCCGCCAGGGCAACGATGTCGTCCACGGTCGTCTGCTCGTACCCGCGCTCCAGGAAGAGCTGGAAGGCCGCCGCCACCAGGGCGTCCCGCATGGGCGGCTTCTCGGACGGCGCCGTGCTGCTGGAGCTCATGGACGCGAACGTAGCATTCCGAACGGACCCATGGCACTCAGTGCACTCCGATGGGGGAACTGAGTGCACTTCGGCCCCTCTCGCTCCTCCCGCCGCTCCCGTGTCTCCCGTCCGCCGGGTCCGGGCTGAACCGGTGGGCCGGTGCTCGCGTATGTGTTCTCGGGGATCGCGGACACCTGTGCCCGCGCAGGACGGAGAAGGAGAGCAGTGTGTCGACACCGCCCGACCCTGAGCAGCCGCAGCGCGGACCGGTCCTGGAACCGGTCCGGGTCCTGCGCCCCCGCCGGCTGGACGCGCTCGCGGAGCTGATGCGCGAGATCCGCGAGGAGGCGGAGGCCGACGAGAAGGCCAGACTCTCGAAGAGCCCGCGGGGCGCGGCGGACTTCGAGGCCTTCGACTCCCCCCACGGGCCCGGCACGGGCACGGAGGACGAGACCCAGGAGTTGCCGCCCGTCACCGACGGCCCGCGCACCGGATCGCGCGGCCACGGCCGTGGCGCCGACACCTCGCGGGTCTTCGGCTTCGGGCCCGGACTGCGCCGGGCCGCCGCCGTGGTCGCCGTCGGCGCGGCCGCCCTGGTCGGCTTCGGCTGCGCCCTCCTGCTGCCGGGCCGCGAGAGCACCGCCGAGGCCGCCCAGGCCTCCCCGTCCGCCACCACGGCACCGGCCACCACCCCGCCGGCCTCGGACACCTCCGCGGACCCCGACGGCGCCGGCACCCTCCGCCAGGGCGACACCGGCCCCGAGGTCGTCGAACTGGAGCAACGCCTGCTGCGGATCCCGGACGTCTACCGCGACGGCTCCACCGCCGGAACCTACGACACCGCCCTCACCGCGGCCGTGGAACGCTTCCAGATCTGGTACGGCATCAGCGGCGACGAACGCGGCGTCTACGGCGACGACACCCGCCAGTCCCTGGAGTCCCGCACCAGCCTCACCGACGGCTGAGCCGCTCCTCGAACGCCGGGCAATAGCTCGGGAAAACCCCGGGAAACGTGCGCTGAGCAGGCGTCATGATGGGCAGCCACCCGGCGGCCCAGTGCCGCCGCGCCCGCACCGTACGACCCCGAAGGCCATGCCGATGAACGGCTCCCGCATCCCGGGCCTGCTGCTGCCCGCCGTGTTCCTGCTGGCCCTCGTGGTGGGCCTGTTCTGGTACTGGCGGCACCGCAACGACGAATGACCGCTCCGGCCCGCCCGCTCCGCCGTTGGGCTCCGGCCGCGCCCGCTCCACCGCACCGGTCCGGTTGTCCGGCTACTCCCCGGCCCCGGCCCCGGATCCCGACTCGTCCCCGGACCCGTCCTCGTCCGGCATCGGCACCCGGATGTCCAGCACGCACACGTCGTCCCGCCGTTCGCCCTCCAGCAGCGCGTCGAGCAGCGCGTCCAGGGAGCCGGGCCCGGCGGTGCGGACGGCGTCGGCCAGCCGGGAGAGGCCGGTGTCGATGTCCTCGCCGGGGCGTTCCACCAGGCCGTCGGTGTACATCAGCAGCCGGTCGCCGGGCTCCAGTCGGCACTCGGCGGCCGTGTAGACCGGGTCGGTGCTGGCCCCGAGCAGCATGCCCTCCGGTCGGTCGAGCCGGCGGACCTCGCCGCCGCGCACCAGCAGCGGCGGCAGGTGTCCGGCCTGGGCCCAGACGAGCCGGCGCCCGGCGGGCTCGTACCGGGCGAGGACGAGGGTCGCGGTGGACTGGCTGTCGCGCGAGTGCAGCAGCAGGAAGTTGAGGCGGGCCAGTGCCCGGGTCAGGGAGGAGCCGGTGGTCACCATGCCCTTGGCGGTGAACCGGAGCTGGGCCATCGTCGCGACCGCGTCGACACCGTGCCCCGCCACGTCGCCGACCACGAACAGCGCGGCGTCGTCGGGCAGTTCGATGGCGCTGAACCAGTCGCCGCCGACATGCGTCCCCGCCTGGGCGGGCAGATAGGCGACCTCGACGCGCAGCCCGCACAGCCGCACCGGCCCGCTGGGCAGCGGCAGCAGCGCGTGCTGGAGCCGGGCGGCCAGCGCCCGTTCGGCCTGTAGGATCCCGCGCTGCATCAGGATCGCCCGTTCGCTGTCCACCAGGGCGAGTTCGGCGCTGCGCTGCGCGGTGAGGTCCTGGACGAACCCGTGCACCTCGACGACCACGCCGTCGGCGGCGGTCACCCCCTCCGCGACGGCCCGCAGGTGTCGTACGGCGTTCCCGGTCCTGATCCGGAACGGCACGTCGAAGGACCGTCCGGTGCGGGTGAGTTCGCCGACGGCGCCGGCCAGTGCCCGGGCGTCCTCGGGGAGCACGAGGTCCGCCAGCCGGTCCAGCGCGACCGGGCCGCGGGCCGGGTCGCGGCCCAGGATGGTGTACACCTGCGACGACCAGACGGTCTCACGGGTGATCAGGTTCCAGTTCGCCCAGCCGAGGTTGCCCAGCCGCTGCATGTCCGCGAGCCGCTGTTCCTGCCGCTCCTCGGTGTCGTGCCGCAGCCAGGTCACCAGCAGCCCGTCACCGAGCGGGGCCGCCCGTACCGAGTACGTGGCGGTCATGGTCACCCCGGCGGTGTCCTCCTCGTAGACGAACGGTTCGCCCTCGTACGGCTCGCCGCCGAGCGCCTTCAGGTACCCGTGCCACAGCGGTTCGCCGGCGACGGAGGGATAGCTCTCCAGGATGCTCGTGCCGACCAGTTCCCGGCCGGCGCGGCCGAGGATGTCGACGGCGTTCGGGGCGGCGGCGTCGATGCGGTAGTCCTCCACCTCGCCGGCGGGGGTGCGCAGCGGGGTCAGCAGGATCGCCGCCCCCGGCAGGGCGTCCAGGACGGTCTGCACCGCCTGGGAGACGTCCGCGGCGGCAGGCTCGGCCGGTGCGCCGAGCGCCCCGAGCCGGCCGGCGCAGAGCCGGGCGACGGCGCGCAGCAGTTCCCGCGCGGCCGGGTCGAAGACGCCCGCGGTCCGGCGCAGCACGCCTAGGGCCACCCGGGCGGCGGTCCCGGCGGGCACCGGCAGCCAGGCCCGGGACGGCCAGCGCTCGGGGAACTCGCCGATCAGCTGGAACTGCTCCCGGTCCTTGGCGACGTCCTCCAGCCAGAGCGGCTCCCCGGACCTGAGCGCCTCCAGCGGGGCGATCCCGGACAGCGGCGGTATCCGGTGCCACTGGGCGGCGAGCGTGGCGTCGACACCGGCGTGCCCGACGAGTTCGAGCCCGTCGCCGGTCCCGCGCCGGTAGAGGAACACGGCGTCGGCGCCGATCTCCGGTGCCAGATGGTCCAGCAGACAGTGGGCGAGGTCCTGCGGGGAGCCGACCCGCACCAGCGCCAGGCCGAGGCGGCCCAGGGTCTCCGCGGTACCGGGGGCGGTGAGCGTCTCCCGGGAGACGGGGCCGGCGGACGGGGGTTCGGCGGGCGGTGCCGTCGGCATCAGGGCGCCGAGGGTGAGCCAGCACTCCTCCAGCAGCGTGCGCCGGGCGGTCCCGGCCCGGAGTACGAGCTGCTCGTGCGCGGCCTCGGGGGAGCAGCCGGTGCTCGCCATCAGCGCGCCCTTGGCCCGCTCCAGCACGGCCGAGGTCGCCGCGGCCTCGCGCAGCCGGTCCAGCTCGACGCGCTGTCTGGCCACGATTTTCGCCAGGGCGGCCGACTCGGCGGCGGCGCCGTTCCCGACCGAAGGCGCAGGCTCGCTCGTCACGCGATGAGCATGGCACAGAAAGGCGGATCCGATCACTCCCGTGGCGGACCCGGCGGTGGTCGCGGGGCCGGTCAGCGGCCGGTGCTGTGCCCGACGAGCGCCTCGGTGACCACGCGGACGCTGCGCGCGATGTGCTGGAGCTGCAGCACCTCCGCCGCGTACAGCTTGATCGTGTGCTCGATGACCGACTCCGGCAGGCCCAGCAGGGGCAGTTCGGCCCGCGCGGTCTGGAGTGCCGTGCGGGCCACCCGGATCTCGTGCTGGACCTGGATCTGCGCGTGCCGGGCGAGCAGCACGGGGTGCCGGAGCATCGCCGGATAGCTGGCGTAGCGGGCCGGCACCAGCTCACGCAGCCACTTGGCGGCGGAACGCTCCCAGTCGTAGCTGCCCGGTGCCTTGACCTGACAGGGCCAGTCGGGGCTGATGCGCGCGGTCGTCGTCAGAGTCATGATCATCGCTTCCGGGTGGGCGGCGTCGTGAGGGTGGTCGACGGGGGTGAGGGCGGCTCCGGCCTAGGGGATGGCCGGAGCCGCCGCGGGCGGATCGCGCGAGCGATGCCCGTTCGAACACCCCGTGCGCCGACGCGGGTAGGAGACGGCGGCGGGGGTGTCCGTGCAGGGACCCCGGGCGTCGGCCGCCGGCACTGCGGGTGGTGCTGCGTGCGCATGGGCGGTCCGTCGGCTTTCTCGGGGCGGGTGCGAGCGGTGCGTCCTCGTGCGGAACGTGCCCGGAGTGTGCCGGGTGATCCGTGAGCAGTATTTATATATGCCGTCCGGTTTGCAAGACGTATGAAAACATTCATGCGTGAAATGCGGTGAATGGTCCGCTACGCGTGAGGTGGCGGGAGGGTGGGGGCGGCCGGACCGCGGGCCCCGGAGTCAGTCCTTGAGGAAGAACTGGTGCTGCTCGGCGACCTGCTCGTACTCCTCCAGACGCGCCTGGGTGCGCTCGGGATCGGCGTCGGTCATGGCCTGGAGCAGCGTGGCGGCCATCAGCCCGGGCGCCGCGTAGGTGTCGAAGACCAGGCGGGACCCGATGCCGGTGCTGAAGGTGACGTCGGCCTCGTCGGCCAGCGCGCCCAGCGCCAGGTCGGTCACCAGGGCGACCCGCAGGCCCGCGGTGCGCGCCACCCGGATCGCGGTGAGCGTCTCCTGGGCGTGCCGCGGCATGCCGAACGCCAGCACCCAGGTGCCGCCCGCCTCACGGGACTGCAGCAGCGAGTCGTAGGCCACGCTGCCGCCCCGGGTCACCAGGCGTACGTCGGG
Organism: Streptomyces sp. NPDC090088; assembly: GCF_044747345.1. Taxonomy (NCBI): domain Bacteria; kingdom Bacillati; phylum Actinomycetota; class Actinomycetes; order Kitasatosporales; family Streptomycetaceae; genus Streptomyces; species Streptomyces sp. NPDC090088. Next base: position 205,923 of record NZ_JBIVDZ010000004.1, on the reverse strand, counting down.
ATGGATACGGCGGGCGGCGTAGGCGAAGTACTCCGCCAGCGAGACGGAGATACGCAGTCCGAGCACGGTCAGCGGCGACGACTGGGACAGCTCGCGGCCGATCCAGATCACCCGGTCCGGATCGGCGAAGTCGCGGCGCAGGTTCTCCAGGTTCTCGATCTCGGCGTCGACGGCCGCCTGGAGTTCGTTGCTGCGCTGCTCGGTGGCGGCCCCGGTGCCGCCGGCCAGGGTGCGCAGCGCGATCGACTGCAGCCGCTCGCGCAGCGCGGGGTAGCCGTTGAAGCCGACCGCGCCCGCGAACCGCGTCACCGACGGCTGGCTGACCCCGACCCGCTCGGCGAGGTCGGTGATCGACAGGAAGGCCGCCTCGGTGATGTGGTCGATCAGGTACTGCGCGATGCGCCGCTGCCCGGGGGAGAGCCGGGGGCCGTCGAAGAGTTCGCGGAGCTGGGAGGTGGGCGCGGCCTCGGCCTCCGGCACGGTCTTGCCCGAGGTGATCGCGGACGCCTGTGCACGGGCCTGCTGCGGCGATGGCACCGAAGCGCCTCCTTTGTCTCCCACGAGGACTCAACATAGCTCACGGACCGTGGTGACCAGGGGGTGTGCGGCAGGCCGGACCGGCCCGGCGGCCGCCCGCGGAGTGTGCGGGAACAGCGCCGGAGAAGGGGACGTCACCGCCGGTAGATGGTGATCGAATGGCCGACATCATCGACCGGACGGCTGCTGTCGATCAATTCGGCCAGCCTGCCCCGTGCCTTGGCGACCGACGAGTCCGAGACGACCAGCAGCCCGTGCACCCTCCCGGGCGGCACCTTACGGGGATCGGCGGCGTGGATGCCGTAGTACGCCGGGATGCCGCTGCCCTTGTAGACCAGCCAGATCCGCTCGCCCGGATAGCGCTCCTTCAACCGGTCGGCGAGCCGGCCGAGGTCCTGCCCCCAGTCCACGTTGGAGTCGTGCAGCCGCAGGTGCGTCTTCGCCGGACCGCCGAACGCCTCGTTGGAGTACGGCAGATAGAACGGGAACGCGCGCAGCGAACTCACCGCCACGAACAGCACCAGCGCCCCGCCCACCGGCCGCACCCACCGCCGGCGCAGCGCGAGCACCGAGGCGCCGCCCACCGCCAGGAACATCGGCATGAACAGCGCGTACCGCGTCCCGAAGTCCCGCGACCCGGTCATCGCCGAGGCCAGCAGCACGGCCGGCGGCAGGAGCACATAGGGCGTGGCCGGCCGCAGCCGCCGTACCGCCACCATGGCGGCCGCGCCGGCCGCCCACAGCACGAGCATGCCGAGCGGGGTCTTCACCAGCAGTGCGGCGGGCAGGTAGTACCAGCGGGAGCCGGTGTAGAGGTGCCCGAACAGATAGCCCTGCCAGGGGTAGTCCTCCAGGCCGAACTGCAGCCGCATACCGTCCCGGTAGGCCTGCGGGAAGGGCATCAGATCGACCAGCAGGCCGCGCGCGCCGTGGATGGCGGGGACCGGGACGGTGGCCTGGAAGCGCAGCCGGGGATCGACGGCCAGATAGGAGAGCCAGACGACGGCGACCGCCGTCAGCGCGACCACCGCGGCCGCCGTGAGCACCCGCGGCAGCCGCCGTGAGCGGCCGCCCCACACCGCCGTCACCGCCAGCGCCACCAGCACCGGGATCGCGGGCAGCGCGTTCATCTTCGTCGCCACCGCCGCGCCCAACGCGGCCCCCGCCGGGGGCAGATACAGCCGGGGCCGGCGCCGCGCCCGCCACACCAGCCAGGCCGACGTCAGCACGAAACCGGCCGACGGCACGTCAAGAGTGGCCAGCGAGCCGTGCGCGATCAGGTCGGGGGAGAAGCAGTACAGGGCGAGGGCCAGCAGTCCGGCGGTCCTGCCGAGGATCTCCCGGGCGAAGGCGAAGGCGACCAGACCGAACAGCAGCGTCAGCACGATCACCGGCAGCCGGGCCCAGAACATCACCCGCCAGGGGTCGTTGCCCGAGGCGTACAGCAGATGCCGGCCCACCTCTCCCTGGTCGCCCCGGTACGCCGGGTCGTAGTGCGGGTCGGCTGCCGCGACGCCCGCCATGATGAACAGCTTGCCGAGCGGCGGGTGTTCGGGGTTGTACCGCAGCCGGTGCTCGTGGAGGTAGTCGGTGGCCGTCGCCACGTAGACCGGCTCGTCGATGGTGGGCGTCTGCTGGACGGCGGTGGTCACCATCGCCGCCGCCATCTGGGCGAGCAGCAGCACCACGAGGAGCGGCACCAGCCACCGGCGGCGGGCCCGCAGGGCGGCCTGCAGCCGCCCCGCGGCGGTGGGCCGCGGGGCGGGCCCGGGGCCGACGGGGACTTCGGGGACGCCGGGTTCGAGCACCGACTGCTGTTCGCTTGCCATCATCCGCCCCGCGGGGACGCCGGGCCCGCGGTGACGGGAGCGATCACGGGCCGTCATGGGCCCTACTGTCGCACCGCTCCCGCCACCGGGCGCGTCACCGCTTCACGAGTCGTACCGACAGACCGTCCGCCGTGTACACGGGTACGGCCCGCAGCGTGGCGGAGTTCAGCTCCACCTTGTCGAACTGGCCGCGCAGCCGCGGTGCGTCGATGACGGCGAGGGTGCTGCCCGCCGCCGGCGGGTGCTCGGTGCCGAGGTTCAGCACGAGGGTGGTGCCCTTGCCGAGGACCGCGAGGTGCTTCACCGTCAGCGGCGCCTTGCAGCCCTTGGCGAGGGTGACCTCCAGGGCGCCCGCGTCCTGCGCGTACGTCCCGCGCACGAAGACCCGCTCGGAGACGCGCAGGGTGCCGCCCGCCACCCGGACGTCGCCGTGGCCCAGCGCGTCGTCCGAACCGGCGACCAGGGTGCCCGCCGTCAGCACGGTCCCGCCGGTGTACCGGTTGCGGCCGGCCAGCGTCAGCGTGCCGGTGCCCAGCTTGGTGAGACCGCCGCGCCCGTCGATGTCGTTGCGCCAGGCGTCGGCCGCCGCGAAGCCGCCCGCCGCCGCGTCCAGGGAGACCGTGACGTCCGCGTCGAAGGCGCCGTAACCGTCCGCTGCGGCGAACAGGTTGAGGCGGCCCCACTGCTCCGGGCCGTCAAGGAGCACGTACCCGGAGGGCAGACCGGTGGTGCGCAGCACCTCGCGGCGTTGCTCGGCGGAGAGGTACGGCTGACGGGTCTCCAGCAGCACCTCGGCGCCCTTGGGCACGGTGAGCGGCAGGTCGCGGCCCTGACGCTGCAGGACGTACGTCAGCCGGGGCGTGGCCGCGCGCTCGTTGGCCTCGCGGTCGGCGTACGGGTCGGTGCCGGTGCCGGCCGCGTGCGCGTAGGCGTACAGGGTGTCGGCGGTGGTGCCGGTCTGCGCCTCGAAGTAGGCCAGGGCCTGGGCGCGGGCGGCCGCCTTGAGGTCGGCGTTGGCCGGGTCGGCGAGGGTGGCGGCGGCCAGCGCGGTGGCCATGACGCGGCCGCCGATCACGTCGACGGTGTTGTGCATGCCGGCGAGGATGCGGGTGTCGCTGAGCTCCAGGGCGCGGGCGACCAGCTCCTGGAAGCGCTCCGGTACCGCGTAGGCGTAGGCCAGGCCCGCCAGGTGGAAGGCGTTGGTGTGGCCGGAGGGGAAGCCGCCGTCGTCGGTGGGGGAGGTGCCGCGCTGGCGCAGCAGCTGCGGGGCGACGACCACGTCGGACTCGTAGACCGGGAAGCCGAAGGCGTCGGTCGTGCCGGTGTCGACGACCTCGCTGTCCTCGTTCATCCGCCACGGACGCGGGTACTGGTAGGCGTACTTGGACGGGTTGCCGGACGCGTAGTTGCCGCGCACGGTGTCGACCAGGGTGGCCACCTTGCCCAGCGCCGAGTCGTGCGAGCCCGCGCCGAGCGCGGAGCCCGCCGGGGCGTCGGCCGGGACGGCGTCGCTGATCGTGGTCGCGGGGGTGGTGTCGGGCGCGCTGGTGATCGAGGTGACCGCGAGCGAGCCGGCCTTGTAGAGGTCGGCGAGCGGGCCGAGGCCGGCGATCATCGCGTAGCTCTGGTGCTGACGGTCGTACAGGAACGCCTTCTTCGCCTCGGCGGCGGTGCGCCGGGTGGTGACACGGGCGCAGTAGCGCATGTTGGCGCGCAGGATGTCGGCACGCAGCACGCTGCCGGTGTTCCAGGCGGAACCGGTCTTCCATATCTGCGCGAAGCCGCCGAGGATGCGGACCACCGCGTTGGTGTCGGCGGTGAGGTTGGTGCTGATGTTCGTCTTGTAGTCGTCGACGAACGCGAGGGCCGTCGCGGCCTTGGCGTCGGCGGCGGCGAGCCAGCTGACCAGGGTCGGGGCGGCCACCATGCCCGCCGACGCGCCGAGCGAGGTCTTCAGGAATCCCCGTCGGCCGACGGCGAGTCCACGGGCCGGAGAGGAGGAGTGGTGCCCGGCAGGTGACGGCATGGAGGTGCCTCTCTTGAGTTCTGCGGCGCGGCGGCCGGCGGGAGTTCGCACGAACACCCGGTGCGCCCGGTGTGCGTGGGCGGGTGGGTTCGCGTGGGAAACGTGTCGAACGAGCGAAGTTCTAAGGCGGGTCCGTGTCCCGGCGGCCATCGTCCGACGACCGCCGTATGGACCGGAGTTGAACGACAGTTCGGTGGTTCACAGGAAGATGTGGCCTGGACCTGCGTGTTCGCAGCGCCGAACGGCCCGTGGTCCACAGCTGCGGGACCGGGCGGGCGGGGACGGGGTGCTCACAGGATCGAACGCGCCAGCGCCACCGCTCCCTCGACCGGCGGGACCCGCAACCGCTGCGGCCGGGCGCCCGGTACGGCGTCGGCGAGCGCGGCGGCGAAGGCGTCGTACAGGCGCGGCTGGGAGAGGATCGTGCCGCCGGCGACCACCACGTCGTCCACGGCCAGACCGCGGTCGGCGAGCCGGGCGACGAGGGCGGCGAGCGCGCGCCCGCCGTCGGCGATCACGTCCTCGGCGAGCCGGGAGCCCGCGTCCGCCGCGGCGAAGAGGACCGGCGCGTGCCGGCCCCACTCCGAGGAGACGGACGAGGCGCTCTCCAGCGCGGCGCCCAGCGCGGGCACCTCGGGCACCTCGAAGGCGGCGATCAGTCCCGTCGCCAGCGCGTCGGGGGTCTCGCCGCGGTCGTGTGCGGCCCAGGCGGCGCGCGCGGCCTCCCGGACGAGTCCGGCGGCGCCGCCCTCGTCGCCGAGGACCGCGCCCCAGCCGCCGACCTGCACGGGGCTGCCGTCGGCCTGCCGGCCGACGGCCACCGAACCGGTGCCGGCGACCAGGCCGACGCCCTTGTCCAGGCCGGCGGCGGGGACCAGGAGTTCCGCGTCACCCACGACGAGGACGGGCACGTCCAGGGACTCCCGGAGGGCGGCGGCGATGCCGGCGCACTGGCGGGGGGTCTCGCAGGCGTGCCCGCCGACGGCGAGCGCGGTGGGGCGGGTGCCGGCCGGCAGGGCCTCGTGGACCAGCTCGGTCAGCCAGTGGGCGGCGGCGGCCGGGTCGTGCGGCCGCCAGCCGGTGCTCGGACGGACGTGGTCGGCGACCGGGTCCGCGCCGGTGAGCGCGCGGAGCTGGGTCTTGGTGCCGCCCACGTCGATACCGACTACGAGCGGGGAGGAAGGAGCGTCCTGCACGGAGCCTCTTTCGTCGTCTGGGCGAAGCGCGCCGAAGAGCATGGCACTGTGCCGTGACGGCGGGCGAACCGCACCTGGCCGAACAGGAGTTGAGCTAGTCGGGAAGCCCCGGGACGGGCTTCTTGCGGAGCACGGCAGGCGAGTACCGTGTACTTCGTTAGGAAGTTAACTAACGAAGTACAGTGCGTCAAGAGTTGTCGCGCAGTCGATCAACGGGACACCGCCGCAGGGCGGGACCGCGCGACACGAGGGCATCGCATCGCCGCATCCCGCCACCCGGGGAGCGCGGCCCCTGACCCCTGGGGGAACTGTGGAACACGTCGTGGCTGAAGCCCCCCGCCTCACCGAGAGCGCCGGCGCGGTCTTCGCCGTGCTCGCCCAGGCCGGCAGCGCCACCCGGCCGCAGCTCGCGAGCCTCGCGGGCCTGTCCAAGCCGACGGTCTCCGCCGCCGTGGCGGAACTGGAGGGGGTCCGGCTGGCCAGCCATTCCGGCACCGCGTCCAGCGGCACCGGCCGCTCCGCCGCCGTGTACGGCCTCGGCCCCGCCTCCGGCTCGGTGCTCGCCGTCGACCTCGGCCCGGCCCGCACCAGGGTGCGCGGCTGCGCCCTGGACGGCACCCTGCTGGCCGAGGCCGCCACCCCCCGGGTCCGGGCCGCCGACGCCGTCCGGGAGGCGCTGGACGCGCTGCCCGCCGGGGCCCCGCTGCGGGCCATCGTGGTCGCCGTCGGTGACGTCACCGAGCCCGACCGGACCCGCGGCGGCATGCGCCCGGCCACCGCCAAGGCCGGGCCCGTCTTCGACGCGGTGTCCGTCGCGCTGCCGCCGGGCGTCCCCGTCCACCTGGAGAACAACGTGAACTGCGCGGCCCTCGCGGAACTCCACGAGGGGGCCGCCCGGGGCCGGCGCACCTTCGGCTATCTGCGCATCGGCGTCGGTATCGGTCTCGGCATCGTCATCGGCGGCCAGGTGCTGCGCGGCGCCAACGGAGCCGCCGGTGAGCTCGCCCGGCTGCCCTACCCCTGGGACGACGACCGGGAGCCCCGCCAGGAGGCCCTGGAGGCCTACGTGGGCTCGCAGGCGCTGCTGCGCCGGGCCGCCGAGGCCTGGCGGGCCGCCGACGGCCCGTGCCCGCGCACCGCCGACCGGCTCTTCGCGCTGGCCGCCCAGGGCCGGGAGCCCGCCCGCTCCCTCGTCGCCCGGCACGCCGCCGACGTGGGCCGGCTGGCCGCCGCCGTGACCGCCGTGCTGGACCCCGGACTCCTCGTGCTGGGCGGCAGCACGGGCGCCGATCCGCAGCTGCTGCCCGGTGTCCGGGCCGAGCTGGGGCGGCTGAGCTGGCCCACCGAGGTGGTCAGCAGCCAGATCGGCGATCTCGGCACCGTCGCGGGCGCCGCCCGGCTCGCCGTGGCCAAGGGAGTCCAAAACGTGACCGAAGGCGCGCAGGTGAAGGATTGACGGCCTCCGACTCGGTCTGCCAATGTCCGGACAAGCGCTTTCTAAGTCGGCCGGGACGCCGGCTTGGGGCGAGCATCCCAGCCCGTGCACGAGGATGTACGGCAACCGCATGAGGGCGTGCCCGTGCGGTGACGGCCAGGACGGCCGGGGATCTCGCCCCGCGTGGACGATGCGGCCGGGCGAGGCCGCGCCCCCGGAAAGTGACTTTTCCTTCAAAATGCACCCGTGCCGCCTGGTCGGCGCCGTGCTCCGTCCCTCCGAAGAAATGGGATCGAAGATGACCACTGTGGGTGTGCGGCGCTCTCGCCGACTCGGCCGCGGCGGTATGCGCCGCCTGCTTCCCCTCGCTGCCGTGGCCTCGGCAGGAGCCCTGCTGCTCTCCGCCTGCGGCGGGGGTTCCGACTCGGGCGGCAGCTCCAAGTCGCTGACCTTCTGGATCTCCACGGTTCCGGGGCAGGACGCGGGCTGGAAGAAGCTGGTGAAGCAGTACAAGACGGAAACCGGCGTCAGCGTCAAGCTCGTCAACGTCCCCTACGACGGCTACACGACGAAGCTGCACAACGCCGCGCAGGCGAACTCCCTGCCCGACGTCGCCGACGTGCCGGCCCTCGACCCGATCTGGTCGAACAAGCTGATCGACCTCAGCTCCATCGCCAACAACAAGAGCTACAACATCAACAGCAACTTCCTTGCCAAGGACTCGTCCGACAAGGTGCTGTCGATCCCCTCGGACGTCACCGCGTCCGGCCTGTTCATCAACAAGACGCTGTTCAAGAAGGCCGGCGTCGAGGTCCCGAGCTCGCCCTCGGACACCTGGACCTGGGACGAGTTCATCGCGGCGGCCAACAAGGTCCGGGCGAAGACCGGCGCCAAGTACTCCCTCACCTTCGACCAGTCGCCCTCCCGGCTGCGCGCCATGGTGTACGAGATGGGCGGGAAGTACGTCCACGCGGACTCCTCCGGCAAGTTCTCCGCCGACGCCGCGACCAAGAAGGCCGTGAACTACTTCGTCGGACTCAACGACGACAAGGTCATGCCGAAGTCGGTGTGGACCAGCGGCGCCGACCCGTCCGCCATGTTCCAGAGCGGTGACGTCGTCGCCTACTGGTCCGGCGTGTGGCAGGTCGCCGCCTTCGCGGACAGCATCAAGAAGTTCGAGTGGGCGAGCGTCCCGACCCCCGCGCAGCCGGTGCAGGCCAGTGACGTCAACAGCGGCGGCATGATGGTCGGCTTCAACAACAACAGCGACGCGGCCACCGCCGGGAAGAAGTTCCTGGACTGGGTGTACGACCCGAAGCAGTACACCGAGCTGGTCGAGACCTCGGGCTTCCTCCCGGTCGAGAGCGGTCTGAGCCCGAAGTACCCCTTCACCTCGGACGCGGCGCAGGCGGCCTTCAAGCTGTACAACCAGGAGATCCCGCTGTACGCCCCGATCTCGGGCTACTTCAACAACGCGCAGACCGCGTGGGTGCTGAAGGGCAAGAGCCTCACCGAGGACCCGACGAAGACGGAGCTCGGCAAGGCGATCAACGGCCAGCAGTCGGCCGACAAGGCCCTGCAGAACATCGTGGACGGCTACAACCAGCAGGTCGGCGGCTGATCGCAGGTCACAGGGCCGGGCGGCGGCGGTCGAGACACCGCCGCCCCGCCCTGGGCGCCCCAGGTCACGCCGGGCTCATGGTGTGAGCCCCCGGCAATCCCATCCACCAGCACGGAGTCAGGAAGATGAAAAAACGCGCCTCGGACGTGTCCGGGAGCCCGCCCAGGCGACGCAGCACCTACACCGTCGCGCCGCTCGTCCTCATCGCGGCCAACGTCGTCCTCTTCGGACTGTTCTTCGTCTGGCCGGCGGTGATCGGGCTCGTCTACTCCTTCACGAACTACACGGGTGTGGGGGCGTTCCAGTTCGTCGGACTGGACAACTACACGAACCTGTTCGGGGACTCCACGTTCTACGACGCGCTGTTCCGGACGCTGCTGTACACCGTGCTGGTCGTGCCGCTGAACTTCGTGCTCTCGCTCCTCATCGCCAACCTGGTGGTCAGCAAGCAGGCCAAGGGCGCGTCGATCGCCCGGGTCGTCTTCTTCATCCCGTGGCTCATCTCGCCCATCGTCGTCGGTGTCCTGTGGCGGTGGCTGTTCGGTGAGAACTTCGGACTGATCAACTACGTCATCGAGAAGCTCGGCGGGCACGCGATCGCGTGGCAGTCGAACGCGGACCTGTCGCTGGGCGTCGTCGTGATGGCGGGCGCCTGGTGGGGAACGGCCTTCTCGATGCTGCTGTTCATCGCGGCGATCAAGAACGTGCCCACCTCGTACTACGAGGCGGCCTCGCTCGACGGCGCCGGCCCCTGGCGCCAGTTCATCAGCATCACGCTGCCGAGCATCGCGCCGACGTCCTTCATCGTCATCCTGCTCAACACGATCAACGCGATGAAGGAATACCCGCTGTTCGTCTCCCTCAACAACGGCGGACCGGGCACCTCGAACAACCTGCTCGTCCAGTACATCTACCAGACCGGATTCAACCGGGGCCAGATCGGCTACGCCAGCGCCGCGTCGTTCGTGCTGATGCTCATCCTGATGGCCGTCGCGATCATCCAGCTGATCGCCAACCGGCGGATGGAGAACCGATGACCACCACCGACACGCCGCGTCCGGTCGACGCCGGTTCCGTGAAGGTCCCCTCCAAGCGGCGGCCCCGAGGCGGACGCGACGGTGGGCTCCGGCGCGCGGTACCCGCGACGACACTGCTGTGGATCCTGGCCGCCCTCTACGGGCTGCCGGTGGCGTGGTTCGTCCTCAGCTCCTTCAAGCCGGCGGGAGACCTGTTCTCCCTTCCGCTCACGGTGCTCCCGCACCACCCGACCCTGTCGGGTTACAAGACGGCCTGGGACAGCGCCAACTTCTCCCAGTACTTCATCAACACCGCCATCGTGTGCGTGATCACGACCATCCTCACGGTGGGCGTCAGCTGCTGCACCGGGTACGCGCTGGCCAAGTACGACAACAAGTGGCTCAAGGTCTTCTTCATCTGCATCCTGGCCACCACGATGCTGCCGTCCGAGGTCATGCTCGCCCCCGAGTTCCTGGTCGTCCGCGACCTCGGCCTCTACAACACCTTCGGCGGCATCATCCTCCCGGCCGTGCTCACCGCCACCGGCTGCTTCATGTTCCGCCAGTTCTTCCTGACGGTCCCCGACGAACTCGTCGAGGCCGCCCGCATCGACGGCGCCCGTGAGCTGTCGATCTTCCTGCGGATCATGGTGCCGATCTCCCGGCCCATCATGCTGACCCTCGCCATCCTGTCCTTCCAGTGGCGGTGGAACGACTACATCTGGCCGCTGCTGATGCTCAACGACCCCAACAAGTTCACCGTGCAGATCGGCATCCAGAGCCTCGTCGGGGCGCAGAACATCAACTGGTCGGTGCTGCTGGGCGGATCGGTGATCTCCATGATCCCGCTGATCCTCGTCTTCCTGGTGTTCCAGCGCTACGTCATGAGCGCCGACATCAACGCCGGACTGAAGGACTGACCTTGCCCACCCCGCTCGACCACGAGTTCCTCCGCGCGGCGGCCGGCGCCGCCGACCGGTCGGCGGCCCCGCTGGCGGCCGACCCCGGGGAGGAACCCGCCGGTGTGACCCACCGCGCCCTGGCCCGCCGGGTGAAGACCCTGGTCGCGGCGTACCGGTCCCCGGACTCGGCCCTGCACGGCAGCGGGCAGGCGGTCGCCGCCGCGACGACCCACCTCCGCGCGCTGCGGGCCGCACAGACCGCCACCGGCCTCTTCGCCGGCGGCGACAACGTGCAGTCACCGCCGGACTCCGCGTTCACCGTCAACGACGTGTGCGACGCGCATGTCCTCGCCGTCGGCGCGGGGCCGGAACTGGGCGAGGTGACGGCCGCGCTCGCCGAGATCGCCGGCGCCGCCACCGACAGCCTCCTGACCGGTGGGGCGCACACCCCGAACCACCGCTGGGAGCTGTGCGCGGCGCTGGCCCGGCTGCACCGGTCGTTCCCGGACGACCGGCTGCTCGACCGCGTCGGCGCGTGGCTCGCCGAGGGCGTCGACATCGACGCCGAAGGCCTCTACTCGGAACGCAGCGCCGTCTACGCGTCCCACGTGTCCAACCCGTCGCTGCTCCTGCTCGCCGATGTCCTCGGCCGCGGCGACCTGCGGGACGCCGTCGAACGCAACCTCACCGCGACCCTGGACCTCATCAGACCGGACGGCACGGTGGAGACCGTCCACTCCCGACGACAGGACCAGCACCACCCGTTCCCGCTGGCGCCCTACCTGCCGCACTACCGGCTGCTCGCGATCCGCACCGGACGCGGCGACCTCAGCCGGGCGGCGCTCCGGGCGGCGGCCGGCGGCATCGACGACCCCACCCTGCTCGCCGAGACCCTCCTCACCCCCGACCTGTGCCGCCCGCTGCCGGCACCGGCGCCGGAACCCCTCCACCGCGAGCGGTACTTCACCACGGCACGCCTCGCCTCGCGCGCCTCCACCACCGCGCACAGCGTCCTGTACGGCGGCTCGGACGTGCCCAGGTACCGGCGCATCCGCTCGGGCCTTGCCTGCAACCCCACCTTCCTGCGCCTGTTCGCCGGCGACGCCGTCCTCGACGCGGTCCGGCTCTCCCGGGGATTCTTCGACCTCGGCCCGTTCCGCGCCGCCGACATGCGACAGAGCGCCGACCACCGGTACCGGCTCACCGAGACCCTCACCGCCGCCTACTACCAGCCGCTCCCGGCCGGCCGGCGACGGGCCGACGGCGCCTACCGGATCACCGACGAGGGACGCTTCTCGGCCGCCATGGCCTTCCCGGACCGCCCGCGGGACGAGGTCTCCCAGACCACCCGCGTCGACGTGGACCTGCGGGAGGACGGCGCCGACCTGCGCGTCGACATCAGCGGACCACCGGTGCCCTGGGCCCTCGAACTGACCTTCCGGCCGGGCGGCGTGCCCGAGGGCGCCGCAGCGATCGGCGACGGACGCTGGTGCCTGACGACCGGGCCGATGACCTACCGGGCCGGTGCCGACGAGATCCGGGTCGAGGCCGCCGTCGAGGCGGGCGGACCCCTTGCGGGACCGGACCGTACCGACGTCCTGCGCTACGACCCGGGCCAGGACCACACCGTGGTGGGCGGCACCGACGCGACGACGGGACACCGCGTGTACATAGGCGGGCAGGGCCCGCAGAACCTCACCGTCACCCTGCGCGCCCACCGGCCCGCACTCGTACGCTGACCCCGACCGACCCCGACGACCCACACCATGGCCGCCTCCGGCATGAAGGGCTGACCTCCTCCGATGCATCTGCCGCGCCAACTCGGCCCGCTGCACGACCTGCCGTCCACCCCCGAGGCGTACGACGCGGTCCTCGCCGACGTCGTGGAGCAGGCCCTGGCCCGCCTCACCCCCGAGGGCAACCTCGAACACCCCGACGCCGACGACGACATCGGCGACACCTCCCTCGGCATCACCTCCCTGCTGGCCCTCGCCTGGCAGCGCTCGAAGGACCCGAGGCTCCCGGAGGCCGTGCACCGCAGCCTCGCCTTCCATCTGCGCGAGCGCGTCTACACCGAGGACAACCCCGGCTACCCGAACCTCACCGTCCGCGACTCCGGGCTGCCGTACGCCCGTTACGTGCTGGAGGCGGGCGCGCACCCGATCGGGGACTGGCCCAGCACGGTGTGGGCGCTGCTCCAGGCCGTCGACATCCTGGACCTGTCGGACGCCCTCGTCGACGACGGACAGCGCGCCGAACTGCTGGAGCTGGCGCGGGGCTACTGGCGCTGGCTGACCGAGGCCACCTTCTTCAACCCGCAGGAGGCCGGCAACCAGGCGATCGGCTGCGTGGTCGGCGGGCTGATGCTGGCCCGCCACGTACCGCCGGCGGAGGCGGAGCCGCTGCGCGAGCGGGCGCTGGCCCTGTACGCCGAGAAGATCCGGGCCCACCGGGTCCTCGACCGGGGCGCCCTGCTGCCGCCCGAGCACGGTGGCGCCTACGACAACAACTACGGCCCGATCTCCCTGTCCTTCCTCGCCCAGGCCCACCGGATCAGCGGGGCGGAGATGTTCGCCGAGGACGGTGACGCGCTCGCCCGCTACATCGACGCCCGCCTGACCAACGGCGGCTTCGACAACGGCGGCCCCCGCTACAGCGAACAGCACTCCGCCTTCGAGTCGGTGCTCGGCCTGCGCTACTTCGGCGCCCGGATCGGCTCCGACCTCGGCCGCTACCGGGGCGACACGAACTGGGGCCGGCACGCCGTCAAGCCCGACGGCGGGGTCGACGGGCACTTCGCGTGGATGCTGGTCTGGCAGATCCAGGACACCACGCCCTGGCACCGCACCCCGTCGACCGCCCCGGCCCGGCACCGGCTCCGCGCCGGATCCGTGTCCGTCGCCTTCGACCGCCACATGACCCCCGCTCTGGTCGAGGCCGCCGGCACCTACCACCTCCCGGCCGCGGTGAACCGGCAGCACGGCTTCGGCCCCGTCCTGGACGGCTTCCTGTACTGCCGGCCGATGGGCGAGATCCGGGTCCGCGACGTCCACGCCGACGGCCTCACCGCCAAACTGGTCAGCAAGCCGGTGGTGGGCCCCGACCACGTGCTGCGCCACGTACGCTCCCTCTACGTCACGGACGGCACCAGCCTGTGGCTGACGGTGGCCGTGGAGCGCTTCGCCGGGACGCCGTACCTGCTGGCCGGGCTGCCCTACGCGGCGGACGACGGCGACCGGGTACGCCGGGTCGCCGAGGGCCCGGTCGCCTCGGCGGGCGCGCTGCGGCTCACCCATCCCGCGCTCCAGGGCCCCGACCACTTCGACGCCCGCGCCGAACTCACCCAGGAGCAGGCCGCGTTCGCGCTCGCCGCGGACCCGCGCGGCTACGGCAACCCGGACGAGGGCTGGCGCCACCTGGTCTCCAGCACCGCCTACGAGGCCGAACCGGCGCCGGGCGCACCGGAACACCTGCACGTGTTCGCCGTACGGTACGGACCCGGCGGCGACTTCACCCCGTCCTTCGAAGGCGATCTGACCGTCCACACCGAGCGGTTCACGGCCGCCATCGGGGCCGAGGACGCCCACGGAGTGCCCGAACTGGCCCTGACCGCCTGCTAGAGGTCGTCCCGCGCGCGTCGATGAGTCCTGGGGTCCCCGGCGGTCGTACTGTCGAACCCGTTCCCTGACAGGAGGACTCCCGATGCGCAGCGTGACCTATTCGATGAGCATGTCACTCGACGGCTACATCGTCGGGCCGGACGGCACGTTCAACTGGACGGCGCCCGACAAGGAGGTCTTCCGCTTCTGGATCGACGAGATCCAGGAGGTCGGCGTCCACCTGATGGGACGGCGACTGTACGAGACGATGCTGTACTGGGAGACCGCCGACCAGGATCCCGCGCTCGACGCCGCCGAGCGCGAATGGACCGCGCTCTGGAACCCGCTCCCGAAGGTGGTGTTCTCCACCACCTTGCCGGAGGTGCGGGGCCAGGCCGCCCGGCTGGCCTCCGGCAGCGTGGCGGAGGAGATCGAGCGCCTGCGCGCCGAGCCGGGAGAGGGCGACATCGCCATCGGCGGCGCGACACTCGCCGTCGAGGCGGCCGAACGGGGTCTCATCGACGAGTACCGCACCATGGTCTACCCGGTGCTGGTCGGCGGCGGCACTCCGTACTTCCCCCGCCACGACCGCCGCGTGGATCTCGAACGCGTCGAGACCCGCACCTTCGACTCCGGGGTCACCTACCTCCGCCACCGCGTGGTGCGCTAGGCACAGGCGGCGGCCACGAAGAACGCCACGGCGACGAGGAAACGGTCGGCCTCGGCCCGTCCGCGCTGCTCGGCGAGCCGGGTGGCCAGCGGCAGGTTGCGGTACCGGCGGCCGGCCCGCGGGGAGCCCAGGAGATCCGCGCGGGCGCGCACGATCGTCCGGGTGAGCTCCCCGAAGAGGACGACCTCACCCGCGTGGCGGTGATCCTCCTCTGCGAGGAGGCCGGCCTCGGTCTGGACACCATCAGGATGCTGTCCGCCACCGCCGGCCGCGCGTCCCGGCAGGAGATCCTGCGCACCGAGGCCGACGCGCTCGGATCGCGAATCGCGGCGGCCCGGGCCGCACTGGACTTCATCGAGGGCGGCCTGGGCCGCGCGCACGAGGACGTCACCCGGTGCCCGAACTACCGGCGGCTGGTCGCCGAGCGGATGTCGTCCGGGGCGCGGACGCTCCCGTCACCTGCGCCAGAACAGGTGGTGGGTCACGCCGCTCGGGCTGGGGACGACCTCCAGGTGGAAGCGGTCGAGGAGTTCGTCGGGGGACTCCCAGATGCGGAGGCCGGAGCCGAACTTCACCGGTGAGACCGCCACGTGGAGGGTGTCGACGAGGTCGGCGTCGAGGAACTGGCGGACGGTGGTGACGCCGCCGCCGAGCCGGACGTCCTGGCCCCGGGCGGCTTCGCGGGCCTGGGCGAGGACCGTGGCCGGGTCGCCCTCGACGAAGTGGAAGGTGGTGTCGGAGAGGGTGAACGACGGACGCTTGTGGTGGGTCATGACGAACACCGGGGTGCGGAACGGGGGCTCGTCGCCCCACCAGCCCTGCCACTCGTGGTCCTGCCAGGGCCCGCGCTGGGGGCCGAACTTGTTGCGGCCCATGATCTCGGCGCCGATGTTGCGGGCGAAGTCCCGGGTGAAGTAGTCGTCGAGGCCCCGGCTGCCCCCGGCATCCGTGCGGTTGGGCCAGCTCGCCGTGGCACCGGCCCAGGCGAACAGCCGCTCGGCACCGTCGAGGCCGAACGGCCGCTCGAAGCTCTGGTGCTCACTGGCACCGGCAGCGATCCCGTCGGCCGAGACGACGAAGTTCATGACTCTCAGTAGCTGATCCACGTGTTTCCTCGCCAGGTTCGGTTCGTGTCGTCGTGGGGCGAGACGCCGCACATCATGATGTCGAACGGGAGGCGGCCGGATCGACAGCGGCCCGGGATTATTTTCGCGCGGGCAGCGCCGTCCCCGGCACCACCAGGTCCGCCCGGTCCCGGGTGGTCGCGACCAGGTCGGCGTTGAGCTGGTCGGTGCCCGCCACCCAGGCCACCGCCTCGGCGTGGCCCTTGCCGAACTCCTCGTGCCGGGCCACCAGCCGCCGTATCCGCTCGGACTCGTCGATCTCGCAGAACCAGACCTCGTCCAGGGCCGGCCGCACCCGCGCCCACAGGCCCTCCGCCAGCAGCAGGTAGTTGCCCTCCGTCACCACCAGCCGGGCCGTCGGCGGCACCGGGATCGCGCCCGCGATCGGCTGCTCCAGCACCCGCTCGAAGCCCGGCGCGTACACCACGTCCTCCGGCTGCGCGCGCAGCCGCCGCAGCAGCGCCGCGTACCCGGCCGCGTCGAAGGTCGCGGGCGCGCCCTTGCGGTCCCGCAGGCCCAGCCGGTCCAGTTCGGCATCGGCCAGATGGAAGCCGTCCATCGGCACCCGCGCCACCCACGGCTCGCCGGAGCCGTTCAACTCCCGCACCAGACGCTCGGCGAGGGTCGTCTTGCCGGCGCCGGGACCGCCCGCGATGCCGAGCAGCGCGCGCGGGGCCCGTCCGGCGAGTGAACGGGCGCGGTCCAGGAGGTCGTCGAAAGTCAGCGGCACGCAAAAAGTGTGACATCCGGCCCGGGATGTGGCGGGCGCCACCCGCTCGAAGCCGCGCGGTGGGGAAGATGCGGGACATGACTGCACTCGGTCTGCCCGACACCATCCAGGCGTGTCTCTTCGACCTCGACGGGGTCGTCACCAAGACCGCCGTCGTGCACGCGGCGGCCTGGAAGGAGACCTTCGACGCCTTCCTGCGCGGCCACGACGGCCAGCGGCCCTTCGACGCGGTCGCCGACTACGACGAGTACGTCGACGGACGCCCGCGCGCCGACGGGGTCCGCGCCTTCCTCGACTCCCGCGGCATCCACCTGCCCGAGGGCGCCCCGGACGACCCACCGGACGCGCCCACCGTGCACGGCCTCGGCAACCGCAAGAACGAACTGCTCCTGGCGAAGATACGCGCCCAGGGAGTGGAGGCCTACGACGGCACCCTGCGCTATCTGGAGGCGGTCCGGGAGCGGGGGCTGCGCACCGCGATCGTCTCCTCCAGCGCCAACTGCCGTGACGTACTGCGCTCGATCGGCGCCGAGCACTTCTTCGACGTCCGCATCGACGGCGTCGTGGCCGCCGAACGCCGGCTGCCCGGCAAGCCGCACCCGGACACCTTCCTGGCCGCCGCCCGCGACCTCGGCGTCGAACCCTCCCGGGCCGCCGTCTTCGAGGACGCCCTCGCCGGGATGGACGCGGGTCGCGCGGGCCGTTTCGGGTACGTCGTCGGAGTCGACCGCGTCGGACAGAAGGACGCCCTGTACGCGCACGGCGCGGACACCGTGGTGCAGGACCTCGCCGAACTGGGAGGCAAGGAGTGATCACCCACCGGTCGTACGCCGTGGAACCCTGGGCGGTCCGCGAGACCACGCTCAACCTCGACGTGCTCGCGCAGAGCGAGTCGGTGTTCGCGCTGTCCAACGGGCACGTCGGCTGGCGCGGCAACCTCGACGAGGGCGAGCCGCACGGCCTGCCGGGCAGCTACCTCAACGGCGTGCACGAGGTGCACCCGCTGCCGTACGCCGAGGCCGGCTACGGCTATCCGGAGTCCGGGCAGACCGTCATCAACGTCACCAACGGCAAGATCCTGCGGCTGCTGGTCGACGACGAGCCCTTCGACCTGCGCTACGGCCGTCTCGTCGCCCATGAGCGGGTCCTGGACCTGCGCCGGGGCGTCCTGGAGCGGACCTGCGAGTGGACCTCGCCCGCCGGATCCACCGTACGGGTGCGCTCGACCCGGCTGGTGTCGCTGACCCAGCGGGCGGTGGCCGCCGTCTCCTACGAGGTGGCGGCCGTCGACCGGCGCTGCCGGATCGTGATCCAGTCCGAGCTGGTCACCAACGAGCAGCTGCCCGACGCGAACGGCGATCCGCGGGCCGCGATCGCGCTGCAGTCGCCGCTGGAGCAGGAGGACGGGTTCGCCGCCGGGCACCGGCTCCGGCTGGTGCACCGCACCCGGCGCAGCGGGCTGCGGGTCGCCGTCGCCGCCGACCACACGGTCTCCGGCCCCGAGCGGACCTCGGCCCGTGCCGAGAGCGGTACGGACGTGGCCCGGCTGACCGTCACCTCCGTACTGGAGCCGGGGGAGCGGCTGCGGGTGGAGAAGTTCGTCGCGCACGGCTGGTCCGGGGTGCGCTCCCTGCCCGCGATGGCCGACCAGGTGGACGCGGCCCTCGCCGCCGCCGCGCACGAGGGCTGGCCGGGACTCCTCGACGAACAGCGCGGCTACCTCGACGACTTCTGGTCCCGCGCCGACGTGGAGGTGGACGGCGACGAGGAGATCCAGCAGGCCGTCCGCTTCGCCCTCTTCCACGTCCTGCAGGCGGGCGCCCGCGCCGAACAGCGGGCGATACCCGCGAAGGGCCTGACCGGCTCCGGGTACGACGGGCACGCCTTCTGGGACACCGAGATGTTCGTCCTGCCCGTCCTCACCCACACCGCCCCCGGCGCCGTCGCCGAGGCGCTGCGCTGGCGGCACAACACGCTGCCCGCCGCCCGTGAACGCGCCGCCCAACTGGGCCTGGACGGGGCCGCGTTCCCCTGGCGGACCATCGCGGGCTCGGAGGGCTCCGCGTACTGGCCGGCCGGCACCGCGGCCTTCCACGTCAACGCCGACGTCGCCGACGCCGTGGTCCGCTATGTCGCCGCCACCGGCGACACCGACTTCGAACGGGACACCGGCGTCGAACTCCTCGTGGAGACCGCCCGGCTGTGGCGCTCGCTCGGCCACCACGACAGCCGCGGCGCCTTCCACATCGACGGCGTCACCGGCCCCGACGAGTACAGCGCGGTCGCCGACGACAACACGTACACCAACCTGATGGCCCGCGCGAACCTGCTGGCCGCCGCCGACGCCGTGGAACGCCATCCGCGGCAGGCGGCCCGGCTCGGCGTCGACGCGGAGGAGTCCGCGGCCTGGCGGGACGCCGCCGAGGCCGTCCACATCCCGTACAACCAGGAACTCGGCGTCCACGAGCAGCACGCCGGGTTCACCCGGTACCAGCGCTGGGACTTCGCCGGCACCCGCCCCGAGCAGTACCCGCTGCTGCTGAACTTCCCCTACTTCGACCTCTACCGCAAACAGGTCGTCAAACAGGCCGACCTGGTCCTCGCGATGTACACCTGCGAGGCGTACTTCGACGCGGAGCACATCGCCCGCAACTTCGCCTACTACGAGCCGCTGACGGTCCGCGACTCCTCGCTCTCCGCCTGCTGCCAGGCCGTCGTCGCCGCCCAGGCCGGCCACCTCACGCTCGCTCACGCCTACACCGCCGAGGCCGCGCTGATGGACCTCGACGACCTGGAGCACAACACCCGCGACGGACTGCACATCGCCTCCCTCGCCGGCACCTGGATGGCCCTGGTGGCCGGCTTCGGCGGCCTGCGCCACTACGACGACGGCGCCCGGTTCGCCCCCCGGCTGCCCGAACGGCTGCGCCGGCTGGCCTTCAGCCTGCAACTGCGCGACAGCAGGCTGCGCGTGGAGATCGGCGCCGACAAGGCCACGTACACCCTGCTCGACGGCCCGCCGCTCACCGTGCACCACCACGGGGAGCCGGTGACGATCGGCACGGACAGCCCGGCGGTGCGGGCGGTGCCCCCGGTGCGGCCGGGCCCGGTCCCACGCCAGCCGGAGCACCGGGCACCTCATCGACCGACCTGAGCAGTTTTCTTGGGGGCGCGGGGAACTGCGCGACGAGCCACGACGGTGGCGCGGATGACCGACCGTCGTCGGCCACCGGTTCGTCGTGGCTGGTCGCGCAGTTCCCCGCGCCCCTGACGGGGCGCTTTACGTGAGGGCGTTGAAGAGGAGGCCCACCAGGTCGCCTGTCGCGTCGGCGGCGAAGAGGGCGGCCAGTGCGCCGAGGGCGAGGACGGCCGCGGCGGCCGGCCACAGTGAGGGGGGTGGGGCCGTCTGGAGTGCCGCGATCCGGCGGGTCACCGCGCGGTCCGTGAAGTTGAGGGCGCAGCCCGGCCGCGCGCTCAGGGCGGCGCGGGCCAGGGCCCGGGCGGTGGTGACGCGGTCGCCGACGGCGGTCGCCGCCTGCTCGTCGGCCCAGCGCTCCACCAGGAAGGACACGGCCGAACGGACCGGGCCGAGCAGCGGGTTGGCGGCGGCGGCCAGTGTCGCCGCCGTCATCAGGCGGCCGTGGCGGTGGGTGAGGTGGGCCCGTTCGTGGGCCAGCAGCACCCGCCGCTCGGCCGGTGCCAGCGCGCTCAGCATCGACGAGGTGACCAGGATCCGGCCCGGCCGGCCCGGGATCGCGAACGCCTGGGGCGTCTCGGAGGCGGCCACCACCAGCTCGGTGTCCCGGGGATGCCCCGCGCACAGCCGCCGCAGGGCCCGCCGGGTCCGGCGCTCGGCGCGTACCGCCCGCTGCACCCGCCACACCACCACGGCCAGCGTGAGACACGCGGCGACGCCGATCACCTCGGGCACCGGGTCGGCCAGCCGCCGCCCGTCCTCGTGGGCCTCCCGCACCAGCGGCGGGGCGTCCCCCACCAGCGCGGTCGTCAGCAGGATCAGGGACCAGGTGGTCGCGGCGGCGGTCAGCGCGGCGGCGGAGGTCAGCACACGGGCCGCCAGCGCCGGCGCCACCCGTCGGCCGACCGCCGGGCTGACCAGCGGCAGCAACAGGGAGACCAGCAGCGGGGTGTAGACGTCGAACCTCATGCGCCGCCTCCGGCGAACAGGTTCCGCAGCGCCCGCTCCTCCTCCGGGCTCAGCCCGGACACGAACTGCTGGAGCGCCGCGATCGGGTCCGGGCCCCGGTCCAGTGCCTCGTGCATGGCCTCGGCGGTCAGCTCGGCCGCGTTCTTCGCCGGCCGGTACGCGCCGCGCCGCCCGTCCGCGTCCCGCAGCACCAGCCCCTTGTCGTACAGCCGTTTGAGGATCGTATGGACCGTGTTGTACGCGAGGCCGCCGCCGATCTCGGACTGGATCTCGGCCGGGGTCAGCGGACGGTCGGTCGCCCACAGGGCTGCGAGGACCTCGCTCTCCAGTTCTCCGGCGCTGCGCCGCTCCGCCCTGCCGCGGGACCCTGTGCCAGCCATGGCTCAACCTTACAGCGCGTAGTGCCGCCGTCCGGATGGGCGTACCGGCGCGGCCTCGGCCAGTAATTCCGGTTAGTTTGTCAGTGTTTGTCCCCTAGTCCATGGACGGTCCTACGCGCTGTAGGGGAACAGGGGTGGGTGCCTCGATGGTCCCGAACGTGAACGCCGTACCCGCCGCAGGCCGCCGAGGGGTCTACTGGCAGAGCGGTGTCTGCCTCGCCCTGCTGGTCTGCGCGGGCTGGCTGCTGCGGCGGCACTGGCCGACCGTGGAGCACGGGGCGCTCCGGCTGGCCGTCGCCGACCAGGGCTGGCTGCTGGTGGCGGCCGCGGCGGCGGTGGGGACCTGGGCGTCGTCGGCGCTCGCCCAGCAGGGTGCGGTGACCTCCCGGCTGCCCGGCGGACGGCTGGTCGCCGCGCAGTTCGCCGCCTCGGCCGCCAACCACGTGCTGCCCGCCGGACTCGGCGCGGGCGCGGTGAACCTGCGGTTCCTGATGCGCTGCGGACTCCCGGCGGGCCGTGGCGCGTCGGCCCTCGCGGTCAAGGCCGCCGCCGGTGCCGTGGTCCGGCTGGCCCTCATCGCCGTCCTCGCCCCCGCCTGCCCGGGGCTGCTGCGGACCCCGCACGTGCCGATGGCCGCGGTGCTGGCGCTGACGGTCGTGGCCGTCGTGGCCGTCGCCCTGCTCCGGGCCCGGGTGTGGCCCCGCTGCCGGGTCGCGGTGTCCGCGGTGGTGGCCGACATCCGGGCCCTGCACGCCCGTCCGGTCCGTGCGGCGGCGCTGTGGGGCGGCTCGCTCGCCTTCGCCGGGCTGCACGCGCTGGTCCTCTTCGCCGTGATCCGGGCGGTCGAACTGCCGCTGTCCCCGGCCCGGGTGGCGCTGCTCTACCTCGCGGCCAGCGGTGCCGCCGCGTTGCTGCCCATCCCGGGCGGCCTCGGCTCGCTCGACGCGGCCCTCGCCCTCGCCCTCACCGCCTCGGGGACCCCGGCCGCCACGGCCGCCTCCGCGGTGCTCGGCTACCGGCTGCTGACCGTGTGGCTGCCGCTGCTGCCGGGGCTGCTGGTCCTGGGGTTGCTGGTCCGGCGCCGGGCGCTGTGACCGGCGGGGCGTTTCCCGGCGGCCCGCATCAGGTAGGAGTCCGGTGTCGTCGGGCGACTCACGGGGCCCGCGCGGGAGGGGGAGTGGCATGGCAGCGCACGACCACGACACCGGTGGCCGCCTCGGGGAGGAGTTCTTCACACCCGGGAGCTCGTCCTTCGCCGGGTTCCTCGCCGCCCACCGGCCCGAACTGCTGCCCACCCGCAGTCCCTTGCCCGTCGGTACGGTCGCCCCGCCCGGTGCCTTCCCGCACGGCACCACCGTCCTGGCCCTCAGCTACCGCGACGGTGTGCTGATCGCCGGCGACCGCAGGGCCACCATGGGCAATCTCATCGCCCAGCGCGACCTGGAGAAGGTGCACCCCGCCGACGACCTCACGGCGGTCGCCTTCGCCGGCACCGTCGGACTCGCCCTCGACATGGTCAAGCTCTACCAGGTCGAGCTGACCCACTTCGAGAAGGTCGAGGGCATCCCCCTGACCCTCGACGGCAAGGCCCGCCGGCTCGCCGCGATGATCCGCGAGAACCTCGGACAGGCCATGCAGGGCCTCGCCGTCGTCCCGCTGCTCGCGGGTTACGACACCAAGGCCCCGGAGGGCGAACGCGGCCGCATCTTCAGCTTCGACGTCGCCGGCGGCCTCTACGAGAAGCGCGCGTTCCACGCCGAGGGCAGCGGCTCGCCGTACGCCGGGGGAGCCCTGAAGAAGCTGTACCGTCCCGGCCTGACCCGCCGCGAGGCCGCCCTGGCCGCGCTCCAGGCGCTCTACGACGCGGCCGACGACGATTCGGCGACCGGCGGGCCCGACCTCAACCGCCGTATCTTCCCGCGGGTCTCGGTCATCACGGAGGACGGTTTCGAACGGCTCCCGGAGCCCGAGACGGAGGACCTCACCCGGGAGATGATCGACCAGCGCCGCACCCGCCCGGACGGCCCCGGCGCCACCTCCTGAGTCACGGTGCGGGCACCGGTCTCCGCGGTACGTCGTCCGGTGCCCCGGCGTCCGGGATCCACCGGGCGGCCGCGCACCCGCAGAGCCCGAGCCAGCCGACGGCGAAGAGCCAGCCGCCGAGCACGTCCGTGACCCAGTGCACGCCGAGGAAGACCCGGGTGCCCCCGACGGCGACCGCCCAGCAGGCGACGGCGACGCACCACGGCGTGGCGCCCCGCGGGGCGCGGGTCCGGACGGCGAGGATCACCAGACCGGCGGTCAGCGCCGCCGTGGTGCTGTGGCCGGACGGGAAGGACCAGCCGGAGGCGTGCGTCTGCCAGTCCTGCTGCGGTGGTCTGGGCCGGGCGATCCACTCCATCACGCCGCGCCGCGCCAGCTGCCCCAGGGCGAGGCAGGCGACGCCGAGCAGCGCGCCGGCCGGCCGCCGGCGCGGGGTGCGGCCCGCGTACAGGCCGGCCGCCACGACCAGGGCGTACGGGATCACCCCGGTGCCGGTCGCGGTCAGCCCCCGGGCCACGGCCACCGCCACGGCCGGGCGGTGGCCGAGGGACCACGTCAGCAGCGCGCGGTCCATGCCGAGCGGGGCGCCGTGCCGGCCGGCCACGACCAGGGCGAGCACGGCGAAGGCCGCCCAGGCACCGAGCGCGACGCTCCCCGCGGACTCCGCGGTCCTCTTGCGGTTCATGACCTCGGCGGGGGCCTTTCGGTGTGGCGCGCTTTCAATGACTACTGGACTGTAGACGGTCTACTTCAATGTAGACGACTGGCGTCCCGCCCGTGTTCCCGCGTGCGCGGGTCGGAGTCCCCTCACGGCTTTTGCCGCACCATTACCTGTTCATGACTGACTGACTACACGGGTGTAGTCATCATGGTCGGCGGAGTAAGGCATGCCTTCACTAAGTTCGAGCCAAGAGGCGGGGACGGGCCTGCCGGGGAGGGCTGCGGCGGATGTGGGACGACGCGTTTCCGAGTTTCCTGATCGGGCTGAGGGAAGGGCTTGAGGCCGGGCTGATCGTCTCGATCCTCGTCGCCACCCTGGTACGGGCCGGGGCCAGAAGCCGGCTGCCGCAGGTGTGGACGGGCGTGCTGGCCGCCATCGCGCTGGCGATGAGCTTCGGCGCGGTCCTCACCTTCACCGCCGCCTCGCTCTCCGCGACCGCCCAGGAGGCCTTCGGCGGCACCCTCAGCGTGATCGCGGTCGCCTTCGTCACCGCGATGGTCTTCTGGATGCGCCGCTCGGCGCGCAGTCTCTCCGGCGAGATCAAGGAGAAGGTGACCGGCGCGCTGGCGATGGGCTCGGGCGTGCTGATCCTCACCTCGTTCCTCGCGGTCGGCCGGGAGGGGCTGGAGACCGCGCTGTTCCTGTGGACCACCGCCCGGGCGGCCGGCGAGTCCGCCGGGCCCCTGACCGGCGCCGGGATCGGCCTGGTCCTGGCGGCGGGGCTGTGCTGGGGCCTGTACCGCCGCGTCCTGAAGATCAACCTGAGCAGGTTCTTCACCTACACGGGCGCCGTCCTCATCGTGATCGCCGCCGGTGTCCTCGGCTACGGCCTGCGCGACCTCCAGGAGGGCGGTGTCCTCCCGGGCACCACCGCGTACGCCCTGGACCTCAGCGGCAGCGTCGACGCGGGCTCCTGGTACAGCACCCTCCTCCAGGGCGTCCTCAACATCACGCCGACCATGACCTGGCTCCAGGTGACCGGGTACCTCGGCTATCTCGCGGTCGTCATGACGCTGTTCGTACGCGGAGTCCGCACCTCCGCGCCGAACCCGGCCGCCGAGCGGACCGAGCCGCGCGCGGTCGCCGCCGTGTCCCGGCCGGAGCCCGCCGATGCCGAGCCCCGCACGCCGATGCCCGCGGCCGCGGAACCGCAGCCCGGGTCGGCCGACCGCGCTGCGGAGCAGCCCGCGTCCGACGGCGGGACGGAGTCTTCCACTGAGGTGTCCGGGCCGTGGGCGGAGTCGGACCTTGCTGCCGACCGGACGGACCTCGGGTCCGAGGCCGCCGAAGGGACAGCGTCGCCGCCCGGTGCGGGGGCGGAGCCTTCCGCCGAGGAGGCGGCGCCGGATCCCGCCGTCGGTCGGCCGGACCCCGGTTCGAAGCCCGCCCGGGGGCCGCGCCGTCGTCCCGCCTGGGTGGTGCCCGTCGCCGTGGTGGCCGTGCCCGCGGTCGTCGCCGGGCTCGTCGTGGCTCTGGGGCGGCCCAAGCCGGCCGGGGGGCAGACCGTCGCGGTGTCGGAGACCGAGTGCGGGAAGGGGTTCAGTGCGCCCGAGGCGGGTCGGCAGACCTTCCAGATGCGGAACACCGGGAGCAAGACCTCCGAGGTGTATCTGATCGACCCGAGCAGCAACGCGGTCTACGGGGAGGTCGAGGGTCTCGCCCCCGGCACCACGCGTGACCTGGTCGCGACCGTCTCCGGCGGGACGTACGCCTGGCGCTGCGTCCCCTCCGGCGGCAAGGCCGTCACCTCCAAATCGGTCACCGTCAGCGGCAGCGGAAGCGGCGCCAAGGCGGTCGTACCGGTATCGGAGAACGACCTCGCGGAGCCGCTGAAGCAGTACAAGGTGTACGTCGAGCAGGGGCTGGCCACCCTCGTCACCCAGACCCGCACCCTCGAAGCCGACATCGAGGGCAACCACCTCGCCAAGGCCCGCACCGACTGGCTGACCGCCCACCTCACCTACGCCTCCCTCGGCGCCGCGTACGGCACCTTCGAGGACTTCGACCAGAAGATCAACGGCCGGGCCGACGGCCTCGCGGGCGGGGTGGCCGACCCGGACTTCGCAGGGTTCCACCGGGTCGAGTACGGGCTGTGGCACGCGCAGACCGCCGGACAGCTGAAGGCTCCGGTCCAGGCGCTCGCCGACGCGGTCGCCGGGCTCCAGAAGGCGTTCCCCGCCCAGGACTTCGACCCGGGCGACCTGCCGCTGCGCGCCCACGAGATCCTGGAGAACACCCTCCAGTTCGAGCTGACCGCCGACACCGACGAGGGCAGCGGCACCAACCTCGCCACCGCGAACGCCAACCTGGCCGGCACCCGCGAGCTGCTCACCGTACTGAGGCCGCTGCTGACCACACGCGCGCCCGCGCTGCTGCCGACCGTCGACGCGGACATCGCCCGCCTGCAAAAGCTGCTGGACGCCGAGCACCAGGGGGCGGGCTGGACCCCCGTGGAGAAGCTCGACGCGACGGCGCGGCAACAGCTCAACGGCGTCACCGGCCAACTGCTGGAGGACCTCTCCCCGGTGCCGGACCTCCTGGAGATCAGGAAGTCCGCCTGATGAACCACGCAGAAGACACGCACCTGTACGACGAAGGGAACCCTCCGATGTCCGCTGCCGACACCCCGTCCTGCCCGATGGGCGCGGGCCGCCGTTCCTTCGTGCGGACGGCGCTCGGCGCCGGGGCCGCGGGCGCGGTGCTGGCCGGCGGCGGGTTCGCGCTCGGCCAGGCCGGCGGTACCGCCGAGGCCCAGGCCGCCGACGCGACCGGCACCGCCCAGGTCCCCTTCCACGGCGCCCACCAGGCCGGCATCCTCACCCCGGCCCCGGCCGCCGCCACCTTCGTCTCCCTCGACGTCATCGCCGACAGCCGGCAGGAACTCGCCGACCTGCTGAAGACGATCACCGCGCGGGCCCGCTTCCTCACCTCCGGCGGCACCCCCGAGGACCTCGGCGTGGGCGCGCCGCCCTCCGACAACGGCATCCTCGGCCCCACGGTCCCCTCCGACGCGCTGACGGTCACCGTCGGCGTCGGCGCCTCCCTCTTCGACGACCGCTACGGCCTGGCGAAGGCGAAGCCGGCCCGGCTGACGCCGATGCGGACCTTCCCGAACGACCACCTCGACGCGGCCGAGTGCCACGGCGACCTGTCGCTCCAGATCTGTGCCGCCAGCACGGACACGGTGCTGCACGCCCTGCGGGACATCGCCAAGCACACCCGCGGCGCCATGCAGATCAAGTGGCGGATCGACGGCTTCCAGAACGCCCCGCGGCCCACCGGCGCCCAGCGCAACCTGCTCGGCTTCAAGGACGGCATCGCCAACCCGGACGTGAACTCGGCCCGCGAGACGGACCGGCTGATCTGGGTCGGCGAGGGGCAGGGCGAGCCCGCGTGGACGACCGGCGGCAGCTACCAGGTGATCCGGATCATCCGGATGCTCGTCGAGTTCTGGGACCGGGTCTCGCTGAGCGAGCAGGAGCTGATGTTCGGCCGCCGCAAGGACACCGGCGCCCCGCTGGACGGCGCCAAGGAGACCGACATCCCCCAGTACGCCAAGGACCCGAAGGGCAACGCCATCCCGCTGGACGCCCACATCCGGCTCGCCAACCCGCGGACCGCCAGGACCGACGGCACCCGCATCCTGCGCCGCGGCTACAACTACGACCGGGGGATCGACAGCGTCGGCAACCTCGACATGGGCCTGGTCTTCTGCTGCTACAACCAGGACGTCCGGCGCCAGTTCGAGGCCACCCAGACCCGGCTGATCGACGAACCCCTCGTCGACTACATCTCGCCGACCGGCGGCGGCTACTTCTTCGCGCTGCCGGGGGTGAGGAACGGCAAGGACTGGCTGGGCAGCGGGCTTTTGTCCGCCTGAGCACCCCGCGGGCCTTTACCTTTCCATGAAACTCTCTTGGTGAAGGCCTGCCGCGGGCATTGATGCGAACGATTTGCAAGTACGGGAGTATGGCACCAGGCTGCCGATCGCAGCTGCCTCCGCACGACCGAAGGATGCCACCTCCCGATGACGGCCGCCCCTGGTTCCGCTCCGTCCCTCCCCGCCCAGGCCGAGACCAAGCGCTCGGCCTGGCACCGTGTCCGGGGCTCCATGACCCGGCAGGAGTGGATCAGGGTCGGCGGGATGGCCTCCTTCGTGCTCGCCCTGCACGTCATCGGCTGGGGCACCCTGGTCGGGATCATCGCCCCGCAGCACTTCAGCGTCGGAAACGAGTCGTTCGGCATCGGCATCGGAGTCACCGCGTACACGCTCGGCATGCGGCACGCCTTCGACGCCGACCACATCGCGGCGATCGACAACACCACCCGCAAGCTGATGGGGGAGGGGCAGCGCCCGCTGTCCGTCGGCTTCTGGTTCTCGCTCGGCCACTCCAGCATCGTCTTCGGCCTCGCCCTGCTGCTCTCGCTCGGCATGAAGACCCTGGCCGGCCCCGTCCAGGACGACGGCTCGCACCTCCACGAGGTCACCGGCCTGATCGGTACGACCGTCTCCGGCACCTTCCTCTACCTGATCGCCGGCATCAACCTCGTCATCCTGGCCGGCATCTGGAAGGTCTTCCGGCAGATGCGCTCCGGCGCCTACGACGAGGCGGCGCTGGAGACGCAGCTGAACAACCGCGGCCTCATGAACCGCTTCCTCGGCCGGGTCACCGGCTCGATCCGCAAGCCCTGGCAGATGTACCCGCTCGGCCTGCTCTTCGGCCTCGGCTTCGACACCGCCACCGAGATCGCCCTGCTGGTCCTGGCCGGTTCCGGCGCCGCCTCCGGACTGCCCTGGTACGCGATCCTCACCCTGCCGGTCCTGTTCGCGGCCGGTATGTCGCTGCTCGACACCATCGACGGCTCGTTCATGAACTTCGCCTACGAGTGGGCGTTCTCCAAGCCGGTCCGCAAGGTCTACTACAACCTCACCATCACCGGCCTGTCCGTGGCCGTCGCGCTCATCATCGGCACCGTGGAACTCCTCGGCCTGCTCGCCGACAAGATGGACCTGCACGGCGTCTTCTGGGACTGGATCGCCGGACTCGACCTCAACACCGTCGGATTCGTCATCGTCGGCCTCTTCTTCGCCACCTGGGCGCTCGCCCTGCTGATCTGGAAGGCCGGCCGTATCGAGGAGAAGTGGACGACGGGTCTCGCCCGGCCCGCCGAGCAGACCGAGGGCTAGGGGACCGTCCCCGGCGGCCCGCCGGACGAAACGCGATCGCGCCGCGCCCGGCGTCCCCCTACGCTGACGCGCATGGCATGCCGTATCAGTGAGCTGGTCCTCGACGCCGCCGATCCCGAGCGGCTCGCCGCGTTCTGGAGCGAGGTCCTCGGCTACGTCGAACTCGGCCGGGAGGACGACGGAAGCATCGAGATCGGACCGCCCGGCACCGGCTTCGGCGGACCGCAGCCCACCCTCGTCCTCAGCCCCAGCACTGACGCGCGGCCCGGGAAGCTCCCGCTGCACCTCGACGTCAACGCCACCGACCGCGACCAGGACGCCGAGCTGGAACGGCTGCTCGCGCTGGGCGCCCGGCCCGCCGACGTCGGCCAGACCGGCACCGAGAGCTGGTACGTCCTGGCCGACCCCGAGGGCAACGAGTTCTGCCTCCTGCGCCGCCGGCTCCAGCCCCTGTGACCCGGCGGGGCGGCGGCCGGCCCCTCAGCCGCGGATCTTCAGGTCCGCCCGCCACTTCACGAGCTGCTTCTCCGCGTCACCGGTGTACGACCAGGGCGTACGGGTCGCCCGCCGCCCCTGGAGCCGCAGCAGAGCGGTGGCGATGTCCGTGACGCCCGCCTGACAGGCCGCGTGCGTCAGGTAGTTCAGGTCGCGCAGTTCACCCGGGGCGATCGGCGCGTCGCCGCGCTGGGCGATCCAGCGTTCCCAGGTGCGCCGTACGTCGCTGACCGCGCCGTCGTGTTTCCAGTGCTGGCTGAGCGCGACCGTGTTCTGCTGCCCCTGCGCCGCGTCCAGGGCGTAGCGGAACTCCTCGACGCGGGCGTACTGCACCAGGACCGGCAGCGGACAGCCGGGCGGGGCGACCCCGGCCGCGTCGCGGGCGAAGTCGTACATCAGGCCGTGCGTGCCGTGCCAGCGCGCCGAGTAGTAGTGCAGGACCTGGAGATGGCCCTCCACGTTGTACGGGTCGCGCCGGTGCAACTCGTCCCACCAGCGGGCGAGTTCCTGCCGACGCACCCCGGTCGGGTACAGCCGGGCCACCGAGATCAGGGAGACCCAGGGCGTCGGGTCCTGCGGGTACGCCTCCGCGGCGGCCAGGCAGGCCAGCACGGCGGCGTCGATCCTGCCCCGGTCGATCGGGAATCCCCGGCCCGCCGAGATGGCCAGGGTGAACGCCCGGGCCGTCTCGGTCGCCGCCCGCAGGATCAGCGCGTCGGCGTTGTACGGCTCGGCGGCCAGCCAGGACTCCGCGGTGGAACTGCCCGCGCAGGCCTGCGCCAGGAGCCGTACCCGGTGTCCCCGGACCAGCCAGTCGGGCCCGGTGGCCCGGAGCAGCTCCCGCAGGCCCTGCCAGCGCCCGATGACGATGTCCTGGCGGGCGGAGGTGAGGGAGGAGTCCCCGCAGTCCGGGTCGAAGTCGGGGGCGAAGCGGTCTCGCGCCATCGGACTCGTACCTCAGAAATCGGTGGGGAGGCCTTCGTAAGCCTGGGCATGTGCGGTGACGTGGTCGTCGGGGACGTAGTCGGCCTCGACCGTGCGGGTGGCGTCCAGCTTGGCAGGACGGTAGTAGTCGCTGCCCTGTCTCCAGTACCAGAGCATCGGGATCAGGCCGACGGCCAGACCGCCGATGCCGATCGCGATCGCCGCGCCGCTCAGCTCGCTCAGCGACTCGACGAAGATCCAGAACATGAACACCGCGCCGAACAGCGGCCACACCCCGCCGAGCAGGAAGTTGCCGGCCGACTTGAAGAGCATCTTGCGGTAGGCGACGACCACCGCGAGGCCGGCCAGACCGTAGTAGACGGCGATCTGCAGGCCGATCGCCGAGATGGCGTCGGAGAGGATCTCGCCCACCGAACCTAGGGCGTTGGAGGCGATGAACATCACCAGGGCCACCGCGCCCACCACACCGATGGCCACGTGCGGGGTGTTCCAGGTGCGGTGCACCCGGCCCAGCGCGGCCGGCATCGTGCGGTCCCGGCCCATCGCGAACAGCGAGCGGGTGACCTGGATGAGGGTCGTCTCCAGGGTGGCGATGGTCGACAGCATCACGGCGATGATCAGCACCTTGCCGCCCCAGCCCGGCGCGACCTGGTCGCCGAGGACGGCCAGGACGTTGGCGTCGTTCGCGGCGATCTGGTCCGAGGACAGGATCACGTTCACCGCGATGGTGAACACCTCGAAAAGGGCGAAGACGATACCGACGCCGATCAGGCCCGCGAGTCCGGTCGTACGGCGGGAGTTGCGGGTCTCCTCGCTGAGGTTGCTGGTGACGTCCCAGCCCCAGTAGTAGAACGCGGCGATCAACGCGCCCGAGGCGAAGCCGGAGACGCCGTCGAAGTGCGAGAAGCCCAGCCAGGACCAGTCGAAGGCACGGGCGTTGCCGGTGTGGAAGAGGGCCAGCACCGCGAAGAGCAGCAGGATGGCCAGTTCGATGCCGGACATCAGCAGCTGGGCGCGGACCGTGAGGCGGGCGCCGCCGAGCACCACCGCCAGCATGATCAGGAACCAGGCGGCGCCGACCACCGTGGACAGGGCCACGTTGTCGGCGAGGCCCTCGTCGAACAGGGACAGGGTCATCGACCCGGCGGGCAGGGAGCCGGCCACCATGAAGATGGTCGCGGACACCACCAGCGCCCAGCCGCTGACGAAGCCGAGGAAGGGGTGCAGGGTGCGGCCCACCCAGGAGTAGCTCGCGCCCGCGTTCACGTCGATCCGGCCCAGGTAGCTGAAGGCCAGCGCGATCCCCAGCATCGGTATCGCGCACCACAGCAGCGCGGCCGGACTGGCCAGTCCCACCGCCCCCACCAGGACCGCGGTGGTCGCGGCCAGCGAGTACGCCGGTGCGCTGCCCGCGACGGCCATCACCACGGTGTCGAACGTGCCGAGGGCATTGGCCTGCAGCCCTCTGCCCCTGTTGTTGCTCATAGGTTGTGCTGCTTTCCGGTCGTGCACGGCGCACAGGAGTGCAGGCCCGCGGCGGTACGGGTGGGGGGTGCGCGACCGTCCTCGGACCCGGTGAGGGTTGGCCTCGGGGCAGGGGCCGGCCAGGAGAAGAAAAGCGTGGTGAGGGCCGCATGCCGAGAGTCGGCGGACGGTCACACCGCGTGTGTGGGTGTGACTATAGCGGCACTCTTTGACCTTTCAAGCTGACCGACCGGTAATCACATATGCCACTTGGGGAGCCCAACTCTCACACCGGAAGCATTGGTTCCGGTGAACCCCTCAGTCCTCCAGCCGGTCGAGCTGCCGCAGCTTGTTGGTCGCGTCCAACGCCGCGACCTTGTACGACTCCGCGAGCGTCGGGTAGTTGAACACGGCATCCACCAGGTAGTCGACGGTGCCGCCGCAGCCCATCACCGACTGGCCGATATGGATCAGTTCTGTCGCTCCGGTACCGAAGCAGTGCACTCCGAGCAGCCGCCGGTCCTCGGGGGAGACCAGGAGCTTCAGCATGCCGTGCGAGTCGCCGATGATCTGGCCCCGGGCCAGCTCCCGGTAGCGGGCCACCCCGACCTCGAACGGCACGCAGTCCTCGGTGAGCTGGTCCTCGGTCCGGCCGACGAAGCTGATCTCCGGGATGGTGTAGATGCCGATGGGCTGGAGGTTGTCCAGCTGGCCGACCGGTTCGCCGAAGGCGTGGTACGCGGCGACCCGGCCCTGTTCCATCGAGGTCGCGGCGAGCGCCGGGAAGCCGATGACGTCGCCGACGGCGTAGATGTGCGGCACCTCGGTGCGGAAGTGCTCGTCCACCGTGATCCGGCCCCGCCGGTCCGCCGCGAGGCCCGCCTTGTCCAGGTCCAGGCCGTCGGTCAGGCCCTGCCGGCCGGCCGAGTACATCACCGTGTCCGCCGGTATCTTCTTGCCGCTCTCCAGCACGGTCAGCGTGCCCCGCGGGTGCCGTTCGACGGCGGCGACGGTCTCGCCGAACCGGAAGGTGACGGCCAGGTCCCGCAGGTGGTACTTGAGCGACTCGACGACCTCGACGTCGCACATGTCGAGCATGGCCGGGCGCTTCTCCACCACGGTGACCTTGCTGCCGAGCGCCGCGAACATCGAGGCGTACTCCATGCCGATCACCCCGGCGCCCACGATCACCATGGAGCGCGGTACCCGCTCCAGCGACAGCACGTTGTCCGAGTCCATGATGGTGCGGCCGTCGAACTCGACGCTGTCCGGGCGGGCCGGCCGGGTGCCGGTGGCGATGACGATGTGATCGGCCGTCAACAGCCTCTCGTTGCCGCTCGGTTCGCGCAGCGCGACGGTGTGCGGGTCGACGAACCGGCCGGTGCCGGAGCAGAGCGTGACGTGGTTGCGGGAGAGCTGGTTGCGGATGACGTCCACCTCGCGGCTGACCACGTGCTGGGTGCGCGCGGTCAGGTCGGCGACGGTGATGTCCTCCTTCAACCGGTAGCTCTGGCCGTACAGATCGCGCTGGGTGAGACCGGTCAGGTAGAGGACCGCCTCGCGCAGGGTCTTGGAGGGGATGGTGCCGGTGTGGATGGACACACCGCCGACCATCTCGGGGCTGTCGACCACGGCTACCCGGCGGCCGAGCTTGGCCGCCGCGATGGCGGCCTTCTGGCCGCCGGGTCCGGATCCGATGACGAGCATGTCGAAGTCTGGCACCTTGCGGAGTCTGTCAGCAGGCGCCCCCGCTTCGAAAGGGTGGACGGGCAACCTTCGCGTGAAATCCGGTGCGGACCTGGGCCGTTGCGTCTCCCGCAGGCCCGGCGCCGGGCTAGTCGGCCCCGCCGGTGCGGCCCTCGCGCAGGTGCTGGGCGCGCCGGAACAGCGCGTCGGTCGTCCCGGCCAGCACCCCGGCGAACAGCCGAGGGGTGTAGAAGGATCCGGCCGCGTCGGCCACCTCCCGCGCCGGGAGGGTGATCTGGGGGAGACCGGTACGGTGCAGCTCCTCGATCGAGGTCCCCCAGACGATCCGGCCCACCCCGGCCCAGGCGCAGGCGCTCATGCACATGGCGCACGGTTCCGCGGTCGAGTACAGCGTCGTCGCGGCCCATCCGCGGTTGCCGACGCGGCGCACGTAGTCGGCCATGGCCACCATCTCCCCGTGGTACGTGGGGTTCTCGGCCGAGGCGTTGACCCCCCGCCCCAGGACCCGGCCCGAGCCCACGAACACCGCGCCGAAGGGATAGAGCTCGTTGCCGTACGCCTCCTCGACCGCGCGCCGCATGAACCGGGCGTGTTCCGCGCCGCCTTCGCCGGTCGGGCGGGCGGGGACGGACCGCGGCACGGGTGCGGGGGGCGCGGCGGACGCCACGCCCGCCGTGCCGAGCAGCCCGAGCAGGCGGCGCCTGTCCAAGGTCATCGTCCCTCCTGCCCCGGGGCCGGCCGGGACCCGGCGCGGTCGGCGAGGTGGTCCCGGACGAGGGAGAGCGGGCTCGGGTCGGGTTCCAGGCCGAGCGCGGCGGCGCGGGAGTGGTCGAAGACGGCGGGCCAGGAGCCCACGACGGCCTCGATCGCCGGGTCCGGGGCGACGGTCACCAGGTCGGCGGCGGCGTCCCCGGCCACCTGCCGCAGGGTCGCGAGCAGCTCGGCGACCGAGACCGTGAGTCCGGGGAGGAGGACCGGTGCGTGGCCGTCGAGGCAGCCCGGTCCGCTGCCGCGCTCGGCCTCCGCGATCCGCAGCAGCCCCCGGACGGTGCGCCGGGGCGAGGCCAGGGCCACCCGGAGCCCGGGGTCGACCGGGCAGACGGCCGGGAGACCGGCCAGCGGCTCGCGGACGATCGAGGAGAGAAAGCCCGAGGCGGCCGCGTTCGGACGGCCCGGCCGGACCGCGACGGTCATCAGCCGGGCGACCCGTCCGTCCACGAAGCCGCGGCGGGTGCAGTCCGCGATCAGGTGCTCGCAGATCAGCTTCTGTGTTCCGTAGCTGGTCCGCGGGAAGGGTGGGGTCGCCTCGCTGACGACGGGCGGCAGCGGCAGCGCCGGGTCGCCCCCGTAGACGGCGAGGCTGCTGGCGAACACCAGCCGGGGGACCGGCCCGCCGCCGAGGGACTGCGCCCGGGCCGCTTCGAGCAGCGCGCGGGTCGTGTCCACGTTGGCGCGCATCCCCAGGTCGAAGTCGGCCTCGCACTCGGCCGACACCGCCGCGGCGAGATGGAGGACGACGTCGACGGGCTCGGCGAAGACCTCGTCGAGGCGGTCGGCGAGCTCGCCGTGCACGCACTCCACGAACGGGTCCTCGGCCGCGGCCCCGGAGCCGGGGACCCGGTCGGCGAGCACCAGCCGGTCGACCGGGGCGCCGCACAGGGTCCGGGACGCCCGCAGGGCGGCGGCGAGCAGGCCGCCCAGGAAGCCGGACGCACCCGTGATGACGACCCTCACGTCCACTCCTCGGGGCAGCCGGACCGTGGGCGGCGACGGTCTACCCACGTCGGCCCGCCGGGCAAACACCGAGGGGCGCCGACCGGCCGCCACCGGCCACCGGCGGGGTCCGTCCGGTGCCGGAGCGGCGCCCGCACCGTCACCGCCCCGCCGCCGTCGTCAGGGCAGGAGCCGCTCGATGCAGTTCGGCCCCTCGCGCTCCATCTTCTTCCTGGCCCATTCCAGCGTGGCCGGGGTGACGTCCCGGCCGGACGCCAGCACCACGTCCTCGGGCGCCACTCCGGAGCCGGGGGCGCTGTGCAGCAGGGAGTCCGGGGTGGCGTGCTCGTCGGGCGACCGGGACGCTTCGGGTTCTGAGGTCGACATGGGTCCCTCCTTCGGCGGAGCGGGGTGCACACTCTCACGATTGCCCGCCCGGCCGTACCCCGCATCCCGAACGGCCCGGGGCCGGAGCGCGGACCGCCATCCGGTGCGGAAAGGAAACCGTCCCTTTTAAGCTGGAACGTACCTGTACATCCGTTCCGGGGAGGCCGTCGCGATGGCCGAACAGCCGTTCTATCAGAATGCGCCCGGTAGCCCTCGCTACCTGCCGATCGCCGAGCACGGGCTGATCGGGGACCTGCGCAGTGTCGCCCTGGTCGGCAGCGACGGCACCATCGACTGGTACTGCAGCCCGTCCTTCGACGCCCCCAGCGTCTTCGCCGCCGTCCTGGACGCCGAGCGCGGCGGTCACTTCGCGCTGGCCCCGGCCGTGCCGGCCCGCACCAAGCAGTTCTACTTCCCCGACACCAACGTGCTGATCACCCGGTTCTTCACCGACGACGGCGTCGGCGAGGTCCAGGACTTCATGCCGGTCACCGGCGAGTCCGACGAATGCGAGCGGCACCGGCTGATCCGCCGGGTGCTCTGCGTCCGCGGCACCGTCCCCTTCCGGGTCCGGGTCGCGCCCCGCTTCAACTACGGCGCCGACCCGCACACCCTGACCATGCTCGACGGCACCGTCCTGTTCGAGTCCGCGGCACAGTCCCTCGCGCTCACCTCCACGGTGGCCCTGGAGAGCGACGGCCCCGACGCCTGCGCCGACTTCAAGATCGCCGAGGGTGAGTCGGCCGTCTTCGCCCTCGACCAGGCCGGCGAGCACATCGCCCCGCGCGGCTGCGCCCGCTTCGAGGCCGAGCGACAGTTCGAGGCCACCGTCCGCTACTGGCGACGCTGGCTGCACCAGTCCCGCTACCGGGGCCGCTGGCGCGAGATGGTGCACCGCTCCGCCCTCACCCTGAAGCTGCTCACCTACGCGCCCACCGGGGCCATCGTCGCCGCCCCCACCACCAGCCTCCCCGAGCAGTTCGGCGGCGAACGCAACTGGGACTACCGCTACGTCTGGATCCGCGACGCCGCCTTCGCCGTCTACGCCCTGCTGCGGCTCGGCTTCGCCGGCGAGGCCGAGGCCTTCATGAAGTTCGTGACCACCTACATCAGCCCCGGCGACGGCTTCGCCTCCGGCCCGCTGCAGATCATGTACGGCATCGACGGCCGCTCCGAGCTGCCCGAACGCGAGCTCCCGCACCTGGAGGGCCACTGCGGCTCGGCCCCGGTCCGGGTCGGCAACGACGCCGCCGGCCAGCTCCAGCTGGACATCTACGGCGCCCTCATCGACTCGATCTACCTCTACGACAAGTGGGCCCAGCCCATCTCCAGCGCCCAGTGGGACGACGTCACCCGCCTCGTCGACTGGGTCTGCGCCCACTGGGACCAGCCCGACGAGGGGATCTGGGAGACCCGCGGCGGCCGCAAGAACTTCCTCTACTCCCGGCTGATGTGCTGGGTGGCCATCGAGCGGGCGATCCGCCTCGCCAACCGGCGCGGCCTGCCCGCCGACCTGCCCCGCTGGCGGCAGTGCCGCGACACGATCTACCGGTGGATCATGGACCGCGGCTGGTCGGAGCGGCGCGGCGCCTTCGTCCAGCACGAGGGCGGCGAGGTCCTCGACGCCTCACTCCTCATGATGCCCCTGGCCAAGTTCATCGCCCCGACCGACCCCAAGTGGCTCTCCACCCTGGACGCCCTCACCGAGGACCTGGTCTCCGACTCCCTCGTCTACCGCTACGACCCGCAGGCCAGCCCCGACGGACTCCGCGGCGACGAGGGCACCTTCTCCATCTGCTCGTTCTGGTACGTCGAGGCCCTGGTGCGCGCCGGACGCGTGGACGAGGCCCGGCTCGCCTTCGAGAAGATGCTCACCTACGCCAACCATCTCGGCCTGTACGCGGAGGAGATCGGCCGCACCGGCGAGCAACAGGGCAACTTCCCGCAGGCGTTCACCCATCTCGCCCTGATCAGCGCCGCCTTCAACCTGGACCGGGCGCTGGGCTGAGGGTCAGGGCAGCGGCTGCTCCGCCCAGATGACCTTGCCGGCCGGTGTGTACCGGGTGCCCCAGCGCTCGGCCAGCTGCGCGACCAGGAACAGCCCCCGGCCGCCCTCGTCGGTGCTCGCCGCGTACCGCAGATGCGGCGAGGTGGTGCTGGCGTCGGAGACCTCGCAGATCAGCGTACGGTCGTGGAGCAGCCGTACCCCGATGGGCGCCCGGCCGTGCCGGATGGCGTTGGTGACCAGCTCGCTGAGGATCAGCTCGGTGGTGAACGACAGGTCGTCCAGGTCCCACTCGGCCAGCCGGCGGGTCACCTTGGCCCGCACCTCGGAGACGGCCGCGGGATCGGCCGGCACCTGCCACTCGGCGATCCGGTCCGCGCCCAGCGCCCGGGTCCGGGCCACGATCAGCGCCACATCGTCGCTGGGGCGGGCCGGCAGCCGCTCCAGGACCGCCGCACAGGTCTCGTCGGGGGTGCCGTCGACCGCCGACTCCAGGGCACCGGCGAGCAGTTCGAGACCCTCGTCGATGTCCCGCTGCCGGTCCTCGACCAGCCCGTCGGTGTACAGGACCAGCCTGCTGCCCTCCGGCAGCTCCAACTCGGCCGTCTCGAAGGGCAGTCCGCCCACACCCAGCGGCGGACCCGCCGGCACGTCCGGGAACTCCACGCTGCCGTCGGGCCGGAGCAGCGCAGGCGGCGGATGGCCGGCCCGGGCGAGCGTGCAGCGCCGGGAGACCGGGTCGTAGATCGCGTACAGACAGGTCGCGCCGGTGATGGTGGCCGCGTTGTCCGCGGGGGTCTCGTCCTGGTCGATACGGCCCACCAACTCATCCAGCAGCACCAGGAGTTCGTCGGGCTGCAGGTCGAGTGCCGTGAAGTTGTGCACGGCGGTGCGCAGCCGCCCCATGGTCGCCGCCGCGTGCAGCCCGTGCCCCACCACGTCCCCGACCACCAGCGCCACCCGGGCCCCGGACAGCGGCAGCACGTCGAACCAGTCACCGCCGACACCCGCCTGCGCCGGCAGATAGCGGTAGGCGATGTCCAGCGCGGTCTGCTCGGGCAGACGGCGCGGCAGCAGACTGCGCTGCAGGGTGACCGCCATGCCGTGCTCGCGCGTGTAGCGGCGGGCGTTGTCGATGGAGACGGCGGCCCGGGCCACCAGCTCCTCGGCGAGGGTCAGTTCCTCCGTGTCGAAGGGGTCCGGCTTCTCCGAGCGGCAGAAGTTGGCCAGGCCCAGCACCAGGTTCCCGGCCCGCAGCGGCACGGTGATCAGCGAGTGGATGCCGAACTCCAGGATCTGACCGGTGAGTTCCCTGTCCTGGGCGCGCCAGCCCGGTGCGTCCCGCAGCCGCGGCTCCACGACCGACTCACCGGTCTCCAGACCGCGGGCCTGCGGCGAGGACGGCACGAACCGGATCCGCTCGCCGACGGCGTACAGCGGGGCGTCCTTGCGGATGCCGGTGAACGCCACCCGGCGCAGCGGGTCCCCGGGCTTGGGCTCCTCGCCCTTGAGGACCGCGTCGTACAGGTCGATGGTGACGTAGTCCGCGAACCGGGGCACGGCCAGCTCGGCCAGCTCCTCGGCGGTGCGGGTGACGTCCAGGCTGGTGCCGATGCCCACCCCGGCGTCGTACAGCATGTTCAGCCGCTCGCGGGCCACCTCGGCGCGGCCGGAGAGGGCCCGCAGCTCGGTGGAGTCGCGCAGGGTGGTGACGCTGCCCGGCGGGCCGCCGCGCACCTCGATGGGGCGCTGGTTGACGGCCAGCAGACGGTCCTTGACCAGGTGCACCTCGTCGGTGGCGACCCGCCCCGAGGCGATCAGCTCCGCCGTGTCGCCGTCCAGGCCGAGCTCCAGGACCGGGCGGCGCTCGGCGTCCCGGGGCAGGTCCAGCAGGCGCTGCGCCTCGTCGTTGGCGAGCATCAGCCGGCCGTCGCCGCCGACGATCAGCACACCCTCCCGCACGGAGTGCAGCACCGCGTCGTGGTGCTCGTACATGCGGGTCATCTCGTCCGGGCCGAGACCGTGGGTCTGGCGCATCAGCCGCCGGCTGACCAGGGCCGTCCCGGCCGTCGCCAGCGCCAGTGCGGCGGCGGCCGCGGTCAGCAGCAGGGGCAGTTGCTGGTCGGCGGTGCCGCCCACGTGCGCGGTGGTGATGCCGGCCGACACCAGGCCCACCACCTTGCCGTCGGCGTCCCGCACCGGGACCACGGCCTGCACCAGCTCCCCGATGGTGCCGTGGACCTCCTCGGTGACGGTCCCGCCGGCCAGCGCGGGCCCGATGTCGCCGACGAACTTCTTGCCGATGCGGTCCGGTTTCGGGTGCGTGTAGCGGATGCCGTCGGTGTTCATGACGACGATGAAGTCCACGCCCGTCGCCCTGCGGGCCGCCTCCGCCTTCGGCTGGAGCACGGCCGTCGGATCCGGCAGCCGCAGGGCCGCCGCCGTGCCGGGCGCGTTGGCGAACGTCTCGGCCACCGCCACGGACCGGTTGCGGGCCTCCGTGGTGCTGTCCCGGCGGACCTGGAGCACCTGCGCCACCACGGCCGACACGACCAGCAGCAGCACGATCACCACTTGCAGCACGAACACCTGGCCGGCCACGGAGCGTCCGCTCAGCGCCGACCACAGCGGTCCGGACCGGATGCGGCCCCGCCCGCCCGTTCCCCGTTGCTCCCGCGCGGTGAGCGGCGCGCGCGGAGTCGCCGAACGGGGCGGCCGGATGTCGGACCGGCCGGACTGACGGACCATGAGCCCATGTCTACACTGCCCGGCCCCCCGAGGCGAGAGCGTCTCAGGAGGTAACCGGCGCGACACCCCGTGGTGCCGCGTCACCGGCCGCGTGCGGGCGGCGGCTGGCGAGCAGCAGCGCCACGTCGTCGGGGCGGTCGGTGGCGCGCCGCGCCATCGCCGTGAGCTGGTCGGCCACCCCGGACAGGGACCGGCCACCGCGCCCGCCCGGCGCCGCCCCGGCCCGCGCCAGCGCCTCCCGCAGCGCCGAGATGCCGTCGTCGATGTCGGCTCCCGGCCGTTCCACCAGCCCGTCCGTGTACAGAGCGAGGATCGCGTCCGGCTCCAGCTCCAGTTCGGTCACCGGATACCGGGCCCGCGGGTCCACGCCCAGCACCACACCACCGGGGATCTCCAGGACACGGGTGCGGCCGTCCGGGCCGCGCAGCAGGGGCGGCGGATGACCGGCCCGGGCGACCCGGGCGTGCCCGGTGGCGGGGTCCAGGCGCAGATAGCAGCAGCTCGCGAACTGACCCGGGTCGAGGCCGATGAGCAGATGGTTGGTGCCGCTCATCACCTCGTCCGGCGGCCGGTCGCCGAGCGCGAACGCCCGCACCGCGCTGCGCAGTTGGCCCATGGTGGCCGCGGCCTGCACCCCGTGCCCCTGGACGTCGCCGATGACCAGGGCGAGGCCGTCACCGGCCTCGACTACGTCGTACCAGTCGCCGCCCACGTCCATGCCCTGGGTGCCCGGCAGATACCGCCCCGCGGTCTCCACCCGGGGATGCGCCGACAGCCGGCGGGGCAGCAGCGCCTGCTGCAGACCGCGCGCCAGGGCGGCCTCGCTGTCGTAACGCTGGGCCTTCTCCATCGCGTGCGCGATCAGGCCCGCGAGCGCCGTGAGGACCGTGCGCTCCTCACTGCTGAAGCCGCGCTCGGCCTCGAAGCCGAGGATGCAGGTGCCCACCGGGCGGCCGGAGGCGATCAGCGGCAGGAAGGCACGCGCGCCCTCGTCGGCGTCCAGGGCGAGGCCCGGATAGGTGTCCCCCAGCTGCCGCATCGACTCGAAGAACAGCGGCCGGCCGGTGGTGAGCGACTCGACACCGGGGATACGGGCGTCCAGGCCGACGCCGTCGAAGGGGGCGAGGAAGCCCGGCGGGAAGCCGCTCTCCCAGGCCAGATAGAGATGCCGGTCCTGGAGCAGATAAATGGCCAGCCGCCTGCCGCCGAACGCCGGGAGCAGCTCCTGCATCACCACCGCCGACACCTGCCGGGCGGTCACCGCGTCGGTCAGCGCGATGGCCAGCGCGATCGGCCGGTACAGCGGGGCCATCGAGGGGCCGCCGGGCCGACCGGGCCCGGCCGCGGCGTCCGGGCCGTCCGAACCGCCGGTGCCGGGCAGGTGCACGGCCGGGTCGATCCCGCTGGCGGGGGTCACGGTGCAGGTGACGACATCAGGGCCCGGGTGCAGGGACAGGGTGAGCCAGTCGCCGTCACCGCCGCCCTCCCGGCGGACCTGGAAGTGCTGGGGGTCGGGGGCGAGCAGCGCCCCGCGCCAGTGGTCGTCGTACGCCGGCGCGCTCAGCCACGGCATGGCCTTCCACAGGGGCCGCCCGACCAGCTCGGAGCGCGGCAGGCCCGCCAGTCGGGCGGCGGCCGGGTTGGCGTAGCGGACGAGCCCCGTACGGTCCAGGCAGAACACGCCCTGGGGGAGCAGATCGGCGGCGCTGTCGGCGGCCCCGGCCGGCCCCGGCTCCACGACGATCCCGGAGACCGGGGACGGGCCGTCCGTACCGGCCGGCGGCCACAGCTCCACCAGCCGCGCCGTGCCGTCCGCGGCCAGCACCTGGAGCGGGGAGACCGGAGGTTTGCCGGCCGCGGTCTCGCGCAGGGCGGCCAGTACGTGGTCGGCGTCGGCGGGCGCCACGGCCGCCGCCAGTCCGGGACCGGTGGCCGGGAACTCCTCGGGCGCCAGGCCGAGCAGGGTGTGCAGCCGGTCGTCCGCGCGCACCGCAGAGGTGGCCGGGTCCCAGGTGAAACGGCCGATCCGGGCCGTCCCGGGAGAGGCCGTGGGCGGCCGTACGCACACCGGCTCGCCCTCCCAGGCGACCGCCGCGTCGCCCGCCTCCGCCACCAGCTCGCGCAGCCCGGTCCCCAGGTCCTCGGCGAGCCGGCACAGCCGGTCCAGGCCCGGCAGCTCGTCCTCGGTGTCCGGGGTCGCCGGGCGCAGCACGGTGAGCACCCCGAAGGACGGGTCGGCGCCCGGCACCGGTGTGTACACCGACCCGAACTGGAACGGCAGACCGGCCGCGAACTGCGGGTAGCGGCGCACCATCTCCGTGGCGTTGGGCAGCACCACGCGCGTACCGAGCCGGTAGGCGTCGGCGACCGGGAACGGCCGGTCCGCGTGCAGCCGCCACCAGGGCCGGAACAGCGGACCGGGCAGCCCCACCAGGGTCGAGAGCCGCAGCAGCCCGGGGGTGCCGGAGCGCAGGTACACCCCGGCGACGTGGGCGTCCGCCGCGCCCAGGGCGGCGGTCGAGGCGTCGACCAGCAGCGCGGTCAGCCGTTCACGCGCCCGGCCCAGGTGCTCGCCGCTGCCAGTCATCCGGTCCTACCTCGTCCGTGCACCGCCGGGTGGGTGACACAGCAAGAATGCGTCAGGACGCCGTGCGAACGCACCCGGACGGCACAGATCGCTGCCCGATCCGTTACCACGGAGCGCCCGTCAGCCCCGACCCACCGGGCGGAGCACCAGGTGGCCGTCCTCGCGGGCCGCCGCCATGGCGAACGGGAACGTGTCGGCCTCCAGGCACATCGGC
Source organism: Streptomyces sp. NPDC090088 (assembly GCF_044747345.1). Lineage (NCBI taxonomy): Bacteria > Bacillati > Actinomycetota > Actinomycetes > Kitasatosporales > Streptomycetaceae > Streptomyces > Streptomyces sp. NPDC090088. Next base: position 162,476 of record NZ_JBIVDZ010000004.1, on the reverse strand, counting down.
ACGTCCTCGGCGTGGACGCCCGTCCAGCCCAGCCGCACCCCCTCGGCGAGCCGCGCGGCCGCGCCGGAGTTCCGGGCCCGCTCCACGAACGGGCCCGGGGCCACGCCGTCGTCGGCCACGCGCCCGGCGATGTACTGGGCGCAGGCCAGGTCCTCGTCGGCCCGGCCGCCGTCGCCGGTGACGACGAAGGTGACCGCCTCCGGCCGCTCCCGCCGCAGCACGGCGGCGGTGGCCCCGGCGACCACGAAACTCGCGCACAGCAGCAGCCGGGCGCCCGCGACGGCCATCGCCCCGACCGTCCCGGCGGTGGTCTTCTGGACGATCGTGCGGCCCGCGACGTCCAGCGAGCGCAGCCGGGCCGGCGAGTTGGCCAGGTCGAAGCCCGGCACCACCGGACCGTCCTGGAAGGCCAGCCAGCCCGGGTGACCGGCCTTCAACTCCAGTGCCTCGTCGAGGGTGTCGGCGAAGACGATCCGCTCGGCACCCCGCCGGAAGGCCCAGGCGGCCACCGTGAAGGCGCGCATCACGTCGATGACGACGGCGACTTCGGGCGTCGAGGACAGACCGGAGACCCCGGTGTAGGTGGCTCGCATCTCCCCATCATGCCCTGGACGGCTCAGAGTTCGGGTTCCTCCGCCGGCAGCACCCGGGCCGCGCGCATCGAGCGCAGGGCCAGCAGCAGGACGCCGATGTCGTCCAGGTAGATCGGGTCGGGCAGCAGGTCGGTCGGGAGCACCAGATACAGGACGGCACCCCAGAACACCCAGCGCGGGCCGGTCGGCAGCCCGGCCCGGCGCAGGGTGCGCCGGGTGCGGACCAGCCGTACGAGTACGGCGACCGCCCCGGCCAGCAGGGCCGCGGCGACGATCGCGCAGATCACAAGCACGGTCGTGGTGGTGTCCATGGCTGTCCTGTCGTCCGGCCCCGATCCGGCCCGGGGTCTCTCACTGGTCCGTCTTCCCGGATTCGTCCCCGGGCATGGGCGCGGACGGCTCGTTCCTCGCCTTCGGGACCCGCAGGCCCTTGAAGGCGCGGGTCAACTGCTGGAGGGGCGAGGCGGGTTCGGCCGGCGACGCGGGCGGCAGGGCCGCCAGGGGAGCGGGGGTGTCCCGGAGCGCCGCGAGCGCCTCGTGGGCCCGCTCGGCGGACTCCCGGTACAGGTCCCGGGACCTGGTCATGGCCTCCAGCGCCTCGGAGTACTGCGCGACGAGCTTGCGCTCGCGCGCCAGCTCCTCCTCCAGGGTCATCAGGGTCCAGTTGTCCCGCAGATCGGCCAGCGCCTCCTCGGCCCCCTCCGGGGCCGGTCTCGGCAGCGCGCCGAACCGGCTCACGGCGGCGATCAGCTCGGTCGGCTCCGAACCGTCCAGGAAGACGCTGCGCACCGCGTACTCCCCCGCCGCGTAACCGGCCGGCGCCGGGTCCGGGGGCAGCAGGACGGCGCCGCCGCGCGGGACCTCGACGCCGAGGTCGCGCAGCGCCCAGTTCACGGCACGGAACTGCTGGGGCGAGGCCCGGTGCTCGACCACGCGGTGGGCGAGGCCGGGCGGCAGCCGCCGCACCAGCGGCCGACGGCCGAGCGCGTCGGGCGTCATCGCCTCGTGCACGACGAGGTTGACGCACCAGGCGTCCTTCGCGGCATCGCGCAGGACCCGGCGCATCTCCTTGTCGTCGGAGGGCAGCGGGTTGACGGTGCGCAGCCGCACGCCCGCGACGGCGGGGAGGTAGTCCCAGGCGGCCTCACCGCCGTCCCCGGCCTCGTCGCCGTCGGGCCAGAACATCGTCGCCGGGGAGGGCCAGGCGTCGTCCCACGGCCGGTCGGCCTCGGCGATCAGCTGCCACTCCCGCCCGGCCTGCCGGCCTTCCTGCGATACGAGGGTCAGCCGGGCGCGTACGGTCACCGCGCCGTCGTCGACGCGCCAGCGGGCCTCGAAGACCCGCCGGGCGGGATCCTCGGGCACGGCGGGTTCGACGAAGTCGTCAAGGGCGCCGGTCTCCTTGCGGCGGCGCAGGATCCGGCGGATCACCTCCTCGGAGTCCGGGCCCGTGTGGCGGCCACGGGCGGGCCAGACGGTCTGCGGAAGGACGGCACGGTCGGCGGCGGAGTTCGACATAGGCCAATCTGCTGGTGGAAGCGGGGGTGCGTCCTCCAGTATCACCGCCCGGGAGCGTGCCCCACAGAGCGGGGCCGCCCGCACACGGGAAGCGCGCCCCGCGCCCGGGGTGCGAACCGTGCGCGCCATACGACACCGGTTCACCCGTGCCCCCGCTCCGGCGCACCGCACACAATGATGCGGCGACCGGAGCCCGCCCACCCATCCGCTCAGGGACGGGCCCCGGTCGCCGCTGCTCCGGCGAGGACACGGAGGAGGGCGGCAAAGGCTTCGACGGCTTCGACAGGCACGAAGGTGTCGAAGGGGTGTTTCTCTCGATACCGCCGGGACGCACCGCCCGCTCGGCTGTCCGCCGGGACGCACCGCCCGCTCGGCTGTCCGCCGAGACGCACCGCCTGCCCGGCTGTCCGCCGGGGCGCACCGCCTGCCCGGCTGCCCGTCGGCACGCCCGGACTGGCGCGGCTGCCTGTGGGCTCACCTGGACTGGCGCGGCTGCCTGTGGGCTCACCTGGACCGGCTCGGTTGCCTGTCGGCTCGCCCGGACCGGCTCGGCTCCTGCCGTGCAACCGGCGGCTCGGCTCCGGCGGGCCTCGGCGCACCCGGTGCGCCTGGCGGCGTGTCGACGCCGGCATCGCTGCGCTCCGGCGCACCCGGCCGGGTGCCGGTGCCAGTCTCGCTGGGTCGGCTGATCCTCGCGGTGTGGGCCGCCTCGCCCGGACGGCCGTGCCGGCCCTGTCGGTGATGGCGCCGGCGGTGGTGGGCGGGTGGGAGTCGGCCGTGCGGTGGTGGACGTGGGAGGGGGCCGACGGTGGTCCGTCGGCCCCCTCCCGGTGTCTCAGCGGGTCACGCGCCGCTCTCGCGCAGCATGTCCTCGCGCTCGACGAGCTTCACGCGCTCACGGCCCTGCGGCTCGCCCAGCGCCTTCTCGGCGGCGTCCAGCTTGTACCAGCCCTCCCAGGTGGTGAAGCGGACGTTCCGCTCGGTGAGGAAGGCGTCCACGGCTTCCGGCGCGGGCGCCTCCGGGGTCTGCAGACGGCCGTCTGCGTAGTCGGCCAGCAGGTTGGACACCGTCTCGTTGGCGTCGCCCTTGGTGTGCCCGATCAGACCGACCGGGCCGCGGCGGATCCAGCCGGTGACGTACGTCGACCGGAGGTGGTTGCCGGACTCCTCGATGACCCGGCCGCCCTCGTCCGGGACCGTGCCCGACTCGATGTCCCAGGGCAGCTTGGGCAGCTTGTCGGAGAGGTAGCCGACCGCGCGGTAGACCGCGGTGACGTCCCAGTCCTTGAACTCGCCGGTGCCCTTCACGTTGCCGGTGCCGTCCAGGGCGGTGCGCTCGGTGCGCAGGCCGGTGACCCGGCCGTCCTCGCCGAGGATCTCGGTGGGCGACTCGAAGAAGTGCAGGAAGAGCTTGTGCGGGCGGTCGCCGACATCGCGGATCGCCCAGTTCTCCAGGGTCTTGGCGACCATGTCGGCCTGCTTGTTGCCGCGCCGGGTCTCGATCGAGCCCTTGTCGTAGTCGATGTCCTCGGGGTCGACGATGACCTCGATGTTGGGGGAGTGGTCCAGCTCCCGCAGCTCCATCGGGGAGAACTTCGCCTGCGCCGGGCCACGGCGGCCGAAGACGTGCACTTCGAGGGCCTTGTTGGCCTTCAGGCCTTCGTGGACGTTCGGCGGGATCTCCGTCGGCAGCAGCTCGTCGGCGGTCTTGGCGAGGACGCGGGCCACGTCCAGGGCCACGTTGCCGACGCCGAGGACCGCGACCTTCTCGGCCTCCAACGGCCAGGTGCGCGGCACGTCCGGGTGGCCGTCGTACCAGGAGACGAAGTCGGCGGCGCCGTAGGAGCCGTCGAGCTCGATGCCGGGTATGCGGAGCTCGCGGTCGGCGGTCGCGCCGGTCGAGAAGATCACCGCGTCGTAGAACGAGCGCAGGTCGTCGAGGCTGATGTCGGCCGGGTAGTCCACGTTGCCGAAGAGGCGGATCTGCGGCTTGTCGAGCACCTGGTGCAGGGCCGTGATGATGCCCTTGATGCGCGGGTGGTCGGGGGCGACGCCGTACCGGATCAGGCCGAACGGGGCGGGCATCCGCTCGAAGAGGTCGATGGACACGCCGGGCTCGGCGGCCACCTCGGACTTGAGCAGGGCGTCGGCGGCGTAGATCCCGGCCGGGCCGGCACCGACGATGGCTACCCGCAGGGGGCGCGGCATGATCAGGTTCCCTTCGAGTGGTGACAATCGACCGAGTGAAGACAATCGATCTCGAACGGGAAGCCTAAACTAAGGCAGTCCTAAGTTAGTACGCGGGTCCGGTCTATGACCTCATAAGCCGATCTTATGCCCCCTCCCGGGCCCGGCTTATGTCCCGAGGACGTTACCGGTGCCCTCCAGGTGCTTGGCGGCCGCCCCGGGCATGCACCACCCTGTCCTCTGCGGATCACCGAGGCGCGGTGGCCGGAGGGCGAGGGGTGAGGGCGTGGACGCACGCGGGGAGACGGCCGTCGCGGTGACCGGCGGCAGCGGGTTCGTCGGCAGCCATCTGGTACGGCGGCTGCTGGAGCGGGGGTACCGGGTCCACGCCACCGTCCGCAGCGCCTCCGACGCGCCCAAGGTGCGGCCCCTGTGGGAGCTCCAGGAGGCCTTCCCCGGTCGGCTCGCCCTGTTCGAGGCCGACCTGCTGACGGAGGGCTCCTTCGACGAGGCGTTCCGCGGCTGCGCGGCCGTCTTCCACGTGGCCTCGCCGTTCCTGATGCCGGAGCGGATCAAGGACGGCCAACGGGACCTGGTGGACCCGGCGTTGCTCGGCACCCGCAATGTGCTCGGCGCCGTGGAGCGGACCCCGGAGGTGGAGACCCTGGTCTTCACCTCCACCGTGGGCGCGATCTTCGGCGACTACGCGGACGTTCGCGAGATGGCCGGTCAGCTGCTCACCGAGAAGTACTTCAACACCAGCAGCACGGTGGCGAACAACCCGTACCACTACGCCAAGACGGTCGCCGAACGCGCCGCCTGGGACGCCGAGGCCGCCCAGGACCGCTGGCGCATGGTCTCGATCAACCCCGGCCTGATACTGGGCCCTTCCCTCACGCCCGCCTCCGAGTCCGGCAGCCTGTTCCTGCTGGACGAGCTGTTCAAGGGCTACTTCTGCTACGGCGCCCCGGACTTCAGCTTCACCACCGCGGACGTCCGCGACGTGGCCGACGCGCACATCGCGGCGGCGGAGAACCCGGCGGCCGGGGGCCGCTACATCGTGGCCAACGAGACGATGACCTCGTTCCACGAGATGTCCCGGATCATCCGCACCCGCCACCGGTGGGACCCGCGCCTGCCCCGCACCGCGCTCCCGCACGGTCCGGTACGGGTCCTCGGCCCGCTCTTCGGCCTCACCCAGGACTACATCGCCAAGCACCTCGGCATCCGCTTCCGCGTCGACAACGGCCGGAGCGTGCGCGAACTGGGCCTGGTCTACCGGCCGGTCGAGGAGACCCTCCTGGACCACCACGAGAGCTGGCGCTCGCGGCGCCGGAGGGTCTGACCTCGGCGGGCAGGGGGTCAGGCCGGGCGGACCACCCGGTGGATCGCCGACTCCCCGGCGTTGTAGATCGACTCCTCGCGGATCGACGCGCCCGGGCTCGGCGCGTGGATCATCATGCCGCCACCCGCGTAGATCCCGACGTGGCTGTCGTTGTCGAAGAAGAAGACCAGGTCGCCCGGTTCCACGGCGGCCAGTGTCATCGGGGTGCCGGCGAACGCCTGGTCCGCCGCGCTGCGCGGCAGCGTCACCCCGGCGGCGCGCCAGGCCGCCTGGGTCAGGCTGGAGCAGTCGTACGACTCCGGGCCGGTCGCCCCCCAGACGCACGGCCGCCCGATCTGCGCCTGCGCGAACGCCAGCGCCTTCATGGCCTTGCCCGGCTCGGCCGGGGCGACGGCCTGCTGGGGGAAGCCGACGGCGGCGGCGAAGGCGCCGGTGGCGGCAGGGGGTGCGGTCGGCAGCGGGGTGGTGGGGAGCGGAGCCGTGGCGACCGGGGCGGCGGTGGCCATCGGCACGACGGGCGCGGTCGGTGCCGTGGCGTACGCCATCGTCGCCCACGGCGGGTCCGGCACCGCCGTGGGCATCGGCGCGGCGGGCGCGACCGGCGCCGGGGCGGCGGCGTAGGCGGCGGCCGGGGGCTGCATACCGACGGCGTAGCCGCCCAGGTCGGCGCCGGGCGCCGCGAAGTAGGCCCCGGTGCCGAGGTCGGCCTGCGGCATGGCGGCCATGGCGGCGGCGGGGGCAGCCGCGGCGTACGCGGCGGCCGGGTAGCCGGGGTCGGCGGCGACCGCGTAGCCGAGGTCGGCCGCGGCCGGGGGCGCGCTCGCGTAGGCGGCGGTCGCGTTGGGCGCCATGGCCTGGAAGGCCCCGGCGTCCATCGGGGCCGACATGGGCGCGGCGGGTGCCGCAGCGGCATACGCGGCGGCCGGCTCCGACGGGCCCGCGCCCGGGTAGGCACCCGCGTCGGGCGACGTCGGCATCGGGAACGAGCCCGTGGCGCCCGGGGTCATGATGCGGAAGGAACCGGTGTCCCCCGGCGCCGGGGTCGGGACGCCGCCCATGTCCATGGACCCGGCGGCAGGGAAGGCACCCGTACCGCCCGGGGCCATGACCCGGGAGCCGCTGGTGTCCATCTGGGGCATGGCCTGGGGCGCGACCGCGCTGCCCGGGCTCATGACGCGCGAGGCGCCCATGTCCATCTGAGGCATGGCCTGCGTCGCGGGGGCGCTGCCCGGGCTCATCACCCGGGAGGCGCCGAGGTCCATCGGGGGCATCGGCTGCGGCGCGCCGGCGCTGCCCGGGCTCATGACGCGGGAGGCGCCCGTGTCCACCGTGGGCATGACCTGAGTCGCGGCCGCGCCGCCTGGGCTCATGACGCGCGAGGCGCCCATGTCCACCGGAGGCATGACCTGGGTAGCGGGGGCGCTGCCCGGGCTCATGACGCGGGAGGCGGCGGCGTCCATCGGGGGCATCGGCTGGGGCGTGCCCGCACCGCCGGGGGCCATGACGCGGGACGCGCCGGCGCCTGCCGGGTTCCTGCGCTGGGGGGTGCCGGTGCCGGGGGACATGATGCGGAAGGTGCCGGTGTCCGAGGGGGACACGACGGGGATGGTGCCGGTGTCCGACGGGGTCGACGCCGGGAGCCTGCCCGGGCCGGCGGGCGCGCCGGACCCGAAGGAGCCGCTGTCGGTGCGCTGGGCCGGGATGCCCATGGCGGGGGCCGCCCACTGCTGCTGCGCCGGGGCCTGGGCCTCGGTGACGCCCCACGAGATCTGCGTCTGCGCGGCGGGGGCCGCCTCGAGCGCCGCCACCGCACGCTGTCCGGTGCGCTGGGACAGCAGCTCGCGGGCCTTGGCGATCTTGAGCTGGTTCTTGGTCTTGGAGGTGCCCGGCGCGGCCCGCTGCGGCGCGGCGGCGGACAGGGCCTTGGGCGGGCTCGACGGCCCGGCGGGCAGTGCGGCGGCGGGCCCGGCCGTCAGCTCCAGCTTCGGGCGCGCCGGCAGTTCGCGGACGACCTCGATCTCGGTCTGCCCCGAGGGTCCCGCGGTCAGCTCCAGCCGGGACGGACCGGAGCCCTCCAGCTGGCCGAGCAGGTCGGCGGCCATGGAGCTGACGGGCCGGCGCGGGCCGGGCCGGTCGGGCATGCGGTCGGAGGGCAGCGCGGCGGGGACGCTCGGCCCCAGCCTCGAACGCGCGCCGTCGAACCACTCCCGCGCGATGTTGTCCAGCCCCGGATCGTCACGGCGGGGCCGCTTGAACAGCGGGACACCGCGTGAGCGCGAGCCTCCGCTCATCGCACGGGTGGCGTTGTAGTTCCCGGTGGCGTTCTCGGCCTGGTCGTAGAGGTTGTTGATCCGCTGTCGAACCTCGTCACGGCTCTCGGACGCCATGGGGGTCGTGCTCCTTCCGTACTCCGCCTACCGGGTTAGCTGTCGGGTTCGGGCGTCGAATCCGGAAGGTATGCCCTACGGCCCTTGCCCCTGTGGGCAGTTGGCCGATTCACCCCAGTGATCGGTTGGGTCCCCGGCTCCGGATCGCCCCACGAGGGCGCCGGACTCGGCGGAGGCCGCGCGGCCCGACGGGATTCGCCGGGGGGAGCCGAGCGGCTTACCCGTCAACTTAGCCAACTTGTGTCACTCGTGTGAAGGTTGACGTGCGTAATGTCCGATACGTATTTGTGATGTTCGTCGTACTGTTCGGTATGGGGCTGCGCGGGACGGCATTTCGCGCATCCGCCGATCACAGTCGTACGACGACCAGGGCGGTGTCGTCGGTCGCGCCCTCCGGTGGCAGCAGCTCCCGCAGGACGGCGTCGGCGAGATCCTCGGGGTCCAACTCGCGGTGCGCGGCGAGGGATCGGGTGAGCCGGGCGAGCCCGGTGTCGATGTCCTCGTGGCGGCGCTCGACGAGTCCGTCGGTATAGAGGACAAGGGTGGCGCCGTCCTCGAACGCGGTGACGGCCTGCGGGCGCGGCAGCGGATCGGGGCGGGCGTCGAGCGGGGGATCGGTGGCCCGGTCGAGGAGTTCCACCCGTCCGCCGGGGTGCAGCAGGGCGGGCGGCGGGTGCCCGGCGCTGCTGTAGGTGACCGTGTGGCGGGCGAAGTCGACGAACGCCGTCACGGCGGTGGCCGACTCGGCGCCGTCGATCACGTGCGCGTACCGCCCCAGTACGCCGAGCGCCTGCGCCGGGCCCTCGGCCACCCGGGAGACCGCGCTGAGCGCACTGCGCAACTGCCCCATGACACAGGCCGCTTCGAGCCCGTGCCCGACCACGTCGCCGACCGAGACGCCGATGCAGTCGCCGCTGACCAGGTCGACCAGGTCGTACCAGTCGCCGCACACGTGCAGCGACCCGGTGGCCGGCCGGTAGCGCACGGCCGCCCGGTGGTGCTCCAGCTGCCGGGGAGCGGGCAGCATCGCCTCCTGGAGGGCGACCGCCACCTCGCGCTCCCGGGCGTGCGCCTGCCGCAGCTGCTCGTTGATCTCCTGCAGTTCGCCCGCGCGCCGGTACAGCTCGGCCTCCAGGACCTGGGTCCGGCCGTCGCCGACGGTCCGGCGCGCCCGGATCAGCTCGGTGACCTCCTCGACCCGGTGCACCAGCAGCACGACCTTCCCGTCCGGGCCGAGGACCGGCACGTTCACCGGGCTCCAGTAGCGCTGCTCCCAGTGCCCGGGCCGGTCGGGGAGCTCCACGTCGTACCGCTGCAGGGCCATGGTGTCCCGCTCGCCGGTGGCCAGCACCCGCAGCAGTGAGGTCTCCAGGTTGCGCATACCGGTCGCGGTGCTGTCGTTCGGGTTGTCCGGGAACACGTCGAAGAGATACCGGCCGATCATGTCCTCGCGCTTGCGCCCGGCCATGCGCAGGAACTCCTCGTTGGCGTCCGCGTACACCAACTCGGGGGTCAACAGGGCCACCATCCCGGGCAGTGTCTGGAACACCGCCGCGTAGTCGATCTCCGCCTCGCTCATGACAGGGTCACCTCCCCGCCGTTTTCGCACCAGTTTCCCATGAAATATAAAAATCGCGCGGCGCGATCCGGGTCCCCGATGAGTTCGCTCCGTAGTTGGATGGTCACTCCTCGATGATGCTACCTGTGAGGTCACCGTGAATTTCTGGGACCGTTGAACACGGCGGTGCCGCGGTCCGTATGAAGCCGGGGATTTCCATGCCCGGCCGCCCACGACCACCCAGGGGTACGACCGTGAGTACGACCTTGAGACGCAACAGGCGCAGACGACCGACCGGTGCACGACGCGCGACCTTCGCAGCGGTCGCGCTGATGCTCGGCGGGGGAGGACTGGTCGCGGTGAACGTCTACGCGTCGGCCACCGAGGGCGGCTCGGACCAGCAGCCCTGGCAGGGCCAGGTGCTCTCCGCGCCCACGGTCTACTGCCCCGACGTCGGCGCCGAGTTGACGGCGGTGCCCGACGGGGCCCGGTCCGACGTCGACCGTGAACTCGCCGAGCTGGACCAGCAGATCGCGGCCGCCTACCAGCAACTCAAGGAATCCGCCGCGGCGATCGAGCAGAACCCCGGCCTCGCCGACCAGACGATCATGAATCCGCTGAAGGAGAAGCGGTCCGAGACGCTCGGCCGGATCGCCGACGCCATCGACCGGGAGGGCGACCGCCCCCAGGGCCTCGACGACCTCGCCGCCTGCACCCTGCGCTCCTCGAACCAGGGCGGCGAGCAGTCGGCGGCACCGCAGGAGAGCGCCACGCCCAGTCAGGGCAGCAGCACCGGTACCGGCACGGGCACCGGCGGACAGGCGGGCCAGGGCGGTCAGGGCGGCAACGGTCCGGTCGCCGCCGACTACGCCGACATCACCACCGTCCAGCCCAATGTGCGGACCCCGGCCGAGCAGTCCGGCGGCTCCACCGGCACCTTCGCCTCCAGCTGCGGCGTCAACGCGAACGGCCTGTTCAACTCGGACAACGTGATCGTCGCGCCCGGTGTCTCCAACGGCGCCCACCACTTCCACGACTACATCGGCAACCAGTCCAACAACGCCTTCGCCAGCGACCAGGACCTCGCCGACGCCGACACCAGCTGTGTCGACCAGGGCGACAAGTCCACGTACTACTGGCCGGTCCTGCGGCTGCAGAACGGCAAGCAGGAGCGGGACGCCGACAAGCCGGGCGGTGGCACCGAGGGCAACGCCGGACAGATCGTCACGGCGAAGGAGGTCACGCTCACCTTCGAGGGCAACCCCACCTCCAAGGTCACCGAGATGCCCCGCCTGCTGCGCATCATCACCGGCGACGCCAAGGCCTTCGTCAACGGCCCCACCAACGCCAACGCCTCCTGGAGCTGCACCGGCTTCGAGGACCGCCAGCTCAAGGACAAGTACCCGCTCTGCCCCTCGGGCAGCGACGTGGTGCGCACGTTCAGGTTCCAGAGCTGCTGGGACGGCCGGAACATCGACAGCGCCAACCACCGCACCCATGTGGCGTTCGAGGCCGCGGACGGCAGCTGCCCGGCCGGGTTCGAGGCGATCCCGCAGCTGGTGCAGCGCATCGTCTACGACGTCGACGCGCCGAGCCTCCAGGACGGCGGCCGCACGGTCCCGCTGTTCGCGGTGGACTCGTTCCCCGAACAGCTGCACAAGCCGGTCACCGACCACGGCGACTTCATCAACGTCTTCGACGAGAAGCTGATGCGGGAGATGGTCGACTGCATCAACTCCGGCCGGACCTGCGGGGCGGGCGGAGACCAGCAGGAGCCGCCGTCGCAGAGCGCCGAGCCCACCCCGAGCGAGACGGCCGGGTCCGGCGACACCCCGCCGGCCGGGACGGCGACCCCGGTCACCCCGCCGAGCGAGCCGGAGAGCCCGGCCGGGAACCCGAGCGAGAGTGCCCGGCCGTCCGAGCCGCCGGCGGACACGCCCGCCACGCAGACCACGCCCGGCGACACCGGGCTGCCGAGGGTCTACGCGAGCGCGTCCCCCAAGAAGTCGTCCGGCACCGGATCGGGCACCTCGGGCGACGCCGGCGGCGGTGCCATCAGCCGGCCGACGCAGCGGCCCGACACCGAGACGCCGACCAGCGGCGCCGTCGCCGCCCCGGCGGGCCAGGAGACCTCCTCCACCGCACCCCAGACGGAACCCCAGACCCAGCCCCAGGCGGTCCAGGGCGGGCTCGCCGACACCGGCGCCCACCTCTGGCCGGCCGTCTTCGGCGGACTGCTGCTGGCCTCCGGGTTCGTACTGCTGTGGCGCACCAAGCGGGGCGGGGTCTGACCCCTCACCGGATGCGCAGCGTGTCCTGGGCGAGCTCGAACGCGGGGAGCATCTCGTCGTGCTCCGCGCTGTCGAGCCCGCCCAGGTGCAGCACCACGGGGCCCTGGGGTGTGACCACCGCCAGGGCCGACTCCTTCTTGCTCTCGCCGAGGAGCTTGCCGGTCTGGACGTAGTCGACCCGCACCCCGGCGAGTCCGCCCGCGGCAAAGGTCCGGTACCGCGCCCGGCCGGCGCCGTCCTCCGCGGCCACGAAGGCCCTGAGCACCGCGCGGGCGTCGCCGCCGCCCGGCTTCCCGGTCGACACCCGCAGGAAGCCGATGGCCCCGGCCGGCTTGGCGTCGATCTCGCAGACGAGGGTCACCGGACCCTGGCGCAGCAGGCTCCCCGCGAGGTCACCGTCCGGGCCGCCCGAAGCGACGGCACCCAGCCCGTCGACGGCCTCCGCCTTCCAGCCCACGGCGATGTCGAAGGTGACCGGCAGCGCACAGGCCGAACCGGCGGCGCCGACCGTCCCCGCGCTCTCGGCCGCCCCGCTCGACCCGTGCCCCGACACCGTGACATCCGCCGAACGCGCCGACACGTCACACCCCGTCAGCAGCCCCGCCAGCAGCGCGAGCCACGCCACCGGTCTCCGTACGGTCCCCATCCCGCGCCTCCCCCTTCGGCCTCACCGGCCGGTCACTGTAATCGAGGGCGCCCGCGACCACCGTACGAGCGCGGTCCGGCGCCGTTTGCCGTCGGCGGGCACCCCACGGCAGGGTGCCCGGTGTGCCTACCTTGCTGATCGTCCATCACACCCCGTCGCCGCACTGCCAGGCCATGTTCGAGGCCGTGGTCTCCGGGGCGACGACCCCGGAGATCGAGGGGGTCCGGGTGGTGCGGCGGGCGGCCCTGTCCGCCACCGCCTCCGACGTGCTCGCGGCCGACGGATACCTCCTCGGCACCCCCGCCAACCTCGGCTACCTCTCCGGCGCCCTCAAGCACTTCTTCGACCAGATCTACTACCCGTGCCTCGACGAGACGCGCGGCCGCCCCTTCGGCGCCTACGTCCACGGCGGCAACGACGTCACCGGCGCCCTGCGCGCCCTCGACTCCATCACCACCGGGCTCGGCTGGCGCCGGGCGGCCGAGCCGGTCACCGTGACCGGCGAGCCGGGGAAGCCCGGCATCGACGCGTGCTGGGAACTGGGGGCGACCGTCGCCGCGGGCCTCGCCGCCGACTCCGGCTGAGCGGTCCCGGGCCGCCGGCGCCCGGACCGGCCTCACCCGGACGGACGAAGGTGCGCGCGCCGGACGCAGGGCACACGATGGGACCAGGCCATGTCGTCGATCCGAGGGAGCGTCGGATGGCAGCGCGTCGCCGTGCCTCCGGGCCGCCCACGAAGGAGCTGCTGCGGGAATGCGCCCGTGAGGTGGTCGACGTCGCCGAGGGCATCCGCGGGGTCTCCGCGCGGACCAGCTCCGTGCTGTTCGCCCCGGCGCTGACGGGTTCCGCGCACCGCCGCCCCCGCACCGGCTACGCGGCCCGCTGGGCGCTGCTGCGGGCCCTCACCGACAAGCGGGGCCTCGGCGGCTCGGCGATCGTCGCACCGGACGGAGCGGGCCATCTGCTCGGCGCCGCCGGGGAGATGCTGGGCCGGGAGAGCCTGGCCGCCACGGTGGCCGTCACCTCGCTGCGGCTGAGGATCGCCGCCGTGCTCCTCGACCACCCCGAGTTCGAGCACGACCCGGGCATGCGCCGGCTCATCGGCGCCGTCGGCACCGGCAGCGACCGGGCGGCCGTCCGTGCGCTGCGGGCCCTGTTCAAGGACCGGGGCGCCCGCCGCGCCCTCTCCGGACTGACCCCGATCCTGGCCGAACTCCTCGCCGTCCGCAGTCTGTTGGACGAGGGACCGCCGGACGACGACACCGCCTGGGCGCTCGCCGCCGGCCGCGCGCGGGCCGCCGGTCCCCCGACGGGCATCGGCGCGTCGTACCTCCCGGCACCTGGCCAGGGCGGCGGCGGGGGCACGACGCACGCCGTCGAACTCTCCGCCCGGGAGCGCCAGGACATCGCCGCCGAGGGCTCCTTCCTCGACTTCCTGCGCAACATCGACCTGCTCTCCGCCGGCGGCCGTGTCCTCGTCCAGGAGGTGCGCGGCCCCGACGGTGTCCTCCGGTACGTCGTCCAGGCGCCCGGCACGACCCCCGGCCGCCCCCGTGACGACTCCGCGCAGGACGTCGCCGACGCCTGGCGCAACCTGTTCCTGACGGACTCGCCGTACACCCGTTCCCTGTTGCTGGCGATCCGGGAACACGGCATCCCGCGCGGCGCCGACCTCGCGCTGGTCGGGCACGGCGAGGGCGGGATCGCGCTGATGAACCTCGCGCAGGACGACGAGTTCTGCCGCGCGTACCGGGTCACCCACCTGGTCGTCGTCGGCGCGCCGGTCGACGGCAGGAGGCCCGCCGACCCGCGCACCTGGGTCGCCGGCATCACCGACCGGCACGACATCGTCCCGGTCCTCGACGGCCGCGACCCGGGCGCCGCCTTCGGCCCGCACCCCAACCGGTACGAGGTCGCCTACGCCGGTCCCGTCCGCGAGTTCCCGCGCTGCCATCTGCTCCGCGGCTACATCGACCACCTGGAGACGGTGATCCCGCACGCCACCCGGGACATCGACCGGGCCCTCACCCCCTACCGCGGCCCGGTCGAACGCACCCGCGCCTACCGGCTCGGGGACCGCGCCCGGCCGCCCGAGGGCCACCCCTTCCTGACCGTCCCCACCACCAGCCTCGCCACCTCCGCGGGCCCGGTGGACATGCCGGTCCGCTACTACGACTCCTCGGCGGCCCACCTGTGCTTCCCGCTCGACGCCGACGTGGCCCGCAGCCTGCTGCCCGACGTCGCCTGGATGGTCCCCACCCGGCTCGGCCGCCGCGCCCTCGCCGTGCTCTCCCTCTACGAACACCGCTGCACCACCATCGGCCCCTACACCGAACTCGGTCTGTCCGTCCTGGTCGACGACCTGTGGCGGCCGCACCCGTACGACGCCGCCGTGGACCTGCTGCGCCGGGCCGACCTGCGCCGCACCGGGCGGTACGTCGTCGCGCTCGCGGTCGGCACGGAGGAGGCGCGGACGGTGGCCGACGAGGTCTGGGCCCAGCCGGCCGAACTCGGGTCCGCCGAGATCGACCTGGAGGGGCGCCGACTCCGCGCCGAGGCCCCGGAACTGGGCCTCAGCGTCACGGGGGACGCGGGGCCCGGCGTGCGGTGTCCGGAGCCGGACTGGGTGCTGTACGGGCGGCGGGGCGACAGCACCGTCCGCACCCTCGTCCGTACCCACGGGAGGCCCCGCGTCCATGCCCGCCCCCGGGTCCGGCTGCGGCTCGACGGCGCCCGCGGGGCGCTGGCCCGCCACCTCCAGATCCTCGAACTCGACAGCGTGCGGCCCGGGTTCGTGCTGTCCGGCCCACGGTTCATGGCCCACCGAAGCGCGGGCGCGGTGCTGCCGCGCTGAGCCTCCCCCAAGTGCAGGTGAACCCCCATGGCGACCGAATCCCGTCCCGCCACCGCGGCACCCGAACTCCTCGCCCACGTCGACGGCCTGAGGGCCGACGCGGACCGCATGGAGGGCTACGCGGAGCGGCTCCGCGGCGCCGCCGCGACACTGGGCGGCCGCACCGAGGCACCGGAGTGGAGCGGGACCACCCTCGAACGCCAGGCCGCCGCCTGCACCGCCGCCGCAGCCCAACTACGCACCGCGGCAACCGCGTTGCTGGCCCACGCAACGGACTGACCGGGCCCCCGGCTGCCCGCCGCGGGCTTGCGCGCGCGGTGGACCCGTACGCGTGACGGGCTCGAACGGGGGGCTCTTACGGGTGCGCCCGGCCGTCGCGCCGCTCGCCAGGCCCGTGTCCTCGGGCGTCGGCACCGGGTCCCTGCTGGGCTGGCAGCCCGAGTTCGACCGGCTCGCGAAGGGCACCCCCGAACGGATCTCCCCACTGGCCCTGCCGCGCAGCGTGCCGCCTGCACCGTGCTCAGCCTGCGCCGCCAACTCGTCCCGCCCACCGCCGACCTCGACGTGCTCGACCCGGCGCTGACCTCGACGTCGTCACCGATGTGCCGCGCGCCCACCGGATGCGTGCCGCCGTCAGCGACTCCTTCGGGTTCGGCGGGCAGAAGGCCGTACTCGCCTTCACCACCGCCGACCAGCGGCGCTCCCGGTCCTCCCGCGGCCCGCGGGTGTCAGACCCCTGACGCGGCCTCCAGGACCAGCAGGCGTGCGCCGCCCGTCGCCGGGGAGCCGTCGGGCAGCGCGTACAGCCGCAGCCGGTCGGTGCCGGCGAGCTCGAAGTCCGTGGCCCTGACGGTGACCGAGAGGCCGGCGGGGGAGCGGACGGTGACGGCCGGGCAGCAGCGGAGGCCGAGATGGCGGCCCGGCGCGGGGGTCCGGCTGACGGGTTCGCCGTCCGTGGTCAGCACCAGGGCGCGCCGGCCGCCCCAGGTGAGGGCGTGCAGCAGACCGGTCTCGGGATCGCGGGCGATGCCGCCGAGGTGGTCGGGGTACCGGAACATCTCCTCGGCCTCGCCGGTCGCCGGGTCCAGGCGGTACACGATGGACCGCGAGTCGGGCCGGTCCTCGGCCACCGCGACCCAGACGAACTGACCGTCGTGGGCGAGCCCGCCGGCGTGGTAGACGGTGTCCTCGCCGAGCTCCCAGTGCCGCAGCAGGCGTCCCCGCGCGCTCATCTCGAAGAGGTGCCCGCGGCCGCGCCCCGGGGAGTACGACGGGCCGTGCGGGCCCGCGCGGGCCCCGGCCGGTTCCAGGATCTCCGTGCTGGTCAGGAAGAAGGTGCCGTCGGCCCGGCCGAGAACCTGAGGGCGGTGACAGACGAAGTCCAGCGGGGCGGTGTCCACTAGCACCCACGCACCGGCCCGGACCACGCGGGCGATGGCCTCGTCGACCGTCGGAGTCATGGGGCTGCCGCCTTCCGCCGCAGGCCGTTCCCTCCCCGATCATGCGGTGCGGTGCCGGGGCCCGCATCTCCTGCCGCGGCCGGTGGGTGCCGCCCCGCCCCGTGACCGGGCCCTCGGAAGGAGGGCGGGCCGGCCGGGGCGGGGCGGGGCCCGGGATCAGGCGGCCGGAGCGCTGTGGGGTTGCTCCGGGCCGGGCTTCGGGCGGGTGCGGGTCCAGGACGGGTCGGCGGCGAGGTCAGGGGTGGGGGGACGGTCCATGGGGCGGCGGGCCTCCTGGGGTGTGGGGGGTGGTGACAGGTGCGTCCGGTGCCGTCGACAGCTCGGCCCAGACGACGCGTGAGGAGGGTCCCTCCGGGGCGGCCGTGACGCCCCAGTCGAGGCTGAGGGCGTCGACCAGGAACAGCCCGCGCCCGTTCTGCTCGTCGGGTCTGGCCTGCCGGGGCGCCGGGAGCGTGAAGCCCCCGTTCTGGTCCTCGACCTCGATGCGTACCCGGTCGGCGGTGGCCTGCACCCGGCACACGATCCGCCGGCCGGCCGAGTGGACGATCGCGTTGGTGACCAGTTCGGAGGTGACCAGGACCGCGTTGTCGCAGGCTTCCTCGCCCACGCCCCAGGAGCCCAGCAGCTCGCCCACGCTCCGGCGGGCGTTGCCCACCGCCCGGGGCGTCGGGGCCAGGTCGAAGACCCGGCTGAGGGCGGGGGGCCGGTCCCCGGAGGCGAACCGGTCGAGGCCTTGCGGCCCAGGGAGTCGACCGAGGCGTTCGCCTCCGGGTGGTCTGGGGGTGCCCGTCACGTCCGACGGGTGGTGCGGGCCCTCCGCGGCGGCCATCAGGGCCGGCCGGGGCAGACCGGGTAGGTGGTCCTCGGGCAGTCGGTCGAGCGGCTGGGGGAGAGAGGGCGGGGCCATCGCCGTGCGCCTTTCGTCCGGCTTCGCAGCGTGGGGGGGCTGAGCGGTCGCATGCGCCCCGGTCCGCTCGAGGGCAGACGACGACCCGAGCCTGGACGGCGCCGGACCGCAGCTCAGTTTCCCCCAACTGGACTGCTTCGCCCGCTCCTTGGTCGACCGGAGCAGTAAGCCCACTCTGACATCTGCCAACATCGTCTCGCAACCGGCAAGTTGAAAATTGCAAGAAGCGAAGTGCATGCTGCTCCCCGACAGGAAGTGATCGAATGAGTCCGTCAGCCGATCGCGAGCGCGCGAGCCGGTGACCCTGAAACCTGGTGCGAGGGGGTAGGGCGTGACCTCGGAGACCGACTGGGGCGGTGCCCCTTCCGTCCTGCGCATGATCCTCGGCCGGCAACTGGAGGAGATGCGCACCCGGGCCGGCCTGACCTATGAGCAGGCCGGTGCGGCGATCGGCGTCAGCCACTCCACGATCCGCCGGATGGAAGCCGCCAAGGTGGCCCGGCTCCGCCTCGCGGACGCCGAGAAGCTGCTGCAGGTCTACGGGGTGACGGACCGCCAGGAGGTCGACACCTTCCTGCAGTCCGTCCGTGAGGCCAACAAGCGCGGCTGGTGGCACACCTACCGCGATGTGATGCCGGACTGGTTCGCCGCGTATCTGAGCCTGGAGCAGGCGGCGTTGCAGATCCGCGCCTACGAGAACCAGTTCGTGCACGGCCTGTTGCAGACCCGGGAGTACGCCGGGGCGCTGCTCGGCGCCGGCAACCCGCACGCGTCGAGCGAGGCCACCGACCGGATGGTGGCGCTGCGCATGCGCCGCCAGGAGCTGATCACCCGGCCGGCCCCGCCGCGGCTGTGGGTCGTGATGGACGAGACGGTGCTGCGCTGGCCGGTCGGCGGTGCCGAGGTCATGCGGGCCCAGATCGGCCATCTCATCGAGATCAACCGGCTCCCCAACGTCACCTTGCAGATCATGCCGTTCGCCAACGGCCCGCACCCCGCGATGCGCGCGGGTGCGTACCACCTCTTCCGGTTCAAGGCCCCGGAGCTGCCCGACATCGTCTATCTCAACGGCCTGGTGGGCGCCGTCTACCTGGACAAGAGCGACGACGTCGTGGTCTATCGCGAGGCCCTGGACCGGTTGGGCGCCCAGGCCGCGCCCGCCAGAAAGACCGAGGCCCTCCTCGGTGCGATTCGCAAGGAGCTCTGACGTGCACCACCCGATACACAACGGCATCCCGTCCCGGCAACTCGGCGCGCGCGGCTGGTCCAAGCCGTGGAGCGACGACGCCGGCGGTGCCTGCGTGGAAGTGAAGAAGCTCGCCGACGGCCGGGTCGCGGTACGCCAGTCGACCGACCCCGACGGACCGGCGCTGGTCTTCACACCCCGTGAGATGACGAGTTTCCTGTCCGGTGTGAAGGCGGGTGACGCCGACTTCCTGATGTGATCCGCTTTACCGGAACTTCCTTGCTATAGCTGATCGTTCAATCAACCCCCCACCTCCGACGCACCACCCGCAGCCCCCGAACACCCCCGCATCCCCCTCACCTGAATGGGAGACACGGCGTTGCCCGACAACGGATGGCCGGCCGACCGCATCGACACCGAGAACGCGCACTCCGCGCGGATCTACGACTACATCCTGGGCGGCAAGGACTACTACCCCGCCGACCAGGAGGCGGGTGACGCCATGGCCCATGAGTGGCCCGCGCTCCCGATCCACATGCGCGCCAACCGCGACTGGATGAACCGCGCCGTGCGCTGGCTCGCCGAGGAGGCGGGGATGCGCCAGTTCCTGGACGTCGGGACCGGCATCCCCACCTCCCCGAACCTCCACGAGATAGCCCAGGCGGTCTCCCCGGACTCCCGGGTCGTCTACGTGGACAACGACCCCATCGTCCTCACCCTGTCCCAGGGCCTGCTCTCCAGCACGCCCGAGGGCCGGACGGCGTACATCGAGGCCGACTTCCGCGACCTGACGGACCTCTTCGAGGCCCCCGAACTGCGCGAGACCCTCGACCTGGACAAGCCGGTCGCCCTCACGGTGATCGCCATCGTCCACTTCATGCTCGACGCGGACGACGCGGTGGGCGTCGTACGGCGCCTCCTGGAACCGCTGCCGTCCGGCAGCTACCTGGCGATGTCCATCGGCACCGCCGAGTTCGCGCCCGACGAGGTGGGCCGGGTCGCCCGCGAGTACGCGGCCCGCAACATGCCGATGCGGCTGCGCACCATCGACGAGGCCCACGAGTTCTTCGACGGCCTGGAGCTGGTCGAGCCGGGCATCGTCCAGGTCCACAAGTGGCACCCGGACGGCACCGGCGAACAGGGCATCCGCGACGAGGACATCGCGATGTACGGAGCGGTCGCCCGCAAGCCGTGACCCAACACTCCGTGCCGGGGCCCGGCTCACCTTCCCGGCCCCGGCACGGTCGTCCCACGGGACGCGGCCGGCTCAGGCGTTCGGGTCGAAGGAGATCCCGGACGGCATGGAGTACGACAGGTTGGCGTTGAACGAGCCGTCCTTGATCTTGATGGTGGCGTCGCCGAAGTCCGCGTTCATGAGCTTGTCGCGGTAGCCCGCCGGGTAGCCGTCCCAGCCCACCAGGCGCGGGAAGAACCAGCCGCCGGTCACGTTCTCCGGCGGGTCGTCGTTGGTGTTGGCGAACCGGAAGTCGTGGGTGGACAGCCCGTCCTTGTGGTACACGATCTTCGGGTGGGTGCCGTCGAACCGGATCGCCGAGGCGGCCGCCACCTGGTAGCTGCTGTGCTGGGACACCGAGACGTACTGCACCTGGTTGTTCTGGATCCACACGATGACGTGTTCCCAGTCGTGCCGGTGCCCGATGGCCAGCGGCCCGTACGTCGCCTGGTCCTTCTCGAAGTAGCTGGCGTACATCACCGCGCACCAGCCGTTGTTGCACTTCTCGCGCGAGTAGGTGTTGGCGTTGGCGAGCTGCGCGTAGTCGTGGCAGTGGCCGTTGACGTCACCGCCCAGCGAGAGGCCGGGATTGAGGGTGCCGTCGGCGCCGATCGCGGCGGTGGCGTAGCAGCCGTCGCCGTCGTAGTCGTAGGCCGGGGAGAAGGTCTGCTCCAGTCCGTCGGCGTTCTGCGGCAGCAGCGTCAGGACATCCGCGTGGGCGGTGGCGGGCACGGCGACGACCAGGGCGAGCGCGCCGAGGGCGGCGGCCAGGGCCTTGCGGAACGGCCGTCTGCGCGTGGGGGGTTGCAGGTCGGGCATGTCGACTCCCTGTCGGTGAAAGGCGATGCGGAGTCTCGCAGTCAGCCCCTGCCGACGACCACCCTCACGACTTAACTTTGACCTAAAGACAATTGAACAGCGGGCCCAACCGCATTGCTGTCAGTAGCTGTTGACCTGCTGTCAGTCTCGCGGATGCGGTTGCCCCGCGATCCGCCCACGGTCAGGCTACTCGTCGGTTCGTCCCCCCCCCACCGCCCGAAAGGGAAGCCCGTGAGCGACACAGACCTGCCCTCCGCCGCGCTGAACCGGCGCGGCTTCCTCGGCGCCGCCGCCGCGGCCGGACTGCTCGGCACGCTGTCCACCCCGGCCCAGGCGGCCCGGAGCACGGCCGCCGCCGACCCGGTCACCATCGAGTCCGGCCAGGTCACCGGGGTCCAGGGCGGTTTGAAGGGCGTCACCGTCTACAAGGGCGTCCCGTACGCCGCCTCCACCGCCGGAGCCAACCGCTGGCGCCCGCCGCAGCCCGCCCCCTCCTGGGACGGGGTCCGCGCCGCCGACTCCTTCGGCCCGGCCTGCCCCCAGCCGGTCACGGGCATCCCGGGCGACCAGGTGCCGGAGCTGAGCGAGGACTGCCTGAACCTCGACATCTGGACGGCGGCGAGCGGTTCGGCGGACAGCCGCCCGGTCCTCGTCTGGCTGTACGGCGGCGCGCAGGCCCTGTGGTCCGGGCAGGAGATCTACAACGGCTCCCTGCTCGCGGCCAAGGGCGTGGTCGTCGTGACCCCCAACCACCGCGTCGGCCCGCTGGGCGGCCTCGCGCACCCCGGCCTGACCGCCGAGTCCGCGTACGGCGGCTCCGGCAACTGGGGGATCCTGGACGTCGTAGCCGCCCTGGAGTGGGTCCGGCGGAACATCGGCGCGTTCGGCGGCGACCCGGACCGGGTCACCCTGGCCGGCTGGGGGCAGGGCGCCTCCGTCGTCGGCATCCTGCTCGCGTCCCGGCGCGCCCGGGGCCTCTACCACCGCGCCCTGCTCTCCTCCGGCGTCCGGTACACCAGGGACCCGGCGCTGGCCCGGAGCCCCGGCCGCTACCGGAGCCTCGCCGACGCGGAGGCCGACGGCACCGCCCTGGCCGCCCGGCTGGGAGCGGACGGCCTGGCCGGGCTGCGCGCGCTGGACGCCGACGACCTCGTCGCCCGGGCCACCGCCGACACCTCCGCCGACTTCGGCCACGTCCTCGACGGATACGTCCTGCCCGACACCTACACCGCCGTCCTGGCGGCCCGCGCCGAGACCGACGTGCCCGTCCTCACCGGCGTCTGCAAGGACGCGCGCGGCGCCCTGCCCGACCTGAAGCCGACGCTCGCCGCGTTCACCGCGTTCGCCGACTCCGAGTTCGGCCCGCTGGGGCTGACCGACACCTTCCTGGACCTGTACCCGGCGGACAGCGACACCACGGCCGCCCAGCAGTTCAGCGCCTACGCCCGGGACGAGGAACGCGTCTCCGCCTTCCTGTGGGCCGGCCAGTTCGAGGACACGGCCGGCAACTCCGGTCCCGTGCACACCTATTTCTGGACCCGCGTCCCGCCCGGCCACGACGACACGAACCCGGCCGTCGGCACCGCCGCGACCGGTGCCTTCGAGGGCTCCGACGTCTACTACCTGCTCGGCTTCCTCTACAACACCGACCGCCCCTGGACCTCCCAGGACTACGACATCGCCGACACCACCGCCTCCTACGTGGCCCGCTTCGCCGCCACCGGCGACCCGAACGGCACCTCCCTGACCACCTGGCCCGCCCTCGCCACCGACACCCCGCAGACCATGGAACTCGGCGCCCGCTTCGGAACCCTCCCGGTCGCCGACACCGACGCCAAGCTGGCCTTCCTGACGACGTACCTGGAGTCGCAGACCGAGGCGTTCTGAGGGGCGGGCCGGCTAGGCCCGCGCGGAGCCGTGGCCGAGGATGCCGTGGTGGTCGCGGCGGTGCACGGTCGGGGTGCGGTGCAGGGCGATCAGCGCCGCGTCGTCGCCGAGGTAGCCGCCCGCGTGGGCCAGCAGATCGCGCCGGATGTGGTGCATCAGGGACTCGGGAGCGGCCTCGGTCCACTGGGCGACCCGTTCGGCGAGCGGATAGAACCGGCCCTGCGCGTCCCGTGCCTCGACGACCCCGTCGGTGTACAGCAGCAGGGTGTCGCCGGGCTCGAAGGCGAACACGTCCAGGGTGCGCTCGGTGCCGCCGGTGGCGGGCACGCCCAACGGCGGCGACGGATGCAGGCTCGGCACGGTGACCGCGTGCCCCGGGCTCAGCAGCAGCGGCGGCGGATGGCCGCTGCTGGTCATCCGGGTGACCGGATCCTCGTCCGGGATCTCGATCAGCAGCGCGGTGGCGAACCGCTCGCCCGCCTCCTCCGGAGGCTCCAGGTCCGCCGCGTAGCGCTGCACGCTCTGGTCCAGGGCGGCGGCGAGGTCCGGCAGGGCGACATGCCGGTGGGCGGACTCCCGGAAGGCGCCGAGCAGCAGCGCCGCCTCGCCGATCGCGGACAGCCCCTTGCCCCGGACGTCACCGATCAGCACCCGTACCGCGTCGTCGCAGCGGGTGGCCGCGTACAGGTCACCGCCGATCTGCGCCTCGTCCTCGGCCGCCAGGTACAGCGAGGCGATCCGCAGCGGGCCGATCTGCTCGGGCAGCGGCCACATCAGCACGTGCTGCGCGGCCTCGGCGACCGTGCGGATCTGGGCGAGCTGGGCGCGGCGCCGGTCGCGGACCGAGCTGTAGACCACGACGATCACCGAGAGCAGCACCAGGGTGACGATCTGCACGATGTGGTTCGCGCTGACCAGCCCGCCGTGGAACACACCGATCACCACCTGGGCGACCACCGCCAGCGCGCCCACCAGCGCGGTCGTGCGGGGCCCGGCGAACGACGGGGTGAGCGCGGGCGCGATGACCAGGGTGGGGCCCAGGTGGACGTCGGGGGGCGAACGGATGGCGGCCACCGTGATCACCACGATGAGCAGCACCGGGAGCAGGAGCAGCATGTGCGAGGACGGCCACGACTTCCGCAGGCCCGCCGCGCACCGCTCCCAGGTCCCCATGGCAATAGCGTGCGCCACCCCCGGTCGCCCGGCCACCCTAGAGGTTCACGCTGCGCATCCCGGAGTCGTCGTAGCGCTCACCGGCCGCCCTCGGCACCTCGGCGTCGATCCGGGCCAGGTCGTCCTTGGTCAGCTCGACGTCGACGGCGCCCGCGTTCTGCTCCAGGTAGCTGCGCCGCTTGGTGCCCGGGATCGGGACGATGCCGTCGCCCTGGGCCAGCACCCAGGCGAGCGCCAGCTGCGCCGGGGTCACGCCCTTCTCGGCGGCGATCTCCTTCACCTTCGCGGCGAGCCGCAGGTTGGCGTCCAGGTTGTCGCCGGTGAAGCGGGGGCCGGTGCGGCGCCAGTCGTTCGCGTCCAGGTCGTCGGGGGAGGAGAACCGGCCGGCCAGGAAGCCGCGGCCCAGCGGCGAGTACGGGACGAAGCCGATGCCCAGCTCCCGGCAGGTCGGGAGCACCCCGTCCTCCGGGTCCCGCGTCCACAGCGAGTACTCGGTCTGCACGGCCGTGATCGGGTGGACCGCGTGGGCCCGCCGGATCGTCTCGGGGCTCGCCTCGCTCAGCCCGATGTGCCGCACCTTGCCCTCGGCGACCAGCTCGGCCATGGCGCCGACGGTCTCCTCGATCGGCACGTTGGGGTCGACGCGGTGCTGGTAGTACAGGTCGATGTAGTCGGTGCCGAGCCGCTCCAGCGAACCGTGGACCGAGCTGCGGACGTGCTCGGCCGAACCGTCCTGCCGGCCGATGCTGCCCATGTCGCCGGGGACCGCGTCGTCCATCCGGTAGTTGAACTTCGTGGCGATCTGGTATTCGTCCCGGTGCCCCCGGACCGCCTCGCCGAGCAGGGTCTCGTTGGTCAGCGGACCGTAGAGCTGCGCGGTGTCGAGGAAGGTGACACCGAGCTCCAGGGCCCGGTGGATGGTCTGCACGCCCTCGTCCTGGTCGGTGGTGCCGTAGAAGGCGGACATCCCCATGCAGCCGAGGCCGATGGCCGAGACCGACAGATCTCCCAGAGTGCGCTGTTGCATGTGAATCCAGCCTTTCCCACTGAGTCGTGCCATGCTCCGGACGGGTACGGCCCCTGGTCCATTCAGCCGCTGTTCGCGGCCACCGGCATCTCGGGGCGGTGTCCGGCGCTACGGACGCTACGACTTGAAGAGCACTCGAAGTCAAACGGGCGCCGCCCGTCCGGCGGCCGATCCGGTAGACATGGACGCATGCTCCTGCGTCAGCTCGAATACCTCGTCGCGCTCGCCCGGGAGCGGCACTTCGCCCGCGCGGCGGCCGCCTGCCATGTCTCGCAGCCCTCGCTGTCCGCCGCGATACGGCGCCTCGAACACGAGCTGGCGGTCCCGATCGTGCGCCGGGGCCGCCGCTACGAGGGGCTGACCCCCGAGGGCGAGGTGGTGCTGGCGTGGGCGCACCGCATCCTCGCCGAGGAGGACGCCCTGCGCCAGGAGCTGTCCGCGCTCCGGGACGGACTCACCGGCACCCTGCGCCTCGGCATCGTCCCCACCGCCGTCCCGGTCGCCTCCCTGCTCACCGGCCCGTTCTGCGACCGGCATCCGCACGCGAGGGTGGCCCTGGAGTCCCTGTCGTCGGCCGACATCCGGCGCGGCCTCGCCGAGTTCGAACTGGACGCGGCCATGACCTACCTGGACGACGACGAACTGCGCCAGGTCCGCCGCTTCCCGCTCTACGAGGAGCGCTACGTCCTGCTCACCCCGGTCGGCGGCCCCCTCGGCGGGGCCGCCACCGCCACCTGGTCCCAGGCCGCCGCCCTGCCGCTGTGCCTGCTGGGACGGCGGATGCGCAACCGGCGGATCATCGACGACTGCTTCGCCGCCGACGGCGCCGCCCCCGTCCCGGCCGTCGAGTCCGACAGCGTGGCCGGGCTCTACGCCCACCTGCCCGGCGGCCGCTGGTCCAGCGTGATCTCCCACGCCTGGCTGCACATGTTCGGCGTGCCGGAGGGCATGCGCGTGGTTCCCCTGGAGGGCCCGGCCCACGGCCCCCGGGTCGGACTCGTCGTCGCCCGCAGCGAACCCCAGTCCGTGCTCGCCCGGGCCCTGGTGCAGGTCGCCAGGGAAGCGGGCCTCAGGGACGCCCTCAACAGCCGCCTGGACGCCGTCCTCGACGGCCGCGACTGATAGAAGCGGGCTATCACGGCATAGCAACGTTCGCTTTGACCTGCGCAGTTGGCCACGAGGATCGTGAAGGGCACCCTTCCGCAACGGAGTTGAGGAGAGCCGTCACCATGGCCAAGGTGCTCTGCGTCCTGTACGACGACCCGACCGACGGATACCCGAAGAGCTACGCCCGCGACGGCATCCCCGTCATCGACCACTACCCCGGCGGCCAGACCGCTCCCACCCCCGAGGCGGTCGACTTCATCCCCGGCCACCTCCTCGGCAGCGTCTCCGGCGAACTCGGCCTGCGCTCCTTCCTGGAGAAGGCCGGCCACACCCTCGTCGTCACCAGCGACAAGGACGGGGCGGGCTCGGTCTTCGACCGTGAACTCGTCGACGCGGACGTCGTCATCTCGCAGCCGTTCTGGCCCGCCTACCTCACCCCGGAGCGCATGGCCGCCGCGCGGAACCTCAAGCTGGCCGTCACCGCCGGCATCGGCTCCGACCACGTCGACCTCGACGCCGCGATCGCCCACGGGGTGACCGTCGCCGAGGTGACGTACTGCAACAGCATCAGCGTCGCCGAGCACGTGGTGATGATGATCCTCGGGCTGGTCCGCAACTACCTGCCCGCGCACCGGGTGGTGCTCGACGGCGGCTGGAACATCGCCGACTGCGTCAGCCGCTCCTACGACCTGGAGGGCATGCACGTCGGAACCGTCGCCGCCGGCCGGATCGGGCTCGCGGTGCTGCGCCGGCTCGCGCCCTTCGACGTCACGCTCCACTACACCGACCGCACCCGGCTGCCCGAGTCCGTCGAGCGCGAGCTGAACCTGACCTTCCACGAGAGCGCGGCGGCCATGGTCCCGCACTGCGACGTCGTCACGGTCAACGCGCCCCTGCACCCGCAGACCGAGGGCCTGTTCGGTGACGAACTGATCGGCACGATGAAGCGCGGCGCGTACCTGATCAACACCGCGCGGGCCCGGATCGCCGACCGGGACGCCGTCGACCGGGCGCTGCGCGGCGGGCAGCTGGCCGGGTACGCGGGCGACGTCTGGTTCCCGCAGCCCGCGCCCGCGGACCACCCGTGGCGCACCATGCCGCACCACGGGATGACCCCGCACATCTCCGGCTCCACCCTCTCCGCGCAGGCCCGTTACGCGGCCGGCACCCGGGAGATCCTGGAATCCTGGCTCGCGGGCCGGCCGCTGCGCGACGAGTACCTGATCGTCGACGGCGGCAGGCTGGCCGGCACCGGAGCCAAGTCGTACTCCGTGAACACCCGTTAGGGGTTCAGCCGCACCGGCAGCTCGAAGAGGTCGTTCTGGGTGACCACCGGCTTGTTGCGCAGCTCGGACGCCGGTACCGCCAGGTCCAGGCCGGGGAAGCGGTCGTAGAGCGCGGGCAGCGCGACGCCCGCCTCCAGCCGGGACAGCGCCGCGCCCGGGCAGACGTGCGGGCCGTGCCCGAAGGAGATGTGCCGGTTCTGGGTCTGGCGGGTGACGTCGAACTCCCCGGCGCTCGGCCCGTGCGCGTGCTCGTCACGGCCTATCGCGGCGTACGACACGATCAGCGCGTCGCCCGCCGGGAGCACCGTGTCGCCGACCTGGACGTCCTCGGTGGCGAACCGGATCAGGACGTGCGAGGTCGGGGTGGACCAGCGCAGGGTCTCCTCGACCACCGCCGACCAGTCGACCTCGCCGGACAGCACCTTGGCGCGCTGGTCGGGGTGGGTGGAGAGGTTGACCACGGCGTTGACGATCAGCGAGATCGTCGTCTCGTGACCGGCCGCCACCATCAGCTGCAGGGTGGAGACGATCTCCTCGTCGGTGAGGTGGTCGCCGTCCTCGGAGGCCAGGATCAGCGCGCTGGTGAGGTCGTCGCCGGGCTCGGCCCGCTTGGCGGCGACCGTCTTCGCCATGATCCCGGCCAGCTCGGTGAGGGTGGCGATGACCTCGGCGGGCGGGGTCTGGGTGGAGAAGAACTTCTCGAACAGCACCTTCAGCCGGGGCAGTTCGGCCTCGTCTATGCCCATCAGGTCGGCGACCACGTACATCGGCAGCGGGTAGGCGAAGGCCGCCTTCAGGTCGACGCTCTCCGCGTCCTCGGGGAGCCCGTCCAGCAGGTCCTGGGTGAGCTTCTCGATCCGCTCCCGCATCTCCTCCACCCGGCGCGGGGTGAGGGCCTGCGCGACCAGGGTGCGCATCCGGCGGTGGTCGGCGCCGTCCACGGTGAGCATCGAACGGCCGGGGTTGGCGAGGCCGATCAGCGGCCAGTCCGGGGCGATCTCGCCGCGCTGCCAGGCACCCCACACGTTGATGTCCTTGACCAGGCGCGGGTCCGTGAGCAGCGCCTTGGCCTCGGCGTGCCGGGTGACCGCCCACACCGGCACCCCGCCGGGCAGCTCCACGGCGGCGAGCGGACCGGCGGCGCGCAGCCGTGCGCTCTCGCCCTCCAGGTCGGTGACGAACGGGTCGAGGGCGATCCGGGCTTGTTCGGTACCGGTCGTCATCGTGACGTGCCTCCCAGGGCAGGGTCGGGTAACTGCGCCGTACGGTGTGCTGTGCCGGTCTGTCGGAGGGTTCAGAGGGCGGGTACGGGCGTGAACCGGACGGGCAGCGCGGTCAGTCCCCGCAGCCACGGCGAGGGCCGGCGGGTGAGCGCGTCGGCCGGCACCGCCAGGTCGATGTCCGGCAGCCGGTCGAGGACGACCTCGATACCGGTCCGGGCGACCACCTCGGCGACCTCCTGCGCGGGGAACGGACAGCGGTGCTCGCCGTGCCCGAAGGAGAAGTGCGCGTTGTTGCCGCCGGTCAGCGCGGAGGCGTCGGTGCGCACCTGCGGATCGGAGTTGGCGCCCTGCAGACCGAGGATCAGCAGGTCACCGGCGCGGATCCGGCGCCCGCCCAGCTGGGTGTCCCGGGACGCCCAGCGGCCGGCGATGTTCTGGCTCGGGGTGTCCTCCCACAGCACCTCGTTCATCGCCTCGGCGACACTGTTGCGGCCGCCGAACAGGGAGGCCGCGAACCGGTCGTCGGTGAGCATCAGGCGCAGCGAGTTGCCGATCCAGTCGGCGGTCGGCTGGTGCCCGGCCGCCATCATGACCATCAGGTCCTGCATGATCTCTTCGTCGGTGAACCCGCTCTTGTCCTGGAGCATCCGCGACACCACGTCGTCGGCCGGGTCCGCCTTCCGGTCGGCCAGCAACTGGGCCATGGACGTGGCCAGAT
This sequence comes from Streptomyces sp. NPDC090088, assembly GCF_044747345.1. Taxonomy (NCBI): domain Bacteria; kingdom Bacillati; phylum Actinomycetota; class Actinomycetes; order Kitasatosporales; family Streptomycetaceae; genus Streptomyces; species Streptomyces sp. NPDC090088. The sequence continues at coordinate 133,070 of NZ_JBIVDZ010000004.1, read as the reverse complement.
GGGTCTGCCCGGCGAGCGCCCGCTCCCGGCCGTCGATCATGTCGTTGAGGGCGGTGACCAGACCGGGCCCGTCCTCGTCGGCGAAGCCGTACAGCCGCGCCAGCACCCGCACCGGCAGCAGCATCGCGTACTGGCCGATCAGGTCCGCCTCGCCGCCGGTGCACAGCCCGTCGATCAGCTCGTCCGCGAACCGCTCGGCCAGGCCGCGCAGTTCGAACGGGTCGACGGCCTCCAGCGCGTCGCTGATCATCCCGGCCCGCTCGCGGTGCCGCTCGCCGACGGTGTACAGGATCGACGGCTGCTTGCGGCCGATCATCGGCAGCAGCGGCCAGTCGTCGGGGATCAGGTCCCACTGGTTCCACAGCTCCGAGTCCCGGCTGAACAGCACCGGATCGCCGGTCACCTGGTGCAGTTCGCGGTAGCCGACCACCAGCCAGGCCGGCACGTCCCCGTCGAGCACCACAGGGGTCACGGCGCCGTGGTCGCGCCGCATCTCCCGGTACAGGCGCGCCGGATCGGTCTGGAACCGGGGGCCGCCGAGCGGCACGGCTTCGGGGGTCACACGTACTCCTGTCGGTGCGGGTCCGCCGCCGCGGACGAGCCGGCGTACCGGTTCTTGACGTGCTGGACCAACGTGATCAGCACCTGCTTGCCGGACTCCCGGGAGCGGGCGTCGCAGTTGACCAGCGGGACGTGCGGGTCCAGGTCGAGCGCGTCGCGGACGTCCTCGGGCGTGTGCACCGGGCCGCCGAAGTCGTTGCAGGCCACGATGAACGGGGTGCCGTGCTTCTCCAGCCGGTCGATGGCGTACCAGGAGTCGCCGATCCGCCGGGTGTCGACCAGCACGACCGCGCCGAGCGTGCCGGAGAACAGCCGGTCCCACAGGAACCAGAACCGCTCCTGCCCCGGCGCCCCGAACAGGTAGAGCACATTGCGGGCGTCCAGGGTGATCCGGCCGAAGTCGAAGGCCACGGTGGTCGCGGACTTGCCGCGCACCTCGCGGATGTCGTCGACCTCCTCGCCGGCCTGGGTCATCGTCTCCTCGGTGTTGAGGGGACGGATCTCGCTGACGGAACGGACCAGGGTGGTCTTGCCGACGCCGAAGCCGCCCACGACCACGATCTTGAAACCGTTGTCGGCGGAGGCACCCAACGGGGTGCGCGCGTCAGAGGTTGCGGAGTCCAACGAGCACCTGCTCCAGGATGTCGGGGTCGGTGATGGCCGGCCGGTAGGGATGGCGGGCGCTGACCCGGCCGGCCGCCTGCAGGTCGCCCAGCAGGACCTTGGTGATGCTCACCGGCAGTCTCAGCTCGGCGGCGATCTCCACCACCGAGGTGGGGAACTCGGCCAGCCGCAGGATCGCCGCGTGCTCCGACTGCATGCCGGGAGCCGGCTCCGACTCGGCGACGACCAGTGTGACCAGGTCGAAGGGGCTGTCGGGGCCGGCGCCGCTGCGGCCGCCGGTGATCGTGTACAGGCGGTCGGGCGAGTCGTCCCGTCCGGGTCGGCTCATGAGGTGCGGGGCTGCGCGGTCAGGTGCTCGCCGAGCTGCTCCACCAGTTCGCTCATGTTGTGCCCGACCAGCCCCGGGTCCGCGTCCTCGCTGGTCACCACGGCCAGGTGGGCGCCCTCACCGGCCTCCACGATGAACAGGACGCCGCCGTAGAACTCGGTCATGGCCGACCGCACACCGCCGCTGCCGTCGCCGAACTCCACGGACGCCCCGTGGGACAGCGACTGGATACCGGCGGCGATCGCCGCGAGCTGGTCGGCCTGGTCGACGGAGAGCTCCGGGGTACGGCAGAGCTTCAGCCCGTCGCGGGAGAGCACCAGGGCGTGCCGCGCGCCGGGGGTGCGCTCCAGGAGGCCCTCGATGAGCCAGGTGAGCTTGTCGTCGGCGGTGGTCCTGCCGGTCATGAAGTGGTGTCGCCTTCCGGGTGCGCGTGCGGGTGGGAGGTGAGCTCGGGGCCGGACTCCGGGTGGGGCGCGGGGACCGGGTCGTGCGCGGGAGTGGGGGCGTACGGGTCTGTCCTGAGGTCCGCCGTGCCGGGGGCCTCGGCGGAGTCGGGCGCCGGGTGGGTGTGCGTGGCGCCCGGGACCCCGGCCGGACCGGCCGCGGCCTCGGCGTCCGGCGCGCCGGTGACACCGGCGGGGTCGGACGCGGTCGGGCGGACGGCCTGCCGGAAGCTGTTGAAGCGGGCGGCGCGGACCCGGGCGTCCTCGGCGGCGGGCGCGGGGCGCGGATCCGCCGGGTGCGGCGCCGACCGGCGCTCGGCCTCGGCGAGGGTCCGGCCACGGCGCCGCTTGGGCAGCCCGGTGGGTCCGTCCGCCTCCTCGGCGGACTCGGGGGAGTCGATGGAGTCGGCGCTCTCGGCCGATCCGTCGGGCGCGGCGGCGGACTCGTGCACGGGCAGGGGATCCGCCGGGGACGGCACCGGCACGGCCGGATCCGTCTCCTTCGCGGGCGCGGGTTCGTCGGCGACCGGGCGGGCCAGCAGATCCTGCGGGACCAGCATCAGCACCCCGGTGCCGCCGCGCGCCGACGGCCGGAACGACACCTTCAGACCGTGCTTGCCGGCGAGCCGGCCGACCACCGCGAGCCCGAGCCGGGTGCCGGAGAGACCGCCCAGCTCGCTGGTGTCACCGGAGACGGCCCGCTCGGCGCGGCGCAGCTGCACATCGCCCATCACCAGACCGCTGTCCTCCACGGACACGATGACCCCGGCCGGGACCTCCTCCACGTACACATGGACCTCGGCCGTCGGGGGCGAGAAGTTGGCCGCGTTGTCGAGGAGTTCGGCGAGCGCGTGCATGACACCCTCGGCCGCGTGCCCGGCTACGGCCGTCTCGCTCACGGAGTGCACCCGCACCCGGCGGTAGCCGCTGATCCGTCCCATCGCACCGCGCAGGATCGACTCCATGCTGATCGGACGCGCCCAGCGGCGGCCGGAACGCGCCCCGGTCAGCACGGCGATGGAGTCGGCGAGCCGGCCCGCCTGGGCCGTGCGGTGGTCGAGATGGAGCAGGTCGGAGAGGACCTCCTCGTCGGTGTGCCGCTCCTCCATGCTCCGCAGGTCGGCGAGGGTGGCGGTGGCCAGGGCCTGCATCCGGCCGGCCGCGTTGCCCGCCGCGGAGATGGCCGCGGCCCGCTCCCGGGAGGCCTGTTCCAGTTCACGGGCGAGCCGGGCGTGCTCCCGCCGGTACCAGTCCAGTTCCTGGGCGCCGTCCTCGTGGACCCGGGCCCGCTCCTGCTCGAAGGAGTCCGCGAACTCGCTGCGCTGCTGCGCCAGTTCGTCGATCAGCCGCTGCTGCTCCTGGCGCGCCTCCTCGGTGGTCCGGGCCTGCTGCTGGAGCAGCCGCCCGATGTCCTGACTCACCGTCTCCAGGCGGCGCCGGGCACCGCGCGCGGTGCGGATCGCATGGACGGCCCAGGTCACCGCCGCGCAGAGCAGCAGCGCTGCCGCACCGGCCCCCAGTGCGAGGGGGGTGCGGACCGAGGCCGGCGCGGCGGTCACCGCGGCGAGGACCGCGAGGGCCGAGACCACGGCGGTCAGCGCCAGGGTCGGCGCGAGCGTACGGAGGGACGGGCGGTCGCCGGGATACGTGGGCGCGGTCATCGGTCCGGTCTGGTCCTCGGAGCGGTGGGCAGGGATGTGGTTCCGGTGAAGGAGTTGTGACGCTCGGTACAGAACTGCGCGTCACTATACGAGAGTTCGTGATCGAAACAGAACGGTTCCGGTCTCATTGCATAAAACCGCCTTGGCCGAACCCGACTTGCTGTGGACCGACTGTGAACGATCTTATGCGCGACCCCGGGTGAACACGTCCGCCACGACCTCGGCCGCCGCCCTGACCAGCGCCGAATCCGACTCGGCGGTGGCCTCGGCATGGGTGGAGAGCACGGCCACGACGACGGGGGCGCGGCCCGGTGGCCAGGCGATCGCGACATCGTTGGCGGTGCCGTACCCGCCCGTTCCGGTTTTGTCGCCGACCGTCCAGTCCCCGGGGAGTCCCGCGCGGATCCGTTCCCCTCCGGTGGTGTTGGCGCGCAGCCAGCCGGTGAGCCGCCGCCGGTCCGCACCGTCCAGGGCGCCGCCGAGGACCAGCCGCGCGTAACTGGTGCCGATCGCCAGGGGAGAGGTGGTGTCGGTGACCCGCCCGGGCTCCGCCGAGTTGAGCTCCGGCTCCCACCGGTCCAGGCGCGTCACCCTGTCCCCGAGCGAACGGCTCAGCCGCGTCACCGCCACCGGCCCGCCCAGTTGCTCCAGCAACAGGTTCGCCGCGGTGTTGTCGCTGTACGAGATCGCCGCCCCGCACAACCCGGCGACCGTCATTCCCGAGGCGAGGTTCTCGGGCCTCCCGGTGACCGGCGCGCCCCCGGACCGCTCCACATCGCCCTCGTCGTAGTGGACGACCTCGGCGAGCACGGCCTCGTCGAGATCGCGCAGCACGGCCGCCACCGCGAGCGTCTTGAACACCGAACACATCGGGAAGAGTTCGCCGACGCGGTACCGGACCCGGGCCCCCGAGCCGGTGTCCCGGGCGAACACCCCCAGCCGGGCCCGGTGCTCGCGTTCCAGCGCGCGGAACCTGCTCACCGGGTCCGCGGCCGTACCAGCGGGCAGCGCGGTTCCCAGGGCCGCGGTCAGCACCGCACGGCGGGACGGATTCAGCATTGCCGCTCCTTTACCGGGACGTCGGGAAGGGGGACGCGTCGACGCCCTGGAGGGTTCACTCGTGGACGGGTGATAAACCCGACGCCGAAATCCGACCGGTAGTAGCTCCCGCATCGTCGCAAATGATCCAAACGTCTATACGATGCGCTTGGAACGGCCGGGGCGCGGAGAGCCTCTTCCGGGGCGCAGGTCGGAGGGCCGGGGCGCAGGACCGAGGGCCGGGGCCGGTATCGAGGGGGCGATGCCTTTCATGAAAGGCGACTGGGGACAGGCGGCCGCACGGGCGGCCCGGTTCGTGCGGCGCACACTGCGCGACGAATGGCACAGCATCGTGGTGGAGCCGGTACGGCAGCTCGTACGGCGTGGCCTCTCCGGGGTCGTGCTGGCGTTCGTGGCCGCGTTCGGCGTCATCTTCTTCCACGGCATCGCCCAGCACCCGTTCGGCCGAAGGACGGTGTGGCACCTCGGCGGCGTCACCGCCGACCTGCCGCTGTGGCTGTCCCTGCTGCGCACCCCGGTGTCGCTGTACGTCCCGGCGCTCGACCTGCCGGTCTGGGCGGGCATCACCCAGCTCTTCCTCGCCTTCGCCCTCGCCGAACTCGCCCTCGGCCGCGCCCGCACCCTCGCCGTCGCCTACCTCACCACGCTGGCCGGCACCATGACGGCCCGGGTGATGGTCGCGCTCGGCCCCGGCTGGTGGGGCTTCGGCCTGCCCCCGGAGGCCGGCCGGATCCTCGACACGGGGCCGTCCGCCGCCGTGGTGGGCCTGTTCACCTATCTGGCGGTGGTCCGGCGCGCACCCGTCGTCTTCACGCTGACCGGCGGCTCGATGGTCTGGGAGTCCATCGCCGTACCGAACCTCGCCGGCCGCGAGCACCTGATCGCGGTGGCCGCCGCGGTCGTCCTGGGCCTGCTGCACGGCCGCCGGCTGCCGGTCCCCGCCCGGCTCGTCGAACGGCTCGGCACCCCGCCGGTCCCGCCCCGCTCCGACCCGCCCGTGCACCGCCCGGGACCGCCCCGCCACCCCGTACCGTCCTTCCGGCTCCCCTGAGACGCCCCAACCCTCCCGCCTTCCCCGGAATCCCATAAGTCACGCGCCCGACCCGACGAAGTGCTCAACGACGTCAATGTGATGGTTTTCGCACTTCAGCCACTCCGGGCAACCCCTAATGTTGCGGCGAGCTACGGCAGGGCGCGGCTGACACCATGGTGTTCGTCGCCGGCAGGCTGAAGGGATCCAGGGATGTTCCGCAAGGTGCTGGTCGCCAACCGTGGAGAGATCGCCATCCGCGCGTTCCGCGCGGGTTATGAGCTGGGTGCGCGCACGGTCGCCGTGTTCCCGCACGAGGACCGCAACTCACTGCACCGGCTGAAGGCCGACGAGGCCTACGAGATCGGGGAACCCGGGCACCCGGTGCGCGCCTACCTCTCCGTCGAGGAGATCGTGGGCGCCGCCCGGCGGGCCGGGGCCGACGCTGTCTACCCGGGCTACGGGTTCCTCTCCGAGAACCCGGAACTCGCCCGCGCCTGCGAGGAGGCGGGCATCACCTTCGTCGGGCCGAACGCCCACACACTTGAGCTGACCGGCAACAAGGCCCGCGCGGTCGCCGCCGCCCGCGCCGCCGGCGTCCCGGTGCTCGGCTCCTCCCAGCCCTCCAACGACATCGACGAACTGGTGCGCGCCGCCGAGGAGATCGGCTTCCCGGTCTTCGTGAAGGCCGTCGCCGGCGGTGGTGGCCGCGGCATGCGCCGCGTCGAGGACCCGGCCGCGCTGCGCGAGTCCATCGAACAGGCCTCCCGCGAGGCGGCCTCCGCGTTCGGCGACCCGACCGTCTTCCTGGAGAAGGCCGTCGTGGACCCCCGCCACATCGAGGTGCAGATCCTCGCCGACGGCGAGGGCAACGTCATCCACCTCTTCGAGCGGGACTGTTCGCTGCAGCGCCGCCACCAGAAGGTCATCGAGCTGGCCCCGGCGCCCAACCTCGACCCGGAGCTGCGCGACCGCATCTGCGCCGACGCCGTGCGCTTCGCCCGCGAGATCGGCTACCGCAACGCCGGCACCGTCGAGTTCCTCCTCGACCCCGCGGGCAACCACGTCTTCATCGAGATGAACCCGCGCATCCAGGTCGAGCACACGGTCACCGAGGAGGTCACCGACGTCGACCTGGTCCAGGCCCAGATGCGGATCGCCTCCGGCGAGACCCTCGCCGACCTCGGGCTCTCCCAGGAGACGGTGAAGCTGCACGGCGCGGCCCTCCAGTGCCGGATCACCACCGAGGACCCGGCCAACGGCTTCCGCCCCGACACCGGCCGGATCAGCGCCTACCGCTCCCCGGGCGGCTCCGGCATCCGGCTGGACGGCGGAACCACCCACGCCGGTACGGAGATCAGCGCGCACTTCGACTCGATGCTGGTCAAGCTCACCTGCCGGGGCCGGGACTTCAAGGCCGCCATCGGCCGCGCCCGGCGCGCCGTCGCCGAGTTCCGCATCCGCGGCGTGGCCACCAACATCCCCTTCCTCCAGGCGGTCCTGGACGACCCGGACTTCCAGGCGGGCCGGATCACCACCTCGTTCATCGAGCAGCGCCCGCACCTGCTCACCGCCCGCTCCTCCGCCGACCGCGGCACCAAGCTGCTCACCTACCTGGCCGACGTCACCGTCAACAAGCCGCACGGCGAGCGCCCCCACCTGATCGAGTCGACCACCAAGCTGCCCCCGCTGCCGGAGGGCGAGCCGCCCGCCGGCTCGCGCCAGCGCCTGGTCGAGCTCGGCCCGGAGGGCTTCGCCCGCCACCTGCGCGAGTCGCCCACCATCGGCATCACCGACACCACCTTCCGCGACGCCCACCAGTCCCTGCTCGCCACCCGGGTACGCACCAAGGACCTGCTCGCCGTCGCCCCGGTGGTCGCCCGCACCCTGCCCGAACTGCTCTCCCTGGAGTGCTGGGGCGGCGCCACCTACGACGTCGCGCTCCGCTTCCTCGCCGAGGACCCCTGGGAGCGACTCGCCGCCCTGCGCGAGGCCGTCCCCAACATCTGCCTCCAGATGCTGCTGCGCGGCCGCAACACCGTCGGCTACACCCCGTACCCGACCGAGGTGACCGACGCCTTCGTCCAGGAGGCCGCCGCCACCGGCATCGACATCTTCCGCATCTTCGACGCCCTCAACGACGTGGGCCAGATGCGCCCCGCCATCGAGGCGGTACGCGAGACGGGCACCGCGGTCGCCGAGGTCGCCCTCTGCTACACCGCCGACCTGTCCGACCCGCGCGAGCAGCTCTACACCCTCGACTACTACCTGCGGCTCGCCGAGCAGATCGTCGACGCGGGCGCCCACATCCTCGCCGTCAAGGACATGGCCGGCCTGCTGCGCGCCCCGGCCGCCGCCAAGCTGGTCTCCGCGCTGCGCCGGGAGTTCGACCTCCCCGTCCACCTGCACACCCACGACACCGCGGGCGGCCAGCTGGCCACCTACCTCGCCGCGATCCAGGCCGGCGCGGACGCGGTGGACGGCGCGGTGGCCTCCATGGCCGGTACGACCTCGCAGCCGTCCCTCTCGGCGATCGTGGCCGCGACCGACTACTCGGAGCGTCCCACCGGGCTCGACCTGCGGGCGATCGAGGACCTGGAGCCGTACTGGGAGAGCGTCCGCAAGGTCTACGCCCCCTTCGAGGCGGGCCTCGCCTCCCCGACCGGCCGGGTCTACCACCACGAGATCCCGGGCGGCCAGCTCTCCAACCTGCGCACCCAGGCCGTCGCGCTCGGCCTCGGCGACCGCTTCGAGGACATCGAGGCGATGTACGAGGCCGCCGACCGGATCCTCGGCCGCCTGGTCAAGGTCACCCCGTCCTCCAAGGTGGTCGGCGACCTCGCCCTGCACCTGGTCGGCGCCGGGGTGCGGCCGCTGGACTTCGAGGCGACCCCCGACAAGTTCGACATCCCCGACTCGGTCATCGGCTTCCTCCGGGGCGAGCTGGGCACCCCGCCCGGCGGCTGGCCGGAGCCGTTCCGCACCAAGGCCCTCCAGGGCCGCGCGGCTGCCAAGCCCACCCCGGAGCTGTCCGCCGAGGACCGCGAGGGTCTGGCCAAGGAGCCCCGCGCCACCCTCAACCGGCTGCTGTTCCCGGCCCCGACCCGCGAGTTCGAGACCCACCGCCAGACCTACGGCGACACCGGCGTCCTCGACAGCAAGGACTTCTTCTACGGGCTGCGCCCGGGCAAGGAGTACGCGGTCGACCTGGAGCCCGGCGTCCGGCTCCTGATCGAGCTCCAGGCGGTCGGCGAGGCCGACGAGCGCGGGATGCGCACCGTGATGTCCACGCTCAACGGCCAGTTGCGGCCCATCCAGATCCGCGACCGGGGCGCGGCCTCCGACATCCCGGCCACCGAGAAGGCCGACCGCGCCAACCCCGGCCATGTCGCGGCCCCGTTCGCCGGTGTCGTCACCCTCGCGGTGGCCGAGGGCGCGGAGGTCGAGGCGGGCGCCACGGTGGCCACGATCGAGGCCATGAAGATGGAGGCCACCATCACCGCCCCGAAGGCCGGCCGGGTCTCCCGGCTCGCCATCAACCGCATCCAGCAGGTGGAGGGCGGCGACCTGCTCGTCGAGATCGCCTGAGCCCCGGCGAGGGGAGGACCGGCCAGGACCGGCCCTCCCCTCGGCTACGGGCGGGCGAAGTGGGCGCGCAGCCGCGCCTTCAGCAGGTTGGGGTCCCGCTGCGTGAAGTAGGCGTCGCTCGCCACGAACAGATCCTGGCCGCTCACCGCCAGCGACGTCGGGTTGGACAGACCGTCCTGCACCCCGAGGACGGTGCCGTGGGTGCCGTCCGGGCGGACCAGCGCGACCTCGTTGGACGTGATCAGTGCGGCGAGCACGATGTCCGAGTGCCCGGGGAAGACGAAGTCGTCGACGCCGGGCAGACCGCTCGCCCGCTCCTCGGCGGCGCCCGCCGAGCCGTCCTCGGCGACCGGGATGCGCAGCAGCGTGCCGCGGTCGCTGTTGGTCACCCAGACCGCGTCCTTGTGGACCTTGATCCCGTTGGCGCCGACACCGTCGGCCGTCTGCGGCAGCCCGTCGAGCGCGCCGCCCGCGGCCCACGCCGTCGGCGTGCCGCCGGCCAGCGGAACCCGCCACACCGTGCCCAGGACCGAGTCGGCGGCGTAGAGCACCCCGCGCCGCTCGTCGAGCGCCAGCCCGTTGGGCACCCCGTCCGGCGGCAGCGCGGCGATCTGCTCGGGCGCGCCGCCGCTCGCGGGGATGCGCCAGATGCCCGTCTTGGCGGTGCCGGTGGCGTAGTTGACGTACAGCGTGCCGTCCTCGGCCCGGGCGAGGCCGAGCGTGACGGCGTCATGGACGAGCGGCGTCCTGGGGCGGGACTCGGCGGGCAGGGTCGCCAGCACCCGGATCCGGCGCTCCCGGGTGACCTTGGCGATCTGCCGGGCGGCGGAGAAGGAGACGACCACCGAGCCGTTGCGCTCGGCCACCATGTTCTCGGGGGTCTGCCCGGCAGCCAGGTCGAAGTGGGCGATGACGTGCGGATTCGAGACGTCCGGCCCGCTGCTCGCGGCCGGGGCCGCCGCGATCAGGCCGATCGCGACCGCGGCCGGGGCGACGACGGCCCGGCGGAGGAATCGGGGCATGTGACCTCTTTCGACGGGAGCGCGGAGCTCCGGCGTACCGGTCACACCAAGATGACGCCAGGCCCGCCACGGCTCCCGGCAGCCCCGGCCGGGACGTCGCCCGCCCGGCGCACGGCCTCGCCCCGCTTGCCGCGCAGCCGGGTGACGGCCCCGCTCAGTTCCACATCGGGTAGCTCATGACCTGGGTGTATCCCTCCGGCCTGGCCCCGGAGTAGGTCAGGTTCATCCGCGTGAAGTGCTGCACGTTCGGGTGCTTCGTCCAGGAGGTGGGGCGGTCGAGCTTCACGGTCACCGGGTACTTGTGGAACCTGCCGGCGGCGCAGTACGGCTTGCAGTCGTTGACCACGTTCACGCCCTGGCCGACCGCCGTGCGGTCGTCCCACTGGGTCCAGCGCATGCCGCTGAGGAGGCTGTTGCCGTCGCCGCAGGCCAGCATGAAGTCGGTCGGCCTGAACCGCTGGTGCCAGAGGCAGTCGACGAGCACCGGGTGCTGGGCCGACGCCCGCGTGGCGGACGGTGTCGGCGGTGTCGCGGAGGCCGTCGTCATGCCCGCCGTGAGCAGCAGGGCCGCCCCGAGTCCGATCGCCGTTCCCACCACTGGTCGCATGGTCGCTCCCACCCGTTCGCCGTACATGTTCCCTACGACGCTACGACCGTCCTACGAGATGTACCACTTGCGGCGTATTCGCCAGTCCGTTCTCGTGGTAGTCGCCGCCGCCCCGGGAGCCGACCTGGGCGACCAGGCCGAGCACCAGGAAGACCCAGACCAGGACCTTGGCGGCGGTGTCCAGGACCAGGGGCCGGGTGGCGGAGGCGGCCTTCTCCCCGGCGGCCGGCGCGTCGCCGAGCAGCCCCTTCGGGTAGACGGGCGACAGCATGCTCGCGTACGCGCCGAACCGCATCCGGTAGCGGGCGACCGCCGCCGTCGCCCCGAAGACCGGCCCGGGCAGCCGTCCCCGCACGATCCCGATGATCCAGAAGATCCAGCCGATGGCGAACCAGCCGGTCGCGGCGAGGTTCGCGATGATCGCCGCCGGGATCATCAGGAACAGCCGGAACAGTACCGCGAGCCGGTTCAGCGAGGTGGGCCGCAGCTCGATCCGCACCGGGTAGTCGGGCGCGGTCAGGGCGAACGGCGGGTAGCGGTCGACCAGGAGCATGGAGCTGGCCGCGATCCGGGTCTCGTACGCCAGGTACTTGCCGAGGAACGAGGCGATCGGGTCGGGCAGCCGACCCAGGAAGAGCGCCGCGAACCAGCCCGCCACCGTGGCGAAGAACGCCGCGATGCCCAGCAGGGTGAGCACGACGTACTGCGGGATCAGCAGCAGCCAGCGCAGCAGCACCGTCCAGCGGCGCTGCGGTCCGGGCGGCGGGACGTCCAGCGCGGGCCGCCATTCCGGGCCGTCCGCGGTGACGGGAGGACGTGGTCCCCAGTTCTGAGTCATCGGTCCTCCCGTCGTCCGGCCGCGGCGCGGATGGCATCTCCATCGTGCGGCGGAACCACGGCCCCCGCCAGGCCGGACCAGGCGAACTCAGCCGTGTGTGACGGTCAGTCCGTAGAAGGCGACCCGGGCGCCGTTGGTCGTGCTGTCGGAGGACGACTGGTTGTACGAGCCCGCCTTGAAGTACTGCTTGTACGGGTTGAAGGAGGACGGAATGGCGTAGTGGGTGGTGGTCCCGTTGACGGTCAGGTCGATCGTGTTCCCGCCGGAGACGGCGATGGTGTAGGTCCACGTCTTGCCGATCGGCACATGGCCCACGCTGTGCGAGGTCTGGCCGCCGTCGGGGGAGTTCTCGGTGCCGAGCACGATGTCGCCGTTGGAGCGGTAGTACAGCTCCAGGAGCGGCTTGGTGGAGGAGCCGCCGGTGCCGAGGTGGATCTGGCCCACACACACGTTCTTGGTCACCGAGACCACCCGCAGCGTCGCGCTCATCCGGTGGCTGCCGCTCAGCGACCAGTTCGCGGCGCTGCCGTTCCGGTTCATCTCGCGCAGTTCGGAGCGGGCGTAGTTGGAGTTCGGGGTCGTGACGCCCTTCTCCGGCGCCCAGAACGTCATCGCGCCGTCGCGGGTGTCGGTGTAGAAATACGCGTCCTGGTAGCCGTTCGCGCCCTGCAGCCGGGACGAGGAGATGGTGGTCGGCGAGCCGGGGGAGCCGACCGGCTCCTGGAGCTGCCATATGGACAGGTCGAAGTTGCCGCCGGGGGCGACGTCCGGGTTCGCCGCGTCCGCGCTGCCGCCGAGCAGGACGGTGAGGGCGAGGGCCAGGCCCGCGGCGGTGGGTGCCGCGAGCAGCCGGGAACGGTTCACGTGGGGGGTCCTTTCGCCAGGAGGGGGCGCGCCCGGAGTCCATCGGCGGTTCACACCTGTGAACTCCGGACGCATCCGTAACCCTCGATAGCCGTGAAGCTAAAGGTCCGGACCAACCCCGTCAAGAGGTCAGCAGGCGCCCTCGTCCTGCCAGGGGCCCCATTCGGAGGCGCCGGGCACCTCGTTCTGGGTCCACCACTTGGCCTTCCAGTTGTGGCTGTTGTACGAGACCTCGTTCCCGGCCGTGTACACCGCCGTCGAACTCCACGCCGTCTTGCAGGAGGTGGGCGTCGGGGTCGGGGTGGGCGTGGGGGTGGTGGTCGGCGGGGTGACCCCGGCGAACTTCACCGAGTACTTGGCGAAGTCCCAGGCGCTCTGCGCCACGCTGGAGCAGGTCCCGGACGTGGTGCCGTTGTTGTCGACCGGGGTGCACTGGCGGTCGCGGTTCAGGGACCAGAACGTGAAGCGGTCCATGTTGTGGCTCGTCGCGTAGTCGAGCACGGTCTGGAAGTCGGCCTGGGTGAAGTGCTCGCCGGTGTCGCTGCGGCCGTTCATCCCGGAGAAGCCCTCGTGGGCGTAGGCGGTCGCCTGGTCCCAGCCGAAGGTGGACTGCAGGATCGCGTTGAAGTTGGTGAGCGCGCTGGTCTGCGAGGCCGCCCCGCTGAAACCGCCGTCGAACGGCATGATGGAGAAGTTGTTGGGCGTGAATCCCTGCGACTTCGCCTCCAGCAGCATCTGCTTGCCGAACCAGCCGGTGCCGTCCGCCGTGCCGGCCGTCGTCACCGACACGTACAGGCCGGGGTTGTTCTGCTGGAGGATCTTCGCGGCGCCGATCTCGTTCTTGATCGCCGCGGTGTTCTCGTACTCCGGCTCCTCCAGGTCGAAGTCGATCGCGTGCAGCCCGTACTTGGTGATCACCTGCTGGTAGGCCGCCGCCGTGGAGGCCGCGTCCGCGCAGGTCTGGCCCAGCTTGGTGCCGCCGTAGCCGCCGATGGAGACGGAGACGTCGCCGCCCTTGGCCCGGATTGTGTTGATCACCGACTGGACGGCGGTGTCCGAGGAGACCGCCGCCGTGCCGCCCCAGGTGGGCGAGCAGCCGCCGCCGTTGGGGGCCAGGACGAACGCCAGCTGGAAGGCCTTGAGGCCGCTGGCGTCCATGATGGCGGCCGCGTCCGGCGGGTTGTTGTCCAGTGGCATCAGGTAGGGGGCGGCCGCGTACCACCGGTTGCTCAGCGCGGTGGTCGCGCCCGAGGCGTCGCTCGCGACGAGCGCGGTGGTGCCGGCGGCGGCGAGCGTGACGGCTGCCGCCGCGCCCAGACATGCGCGAAGGGGTCTCACTGGTGCCTCCAGGGGGCCGGGGAGGTGTGGGGTGGGACCCAGCTTCCGGAGGTGTCGCGGTCACGTCAATGAATTGGACTGGACCAAAGCTCACTTTGGACTAGACCATACGATCTCTTTACCTGAGGGGGCGGAGCAGTTCCAGCGTCCCGAACCGCACCTTCACGCCGGGCGACCACAGGACGCTGACCGGCGGCCCGGAGAGCGCCGGCAGGCCTGCCGCCTCGACCAACTCGTCGTCGAGGTCCAGGAGTTCGGCCCGGTGCAGTGGCCAGGCCGGATGCTCGTTCGGCAGGTGCGCGGTGCGGCCGTGCCAGGTCACGTGCAGCCCCCAGCGCGCGGTCAGGAAGTGCTCCAGCGGCGAGGGCTCGGTGATCGGCTCCCCTATGCGTACGACCGCCCGGCTCGTCGCCGCCGGGCGCCGCCGCCGGCAGGTGTAGGTGATCACATCGCCCTCGCGGGTCAGCCTCATCGAGGCCCAGACGTACGGCAGCCGGAACCCCGACCGGCCCACCAGCACGGGGAGCAGCCGGGACGCGTCCAGGGACCTGAACACCACCGCGCGCCGGCCCTGCCCGTCCACCGAGTACAGCCGCACGTTCGTCTCGCAGAAGGTGCCCAGGTACGGCAGACCCGGCCCCGGCCCGAAGCCCGTGCCCCGCATCAGGAACGGGACGAGCCCGACGTACGTGACTCCGTCCAGCGTGTCCGGCCGGGTACCGGCGGGCAGCAGCCCCGCCACCCGCTCCGGCTCCACCGGCCAGTGCAGGAAGGTCAGTTGATGCCACCCCTGGACCATCGTCGGCCACCGTACGGGCCGCGGGGTGGACGGGGTGATGGGCTCGGTCGCCACGGTCTCCATGGCAGAGGGTCCTAGCACGGCGGTGCGAGGCGGCGGGGGGTGGGGTGCGGAGTCGGGCGTGCGGAGGGCGGGGGTGCGGAGTGCGGGGGGCCCGCGTCCAAAGCGGCGGTCAAGAACCGGCATATCCAGGTAACGCAGAACTCTGGTCGCCGCCCACGAGCATGGGCTACCGTCGGTAACACCCTGCCGCCCCGGCAGTCCCAGCCTTGTCTCCCGCACCGCCCGCATCCGTACGGAAGGCAGCCCCACCATGGAGAATCCCAGCGCGGTCGCGGACGCGGCCGACAGCTCCGAGCAGGAGTCCCGGTTCAGCCGGCGCCAGGTGCTGACGGTCGCCGGCGGCGCGCTCGCCGGCCTGACCCTCGGCCAGGCGGGGGCGTTCGCCGCCGAGTCGCAGGACGCGGACGCGATCGTCGTCGGCCACGGCCTCGCCGGACTGGTCGCGACCGCCGAACTCGCCGCCGCCGGCCGCAAGGTGCTGCTGCTCGACCAGGAACCGGAGGCCAGCCTGGGCGGCCAGGCGTTCTGGTCCTTCGGCGGACTGTTCCTCGTCGACTCCGACGAACAGCGGCTGATGGGGGTCAAGGACTCCCATGACCTCGCCTGGCAGGACTGGCTCGGCACGGCCGGCTTCGACCGGGGGATCGGCGACCCGAACGGCCAGGACTACTGGGCCTACAAGTGGGCCCAGTCCTATGTGGAGTTCGCCTCCGGGGAGAAGCGGTCCTGGCTCTCCGGACTCGGCGTGCAGTGGTTCCCGATCGTCGGCTGGGCCGAGCGCGGCGGCGGTCTCGCCGACGGCCACGGCAACTCCGTGCCCCGCTTCCACGTCACCTGGGGCACCGGCCCCGCCGTCGTCGAACCCTTCGAGAAGAAGGTGCGGGCGGCGGTCGCCGCCGGCAAGGTGACCTTCAAGTTCCGCTACCGGGTCGACGGGTTGGTGACCACCGGCGGTGCGGTGACCGGGGTGCGGGGCGCGGTCCTGGAGCCCAGCGGCGCGGCCCGCGGCACCGCCAGCTCCCGTACCGTCGTGGGCGACTTCGAGCTGCGGGCGCCGGTCGTCGTGGTCACCTCGGGCGGTATCGGCGCCAACCACGATCTCGTACGGCAGAACTGGCCGGCCCGGCTCGGCACCCCGCCCAAGTCCATGGTCACCGGGGTGCCCGCGCACGTGGACGGCCGCATGCTCGGCATCACGGAACAGGCGGGCGGCCGGATCGTCAACCCCGACCGGATGTGGCACTACACCGAGGGCCTGCGCAACTACGCCCCGATCTGGCCGAACCACGGCATCCGCATCCTGCCCGGCCCCTCCTCGATGTGGTTCGACGCGAAGGGCCGCCGCTTCAACACCCCCGACATCCCGGGCTACGACACCCTGCACACGCTCGGATCGATCACCGCCTCCGGCTACGACTACTCCTGGTTCGTCACGACCCAGAAGATTCTCGCCAAGGAGTTCGCGCTCTCCGGCTCCGAACAGAACCCCGACCTCACCAACAAGAACATCTGGCAACTGCTGTCCCGGATCTGGCAGACCCCGGAGCCCATCGAGAAGTTCAAGAAGAACGGCGTCGACTTCGTGGTCGCCGACAACCTCACCGACCTCGTCACCGGCATGAACAAGCTGACCGGCGACAACCTCATCGACCTCGCCGACCTGAAACGGCAGATCGAGGCGCGCGACCGCGAGATCGACAACCCGTACACCAAGGACGTCCAGGTCATGGGCATCCGCAACGCCCTCGACTACATCGGCGACTCGCTCAGCCGCACCGCCTCGATCCACCGGATCCTGGACACCGGCGCCGGCCCGCTCATCGCCGTCCGGCTGAACATCCTCACCCGCAAGACCCTGGGCGGCCTCCAGACCGACCTGTCCGGACGGGTCCTGAACAGCAGCGGGGTGCCCGTACCCGGTCTGTACGCCGCCGGCGAGGTCGCCGGCTTCGGCGGCGGCGGGGTGCACGGCTACCGCTCGCTGGAGGGGACCTTCCTCGGCGGCTGCCTCTTCTCCGGCCGCCAGACGGGACGCGCGGCGGCCGCGGCGACCGCGACCTGACGGAAAGGGCCGGGAAAGTCCGAGTCACCCCACCCCCAACCTGCCCCGAGAGTGGCACCCTTGACAGCGTGCGTACTGTTTCGCGACGTTTGAGCGACACCTCCGGACCGGCGACCCGCTCGCCGGTCACGGACCAAAGGTGTACGGCGGGGAACAGGAGCTGTTCCTGGTAACGGCAGAACGCGGAATTCGCGTTATGGGGGGAGAGCGGTCGCCCATGCGATCCAGAGGCCAGTGCAGAGGTCCGTCCGGGAGCCGGTCCCGGAATCATGTGCCACACACCTCGTCAGCCGAGGGGCGGTTGATCTGAGGTGGACATCACGATCCACAGACCCGGCGAGCTGACCCAGCCGCTCCGCCGGGCCTGGCACCACGCGATGGACGAGTCGCCGGAGTACGCCAACCCTTTTCTGGCTCCGGAGTTCGCGATCGGCGTGGGCAAGCACCGCTCCGGGGTACGGGTGGCGGTCCTGCGTGAGGGCGGGGAGCCGGTCGGCTTCCTCCCGTACGAACGCAACGCGCTGGGCGTCGGCCGGGCCGTCGGGCTCGGGCTCTCCGACTGCCAGGCGCTGGTGCACCGGCCCGGGGTCACCTGGGACGCCCAGGAACTGCTGGGCGCGTGCGGGATGTCGATCTTCGAGTTCGATCATCTGGTCGCCGAGCAGAGACCTTTCGCCCCGCATGTCACCGGCACCTTCGCCTCGCCGGTGATCGATGTGAAACCCGGGGACGGCGGCTACCCCGAGTGGCTGCGCGCCACCTACCCGGGCCTGGCGAAGACCACGCTGAAGAAGGAACGGCGCCTCGGCCGCGACATCGGCGAGCTGCGCTTCGAGTTCGACGAGCGCGACCCGGCGGCCCTGCGCACCCTGATGCGCTGGAAGTCCGCCCAGTACCGGCGGACCGGACGCATGGACCGCTTCGCCCGCCCCTGGATCGTCGACCTCGTGGACCACCTCTTCCACGTCCGCGAGGACCACTTCACCGGCGTGCTGTCCGTGCTCTACGCCGGCGACCGGCCGGTGGCCGCGCACTTCGGCCCGCGGTCCGGCACCGTGCTCGCCGCCTGGTTCACCGCGTACGACCCCGAACTGCACTACTACTCACCCGGGTTGATGATGCACCTGCGCACGGCCGAGGCCGCGGCGCGCGGTGGCGTCACCCTGGTGGACCTCGGGCGGGGCGACAAGGAGTACAAGGACTGGCTCAAGACCCGCGAGCTGCGGGTGGGCGAGGGCTTCGCCACCCGGGCCCACCCGGTGGCCACGGCGCACCGGCTGTGGCGCCGCCCGGTCCGCGGACTGCGCAACACCGTCCTCGCCCATCCGCGGCTGCGCGACCCGGCGGACCGGCTGCTGAAGACGGTCGGCACCCTGCGCGCCTCCCGCCGGGCCGACGGCCTGCGCAAGGGGTGACCGCGGCGTGCCCCGGCGGCGGCCGACCGCGCCCGGCCGCCGCCGACCGCTTGTCCGCTCTTCGCACTATGATCCTGTAAAGGTAAAAATCCAGGGGTCTGTCCTGGAAGGGCTGTCTCCCCGGCCGGAGTGATCCATGCCCCGCAAGCGCGCGATGGACGACGAGCTGCTGGTCAGACTCAGGTCGCTCACCGCCCAGGCGCGCGAGCGGGCCGAGTACCAGCGCTCGCAGGTCGAGCTGGCCATCGCCCTCCAGCGCGGCATGCTGCCCCGGGACCTGCCCGAGACCCCACGCTTCCATCTGGCCGTCCGGTACGCGCCCGCCTGCTACGGGCTGAACGTGGGCGGCGACTGGTACGACGCCTTCACGCTGCCCGACGGCCGCATCGGCCTGGCCATCGGCGACGTCCAGGGGCACAACATCGAGGCGGCCGCCTTCATGGGCCAGGTCAGGGCGGCCCTGCGGGCCCTCGCCTCGGTGACCGGCGAGCCGGACGAGCTGCTCGCCCGGACGAACGACCTGCTGGTCTCCCTGGGCAGCGAGCTCTTCGCCACCTGCACCTTCATGCGGCTCGACCCGGACACCGGGGTGCTGGAGAGCGCCCGGGCCGGCCACATCCCGTTCGTCTGGGCCACCGCCGACGGGAAGTCCGGGGTCGCCGAGGACGAGGGCGGGCCGCCGCTGGGCATCGAACCCGGCGTCGCGTACCCGGTGTCCCGGTACCGGTTCACCACCGGAGGCATGTTCGTGCTGCTCACGGACGGGGTGGTGGAGGGTCCGTCGATGACCGTCGAGGAGGGGCTCGCCCAGGTGGTGCGGCTCGCCGGTGTCGCCGCCGTGGCCGGCCTGGAGGCGCAGTCGCTGGCCGCCGCCGTGATCAAGGGCGCGGAACGGGTCGGCCACGAGGACGACGCGGCCGTCCTGGTCGTGGGCCACGACGGCCTGGACCGCCCGCCCTGACACCCACCACACCGGCCCGACGACAGACCGCAGAACCGTCCACCCACGCTCTGCCCCCCGGCCGCGGAGCCCTCGGGTCCCGCCCGGCACCCCGGCTGCGCAGTTCTTGGCGCCTGTCCGGTACCCCAGCCACCGGGTCCTTGGCGCCTGTCCGGCACCCGGCTGCGGAGTCCTCGGGTCCCGCTCGGTACTCCAGCCGCCGGGTCCTCGGCG
This sequence comes from Streptomyces sp. NPDC090088, assembly GCF_044747345.1. NCBI lineage: Bacteria > Bacillati > Actinomycetota > Actinomycetes > Kitasatosporales > Streptomycetaceae > Streptomyces > Streptomyces sp. NPDC090088. The sequence goes on along the minus strand of NZ_JBIVDZ010000004.1, from coordinate 113,594 downwards.
GCTGCCCGGTACTCCGGCTGCGGAGTCCTCGGGTCCCGCTCGGTACTCCAGCCGCCGGGTCCTCGGCGGCTGCCCGGTACTCCGGCTGCGGAGTTCTCGGGTCCCGCCCGGCATTCCAGCCGCCGGGTCCTCGGCGGCTGCCCGGCACCCCGGGCGTGGGTGGCTCCCGCTCGCCGAGCGGGCCGCCTCGGTGTCTGATGGCTGCTGTGGTGGGTATTCAGGAGCTGCGCCGCCCGGCCGTCCTCGCCCTGCGGACGCTGGCCGTCGCCACCTGCTACTACGCGGCGGGCCAGCTCGGCCTGCTGTGCCGGCTCACGGTCGAGCACGCGGTCTTCACCCCCATCTATCCGTCGACCGGCGTGGCGGTGGCCTGTCTGCTCGTCCTCGGCCTGGGCTGCTGGCCGGGCATCACGCTCGGCGCCTTCTTCCTCGTCCTGTCCCTCGGCCCGCCCGAGCCCGCCACCGTGGGCATCCTGGTCGGCAACACGGCCGGGCCCGTCTGCGCGTATCTGATGCTGCGCCGGGCCGGTTTCCGCACCGACCTGAGCCGGCTGCGGGACGGCCTCGCGCTGGTGTTCCTCGGGGCGTTCACCGCCATGGTGGTCAGCACCACCATCGACGTGGTCACCCTGCTGCTCGCCGGCAAACTCCCCGCGAGCAGTTTCTGGCCGATCTGGCTGGCCTGGTGGGTCGGCGACGCGATGGGCGTGCTGATCGTCACCCCGTTCCTGCTGGTGCTGCTGGGGGCCCGGGGGCTGCCCTCGACGGCCCGCTGGAAGGAGGCCCTGGCCCTCGCGGTCGTCGCCGCCGTCCTGGTCCCGGTGGCCACGCACAGCAACCTGAGCGCGCTCTTCCTCGTCTATCCCCTGCTGATCTGGGCGGCCCTGCGGTTCCGGCTGGCGGGGAGCGTGCTGTGCGCCCTGTTCACCTCGGTCATGGCCACGGTCGCCGCGACGGACGGCATCGGCGCCTTCGCCGGGCTGTCCCAGGTCGAGGTGATGCTGAAGCTGCAGTTGTTCAACGGCGCGCTGGCGCTGACCGCGCTGCTGCTGTCGGCCGTCATCACCGAGCAGCGCACCACCCGGCTCTCCGTCGAGGAGGCCTGCCAGGAGCTGGCCGAGGTCCTGGAGCACCTCACCGCGCACGACACCCCCGCCGGGCGAGCCCCGCCGGGGGCCGCCGAGCCGAGACGGGAGAACGACGAACGGTGACCGGGCGGGCGCCCGGTCACCGTCGCGGTGGATCGGTCCGTGATCAGACGGTGCCGCTCGCCGTGATCTTGATCTCGGCCTTGGTGGCGCCGCTGCGGGAGCCGTAGCTCTCGATCTTGTCGACGAGGTCCGAGCCCTCGACGACCTCGCCGAAGACCACGTGCTTGCCGTCCAGCCACGGGGTCAGCGCCGTGGTGACGAAGAACTGCGAGCCGTTGGTGTTCGGGCCCGCGTTGGCCATGCTCAGCAGGTACTTGCGGTCGTGCTTGAGCTCGAAGTTCTCGTCCTTGAACTTCTCGCCGTAGATGCTCTTGCCGCCGGTGCCGTCACCGCGCGTGAAGTCGCCGCCCTGGAGCATGAACTCGGGGATGACCCGGTGGAAGCCGGAACCGGCGTAACCGAAGCCGTGCTGCCCGGTGGCGAGCTCGCGGAAGTTGCGGGCCGTGTCGGGCACCACCTTGTCGAACAGGCTGAACACGATCCGGCCGGCCGGCTCGTTGTTGATCGAGATGTCGAAATAAACGTTGTCGCTCATGCAGGTCAACCTATCGCGAACCGTCCGTGGGTCCCTCCCAAGGGGCCGGACCGCCCGCGGTGTCGGCCCCGCGGGGGCGGCTCAGCCCTCCACCAGCGTCCGCAGCAGTTCCCGGCCGGCCGGCCAGTCGCCGAGCCCGCTCGCGGAGTTGAGGTGCCCGTGCGCGCCGACGGAACGCCGGGGTGCCCGCCAGCCCGAGGCCAGCGCGGCGGAGGCCGTGGCATCGCCGTACGGGTCGTCGTCGCTCGCCACCACCAGGGCCGGGCAGGGCAGCGGACGGGCGGACAGTTCCAGGAACGTCGGTGCCGCCGCAGCCGGGAACGCCGGTCCCCGGGGGTCGGGCGGCGCGGCCAGGAACGCCGACACCCCCGCGGGCCGTACCCGCTCCAGCCATGCGGCGGCCGCCCAGCAGCCCAGGCTGTGCGCCACCAGCACCACCCGGCCGGCGCCCCGCGCCACGGCGGTGTCGTGGGCGGCCCGTACCGCGTCCACCCAGTCCGCCAGCTCCGGCCGGGTCCAGGACCCCGGGGCGATCCGCACCGCCGTCTCCCCCCACGCCCGCTCCCACCGGCTCTGCCAGTGCCCGTCGTCCGACCCGTCGATCCCGGGGATGATGACGTACGCGATCATCGCCGACCGCCCTTTCCCTCGTGACCCGGCGCTCACCGGGCCCGTCCTGCGGGCGATTCTGAGGGAAGCAGTGGCCGCGATCCGGCTCCGCAAGTGATCCAGAGGAAAGTGGGGACGACGACGATGGAATCACTCGACGACATCGACCGCGCCATCCTGGAGCTGCTCCAGACCGAGGGCCGGCTCACCGGGGCCGAGGTGGGGCGGCGGGTCGGGCTCTCCCAGCCGGCGGCGGGCGCCCGCATCCAGCGGCTGGAGAAGGCCGGCGTCATCACCGGCTACCGGGCCGTCGTCGCCGCCCCCGCGCTCGGGCTGAACATCCACGCCGTCGTCCGGCTGCGCACCACGCATGCCCAGCTGCCGAAGGCGCTCGCCCTCGCCGACCGGATCCCGGAGGTCGTCTCGACGCTCCGGGTGACCGGCGAGGACTGCCTGCTCTTCGACGTGCACTGCACCCACGCCGAACGCCTGGAGGAGGTGGTGGACTCGCTGGCCCGCCACGGCCCGGTCACCACCTCCCTCGTGCTGCGCAGCTACCCGCACAAGCCGCTGCCCACCCCCTAGTGACGCGCGCCGAGACGCTCCAGCACGGCCTGGGCCATGGCCGCCTCGCCCTTGGCGTTGGGATGGGCGGGAGCCGCCGGTGAGGTCGGCCGGAGGGGCTCGATCCAGCGGTCGGCGGGGGCCTTGCACATGTCGTGGCCGACGGTCGGGCCGTAGGTGTCCACGTACCGGGCGCCGTTCCAGGCGGCGACCAGGCGCAGCATCAGGTTCAGCCGCTTCCCGGTGTCCCGCAGGTAGGGGAAGTCCTTGGCGGCGAAGGGCACGGTCGGGTAGCAGCCGCTGCCGTCGTCGGGCAGCAGGTCGGGGTAGCCGACGACCAGGATCCGGGCGTGCGGGGCCCGGGCGCGGATCGCCCGCAGCACCTTGTCGACCTTCGGCGCGGTCTGCGCGATGTTGAGCACCAGCTGGTCGGTGCCGGAGGCGTTGTAGTACTGCTGGCAGGGGTTGCCGGTCAGATCCTTGGAGCTGAGGGCCGCGCAGGTGCCGATGATGGAGCTGAAGCCCACGTCGTTGCCGCCGATCTGGACCGTCACCAGGTCGGTGTCCCGCTGGACGGCGTCCAGCTGGGGGCCGTTGGTGCCCTGCGCCTTCCACATCTCCGCGGTCGTCGCACCGGAACAGCTCACGTCCTTGAACGCGCTGACGTGCCGCGCCGCCGCTACCAGCGAGGGGTAGTTGTGGTCGGAGCGGGCACAGTTGGCGTCCACCTGCGTGGGGATGAGCGGGCCCGAGGTGTAGGAGTCGCCGAGCGCCACATAGCTGGTGCCGTGGTCGTGGCCGGACCCGTGGCCGCCGCCGTGCGCCGCGGCCGGAGTGGTGGAGGCGGCCACCAGGGCGCAGCCGCCCAGCGCCGCCGCGACCGTGGCCTTCCGCCGGTGCCGTCTCGCCGAACCGTCCGACGGGGTGCCGTACGCCATGGAAATCCCCCCTGCGCGAGGACGCGCACGGAACCGGTCCCGACGGGTGGCCCGTACGCGTGTGTCGGGGGTCTGTATACCGCCCGGTAGGAGTCCGTAGCCAGGGGTCGGACGCAATGAACTTGATCGAGTAACTACCGCTGCCCGCAAGGCGATAGGGGCCGCCGGGGGTGCGGGTGGCCCACTCCGCGATCGAAGACGGAAAACGATCGGTTTACTATGGCCGCAACGGATGGAAACCGATCTCCCACCCCGACGCGGTGGCGCTGCCCCTGGAGGTCACCGACCCCGGCTCCGTGGCCGCCGTCGTCGAGCGGGCGCAGGACGTCACGGTCCTGGTCAGCAATGCCGGGATCGCCCTCGGCACCCAGTTCCTGACCTCGCCGCTCGACGGCATCCGCCGCATCCTGAACGTCCACTCGGTGCTGTCCCGGGTCGCCGAGGGCGGCGCCTACAGCGCCTCCAAGGCGGCCTTCCGGTCGTAGGCCAACGGCCTGCGCCTCGCGCTCAAGCCGCGTGGCATCGGCGTCACCGGCCCGCACATGGGCTATGTGGACACCGACATGGCCGCGCATGCCGAGGGGCCCAAGGCCGAGCCGGAGGATATCGCCGCTGCGGCCCTCGACGGTGTCGAGTCGGACGCCTACGAGGTGCTCGCCGACGACATCACCCACTGGGTCGAGGGCGCCCTGTCCGGCGACCTCGCCGCCGTGTACGCGCGGCGCGGCCTGTGACAGGGCCGGCAACCGCCCCGCGACCGTCCCTGTGACGTGCCGCGGGGCGGCCACGGCCGAGAAATACGCTCCCGAAGGCTTGTCGCCCGGTTGCCTCACCACTTAAATCAAAACCTGAACTAAGCCGTGGGGTGCGGTCGTTGTCCGCACCGCCACGTCCACCTCAGGGAGCCGCTGATGAGACGACTGAGATCCTTGGGCGTAGTGCTCGCCGCCATGGCGGCGCTGCTCGCCCTTCCCACCGCGCACGCGCCGGCCGCCCACGCCGCCGACGCGCCGTTGTCCCAGGGCAGGACGGCCACCGCCTCCTCCGTGGAGAACGCCGGGACCGCCGCGGCCAACGCGGTGGACGGCGACACCGGCACCCGCTGGTCGTCGGCCTTCTCCGACGACCAGTGGCTCCAGGTCGACCTCGGCGCCACCGCCACGGTCAGCCAGGTGGTCCTGAACTGGGAGACCGCCTACGGCAAGGACTACAAGGTCCAGATCTCCGCCGACGGCAGCAACTGGACCGACCTGCAGTCCGTGACCGGCGGCGACGGGGGCACCGACACCCTCACCGTCTCCGGGCAGGGCCGCTACGTCCGGATGCTGGGCGTGCACCGCGCCACCCAGTGGGGCTACTCGCTCTGGGAGTTCCAGGTCTACGGCACCACCACCGGCACGCCCCCGGTCCAGGGCGGCGGCGACCTCGGCCCGAACGTGATCGTCGTCGACCCGTCCACGCCCAATCTCCAGGCGAAGTTCGACTCCGTCTTCGCCCAGCAGGAGTCGGCCCAGTTCGGCACCGGGCGCTACCAGTTCCTGCTCAAGCCGGGCACCTACAACGGCATCAACGCCCAGATCGGCTTCTACACCTCGATCTCCGGCCTCGGTCTCAACCCCGACGACACGCAGATCAACGGCGACGTCACGGTCGACGCCGGCTGGTTCAACGGCAACGCCACGCAGAACTTCTGGCGTTCGGCGGAGAACCTCGCCATCACCCCCTCCAACGGCACGGACCGCTGGGCCGTGGCTCAGGCGGCCCCCTTCCGTCGTATCCACGTCAAGGGCGGCCTCAACCTGGCCCCGAACGGCTACGGCTGGGCCTCCGGCGGGTACATCGCCGACTCGAAGATCGACGGCACGGTCGGCCCGTACTCCCAGCAGCAGTGGTACACCCGGGACAGCTCGGTCGGCGGCTGGACCAACGGCGTCTGGAACATGACGTTCTCGGGGGTCGAGGGCGCGCCCGCCACCAACTTCGACAGCGGCCCGTACACCACGCTGGACACCACCCCGGTCTCGCGGGAGAAGCCGTTCCTCTACCTGGACGGCAGCACCTACAAGGTGTTCGTCCCCGCCAAGCGCACGGGCGCGCGGGGCGTCTCCTGGCCGGCGAACGCGGGCACCTCCCTCCCGCTGGACCAGTTCTACGTCGTCAAGGCCGGCGCCACCGCCGCCACCATCAACCAGGCCCTCGCCCAGGGCCTCAACCTCCTGTTCACCCCGGGCGTCTACCACCTCGACCAGACCATCAACGTCACCCGCGCCAACACCGTGGTCCTCGGCCTGGGCCTCGCCACCCTGGTCCCGGACAACGGCGTCGACGCCCTGCACGTCGCCGACGTCGACGGCGTGAAGCTCGCCGGGTTCCTCATCGACGCGGGCTCGGTCAACTCCGACACCCTGCTGCGGATCGGCGACCCGGGCTCCACCGCCGACCACTCCGCCAACCCCACGTCCATGCAGGACGTGTTCGTCCGCGTCGGCGGCGCCGGACCCGGCCTCGCCACCAACTCGGTCGTGGTCAACAGCAACAACGTGCTCATCGACCACACCTGGCTCTGGCGCGCCGACCACGGCAGCGGAGTCGGCTGGACGACCAACAGAGCCGACTACGGCCTGCGGGTCAACGGCAACGACGTCCTGGCCACCGGCCTGTTCGTCGAGCACTTCAACAAGTACGACGTCTACTGGAACGGCGAACGCGGCCGCACGATCTTCTTCCAGAACGAGAAGGCGTACGACGCCCCGAACGCCGCCGCCATCACCCATGACGGCGTCGTCGGCTACGCGGCCTACAAGGTCGCCGACACCGTGGGCACGCACGAGGCGTGGGGCCTGGGCAGCTACTGCAACTACACGGCCGATCCGACGATCGTGCAGTCCAACGGCTTCCAGGTGCCGACCGGTTCGGGCATCAAGATGCACGACCTGCTGGTGATCTCGCTGGGCGGCATGGGCCAGTACGCCCACGTCGTCAACACCACCGGATCGCCGACCTCGGGGACCGGCACGGTCCCCTCCAAGGTGACGCAGTTCCCGTGACCGGTCAGGCCGCCGCAGCCTTCCGCCGTGCCGGACGCCGTAGCAGCAGCCGTCGCGCGGGCCGTTCCACGCCCTCGTACAGGAGCCAGGACAGCCCCAGTGACACGGTGAAGGCGGCGGTGGCGACGGCCGCGCCGGTGAGCAGGTCGTAGCGCGGGCGGGTACCGAGCAGATGGGTGCCCGCCCGCAGCACCAGCAGATGGATCATGTAGAAGGCGAACGAGAGTTCACCGAGCCGTACCAGCCACCGGCGCCGCCACAGCGAGGGCAGACCGCGCAGGTCCGCGACGGCCGCCGCCGGGATGAGGAGGGCGAAGCCGGTGATGGTGCAGGCGGTGGCCGCGTACTCGTCGGTCATCTGCGGGACCAGGAAGTAGCCGATGACCGCCAGCGCGAGCGAGGCCTCCAGGCCGGGGCCGCGCCACCGGCCGAGCAGCACCAGCCGCGCGGTGGCCGCGCCCAGCGCGAACTCGGGCAGCCGGGCGGCCGGGAAGGAGCTGATCGGCTGGTCCCACCAGTGGTGCGCGTCCGTCCAGGCAAGGGCCAGCACCGCCAGCACCGACAGCGCGGCCAGCGCGGTGGCGCCCCGCGCCTCCAGCCGGCGCAGCACCAGCGCCAGCAGCGGGAACGCGGCGTAGAAGAAGGCCTCGCAGGCCAGCGACCAGCTGACCGGGTCCAGGGTCTGCCACCACGGCCGCCACCAGGAGTGCACCAGGAACACGTCGGCCAGGCCCTGCGGCAGGGTCGGCCGCGGCTGGCGGGGCAGCGTGAACGCCATGACCAGCGCGACGGCCATGGTGACCAGGTGCACCGGATAGACCCGGGCCACCCGCCGCCACCAGAAACGCGACGCCCGGTCGCCCGGCCGCGCCGACCACATCAGCACGAACCCGGAGAGCACGAAGAAGAACGACACCCCCGAGGCACCGGCCTCGAACCCCCAGGACACGAAGCGGCCGCCGGTGCCGCCGAAGTACCGGAAATTGTGCACATGCAGTCCGAAGACCAGCACCGCGGCCATCCATCTGAGCCCGGTGAGCGACGGCAGCGAGGGAGCCGGGGCGGACGCCCGGGTACGGGAGGGTGGCGCGGCGGCCGGAGCGGTCGGAGGGGCCTTGGTCGCCGTCGTCATCGGGTCACCTGCCGGAGGGTTCGCGCGTGGAGCATGGAACGGAGCGTTGCCCGTTCCACACCTTTCATTCCGGCCACGTACGAAACATCACACCAACGCCGAGGGACGGCCTCGGCCATACGGGCCGCAGCGGCCGGATGGGCGGGTGCGACCCTACCCGGACGGCCGACGCGGACCGCGCCCTCCGCCGCGCGGCGAAAACCCCTGGTGCGCGGCCCTGGCCCGTGCCTTCGGACCGCGGGCGGCGCACCGGACGACGGCACGGGATGACACGAAGGGATGGCGCTACCCGGCGCCGTGTTGACGCCGCTACGGGCGGGACTCCGTGGCGACGGCGCTCGGCCGGGCCTCCGAGGGCGCGACCCGGGCCGCCGACGGCGTCGTCGAGGCGCCACGGGTGGGAGCCTGCCTGCTGCCGCTCCGCGTGGGCGCGACGCTCGGGCTCGGGCTGGGGGTGTCAGGAGTCGGCGACGCCGGGGGACGGGACGGGGCCGGGGCCGTGGGGCTGACCGCCGGGGGCGCGAGCGGCACCCGCGGGGACGGCGCTGCCGCGGGCGCCGTCAGATGCAGGGACAGCGCGACGAAGGCGGCGACCGCACAGGTCGCCCCGGCACCGGCCGCCGTGCGGACCAGCCGGCGGCGGCCCGCGGCGCGGCGGATCTCCTCGTAGCGGCCCTGCGCCGGACCGAGGTGGGCGGCGGGCGGCCGGAGGAGGACGGCGAGCGGGTCGTCGGGGGCGTCGAAGTCCGGCTCGTCGTCAAAGCGTGTGGTCAAGGCTTCTCCTCAGATGGACGCGGAGCAGTTCGCGGGCCGCGTGCAGATCGGCCTTGACGGTTCCTTCCTTGCGCCCGGTCAGCGCGGACACCTCCCGGATCGGCATGTCAGCGTAGTAGTGCAGCAGGATCGGGACCCGCAGTCGTTCCGGCAGGGACTGCACCAGCAGTCGTACCGAGGGATCCGCCGGCTCGGCGTGCGGGCGGGTCGCCGCCTCCGAGCCCACCTGGCGCACCGCCCGGCGCTCGCGCTCCAGCTTGCGCCAGTGGTCCCGGACGAGATTGGCCGCGGTGACGTAGAGGAAGCCGCGCGGCTCCTCCACCTTCGTCCACCGGGCCCACAGCCGGGTGAACGCCTCCGAGGCGATCTCGTGGGCCGTCTCGTCGTCGTCGACCAGACGGCGGCACCAGCCGGCCAGGCGCGGATACAGGGCGGCGAACAGCTCGGAGGCCGCCTTGTCTCGGGACCGTTTCAACGTTCTCCAGGGTCGTGGGGGCAGTCGGGGCGCTGGGCCCGTGGGAACCGGGTTCGGGGGTTCGCGGGTTCGCGGGTTCGTGGGGGAAGATGCGGGCCCGGCGGCGTGCGTTGCGCCGGGCCCGCGTCCCGGTGGGTCAGCCGGTGCCCGTCAGCGTGGCGAAGACGATCACGTTGTCGAGGTAGCCGTGCCCGCTGCGCGGGCCGCCGCAGGTGATCAGCCGCAGCTCCGGGCGGTCCACGTCCCCGTACACGTCCTGGGTCGGGAACGCGGACTTGGCCACCGTCCGCACCTCGCCGACGGTGAACACCGCCGACCTGCCGTTCTCCAGACGCGCCACGACCTCGTCGCCCCGGCGCACCTCGGCGAGCCGGCGGAACACGCCGTCCCCGTAGGAGCCGACCGTGACATGGCCGAGGATCACCGACGGGCCGACCTGCCCCGGGGTGGGGGAGTGGCGGTACCAGCCCGCCCGGTCGTGCGCGGTGATCGGCGGTACCTGCACCGTGCCGTCGGCCGCCAGCCCCAGCCGCAGCAACGGGGTGTCGACCCCGATCGCCGGGACGCGCAGCCGGACCGGCACGGACCGGCCGAGCGCGCGGGGCGCGCCGGGCGTGGCGGACGGCGTGGGCGTCCGCGCCCGGTCCTGGTGGACGGCGGTCGTGGTCGCCCGGTGCGAAGCCTGCCCCGCACAGCCCGCCAGCAGCGAGGCCGTCGCGGCGGTGACGAAGGCGCGCCTGGAGAGCGGGGTCATGCCCCGGTCGCCCGGCGGCGACGGACGGCGAACACCACCGCGCCCGCGGCCAGCGTGACCGCCGCGCCCCCGCCGATCAGCACGTTCTCGGAGCCGGAACCGGAACCGGAGGACGACTCGGTCACCCCGGTGTCGGCGGCGCCCCTCGGCACCGCCGCGACCTGGCCCGAGTCCCGGGTCGGGGCCGGGGTCGCCGCCCGGGTGGGGGCGGTGGACGGCACGGCGGACGGTGCCTCGGAGGGAGCGGCGGACGGCGCGACGCTGGCGACCGGGCTCGGGGTGGTGCCGTCGGCGAACGCGGGCACGGTGCCGCCCAGTACGGCGGTGCAGGCCAGCGCGGTGGCGCTCAGGACAGTTCGGCGCATGAAGACGCTCTCTTTCGTCGGCCCGCCTGGTCGGGGCGGGCTGAGGAACGGATCGAGCGGAGAGACGACCCGGCGCCCCGGCGGGTTGTAAAGAGCTGGCAAAGTCGATCGGCCTGACGGCGGCAGGGAAGGCGTTCGCCGGCTCGCCACCAGACTTGAGTGGTTTGTTTTCTTGAATCACTCGTGTTTATGAGGATAGGTTGGCTCCATGACCGCATCCCAGACCCCGACGACCGCCGAAGAGCTGCGCGGTGCCGGCCTGCGGGTGACGGCCGCCCGCGTCGCGCTGCTGGAGACCGTCCGCCACGGCGACCATCTCGACGTCGAGGCGATCGCCTCGGGTGTCCGCGAGCGCGTGGGCCACATATCGCTTCAAGCCGTGTACGACGCGCTGTACGCGCTCACCACGGCGGGACTCATACGCCGGATCGAGCCGGCCGGCAGCCCGGCCCGGTTTGAAGGCCGCGTCGGCGACAACCACCACCACCTGCTGTGCCGGTCGTGCGGTGCCGTCGTCGACGTCGACTGCGCGGTCGGCGAGGTGCCTTGCCTGACCGCCTCGGACGCCCACGGCTTCGTGATCGACGAGGCCGAGGTCATCTACTGGGGCCTGTGCCCCGCCTGCTCCACCGCCAGCAGTTCCTGAATACGCAGTACGCAGTTTCTTAGTACGTCGATCCGCCCCCTCCGGAAGGATTTCCCCCATGTCTGAGGCCCAGGACAACGCCGCGGGCAAGTGCCCGGTCGCGCACGACCGCGCCGCGCACCCCACCCAGGGCGGCGGTAACCGCCAGTGGTGGCCCGAGGGGCTCAACCTGAAGATCCTTGCCAAGAACCAGCCGGTCGCGAACCCCCTCGACGAGGGCTTCGACTACGCCGAGGCGTTCCAGGCCCTCGACCTCGCGGCCGTGAAACGGGACATCGCCGAGGTACTCACCTCCTCGCAGGACTGGTGGCCGGCCGACTTCGGCAACTACGGTCCGCTGATGATCCGGATGGCCTGGCACAGCGCGGGCACCTACCGCATCTCCGACGGCCGCGGTGGCGCCGGCGCCGGCCAGCAGCGCTTCGCCCCGCTCAACAGCTGGCCGGACAACGGCAACCTGGACAAGGCGCGCCGTCTGCTGTGGCCGGTCAAGAAGAAGTACGGCCAGTCCATCTCCTGGGCCGACCTGATGATCCTCACCGGCAACGTGGCCCTGGAGCAGATGGGCTTCACCACCTTCGGCTTCGGCGGCGGCCGTCCCGACGTCTGGGAGGCCGACGAGGACGTCTACTGGGGTCCCGAGAAGGTGTGGCTGGACGACCAGCGCTACACCGGCGACCGCGAGCTGGAGAACCCGCTCGGCGCGGTCCAGATGGGTCTCATCTACGTCAACCCGGAGGGCCCCAACGGCAACCCGGACCCGATCGCCGCGGCCCGCGACATCCGCGAGACCTTCCGCCGGATGGCGATGAACGACGAGGAGACCGTCGCCCTCATCGCCGGTGGCCACACCTTCGGCAAGACCCACGGCGCGGGCCCGGCGGAGAACGTCGGCGTGGAGCCCGAGGGCGCCCCGCTGGAGCAGCAGGGCCTCGGCTGGAAGAGCACCTACGGCTCCGGCAAGGCCGGCGACGCGATCACCAGCGGTCTTGAGGTCACCTGGACCACCAAGCCGACCCAGTGGAGCAACGACTTCTTCAGCATCCTCTTCGGCTACGAGTGGGAGCTGACCCAGAGCCCCGCCGGCGCCAACCAGTGGGTGGCCAAGGACGCCGAGGCGATCATCCCCGACGCGCACGACGCGTCGAAGAAGAAGCTCCCGACGATGCTCACCACCGACCTCTCGCTGCGCTTCGACCCGATCTACGAGCCGATCTCGCGCCGCTTCCACGAGAACCCCGAGCAGTTCGCGGACGCCTTCGCCCGCGCCTGGTTCAAGCTGACCCACCGTGACATGGGCCCGAAGTCCCTGTACCTCGGCCCGGAGGTCCCGGCGGAGACGCTGATCTGGCAGGACCCGCTGCCCGAGGCCCAGGGCGAGGCCATCGACGCCGCCGACGTGGCGGCCCTGAAGGCCAAGCTCCTCGGCTCCGGCCTCACGGTCTCCCAGCTCGTCTCCACCGCGTGGGCGTCGGCCTCGACGTTCCGCGGCAGCGACAAGCGCGGCGGTGCCAACGGCGCCCGCATCCGCCTGGAGCCGCAGCGCGGCTGGGAGGTCAACAACCCGGACGAGCTCGCCCAGGTCCTGCGGGTCCTGGAGGGTGTCCAGCAGGAGTTCAACTCCGGCGCCAAGAAGGTCTCCCTGGCCGACCTGATCGTCCTCGGCGGTGCCGCGGCGGTGGAGAAGGCCGCCAAGGACGGCGGGGTCGACATCGAGGTGCCGTTCACCCCGGGCCGCGTCGACGCGACCGAGGAGCACACGGACGCCGAGTCCTTCGCGGCCCTGGAGCCCACCGCGGACGGCTTCCGCAACTACCTCGGCAAGGGCAACCGCCTGCGCGCCGAGTACCTGCTGCTCGACCGCGCCAACCTGCTCGGCCTCAGCGCCCCCGAGCTGACCGTCCTGGTCGGCGGTCTGCGCGTGCTCGGCGCCAACCACGCCGGCTCCAAGCACGGTGTCCTCACCGAGACCCCGGGCGTGCTGACCAACGACTTCTTCGTCAACCTGCTCGACATGGGCACGGAGTGGAAGTCGACCTCCGAGGACCAGGACACCTTCGAGGGCCGTGACGCCTCCGGTGCGGTCAAGTGGACCGGCACCCGCGCCGACCTGGTCTTCGGCTCCAACTCCGAGCTGCGCGCGCTGGCCGAGGTCTACGCCAGCGACGACGCCAAGGAGAAGTTCGTGAAGGACTTCGCCGCCGCCTGGGCGAAGGTCGCCGACGCGGACCGCTTCGACCTGGTCTGACCGACCGGGCCCTGATGCCCGGGCCGGCTCCCCGTGAGCCGGCCCGGGCATTGCCGTCTTTACGGCCGCTTGGCCAACTCCCCACCGGTACAAGTGCGTAGCGCGCTGCACATGAGTCGTTCTTTACCCCACCATGACCTCGACTCCCGTTGTTCACGCGACCTTCGCAGACTCTGCACGTCCTGAGTCACCACCCCCCGTACCGGCCGCCCACGGGAGTTCCGAGCATGAGTCACGGTCACAGCCACGACCACGGACACGGTCACCATCACCACCACGCGGACGCCGGCGCCTCGTCGCTGCCGCCCGCCCTCGACCTTTCGGTCCCCGACGCGGAGCTGACGCCCGGTCAGCTCTCCCGCCGCTCGATGCTGCGCCGCACCGGCCTGCTCGGCGCGGGTCTCGCCGCCGGCGGCGTCCTCGCCGGCGCGGGCCAGGCCGCCGCCTCGGTCTCCTCCTCCCACTCCCAGGACGGCCGCTCGGCCGGCTACCTGTGGCTGGCCGGCGACCACCACATCCACACCCAGCACAGCTCCGACGCCAAGTACCGGGTCATCGACCACGTCCGGCAGGCCAACGCGCACGGCCTGGACTGGATGGTCATCACCGACCACGGCAGCGAGACCCACGCCAAGATCGGCGTCGAGAAGGTCAACCCGGACATCGTCGCGGCCCGTGACCAGATCGACGACACGCTGGTCTTCCAGGGCCTGGAGTGGAACATCCCGGCCGCCGAGCACGGCACCGTCTTCGTCCACCCGGGCAAGAACGAGGTCGCCGTCCTCAAGGAGTTCGAGACCTCCTTCGACGGCTCGGTGAAGGGCGCCTCCGCCGGCACCCCGGCCAACGAGGCGCTGGCCATCTCCGGCCTCAACTTCCTCGCCGAGCAGGTCCAGCGCCGCAAGGTCAAGGACGCCCTGTTCCTCGCCAACCACCCGGCGCGCAAGGGCATCGACTCCCCGCACGAGATCCGCGCCTGGCGCGACGCCCAGCCGTCGATCGCCGTCGGCTTCGAGGGCGCCCCCGGCCACCAGGCGGGCGGCCTGCCCAAGCCGAACGGCCCCGGCGCGGCCCGCGGCATCTACGACAACAGCCCGAGCGCCGACTCCTTCGCCGGATACCCGCTGGAGAGCTACCGCACCTGGGGCGGCTTCGACTGGATGACCGCCACCGTCGGCGGCCTGTGGGACAGCCTGCTCGCCGAGGGCAAGCCCTGGTGGATCACCGCCAACTCCGACTCCCACAACGTGTACGCGGACACCGCGGTGCGCGGCCCGAACAGCGACTTCAACGCCAACGGCCGCTACAACGACCCGGTGTACGGCGGCGCGATCAGCCTCACCGACACCGACTTCTGGCCCGGCCAGTACTCCCGCACCCACGTCGGCTCCGCCTCCTTCTCCTACAAGGCGGTCATGGACGGCATCCGCGCCGGCCGTGTCTGGGTGGACCACGGCGGCCTGATCAGCGGCCTCAACGCGCAGCTGCGCTCCGGCTCGCGCGCGGTGACCCTCGGCGACGTGCTGCACGTGAAGAAGGGCGGCCAGGTCGACCTGGTCATCGAGATCAGCCTCGCCAACGGCCCCAACTGGGCGCAGTTCGTGCCGTCGCTGGCCCGCGTCGACGTCATCCAGGGCGATGTCACCGGCGCCGTCGCCGACAAGGACACGTTCGCCACGCCCGCCACCAAGGTCGTGAAGTCCTTCGACGTGAACAAGTCGACCGGCTCGGTCCGGCTGACGTACTCCCTCGGCCGCCTCGACAAGCCGGTCTACGTCCGGCTGCGCGGCACCGACGGCAACCGCTCGGCGGTCGGCATCAACGGTGCCGCCGTGGACCCGGCGGGCCCGGCCATCGACGTCCTCGCCGACGCCGACCCGTGGAAGGACCTCTGGTTCTACTCCAACCCGATGTGGGTCCTGCCCGCATGACCTCCCCGTACGACCCGTCCGGCGTCCGCCCCGTCATCGGGGTGGACGCCGGTACGGCGACCCTGCGCGAGGCCGACCACCTGATCCACGGGCTGCTGGGCCGACTGGCGCCCACGGCGGACGTGTTCGCCTGCACCCACCTGCACCGCACGGACGAACGCCGGGGCACGACCGTGTCGCTGGCCCTCGCCGAAGCGGACGCCGACGCGGTGTGGCAGGAGCTGGTGACGACCCTGCCGGAGGGCGCCGGGCTCGCCCTTGCCGACCGTACCCGCGGCCCGGCCGCGGCGGTGGACGGCGCCCGGCTGGCGGCCGCCGCGCCCCCGGATTCCGGCCGTGCTGTGGTCTACCCCGGCGTGCGGCACCTGACCGGCACGGTCACCGCGGCGGACCTGCTCGACCGCACGGCCATCGAACGCCTGGTCGTGATGGGTGCCCCGGTCGCCGAACTCCCGCCCGCCACCGAGGTGATGACCCAGGACCACGTACGCCCGGAGTGGCGCGCCGGGGTCCTCACGCTCACCCTGGTCCCCGCGGCGGGCGGCCTGCTGGCCCCCTTCGAGGTCCCCAACCCCACCCCGTGCTGCGCGGACCACGCCTGACGCGAGGGTAACCCCTTAGTGACATGGCCTGGTCAAATCTGTCAGGCTTCCGACTCGCACCACTTCGTCATGCGTGAGGCCGCCACCGGCGCACCCCAGCCGGACCGGCGGCCACCGAGCAGGCCGGGATCCCGGCCTCCGCAAAGGAGTTTCGTGTGAGATCGACCCCCCACAGGGCCTTCGCCACCAGCGCGTTGGCCGTCGCGGCACTCGCCGCGGCCCTGCTGCCCGGCACCTCGGCGTCGGCGGCGGCCGAACCGGCCGCCGCCGCGGCCTGTACGTCGAGCCAGCTGATCACCAACGGCGGCTTCGAGAGCGGCACTTCACCCTGGACCCAGTCCTCGACCAGCGTGATCACCAACCGCTCCGGCCAGTCCGCCCACGGCGGTTCCAGCTTCGCCTGGCTGGACGGCACCGGCGCCACCCACACCGACACGCTCTCCCAGAGCGTGACCATCCCCTCCGGGTGCTCGGCCACCCTCACCTTCTGGCTGCACATCGACACCGCCGAGACGACGAGCTCGACGGCGTACGACAAGCTCACGGCGAAGATCGGCAGCACCACGCTGGCGACCTACTCCAACCTCGACAAGAACACCGGCTACGTCCAGAAGTCCTTCGACGTCTCGGCCTTCGCGGGGCAGACGGTGACCGTGGCCTTCACCGGCACCGAGGACTCCAGCCTCCAGAGCAGCTTCGTCCTCGACGACCTCGCCCTGGACACCTCGGCCGCCACCACCCCGGGCGACACCACCCGCACCCCGGCCGCGCCGTCGTACACCGTCAGCCTGACCAGCAACTCCACCGGCACCGGCTGGACCGGACACGAGAGCGTGAGCTTCACCAACGCCTCCGCCACCGCGCTCAGCGAGGTCTACCTCAGGCTGTGGGACAACTACCACGGCACCTGCTCGGCCCCGCCGATCACGGTCACCAACGTCACCGGCGGCACGGCCGGCGCGCTGTCCGTCGCCTGCACCGCCCTCAAGGTCGACCTGCCGACACCGCTCGCCCAGGGCCAGAGCACCACCATCGGCTTCGACCTGGGCATCACCGTCCCCAGCGGCGCCGACCGGTTCGGCTACGACGGCGCCTTCAGCATGATCGGCAACGCCCTGCCCGTGCTCGCGGTCCGGGACGGCTCCGGCTGGCACCTGGACCCGTACACCAACAACGGCGAGTCCTTCTACTCCCTGGCCGCCGACTTCAAGGTGACCCTGGACCACCCCAGCACCCTGCTGGTCCCGGCGACGGGCACCTCGGTCGACACCCCCGGCACCAGCGGCCGTACCGTCACCACCGCCACGGCCACCAAGGTCCGTGACTTCGCCTGGGCGGCCGGGCCGTTCAGCAAGATCTCCGGCACCTCGACCGGCGGCGTGCCGATCAACATCTACTCCGTCTCGGGCATCAGCTCCGCCAACGCCCAGTCCATGCTCAGCACGGCCAAGACGGCCGTCGACGCCCACGCCGGCCGCTTCGGGGCCTACCCCTACGGCGAGTTGGACGCGGTCATCGACAACAACTTCTGGTTCGGCGGCATGGAGTACCCGGGCTTCGTCCTCGACCTGGTCAGCACCACCGCGCTCACCCATGAGATCGGCCACCAGTGGTGGTACGGCATCGTCGGCGACGACGAGTACAACAGCCCCTGGCTGGACGAGGCGTTCACCGACTACGCCACCGATCTGGCCCTGGGCAAGACCGGGACCAGCTGCTGGAGCAGCGTCTCCTGGGCCTCGTCCGACGAGAAGATCACCAACTCGATGGCGTACTGGGACGCGCACTCCTCCCGCTACTCCACCGTCGTCTACGGCTACGGCAAGTGCGCCCTGCACGACCTGCGCCGCCTCATCGGCGACACCGCGATGACCAACCTCCTGAAGAACTACGCCACTGCGCACTGGTACGGCGTCTCGACCACCGCCGAGTTCAAGGCGGCGGCGCAGGCGGCCACCAGCACGGACCTGACGTCGTTCTGGACCACCCACCGCATCGACGGCTGACGGTCCCGCCCGACCGATCCGGACGCGGGACGGCCGCACGCCAGGGCCGTCCCGCGTTCGCCGATCGGCATCCGCCGGAAGCCCCGACGCGAGGAAGTGACTAAGGTAAGCCTAAGTTTACTTCTGCTGTGGGATGTCGAGGGGCGGAGACACGATGACGGATTTCGCGGACGCATCGCACAGGACGGTGACGCTCGCCCGGGTCCGGCTGGGGGCGGGCGGACCGCTCGTCGCGGTGCGGGTGGCGGACGGCAGGGTCACCCATGTCGTACCGGAGCACGAGGCCGGGGTGCGGGCCGTACCGGTCGCGGGGGAGCGGGTCCTCGATCTGGAGGGGCGGGTGCTGCTGCCCGGACTGTGGGACGCCCATGTCCATCTCGCCGAGTGGGCCAGTGCGCGCCGTCGGCTCGACCTGGCCGGCACCGCCTCCGCGCGGGAGGTGGCCGACCGGGTGCGGGAGCACGGGCGCGGGGCGCCCGGTGCGACCGTGCTGTTCGGCTACGGCTTCCGGGACGGGCTCTGGGCCGACGCCCCGCACAAGCGGCTGCTCGACGCGGTGCTGCCCGGCCGGCCGGTCGCCCTGGTCAGTGCCGATCTGCACGCCGTGTGGCTGAACTCCGCCGGTCTCGCCCTGGCCGGCCGGGGCGACCACCCGACCGGACTGGTCCGGGAACGCGAGGGGCACGAGGTCCTCTCGGCCCTTCCCGAGGCGCCGGCCGAGGAGGTGGACGGCTGGGTCGCCGACGCCTGCCGGGCCGCCGCCGCGCGCGGGGTCACCGGTGTCATCGACTTCCAGTTCGGCGACACCGTGGCCGCCTGGGAACGGCGTGCGGCCGTGGCCCCGCCCGCCGTCCGGGTGGACGCCGCCGTCTACCCGGACCACCTGGACGCGGCGATCGCGCGCGGACTGCGCACCGGGTCGGAGATCGGCCTCCGTGGGGGCGGACCGGTGCGGGTGGGCCCGCTGAAGCTCTTCACGGACGGTTCGCTCAACACCCGCACCGCGCTGTGCCGTGACCCGTACCCGGGGCTGGAGGGCACGGACGGCGCCCACGGCCTGGAGCAGACGCCGCCGCACGAACTGGTGCGGCTCATGCGCCGGGCCGCCGCCGAGGGCATCGAACCCGCGGTGCACGCCATCGGCGACCACGCCAACACCGTGGCCCTGGACGCCTTCGAGGCCGTGCGCTGCCGGGGCCGGATCGAGCACGCGCAGCTGCTCAGCCCCGAAGACCTGCCGCGCTTCGCGGAGTTGGGTGTCACGGCGGGCGTCCAGCCCCGGCACGCGACGGACGACCGCGATGTCGCGGACCGGTACTGGGCCGGCCGCACCGGACGCGCCTTCGCCTACGCCGACCTGCTGGCCGCCGGGGCACGGCTGGAGTTCGGATCGGACGCCCCCGTCTCCCCGCTGGACCCCTGGCTCGCCGTCGCCTCCGCCGTCGGCCGCACCGACGACGGCCGCCCCGCCTGGCACCCCGAACAGTGCCTGCCGGTGCGGGACGCGCTGGCCGCCGCCGCCCGCGGGCGCCGGCTCGTCCGCGTCGGCGACCCCGCGGACCTCGTGGTCGTGGACACCGACCCGCTGGCGGCGGACCCGGACACGCTGCGCACCATGCCGGTGCACGCCACGATGACGGCCGGCCGCTGGACCCACGGCCCGTACTGAGACCGCACCGCGACGCCGTTCCCGACGGCGTCCGGTGTTCGTGACCGGCGCGCCGGGCCATGGCGAAACCCGTGGCCCGGACGGGACCGTACCGTCCGGGCCACGGGAGTGCGGGGGCCGGTCAGGCCGCCGTCAACCGGTCGGCCAGTACCGAGCGGTGGATCTCCTCCGCCCGGACCGCCACGGTGGACAGCAGGGTGCTGGTGAGGCCGTGGGTGTGTTCGGTGCCGCCCTGGAGGTAGATGCCGGCGCTGACCTCCGGCGCCGTCTCCACACGGTGGTCCCGGCCCACCCGGATCTCGTCCCCGTCGTCCTTGAGGCAGAGCTTGGCCGCGTCGCCCATGAGCGTGGCCAGGTCCCTTGGGCGATAGCCGGTGGCGAGCACCAGCACGTCCGCGGGGAGCGCCTGTTGCTCGCCGGTCGGCAGGAACTCCACGGTGACGTCGAGACCGCCGTCCGCGCCGGGGACGACCTCACGGACCCGGGAGACGTTGAGGAAGCGCAGCCGCTCCCGGCCGGCCACCTTCTCCCGGTAGGAGGTGGCGTACAGCGCCTCGATCAGATCCATGTCGACCACCGAGTAGTTGGTGGAGCGGTGGTAGTCGAGCAGGGACTGCTTCACCTCGGACGGCGCCGAGAAGTAGACGTCGACCGCCTCGGGATCGAAGATCCGGTTGGCGAACGGGCTGTCGTCGGCGGGCGTGAACCCGTACTTGGCGAAGACCGAGCAGACCTCCGCCTCCGGGAACGTGCGGTGCACGTAGTCCACCGTCTCGGCGGCGCTCTGCCCGGCGCCGAGCACCACCACCCGCCGCACCGGGGCGCCGGTCCGGGCCAGTTGCTCGGACCGGGGGATCAACTCGCTGTTGTGCCAGATCCGTTCGGCCAGGTCGAGGCCGGGCGGCACATGCGGTTCGAGGCCCATCGCCACACTGATGTTGCGCGCCCGGTGGGTCACGGCCGCCCCGGGGCGCGCGGTGTCCCGGCAGGTGACGTCGAAGAAGACGACCTGGCCGTCCTCGTCGCGCACCGGATCGACCGCGATCACCTGGCTGTCGTACGCCACCAGGTGGGCGACCCGCGCCGCCGCCCACGCGAAGTACTCGTGGAACTCCATCCGCAGCGGGAAGAGCGTCTTCTGGTTCAGGAAGTCGATCAGTCTGCCCTGTTCGCGCAGGAAGCACAGGAAGCTGAAGTCGCTGGTCGGGTTGCGCAGTGTGACCAGGTCCTTGAGGAAGGAGACCTGCATCGTGGCGTCGTCGATCAGCATGCCCCGGTGCCAGCCGAACCGTGGCTGGCGTTCCAGGAACAGGGCGTCGATCCGACGGTCTGCCGCGAGACCCGCGTTGTGTTCTTCGACCGCTATGGACAGAGCGAGATTTGACGGGCCGAAACCTATCCCGACGATGTCGTGGACGACGTCGGAACCCATGACCGGTGATTTCACCTTGGCATCGCCTCCCTCAGGCAGCCTCATGCTAGATAAGGTAAGGCTTACCTAGCAATGGAGTCTCGGAAGGGAAGAACCACATGCGGGTCGTCATGCTCGGCTACCAGACCTGGGGCCACCGCACGCTGCAGGCGCTGCTGGACTCCGACCACGAGGTCGTCCTCGTCATCACGCACCCCAGGAGCGAGCACGCCTACGAGAAGATCTGGGACGACAACGTCGCCGAGCTGGCGGAGAAGCACGACGTGCCGGTCCTGCTGCGCAACCGCCCCGACGACGCCGAACTCCTCGACGCGGTACGGGAGGCGCGGCCGGACATCATCGTCGCCAACAACTGGCGGACCTGGCTGCCGCCCGAGCTGTTCGACCTGCCCCCGCACGGCACCCTCAACGTCCACGACTCCCTGTTGCCGGCCTACGCCGGGTTCTCCCCGATCATCTGGGCGCTGGTCAACGGCGAGGAGCGGGTCGGGGTGACCGCGCACCGGATGAACGCCGAACTCGACGCCGGGGACGTCCTGGTGCAGCGTTCGGTGCCGGTCGGGCCCGCCGACACGGCCACCGACCTGTTCCACCGCACGGTCGACCTCATCGCGCCCATCGTGCGCGAGTCCCTCGACCTGATCGCCTCCGGCCGGGACGCCGGCCAGTGGGTGCCGCAGGACCGGACCCGCGCCAGTTTCTTCCACAAGCGCTCGGCGGAGGACAGCCGGATCGACTGGAGCTGGCCCGCGGAGCGCCTGGAGCGCCTGATCCGCGCCCAGTCGGACCCGTACCCGAACGCCTACGCCTTCCACCGCGGCGAGCGGCTGAGGATCGTCTCCGCCGCCGTCTCGGAGGGCTGCTACGGCGGTACTCCGGGCCGGATCTTCATCCGGGAGGGGGACGGCGTGGTCGTCGTGGCGGGCGCCGACGCGTACACCGGGCGCTGCCGGGGGCTGCTGGTCCGCCGGGTCCGCACGGACGACGGCACGGAGTACGCGGCGGCGGACTACTTCCGCACCATGGGCGGGTATCTGACGTCCCGTCCCTGAACGGGCCCGGGCCGGGCCCCGGTCCGGCTCACTCGACGCCCGCTGTCACCGCGTCCTCCGTCGCGCGGGGGTCGCCGCCGTCGTGGTGGTGGCGGCCCAGCGGGATGACCATCGGCGTGCTGCTGACCGGGTCGGGGGTGATCCGGCAGCGCAGGTCGAAGACGTCCTCGACGGTGGCCTCGGTGACCACCTCGGCCGGTGCGCCCTGCGCGACGATCCGGCCCGCCTTCATGGCGATGACGTGATCGGCGTACCGGCAGGCCTGGTTGAGGTCGTGCAGCACCATCACCACCGTGCGGCCCTCGCGCCGGTTGAGGTCCGTGATCAGGTCCAGCACGTCGATCTGGTGGGCGAGGTCGAGATAGGTGGTCGGCTCGTCCAGGAGCAGCACGGGGGTGCCCTGGGCGACGGCCATGGCGATCCACGCGCGCTGCCGCTGGCCGCCGGAGAGCTCGTCCACCGGCCGGTCCGCCAGCTCGGTCAGGCCGGTCGCCGCCAGCGCCGCCCGCACGGCCTCCTCGTCGGCCGCCGACCACTGCCGCCACCAGGTCTGGTGCGGGGAGCGCCCGCGGTTGACCAGGTCGGCGACGGTCAGCCCCTCGGGCGCCACCGGCGTCTGCGGCAGGATGCCGAGGGTGCGGGCGAGTTCGCGGGTCGGTATGGAGCGCAGGGCGGTGCCGTCCAGTTCGACGACGCCTTCGCGCGGCGCCAGCAGCCGGGCCAGGGCACGCAACAGGGTCGACTTGCCACAGGCGTTGGCGCCGACGATGGCCGTGATCCGGCCGGTGGGTACGGTGAGGTCGAGGTCGGCCACCACGGGCCGTCCGTCGTAGGCGAGATGGAGGCCGCGGGCGCGCAACTCGGGTCCGGCGGCACGCGGTTCGGGGGAGCCCGGCGTACGCGGGTCGGTGGTCGACATGGGATCAGCCTCCAGAGCCCGCGCGGTTGGCGCGGATGAGCAGCCACAGCAGGACCGGCGCGCCGAGGACGCCGGTGACGATCCCGACCGGCAGTTCCGTCCCGGGGACCGCCTCGCGTGCGAGGAGGTCCGACCCGAGGACGACGAACGCGCCGGTGAGACCGGAGACGAGCGGGGGCGGTGACGAGGCGCCCGCGAGACGCAGGGCGATCTGCGGGCAGGCCAGCGCCACGAAGGCCACCGGGCCGGCCGCCGCCGTGCCGAAGGCGACCAGGCCCACTCCGGTCAGCAGCAGCGCCAGCCGGACCGGCTGGACGGGGGTGCCGAGCCCGGCGGCCACGTCGTCGCCGAGCTGGAGCGTGCGCATCCAGCGGCCGAGGCCCAGGGCGACCGGCAGCAGCACGGCGAGGGCGATCGCCAGGGAGTCCACCTGGCTCCAGGTCCGGCCGTTGAGGTTGCCGACCAGCCAGCCGAGGGCCTCCTCCGCCTCGAACCGGTTGCCGCGCGCCACCAGGAAGTCGGTGGCGCTGGTGCAGATCCAGGAGACGCCGATGCCGACCAGGATGATGCGGTAGCCGGTGGCCCCGCCCTTCCAGGCCAGCACGTAGACCAGCAGCGCGGTCGCCAGGGCGCCCAGCAGGCCCAGCGTGGACAGGCCGAGGCCGCCGGTCCAGCCGAGGACCACCGCCCCCACCACCGCGGTCCCGGCGCCCGCGGTCAGCCCGATCATGTCCGGGCTGGCCAGCGGGTTGCGGGTCATCGTCTGGAACACGGCCCCGGAGACCCCGAACGCGACCCCGACCAGCAGCCCGGTCAGGGCGCGCGGCAGCCGCAGGTCCTGCACGACGGTGACCGTGCCCGGATCGCCCACCCCGAACAGGGCCTTGACGACCTCGGGCAGGGTCACCGGGTAGTCGCCGACGGCCAGGCCCCAGCAGAACAGCGCGAACGCGCCCACGGCCAGGAGCACTCCGGTCAGCACCAGACGCGGGCGCAGGATTCCGGAGACCGGGGGAGCGGTGAGCCGGAACGGCCGGTCGCGCAGCGCGGACCGGGCCGCGGCGGCCGGGGAGGACCGCGTCGGAGCGGCGGGGGAGGCCGGGGCGGCGGGGGAGGGCTGGGCGGTCATGCTCACACCTCCCCGAGCTTGCGTCGGCGGACCAGGGCGATGAAGAACGGGCCGCCGAGGAAGGCGACGAGGACACCGGCCTGGATCTCGGTGGGCCGGGCCACCATCCGGCCCACGATGTCGGCGGTCAGCAGCAGCACCGGGGCCAGCGCGGCGGACAGCGGCAGCAGCCAGCGGTGATCGGGGCCGATGCCGGCCGCCTGGGCGAGCACCCGCGCGATGTGCGGCACGACCAGGCCGAGGAAGACCACCGGACCGATGACGGCGACCGAGGCGCCGGTCAGCAGCACGATCGCGGTCACGCCCTGGAGTCGTACCAGACCCAGTCGGCGCCCCAGGGAGGCGGCCACGTCGTCGCCGAGCGCCAGGCTGTTCAGGGCGGGGGCGCAGGACAGGGCGAGCACGGCGCCGACCGCGAGGAACGGCAGGATCCGCAGCAGGTCGCCGGAGTCCTGGTCGGCCAGGGTCCCGGCGGACCAGAACCGGTAACGGTCCAGCGCGTCCTGGTCGGTGAGGACCACGGCACTGGTGAGCGAGGACAGCAGCGAGGTGATGGCGACCCCGGCGAGCGCCAGCTTCACCGGGGTCGCCCCGGACCGGCCCAGCCGCCCGAGCAGGAAGACCAGGACGCTCGCGGCGAAGGCCCCGGCGAACGCGAACCACACGGAGACGTACAGCGATCCGACCCCGAACACCGCGACCGACACGACGATCGCGAAGGACGCCCCGGCGCTCACCCCGAGGATCCCGGGGTCGGCGAGCGGGTTGCGGGTCAGGGCCTGCATCAGCGCGCCCGACATGCCGAGCGCGGCACCCGTGGTCAGGCCGAGCAGGGTGCGCGGGATGCGCACCGACCAGACCACGTTGTCCACGAGCCGGCTCGGCGGATGCCCGAGGACCGAGCGGACCACCTGGCCGGGCGGGATGCTCAACGCCCCCAACGCCACGGAGAGGAGGGACAAAAGGACCAGGAGGGCGACGATCACCGTCACCAGCACCGTGGTGCGAAGCCTTCTGCCTGAAGCCACTTGCCGGTCTCCATGCGGTCGTCCGGTGGACCGTGAACAGTCCCGATAGCAGGTTAGGTGAGCATAACCTCAGCAGCTGTGACTTGGGCCGCTGAAACCACATTGACTCTGTTGGGTTAGGCAATCCTTACCTTACTATGCGAGCGGTCGCGGCTCCGCTGAGCCGTTCCACACCTATGGGGAGGCACGGGCAGCTGTGTCGGGCAACACGCGTTCTTCCGCACCTTCTTCCGCCACGGATTCCGCGGCGCAGACGACACCCACGGAGGACTACTGGCGGGAACGGTTCGCCGCCCCCGCACCGGAGGCCTCACTGCCGCTCGACTCCCCTTATCCCGCACACCCGTTGGAGCCCCGGCCGCGGGCCACCCGCACCGCCGCGCTCGCCGCGTCCGCCGACGAGGCCACCCTCCTCGCCGCGTTCGTCGCCCTGCTGCACCGGTACGGCGGCGGCACGGCCCAGGATCTGACGGTCGCGCACGACGGCCTTCCGCTACGGCTTTCGGTGGCCGGCGGTACGCCGTTCGCCGAGGTCCGCGAGCGCATCCTCGCCACCCGCGCGGAGGCCGCCGCCCACCGGCTGCCCACCGCCGAGCTGCTACGACTGCTCGCCCCCGAACCCGGGCGCGGCGGCGGCCTGTTGTGCGCCACCGGCTTCGGCACCGCCCCCTGGGACGGCGGCGGCCCGCTGGACCTGGCGCTGTCCGTGACCGACGGGCGGCTGCGCGCGGACTACGCCGCCGACCTCTTCGAGGCCGCCACCGTCGACCGGATCCTCGGCCACTGCGCCACGCTCCTCGCGGACGCCCTCGACCGGCCCGGCACCCCCCTCGCCGACCTCGAACTCCTCGGCGAGGAGGAGCGGGAGCGGATCCTGCACGACTGGAACGACACCGGCCACGACGTGCCCGCGCGCACCTGGCCGCACATGTTCGCCGACCAGGTCGCCGCCCGCCCCGACGAAGTGGCCCTGATCCACGAGGACGTCCGCCTCACCTACGCCGAACTCGACGCCCGCGCATCCCGGTTGGCGCACGCCCTGGTGGCCCGGGGCGCCGGACCCGAGCAGGTCGTGGCGCTCGCCGTACCGCGCTCCGCCGACATGATCGTCGCGGAGGTCGCCGTACTGAAGGCCGGTGCGGCCTATCTGCCGGTCGACACCGACTACCCGGCCGACCGCATCGCCTACATGCTCGACGACGCCCGCCCGGTCTGCCTGGTCACCACCGCCGAGATGGTCCCCGACCTGCCGCCGGGCCTGGACCCGCTGGTCCTCGACGCCCCGGAGACCGTCGCCGAGCTGGCCGCCCACCCGGCCCAGGACCCCGCGATCGCAGCCGAGTTGACCGTCGCGCACGCCGCCTACGTCATCTACACCTCCGGCTCCACCGGCCGTCCCAAGGGCGTGGTGCTCTCCCACGCCGGTGTCGCCAAACTGGTCGCCACCCAGCGCGAACGGTTCGGGATCGGCCCGCACAGCCGGGTCCTGCAGTTCGCCTCGCCCAGCTTCGACGTGGCCTTCTGGGACCTCTGCCTCGGCCTGCTCTCCGGCGGCCGGCTGGTCGTCGTCCCCGCCGACCGCCGGGTGCCCGGCGCACCCCTCGCCGACTACGCGAACGCGCACGGCATCACCTTCATGATCCTGCCGCCCGCCCTGCTGGCCGCCCTGCCCGAGGACGTGCGACTCCCGGCCACGGCGACGCTGCTGGCGGGCACCGAGCGCGTCTCGCCGGAACTGGTCGGCCGCTACGCGCGCGGCCGGATGATGTTCAACGCCTACGGCCCCACCGAGGCCACCACCAACTCCACCCTCGGCCGGTGCGATCCCGACACGCCGGCGGGCACCGTCGTCCCCATCGGCGTCCCCGACCCGGGCACCCGCGCCTACGTCCTCGACGACCGGCTGCGGCCCGTACCCGCCGGTGTGGTCGGGGAGTTGTACCTCGGCGGCGCCGGACTCGCCCGCGGCTACCTCGGCCGGCCCGCGCTGACCGCCGAGCGGTTCGTCGCCGACCCGTTCGGCGCGCCCGGCGAACGCCTGTACCGCACCGGCGACCTGGTCCGCTGGAGGTCCGACGGGCGGCTGGAGTTCCACGGCCGCGTCGACAGCCAGATCAAGATCCGCGGCTTCCGGATCGAGCCAGGCGAGATCGAGTCCGTGCTGCGCGCCCACCCCGCCGTCGACCAGGCCGCCGTCGTGGTCCGCGAGGACCGCCCCGGCGACCGCCGTCTCGCCGCCTACGTCGTGCCCTCCCTGGAGGCCGCCGCCGAGGCCGACGAGGCCGTGTCCGACTGGAAGGACCTGCACGAACTCCTCTACTCCGCCGTCGGTGCGGACCGGTTCGAGGAGAACTTCGCGGGCTGGAACAGCATGTACGACGGCCTGCCCCTGCCGCTCGCCGACCTGCGCGAGTGGCGGGACGCGACCGTCGCCCGGATCCGCGAACTGCGGCCCCGCCGGGTCCTGGAGATCGGCGTCGGCAGCGGTCTGCTCCTGTCCCGGATCGCCCCCGAGTGCGCCGAGTACGTCGGCACCGACCTCTCCGAGGAGGCGGTCCGCGCCCTGCGCGCCCAGGTCGACGCCGAACCCGGGCTGGCCGGCAAGGTCGGCCTGCACGCCCGGCCCGCGCACGAACTGACCGGCCTGCCCGAGGGCCACTTCGACACGATCGTCGTCAACTCCGTCGTCCAGTACTTCCCGGGCGCCGACTACCTCACCGACGTCCTGAACTCGGCCGCCCGCCTCCTGGCGCCCGGCGGCGCCCTGTTCGTCGGCGACGTGCGCAACCTGCGGCTGCTGCGCACCCTGGCCACCGCCATCGAGGCCGGCCGCGCCACCACCGACGACAAGGACACCCTGCGCGCCGCCGTCGACCGCGCCGTCGCCTGGGAGGGCGAACTCCTCCTCGACCCCGACTACTTCGCGACGCTCGACGGCTTCACCGCCGACATCCGGATCAAGCGCGGTGCCCACCACAACGAACTGACCCGCTACCGCTACGACGTCGTCCTGCGCCCCGGCACCGACCGGCCCGCCGCGGCGGCACCGGACCTTCCCTGGTCCGCGCTCGGCACCCCCGAGGCCCTCGACGCGTACCTCACCGCCGCCGACCGCCCGGACCGGCTGCGCGTCACGGGCATCCCCAACGCCCGCCTCGCCCTCGACCTGGCCGCCCTCGGCACCCTCGACGACAGCAGCCGCACCGGCAGCGCCGGAGTCGACCCCGAGACCCTGCACGAGACCGCCGCCCGGCACGGCTACCGGACCGCCCTCACCTGGACCGCGGACGCCGAGGACGGCAGCCTGGACGCGGTGTTCGCGCTCGGCGACGACACCCCGACCGGCCCGCTCTACCTCCCCGGCCCGGCCCACCCGCACGCCAACCGCCCGGCGCCGTTCCGCAACGTCACCGCGCTGATGACCCAACTGCGCGCGCACGCCGCCGAGTTCCTGCCCGAGTACATGGTCCCGGCCGCCCTGGTCCCGCTGGACCGGCTCCCCGTCACCCCCAGCGGCAAGCTCGACTCCACCGCCCTGCCCGTCCCCGACTACGGCCTGCTCAGCTCGGGCCGCGCCCCGCGCACCGAGCGCGAACGCCTGCTGTGCGACCTGTACGCCCGCGCCCTGCGGGTGCCCTCGGTGACCGTCGACGACGACTTCTTCGCCCTCGGCGGTGACAGCATCGTCGCCATCCAGCTGCTCGTCCTGGCCCGCCGGGCCGGTCTGGAACTCACCCCGCGCGACGTCTTCCGGCACCGCACGGTCGCCCAGCTCGCCACGGCCGCCCGCACCGCCACCGGCCCGCAGGACCCGGCCGACACCCCCTGGGACCAGCCGACCGCCGGACAACTCGCCGCGCTCCAGGGCCAGGACCCGCTCACCGTCGCCGAGGTCCTGCCGCTCGGCCCGCTCCAGGAGGGCTTCTTCTTCCACGCCCTCGTGGACGGCGCCGAGCACGACGCCTATGTGGTCCAGCAGGTGATCGAACTCGCCGGCCCGGTCGACGGCGGCCTGCTGCGCCGTGCCGCCCAGCGGCTGCTCGACCGGCACGCCCCGCTGCGGGCCTGCTTCCGCCAGCTCCCCGACGGCCGCCCCGCCCAACTCGTCGCCACCGGCCTCGACGTGCCGTGGCGCGAGGTCGACCTCGCCGCCCAGGACTCCGCCGTCCGCGCGGGCCTCGCCGAGGCCGTCGCCGCCGACGAACGCGCCCGCCGCTTCGACCTCGCCCGCCCGCCACTGCTGCGCTGCGCCCTGGTCCACCTCGGCGAGGACCGCAGCCACCTTGTCCTGACGTTCCATCACATCGTCGCCGACGGCTGGTCACTGCCCGTCCTGCACCGCGAACTCCTCGCCCTCTACGGCGAACAGCCCGCCCCACTGCCCGAAGTCGCCCCCCACCGCGGCTACCTGGCCCGGGTCGCACGCGCCGACCACCAGGCCGCCCGGGACGCCTGGCGCACCGCGCTGACCGGTCTCGACGAGCCCACCCGCCTGATCGAGACCCCGGCCGCCGGACCGGTCGAGCCCGCCCAGCTCCGTGTCGAGCTGCCCGAGCGCACCACCGCCCGGCTCACCGCCCGCGCCCGCGAGCACGGCGTCACCCTCGGCACGGTCGTCCAGGCCGCCTGGGGCCTGCTGATCTCGGCACTGACCGGCCGTCAGGACGTGGTGTTCGGCACCACCGTCTCCGGCCGCGACGCCGCCGTGGACGGCATCGAATCGATGGTCGGCCTCTTCATCAACACCCTGCCCACCCGGCTGGCCTGGACCCCGGCCGACACCCTCGGCACCGTCCTGGAGCGACTCCAGCGAGAGCAGAGCGCCCTCCTCGACCACCAGCACCTCGGTCTCGCCGAGATCCAGCGGGCCGCCGGGCACGCGGGCGGCGGCGAACTCTTCGACACCCTCGTGGTGTTCGAGAACTACCCCGCCGAGCCGGACCTCACCGACCCGACCGGCACCGTCCGGCTGACCGGCCACGCCTTCCACGACGCCGTGCACTATCCGCTGGCCCTCATCGTCAAGCCCGGCCGCCGGCTCGACCTGCGCCTCAAGCACCACGCGCACCGCGTCCCCGCCGACGCCGTGCAGCGGCTCGCCGACCGGCTCGTCCGTGTCCTGGACGCCCTCGCCGAGAACACCGCACGCCCGGTGGCCGCCCTCGACCTGCTCACCGACGCCGAGCGCGTCCACCCGGAGGGCGACCGGCACACCGTCCCGGAGACCACCCTGCCGGCCGCGATCGCCGCGCGGACCGCCGGTACACCCGACGCGACCGCGGTCGTCCACGAGGGCACCACCCTCACCTACGCCGAACTCGACGTCCGCGCCGAGGCGCTGGCCCGCAGGCTGCGCGCCCGGGGCGCCGGGCCCGAGCAGTTCGTCGCCGTCGCCGTACCGCGTTCGGCCGAGCTGATGGTGGCCCTGCTGGGTGTGCTGAAGTCGGGCGCCGCCTATCTGCCGCTCGACCTCGACTACCCCGCCGACCGCCTCGCGTACATGCTCGCCGACTCCGGCGCCCGGACCGTCGTCACCACCGCCCGGGACGCAGCCCGGCTGCCACAGGCGGACGGACTGGACATCCTCCACGTCGAGCAGGCCGAGCAGGTCGAGCAGGTCGAGCAGGTCGAGCAGGTCGAGCAGGTCGAGGCGGACGCGGCCCTCCGGGACGTACCGGAGCCCGCCCCCCTCACCCCCGACCACCCCGCCTACCTCATCTACACCTCCGGATCCACCGGCCGCCCCAAGGGTGTCGTGGTCACCCACCGGGCCATCGGCAACCGGCTCGCGTGGATGCAGGGCGCGTACGGACTCGGCGCCGACGACCGCGTGCTCCAGAAGACACCGGCCGGCTTCGACGTCAGTGTCTGGGAGTTCTTCTGGCCGCTGTGCGAGGGCGCCGCCGTCGTCCTGGCCGCGCCCGACGGTCATCGCGACCCCGCCTACCTCACCCGCCTGATCCGGGCCGAGTCCGTGACGACCCTGCACTTCGTGCCGTCGATGCTGGAGGCGTTCCTCGCCGCCGACGAGGTGACCGCCGACCCGTCCTGGGCGGCCTCCCTGCGCCGCGTATTCAGCAGCGGCGAGGCCCTGCCCGGGCAGGCGGCGGCCCGCTGGCGCGCGCTGACCGGCGTACCGCTGCACAACCTGTATGGCCCGACCGAGGCCGCCGTCGACGTGACGCACCACGCCTACGACGGCGCCCCCGACACCACCGTGCCCATCGGCAGGCCGGTGTGGAACACCGGTCTGCGGGTGCTGGACTCCTGCCTGCGCCCGGTGCCCGACGGGGTGCCCGGCGAGCTGTACCTGACCGGTGTCCAGCTGGCCCGCGGCTACCACCGGCGGCCCGCGCTGACCGCCGACCGCTTCGTCGCGGATCCCTTCGGAGAACCCGGCGCCCGCATGTACCGCACCGGTGACCTGGTGCGCCGCCGTACGGACGGCGTCCTGGACTACCTGGGCCGCACCGACCGGCAGGTCAAGCTGCGCGGCAACCGCATCGAACTCGGTGAGATCGAGGCCGTGCTGACCCGTCATCCGGCGGTGGCGCGCGGTGCCGTCGTCGTCCGCGAGCAGCGGCTGGTGGCCTACGCGGTCCCGGCCGTCGGCGCGGTCGCCGACCCGGACGAACTGCGGGCCGCCCTCGCCGAGGCGCTGCCCGCACCGCTGGTCCCCGAGGCGTACGTCGTCCTCGCCGACCTGCCGCTCACCCCGAGCGGCAAGCTCGACCAGGCCGCGCTGCCCGCCCCCGAGGCCGAGCGGGCCGCCCGCCGGGAACCCTCGGGGCCGCTGGAGCGGCGGCTCACCGAGATCTTCGCGGGTGTGCTCGGCATCGAGGACGTGGGTCCGGACGACGACTTCTTCCGGCTCGGCGGCGACAGCATCAGCTCCATCGGCGTCGCCAGCCGGGCTCGCGCGGCAGGCCTGGACCTCAGCCCGCGCGACGTCTTCACCCGTCGCACGCCCGCCGCCCTCGCGGCCACCACCGGCACGGTCACGCGCGAAGCGGCCACCGCCGCTGCCGCCTTCACCGTCACCGACGCCGAACACGCCAGGATCCGCGCCCTCGCCGCCCCGGCGGCCGTCGCCGACGTCTGGCCGCTGGCCCCCCTCCA
This sequence comes from Streptomyces sp. NPDC090088, assembly GCF_044747345.1. Taxonomy (NCBI): domain Bacteria; kingdom Bacillati; phylum Actinomycetota; class Actinomycetes; order Kitasatosporales; family Streptomycetaceae; genus Streptomyces; species Streptomyces sp. NPDC090088. Next base: position 81,409 of record NZ_JBIVDZ010000004.1, on the reverse strand, counting down.
GGAGGGCCTGTTCTTCCACTCGGCCTACGATCAGGGCGCGTTGGACGTCTACACCGTCCATGAGACCTTCGACTTCGCCACCCGGCTGAACGCGGCCCGGCTGCGCGCCGCCGTCCGCACCCTGCTGGACCGCAACCCCGGTCTGCGCGCGGGCTTCACCAGCGAAGGGCTGGACCAGCCGGTGCAGTTCATCGTCGAGGACCCGGAGATCCCGCTCGACGAGGTCGACCTCGGCCACCTTTCGGCCGACGAACAGGACGCCCGTATCCGGGAGTTGACCGACGCGGAACGCGACCGCCGGTTCGACCTGTCCGCGCCCCCGCTGTTCCGGCTGCTCCTGCTGCGCCTCGGCGCCGAGCGCGGCGACCGGCTCGTCGTCGGCCGCCATCTGATTCTCTGGGACGGCTGGTCGGCCTGGCTCTTCCTGGACGAGCTGTTCGCGCTGTACGAGACCGGCGGCGACGCGTCCGCCCTGCCCGCGCCCGGCAGCTACCGCGCCTACCTCACCTGGCTGGAACAGCAGGACGACTCGGCCGCCACCGCCGCCTGGCGCACCGCCCTGGCCGGTCTGGAGGAGCCCACGCTGCTCGCCCCGACGGCCGCCGACGGGCTCGAACCGGTCATCCCCGACCAGCTCGACACCCGCCTGAGCGCCGCACTCGGCGACCGGCTGCGGGAGACCGGCCGCGTCCACGGCCTCACCCTGAACACCCTGCTCAACGCGGCCTGGGGGCTCACCCTCGCCTCCGCCACCGGCCGGACCGACGTCGTGTTCGGCACCACCGTCGCCGGCCGGCCCAGCGAGGTCCACGACGTCGAGCACATCATCGGCCTGTTCCTCAACACGGTCCCGGCCCGGATCGCCTTCGACCCCGCCGAGCCGGTCCTCGGCCTGCTCCGCCGGATCCAGGGCGAGCGGCTCGACCTGATGCCGTACGAGCACCTCAGTCTCGGTGTGCTCCAGGCCGAGACCGGCCACCGCAAGCTGTTCGACACGCTGTTCGTGCTCCGCAACAACGACACCGAGGACCGGCTGGCCGAGCTGCGTACCCGGCACGGCGCCACCGCCGTCGCCAATGTCGACGCCACCCACTACCCGGCCAACCTCGTCGTCACCCCGGGGCACCGGATCGCAGTGACCCTGACCCACCGGCCGGACCTGGTCCCGGCGGACCGGGCGCGGGACCTCCTCGACCGATTCACCCTGCTCCTCGACCGGCTCACCGCCGACCTGACGGCACCCGTCGGCTCCCTGGACCCGCTGCTGCCCGCCGAACACGCGGCGCTGCGCGAGGAACGGGCGGCCGGCCGGGTCGAGGACCCCGAGGACACCATCGCCGACCTGCTCGCCGCCCAGGCCGCGCGTACCCCGGACGCCCGCGCCCTCGTCTTCGGCGAGCGGACACTGACGTACGCCGAACTCGACGCGGCCGTGAACCGCACGGCCCGGCTGCTGATCGGGCACGGCGCGGGTCCCGAGCGGGTCGTCGCCCTCGGGCTGCCGCGCTCCCTGGACATGGTCGTCGCCCTCTTCGCGGTGCTGCGCACCGGCGCCGCCTATCTGCCCCTCGAACTGGACCACCCGGCCGACCGGCTCTCCCTGATGCTGGCCGACGCCCGCCCCCTGCTGCTGCTCACCAACGCGGCCGTCTCCGCCACCCTGGACGGCAAGACCCCCCGCGTCCTGCTCGACGACCCCGCCGTGGAGCGGGAGCTGACCGGGCTGCCGGACACTCCCGTGCAGCGCCGGTTCAGCCTCGAACACCCCGCCTACGTCATCTACACCTCCGGCTCCACCGGCCGCCCCAAGGGCGTCGTCACCCCCTACCGGGGTCTGACGAACATGCAGCTCAACCACCAGAAGGAGATCTTCGAACCGGCCATCGCCGCGGCCGGCGGACGGCGGCTGCGGATCGCGCACACCGTGTCCTTCGCCTTCGACATGTCCTGGGAGGAACTGCTCTGGCTCGTCGAGGGCCACGAAGTGCACGTCTGCGACGAGGAGCTGCGCCGGGACGCCGAGGCGCTGGTCGCCTACTGCGAACGGCACCGCGTCGACGTCGTCAACGTCACCCCCACCTACGCCCGGCTGCTGATCGAGCAGGGTCTGCTCCAGGGCCATGTCCCGCCGCTGGTCCTGCTCGGCGGCGAGGCGGTCCCGGAGACGGTGTGGGCGGCCCTGCGCGACACCGAGGGGACGTACGGCTACAACCTGTACGGGCCCACCGAGTACACCATCAACACCCTCGGCGGCGGCACCCTCGACAGCGCCACCCCGACCGTCGGCAAACCCATCCGCGGCACCCGCGCCCACCTCCTGGACGCCTGGCTGCGCCCGGTGCCCGACGGAGTCCCCGGCGAGCTGTACATCGCCGGCATCGGCCTGGCCCGCGGCTATCTGGACCGGCCCGCCCTGACCGCCGAACGGTTCGTCGCCGACCCGTTCGGGGAGCCCGGCGAGCGCATGTACCGCACCGGCGACCTGGTGCGCCGCAACCCCGACGGCAACCTCGACTTCCTCGGCCGCACCGACGACCAGGTCAAGATCCGCGGCTACCGCATCGAGCCCGGCGAGATCGAGACCGCCCTCAGCCGCCACCCGCTGGTCGCCCAGGCCGCCGTCGTGGTCCGCGACGAACGCCTCGTCGGCTATGTCGTGCCCTCCGGCGCCGACGCCGGCGAACGCTCCGCCGCCGAGGCCGCGCAGGTGGGGGAGTGGCAGGAGGTCTACTCCGACGAGTACGAGGAGATCGGCACCGCCCTCTTCACCGAGCAGTACGACGGCTGGGACAGCTCCTACGACGGGCAGCCCATCCCCTTCGACCAGATGCACGAGTGGCGCGAGGCCACCGTGGCCCGCGTCCGCTCCCTGAACCCGCGCCGGATCCTGGAGATCGGCGTCGGGTCCGGTCTGCTGCTGTCCCGGCTGGCCCCGCACGCCGAGGAGTACTGGGCGACCGACTTCGCCGCCCCGGTCATCCGCAAGATCGGCGCGGAGCTGAGGGCCCGGGATCCCGAACTGGCCTCCCGGGTGGAACTGCGCTGCCGCCCCGCCGACGACCTGAGCGGCCTGCCGGCCGGCCACTTCGACACGATCGTCATCAACTCCGTCATCCAGTACTTCCCGAGCGTCGAGTACCTCACCGCCGTCATCGACGGCGCCATGGAGCTGCTCGCGCCCGGTGGCGCCCTGTTCGTCGGCGACGTCCGCAACCTGCGGCTCGCCCGCACCTTCCACACCGAGATCCAGCGCGCCCGGGGTACGGCGGAGGCCGACCTGGAGCGGGCGGTGGAGCGAGGCCTGCGCCTGGAGAAGGAACTCCTCGTCGACCCCGACTACTTCACCACCCTCGGCCACGGCGTCGACCTGCGCACCAAGCGCGGCGTCCACCACAACGAGCTGACCCGGCACCGCTACGACGTCGTCCTGTACGCGGGCGAACCGGACGTCCGCCTCGACGACGCGCCGACGGTCGCCTGGACCACGGCGCACACCGTGGGCGAACTGGCGCGCGGCGGCTGGACCTCCGAGGCGGTGGGGCAACTGCTCGGCCGGGCGGAGCAGTTGATCGCCCGCGTCGGCGAAGGCGCGCGCACCGGTGGGTCCGGCGCGCTGCGCGTCACCGGGATCCCCGACGGCCGCGTCCGCGCGGACGGTGTCGACCCGGAGGCCCTGCACGCCCTCGGTGCTGAGGCCGGACACCGGGTGCTGACCACCTGGGCGCCGGGGACCGGAACGTACGACGCCGTCTTCCTCGCCGCCGAACACCGCCTCACCGGCGGCCTGTTCCGCCCCGGCGGCGGCACCGGGCCGTACGCCAACGACCCCACCGCGGCCCGCGAGACCGGCGCCCTGGTCCGGCGTCTGCGCGAGGACCTCGGCCGCGAGCTGCCCGAGTACATGGTCCCGGCGGCCTTCGTCACCGTCGAAACGCTGCCCATGAACGCCAACGGCAAGCTCGACGTGCGTGCCCTGCCCGAGGCCGAACCCGCCGTCGCCCTCGGCGGCGGACGCGGCCCCCGCACCCCGCGGGAAGAGGTGCTGTGCCGTCTGTTCGCGGAGGTGCTGGGGCTGCCCGAGGCGGGTGCCGAGGACAACTTCTTCGACCTGGGCGGCCATTCGCTGCTGGCCACCCGGCTGGTCAGCCGGGCCCGCACCGAACTGGGCGCCGAACTCGCCATTCGCGACCTGTTCGAGGCACCCACCCCCGCCCGGCTCGCCGCCCGCGTCGGCGAGGCGAGCCCGGCCCGGCCGCCCGTCACCCCGGTGGCCGACCGGCCCGGCCGGATCCCGCTGTCCCCGGCCCAGCGCCGGCTGCTGCTGGTCGAGCAGATCACCGGCAGCGGTGTCGCCTACAACTTCCCGCTGGTCCTCCGGCTCCGCGGCGACCTCGACACCGGGGCCCTGCGCGCCGCCCTGCGGGACGTGGCGGGCCGCCACGAGGCGCTGCGCACGGTGTTCCCGGCCCACGAGGGCGAGCCGTACCAGCGGATCGTCCCGGCCGAGGACGCCGACCCGGCGCTCACCGTCGTCGACGCCACCGAGGACGTGCTGCCCGCGCTGATCGAGGCGGCCCAGCGCCGCCCCTTCGACCTCACCGCCGAACTCCCGCTGCGCTGCGAGGTGTTCCGTCTCGCGGCCGACGACCACGTGGTCGCCGTCCTCCTGCACCACATCACCACCGACGAGTGGTCGGACCGGCCGTTCCTCGCCGACCTCGACACCGCCTACGCGGCCCGCCGCACGGGCCGGGCCCCGGCCTGGGCGCCGTTGCCCGTCCAGTACGCCGACTACACGCTCTGGCAGCGGGACCTGCTCACCGCCACCGGCGAAACCCAACTCGCCCACTGGACCGACACGTTGCGCGGACTGCCCGACGAGCTGGCCCTGCCCGCCGACCGGCCGCGCCCCGCCGAGCCCACCGGACGCGGCGGCAAGGTCCGGCTGGAGCTGCCCACCGCCACCGGACACGCCCTGCGCGACCTCACGAACGCCACCGGCACCAGCATGTTCATGCTGTTCCAGGCCGCCACCGCCGCCCTGCTGCACCGGCTCGGCGCCGGCGAGGACATCCCGCTCGGCGCGCCCATCGCGGGCCGCACCGACGAGGCACTCGGCGACCTGGTGGGCTTCTTCGTCAACACCCTGGTCCTGCGCACCGACCTGTCCGGGGACCAGCTGTCCTTCCGCCAACTCCTCGGCCGGGTACGGGAGTCGTCGCTGTCCGCCTTCGAGTACCAGGACCTGCCCTTCGACCGTGTGGTGGAGGCCCTCAACCCGCCCCGCGCGGCCGGCCGCAACCCGCTCTTCCAGGTCATGCTCGGCTACCACCACCGGCCCGACGGCGACCCCGACGTGCTCGGCCTGGCCACCGAGTGGTTCGACATGGACACCGGCATGGCCAAGTTCGACCTGCACTTCACCTACGTCGACGAGTCCGACCGCCTGGTCCTGATCCTGGAGTACGCCACCGACCTCTTCGACGACGCCACCGCCGCACTGCTGGCCGACCGCGCGGTCCGGGTCCTGGAGCACGTCTCCGCCGAACCCGACCTGCCGATCAGGGACCTGGACGTCCTGGCGGAGGACGAGCGGACCCGCGTCCTCACCCACTGGAACGCCACCGCCCACCCCGTCCCGCCCACCACCCTGCCCGAGCTGTTCCGCGCCCAGGCGGCCCGCACCCCCGACGCCACCGCCCTCGTCTTCGAGGAACAGCGTCTGAGCTACGCCGAGTTGGACGCCCGCGTCGAGCACACCGCACGCGTCCTGGCCGGTCTCGGCGCGGGCCCCGAGCGGACCGTCGCCGTCGCCCTGCCACGCTCGGTGGACCTGGTCGTCGCCCTGCTGGCCGCGCACCGCGCCGGTGCCGCCTATCTGCCGCTGGACCCGGACTACCCGGCCGACCGGCTGGCCCTGATGGTCGAGGACGCCCGCCCGGTCTGCGTGATCCGCGACGGCCTGCCCACCGGCCCGGAGGGCGTGCTTCCGACGTCGTACGACCCCCGGCACCCCGCCTACGTCATCTACACCTCGGGCTCCACCGGCCGCCCCAAGGGCGTCGTCGTCCCGCACGCGGGCATCGTCAACCGGCTGCTGTGGATGCAGGACGCCTACCGGCTCACGCCCGAGGACCGGGTGCTGCAGAAGACCCCGTCCAGCTTCGACGTGTCGGTGTGGGAGTTCTTCTGGCCGCTGATCACCGGCGCGGGCCTGGTGCTGGCCCGTCCCGAGGGCCACCGGGACCCCGCCTACCTGGCCCGGCTGATCCGCGAACAGGACGTCACCACCGTCCACTTCGTGCCTTCCATGCTCCAGCTGTTCCTGGAGGAGCCGACGGCCGCCGAGTGCACCGGCCTGCGCCGGGTGATGTGCAGCGGCGAGGCCCTGCCCGCCGCGCTCGCCCGCCGCTGCCACGAGGTGCTCGACACCGCGCTGCACAACCTCTATGGCCCCACCGAGGCGTCCGTCGACGTCACCGCGATCGAGATCGGCCCCGGCGCGACCCCCGTGCCGATCGGCCGCCCGGTCTGGAACACCCGGCTCTACGTCCTCGACGCCGCCCTGCGTCCGGTGCCGCCCGGCGTCCCGGGCGAGCTGTACCTGGCGGGCGTGCAGCTGGCCCGCGGCTATCTGGACCGGCCGGGACTGACCGCCGAGCGGTTCGTCGCCGATCCGTACGGTCCCGCGGGCAGCCGCATGTACCGCACCGGGGACCTGGCCCGCTGGACGGCGGACGGCACGGTCGAGTACCTGGGCCGCACCGACGACCAGGTGAAGGTGCGCGGCTTCCGGGTCGAGCCCGGTGAGATCGAGAACGTGCTCGCCGCCCACCCGGCCGTCGCGCAGGTCACCGTCGCCGTCCGCGACCAGGCGCTGGTGGCCTATGTCGTCCCCGCCACGGGCCCGGTGGTGGACGCGACCGCCCTGCGCGCCCACGCCGCCGCCGCACTCCCGGCCCACATGGTCCCCGCCGCCTACGTCACCCTCGACGCCCTGCCGCTCACCCCGAACGGCAAGCTCGACCGCAAGGCGCTGCCCGCCCCCGAGTTCACCTCCGCCACCGGCGACGGCACCCCGCCGCGCACCCCGCGCGAGGAGATCCTCGCCGCCCTGTTCGCCGACGTCCTGGGCCGCGAACGGATCGGTGTGGACGACGACTTCTTCGCCCTCGGCGGCCACTCGCTGCTCGCCATGCGCCTGGTCAGCCGCGTCCGCGCGGCGCTCGGCACGGAACTGACGGTCCGCGCGGTCTTCGAGGCACCCACCGTGGCCCTGCTCGCGGCCCGCACGGACGCCTCCGGCGGCGCGGCCCGGCCCGCGCTCGCCGCCCCGCGCCCGCGTCCCGAACCGCTGCCGCTGTCCTCGGCGCAGCGCCGGCTGTGGCTGCTCGCGCAGGTGGACGGCGCGAGCACGGCCTACCACCTCCCGTCGGCCTGGCGGCTGACCGGCCACCTCGACCGGACCGCGCTACAGGCCGCCCTCGACGACGTGGCCGCCCGGCACACCCCGCTGCGGACCGTCTTCCCGGCCGTCGACGGGGTCCCGCACCAGCACGTCCTGGACCCGGCGGACGTCTGGGTACCGCTGGAGACCGCCCCCTTCGAGGACCTCGCCCGGCAGGCCGCGCACCCCTTCGACCTGGAGCGCGAACTCCCCTTCCGGGCCGCCCTGTTCGAGACCGGTCCCGACGAACACGTGCTGCTGCTCCTGCTGCACCACATCGCGACCGACGAGTGGTCCGACCGCCCGCTGCTCGCCGACCTCGCCACCGCGTACGCGGCCCGCACCACCGGCCGGGCCCCCGACTGGGCGCCGCTGCCCGCGAGTTACGCCGACTACACGCTGTGGCAGCGCGACCTGCTGGCCGAGTCCGAGTCGCGGCTGCTCGCCCACTGGACCGCGACCCTGCGCGGGCTCCCCGCCGAACTGAACCTGCCCGTGGACCGGCCGCGTCCCGCCGAGCCGACCGGCCGCGGCGGCACCACCGGCTTCACCCTGCCGCCCGCCCTGGCCGGCGCCCTGCGCGGCCTCGCCCGGGAGCACGGCGTCAGCATGTTCATGGTCGCCCAGGCGGCCGTGGCCGCGCTGCTGCACCGGCTCGGCGCGGGCGAGGACATCCCGCTCGGCGCCCCGGTCTCCGGCCGCTCCGACGAGGCCCTCGAAGACCTGGTCGGGTTCTTCGTCAACTCCCTGGTGCTGCGCACCGACCTGTCCGGCGACCCCACCTTCGCCGAACTCCTCGGCCGGGTCCGGGACACCGACCTGGCCGCCTACGACCACCAGGAGCTGCCCTTCGAGCGGCTGGTGGAGGCCCTCAACCCCGAACGCTCCCTCGCCCGGCACCCGTTGTTCCAGGTGATGGTCGTCCACCTGGCGGACCAGGGCGACGGACCCGCGCTGCCGGGGCTGACGGTCCGCCGGGAGACCGTGGTCCAGGACAGCGCCAAGTTCGACCTCAGCTTCGACTTCGTCGAGCGGGACGAGCACATCGACGGCTGGATCCAGTACAGCGCCGACCTCTTCGACCGGCGCACCGCCGAACTCCTCGGCCGCCGCCTGGAGTCCCTGCTGGAGCAGGTCGCCGCCGAGCCCGGCCGCCGGGTCGGCACCCTCGACGTGCTGCGCGAGGAGGAACGCGCCCTCGTCCTCACCGGCTGGAACGACACCGCCCGGACCGTCCCGGACCTGACGCTCCCCGAGCTGTTCCGCGCCCAGGCCGCCCGCACCCCCGCCGCCACGGCGCTCGTCTTCGAGGACGCCTCGCTCACCTACGCGGAACTCGACCTGCGGGTCGAGCGGCTCGCCCACACCCTCGCCGCACACGGGGCGGGCGCCGAGGCCACGGTCGCCGTCGCCCTCCCGCGCTCCCTCGCGCTGGTGGTGACCCTGCTCGCCGTGCACCGCGCGGGCGCCGCCTACCTGCCCCTGGACACCGGCTACCCGGCCGAGCGGCTGGCGTACACCCTCGCAGACGCCCGCCCGGTCTGCCTGGTCACCACCGAGGACGTCACCCTCCCGGACACCGCCGTGCCCCGCCTCACCGTGGACGCCGACGGCACCCCCGAGCACCCCTCCGACGCGCCGCTGCCCGCCTCCTACGACCCCCGCCACCCCGCCTACGTCATCTACACCTCCGGCTCCACCGGCCGCCCCAAGGGCGTCACCGTCCCCCACCAGGGGATCGTCAACCGGCTGCTGTGGATGCAGGACACCTACCGCCTCGACCCGGGTGACCGGGTGCTGCAGAAGACCCCCGCGGGCTTCGACGTGTCGGTGTGGGAGTTCTTCTGGCCCCTGATCACCGGCGCGGGCCTGGTCGTGGCCCGTCCCGAGGGCCACCAGGACCCGGCCTACCTGGCGGGCCTGATCAGGCGCGAGCGCGTCACCACGGCCCACTTCGTGCCGTCGATGCTGCGCGCCTTCCTCGACGAACCCACGGCCGCCGACTGCGCGACCCTGCGCCAGGTCATGTGCAGCGGCGAGGCCCTGCCCGCCCCGCTGGCCGCCCGCTGCCACCAGGTCCTGCCCACCACCCGCCTGCACAACCTCTACGGCCCGACCGAGGCCTCCGTCGACGTCACCGCCCACGAGGTGCCCGCCGACCCGGCCGCCGTGCCGATCGGCCGCCCGGTGTGGAACACCCGCACCCTGGTGCTCGACGCCCGTCTGCGGCCCGTGCCGCCCGGGGTGGCCGGCGAACTGTACCTGGCGGGCGTCCAGTTGGCTCGCGGCTACCTCGGCCGCCCCGCGCTGACCGCCGAGCGGTTCCCCGCCGATCCGTACGGTCCCGCGGGCAGCCGTATGTACCGCACCGGCGACCTGGCCCGCTGGACCGCGGACGGCGAGCTGGAGTACCTCGGCCGCACCGACGACCAGGTCAAACTGCGCGGCTTCCGGATCGAACCCGGCGAGGTCGAGGCCGTGCTCGCCGCCCACCCGGCCGTCGCGCACGCCACCGTGGTCCTGCGCGACGAACGGCTCGTCGCCTACGTGGTCCCGGCCGGCACCGGCGCGGACACCGCCGCACTGCGCGCCCACACCGCGCGGACGCTGCCCGACCACATGGTCCCGGCCGCCGTCGTCACCCTCGACACCCTCCCGCTCACCCCCAACGGCAAGCTGGACCGCCGGGCCCTGCCCGCGCCGGACTTCGCCGCCGAGGTCACCGACACCCGGCCCCGCACCCCGCTGGAGGAGACGCTGGGCGCCCTCGTCGCGGAGGTGCTCGGCCTCGAACGGGTCGGTGTGGCGGACGACTTCTTCGCCCTCGGCGGGGACAGCATCGTCGCCATGCAGCTGGTCGCCCGGGCCCGCGCCGCCGGGCTGGCGTTCAGCCCGCGCGACGTGTTCCGGCACAAGTCGGTGGCCGGTCTCGCCGCCGTGGCGACCACGGCCGCCGGCGCCGAGGCGCGGGCCGGGGACACCGTCCTGCTCGACCTCACCGACGCCGAGCGCGCCGAGGCCGCCGCCCTGCCCGCCGGCACCGACGTGCTGCCCGTCTCCCCGCTCCAGGCCGGACTCCTCTTCCACGCGGCCCTGGACTCCGCCGACGACGGACCCGACGTCTACACCGTCCAGGTCTCCTACGACCTCGAAGGCCCCCTGGACGCCGACCGGCTGCGCGCCGCCGCCCAGGACCTGCTCGACGCCCACGAGAACCTGCGCAGCGGCTTCCGGCACCTGTCCTCCGGACGGCCGGTGGCCGTCGTACCGCGCACCGCCGTGCTGCCCTGGCGGCAGCTCGACCTCGCAGGGGAACCGCGGGACTGGACCCGGCTGCTCGCCCAGGAGCGGCGTCGCTTCGACCCCGAACAGCCGCCGCTGCTGCGGCTGTTGCTGGCCAGGACCGGCCCCGGTAGGCACCGGCTGGTCCTCTCCCACCAGCACCTGCTCCTCGACGGCTGGTCGCTGCCCCTGCTCACCGCCGAACTGTGGGCCCGCTACGAGGGCCGCACCCCGGCCCCGCCCGCCCCCTACCGGGCGCATCTGCGGCTGCTGGCCGCCCAGGACCCGGCCACGGCCGCCGGAGCCTGGGCCGAGGCTCTCACCGGGCTCGCCGAACCCACCCGGCTCGCGCCCGCCGATCCCGACCGGGCCGCCGCCGTCCCGCACACCCACACCGTGGAGCTGGACACCGACCGCACCGCACGGCTGGAGGCGTTCGCCCGGAGCCGGGGCGTCACCGTCAACACCCTGGTGCAGGCGGCCTGGGGCGTACTGCTCGGCCGGCTCACCGGACGCGACGACGTGGTGTTCGGCGCCACCGTCGCGGGCCGCTCACCCGAACTCCTGGGGTCCGAGGCGATGATCGGCCTGTTCATCAACACCGTCCCGGTCCGGGTGCGCGTCCGCCCCGAGGAGAGCACCGGCGCCCTGCTGGAGCGGCTCCAGGACGAGCAGTCCCGGCTCATCGCCCACCAGCACCTCGGCCTCGCCGACATCCAGCGCGCCGCCGGACTCGGTGAACTCTTCGACACCCTCGTGGTGTTCGAGTCGTACCCGGTGGCGGAGCCCGCGGCGGAGTCGGGAGACGCGCCGCGCGTCACGGTCCGCGAGCACGCGGACTCCACCCACTATCCGCTCGCCTGGGCGGTCGAACCCGCCGAACGGCTGCGGGTGACCGCCGAGTTCCGCCCCGACCTGTTCGAGGCGGCCACCGTACGACGGCTCACCGACGCCCTGACCGGCCTGCTCACCGGCATGGCCGCCGACCCGGACCGCCCCGTCGGCCGGCTCGACCTGCTCGGCTCCGCCGACCGGTACACCGTCCTGGAGACCTGGAACGACAACGCGCTCCCGGCCGCCGAACGGCCCGGCACCGTACCGGAGCTGTTCGCCGCCCAGGCCGCCGCCACCCCGGACGCGATCGCCGTCACCGACGGCCGTACCTCCTGGACCTTCGCCGAACTCGACGCCCGCAGCGCGGAGCTGGCGCGCGTCCTGGCCGGGCACGGCGCCGGGCCCGAGCGGATCGTGGCCCTCGCCCTGCCCCGCACCGCCGACCACATCGCCGCGATCCTCGCGGTGATGCGCGCGGGCGCCGCCTATCTGCCCCTCGACCCCGACCTGCCCGAGGCCCGCCTCACCGGCATGCTCGACGACGCCCGTCCGGTCCTGGTCCTCGCCACCGCGCGGACCGCCGCCGACCTGCCCGCCACCGGCCTCCGGGTCCTGCTCCTGGACGCCCCGGCGGACGGCCTGCCGCAGGCGGAACCCACCGCACCCGGCCCCGACCACCCCGCCTACGTCATCTACACCTCCGGCTCCACCGGCCGCCCCAAGGGGGTCGTCGTCACCCAGCGCGGAGTCGCCAACCTCTTCCACAGCCACCGCCACGACCTGCACGACCTGGCGAAGCAGCGCACCGGTCTGCGCCGGCTGCGGGTCGGACACGCCTGGTCGTTCTCCTTCGACGCCTCCTGGCAGCCCCAGCTGTGGCTGCTCGACGGGCACGCCCTGCACATCGCCGACGACGACACCCGCCGCGACCCCGAACTCCTCGCCGAGTTCATCCGCGCCCGGGGCATCGACTTCATCGAGGTCACCCCGTCCCTGCTGGCCCGGATGGCCGACAGCGGCCTGATCGGGCCCGACGGCGAATGCCCGCTCGCGGTGGTCGGCTTCGGCGGCGAGGCCGTACCCGAGTCGCTGTGGAACCGGCTCGCCGCGCTCCCGGACACCGAGGCGTTCAACCTCTACGGCCCCACCGAGACCACCGTCGACGCCCTCGTCGGCCGGGTCCGCGACAGCGCCCGGCCGGTCGTCGGCCGCCCCGTCCACCACTCCCGCGCCTACGTCCTGGACACCGCCCTGCGCCCGGTCCCGCCCGGCGTCACCGGCGAGCTGTACCTGTCAGGACCCGGCCTGGCCCGCGGCTACCTCGGCCGCCCGGAGCTCACCGCCGAACGCTTCGTCGCCGACCCCTTCGGGGTGCCGGGGGCGCGCATGTACCGCACCGGCGACCTGGCCCGCTGGACCGAGGCCGGCCTGCTGGAGTTCGCCGGCCGCACCGACGACCAGGTCAAGATCCGCGGCTACCGGGTCGAACTCGCCGAGATCGAGGCCGCGTTGGACACCCACCCGGCGGTCGCGCAGAGCGTCGTGGTGGCGCGGGAACACCGGCCAGGAGTACGGCAGCTGATCGGGTACGCGGTCGCCGACGGCGCCGACGGCACGGAGTTGCGGGCGCACGCCGCCGCCACCCTGCCCGACTACATGGTCCCGGCCGCCGTCGTGGTGCTGGAGAGGCTGCCGCTGCTGTCCAACGGCAAACTGGACCGGGCCGCCCTGCCCGCCCCGGACTTCACCGCCTCGGGCGGCGGCCGGGCCCCGGAGAACGACACCGAGCACGCCCTGCGCGAGCTGTTCGCGGACGCCCTCGGACTGCCCGCCGAGGCGATCGGCACGGACGACGACTTCTTCGCCTTCGGCGGCGACAGCATCGTCGCCATGCAACTCGTCGCCCGGGCCCGCTCGGGCGGACTGCGCCTCACGCCCCGCCAGATCCTCCAGCACCGCACCGTCGCCGCGCTGGCCGCCGTCGCCGTCCCGCTGGGCGCGGCCGAACGGCACGCCACGCACGACGACGGCACCGGCACCGTCCCGCTCACCCCGATCATGCGCGCCCTGCTCGACCGGGGCGGCCCGCTCGCCGCCTACCACCAGGCGGCGCTGCTGCGCACCCCGGCCGGCCTGACCGAACCCGGACTGCTGACCGTGCTCGGAGCGCTCGCCCACCGGCACGACATGCTCCGCGCCCGGCTCGTCCGCACCCCGGAGGCCGCACTGAAGGTGCCGGCGGCTGCCGACACCGACGTATCGGCCTGGCTCGCCCGGGTCGACGTACGCGAGGCCGCCGCGGACGAGACCGCGCTGCGGGACGCCGTCGCCCGCCACGCGCCGACGGCCCTGGCCGGGCTCGACCCCGAGGGCGGGGCGATGGTGCGGGCGGTCTGGTTCGACGCCGGGCCCGAGCGGCCCGGACGGCTGCTGCTCCTCGTCCACCACTTGGTGGTCGACGGCGTCTCCTGGCGGGTGCTGCTGCCCGACCTGGCCACCGCCTGGGCGGCGGTCCGTGGCGGTCGTAGCCCCGAACTCGCCCCGGTGGAGCTGTCGTTCGCCCGCTGGTCGCGGCTGCTCGGTGCCCGGGCCGTCGAACCGGCCGCCGAGGACGAGCTGCCCTGGTGGACGTCCGCGCTCGCCGAGGGCGCCGAACTCCCGCTGCCCCGCCCTCTCGACCCGGCGCTGGACACGGTCGCCACCACCCGCCATCTCTCCCTGACCCTGCCCGCCCACATCACCGGACCCCTGCTGAGCCGGGCCCCGGCCGCCTTCGGGGCGAGCGTCAACGACGTCCTGCTCACCGCGTTCGCCCTGGCCGTGGGGGACTGGCGGGCCCGGACCCTCGGCGCGGCCGCCCCTGGCGGACCCGTCCTGGTCGACCTGGAGGGCCACGGCCGCGAGGAGGGAATCGCGGGCGACGCCGACCCGTCCCGTACGGTCGGCTGGTTCACCAGCGTCGTCCCGGTCCGGCTCGACCCGGGCGCGACCGGCCCGGACGCCCTCGCCGGCGGACCCGCCCTGGACGCGGCCGTGGCCCGGATCCGCGACCGTCTCACCGCCCTGCCCATGGCCGGCATCGGCCACGGCCTGCTGCGCCGGCTCAACCCCGCGACCGGTCCGCTCCTCGCCGAACTGGCCGAGCCGCAGATCGAGTTCAACTACATGGGCCGCTTCGGCCGCCCCGAGGCCGCCGACTGGTCCTACGCCCCCGAGGAGGACGCCGCCGACCTCGACCCGGACGCCGGGATGCCGATGTCGCACGCGCTCACCCTCAACGCCCTCACCGAGGACCGCCCCGAAGGCCCGGAACTCAGCGCCCACTGGGCGTACGCGACCGGACTGCTCACCGAGGACGCGGTGCGGGAGCTGGCCGGGACCTGGTTCCGGGCGCTGGAGGCGGTGGTACGGCGCGCGGACGAACTGAGCTGACCCCACCACGTTCATCAGAGTTCATCAGACCGGAAAGGCAAGGAACCGCTGACATGAGCAACCCGTTCGAGAACCCCGACGGCGTCTACTCCGTCCTCGTCAACGACGAGGGCCAGTACAGCCTGTGGCCGGACTTCGTGGACGTCCCGGCGGGCTGGACGGTCGTCCACGGCCCGGCGGGCCGGCAGGAGTGCCTGGACCACATCGAGACCCACTGGACGGACATGCGGCCCAAGAGCCTGGTCGACGGATCCTGACGGCACACGAAAGGGGGGTGGGTCCGGGACCGGACCCACCCCCCTTTCGTATGGTCACGACGCGGGCTGGGCCACCTTCGTCGACGTCTTGCCGTCCACCGCCGCCGCCAGCTGCGGCACCAGGCGGTCCAGGACGTAGGGGATGCTCAGCACGGTCGACAGGGACACCGCGTTGCCGTAGTCGCTGGTCTCCTTGATGAAGACCTCACGGCCCTGCTTCACCACGTTCAGGTCGGCGTAGACCTTGTCGTCGTGCAGCTTGGTGACCGACGCGGTGGTGTCCGGCACGATCCACACGTCGACGTCCTGGTCGAGGAGGTCGAAGCGCTCCTTGCTGATGTTGGCGCCGAACTGGTCCCCGATCACCTTGTCCAGGTCCTTCGGCAGCGAGAAGCCGAGGTCGGACAGGAGGCGGGAGCGCGGGTCCTGGCTGCCGTAGACGAACGTGCCCTCGTACGGCGTCGCCATCACCGCGCTCGCGCCGGCGAACTCGGGATGCGCCTTCTCGGCCGCCGTGAACTTGGCCTCGACACCCGACACCAGCGTCTTGGCCTCGGCCGCCTTGCCCAGCGCCTGGCCGATCTCCTCGGTCTGCTGCTGCCACGGCACGCCGTAGTCGTTGTACTGCTTCGGCTGGGCCACCACCGGCGCGAACTTCGACAGGCTCTCGTACTGGGACTTCGTCAGCCCCGAGTAGACGGCCAGGATCAGGTCCGGCTTGAGCGCGGCGATCTTCTCCACCTGCGGGCCGGTGCCGGTGTCCTTGAGTACCGTCGGCGCGGCAGCGCTGCCCAGCTTGTCCTCGGCCCACGGACCGATCGCGCCCTTGTAGCCGCCCAGCCACTCGGTGGTGCCGACCGGGACCTTGCCGAGGGCGAGGACGGCGTCCTGGTCGGTGAGGCCCACGGTGACGATCCGCTGGGGCTCGGACTTGATCGTCGTAGTGCCGAACTTGTGGGCGATCGTCACCGGGAAGGCGCCGGCGTCCGCCGACGAGCCCGAGCCGCCGGCCGAGGACGAGCCGGAGCCCTTGTCGGAGTCGGAGTCGGAGGAGCCGCAGGCGACCGCCGTCGCCGTGAGCAGGAGTACGGAGACGAGCAGGCCGGTCAGCCTGGACACTCTGGTGGCGCGGGGCATCGGATGATCCTTCTGTTCGTGACGACGGGTCCGGCGGGGGGCGGCTTGGATCAGGGGTGGGTCAGCGGGGAACGTCGGCGGTGGCGGGTGCGTCGGGGGAGCGCTGGTGCGACCAGGCCCGCCACAGAGCTGCGTACGTGCCCCGGGCGGCGAGGAGTTCGTCGTGCGTGCCCTCCTCCACGACCCGGCCGCCGCTCAGCACGACCACCCGGTCCGCGGCGGCGGCCTGGCTCAGGCGGTGGGCCACGACCAGTGCCGTACGGCCGCGCAGCGCCCGCTCGGCGGCCTCGTCGAGCAGCCGGGCGCCCGAACTGCCCGCCTCCGCGGTCGCCTCGTCGAGCACGACGACCGGCGGGTCGGCCAACAGCAGCCGGGCCAGGGCGAGTTGCTGGGCGCGGTCGGCGGTGAGCTGGTGGCCGCCGTCGCCGACGACGGTGTCCAGCCCCTCCGGGAGGGCCTCGGCCCAGCCGAGGGCGCCCACCGTGGCCAGCGCCTCCCGCAGCTCCTCGGCGCTCGCCTCCGGGCGGGCCAGCCGCAGGTCCTCGGCGAGCGGCCCGGCGAAGACATGCACCTCCTGGGTGACGAGCCCCACCAGCCGGCCGGACTCGTCCGGCTCGGTGCCGCCGACCTCGACCCGCCCCGCCGCCGGGCGGTGCAGTCCCGCCACCAGCTTGGCCAGGGTGGTCTTGCCGGCGCCGGTGGTGCCGACCAGCGCGACCCGCTCCTCGGGCCGCACCTCCAGGTCGACACCGTGCAGGACCGGGCGGCCGGGCACGTACGCGTGGGAGACACCGGTCAGCGTCACGGACGCCTCGCCCGTCGCACCGTCCGCGTGCGCGGAGACCGCGGGCGCCGGTTCGTCGACGACCCCGACCAGCCGGGCCAGTCCCGCCGTCGCCGACTGGGCGTCGTCGAGCAGCACCAGCGCGGTGTTGACCGGTCCGAAGAGGCTGTGGAAGTACAGGGCGGCGGCCGTCGCCGTGCCGACCGAGGCGGAACCGGACCGCACCAGCAGGAACCCGGTGACCAGCACGGCGGCCAGCCCCACGTACTCGGCGATGTGCAGCCTGCTGTAGAAGCGCAGCACCAGGCGCACCCCGCGCATCGTCAGCTCCACCGCCGCCCGCGAGCGCTCGGTGACCCGGCGGGTGTGGCCGTCCTGCAACCGGTACGCGCGTACCGTCCGCGCCCCGCCGATGGTGTCCAGCAACTGCTGCTGCTGGGCCCCGGTGGCGATCCGCTCCTGTGCGTACAGGGGGACGGCGTTGCGGACGTACCAGCGCGCGGTGTGCGCCTGCACGGGCACGGCGATCAGCGCGGCCAGCAGGAACCGCCAGTCCAGCAGGGCGAGGGCGCCCAGGGTCAGCACGATCGACAGCCCGGAGCGGGCCAGTTCGGGCAGCGCGGTGCGGACCGCGTCGGCGACCCGGGACACGTCCCGGGTGACCCGGGCGTTGAGGTCGCCCGAGCCCGCCCGCTCCAGGCGTTCGAGGGGCAGCGACAGGGCGCGGGCCACGAACCGTTCGCGCAGCCGGGCGAGCGCGGTCTCGCCCAGTCGGGAGACCAGCGACATGCCCAGCGCGGTGGTGATGCCCTGCACCACGGCGACCCCGGCGAGCGCGAGCACCGGCCGGGTGAGCGCGTCGGGGGAGCGGTGCTCGGTGACCACGTCGACGATATGGCCGAGCAGCGGCTGGGTGAGCAGCCCGACGGCCGTGGCGAACATCAGCGTGCCGAAGCCCGCGGCGGCCAACGCCCGGTGCGGGCGCAGCAGTTCACGGACCGCCGCCCGGGTGCGGGCGGGCGTGGCGGTGGGCAGCAGGGCGCGCTCGGTGCTGTTCGGTACGGCGGCTGCGGCTGCGGCTGCGGCTGCGGTCGTGGGGGTGGGTTCGGTCATGTCAGCACCGCCGTACGGTAGTTCTCGTGCGTGCGGGCGAGTTCCGCGTGGGTGCCCTCGGCGCCGACCCGGCCGCCGTCGAGGAGCACCACCCGGTCGGTGACGGCGAGGAGCGCCGGGCTGTTGGTCACCACGACCGTGGTCAGGCCCTGCCTGATCTCCCTGAGCCCCTGCGCGATCCGGGCCTCGGTGACGGCGTCCACGGCCGTCGTCGGATCGTGCACGACCAGGACGGGCGGTTCGGCGCGCAGCGCCCGGGCCAGCAGGACGCGCTGCCGCTGGCCGCCGGAGAGCGACCGTCCGCCCTCGCCCACGCTCGTAGCCACGCCCTGCGGCAGGGAACGGGCGACCTCGTCGGCGTCGGCGGCCGCCATGGCACGCGCCGTCTGCGGGTCGTCCCGCTGTCCGTCCCCGGCCGGGTCGTCCCGTTGTCCGTCCCCGGTCGGTTCTTCCGGGTTCACGTTCGCGGCCAGGGAGCCCTCGAACAGCGCGGCGTCGTGCGCGGCGACCAGCACCGCGGCGCGCAGGCCCGCCGGGTCCAGCCGGGTCAGCGGCACCCCGTCCAGCTCGACCGAGCCCGACTCCGGGTCGGCCTCCCGGCCCAGGCAGCCCAACAGGGCCTCGGCACAGGCCGGATCGGTCACCGCGATCCCGGTCAGCCGCCCGGCGGGCAGGTCGAGGTCCACGCCGTCCAGTCCGCCGAGCCGTACCCCGCGCAGGCGCAGCTGTCCGCGCACCCCGTCCGGCACCGGTTCGTCCCCGCCCACGACGGCGGGTCCGGCGGCGAGCACCTCGGCGATCCGGGCGGCGGAGGCGCGGCCCTGGGCCAGCTCGGCGTTGACCCAGGCGAACGTCTCCAACGGCCCCAGCAGGAACAGCGCGAGACCCACCGCCGAGACCAACTGCCCCAGTGTGAGGGACCCTTCGAGCGCCAGCCGTCCGCCCACCCAGGCGATCAGGGCGATGAACCCGCCGGTGAGCGCCAGGACCAGCCCGGTCTGCCACGACTGGGCCCGCGCGGCGCGCAGGGTGGCCGCGAGGGACACCCTGCTGGTGCGCCGGTAGCGCTCGACGGCGGCCTGCTGCGCGCCGAGCCCCTTGAGCACCCGCAGTCCGGCCACCAGGTCGGCCGCGACGCCCGCGGCGGCGGCGGCCCGGTCCTGCTCGGCCTCGCTGCGCCGCTCCAGCGGTTTGCTCAGCAGATGTCCCAGCCACAGCAGCACGGGGGTGCCGAGCAGCACGATCAGACCGAGCGGCACGGACGTCAGCAGCAGCGCCACGGCGCTCACGGCGATACCCGCGGCGGCCCATGTCCCGCTCATCAGCGCCATGTTGACCGCGCCGACCCGCTTGGCGTCCTCGGTGGCGACATTGGCCAGCTCGCCGGAGAGCCGGTCGTCCCCGGCGCCGCCCCGGGCGTCGACGACCCGGCGCACGATCGCCAGCCTGAGCGTGTGGGCGGCCTCCTCGGCCCCGCGTTCACCGGCCCGTGCGCCCAGCCGGAAACTCCAGGACAGGCAGACGTACACGACGGCCAGGACGGCCAGCCAGAGCACCAGACGTCCGGCGTCCTGCCCGGCCACCGCCTGGTCGACGACGACACCGATGAGCACGGGGACCATGGCTTCCCCGAGTTGGTGCACGCAGCCGAGCGCCGAACCGAGAGCGACGCGCCGCCCCTGCCCTCTGACCGAGCGTGCCAGGATATCCCGCCCCGACAGTTCCCCTGATCCCACCGGCCACCCTCCGAAGACGGTCAACTTAGGCAAGGCTACTCTAAGTAAATGTGGCGGCGTCAATCCCCGATCACCCTCGGAAGAGATGTCGGCGGCGAGCCGCGACAGGGTGGCCGTGCCGAACTCGTCCGCTCCACCGGGGGCTACGTACACCCCGCATTCGGAGGACAGCCCCATCCACCCGCGCGCCCGGATCCGGTTGGCTGGAGATCGTCACCGACCAGGAACCAGAGCACCGGGGGATACGAAACATGCGGATGCCGTCGACGAAGAAGGCCGCCGTGGTCGTCCTGACCGCGGCACTGCTCGCGCCGGCCTCACCCATGGCCGCGACCGCCGCCACCGCCGGCCACCCGGCCGCGCGGCACCACTACGACGAGGAAGCGCTCCGGCGGGACCTCGCCGCCGTCCGGGAGGCCGGGGGAGGCGACGTGAACGTGCTGGCCCGGGTCGACGGACCGCACGGCGCGCCCCTCCTGGCACGCATCGGCACCCGGACGGCCGACTCCACCGACCCGATCCCCTGGAACGCGCACTTCCGCGTGGCCAGCACGACCAAGACGTTCACCGCGACCGTGGTCCTGCAACTCGTCGCCGAGAAGCGGCTGTCCCTGGACGACACGGTCGAGCACTGGCTCCCCGGAGTCGTCGCCGGAAACGGGAACGACGGCCGCCGCATCACCGTCCGCGACCTGCTCCGCCAGACCAGCGGCCTGTACGACTACATCGACGACCCGGAGATCCAGGACCGGCTGATCAACCACTTCGAGGAGAACCGCTACGACACCACACCCGCGGCCGACCTGGTCGCGGTGGCGATGAAGCACCGGCCGCTGTTCGTGCCGCGACCGGGCGGCGCCACCCGGTGGGCGTACTCCAACACCAACTACCTGCTGGCCGGGATGATCGCAGAGAAGGCCGGCGGCGCGAGCTGGCGGGAACTGGTCGAACGGCGGGTGATCGCCAGGCTGGGGCTGCGGGACACGTCCGTCCCCGGGCTCGACCCCCACCTGCCCGACCCGCACGTGAACGCCTACCTCACGGGCCCCGACGGCAACCGGATCGACGTCACCGAGCACAGCCTCCAACACACCGCGGACTCCGGCGTGGTGAGCACCACCGCCGACCTGAACACCTTCTTCCGCGCCCTGGCCGGCGGCAGGCTGCTCCCCGCCGAGCAGTGGCGGGAGATGCGCCGGACCGTCCGGCGGACCGACGACCCGGAGGACCTGGCCGAGATGCCCCAGGGCACCTACGGCCTCGGGCTGCGCAAGATCCCGCTGTCCTGCGGCGGTCACTACTACCTGCACGAGGGCGACGGGGCAGGCGTCAACACCCGCCCCGCGGTGAGCGCGGACGGCAGGCGCGCCGTCACCGTCTCCGTCTCCACCACGACCGCGCCCCCGGACCTGGCCGCCCTCAACCGCGCGACCGGCGCCCTCGTCGACCACGCCCTGTGCGACAGGCCCGCCACGAGCCGCTAGGGGACGGCGAGTTCGGCCCAGATGGTCTTCCCGGACGCGGTGTACCGGGTGCCCCAGCGCTGCGACATCTGGGCCACCAGGAAGAGGCCCCGGCCGCCCTCGTCGTCCCGGCGCGCCCGCCGCAGATGAGGCGCGGTGTGCGCGTTGTCGGAGACCTCGCACAGCAGACTGCGGTCCTTGATCAGCCGCAGCAGGACGGGCCCGGTGGCGTACCGGATGCTGTTGGTGACCAGCTCGCTCACCACGAGCGCGGCGGTGAAGGAGAGTTCGGACAGGCCCCAGTCCGCCAGCTGGCGTTCGGTGTCCGTGCGGGCCCGTGCCACCATCGCCGGGTCCGGCGGCAGTTCGAGGTCCGCCACCTGTCCGTCGGCGAGCCGCCGGGTGCGGACGAGCAGCAGCGTGGCGTCGTCCGCCTGCGGTCCGGGCGGCAGCGTCGACAGCGCCCGGTCGCAGAGCTCCTCCAGCGGGCACCGCTGCCAGGTGAGCACATGCGCGAGGCGGTCGATCCCGCTGTCGATGTCGGTGCGCCGGTCCTCCACGACACCGTCGGTGAAGAACGCCACCACGCTGCCGCTGGACAGGCTCAGCTCGACGTTCTCGTAGGGCAGGCTGCCCAGCCCGAGCGGCGGTCCCGGCGCCAGCGAGGACAGCGCCACCGAGCCGTTCGCGTCGGCCACGATCGGCGGCGGATGCCCCGCGCTCGCCCACACACAGCGGCCGCTGACCGGGTCGTAGATCGCGTACAGGCAGGTCACCCCGAGCGCCTCGTCGCCCAGCCCGTCGTCGGCGTGGGGCTCCGAGTCCTGGGCGACCAGGCCGTCGAGCCGGGTGAGCAGCTCGGCCGGGTCCAGGTCCAGCAGGGCGAGGGTCCGTACGGTGGCGCGCAGCCGGCCCATGGTCGCCGCGGCGTGCACCCCGTGGCCGACCACGTCACCGACGGTCAGCCCCACCCTGGCCCCGGACAGGGGGATCAGGTCGAACCAGTCCCCGCCCACGCCCACCCGGCTGTCCGCGGGAAGGTAGCGGTAGGCCACCTCGACCGCGCTCTGCGCCGGCAGGTGCTGGGGCAGCAGGCTCCGCTGCAGCACCAGGGCCGCCGCGTGCTGGCTGGTGTAGCGGCGGGCGTTGTCGATGCCGACGGCGGCCCGTTCGGCCAGCTCCACCGCGAGGGTCTGCTCCTCGGGCCCGAACGGGTCGGGATTGCTGCTGCGCCGGAAGGTCGCCAGGCCCACCACCGCGTCCCGGGCGAGCAGCGGGACGAAGAGGCTGCACCGGTGTCCGGCCGACGCCCGCTCGCCCGGGACGCCGGGCGGGGCGGCGTCGACCACGGGCCGGCTGGTGGCCAGGCTCATGGCCTGCGGTGACGCCGGCGGATAGGAGACGGGACTGGTCCGGAACTCCTCCGGGGTCCGTCCGTGCATCCGCAGCATGCTGTGCCCCGGCGCCGAGCCCGTCGGCGGCTGCCGTCCCTCGATGACCGCGGGCGGCAGGTCCACCAGCACCTCGTCGGCCAGCTGCGGCACCGCCACGTCGGCGAGCTCCGCGGCGGTCCGGCGCACGTCCAGCGAGGCGCCGATCCGCTTGCCCGCCCGCACCAGCAGCGACAGCCGTTCCTGGGCGCGGTAGCGGTCCGTGATGTCCAGGGACTCCTCGAACAGCCCCAGCGGCTCGCCCCGGGCGTCCACCAGCCGGTGGTACGAGCAGGACCAGACATGCTCGCGCCCCGGGTCGGCCGGAGCGCGTCCGCGGTAGTGCATGCCGAGGATCGGTTCCCCCGTCGTCAGCACGTGCTCCATGATCTGGTCCTCGTCCGGGGGGTGGTGCCGCGAGATGAACTCGCCCTCCGGAAAGAGGTCCGCGGCCGGCCGGCCCACGTACTGGGCGACCCCGCCGAGCTCCAGATCGGTCGAGGTGTTCCCCCAGACCACGCGCATGT
This sequence comes from Streptomyces sp. NPDC090088, assembly GCF_044747345.1. Lineage (NCBI taxonomy): Bacteria > Bacillati > Actinomycetota > Actinomycetes > Kitasatosporales > Streptomycetaceae > Streptomyces > Streptomyces sp. NPDC090088. The sequence continues at coordinate 57,967 of NZ_JBIVDZ010000004.1, read as the reverse complement.
CGGTGTCGAAGATCGTCAGCCCTACGGCGGACTCGGTCGCCATCCCCTGCAGCAGCGCCAGCTGCGCCTCCCAGCCGCGCAGCGCCGCCAGATCCGCCGCGACCACGACCGTCGCGGCCGTGCCCAGGTGCGCGAGGGGGCTGAACGTGACGGCTGCCCGCAGGGTGCGGCCGTCCCGGCAGCTGAGGTCCAGGACCGTGCTGCGGGCCCTGTCCGCCTTGCAGAGGGCGGACAGCCGCTGCCCTGGGTCCGCTGCCAGCAGCCGGGCGGCCGGCCGGCCGAGCACGTCCTCGGACGGATGGCCGAGGAGGCGCTGGGCCGAGGAGCCCCACCCGGAGATGCGGCCTTCCGCGTCCAGTACCGCGGCGGCGGCCCTGGAGAGGTCGAGGGGACTGTGGAACTCGACATCGGCCGCATGCGGAAAACGATCCATGGGCACCGCTTCCCTCCGTGCCCCCTCAGCATCCCGTGCCGCACGACGGACGACAACCGCACGCACCACCGCACCACGGTGCCCAGGCCCGGACGCCTCTCAGCCGGACGAGGACGCCACCGCCCGCCCGCTCCGGGCCGGTCCGCCGGAGCAGCACCACGTGAAGCTCCTGGTCCCGGCACCGCGTGCCGGAGCCGTCACGGGGTGCGGAACCCGCGGAACGTGACCTGCCTGCGGGTCTCGAAGCCGAGCCGTTCGTAGAGCGCGATCGCCCCGGTGTTCGCCTCGGCCACATGCAGGAAGGGGCGTTCGCCGCGCGCCAGCACCCGGGCGGTGAGCGCGTTGACCAGGCGGACGGCGTGGCCGCGCCCGCGTGCCTCGGGGGCCGTGCAGACGGCGCTGATCTCGGTCCACCCCGGCGGCCGGAGCCGTTCCCCCGCCATGGCCACCAGCCTGCCGCCGTCCCGGACGCCGAGGTAGGTGCCGAGCTCGTGGGTGCGCGGCCAGAACGGGCCCGGCCGGGTCCGCCCGACCAGGTCGAGCATCTCGGGCACGTCGGCCGCACCCAGCTCGACCGGTCCGGCGCCGGCCGGGGCCGGTTCCTGATCGGGCGCGGCGCCGCCGGGCCGGACCAGCTGCCGGCCTTCGAGGACGAAGACCGGCTCCCAGTCCGGCGGCGGGGTCGCGGGGCAGCTGAACAGGTCGGCGAACTCGCCCCGGCCGAGCAGCCGGGCGAGGTCGGCCCAGTCCGCCCGGTCCGGATCCGCGGCGAGCGTCGAGAAGGTCGCGACGTCCGGCAGATAGGTGGCGGCCCGGCCGAGCCGGCGCCCGAGCCCCGCGTGGTGACCGCGCAGCGACCCGCCGACCGGGTCGTCCAGTGCGACGGCATCGCCGCTCGTCATGGTCTCGCGCCTCTTCCGCCGTCCCTGGTGGGCCGGTCAGGCGTGGTGCCACGCGGTGCCGGTGCCCGTGTCGCCGATCATCGTATCCACGGCGCGTCGCCGGTCCGGATCCGGCGGCGCGGACCGCCCGGGCCGGGGCAGCCCGCGTGCCCCTCCCCATGACGCACAGGACCTGACCGCCCGGCACCCGGAAGGCGTCCTCGTGGCCCGGCTCGTCGCTGAAGGTCCGGGAGGTGTGCCGGTGCGTCTTCGCCGGGTGGCTGGTCGGGCGGTCAGGAGGCTGTGGTCAGCCTGGGGAGTCCGGGCCCGGTGTGCTCGGCGGTCTCCGCGCCGAACGGCCGGTGGGCGCCGCCCAGCGACCCGGCGACCCGGCGCACGGTCTCCCGCAGCCAGCGGTGCGCGGGGTCGGCGTGCCGGTTGTGGTGCCAGTACATGGCCTCCACCAGCGGCACCTCGGGGAACGGCGTCGGTACGGCGACACAGCGCGCGAAACCGGCATAGTGCCGGGCCAGCAGCTCCGGCACCAGCGCCACCAGGTCGGTGCCGCCCACCAGGAACGGCAGCGTGGTGAAGCCGGGCGCGCTCACCTGCACCCGCGGGGTGATGCCGAGGGTCTCCAGCTGGCGGTCGGCGTGTGTCAGCTGCTTGCCGAAGGCGGACGCGGCATGCGGCATCTCGGCCAGGTCGCGCAGGGTGAGCCGGCCCTTGGCGAGCCGCGGGTTGTCGGGGTCGACGATGCACACGAACCGGTCGCGCATCACCGCCTCGCTCACCCCCGGCAGATGGAAGCCGAGCGGCACCACCATCAGATCGTGGCAGCGCAGGTGCGACTCCGACTCCGGCCGGCCGTCGACGATCGGGTGCACGTCCAGCCGGATCCCGGGCGCCTCCTCGGCGAGGGTCCGCAGCAGCGGCTCCACGAGGACCGTCATGACGTAGTCGGACATCACGACCGAGAACTGCTGGTCGCTGTCCGTCGGGTCGAAGCGGCGGGTGAGCGACAGCGCCTCCTCGGCCTTGTGCAGCGAGGCCTGGACGACCGGGAGCAGCTGCTCGGCGAGCGAGGTGAGCTCGTAGTCACGGCCCACCCGCACCAGCAGCTCGTCGTCGAAGTGCCGGCGCAGCCGGGCGAGCGAGCCGCTCATCGCGGACTGGCTGATGGACAGACGGCTGCCGGCGTGCGTGACGTTCTTCTCCTCCAGGAGCGCCTCCAGCGCCACCAGAAGATTGAGATCGATCGCTCCCAGACCCATCGCACATCCCCTTCCGGCCGCGCCGTCGCAGCAGTGGTGGAGAGGAGCGTAACCAGCGGATTCGGCTCGGGAAAGGCCCGGGCGCCGGGCCGCCGCGGTCCGTACGCACCTCGGCACGGTCCGGGGAGGAGGACCGTGCCGAGGTGATCAGGGCCGTGCGGGAGGGGTCAGGCCGTGGTGCGCTGCTTGCGGCGCAGCGTCAGGAAGGTGCCCGTGGCACCGGCGGCCACCAGGGCGCCCGCGCCGAGGCCGACCGGAAGGGTCGGGAACCGGCCCGAGCCGGTCGTGGCGGCCGTGTTCTCCATCGCCGGACCCGGGGTGATGCGGGTGCTCACCGCGGCCACGTGGTGGATCGGCTTGACCGACTTGACGGAGCCGTTCGCGTTCAGCAGCACCTGCTTGTTGTTGGGGTGCCTGAAGTCGAACATGCCCGTCAGCGAGCCCGCGGTGGCGTCGAAGGAGTGGTCGCCGACCCGGCCGGTGCGCCAGTTGTCCTCGATGAAGCGGGTGATCGAGGACTGGTCGGTCCGGGTGTGGTCGACCTTGTTCACCTTGCTGTAGGGCGAGATGACCAGCAGCGGCTGCCGGGTGCCGGGGCCGCAGCGGTCGGCGTAGCCGCCGGACGCGGCCGGGCCGGCCTGGCAGGCGGCGCTGTCCAGGGCCTTGCCGTTGGAGCCGACCGTGGTGTCCTTGGAGCCGTTGCGGGGCTTGGCGTACGCGTGGTCGTACCAGCCGTCGGAGTCGTCGTAGGCGACGACGATCGCGGTGGACTTCCACTGCGGCGAGCTCTGGATCGCGTTGATCTCGTTGACCAGGAAGTGCTGCTCGTCGGTCGGGTCGGAGTAGCCGGCGTGGCCGTCCTGGTACTCACCGGCCTTGAGGAAGCTGACGGCCGGCAGCTTGCCCGCCTTGGCGGCCGCCGTGAAGTCGGTCAGGTCGTAGTTGTGGTTCGCCTGGCCGTCGTGGCCGATCTCGTTCACGTTCTTCGGCGCCACGTGGTGCGGGTTGGACGTCGACTTGTAGTACGAGAACGGGTTGTGGTGCGGGCTGTAGTCGACCACGGAGGCGCCGCCCACGTTGGTGTGCGTGGTGTCGCACTTGGCGTAGGAGCCGGAGGCGCCGGTGTAGGCCGTGGACGGACGGAAGCCGCCCTGGAACCAACCCCAGGTCACGTGCTTGCCGTTGAGCAGGTCACCGATGTTCTTGCCCTGCAGCGACGCCAGCGCGCTGGTGCTGGTGTGGTCCTTGTCGGAGCAGTCGTCGTAGGCCGGGTCGGGGTCGTTGACGACCGTGCCGACGCCCTTCGCGTTGGGGGAGGCGATGGCGTACGAGTCCGGCGTCGACGTCTGCTTGCCGGTGACCGAGTCCACCGAGACCGCGCCGTGCGTCTGACCCGAGATCAGGTTGAGCGCGCCGGGCGTGGAGGGGCCGTAGACCGAGCTGTAGGACCGGTCGTTGAGGGTGTACTGCTGGGCGTAGTTCCACAGACCGGTGACGGTGTTGCCGTCGTAGTAGTCCATGACCAGGCCGGGCTCGCCGAACAGGCCGCCGGAGCACTTGTCGACCTCGGTGTTCTGCACGAACTGGTCGGCCTTGCCACCGTCGTAGGCCAGCTGCTCGGGGCCGTAGGAGTGGTTCTGGTCGCAGGTCATGGCCTGCGCCGGGGTGAGCCGCTTGGGCAGGTACTGGTTCGGGTTCTTCGTCAGCAGCCCGGCGTGCGCGAGGGTGTCGACGTCCTTCGGGGTGTTCTTCGACGCCGTGAACTTGGTGCCGTCGGTGTTCGCGGCCTTCGGGTAGGTCGCGAAGTAGTGGTCGAAGGAGATGTTCTCGTCGAACAGCACGACCACGTGCTTGATCGGGGTCGCGGTCGACGAGCCGCCGCCGTGTCCGGCGGGGACGGCGGCCCAGCTGGGCGCGGTGCCGCCGAGGACCGTGAGTGCGGCGGCCCCCGCGAGAGCGCCGAGGCTCCTGATCGCCGTTCGTCTTCCTGTGCTGGCCATGCTGGTTCCCCTCCGGGCATGAACGTCACTGCGTCGTACAGGCAGGGATGCTTCGCCCGCTTCCGGGCGGTCCGGCGGAGCCATGATGGCGGGTGAATGAACACCGGGTCAGGGATGCTGGGGCAAACCTTGACCGTGTATTGACCGATTGGGCTAGGGAGTTGTTCGAACAAGCTCGGGTCCAGCGGGTGGCCAAATCCCGGTCAAGAGCGCGCCGCGGCTCAGGTCAGCAGCGCGCGCCCGTACCAGTCGTCGCCGTCCCGCACGCCGGGCAGCGCGAAGAAGTAGCCGCCGCCGAACGGGGAGATGTAGTCGACGAGCGGTTCCCCGGCCAGCCGCTTCTGCACCGTCTCGAACTGCCGGGCCAGGTCCTGCTGGTAGCAGCTGAAGAGCAGGCCCATGTCGAGGTTGCCGTTGCTGTCCATGCCCCGGTCGTAGTTGTAGGCCCGGCGCAGCAGCCGCTGGTCCGCGGTGGCCGTGGTGCGCGGGTTGGCGAGCCGGATGTGCGCGTCCAGCGGGATGACGTCACCCTTCGGGTCGTCGGCGTAGTCGGGCGTGTCGTGCTCGGCGTCGCCGTCCAGGGGCGCTCCGGACTCGCGGGAGCGGCCGAACATCCGCTCCTGCTCGCTGAGCGAGACCCGGTCCCAGAACTCCACCAGCATGCGGATGAGCCGTACCACCTGGTAACTGCCGCCGACCGCCCAGTCCGGCTCGCCGGAGCCCTGGCCGACCCACACCAGCCGGTCCATCTCGCGGGCGCTCGCGGTCTCCGGGTTGGCGGTGCCGTCCTTGAAGCCCAGCAGGTTGCGCGGGGTGCCGGACGGCCGGGGCGGACTGGTGAAGCCGTCCATCCGCCAACGGACCTGCATACCGCCCCGGGTGTGCCGGGCGATGTCGCGCAGAGCGTGCAGCACGGTGTCGGTGTCGTCCGCGTGCAGTTGCAAACTGAGGTCGCCGTGGCACCACTCGGGCCTGAGGTCGTCGTCCGGGAACGCCGGCATCGCCGTCAGCCGACGCGGTCTCAGCTTCCCGAGCCCGTACCGGTCGTCGAAGAGGGAGGCGCCGACGCCGACGGTCACCGCCAGCGCCCCGGAGGGCAGTCGCTCGCCGAGGACGCCCGAGTCGGCGGGCGGCCCCGTGACGCCGACCGGCTCCGGGGTGCCGCCCGAGGTCAGGAAACGGGCGCGCTCGGTGAGGGTGCGCAGCAGTTCGGTCAGCCCGGCCCGGTCCCCGGCGGTGACGTCGAACGACGTGAACACCGTGGTCCGGCGGGGCGCGGCGATCGCGGACCGCTGGCGGGGACCGTGGAACGGGGCCACGGGCGTCGCCTCCGTGCCGGAGGTGGCCACGCCGCCGGGCGCGGCCGCACCGCCCGCCGCCAGCCCGGCACCCGCGAGGGCCGCACCGCGCAGAAAACCGCGGCGGCCCACCCCACCGGCCTTGCCACCCGTCGTCCCGCCGGTCACCCCACCGGTCTTGCCGCCCGTCGCCCCACCCGTCGTCCCGCTGCTCATCTCTTCGGTACTCACACCGTCCTCCGCGGATCGCACAGGGTAGCCACCGACGCCAGCCGTTCCACCAGGTCGTCGAGGACCGCGTCGACGTTTTCGCGCCGGCGGTGACCGAGCTTGCCCAGCGGTGTCCAGGTGCCATCGTGGTCGAAGCCGTCGAGCACCGTGCCCGCCTGCTTCAACTCGCCCTCCAGACCGGCGAGATCCGCGTACCGGGTGGCCAGCAGCGGGTGCAGCCGGGACAGGACCTGCTCGGTGCCGTCCAGGTTGGCGCGGGCGGTGGCGAGGTTGCTGCCGCTGCCGTAGTCGGTACGGCCGGTCAGCTCGAACTGCACCGTGTTCTCCAGGATCTCGTGCGCCCGCAGCCCCAGCTGGGCCGGGTCCATGCGGGTCTGCGCCCAGTCGTCGCGCAACGCGGTGACCGCCGTCAGCAGGCCGGCCGCCGGTCCGCGCAGGCTCGCGGCGGACTCGCCGTGCCACAGCCCGTACTCGACGCGGTGGAACCCGGTGAAGTCCTTGTCGTGCACCCCGCCGGGCAGCCCCGCGTCCGTGCCGTTGACCGCCCCGTCCGCGTCGCCGAAGGCGTCGTACGCCGCGCCCATCCGCTCGTACTCCAGGTGGGCGGGGAGCCAGGCGGTGCGGGCGGCCGCGAGGTCACCGCGGTCGATCGCGTCCTTGAGCGCCGTGGTCAGCCGTACGACGCCGGACAGGCCGCCGCCGATCCACTTCTGGTAGGCGAGCGCGGGCGGGATCAGGTCGTGCTCGGTGACCGGGGCCGCGGCCGGGCCGCCGTGGCCCTTCGCGATGCGGACCGTGGGCCCGGTGACGGCGTCGGCGTCGTCGGGCACGCACTTGAACGCGTACGCGCCCCTGCCCAGCCGGACGGTCAGCTCCCGGGTGGTGCCCGGGCCGATGTCCTCGACCTCGCCGTACACGGCCTGGCTCCCCGGGTCCTCCAGGAGGACCTCGGCCGGGCCGTCGGTCGGGTTGTGCAGGTCGAAGACCTGGATCCCGGACACCGGCGCGCTCCACCCCCGGCCGCAGCGGCTGGCGGACACCTCCACCGTGGTGTGCGGCAGGGCGGCCGGGTCGGCGTGTGCGGGGTGCGAGTCGTGCGTGAGCGCCAGGACTCCGGCCACCAGGCAGACGACGGCGACACCGACGACCGCCCAGGGACGCAACGACCTCCCGCTGAGGCCGGACAACACCATCCCGAGCTCCCGGGGTTCGTACCGTTCGTGATCGCCTCATGTTAGGCAGCCCTTTCTTCTCGAACGGCCGTCCAAAGGAACCCATGACCAAGAGTTCCCTGCCGGTTCACCCGGCCCCCTGGGGCTCCCTCAGTCGGTTCCGGGCTGCACCAGCCGGAAGAAGGCGCGGGCACCGGCGCGCCGAGCGGCCTGCCGCAGTCGCGCCGGGAGCGGACGCCGGGCGGGTGCCGGGGCGGGCGCGTCGGCCAGGCGGGGGAAGAGGGACTCGGCGTTGCCGCGGTCGACGGCCGCGAGGGTGACGGGGTCGACCCCGCTGTCGAGGCCGTTGGCGAAGTACTGGCCCGCCGCGGTGGGGGCGAACGGCCAGTCGCTGCCGAACAGCACATGTCCGGGGCGGGCGAAGGCGAGGAGCGTGGGCAGGGCGGCGGGGCTGGAGGAGAGCGCGGTGTCGAAGTAGAAGCCGCGCAGGTCCTCCAGGAGGTCGAGGGGGCTGCGCCCGGTGTCGGCGGCGAGCGCGACGGCGATGCGGTGGGAGGCGTACGGCACGAAACCGCCGGCATGGCTGAGGACGAACCGGATGCGCGGGTACCGGCGCACGACCCCGTTGCGGACCAGCAGATACGCGGCGCGGGTGGTGTCGAGCAGGAAGTCGGCGGCGAACGGCGGGATGCCGTCGACGGCGGGCCCGGGCAGCTCGGCCGGATGGACGAACACGACGGCACCGTGCTCGTCCAGCACCCGCCACAGGGCGTCCTGTCCGGCGGCGCCGAGATAGTCCCCGCCGGTGTTGGCGAGAAGGGTGACGCCGTCGGCACCGAGTCCGGCGAGGGCCCGCTCGGCCTCCCGCGCCGAGGCGGCCGCGTCGGGCAGCGGCAGGGTGGCGAACCAGCCGAAGCGGCCGGGGTGCTCGGCGGTCAGGGCGGCGGAGAAGTCGTTGAGCCGCCGCGCCAGGCCGGCCGCCTCGCCGGGGTCGGCGAGGAAACCGGTGCCCGGGGTGGAGATCGACAGGATCGCCGTCTCGGTGCCCAGCAGGTCCATCAGTTCCAGGGCCGCCTCCGGACTCCAGTCGGGCAGCACACGGCCGCCCGCCTCGGTGATCCCCTGCCGGGCGAGCGCCTCCCGGTACAGCGGCGGGACCAGGTGCTGATGGACGTCGATCCGGCGCGGGGTGCTGGTCATGGGGGCTGCCCTTCCCGTCGTAGCGGCACTTGACCGCCTTCTGACGGCCTGCTTACCGTAACGGCTGTTCCAATTGGAGTGAACGCTACATCAGTGCATCGTGACAGGAGTGACATGAGGTACCCGGACAGGGAGAGCGGCGACCGCGAGGGCGGCGCCTACGACGTGGCGGTGATCGGGTACGGGCCCACGGGGGTGACCGCCGCGAACCTGCTGGGCCGGGCGGGCCTGAGGGTCGTCGTGCTGGAGCGGGACGCCGAGGTCTACTCCCGGGCCCGGGCCATCTCCACGGACGAGGAGGTCATCCGGATCTGGCAGCGCGTCGGCCTGGCCGACCGGCTGAAGCGGGACATGCTCGCCGAGCGGCCGCTGGACTTCGTCGACGCACGGGGGCGTACGTTCCTCACCGCCTGCCCCAGTCCGCGCGGTCACGGGCATCCGCCGCAGATGTTCATCTACCAGCCGGCCCTGGAGCAGGTGCTGCGCGAGGGCGTCGACCGGTACCCGAACGTGGAGGTGCTGCTGCGGCACGAGTGCCTGCGGCTGCGACAGGACGCGGAGGGCGTCGAGCTGACGGTCGTGGGCGCCGACGACTCGGTACGGCGGCTGCGCGCGAAGTACGTGATCGCGGCCGACGGCGGCTCCAGCCTCGCCCGGGCACAGCTGAACGTCGGCTACGAGGGGCGGACGTACGAGGACCGCTGGGTCGTCGTCGACACGAAGATGCTCAAGCCGTGGCCGGACCACGACCGGCTGCGCTTCCGCTGCGACCCGGCACGGCCGGCGGTCGACTGCCCGACCCCGCTGGGGCACCACCGCTGGGAGTTCCCCATCCTGCCGGGTGACGACGAGGAGCATCTGACCACCGACGACGCCATCCACGCGATGGTGTCCAAGTACGGGATCGGCCGGGACCGGATCGAGATCCTGCGCGCCACCGTCTACAGCCACCATGTCCGCTTCGCCGCCCGGTTCCGGGTGGGCAGGGTCTTCCTCGCCGGGGACGCCGCGCACGCGATGCCGCCGTGGATCGGGCAGGGCATGGCCGCCGGTGTGCGGGACGCGGCCAACCTGTGCTGGAAGCTCACCGCCGTACTGCGCGGCGAACTGCCCGAGACGCTTCTCGACTCCTACGAGGCCGAACGCAAGCCGCACGTCAAGGAGATCACCAGGCGGGCGGTGTTCGTCGGCCGGATCATCACCGAACGACGGCTCCCCGTGGCCCGCGCCCGGGACACCGCGTTGCGCGCGCTGCTCCGGGCGACCGGCCTCAACTCCCGGCTGGTGGACTCCCACTGGATACCGGTCGCCTCCTACGCCAAGGGCTTCCAGGCCGGCCCCCGCACCAAGGCCGTCGGGAAGCAGCTCCCGCAACCCTGGGTCACCGACCCTTCCGGAACCCGGGTCCGCCTGGACGACGTACTCGCCGGCCGCTGGCTCCTCCTGCACACGGGCCCGCTCGCCCCGCAGCCCGCCTGGGAGCGGCTCGGTGTCCCCACCCTGACCGTCCTGCCCGCGGCCTCACGCCCCGCCGAGGGCGCCGTCGTCGACGAGGACGGCGTACTGCTCGCCTGGCTGGCCGCCCACCGCACCACCACCCTCGCCCTCCGCCCGGACGCCTACGTCTACGCGGCCGCCCCCGCCGGCACCCCGCTGCCCCCGCCACCGGAGGGCTTCAGTCCCGCGCGGACCGCCTCGTCCGCACCCGAGAGAACCGCATGACCCGCCCGACACCGCCGCCCGGACCCCGGCTGCTCGGACCCACGCCGGCCGGCACCCGGCGGCGACTTCACCCGACGCCCCGTCACAGCGCCGCCGGCGCCTCCCCGTAGCGCTCGCGCAGTGCTGCCAGCGCCTCGCGGAGTCCCGGCACCGACCGTTCCGCGTCCGGCCGCCACGCGATACCGACGCGGAGGGACAGGCCGGGTTCGTCGAGGGGGACGAGGCGGAAGGCGGCGGAGTCGAAGACGCGGGAGGTGGGGAGGTCCTCGCCGAGGACGGTGAGGGCCAGGGCGCCGGTGCGCAGTACATGGGCGGCGATCTGGACGACGTCGTTGTGGGGGAGGGACACCAGGCGGGTGACGCCGGCCGCCAGCAGCGCCGACCGGTGCTCGCCCATCACGGACGGGTGCACCTTGGCCGAGGTCATCAGCACCTGGCGGTGGCGCAGGTCCCGCAGCGTCAGGGTCGCGCGGTCCGCGAACTCGTCGTCGGCCGCCATGGCCACGCCGAGCCTGCCGCGGGCGACCACCAGGCTCTCCAAGTCGGCCCGGCCGAGCGGGAGATGGACCACCGCGAGGTCGACGCGGTCGGCGGCGAGCCGGTCCAGCAGCTCGGCCGAGGAGGCGAGGGCGACGGGCAGGTCGACCCCGGGCGCCGTCTCGCGGTAGGCGGCGAGGACCGTGTCCAGCACCTTCGGCGGGGTCAGGGGAGCCGCCCCGACCCGGCAGCACGGGGCGTCCGGACGGTCGTGGGCGAGTTCGCGCAGGGCGTCGAAGTCCCGCACCACGTCCGCGGCCCGGCCCCGGAAGACCACTCCGAAGGACGTCAGCTCCACGTGGTGGTGCTCGCGCACGAACAGATCGCGGCCCAGCTCGTGCTCCAGCTCCCGGATCCGGCGGCTCAGCGGCGAGGCGGTCACGTGCAGACGCTCCGCCGCCCGGCCGAAGTGCAGTTCGTCGGCGACGGCCAGGAAATAGCGCAACTGCTGGATGTCCACCGGGCCAGTAGATCACCGTCCTCGCGCCGCCTCCAGAAGCCGGTGACGTTGCCGCCGCGGACACGTGCACATCAGCGAAACGGACATGTACAGGCACGTTCGGCCCGGGTGAGGCTGAGGACACGGAAACGCGGAGTTCACACGGCCGACACCCGGCCGCCGCGGCTCTCCGACGCGCGCTGGTAGGGGCGTTCCCGCCCCGCACCCCCGTCGTGCCCCCTTCATCGCCCCAGGCCATGGGTGGGTCCGGCGTGCCCGCGTCGGTGCGTCGTGGCGTCGGGCGGCCAGCCCGGAGGTTGAGTCATGACCGAAGCAACGCCCTTGCACGGAATCCGGGTGGTCGACACCACCGACGGACGCGGCGAGGGAGCCGGCCGCTTCCTGGCCGCCCTCGGCGCCGACGTCGTCCTGGTGGAACCGCCGGCCGGCGCCCGTGCCCGCGGCCGGGCCCCGCTCCACGGGGGCACCAGCCTCTACTTCGCGGTCCGCAACGCGGGCAAGCGCGGCGTCACCCTCGACCCGCACACCGACGACGGCCGCCGCGACCTGCGCGCCCTGCTGGACACCGCCGACATCTGGATCGAGTCCGGGCGTTGCGACCTCCCCGGCCTCGACTACGACACCGTGGCGGCCCGCAACCCCCGGCTGGTGCTGGTCACCATCAGCGACTTCGGGCTCACCGGCCCGTACGCCGGATACGCGGCCACCGACGCCGTGCACGCGGCCCTGAGTGGCCTGCTGTCCCGCTCCGGTCTGCCCGGGCGCCCGCCGCTGCCGCCGCCCGGTTCGCTGGTGACCGAGTCCGCGAACCTCCAGGCGGCCTGGGTGGCCCTGCTCGCCCACTACAACAGCCTCCGCACCGGCCACGGCGACCACATCGACTTCTCCGTGCACGAGGCCGTCACCCAGCTCCTCGACCCCGGGTTCGGCATGGGCGGCTCCGCGACCGGCGGCAAGCGGGCCGCCGACTGGCCGCCCGGCAGGCCGTCCGCCGGACACCTGTACCCGATCTTCCGGTGCGCCGACGGCCTGGTGCGCATCTGCGTCCTCGGCGTCCGCCAGTGGCGGGGCCTGCGGGCCTGGCTGGGCGAACCGGAGGAGTTCGCCGGCCCGCGCTACGAGAACCTCGCCGTCCGCTTCCAGGAGGCCGACCGCATCCAGGCCCGGATCGCCGCCCACTTCCAGGACCGCACCCGCGACGACCTGGTGCGCCAGGGCCAGGAACACGGGGTGCCCATCGCCGCCGTGCTGACCGCCGGCGAGACCCTGTGCGCCGGGCACTACCTGGAGCGCGGTGCCCTGGCCGACCTCGAACTCGCCCCCGGCCGCACCGCCCGGGTGCCCACGGGCTTCCTGGAGGTCGACGGCGTCCGTGCGACTCCCTCCCGCCGGGCCCCGCTGCCGGGAGAACACAACGCCGAGGTCCTCGGCGAGGCGCGAACTCCCGGGGAACCGGCCGCCACGGCCGCCGAACGCGCCCACCCGCTCGCCGGGCTCCGCGTCCTCGACCTCGGTGTCATCGTGGCCGGGGCCGAGCTGGGCCGGCTGCTCGCCGACCACGGCGCCGACGTCGTCAAGGTGGAGAACCGCGCCTTCCCGGACGGCGGGCGCCAGTCCATGACCGGTGAGGTCATCACCGCGTCGGCGGCCTGGGGCCATCGCAACAAACGCAGCCTGGGCCTCAATCTGCGCGACCCGGAGGGCGCCGCACTCTTCCGGCGGCTCGCCGCCGAGGCCGACGTCGTGCTCTCCAACTTCAAGCCGGGCACCCTCGAAGCCCTGGGCCTCGGCCCGGACGTCCTGCTCGGCCTCAACCCCCGCCTGATCGTCGCCGACAGCAGCGCCTTCGGCGGGAGCGGTCCGTGGAGCCGCCGGATGGGCTACGGCCCGCTCGTCCGCGCCTCGACCGGCCTGAGCGACCTGTGGAGCTACCCCGGTGACCCGGACGGCCACAGCGACTCGGTCACCATCTACCCCGACCACGTGGTGGGCCGGGTCGGCGCGGCGGCCGTCGTCGCCCAGCTGATCCGGCTGCGCGCGACCGGCCACGGCGGCACGGTCGGCATCGCCCAGGCGGAGATCATCCTGGACGCCCTCGCCGAGCACCTGGCGGCCGAGTGGCTGGCCCCCGGCTCGCTGCGGGCCACCGCGGACGGGGTCTACCCCTGCGCGGGCGACGACCAGTGGTGCGTCGTCGACGTACGGGACGACACGGACCGGGAGCGGCTGCGGGCCGTGGTCGGCGACGGGGACCTGGCCTCCTGGACCGCCGCCCGTACGCCCCGCGAGGTCACCGAACTCCTCCAGGCGGCCGGTGTCCCGGCCGCGCCGATGCTCCGCGTCCCCGAACTGCTCACCGACCCCCAGCTGCTGGCCCGGGGATTCTTCACGGAGCTGTGGCAGCCGACGCTCGCCGAGGCGCTGCCCGCCGAGGCCCGCCCGGCCCGCTCGCGGCACCTCGCCGACCCGCCGCAGCGACCGGCACCCCTGCCCGCCGAGCACACCCGGGAGATCGCCCGCGAGCTGCTCGGTCTGACCGAAGAAGACATCGACAAGCTCGTCGCCCGCGGGGTGCTGGAGGACCAGGAGGCGACCCCGGGGGCGACCCGGGAAGCGGCCCCGGAGGCGACCCCCACCGTGCCCGCGGTCCTCGTGGAACGGCGTGGCCACGTCATGGTCGTCACCCTCAACCGGCCCGAGGCCCGCAACGCCGTCAACGCGGCCGTGGCCCTGGGCGTCGGCCGGGCGCTGGAGGAGGCCGACCGGGACCCGGGGATCCGCGCCGTCGTCATCACCGGCGCCGGGGACAAGGCGTTCTGCGCGGGCGCCGACCTCAAGGCGGTGGCCCGGGGCGAGAACATCATGCCGCCGGAGGCGAAGGACTGGGGGTTCGCCGGATACGTCAGCCACCACATCGGCAAGCCCACCATCGCGGCCGTGCGCGGCTTCGCCCTGGGCGGCGGCACCGAGATCGCGCTCGCCAGCGATCTGGTGGTGGCGGCCGAGGACGCCTCCTTCGGACTGCCGGAGGTGAAGCGGGGCATCATCGCGGGCGCCGGGGGCGCCTTCCGGCTGGCCGCCCAGCTGCCGCCCAAGGTCGCCATGGAACTGCTGCTCACCGGCGACACCCTGGACGCGGCCACCGCACGCGACCTCGGCCTGGTGAACCGGGTCGTCCCCGCCGACCGCGTGCTCACCGAGGCCCTCGCCCTGGCCGACCGGATCGCCGCCAACGCCCCCCTCGCCGTCCAGGCCAGCAAGCGCATCGCCCGAGGCATCGGCACCGGGCGCGTGGAGTCCGAGGGGGCCGACTGGGAGCGCACCCGCCAGGAGGGCCGGGCCGTCATGACCTCCCGGGACGCCCAGGAAGGCCCCCGCGCCTTCGCCGAGAAGCGCGTTCCCGTCTGGCAGGCCCGCTGAACCGCAGTATCAGGAAAGGCAGTTGACCCATCGTGACCACGAACCCCGCCCGCGGCCCCGTCATCGCCGGCCTCGGCATCACGGAGCTGGGCAAGGTGTACGGCCGTAGCGCCGCCGACTTCGCCGCCGACGCCGTACGCCGTGCCACCGCCGACGCGGGCCTCGCCCTCGCCGACCTCGACGGACTGCTCACCAGCAGCGGAGTGACCCCCGGTGTCGGCCTCGCCCTGCAGAAGCAACTCGGCCTGCGCGACCTGCGGCTGCTGTCCGAGATGCAGGCGTACGGCTCCACCGCCGGCGCCATGGTGCAGTGCGCGGCGATGGCGGTCCGGGCCGGCATGGCCGAGACCGTCGCCTGTGTCTTCGCCGACGCCCCGCTGAAGGAGAAGACCCCGGCGAGCGCGGCCTACGCCGGCGCCCGCGGCCTGTCCGGCTGGGACGGCCTCGTCACCGCGGCCGGCATCGCGGGCGCCAACCCCCTCTACGCCCTGGCCGCCCGCCGCCACATGGACACCTACGGCACCACCAGCGAGCAGCTCGCCCATATCGCGGTGGCCCAGCGGGCCTGGGCGGCGATGAACCCCCGCGCCCAGTTCCGCGACCCGATCACCGTCGAGGACCACCAGGCGTCCCGGATGATCGCCGAGCCGTTCCACCTGCTCGACTGCTGCCTCGTCAGCAACGGCGGCATCGCCGTGATCGTCACCACCGCCGAACGCGCCGCCCAGCTCGCCAGGCCGCCCGTGCACGTGCTCGGCTGGGCGCAGTCCCACCCCGGCCGCCCCATGCACCGCGACAGCGACTTCGGCCTGGTCAGCGGCGCCGCCCAGGCCGGCCCGGCGGCCCTGAAGATGGCCGGGGTCGCCATCGGCGAGGTGGACGTCGCCGAACTGTACGACTGCTACACCTTCACCGCGCTGCTCACCCTGGAGGACTACGGCTTCTGCGCCAAGGGCGAGGGCGGTGCCCTCGCGGCCGGCGGCGCGCTCGCACCCGGCGGCTCACTGCCCGTCAACACGGGCGGCGGGCAGCTCTCCTCCTACTACCTGTGGGGCATGACCCCGCTCTCCGAGGCCGTCCTGCAGGCCCGCGGCGAAGCGGGCGAACGCCAGGTGCCCCGCCACGACATCGTCCTGGTCAGCGGCAACGGCGGCATCCTCGACCACCATTCGACGCTGGTCCTCAGCCCCCACCCGCACACCTGAGCCCCGGAGCCACCGTGACCCTCCCCGCCGTCCGACGCGACCCCGCCACCGGCCTCTTCTTCGACGCCACCGCACGCGGCCAACTCCTCCTCCGCCGCTGCACCGCCTGCGGCACCCATGGCGCACCCCCGTCCGACTCCTGCCCCCGCTGCCGGAACGCCACGGCCGACTGGGAACCGGCCGCCGGCACCGCGACCGTCGTCTCCTGGACCGTCGTCCACGGCCGCACGCCCGGCGCGGAGCGGACCGCCGCACTCGTCGAACTCACCGAGGGCCCCTGGATGTACGCCGCCCTGCGCGGACTGCGTCCCGGTGAGCGCCCCTGGGCCGGCATGCCCGTCGCCGTCGCCTTCGAACGCCCCGAGGGCGGCGAGGCGATCCCCGTCTTCCACCCCGCCGACCGAACCGGAGAGAACGCCGCATGAGCACCGCCCTCGCACCCCTGCCGGCCGACCCGTCCGCCGCCCTCCAGCGGCAGCTCCTCGACGCCCAGCGCGCCGCGTTCCTCGCCGAGGGCCCGCCCGCCCTCGACGTACGGCTCGACCGCATCGACCGCTTCCTCGCCTGCGTCCTGGAACACGCCGAGGACCTGTGCGTCGCACTGGACGCCGACTTCGGCTCCCGCTCCCCGCTGGCGAGCCTGGCCAGTGACATCGTCGGTGTCCTCCCCGACGTCCAGCTGATCCGGGAGCACCTCGCGCAGTGGATGGCGGACGAGGAACTGCCCGGCTCCGCCGAGGCCGGCACGCCCGCCTACGTCCAGACCCGCCCCAAGGGCGTCGTCGGGGTGATCGGACCCTGGAACTTCCCGGTCACCCTCGTCGTCCAGCCCGCGATCGAGGCGCTGGCGGCCGGCAACCGCGTGATGATCAAGTTCTCGGAGGTGGCCGGGCACACGGCCGACGTCTTCGCCCGGGCGGTCGCCACCCGCATGGACCCCGAGGAGGCCGCGGTCGTCCGCGGCGGGGTCGCCGCCGCGTCCGCGTTCTCGGCGCTCCCGTTCGACCATCTCCTCTTCACCGGCTCGCCCGCCGTCGGCGCCAGGGTCGCGGAGGCGGCCGGGGCGAACCTGGTGCCGGTGACCCTGGAACTGGGCGGCAAGAACCCCGTCGTCCTCGGCACGGACGCCGACCTCGACCTCGCCGCGGAACGCGTCGCCGCCATGCGGCTGATGAACGGCGGCCAGATCTGCCTCTGCCCCGACTACGTCCTCGTACCGCGCACCCGCCTGGACGACTTCGTGGCCCGCTACGGACAAGCGGTCCGGACGTACTTCCCCACCTGGCTGGAGAACCCGGACGTGGTCTCGATCATCGACGACCGCAACTTCGACCGGGTCACGGCCCTCGTCGCCGACGCCCAGGCCAAGGGCGCCCGCGCCGTGACCCTCGTCCCACCGGAGGAGGCCCCCGCCCTGCCCCGGCGCGCGGGCCGCCGGATCGCCCCCACCGTGCTGCTGGACGTGACCGAGGAGATGACGATCGCGTCGGAGGAGATCTTCGGCCCGGTCCTGGTGGTGTACCCGTACGACGACCTCGACCAGGCCATCGACCACGTGGCCGCCCGCCCCAGCCCCCTCGCGGCCTACTTCTTCGGCTCCGACGGGCCGCAGTTCCGCCGGTTCGTGGAGCGGACCACCTCCGGTGGCGTCACCCGCAACGACCTCGCCGCGCACTGGGGGGTGGAGGGCGCGCCCTCGGGCGGCATCGGGCGCAGCGGCATGGGCGCGTACCACGGACGGGTCGGGTTCCTGACGTTCAGTCACCGCCGGACGATCGCCGCCAGTACGGTCACCACGGGCCTGGCCCAGCGGCTGCTGCCCCCGGCGGGCGAGGCGGAGGCCGAGGCGCTGCGCGGCCTCGTCACCCAGACCCTGACCGACCTCCACGCCCGTATCAACGGCGCCTGACCCGAAGGGATCCGGACCACTCGTGCGTACTCAGGCGGCCGTCTCGTACGGCCCGGACAGCGGCTTCACCCTCCAGGACGTCGAGATCTCGGACCCCCGCCCCGACGAGATCCTGGTCCGCCTCACCGCGGCGGGCATCTGCCACACCGACCTGGTCACGAAGGCCGTGATGCCGGCGGGAGTGCCCGCGGTGTACGGCCACGAGGGCGCCGGCGTCGTGGCGGCGGTGGGCGCCGAGGTCACGGGCGTGCGGCCCGGCGACCGGGTCGTCCTCAGCTACAACAGCTGCGGCAGCTGCGCCCGTTGCGCGGCGGGGCGACGGGCGTACTGCGCCCGGTTCGCGCCCCTGAACAACGCGGGGCACCGCCCGGACGGCAGCACCACCCTGACCCGGCGGGGCGCCGGCGTCTGGTCCTCGTTCTTCGGCCAGTCGAGCTTCGCCCGGCACGCCCTGGCCACCCGCGAGAACGTGATCGTGGTCCCGGCGGACACCGACCTGGTGACCGCCGCGCCGATGGGCTGCGGCTTCCAGACCGGCGCGGGGTCGGTGCTGAACATCCTGCGCCCCGGACCCGGTTCCGCGCTGGTCGTGTTCGGCTGCGGCGGGGTCGGGCTCGCCGCGGTCATGGCGGCCGCCGCCCTGGGCACCGGCACGGTGATCGCGGTGGATCTCGCCGAGGACCGGCGCGCACTGGCGGCGGAGGTGGGCGCCACCCACACCCTGGACGGTGCGGGCACGGACCTCGTCGACCGGATCAGGGACCTCACCGGCGGCGGCGCGACCCACGCCTTCGACACCACCGGAGCCCCGCCGGTCGTCCGCGACGCGGCCCTCGCCCTCGCCCCGCTCGGCTCCCTGGTCGTCGTCGGCCTCGGCGCGGCGGACATCGGCATCGACGCGATGGACCTCATCGGCGGCGGCAAGACGATCCGCGGCAGCATCGAGGGCGACGCCGACCCGCGGGACCTGGTCCCGCTCCTGCTCGACTGGCAGGCGGCGGGCCGCTTTCCGGCGGAACGCCTCGTCACACCGGTCCCGTTCGAGCGCATCGACGAGGCGGTCGCCCGGATGAGCACGGACATCGTCAAACCGGTCCTCACGTTCTCACCGGCGTGAGACCCGCCTGTGCCTCGGCCGCCTCCGGCGCCCCGCGAGGGACGCGGCCTTCGGTCCCGCCCGGCCGCGGCCGTGGCGGTCGGCTCCCCGCCCGGCCGTCCTGGCCCTAGCTCAGCGGCCGGCCGGCGTCGCCCGTCGCGGCCAGGAGCCTGCTGCCGATCTCGCGCAGCTGCCGGACCTGGGTCTGGGTGAGCGGGTCGAGGACGAGACGGCGTACGGCCGCCACATGACCCGGTGCCGAACCCACCACCTTGGCCCAGCCCGCCTCCGTGAGCGTCGCCACCGTGAAGCGGCCGTTGTCCCGGTCGGGCCCCCGGCGCAGCCAGCCGCGGTCCTCCAGCCGCCGCGCGACATGGGAGAGCCGGGACAGCGACCCGTTGGCGAACAGCGCCAGCTCGCTCATCCGCAGGGTGCGGCCGGGCGCCTCGGAGAGTCCCGCGAGCACCTGGTACTCGAAGTGGCTGAGTCCCGCGTCCCGCTGCAACTGCGCGTCCAGCTCCGCGGGCAGTCTGAGCAGCATCCCGGCCAGAACGAGCCAGGCGCGCGTCTCGTCGTCCGTCAGCCAGCGCGGCTCGGGAGTCTCCATGGGGAAAAGCCTAGCTTGACGCCTCAAGTGATCGTACTGGCGGGTTCAGTTGATGCTTCAAGCCGGTGGGTGGCGTCCGCAGCCGAACCCGGCGTGGCCCGGCCCGGCTCGGGGGAAGGTCACCCCGGCCGTCTGTACCGGCTGCGCCTCCTGCGCGAACTCAAACACCGGGGCACCCTCGCCGCCGTCGCCGCGGCCCTGCCGTACGCCCCCTCCTCGGTCTCCCAGCAGCTCTCCCGACTGGAGGCCGAGGTCGGGGTCCCGCTGCCGGAGCCGGTCGGACGGCGGGTGCGGCTGACCGAACAGGCCGAGATCCTCGTCGCCCACACCGAAGCGGTCCTGGAACGCCTGGAGCGCGCCGAGGCCGACATCGCCACCTCCCTGACCGAGCTGACCGGCACCCCGCGCGTCGCCACGTTCCAGACCGCGGCCCTGGCCCTGGTACCCGCCGCGCTCCGGCTGCTCCAGGAGGCCCATCCGCATCTGCGCGTCCATGTCACCCACCGGGAACCGGAGAAGTCCCTTCCGGCCCTACAGGCCCGCGACTTCGACCTGGTCCTCGCCGAGGAGTACCCCGGGAGCCCCCATCCACGGCCCGCCGAACTCGCGTACGAGCCCCTGGCACCCCCGCACGGCGCTGGGCCGCGGGCGTCTGCCGCGACGCCGGTTTCGAACCCGACGTACGGTTCGAGACCACCGATCTGCTGCTCCACCTCCGCCTGGTGGAAGAGGGCCTCGCGGCCGCCTTCCTGCCCGGTCCGGTCCGGAGCGGGCCGCCGGAGTCGGTCGGGCTGCGGGAACTCGCCGCGCGACGCCGTGTCCTCACCGTCGTACGCCGTGGCCGGGGCGGGCACCCGGCCGTGGTGGCCTGCCGCGACGCCCTGCGCCGAGCCGCCGCGCCGCGGACGGACCGGTCGGGGGAAGATCGTCCCTGACCACCGCGTCCACCGCTGCTGGAAGGAACCGACGAGATCATGCGCGTCACGGAGGCGTCCGGATGAGCGACGTCCTGCTGCACACGGCCGGTCGGGCCGCACATCTGACGCTCAATCGGCCCCGGGCCATCAACGCCCTGTCGCACGCGATGGTGCTGCGGATCGCCGAGGCCCTGACGGCGTGGGAGCACGACCCCGCCGTGGAGACCGTCGTCATCAGCGGCGCGGGGGAGCGCGGCCTGTGCGCGGGCGGTGACATCCGCGCCGTCCACGACGACGCCCGCGACGGGGACGGCACCGCCTCGGCCGCCTTCTGGCGCGACGAGTACCACCTCAACGCCCGGATCGCCCGCTATCCGAAGCCGTACGTCGCCCTCATGGACGGCATCGTGATGGGCGGCGGTGTCGGTGTCTCGGCTCACGGCAGCGTCCGGATCGCCACCGAACGCTCGCGGATCGCCATGCCGGAGACCGGCATCGGCTTCGTCCCCGATGTCGGCGGCACCCATCTGCTCGCCCGCGCCCCCGGCGAACTGGGCACCCATCTCGCCCTGACCGGCGCACCGATCGGCGCCGCCGACGCCCTGCTGTGCGGGCTCGCCGACCACCACCTGCCGTCCGGCGCGCTCCCGGCGTTCGTCGCCGACCTCGCCGACCTGCCCGTGCCCGAGGCGCTCGCCCGGCACGTACGGCAGGCGCCCGAAGGCGAACTGGACGGGCAACGGGCCTGGATCGACGCCTGTTACGGCGGCGCGGACACCGTCGAGGAGATCCTCCACCGGCTGCTCGCCCACGGCGACCCGGCGGCCAAGGAGACGGCGCAGACCCTGCTCACCAGGTCGCCGACCGCCCTGAAGGTCACCCTCGAAGCCGTCCGCCGGGCCCGGCGGCTCGGTTCGCTGGAGCGGGTCCTGGACCAGGAGTACCGGGTCTCCTGCGCGACCCTCGCCACCCACGACCTGGTGGAGGGCATCCGCGCCCAGGTCGTCGACAAGGACCGCGACCCGCACTGGTCACCGGCCACCCTCGCCGAGGTCTCCGACGCCGACGTCGACCGCTTCTTCGCCCCGCTCGGCGCGCGCGAACTGGGCCTCGCGCCGACCGGCTGAACCCCGCCGGTGACCGCCCACCAGGCGGGAGATGAAGATCACGCCTGGTGACGCGGTCTTGGCCGTGCCCCTGACACGCGGTACGGTCTGTCCGATATCGACGACGGCGAGACGGAAGCCGGTGGGAATCCGGCACGGTCGCGCCACTGTATGCAAGAGCCCCCGGGCGCTTGCGAGTCAGACCCGTGGCCGTCGTCCAACGCACCACCGAGATGGGACGCGAACTCCCAGAGGAGGTCCTGCCATGGCGCAGACCGTCGCTCCGCCGACAGCCAACACCCCTGCCGTTCCCGCCAAGCTGCCGCTGTCCGCGATAGCTCCCTGGGCGGTCTTCTTCGGCATCCTGATGATGATCCTGCTCTACTTCGTCGGCGCCGAGCAGGGCGCCACCTCCGTGTTCAGCGGCACGGACGTCCACGAGTGGGTGCACGACGCCCGCCACCTCCTCGGCTTCCCCTGCCACTGACGCGAGGGACGCCGTACCGCCCATGAACTCCGCAACGGTTCGCAACCTCCTGGTGCGGGGCATGCTCGCCGGCCTGGCCGCCGGCGTGCTCGCCCTCGTCGTCGCCTATGTACTCGGTGAGCCGAACGTCGACAAGGCGATCAGCTTCGAGGACGCCCACGCGCACGAGCACGAGATGGAGGTCGTCTCCCGCTCCCTGCAGTCCACCGCCGGCCTGGCCACCGGTGTCCTGGTCTACGGGGTCGCCTTCGGCGGCATCGCCGCCCTCGCCTTCTGTTTCGCCCTCGGCCGCGTCGGCCGCTTCTCGCCACGGGCGACCGCGCTGCTGCTGTCCGGCAGCGCACTGCTCGCCGTGTACGTGGTGCCGTTCCTCAAGTACCCGGCCAACCCGCCCTCCGTGGGCGACCCGGACACCATCGGCAAGCGCACCACCCTGTACTTCCTGATGATGCTGCTCGGCGTGCTGCTGGCGGTCGCCGCGACCATCCTCGGCAAGCGGCTCCAGCCCCGGCTGGGGACCTGGTGGGCGTCCGTGCTCGCGGTGGTCGGGTTCGCCGTCGTCATCGCACTGGCCTACCAGTTCCTGCCGGCCGTCAACGAGGTGCCGAAGGACTTCCCGGCCACCCTGCTGTGGCGGTTCCGGCTCTCCGCGCTCGCCATCCAGGTGACGCTGTGGGTCGGATTCGGGCTGCTCTTCGGCGAGTTGGCCGAGCGCGTGCTCAACCCGAAGCCGGCGAAGGCCCCGTCCGCCCGCCGGACGGTCCCCGCGGCACACTGACCGACCCGACGACACGCGAGGGCCCTTCGGCACCACCGGGGGCCCTCTCGCACGCCCGGCGGCTGCCTCGGACACGCTCCGGACGCGCTCGCCGACCGCCTCGGCGGTCGTCTTCGAGCGGCGTGACCACGAGACGTCCGGGACCCGCGCCCGGGAATCCCGCGCCCGCTGTGAACCGGCCGTGAACCCGCCGTGTCTTCGCGGCCGAGCCGGTGCCGCACTCGCGTCCGCCACCGTCGGCAGGGAAAGATGGGCGTCGAGCGATCGATCAACGACTGCGGAGGAAGTGGACTCATGCCGCATGAGCGAGCGGGCCGGCCGGCGGCTCCGGAGGACCTCGTCGACGTGGCCAGGCTGGTCACGGCCTACTACGCGCTGCACCCCGATCCGGCCGACCCCGCCCAGCGGGTCGCGTTCGGCACCTCGGGACACCGCGGATCGTCCCTGACGACCGCGTTCAACGAGGACCACATCGCGGCCACCAGCCAGGCCATCTGCGAGTACCGGAGCGGCCAGGGCACCGACGGCCCCCTCTTCCTGGGCGCCGACACCCACGCCCTGTCCGAGCCCGCCAAGGTCACCGCCCTGGAGGTGTTCGCCGCCAACGGCGTCACCGTCCTCGTCGACAGCGCCGACGGCTACACCCCCACCCCCGCCGTCTCACACGCCATCCTCACCCACAACCGGGGCCGTACGACCGGACTCGCGGACGGCGTCGTGGTCACCCCCTCGCACAACCCGCCCGCCGACGGCGGCTTCAAGTACAACCCGCCCAGCGGCGGCCCCGCGGCCTCCGACGCCACCTCCTGGATCCAGGACCGCGCCAACCAGATCATCGCGGGCGGCCTGAAGGACGTACAGCGCATCCCGTACGAGCGGGCGCTCGCCGCCCCCACCACCGGCCGCTACGACTTCATGGGCGTCTACGTCGACGACCTGCCCAGCGTCCTCGACCTCGACGCGGTCCGGGCCTCCGGGCTGCGGATCGGCGCCGACCCGCTCGGCGGTGCCTCGGTCGCCTACTGGGGCCGGATCGCCGAACGGCACTCGCTCGACCTCACCGTGGTCAACCCGTACACCGACCCCACCTGGCGGTTCATGACGCTGGACTGGGACGGCAAGATCCGCATGGATTGCTCCTCGCCGTACGCGATGGCCTCGCTCATCGAGAAGCGCGACGAGTTCCGCGTCGCCACCGGCAACGACGCCGACGCCGACCGGCACGGCATCGTCACCCGCGACGCCGGCCTGATGAACCCCAACCACTACCTCGCCGTCGCCATCTCCTACCTCTACCGCCACCGTGAGCAGTGGGCGGCGGGCGCCGGCATCGGCAAGACCCTCGTCTCCTCCTCGATGATCGACCGGGTCGCCGCCGACCTCGGCCGCCGACTCGTCGAGGTACCGGTCGGGTTCAAGTGGTTCGTGGACGGACTGGTCAGCGGTGCCATCGGGTTCGGCGGCGAGGAGTCGGCCGGCGCCTCCTTCCTGCGCCGGGACGGCTCCGTCTGGACGACCGACAAGGACGGCATCCTGCTCGCCCTGCTCGCCTCCGAGATCACGGCCGTCACGGACCGGACCCCGTCCGAGCACTACGCCGACCTCACCGCCCGCTTCGGCGAACCCGCCTACGCCCGCATCGACGCCCCCGCGACCCGTGAGGAGAAGGCCCTGCTCGCCAAGCTCTCCCCGGCCCAGGTCACCGCCGAGACCCTGGCGGGCGAACCGGTCACCGCCGTCCTCACGGAGGCGCCGGGCAACGGCGCGGCCATCGGCGGCATCAAGGTCACCACGGACAACGCCTGGTTCGCCGCCCGCCCGTCCGGCACCGAGGACGTCTACAAGATCTACGCCGAGTCCTTCCAGGGCCCCGACCACCTGGCCCGGGTACAGGAAGAGGCCAAGGCAGTGGTGATGAGCGCCCTCGGCGCCTGACACCCACGCCGGAGGCGAGCACCGGACCCGTCCGGACCACCGCCTCCGGCACGTCAGGTCGCGAAGGTGCGGCGGCGTGTCCGGGCGTCGGCCAGGTCCGCGGCGGCCCGGCGGGCGCTCTCGGCGAGATGGGCCGAACCCCAGGCGTGCGCGGTGCGTTCGGCGAGGGCGTAGCCCTCCGCCGCGGCGCGGTCGTCGCCGAGGAGGCGGTGCAGGTCGGCGAGGGCGTGGGCGAGGGGGCGGCCGGCGTAGGCCGCGCCGGCGGTGCCCGCCAGCTGGTCGCGCAGGGGGAGCAGGTGGGGGAGGAGGGCCGCCGCGGTGTCATGGTCGCGGTGGAGCACGGCGAGTTGGGCGCGGAAGTCGAGTTCCAGGCCGTAGAGGTGGTCGCGGAGCGGTTCCGCGGAGACGGGTACGGCCAGCGCCTCGTCGAGCCTGCCCAGGCGGGCCAGGACGAGGGCCTGGGCCACCGCGACCGGACCGCCGGCGGACTCGTACACGGCACGGACCATCGGCTCGATCTCGGCCGTGCGGTCCTGGGCGAGCCGCATGCTGATCAGCCCCAGCGTCCGCAGCCCGGTGGCGTGGTGGGCGCCCACCCGCTGGAGCAGGGTGTCGGCCTCGGCGTAACCGGCCTCCGCCGCCTCGAAGCGGCCGGTCACCGCCGCCAGCATGGCCGAGCTCGCGGCGCTGAGCCCCTGCGCCCACACCAGGCGGTAGCGGCGGGCCAGGGCCAGGCCCTCCACGGTGTGCCGGCGCACGGCGGCGGGGTCGTTGCGGGCGGCGGCGGTCATCGCGTCGAGGTGCTCGCAGACCCAGCGGTAGGCGGGCAGGTCGTGGGCGTGGGCGAGGCCGCGCAGCTCGGCGGTGAGCGGCGGCCGGTCCGCCGCCCGGGTCTCGTGCGGCAGCAGCCGGGCCGAGGTCATCAACGCGGCGGCCATCAACCGGGGTTCGCCGTCCGCACGGGCGAGCGCCAGCTGGGCGCCGGCCGCCTCCAGGGCCCGGTCGGCGTCCTCGGCGGCGACCGCGTCGACGAGGACCTGCAGGACCCGGGCCCGGGTCGGACCGTCCAGCCCGGGATCGGCCGCGAGGCCTTCGAGACGGGCCAGGGCGGTCCGGTCGTACGGCCCTTCGAGCCGGCTGCGCCAGGGCGCCGGCTCGGTCCAGGCCCCGTAGACGGCCGCGACCAGGTCGCCCCGGTCGGCCTGCTCGGCGAGTTCGACGGCCCGCTGCCGGGTGCGCCGGGCCGCGTCCGTGGCGCCGGTGCGCACCTGTGCGCCCAGCAGCCGCACCAGCAGGTCGATCAGCAGGTCGGGCGGGGCACCGTCGCCAGCGGTCGCGGTGCGGGTCTCGATCGCCTGCTGGATCAGGGTGACGGCGACGTCGTGGGCGTAGCGCCGCTCGGCGGTCTCGGCGGCCCGCAGCGCGTAGTCCACGGCGAGCGGGGCGTCGGCGGCGCTGCCGGAGCGGGCGAAGTGGTGGGCCAGCGCGGCGAGTTCGCCGGGACGGTGGCGGCGCAGCAGCCGGGCGACTTGGGCGTGCAGCCGGGCGCGCCGTACGCCGGACAGGTCCGCGTAGACCGTGTCACGGACCAGGGCGTGCACGAACCGGACGCGGCCCGGCCCGGGTTCGGCGAGCAGGTCGGCGGCGAGCGCGGCGTCGAGGCCCTCCAGCACCTGTTCCTCGTCCGCCCCGGCGGCGTCGAGGAGCAGGGCGACCTCGGTCTCCAGGCCCAGCACGGCGGTGAGCCGGACGACGGACCGCGCGGGGGCGGGGAGGAGCGCGAGGCGCCTGCGCAGGACGTCGCGCACCCCCTGGGGGACCTCGGAGACCGCGACCAGAGCGCCCTCGTCGGCGAGCAGCCGGGCGCTCTCCAGCACGTAGAAGGGGTTGCCGCCGGTGCGTTCGGCCAGCGCCGTCACCGTCGCCGCGTCCACCGGGGTCCCGCAGACGGCGGCGACCAGGGTGGCGGTGTCCTGCGGGGCCAGACCGCCCAGCGCGATCCTGCTGGGCGCGGTCGGCGCCAGCTGGGCGAGCGACTTGAGGAGGTGCTCGCCGACCTCGGCGGGCCGGTAACCGGCGACCACGAGCAGCGGGACGCCGGTGACGGCCGCCGCCGCCTCGACCAGGGCCAGGGTCTCGGCGTCGGCGCGGTGCAGGTCGTCCAGCAGGACGGCGAGCGGCGCGCCCGAGGCCGCGGCGCGCAGCCAGGCGGCGAAGGCGCGGTGCATACGGAAGCGGCCGGCGGTGGCCTCGTCGCGGCTGGGGGCCCTCGCGCTCTCCGGCTCCTGCAGCAGCACCGCCAGTTCGTCCGGCCGCTCCGGGGGCACCTCGCGGGCGAGCGCGCCGAGCGCCTCCACCCACGCCCAGGCGGGCGGGGCGCCCTCGTACTCGGGGCAGCGTCCCACCACCACCCGCCAGCCGGCCTGTCGCAGCGCGGCGGCCGACCGTTCGAGGAACGCGGACTTGCCGGCCCCGGCCTCGCCCGTGACCAGCACCAGGCCACCCGCCTGGCGCGCGGCCCGGGCGGCCGCGTCCACGGCACGCAGCTCCACGCCCCTGCCGACGAACAGCCCGCGCCCGGTGCGCACCGCCGGCTCGACGGGCGCGGGCTCGGGTACGGCCGCGCGCAGGACGTCGAGCCGCCCGGCGAGCACGGCGTGCTCCAGCCCCCGCAGGGCGGGCCCGGGGTCGCAGCCGAGTTCCTCGCGCAGCACGGCGGTGGCCCGGCGCAGCGAGGCGAGCGCGTCGGCCCGCCGGCCGCACGCCCACTGGGCGAGCGCCAGCAGCCGCCAGCCCTCCTCGCGCAGCGGGCTGTCCCGGACGAGCGACTCGGCGTCGGCCGCCGCCTGCGCGGCCCGGCCGGTGCGCAGATCGGCGGCGACGGCGAGTTCACCGGCCTCGGCGCGCAGCCCGGTCAGCCGGGCCACCTCCGCCGCGGCCCACTCCTCGTCCGCGTGCTCGGCGAAGGCCGGCCCGCGCCACCAGCCGAGCGCCTCGGCGAGCAGCCGCCGGGCCTCCTCGGCCGGGGCGCCGCGGGCCCGGCCCACCCAGGTCTCGAACCGCCAGGCGTCCACCGCGTCCCCGGCCAGCCGGAGCGCGTATCCCGGGGGAGCGGTCACCAGCACGGCCGCCGGCGCGCGCGGCGGCCGGCCCGGCTCCAGCGACCGGCGCAGATTGGACAGATAGGCGTGCAGCGACACCGTGGCCTTCGCCGGCGGCTCACCCCGCCACAGCGCGTCCGCCATCCGCTCGACCGGTACGACACCGCCCCGGGCCGCGATCAGCAGCGCGAGCACGGCGCGCTGCCGCGGAGCACCCAACGCGACCGGTGACCCCGCGACTTCGGCACCCAGCGGACCCAGGACTCGCAAACGCAGCACGCCGCGGGAATCTACCCGAGCACGGCGTCGATGCCGTCAACAGACGATAAACGCGGTGCCGTCAGGGCCGTCGACACGACTGGCGCGCCGCATGCCAAGCCGGCCGCCAAGCGGACGCCAAGAGGGCCGCGGCACGGTGGGCGACCGAACACCGACACACCTGATCGCTGGAGCAAGCAAGCGTGTCCCCCTACAGCAGCCAGGGCGCCCCGGCCACCGCCGAGCGTCCTCACACCCACGAAATGGTCGTGGTCCACCGGGTCTTCCGCCGCGAGTCGGCGATGCTGCCCCGGCTGGTGCGGGCCGTACCCGACGGCGACACGGCCCGCGCGGCCCGGGTCACCGAGGCCCTGCACGACTACACCAACGGCCTGCACCACCATCACCACGCCGAGGACGAGCTGGTCTGGCCGCTGCTGCGGTCCCGGGCCGCGCACGACGAGGCGCTGGTGGGCCGGATGACCGAGCAGCACGAGGCGATCGACGGCACCCTGACGGCCGTCGCCGAGTGGCTGCCGGTGTGGGAGCGGTCCGCCGACCGGATCTCCGGTGAGGAACTGGCCCTGGCCCTGGACGCGCACCGCACCGCCCTGCTGGACCACCTCGACGAGGAGGAGCGGTCGGTACTGCCGCTGATCGCCGAGCATCTCACCGTCGCCGAGTGGGACCTGGTCGGAGCGCGCGGCATGGAAGGGATACCGAAGAACAAGCGCATGCTCGCACTCGGCGCGATCCTGGAGGAGGCCACGCCCGAGGAGAGCGACTACTTCCTGGGCAAGGCCCCGCTCCTCGGCCGGCTGCTGTGGCAGGCTGTCGGCCGCCGCCAGTACGCCGCCTACCGCAGGGCCATGCGTGCCCCGCTGGACGGGGAGTAGCCCGGTGACCGTTCTCGACTCCGCTCCGCTCGACGTCCTGGACGCCTACCGCACCTGCGAGTTCGTCACCCTCGGCCGGGACGGCACGCCCGCGGCCTGGCCGACGGCCGTGCGGCGCCGCCCGGACGGGACCCTGCTGCTCAGCACGTCCCTGGCGTTCGCGCAGAAGGCGCTGAACATCCGCCGGGACGGCCGCGTCGCCCTGCTCTTCTCCGACCCCACCGGCAGTGGCCGCGAGGAACCCCCGCAGATCTTCGTCGGCGGCCGCGCCGAGTGCCCCGACGAGATCATGACCGGACCGCAGGGCGCCGAGGACTACTGGCGGATGCTGTTCACCCGGCAGCCGCACAGCCGGTCCTACCTCGCGCCTCCGATGCGCCTGCTGATGGACTGGTACTACCTGCGGCTGCTGATCACGGTGACGCCCGAACAGGTCGTCGTACGGCCGCAGTTGCCCGCGGCGCCCGGCACGCCCGCACCGGCCGGCGACCTGGTTGGCGCCGCTCAGCTCGCACGCTACCCGACGGCCGTGCTCGCCGCCCGCGACGCCTCCGGCGCCCCGGTGCCGGTCCGGACCCGGGTGGTGCCCACGCCCGAGGGCTTCGCCGTGGCCGTGCCGGCCGACTGCCCCGCCGCACCGGGCCCCGCCTCGCTTCTCGTGCACCGGCACGACGAGCTTCTCAACCACATGCACAACGCCCTCGTGCGCGGCGAGTTGCGGGAGAGCGACACGGGATGGCTGCTGGTCCCGGACAAGGTGGTGGAGCCGATGGGCACGGGCCGCGCGAGCGACGCGCTGAGCGTGCTGCGCACCACGAAGCGGGCCACCGACCGCTATCTGGCCCGGCGCGGTCTCGCCCGGCCCCGCGTGCGGTGGCCGGAGTTCAAGGCGCTGGCGCGGGACGCGCGCCGGACCTGATCCGGCCGGGAACCTCCGGGCCGTCCCGGCGCGGGAACGGCCCGGAGACACCGCTCAGTGCGGGGACGCGGCGCAGGTGACGTCCGCGCCGGGCAGCCGCCCGGTCGCGAGGTAGGTGTTCACGGTCGCGTCCACGCAGTCGCTGCCGTAGACACCGAACACCGCGTGCTGGTCCGCGCCGCGCAGGGTCACCAGCCGGGAGCTCGGCCAGCCGCGGTGCACCGCCCGCGCGCCCTCGTAGACGGTGCGCGGGTCGCCGGTGGCGTTGACGAGCAGGGCCGGCACATCGTCCCGGATCACGGTCGGCCGCTCGCGCGGCGGCTCCCAGAAGGCGCACGGCCCGATGTTGTTGGTCACCGGACCGAACAACGGGTCCTGTGCGCGGGCGGTCTGCACATCACGCCAGTACGTCCGCGGATCGCGGGGCGCGGCGACGTCACCGCACAGGATGGACATCTGCACACTGCCGTACGCCGATTCGGAGCCGGTGAGCATGAAGCCCAGGGTGTCCGCGAGCCAGGCGCTCGGGGTGACGGTCCTGCCGTCGGCCGCGTCCCGCAGATCGCGCACGCCCTGGGCGAAGGCGCCGTAGGCCGCGTCGTCGTCCTGGGAGAGACCGCTGAAGACCACCATCGGTACGACACCGTCGTCCACCCGGTAGGCGCCGACCCGCAGCGGCGCCCGTTCGGCGGCGGCCTGGATCCGGTCGACGGCCGCCAGCACCGCGTCCCGGGTGCGGCCCAGGCCGTACGTCGTGTCCCGGGCGGCGGCCCAAGTGGCCCAGTCCCGCAGGGCGTGCCGGTTGGCGGGTTCCGAGCCGCGCAGCAGCCGGGGGCTGTAGCGGGCGGGGTCGGCCACCCCGTCCAGGACCACCCGGTCCGTGCGCCTCGGGAACATCGTGGCGTACACCTCGCCGAGGTAACTGCCGTACGAATAGCCGAGATAGGAGATCCGCCGCTCGCCGAGCGCGGCGCGGATCACGTCCATGTCCCGCGCGGTGTTCCGGGTGGTGGCGTACGGCAGTACGTCCCCCTCGTACTTCCGGCAGTCACGGGCGAGTTTCTCGGCGAAGGCGGTGGAGCGGTCGAAGCCGGCCCGGTCGCGCCCCGGGCCGCGGATCCCCGACCCCGTGGGCCAGTGGCAGTCCAGGGCGGTACTGCGGCCGACGAACCGGGGGTCCACACCGACCACGTCGTACCGCTTGCCGACGTCCTTCATCGCCGCGCGCACCCACGGCGGGTCGCCGATCGTCTGCCCGCCCGGCCCGCCGCTGTTGAGGAGCAGCGCGCCGACCCGGTGGGCGGTGTCGGTGGCCCTGATCCGGGAGACGGCGACGGTGACGGTACGGCCGTTCGGGTCGGCGTAGTCCAACGGCACGGTGACGTCGGCGCATCGGGCGCCGGCCTTCTCCAGGTCCTTGCCGGTGTCGTCGTCGGGCCCGAGCACGCAGCTCTTCCAGTCGAGGTGCTGGTGGTGGTAGCGGGCCAGGGGGTCGGGGGCGGTGCTGTGGGTGGTGGCCGGTGTGGTGCCGAGGGCCAGGGCGCTCGCCAGGGCCAGGGCGGCCGATGCCGCGAAGCCGGTCATGCGGAGGTCCTTTCGGAGGCGCAGAGGGAGGTGTCGACGAGGTCCTGGAAGTCCTGTTCGGCCCGGAGGGTGTCCGGTACCTGGTCGAGGGCGACGGCCACGCTCCGGCCGCCGGGCCCGACGGCGACCAGCGCCCGGTGCCCGCCCGGCACGGTCCCGGCGTGCCCCCACCACACCCCGCCGCACGACAACGGCGACGAGATCAGCCCCAGCCCGTACCGGGCGCCCGGCCACAGCCGGTCCGGATCGGCGGCCACCGTTTGTTGCATCTCGCGGAGTTGGGGCGCGGGCAGCAGCCGTCCGCCGAGCAGCGCGTCGGCGAACCGGGTGAGGTCGGACTGCGTGGAGACGAGCGCCCCGCCCACCCCGCCGAAGGTCGTGTTCCAGTCGGTGCCGTCGACGCGCCGCCCGTCCTCGGAGGCGAAGTAGCTGTGCGAGTACCGCCCCCGGATCCGCGTCTCGTCACCCGGCCAGTACGTGTCGCGCAACCCGAGGGGCTCGATGATCCGTCGGCCGATCTCCGTCTCCGGACTGCGGCCGGTGACCTGCTGGACGATCAGGCCCAGCACCAGGTAGTTGGTGGTGGCGTAGTGCCAGGACTGCTGGGGGCGCGGGAGTTCGAGGGCGCGCGCGATCAACTCACGGGGCTCGAAGTGGCGGTGGCGCAGCCGCTCCGGGTGCTCCCACTCGGGGGCGTCGAGATAGTCGGGCAACCCGCTGGTGTGGCGCAGGAGTCGGCGTACGGTGATGTACTTCCCGGCATCGCCGAGAGTGCCCGGCAGATAGTGTGCGACGGAGGCGTCGAGCGAGAGCCGGTGCTCGGCGGCGAGTTGCAGGACGACGGTCGCGGTGAACGTCTTGGTGACGCTGCCGACGCGCAGCCGGTCGGTGGTGGTCATGGGGCGGCCGGTGCCCAGATCGGCCGTACCGGCCGTCTCGGACCAGCGCCCGCACGGGCCGTCGGCGAGGACCGAGGCTCCGGCGATGTGGTCGTGTGCGGTGAGTGCGGTCAGGGCCCGGCGGACCTCGTCATGTCTGCCGCAGGGCTCGGACGGCCCGGGTGGGGACGACCGCGCGGAGGCCGGGGGTGCGGCCGCCAGCACGATCGCCGCCACCGATAACGCCAGGGCGGACTTCGCGGAAATCGTTGCCATGCACCCACACGCTAGGCAGAGCCCGCCCCGCGATCACTCCAGTGGGCTGCCGCATTCAGGGTGGGGGAAGCCCCCGGCCGGGGCTCCGGTCAGCCCCCGGCACCGCCGCACTGGGCCAGCCGCCTCTCCAGGAACCGGCGCTCGGCCGCGTTCTCCACCAACTCCAGGGCCCGCGCGTACGACGCGGCCGCCTCCCGCAGGCGTCCCATCCGGCGCAGCAGGTCGGCGCGGGTCGCGGGCAGCAGGTGGTAGCCGGCCAGCTCGTCCGCCGCCTCCAGCTCCGCCACCAGGGCGAGCCCCGCCTCGCCTCCTTCGGCCATGCCCACGGCGACCGCGCGGTTCAGCCGGACCACGGGGGAGGGGACGTACCGCTGGAGTTCGCCGTAGAGACCGGCGATGTCGGCCCAGTCGGTGTCGGCGGCCGTCGCCGCGGTGGTGTGGCAGGCCGCGACGGCCGCCTGGATCTGGTACGGGCCGGGCCGGCCGCGACGCAGGGCACCCTCCAGGAGCGCGGCACCCTCGTCGATCGCGGCGCGGTCCCAGGCCGTGCGGTCCTGGTCCTCCAGGGTCACCAGGTCGCCCGCCGCGTCCACCCGCGTCTCCCGGCGGGCGTCGTGCAGCAGCAGGAGCGCCAGCAGCCCGACCACCTCGGGCTCGTCGGGCATCAGCCGGGCCAGCAGCCGGGCCAGGCGGACGGCCTCGGCACACAGGCCGGCGCGCATCAGGTCGGCGCCCGCGGTGGCCGCGTACCCCTCGTTGAACAGCAGATAGAGCACACCCAGGACGCCCGTCGTGCGTTCGGGCAGCAGATGCGCGGGCGGCACCCGGTACGGGATACCGGCGTTGCGGATCTTCCGCTTGGCCCGCACCAGCCGCTGCGCCATCGTCGCCTCCGGGACCAGGAACGCACGGGCGATCTCCGGCGTGGTCAGCCCGGCCAGGGTGCGCAGGGTCAGCGCGACCCGGGCCTCGATCGGCAACGCCGGGTGACAACAGGTGAAGAGCAGCCGCAGCCGGTCGTCCGGCACCCCGCTGTCGTCGCCGTCGTGGTCCGGGTCGTACGGCCCCCCGTCCCGTGCCAGCACGGCGGCCTCCCGCAGCTTCTCGGCGCCCACCGCCTCCCGGCGCAGCACGTCCAGGGCACGGTTGCGGGCGGTCGTGGTCAGCCAGGCGCCGGGGCGGCGCGGCACTCCGTCGCGCCGCCACCGGTCGAGCGCCTGGGCGAAGGCGTCCTGCGCGCACTCCTCGGCGAGGTCCCAGTCGCCGGTCACCCGGATCAGGGTGGCGACGACCTGGGCCCACTCCTCGCGGAAGGCGGCGGCGACGGCCTCCTCCACCTCGTCCGTGGCACTCACTCCCAGACCGGCCGCACCTCCACGGAGCCGCCGGCCAGCGCCGCGGGGTGCCGCGAGGCGAGCGCGAGGGCCTCGTCGAGGTCGGCGACCTCGATGATGTCGAGCCCCGCGATGTACTCCTTGGTCTCGGCGAACGGCCCGTCGCTCAGCAGCACTTCGTCACCCTGGACGCGCACCGTGGTCGCGTCGGCGGCGGGCCGCAGCCGGGCGCCGCCCCGGACCACGTCCCGGGTGCGGACCTCGTGGATGTACGAGGTGAAGCGCGGGTCCTCGGCGATCTCGGCGGGGCTCAGCTCCTCGCCGCCGACCGGGGTGCAGATGAACAGGACGTACTTCATGACCGCTTCGCCTCCGCGGGGACCGAGACGTGCTCGTGGGCGATCACCCAGCTGAAACCAGTGTCGCGGTAGCCGGTGGAGACCCGTACCACCTGGTCCAGGGGCTCCCCGGTCACCCGGGTACCCCGCAGCCGGACCAGGGCGTGGCTGAAGGTGCTGCCCTCGCCGGGGCGCACCCGCAGGTCGAGCACCTCGCGGTGGACCGGCCCGCTCAGCGTCGCGAACCACTCCTCGACCGCCTTGCGGACCGCGGCGATCCCCGACTGAGCCTCGACGCCGGCCGGTCCGAAGGCCTCCACGTCGGGGGCGTAGCAGGCCGTCATCCGGTCGACGTCGCGCTCGCGGGCGGCCTCGGTCAGCTCGCCGTCGATCCGGCGGACGGCCGTCTCGGCGTCCTCCATGAGCCCCTCGTCCCAGAACGGGCGCACCTCCATGGCCCCGATGGTGGCCACCGGGTGCTGGGCCGCGATCCGTACCGCCTCCTCCAGACCGGCGCAGTCGACGACGTCGAACCCGGCGACGTACTCCTTCGTCTCGGCGAACGGCCCGTCGGTGCGCAGCACCTCCCCGTCGCGGACCCGGACGGTGACCGCGGTGTCCGGCAGCCGCAGCCGGTGGCCGTACAGCCGGGCCCCGGTGCGCACACCGTGCTCCTCCACCCAGGGTTCGACCGGTGCCATCCCGGAGGCGTCGGCGGTGTCGTCGCCGCAGACCAGCAGCATGTACTTCATGGGTTCCTCCCGGTGCTCATGTGCTTCCTACACCCCACCGACGAACGGCGCCGGGCGGAATCGACACACCGAGGTCCCGCAAGCATGTGTGGCCCCGGTCACCGCCACAGACCGTGCCCCCTGCCCAGCACCCCGTGCGGGTCGTGCACGTTCTTGGCCTCGGTCAGGGTGCCCCACCGGCTGCCGTAGTGCTCCCGCCAGTCGGCGGGGGACATCGGCAGCGCGTTGACCGGGTAGGCCACGGCGCCCTTCGCCCGGGCGTACTCGAACGCCGTGCGGTTGGCGGCCACCATCGGGTCGGCGGCGCCCGGGGCCGCCGTGCGCAGCAGGGCCAGCAGCAGGACGACCTCGCCGTGCGGGCGGCGGAACAGCGGGGCCCGCAGGGTGCGGGTGAGCAGCGGGTAGAGCAGGACCAGGCCGTTCTCGCGCAGGTCCCGGAAGGCCGGGTCGGCGAGGACGTCGGTCACCACGGAGGCCGCGGTGTCCTCGGGGAGCAGCAGGTTCAGCCAGGGGTGCGGGTGCAGCCACGCGCCGCTCGCGCGCAGGATCTCCTCGTCCTCCGCCACCCGGTCGGCGAACTCGGCGTAACCGAGGTCCGTGATCTCGGCCGAGCCGAAGGAGAGGTCCGCGAGGAGGGCCGTGTCGTCGGGCGGGGTCGGCCCCTGGTGGGCGGCCACCGCCTCGACCATGTAGTGCCAGCCGCCGGCGGTGTCCTCCAGGGGACGGGCCTGCCCCTCCAGATAGGCGAAGCGCCGGTCCGTCGCCAGCAGATGCTGGTCCGACAGGTAGCCGTCGAGGTCGGGGTAGTACAGGCAGTAGCGGCGCACCAGGGCGGGCGCGGGGGCCAGCCGCAGGGTGGCCCGGACGATGACGGCCACCTGACCCAGACCGGCCAGCACCGCGTGGAAGAGGGCGCCGTGCCGGTCCGGCGAGCAGACCAGGTGCTCACCGGCCCCGGTCACCACCTCCAGCTCCAGCACCGAGTCGGCGACCAGGCCGTGCCGGTGACTGGCGCCGCCCAGGCCGCCCGCGCTCAGCACCCCGCCGACGCCGGCTCCGAGGTAGTCGGTGAGAACGGGCGGGGCGAGCCCGTGGGGCAGGGTCGCCGCGAGCACGTCCCGCCACAGCGCCCCGGCCCGCACCTCGATGCGGTCCCCGGTCACCGGCCCGACCGCGCTCAGCCCGCCCAGGTCCAGGACGATCCCGCCGCGCGCCTGCCCCTGGCCGTACAGGGAGTGACCGCCGGACCGCGCGGCCACCGGGATCCCGCGCGGCCCGGCGTACGCCAGCGCGTCCTTGATCTCGGCGGCGGACCGGGGCCGCAGCACGCCCAGCGGCGGTGTGTGCACCAGCCCGCCGAAGTCCCGGGCCGCTTCCCGGAGGGTCTCCGGGCGGGTGTCGAGCAGTTCCCCGCAGCGGGCGGAGACCCGGTCCGACGACGTCACGGTGGCACGCTCCCAGGAGATGGCGGTCGGTACGGACGTGACCATCTTCGTCCGGCGGCCCGCCGGACGGGCGTGGTTTCCCGTGTCTGCACCCACACGGAAGGGTGGGTTTACGCCGGGGAAATCCGGAGAGCAGCGTGTCCGGAGCGGTGCCGTCCGGGGCCTCCACCCCGTCTTCGCCCCCCGTCCCCCGTCGCTTTCCGAAGCGCATGTCGTGTGTGAGAGGTGTTCTGGTCTGTCCGGCTCCCGCGAGACAGCAGCCACAATCGACGCGTCGCCGGCCGCGGTCGACGCGTCGCCCGCGCAGGTCGCGGCGGCCAGGAGCGGCCCGCCGGGCGGCGGGCGCGACGCATACTTCGACAACGCGAAGTACCTGGCGATCGTGCTCGTGGCCGTCGGGCACGCCTGGGAGCCACTGCGCGCGGACAGCCGTACCGTCACCGCGCTCTACACCTTCGTCTACGCCTTCCACATGCCGGCGTTCATCGTCGTCTCCGGCTACTTCTCCCGCGGCTTCGACGCGAGCCCGGCCCGGATCAGGCGGCTGGTCACCGGCGTCGCCGTGCCCTATGCGGTGTTCGAGGTCGCCTACACCCTCTTCACCCGGTGGAGCGACCACGCCCCGGACCGCGACATCAGCCTGCTGGACCCCCTGTACCTCACCTGGTTCCTGGCGGCCCTGTTCCTGTGGCGGCTGACGACGCCGATCTGGCGGATCACGCGGTGGCCGCTGCCCGTCGCGCTCGCCGTCGCCATGCTGGCGAGCCTCTCCTCGTCCATCGGCAACGACCTCGATCTGCAGCGCGTCCTTCAGTTCCTGCCGTACTTCGTGCTCGGCCTGTGCCTGCGGCCGGAGCACTTCCGCCGGCTGCGCCGGTGGAGCGTGCGGATCTGCGCGGTGCCGGTGTTCGGCTGCGCGCTCGCCGTGGCGTACTGGTCGGTGCCGCGCTCGGGCTACCGCTGGTTCTTCCACCGCGACAGCGCCGAGCAGCTCGGCGCGCCCGCCTGGTACGGGCCCGTCATGACCCTCGCCACCTTCGGCTGCTCCCTGCTGCTGGTCGCCTGCTTCCTCGCCTGGGTCCCGGGCCGCCGCACCTGGTTCACCGCCCTCGGCGCGGGCACCCTCTACGGCTATCTGCTGCACGGCTTCCTCGCCCAGGGCGCCAAGCCCGCCCACTGGTACGACCCGGCCTGGACGCACGGCCCACTGGGCGCGGTGACCGTCACTCTCGCCGCCGCCGTGGCGGTGACCCTGCTGTGCACCCCGCCGGTGCGCCGGGTCTTCCTGTGCGTGATGGAACCCCGGATGGACTGGGCGTTCCGGAAGGAGGAGGGGCGGGCGCCGCAGGACGGGCGACGAAACGCCGCGCGGGTCCTTTCCGGAAGCCGCTGAAGCGGCGAATATGCCG
The DNA here is from genome assembly GCF_044747345.1 of Streptomyces sp. NPDC090088. Taxonomy (NCBI): domain Bacteria; kingdom Bacillati; phylum Actinomycetota; class Actinomycetes; order Kitasatosporales; family Streptomycetaceae; genus Streptomyces; species Streptomyces sp. NPDC090088. The sequence goes on along the minus strand of NZ_JBIVDZ010000004.1, from coordinate 20,109 downwards.
CACCATGGACATTCTGCTCGTCGCAAGCGCGTTCAACAGCCTGTCCCAGCGGGTCTACGCCGAACTCTCCGACCTCGGCCACCGGGTGGACGTCGTCCTCGCCGCCCACGGCCCCGACGCCGTCCGCTCCGCCGTACGGGACCGGCGCCCGGAGCTGATCATCGCGCCGATGCTGAAGACGGCGCTCCCCGACGACGTCTGGCAGCGGCACACCTGTCTCGTCGTGCACCCGGGGCCGCTCGGCGACCGGGGCCCCTCCTCCCTCGACTGGGCCATCGCCGAACAGGCCCCCGACTGGGGGGTGACCGTCCTGCAGGCCGAGGCGGCCATGGACGCGGGCGCCGTCTGGGCGAGCGAGCCCTTCCCGGTGGAGCCGGTCGGCAAGAGCGACCTCTACCGCAGCGAGGCCGCCGACGCCGCCCTCACCGCCGTCCACCAGGCCGTACGACGGTACGCGGAGGGCTCGTACAAGCCACGGCCGCAGAGCGGTCCCGAGATCCGCGCCCGGGTCGTCTGGCGTGACGTCTTCCGCCAGTCGCGTCGGCGGATCGACTGGGCCGCCGACGACACCCCGACGGTGCTGCGCAAACTCCGCGGGGCCGACTCCCAGCCCGGGGTTCTGGACGAGATCCGCGACCGGGAGGTGTTCCTGCACGGGGGCCACCCCGAGGACCGGCTGCGGGGCCGCCCGGGCGAGCTGCTCGCCACCCGCGCGGGCGCCGTCTGCCGGGCCACCCGCGACGGCGCCGTGTGGATCCCCGAACTGCGCCCCCGGAAGGACTCCGGCGACCCGGCCCCCTTCCGCCGCCCCGCGGCGGACGTCCTCACCGGCCCGGCCCTCCCCGAGGACCCCGCCCCGCTCGAACTGCCCCCGGACCGCCGCACCTGGACCGACATCCACTACCGGCAGCACGGCGACGTCGGCTTCGTCAGCTTCTCCTTCCCCGGCGGCGCGATGAGCACCGGCCACTGCCGTCGCCTGCTGGCCGCGTACGAGTACGCCCTCGCCCGGCCCACCCGGGTCCTGGTCCTCGGCGGTCGGCGCGACTTCTTCTCCAACGGCATCCACCTGAACGTCATCGAGGCCGCCGCCGACCCCGCCGCGGAGTCCTGGACCAACCTCAACGCCATGGACGACCTGGTCGAGGCCGTGCTGCGGACCACCGACCGGCTGGTGGTGGCCGCGCTCGGCGGCAACGCGGCGGCCGGCGGCGCCATGCTCGCCCTCGCCGCCGACGAGGTCTGGTGCCGCACCGGCGCCGTCCTCAACCCGCACTACCGGCGGATGGGCCTGTACGGCTCGGAGTTCTGGACGTACTCGCTGCCCCGCCGCGTCGGAGCGGACACGGCGGCGCGGCTGACCGACGAGGCCCAGCCGGTGAGCGCCGCGACGGCCGCCCGGACCGGACTCGTCGACCGGCTGCTCCCGGTACCCGCGCAGGGGTTCACCGGAGAGGTCGAGCGGCTGGCCGCCGCGCTCGCGGAGCGGCCCGGCCTCGATCGCCGGATCGCCGCCAAGGCCGCGGCACGCCGCGCCGACGAGGCGGAACGGCCGCTCGCCGCGTACCGGAAGGACGAACTCGCCCGGATGCGGGCCCTGTTCTTCGACCCCACCGCCCCCTACCACGCGCTGCGCTCCGACTTCGTCCGCAAGGTCCCGGGCGGTGCCCGGTGACGCGGCTGCTGGTGGCGGGCGTCGGCAACATCTTCCTCGGCGACGACGCCTTCGGCCCCGAGGTGATCCGCGCCCTGGCCGACCGCCCGCTGCCGCCCGGGGTGCGGGTCAGGGACTTCGGCATCCGGGGCATGGACCTCGCCTACGAACTGCTCGACGGCTGGACGGTCGCCGTACTCGTGGACGCGGCCGCACGCGGGCACCGGCCCGGCACCCTGTCGCTCGTCGAGCCGGAACCGCCCGACGGCGCCCCGGCCGCCCCGCCCGAGGCGCACGGCATGGACCCGGCGAAGGTGCTGGCCCTCGCCGCCCACCTCGGCGACGAACCCCTGCCCCGGGTCCTCGTCCTCGCCTGCGAGCCGGGGGAACTGCCGCGCGGCGACGAGGACATCGCCCCCGGCCTCACCGGACCGGTCCGGGACGCGGTCGGGCGAGCCGTCGTCGCCCTGCACGCCCTGGTCCCGGCGCTGCTGGCGGATCCCCTGGTCACGCCCCCGTTGGACCGCCCGGAGGAATCCGCGGGCCCCGCCGCGGCCGGGCTCCCGCACCCGGCCGCCACCGGCGCGGAGGATCGCTAGCGGACCAGGACGAGGACCCACCCGTGCCACCGGTCCTTCCCCAGCCGAAGCGACCGAGGAGCACCCATGTGTCAGTCGGAGGAGGTCACCCGGGCCGTCCTGGCCAGGAACGACGGCCTCGCCGCCAGCCTGCGCGAGGACCTGGCCGCGCGCGGGGTGAGCGTGGTGAACCTGCTCTCCAGCCCCGGCAGCGGCAAGACCGAACTGCTCGGCCGGGTACTGGCCCGGGCCGGGGAACGGGACGTCCCCGTCGCCGCCTTCACCGCCGACCTGGCCACCGAGAACGACGCCCGGCGGCTGGCCCGGTCGGGCGCGCCGGTCAAGCAGCTGCTGACCGACGGGCTGTGCCACCTGGAGGCCCGGCAGGTCCGCGGCCATCTGGAGGGCTGGCTGCCCGCGGACACCGCGCTGCTGTTCGTGGAGAACGTCGGCAACCTGGTCTGCCCGGCCTCCTACGACCTCGGCGAACACCTGCGGATCGTGCTGATGGCGGTCACCGAGGGCGAGGACAAGCCCGCCAAGTACCCCACCGCCTTCGGCTCCGCGCACCTGGTCGTCCTCACCAAGACCGACCTCGCCGGACCGGCCGGCTTCGACGGGACCGCCTTCGCCGAGCAGGTACGGCGGGTCAACCCCGGAGTGGAGATCGTGTCCACCTGCGCCCGCACCGGCGAGGGAGTCGACACCGTCCTCGACCGGGTGCTCGCCGTACGGGACGGTGCCCCCGTCCACCGGCCGCCCCTCGCCCCGCACCCGCACGGTCACGTCCACGCCCCGACCGCCTCGTGACGGCCCCCACCACGGCGACCACCGTCCGCCGGCGCATCACGGTGCGCGGCACCGTGCAGGGCGTGGGCTTCCGCCCGTACGTCCACCGCCTCGCCGCCGACCTGGCCCTCGCCGGGTTCGTCGGCAACACCGCGAGCGGCGTGCTCATCGAGGTGGAGGGGGAGCCGGCCGGGGTGGAGCGGTTCTGCGAGCGGCTCGCGGACGAGCCGCCGCCGCTGGCCACCGTCACCGCCGTGGGCGTCGAGGAGGTACCCGCCACCGGGGCGGACGGCGGATTCACCATCCGCGCCACCGAGGAGTCGGCCCCGGGCCGCGCGCTCCTCCCGCCCGACACCGCGACCTGCCCCGACTGCCTGCGCGAGCTGGCCGACCCCGCCGACCGCCGGCACCGGCACCCCTTCATCACCTGCACCCACTGCGGACCCCGCTTCACCATCGCCACCGGCATGCCGTACGACCGCGCGGTCACCACGATGTCCGGCTTCCCTCTGTGCCCGAGCTGCGCCCGCGAGTACGACGCCCCCGCCGACCGGCGCTTCCACGCCCAGCCCGTCGCCTGCCCCGACTGCGGACCCCGGCTGCGGCTGGTGCCCGCCGCGGGCAGCGGGGTGCGGGCCGCTCGCGACGGCGACGCCCTGGCCCGGGCGCGGGAACTGCTCGCCGCCGGGCGGATCGTCGCCGTGAAGGGCATCGGCGGCTACCACCTGGCCTGCGACGCCTCCCACGCGCGGGCCGTCGACACCCTGCGGACCCGCAAGGCGCGCGGCGACAAGCCGTTCGCGGTGATGTGCGCGGACCTAGCCCAGGCCGAGCGGATCGCCGTGGTCGGGACGGCGGAGCGGACGGCGCTCGCCGGCCCCCGGCGGCCCATCGTCCTGCTCCGCCCCCGCCACGGAGTGCGGCTGGCTCCCGGCGTCTGCCCCGGCAGCCCGCACCTCGGCGTGATGCTGCCCTACACCCCCGTCCACACCCTCCTGTTCGGCCTCCCCGGCGACCCGCCGGGCCCCCGCGTCCTCGTCATGACCAGCGGCAACCGCTCCGGCGAGCCCATCGTCACGGACGACGACGAGGCGCTGACCCGGCTGTTCGGACTGGCCGACGCCTGGCTCGCCCACGACCGGCCCATCGCCTCGCCCTGCGACGACTCCCTGCTGCGGGTCCGTGCCGACGGCACCGAACAGGTCCTGCGCCGCTCCCGCGGCTATGCCCCGCGCCCGCTGCGGCTGCCCGTCCCGGTGCGGCCCGCGCTGGCGGTCGGCGGCGACCTGAAGAACGCGCTGTGCGTCGGCGAGGGCGACCTGGCCTGGTTCGGTCCGCACATCGGCGACATGGGCGACCTGGCCACCCTGGAGGCCGCGGTCCGGGCCGAACGGCATCTGCACCGGCTGACCGGAGTCCACCCGGAACTCGTCGCCGCCGACCGCCACCCCGGCTACCACTCCGCCGCCTGGGCCCGCCGCCGCGCCGCCCGACTCCCCGTGCGGAAACCGGTGTTCGTCCAGCACCACCACGCCCACATCGCCGCCGCGATGGCCGAGGCGGGCCTGGACGGTACCGCCCCCGTCATCGGCGTCGCCTTCGACGGCACCGGCTACGGCGACGACGGCACCGTCTGGGGCGGCGAGGTGCTCGTCGCCGACTACACCGGTTACCGGCGCCTCGCCCACCTCGCCCCGGCCCCGCTGCCCGGCGGGGACGCGGGCGTGGCCAACCCCTGCCGGACGGCACTGGCCCGGCTGTGGGCGGCCGGACTGCCCTGGGACCCGGACCTGCCCAGCGTCGCCGCCTGCTCCCGCGAGGAACTCAGACTGCTGGCACGGCAGTTGCCCAGCCAGGTCGGCTGCGTCGCCACCTCCAGCATGGGCCGGCTCTTCGACGCCGTGTCCTCCCTCGCGGGCGTCTGCCACCGCGTCGGCTACGAGGCCCAGGCCGCCCTGGAACTGGAGGCGCAGGCCCGCCTGGCCTGGGACGCCGACCAGGCCGCGTACCGCTTCGGCGACCGCTTCGACCCGGCCCCCGCGCTGCACGCGATCGTCACCGACCGGCGCCAGGGCGTCCCGGTGCCGGTGATCGCGGCCCGCTTCCACCGCGGTGTGGCCCGGGCGGTCCTGGACGTCTGCCGCGCCGCCCGCCGGGCCACCGGCCTGACCACCGTCGCCCTCACCGGGGGCGTCTTCGCCAACGCCCTGCTGGAGGGCGCGAGTACGGACCTGCTGGGCGCCGACGGATTCACGGTCCTGCTGCACGGCGAGGTCCCGCCCAACGACGGCGGCCTGGCCCTCGGGCAGCTGGTGGTCGCGGCCCACGAGCGTCCCGACCACGACCGACCCGACCACGACCGACGTACCCGGTTCAGCGACGAGACGGAGTGACCCATGTGTTTGGCAGTGCCCGGCAGAGTCGTGAGCATCGACGACACGGCCGATCCGCTCACCGGCCTGATCGACTTCGGCGGAGTGCAGAAGCAGGCGTGCCTGGAGTACGTCTCCGACGTGCGGGTGGGGGAGTACGTCATCGTCCACGTGGGCTTCGCCCTGCAGCGACTCGACGAGGAGTCGGCCCTGGCCTCCCTCAAGCTCTTCGAGGAACTGGGGCTCCTGGAAGAGGAGTTCGGTGACGCCTGGCAGCAGGCGGCCCGGCAGGCCGCCCCGGAGACCGAGGGGAGCGAGCCCCGGTGAAGTACCTCGACGAGTTCAACGATCCCCAGCTGGCCCGCCGGCTGCTCGACGACATCCGGGCCACCGTCACCCGGCCCTGGGCCCTGATGGAGGTGTGCGGCGGCCAGACCCACTCGATCATCCGGCACGGCATCGACCAACTCCTGCCCGAAGAGGTCGAGTTGATCCACGGACCCGGCTGCCCGGTCTGTGTGACCCCGCTGGAGTGCATCGACAAGGCGCTGGAGATCGCCGCCCGCCCCGACGTCATCTTCTGCTCCTTCGGCGACATGCTCCGGGTCCCCGGCACCGACCGGGACCTGTTCCGGGTCAAGGGCGAGGGCGGCGACGTCCGAGTCGTCTACTCACCGCTCGACGCGCTCCAGCTCGCCCGGCGCCACCCGGACAAGCAGGTGGTCTTCTTCGCCATCGGCTTCGAGACCACCGCCCCAGCCAACGCCATGGCCGTCCACCAGGCCAGGCGCCTGGGCCTGACCAACTTCACCCTGCTGGTCTCCCACGTCCGGGTCCCCCCGGCCGTCGAGGCCATCATGACCGCCCCCGCCTGCCGGGTGCAGGGCTTCCTGGCCGCCGGGCACGTGTGCAGCGTGATGGGCATGGCCGAGTACCCGGAACTGGCCGAACGGCACCGCGTCCCCATCGTCGTCACCGGGTTCGAACCGCTCGACATCCTGGAGGGCATCCGCCGCACGGTGGGCCAGCTGGAGCGCGGCGAGCACCGGGTGGAGAACGCCTACGCCCGGGCCGTCCGGCCGGACGGCAACCCGGCCGCGATCGCCATGATCGAGGAGGTCTTCGAGGTCACCGACCGCAACTGGCGGGGCATCGGCCGCATCCCCGCCAGCGGCTGGCGGCTCAGCGAGGCCTACCGGGACCACGACGCCGAGCACCGCTTCGACGTCACCGGCATCCGCACCGAGGAACCGGCCGAGTGCCGGGCCGGCGAGGTGCTCCAGGGACTGATCAAGCCCACCGACTGCGCGGCCTTCGGCACCACCTGCACCCCGCGCACCCCGCTCGGCGCCACCATGGTCTCCAGCGAGGGCGCCTGCGCCGCCTACTACCTCTACCGCCGGATGTCCGAACCGGCCCCCCCGCGCGAGGAGATGAACTCCGTTGGCTGAGCAGACCGTCGTCGACCCCGCGAACTGGATGTGTCCGGCACCGATCCGCGACCAGCCGGTCGTGGTGATGGGCCACGGCGGCGGGGGCGCCCTCTCCGCCGAACTGATCGAGCAGGTCTTCACCCCCGCCTACGGCAACGCCCTCCTCGCCGGGATGACCGACTCGGCCGTCCTGCACCTCGGCGGCGCCCGGCTCGCCCTCTCCACCGACTCCTACGTCGTACGGCCGCTCTTCTTCCCCGGCGGCTGCCTCGGCGACCTCGCCGTCAACGGCACGGTCAACGACCTGGCGATGAGCGGCGCCCGGCCCGCCTACCTCTCCGCCGCGTTCGTCCTGGAGGAGGGCGTGGAGCTGGCCGTCGTCGAGCGCGTCGCGCGGGCCATGGGGGCGGCGGCCGAGACCGCCGGGGTCACCATCGCCACCGGCGACACCAAGGTGGTCGAGGCCGGACACGGGGACGGCGTGTACGTCACCACCGCCGGGGTCGGCCTGGTCCCCGAGCGGGTCGACATCCGGCCGCAGCGGGCCCGGCCCGGGGACGCCGTGATCGTCAGCGGGCCGATCGGACTGCACGGGGTCGCCGTGCTGAGCGTGCGCGAGGGGCTGGAGTTCGGCGTCGAGATCGCCAGCGACACCGCGCCGCTGGCCGACCTGGTGGCCACCATGCTGGACGTCACCCCGGACGTCCACGTCCTGCGCGACCCGACGCGCGGCGGCCTCGCCGCCTCGCTGAACGAGATCGCCCGCGCCTCGGGAACGGGGGTGCGGCTCGACGAGCGGGCGATCCCGGTGCCGGACGCCGTCGCCAACGCCTGCGGCTTCCTCGGGCTCGACCCGCTCTACGTCGCCAACGAGGGCCGCCTGGTGGCCTTCGTCCCGCCGACGGAGGCCGAGGCCGTGCTTGACGCCATGCGCGCCCATCCGCAGGGGGCGGGCGCGGCCCGCATCGGCACGTGCGTGACGGAGCACCCCGGGATGGTCGTGGCCGCCACCGGCCTGGGCGGCACCCGCGTCGTCGACATGCCGCTCGGGGAGCAGCTGCCCCGGATCTGCTGAGCGGAGCGCGCGGACCCCGCGGGTGCCGGCCGGCACCCGCGGGGTCACTCGACCGCGGTGATCTCCAGCTCCCGGCCGCTGCGCAGCTCGGTGGAGGGCCGGTCGCAGCGTGGGCACCAGAAGAACGGCGGCATGCCCACGGCGAACTCCTCGCCGCAGGGATCGCACCAGGCCCGCGCGGTCACCTGCTCGACCACGAGCCGGGCGCCGGCCAGGGCGGTGCCGTCCCGGGCCATCTCGAAGGCGAAGTCCAGCGCGTCAGGTACGACCCCCGACAGCTCGCCGACCCGGACGGACACCGTCGACACGGTGTCCGCCCCGTCCGTCCGGGCCCACTCGTCGGCCTGCTCCACGATCGCGGTCGCGATCGACAGTTCGTGCACGCCGGACTCACGGATACCGGTTGCCCGCGCGCAGGCCACCGGCGATGCGCCAGATCTTCAGCTCACGCACGAGGCTGGGCAGCTGGCTGACGGCCAGCGCCAGGACCAGCGCGCTGACCACGGCGACCTCGGCGGTCAGCACGCGCTGAGCCGTCGTTCCTGCTCTTTTCCGTTGGATCAACATCCGGGGAACTCCCTGATCTGTGTCATCCCGGCGGGATGTTCGGCATGACGTCCAGGAGGACGTCATGACGTTTCCAGTCGATGTTGGTCGAGCGCCGCGCGTCGGCGGTGCCGTCCTGGTGGTGTCCGGTCTGCTTCTTGTACGGCCCCTCGTTGCCCTGGTGTATGCCGGGCACGTGGGACGGTGTGTCGGGCCTTGCCTGGGCTCGGCCCACTCTGATGTTGCCCATGCGGTTTCTCCTTCCGGTGTTGCCGTTCGTCGAGGCCGTTCGGCTCAGGGCCGCTCGGTGAGTTCCTCGAAGAAACGCTCCACGGCCGGCCACATCCGGCCGCCGCCGGAGAGCCCGCGCCATTCCCGGCGGACCACCGCGAGCATGCGGAAGCAGTCGTCGACCGGGACGATCCAGTGGTGGTCCAGGCCGTGGACCGTGTTGACCAGCAGCGCCTCGACATCGGGGGTCATGCCGGCCAGCGGCGGGCAGCCCGCGACCGCCCGCTGCCAGGCCGCCGCGTCCACCTGCCAGCGCATGGCCCCCGCCGGGCTCGGCCCCTCCGCGGTGACCGAGCCGTCGGTGCGCGGTACGAAGAAGACCAGGCCGACCGGGACCCCGAGGGCCGCGGTGTCGACCTTCGGGAGGCGGACCCGGCGGGTGGGGATCAGCCGGAAGTGGCCCTCGCCCCGGGGGGTCTCCGCGAACAGCACCGAGCAGGGCCGGCAGGCGCAGCGGACCTCCGCCTGCCCGGTGTCGTACAGATGTGAGTGGTCGGCGGAGACCGGGGCGGCGCACAGGTCGCACACCTCCGCCGCCGCGGCCGGCCGGTGGTCGGCCGCGGAACGGATGAGGCGGGCCAGGGCTCCGTCGGTGGTCACCGGGCCTCCTGTGGCCGGCGCAGGGAGTCCAGCGGGACGAAGGCGGGCGCCGGAGCCTGCGGCAGCGGCTGCACGTCGGACAGCTCGGGGGCCGCGGCGAGCACCGCCTCCCGGACCGCGTCGGCCACCTCCGTGGTACCTCCGCCGCACCCGGAGCCGCAACCGCTGCCGGTGGCCAGCCGCACCCGGCCCACCTCGCCCTCCACCCCGGCCCACTCGACGTCGCCGCCGCGCTCCTGAACCGCCGGGCGCAGCCGCTCGACCGCGCGGGCGGCCCGGCGCTCGGGGGAGTCGGGGTGGATGTCGTGCAGGACCAGCAGGTGGTCGAGCAGCTCGTCGTCGGCCAGGCGGTCGGCCAGCGGTGCGTCCGCCCGGTCGAGGACCCGGGCCAGCGCCTCGCCGTAGACCTCGGTCAGCAGCCGCACCGCCTCGACCGCCTTGCCGCCGGCCGGGCCCGGAACGGACTCCAGGCCCTCAAGGAGCGAGTCCAGACGGGCCAGCCTGGCCTCGACCGCCGGGCCGTCGAGCCGGCCCTCAGCCATGGTTCGCCCCGTACGTCGGCGAGTGCGTGACCGTCAGGGTCTTGCCCTTGCCCGTGTACATGTGGACACCGCACGGCAGACAGGGGTCGAAGCTGCGGACCGTGCGCATGATGTCGACGCCCTTGAAGTCGTCCGGGCCGTTCTCCTCGAAGATCGGCTGGTTCATGACGGCGTCCTCGTAGGGGCCGGGGGTGCCGAACTTGTCGCGGGGGCTGGCGTTCCACGGGGTCGGCGGGTACGGGTGGTAGTTGGCGATCTTCTTGTCCTTGATCACCAGGTGGTGGGAGAGGACCCCGCGCACGGCCTCGTGGAAGCCGCAGCCGATCGCCTCGTCCGGCACCTCGAAGTCCTCGAACACCTTGGTGTCGCCGGACCGGACCAGGCCCATCGCCTCGTCCAGGAACTGCAGGGCCATGGCCGCCGCGTAGGCGACGAAGTACGGCCGGGCGCGGTCCCGTTCGAGGGTGTTGGACCACTTCGGGATCTTCCACTCCAGCGTGGTCTCCGGCAGCGTCTCGCCCTTGGGCAGCGAGATGCGCACGCTGTGCCCGGTGGCCTTGATGTACGGCGTGTCGACGAGGCCGCTCAGCGCGGTCGACCAGAGCCGGGCCAGCGGGCCGCCGCCGGTGTCCAGGGCGAGGTGGTCGCCGGTGCGCTGGTCGAACCAGCGGGGGCTCATCACCCAGCTGTAGTTGCCCTCGAAGTCCCGCTTCTGCGGCACCGGGAGGGTCGTCTGGTTCCACGGGTGGCGCATGTCGACCGGGTTGCCGAGCGGGTCGTGGGTGACGAACGGGTCCTCGTTGACCCAGTCCTCGTAGAACGAGGAGCCCAGCATGATCCTGAGGCCGAGGTTGATGTCGACGAGGTTGTTGGTGACCAGCTTGCCGTCGACGATGATGCCCGGGGTGACGTACATGGCCTTGCCCCAGCGGTCCATGTTCTCGTACTTGTAGTCGACCACCTTCGGGTCCTGCCAGGCACCCCAGCAGCCGAGCAGGATGCGGCGCTTGCCGACCTCCTCGTAGCCGGGCAGCGCCTCGTAGAAGAAGTCGAAGACGTCGTCGTTCATGGCGACGGCCTTCTTCACGAAGTCGATGACGTGCATCAGCCGGCTGAGGTAGTCGGTGAACGCGGTCGGCGACGGCATGGTGCCGACACCGCCCGGATAGAGCGTGGAGGGGTGCACATGGCGGCCCTCCATCAGGCAGAACATCTCGCGGGTGGTCCGGGAGACCTTCAGGGCCTCCTTGTAGACCTCGCCCTCGAAGGGGTTGAAGGCCTTCATGATGTCCGCGATGGTCCGGTAGCCGTGGATGTCACCGCGCGGCGCGTTCGTCTTCTGCGCGCGGGCCAGCACGCTCGGGTTGGTGGCCTTGACCATCTGCTCGCAGAAGTCCACGAAGACCAGGTTGTCCTGGAAGATCGTGTGGTCGAACATGTACTCGGCCGCTTCGCCGAGGTTGACGATGTGCTCGGCGAGCGGCGGCGGCTTGACGCCGTACGCCATCTGCTGGGCGTAGTCGGAGCAGGTGGTGTGGTTGTCGCCGCAGATGCCGCAGATGCGGGAGGTGATGAACCCCGCGTCGCGCGGGTCCTTCCCCTTCATGAAGACGGAGTAGCCGCGGAAGAGGGAGGAGGTGCTGTGGCACTCCACCACCTCCCGGTTGGCGAAGTCGATCTTCGTGTAGATGCCCAGGTTTCCGATGATCCGGGTGATCGGATCCCAGGACATGTCCACGATCTGCGCGGGCTTGCGCCCCTTCTGCCGGGCCTCGGTTGTCATCGGCGTTCGCTGACCTTTGCTGTGGGGGACTGGGGGTGGGGGGACTGACCGTGGCGCGTCAGGGGCGCCAGCGCGGGGCGTAACCGCTGGTGAGCTTGCGCTTGTTGTGGCGCCACTTGGGTTCGTGGTTCACCAGCTCGTTGGTGAAGCCGCGCAGCCGGCGGATGACCGCCCCGTACGGCTTGATCGCGAGCGAGGAGAGGGTGCCGCCGGGCGGCTCGTCCATGAACGGCATGAACGCGTCCGGGAAGCCCGGCATGGTGCAGCCGATGCAGATGCCGCCGACGTTGGGGCAGCCGCCGATGCCGGCCATCCAGCCCCGCTTGGGCACGTTGCAGTTCACCACCGGACCCCAGCAGCCGGTCTTCACCAGGCACTTGGGGGAGTTGTAGTCCGCCGCGAAGGTCGCCTGCTCGTAGTAGGCGGCGCGGTCGCAGCCCTCGTGGACCGTGCGGCCGAACAGCCACTGCGGGCGCAGCATGTGGTCCAGCGGGGGCGGCGGGGCGGTGCCGGCGGCGTGGTAGAGCACCCAGACCAGGGTCTCCATGAAGTTCTCCGGCTGCACCGGGCAGCCCGGGATGTTCACCACCGGCAGCCCGCCCTGGGACTTGAACTCCCAGCCCAGGTAGTCCGCGAGACCCATGGCGCCGGTCGGGTTGCCGGCCATGGCGTGGATGCCGCCGAAGGTGGCGCAGGTGCCGACGGCCACCACCGCCCAGGCCTTGGGCGCCAGTTGGTCGATCCAGTCGTTGAGGGTCTGCGGCTGGCCGGTCTCCGGGTCGTTGCCGAAGGACGTCCAGTAGCCGTCGCCCTCGATGATGTTCTGGTTCGGGATCGAGCCCTCGATGACCAGGATGAACGGTTCCAGTTCGCCCCGCGCCGCCTTCCGGTAGGGGGCGAGGAAGTCCTCGCCGCCCAGGCTCGGCGAGAGCACCTTGTTGACCAGGTTGACCTTCGGCATCCCCGGGATCAGGCCGAGCACCAGGTCCTCGATGGACGGCTGGTCGGCCGCCGTCACGGAGACGGTGTCGCCGTCGCAGCTCATGCCCTCGGAGATCCACAGGATGGTGATCTCGTCGAACCCCTGGTGTTCGCCGGTCCGGGCGGGTTCGCCGCCGACGGCGGTGGTGGTGCCGTTGTGGGTGCTCATGCGCTAGGCCTCCGATGGAGAGGGCCCCGGGGACGGCTCGGCCGCCGTCGCTGGATCCGGGACGTCGGTGCCCCCGAGCGGCTCGACTTCGTCGGGCCGGAAGTAGTGGAAACGGCCGTACCAGCCGTGCAGTTCGGCCGCCGGGTCGTCGTCGACGGTGACGGCGAGGTGGGTGCTGCCGTCCACGTCGTGGAAGACGGCGGCCACGGTCGCGGTGCGGCCGACGAGGAACATGTCCTGGGCGTCAGCACCCCGGCCGCGCGGCCGCAGCCGTACCCGGGCGCCGCCGCCGACCCGCACACCGTCGACGAGAACCGTGTCGGTGGCCGGGGAGAGCCCGTCGTCGGCGCCCTCCTGCCACCAGGCGGGGCGCCCGGCGGGAGCGGGACGGTCGACGGGAGCGGGACGGTCGGCGGGGCCGAGCGAGCGGATGGCTCCGTGCAGCCGGCCGAAGACCTCCGGCGGCATGGTGTCGACCCGGTCGAGGATCTCGGCGGCCCGCGCGTCGGTGGCCCGGGCCTCCCGCTTCTCCTCGTCCGTCAGCAGCATCGTGCGCAGGGTGAGGATCTCGTCGATCTCACCGGCGTCGTGCAGATCCCCCGGACTCTCCGGCGCCACCTGCGGATGGTCGGGGAGGATGATCGGCGAGGAGAGCAGCAGGGCGGACACCGAGCCGTCCTCGCGGGCGACGGCGGGAGGCGGACCGCCCAGCACCGGGAAGGTGAAGTCGTTGTGGCAGTTCCGGGCGGCCTCCTGGAGGGCCGGGCCCGGGTCGATCAGGGAGACGAACTCCGCGCCCTCGGCGCCCAGCAGGGTGTGGGTGGCGATGAGGGCCTGACGGAGCGCCTGGTCACGGGGGGCGCGCGGATCCGCCGCACGGCCCTCGTTGGCGGTGCGCACCCGGATCCGGAACAGGTCCGCGCCGAGCCGCTCCGCCTCCAGCGTGGTGCTCGCCCGCACCTCCTCCCGGCGGCGCACGACCCGCCCGCCGCCGCAGGGCAGCGGCTCGCCGCCGGTACCGGCCGGGGCGCTCACCCGGACCGTGCGCACACCCTCGGCCAGGGGGACCACGAGGTCGGCCTCGCGCGGCACCGCCTCCTCGAACGTGAGCTGCACCGTGCCGTCGTCGCAGGTCAGCGACTCGACCGGGCGTCGCTCGGCGTCCTCGACCTGCTTGTGCTGCAGCTGCAGATACCGCACGCGCAGCCGCACGGTCGCGTCCGGCCGTCGTACCCGCAGCAGGCACTCGGTCTGCTGGTACCAGGAGTCCGCCGAACCCGACACGCCCGGGTTGACCGGGTCGTCGGCCTCCACCCAGTCCCGGGGGAACAGCACCCCGAACTGCCAGCGGGCACGGTTCTTCGGCGAGGACCGCCGATAGGGGTAGAGGAGGTAGCCCTCGTAGAGGACGGCATCGGCGACGGCGCTCATCTGTTCGAAGGTCGGCGCGGGCCGGTCGAAGCCGTCCGCCAGGGCAGTGCGGGGCGCTCTGCCGTCGACCAGTCCCTCGGCCATGCAGCCTCCTCGGATCCGTGCGCGCGCCCATACCTTCCACCACGGTCACACCGGTCACGCGCGCCCGCCTCTTCTGGCTGAGCGGCGTTGGGCCGGACGGGGGACGGGGTGTACGGGGGCCAGGGGCGCGGGACGTGTGGGACGAGGAGGGGGCGGCGATAGGCGCGGATCCGCCGGCAGGGCCGGTGAGCGCGGCCTGCCGAGGCACGCGTTCCCGGCGCCCACCGGTGCCGTCGTGGATCCGAGGTCACGCGGCCGGCCGCCGGGAGGGGGCCCGGCGGCCGGCCGGGGGGAGCGGCGCCCCTGCGGTCAGGGGCGTACCGCCGCCACCAGCAGGCAGCCGAACTCGTCGACGCCCACCATGTCGGACGGCCGGAACAGATCCGGCAGGTTGGTCTGGCCGAGGGCCTCGGGGCGCTCGGTGCCGGCGCTCGGGCGGGCCAGTTCGGTGAAGGTGCGCTGCATGGTGTGCTCGGTGATGTCGAGCAGCCCGCGCAGCCTGAGGCCCGCCCGGTGCAGCATGGCGACGTAGTCGTCGGCGTCGGCGAGCGTCACCATGAAGTTGCGGCAGAACTTCTGGATGGACGGGTGGGGCACCGCCTGCTTCGGCGCCCGCTCGAACACGTCGGTCAGCACCAGCCGGCCGCCCGGCCGCAGCACCCGCGCCACCTCGGTGAGCACCTGCTCCCGGTCGGGCATGTGGATGATCGACTCCAGGGCCATCACGGCGTCGAACGTGCCGTCCTCGAAGGGGAGTTTCATCGCGTCGGCGTGCCGGAACTCCGCCCGGTCGGCGAGGCCCGCCTCCGCGGCCAGCCGGTTGGCGGTCTTCACCTGCTCCTGGCTGATGCTGATCCCGGTGACCCGGGCGCCCGTCCGCCGCGCCACCCGGATGCCGGGGCCGCCGACCCCGCAGCCCAGGTCGAGGACGTGCGCCGAGTCGTCCACCAGCAGCCGCTCGATCAGCACGTCGGTCAGCCGGTCGACCGCCTCCTCCAGGGTGGCCGTGGAGTCGGGGGTGTCCCAGAAGCCGATGTGGATGTTGGGGTTGAACGTGCCGTCGTTCAGCGCGGTCAGGGTGAGCCGGTCGTACAGCTTGCCGACGGCCTCCGGCACGGGCAGCGTCTGGGTGGAGTCGGTCATGGGATCCGCCTTTCCGGATAAAGGGTGTACGTCAGCTGAGGGTGGCCGGATCGGCCGCGAACTCCCGCAGCGGGTTCAGGGCCTCCTCACCGATCCGGGCGCGCAGGCCCGGTGCGGTGACGCCGAGGCCGGGCTCGGGGGCGAGACAGAGCACACCGACCTTGCCGATGTGCCGGTTGAGCTGCACCAGCCGGGTCGCCTCGCCGACCCGGTCCAGCGGGAACAGTGAGGACAGCGCCGGGGCGAGCCCGCCGAGCGCGAACAGCCGGGCGCACTCGACCTGTTCCTGGAGGTTGGCGACATGGCTGCCGAGGACGCGCTTGAGCCGCATCCACAGATAGCGGTTGTCGAACTGGTGGACGTAACCGGTGCTGGAGCCGCAGGTCACGACCGTTCCGCCGCGCTTGACCACGAACACCGAGATACCGAACGTGGACCGGCCGACATGCTCGAACACGATGTCAGGGTCCGTACCGACCGCGTCCCGGACGATCCGCCCGATGCGCTTGCCGGCCTTGAGCGTCAGCTCGGGATCGTCGCCCTCGTCGTCGCCGACGCCGACGTCCTGCCGGTTCACGACGACGTCGCAGCCGAGTTTCCGGGCGGCCCGCGCCTTCTCCTCCGAGCCGACCACGCCCACCGCGATCCCGCCGCCGTTCTTCACCAGCTGCGCCGCGTAGGCGCCGAGCCCGCCCGAGGCGCCCCAGATCAGCACCACGTCGCCCTGCTTCATCCGGGCGCCCCGGTCGCTGACCAGCATGCGGTAAGCGGTGCCCGCGCAGGCGGGGATCGTCGCCGCCTCCTCCCAGGTCAGGTGCGGGGGCTTGGGGATGAGCTGGCTGGCCCGCGCCACCGCGTAGTGGGCGAGTCCGCCGTAGTTCGTCTCGTACCCCCAGGCCAGCTGGTGCTCGCCCAGCATGCCGTCCGCCTGGTTGGCCGGCTCCTGGTCGTCCACCCGGGCCGCGTTGACCATCACGTGGTCGCCGATCCGCCAGCGCCGCACCCCGGTGCCCGTCCGCACGACCACCCCGGCCGCGTCCGAACCCAGCACATGGAACGGCCGATCGTGCCGGGCCGCCCAGCCGCCCTCGCGGCCGTACGCGCGCAGGAAGCGGAAGGTGGACAGCGGCTCGAACTTCGCCGACCACACCGTGTTGTAGTTGATCGAGCTGGCCATGACGGCGACCAGCACCTCGTCCGGGGCGAGTTCGGGCATCGGGACCTCGCCGACGCGCAGGGTGCGGCGGACGTCCTTGTCAGGGACGTCGCCGAACACCTCCTCGTCCTCCACCCGCAGATGTGCGGCGGTGAAGTGCGCGGGCAGCGAGGCGCGTTCCAGGTCGCCGGGGGAGGCCCCGGACAGGACGGCGTCGGTCAACGACATGGCGGATCACCTCTGTTCGGGGGAGCGGTCGGTGGGCGGGGCGTACCAGTGGTGCGCCCCGGCGAACGGATAGGTCGGCAGCGGAACCCGCCGCACTCCGGGCCCGCCGAAGACCGCCTCCCGGTCGAGCCGGACCCCGGAGACGAAGGCGCCGGCCAACTGGTGTGCGAAGGAATCGAGCTGGGCACCCGGCGCGGCGGGCAGGCGGATCGGTGCGGAGTCCGGGCCCGCCGGGGCGGGCTCGTCCGGTGGTGCGTCGCCGCCCGTGAGCCCGGCGAGTGCCGCCCCCAGGGTGCGGTCGCCGCGCAGATGGGCGGCGGCCCAGCGCCCGGCCCGGCCCTCGCCGAGCAGCGCCGCCGGACCCACCCCGCAGGCCTGCCACAGCCAGGCGTACGCCACGTGCAGCGCGAACGCGGCCACCGGCGCGTCCGGTCCCGTCGCCGGCAGCAGCTTCGCCAGCGGCCGCCCGTCGGTGTACGGGACGAGCGCCTCGTCCAGATCGGCTACGGCGTCCCGGAAGGCCGGCCACTCCCAGGGCAGCCGGTCGTAGGCGGGCAGGCCGGCCGGGCCGGGGTCGGCGCAGACCAGCGCCGTCCGGCCGGTGCGGGCGGCCCCCGACCGCACCCACAGGGACGGCTCGCCGTCCGCCAGCGCCCGGAGCCCGGCGAGGTACTGTCCCCGGTCGGCCCCGACCACGGCCGCCCGGTGCGCGAAGACACCGCGGGTCACCGCGAGGGAGTACGCGATGTCCGCGTCGGACCAGCGCGCCGGGTGCCCGTCGAGGTGGGCGAGGAGTCTGCGGGCCTGCCGGCGCAGGGCTGCCGGGTCCTTCGCGGACAGCAGCCAGGGCAGCGGCCGTACATCCGGTGATCCCGGGGGCGCGTCCGCCGGCCACGGCGGGTGGGCGGGGGCTTCGAGGACGACATGCCCGTTGGTGCCGCCCGCGCCGAGCGCCGTCACGGCCGCCCGTTCGGGCCGGTCCGTCCGCGGCCACGGCACGGCGGCCGGCACCGGCCGCAGCGCCCCGCCGCTGCGCGCCACGGTCTCCAGCGGCGGCTCGCAGTTGAGGGTCGCGGGCACCGTGCCGTACCCGAGCGCGAGCACCGCCTTCATGATCCCGGCCATCCCGGACGCCGACTGCGCATGGCCCAGGTTGGACTTGACCGACCCGAACAGCAGCGGCCGCTCCGGCGGGCGCTCCCGGCCGTAGACGGCGAGCATCGCCTCCGCCTCCATCACGTCCCCCAGCGGGGTGCCGGTGCCGTGCGCCTCGACATAGTCCACGTCCGCGCCCGACAGTCCGGCGTCCGCCAACGCCCGTGCCATCACCCGCCGTTGCCCCGGTCCGTTGGGCACGGCCAGGCCGTTGCTGGTGCCGTTCTGTCCCACCGCCGAGCCACGCACCACCGCCAGCACCGGATGCCCGCCGCGCTCGGCGTCCGACAGCCGCTCAAGGAGCAACACCCCCACGCCCTCGGCCCAGTTGCCGCCGTCGGCCTCGGCCGAGAACGGCTTCGTCCGCCCGTCCCGGGCCAGCGCGCTCAGCCTGCTGTGCTCCAGGAACACATCGGGTACGGCCATCACGGTCACCCCGGCGGCCAGCGCCAGCGAGCACTCTCCCGACAGCAGCGAGCGCCGGGCCAGATGCAGCGCCGAGAGCGAGGAGGAACAGGCGGTGTCGACGGTGAGCGCCGGGCCGTGCAGCCCCAGGGCGTACGCGACCCGGCCGGACGCGGCACTGGGCAGCGTCCCGACGGCCAGATAGTCCGTGCCCTCCTCCGGCCGCTCCCGCCCGCCGTCCGTCCCCGCGTACCCCTGCGGGGTGAGGCCCACGAACACGCCCGTGGACGACCCGGACAGCGTCGACGGATCGATCCCCGCGCTCTCCACGGCCTCCCACGCGGTCTCCAGGAGCAGCCGCTGCTGGGGATCGGTCCCCGCGGACTCCTCCGGCGAGTAACCGAAGAACTCCGCGTCGAACACCCCGGCGGCCTCCAGGAACCCGCCCTCCCGCACGCTGCACCGGCCCGGGACCCCCGGCTCCGGGTCGTACATGCCCTCGACGTCCCAGCCCCGCCCGGCGGGGAACGGGGACAGGCAGTCCCGCTCCTCCACCAGGGCCCGCCACAGTGCCTCCGGGGTGTCGATGCCCCCGGGCCAGCGGCAGCCCATCCCGACCACCACGACCGGATCCCGCCCGCGCGACCGCTCCGCCTCGGCGAGCCGCTCACCCAGCTCGCCCACCTTCCGCCGCTCCTCCTGCAGCGCGGCCGTGGCCTTGCGCAGGTACTCCCGCAGCCGTGCCTCGTCGCTCATCGCGCCTCCTGCGAGCCGTCGGCGTCGATCAGGGCGAACAGTTCGTCGTCCGTCGCGTCGGCCAGGCCGTCGTCGCTCCCGCCGCCCACCAGCCCGGCGAGATGCTCGGCCAGCAACAGGGGCGTCGGATGGTCGAAGGCCACGCTCACCGGCAGCTCGAAGCCGGTCGCCGCGACCAGCCGCCGCCGCAGGTTGACCGCCGTCAGCGACTCGAAGCCCAGCTCCTGGAAGGTCCGTTCGGGGACGATCGGCTCCGGCGAGTCGTGCCCGAGCGCCACGGCCGCGTGCAGCCGGACGAGGTTCAGCATCTCGTCGAGCAACTCGTACGGCGAGAGCGCGGCGAACCGGTCCCGCGGAGCACTGTCCTCCGCTGCCGAGGTGACCACGGGCTGCGGCTCACGAGCGGCGAGCGGGCTCGACTCCAGCCAGTAGCGCTGGTGTTGGAAGGGATAGGTGGGGAGAGGCACGGGGTGGCCGGGGGTCTGGCCGGCCCAGGTGGGGGTGGTGCCGGTGACGTGGGCCTGGGCGAGGGCGGTGGTGAAGTCGGCGGAGGTGCCGTGGTCGCGACGGAGCGTGTAGAGCGCCGTGGCGATCTCCGTCTCCTCGATGGCGGGGGTGAGGACGGGGTGGGGGCTGGTTTCGATGGTGGTGCGGTGTCCGGTGTCGAGGAGGTGGGTGAGGGCCTGGTGGAAGAGCACCGGGCGGCGGAGGTTCTTGTACCAGTAGGCGGCGTCCAGTTCGGGACCCTGGACGGGTTCGCCCGTCACGGTGGAGATCATGGTGAGCGTGGCCTGTCGGGGGCGGATGTCGGCCAGCGCGGTGGTGATCTCCTCGTGGAACGCGTCGACTTGGGGGGAGTGGGAGGCGTAGTCGACGTGGACGCGGCGGACGCGGATGCCTTGTGCGGTGCAGGTTTGGGTGAGTTGGTCGAGGGCTTG